>CAUOXL010000015.1:0-124862 GCA_963508575.1 uncultured Rhodoferax sp.
ATGTCGCTGATCTTGCGGCTGGCCTCATTGATGCCTTTCATGGTGTCCACCACCTGGCCCACTACCTCGCCCCCTTGCACGGCCACTGTAGAGGCGTTCATCGCCAGCTGGTTGGCCTGGCGGGCGTTGTCGGCGTTTTGCGTGACGGTGCTGCTGAGCTCTTCCATGCTGGCGGCCGTTTGCTCCAGCGCACTGGCCTGGTGCTCGGTGCGGGCACTCAAGTCATTGTTACCTTGCGCGATTTCGGCGCTGGCGTTGGCCACACTGTCGGCGCTGCTGCGGACTTGCGCCAGCACCCCGTGGATTTTGGCGACGAACTGGTTGAACCCGTTGCCAATAGCAGCCAACTCGTCATTGCCTTGTACGGCAATCTTGGTGCTCAAGTCCGCGTCCCCGCTGGACACACCGGCCATCGCGCGGCTCAAGGCGCGCAAAGGCTGCATCAGGCGAGATACCACGGCCACCAGAATCACCGCAGTGGCCAGGGCACAGACCAATGCCACGCCCAAGGTGTAGAAAGTCAGCTGGCGCGACGATGCGGTCGCCACACTCTGCGGAAAGCTCATCCGCACGGCCCAGGGTGCGGTATCCGGGTGAATCACCAGCGGCTGTAGCAGGTGGATGACCTTGCTGCTGTCCGTGTACTCATAGGTCTGGCCTTTTTGTACGGCCTCCAACCCGGCAGGCGGGATATCCTCGGCCTTTTTGTTGATGAGCGCCGCATCGGGGTGGGTTGCATACAAGCCGCCATTGGAGATCAACACCAGACTGCCGCCCTCCATGACCTTCACATCGGCGAGGATCTTGTTCAGCTGGGTGAGTGCGAAGTCAGCACTGCCAACCCCTTGAAACTTGCCATCCACCAGAATGGGGGAGGCCAAAGTGGCCATCAACACATCTTTGCCTTCAATCGGGTAGAGATAGGGCTCGGTGAAATACACCTTGCCCGTCTTTTTGGGGATGTCGTACCAGTCATTGGCACCAGGCGCCGGGTCGAACACGATGGGGTCTACATGGAAACCACCACCGGCCTGGCGCGTCCAGTACGGCATGTGGCGGCCTGTCGCGTCATAGATCGGGGCTTTGCCGGCGAATTCGGCATCTTTGCCATCCAGGGTATTGGGCTCCCAAGTGACGGCGGCACCCACAAAGTCCGGCGAGCTCACCAGCGTGGACTTCACCATTTCGTCAATCTGCGGCCGCTGCATGGGCAGGCCGGCAGCCTTGGTGGTGGTCATGGCACCCGCAAGCGCCATCACCGAAGATAGATTGGACTTGATGCGCGACTGCAAGGCACTGGCTGCCTCACGCACCGAGGTGCGCGCCAAGTCCATGGTGACAGATTCGGCCGTGGCGCTGCTTTTGAAGCCGATGACAGTGGACGTGATGGCCAGACTGGCCACCACCAGCGCCGTGGCCGCCACACAGATCTTGGCATTCAGCGACAAGCCCCCCAAGCGCGCTGGAGGCACAGAAGAACCAGAGGACAATAGAAGGCTCATTTTGAAACAACTCCAACGATATGGCGCTTCGCCAGCGCCTGGCTTCGGCCAAGATAGGCCTGCATATTTCACGGATTCACTGCACTTCAAATGCAATATTTGTGCCCGCAGAGTTAGGCTCATTTTGGGGCTACATTCCGCTTTAAGCGCTCATTGGAATTGCGCTTGTCGCTATCATTTTTAGAGCATCATGCCCACCATTGCGCAAACGATTTCACAACTCCAAAGCCTGGGCCTGGACCTGACGGACAGCCGGCTGCTGCTCTTGCACTCCGTGGGGCAGGCCCGGGCAGGGCGGGCCTGGTTGCTCGCGCATGACACCGACCTCCTGAGTGCGCAAGCCCACGCTACGCTGATGCAACTGGCGACCCGCCGGCTGGCCGGCGAACCGGTGGCGTACCTGGTGGGCCACCAAGAGTTTTACGGGCTGAACCTGCAAGTCAGCGCCGGTGTGCTGGTGCCCCGACCCGACACCGAGACGCTGGTGGAGTGGGCACTGGACGTACTGGCGCCCACCCCGGAGGCCCGCGTGGTGGACCTGGGCACCGGCAGCGGTGCGATTGCGCTGGCCCTCAAGGCCACCCGTCCGGCGCTGCAGGTCGAAGCCGTGGACTTCAGCCCCGCCGCACTGGCCGTGGCGCAGGGCAATGCACAGCGGCTGGGACTGGAGGTGGCGTTCAGCCACGGCTCCTGGCTCAGCGGCACGCAGGGCCGGTTTCAGCTCATCGTGTCCAACCCCCCTTACATCCGAGAAAACGACGAGCATTTGCCTGCCCTGCGCTTTGAACCCCGGCAGGCACTGACCGCCGGCGCCGACGGGCTGGATGACCTGCGCACCATCATCGAGCAGGCCCGAGAGCACCTGCTGGCCGGCGGCTGGCTGCTGCTGGAGCACGGGTATGACCAAGCCCATGCTGTGCGCGGACTTCTGGCCGCAGCGGGCTTCAGTGAAGTCCATAGCCGCCGAGACCTGGCCGGCATCGAGCGTTGCAGCGGCGGCAGGTGGATGGCCCCACTTCCATCACAAATTGGCCGCTAGCGCTCATCCATAGTGCGCAAGCAGCTCCTGAATTCATAGCAATTAGAAAGCAACCATGTCCACAGCCCCCGCCTGCCCGCAATGCACCTTGGAAAACACCTACCCCGACGGCAGCAACTTCGTCTGTGCTGACTGCGGCTTCGAATGGCCGCAAGCTGCTGCGGCGGCGGAAGACGAAGACAGCGCGGTAGTCAAAGATTCCAACGGCCAAGTGCTGCAGGATGGCGACGCGGTGGTGCTGATCAAAGACCTGAAAGTCAAAGGTAGCTCCACCGTGCTCAAGCAAGGCACCAAGGTCAAAAGCATCCGGCTGATAGGCGGGGATCACGAGGTGGACTGCAAGATGGACGGCGGCAGCTTCATGCTCAAAGCCTGCTTTTTGAAGAAGGCATAAAAAAACCGGGGCGCTTGCGCAGCCCCGGCTCTTGATCAGTTGACTGGATCAGGCCGCAACCGGCTCTGCCCCGTTCACGTCCACCAGCCCCAGGCGGTTCACCCCGCTGATCAGGGCCTTGACCGAGGCGGTCACGATGTTGGTGTCCATGCCCACACCAAAGCGCTCGCCGCCCTTGCCGGTGTCGCCTTGCGCGGCCACCAGCTCCAGAAAGGCGCAGGCTTGTGCGTCGCCCGCATCCGTGCTGGCTTTGGTGCTGCGCTCTTCATAGCTGCGCACCTGTACCTTGACCCCAATCGTCTGCAAGGCGTGCACTGCCGCGTCGATGGGACCATTGCCCTCACCGGTAATCAGCATGGACTGGCCATTCACTTCCACACCGATACGGATGCCCTGTACATGGGCCTTGCCGGTCTGGCCGGGGTGGTCAAACAGATGGTGCTCCACGTAGCGCACCTTGGCGTCAGCGGCGTTCAGGTAGGTGGCGTCAAACAGGTTCCAGATGTCTTGCGCGCTCATTTCGCCGCCGTGGCTGTCGGTGTAGTTTTGCACCTCGCCCGAGAACTCCACCTGCAGGCGACGGGGCATGACCACACCAAACTCGGCTTCCATCAAATAGGCCACGCCGCCCTTGCCGGACTGGCTGTTCACGCGGATCACCGAGTCGTAGCTGCGGCCCACATCGGCGGGGTCAATGGGCATGTAGGGCACATTCCACATCGCATCCGGGCCGGCCGCCTTTTGGGCGGCAAAGCCTTTCTTGATGGCATCTTGGTGGGAGCCACTGAACGCGGTGAACACCAGGTCACCCACATAGGGATGGCGTGGGTGGATAGGCAACTGGTTGCAATGCTCGACGGTGCGGGCAATCGCGTTGATGTCAGAGAAATCGAGACCGGGGCTCACGCCCTGGGTGTACAGGTTGAGGGCCAGGGTGACGAGGTCCACATTGCCGGTGCGCTCGCCATTGCCGAACAAACAGCCTTCCACCCGGTCGGCGCCGGCCATCATGCCCAGTTCGGCTGCCGCTATACCGGTGCCCCGGTCGTTGTGCGGGTGCAGGCTCAGAATGACGCTGTCGCGGCGGGCCAAATGGGTGTGCATCCACTCGATCTGGTCGGCATAGATATTGGGGGTAGACACCTCCACGGTGGCGGGCAAGTTCAGGATCACCTTGTTGGCCGGCGTGGCGCCCCACTCGGCGGTGACGGCATCACACACTTCGCAGGCGAATTCGAGCTCAGTGCTGGTGAACACCTCCGGGCTGTACTGCAGCACCCACTCGGTCTCGGGCATGGTGGCGGTGATCTCTTTGATCAGGCGCACCGAGGACACGGCCAGTTCTTTGACCTCGGGCTTGCTCATGCCGAACACCACATCGCGGAACACGGGGGCGGTAGCGTTGTACACGTGCACGATGGCGCGGCGGGCACCTTGGAGGGACTCGATGGTGCGGCGGATCAGGTGCTCGCGCGACTGGGTGAGCACTTCAATCGTCACGTCGTCCGGCACATGGCCACCTACGATTAACTCACGGACAAAGTCAAAGTCGGTTTGGGAGGCGCTGGGAAAGCCGACCTCGATTTCCTTGAAACCCACTTGCAGCAGTGTGCGGAACATGCGCATCTTGCGCTCCGCATTCATGGGCTCAAACAGGGATTGATTGCCGTCCCGCAGGTCCGTGCTCATCCAGATGGGCGGCTGGGTGATGGAGCGCGTGGGCCATTGCCGGTTGGGCAGGTCAATAGCGGGGAAGGCGCGGTATTTGGTAGCGGGGTTGGACAGCACGGCAAAAACTCCTGAGGGGCATGGCACCAATTTCTAGACTGGTATCGTAGCCCCGCAGGAACGGCAGCCGATTGCTTTATTTGCTATTTATTCAAAATTATTGGCAGTAAATGCCAACAAAAATCAAATCAAAGCATCAAAAACTTCGTCAAATCTATCGAAAGGCAATCAGTGGTGATGGCCGTGTGCACCATGCACGTGGCCGTGTGCAATTTCTTCTTCGCTGGCAGCCCGCACTTCCAGCACCTTGAGCGCAAATCGCAGCGTCTTGCCGGCCAGGGGGTGGTTGCCGTCGAGGTGCACCACAGGGCCCTTGATCTTGACCACGGTGAACACAATGGTCTGGCCGTCTTCGGCACGGCCTTCGAGCTGGCCACCGACCTTCACGCCGGGAGGAAACTGGGTTTTGGGGATGGTTTGCAAGAGGCCCTCTTTGTATTCGCCGAAGGCATCCGCCGGAGCCAGCTCTATCGTGGTGGCAAATCCGGCCGTTTGGCCTTCGAGCGCTTCTTCAATCTTGGGAAAGGTGTTGCCGTAGCCGCCATGCAGGTAGGCAATGGGTTCCTGGCTCTGGTCCAGCAGCTTGCCGGTTGCGTCGGAAATCTTGAATTGCAGGGTGACTGCGGTGTTTTTAGTGATGTTCATGCCCCCGATTATCGTAAAAAGCCTTGCCCGCCATGCGCCTAGGCCACGCTGCGGCGACAAGCCCGGGGCGAAGGTGAAATAATTGGGGGATCTACTTACTCGGAATTTTTGACATGAGCGACGCACAACAACGCATTGACGAACTGGTGAAGTCCAACGACATCCTGCTTTTCATGAAGGGCACTGCCAGCTTTCCCCAGTGCGGCTTCTCCGGCCGTGCTATCCAGATCCTGAAGGCCTGTGGCGTGGACACCAAGACCATCAAGACCGTGAACGTGCTGGAAGACGACGGTATCCGCCAGGGCATCAAGGAGTACAGCAGCTGGCCCACCATCCCCCAGCTCTACATCAAAGGGGAGTTCATCGGCGGCTCGGACATCATGATGGAAATGTACGAATCCGGCGAATTGGCACAGGTCATAGGCACCCAAGCCAATTAAGTGGCATCTGGGCGCAGACCTGCGCCCATATCCCCCCCCTGCTTTGCATCCCACGGATACAAGCATGGAAGTGGCAATGCGTTACGCCGCCCACTCCCAGTTACGGCGCGCGCCTTGCACCGCATCGGGATAAGCGGCTTTTCCCCGTGAACCGTTGTAGCGCCCTAGGGCCATAAACACATCACCGCGCTCCCTCTCCAGGTAGTGGCGCAGGATCACACAACCAAAACGCAAGTTGGTCTGCATGTGAAACAGCTTGCCGGCATCCCCATCGCCCAGTACGCGCGTCCAGAAGGGCATAACCTGCATGTAGCCACGGGCACCCACACTGCTGACCGCGAATTTGCGGAAGTTGCTCTCCACCTGAATCAGGCCGAGCACCAAGGCCACATCCAGCCCAGCACGTTTGCTCTCGTACCAGACCGTTTGCAAAAACTCCCTGCGCACATCCCATTCGGGCTTTTTCTTCTTCAGGCGCTCACTCATGGTGCCCAACCAGCGCAGGTACATGAGTCGCGATTCGGTATCCTGAAACTCAGGGATGGGCGGCGCGGAATTGGTAATGGCAGACGACAGCGCAGTGCGTACCGAGTCCACCAAGGGTTCTTCCAACTGAGCACCCGCCCACGCGCGCTGCTGCGAAAAACAGAGCAGCCCACACGCTAAGGACAAGCGCTGCAGCCCGATTCGCCTTGAAATCAGCGAACCGGATTGCGGCAGACTCATGCCTGGAGGCGACTGAGCAGCAGCGATGCAACGTCCGCCATGGGAACGCTGGTTGCTGCACTTTCGCGGCGGTGCTGGTACTCCACCACGCCTTCTTTCAGTCCACGGTCACCGATGTTCACGCGGTGCGGAACGCCGATCAACTCCCAATCCGCAAACATGGCACCGGGGCGCTCATTGCGGTCATCCAGAATCACATCAACACCCGCAGCCAGCAGCTCCTCATAGAGCTTGTCGGCTGCTGCCTTCACGTCGGGGAAGCGGTCCGGGTTGATGGGGCACAAGACCACAGTAAACGGCGCCAGCGCGTCGGGCCAGATGATGCCCTTGTCATCGTGGTTCTGCTCAATCGCAGCGGCAGGCAGTCGGGTGATGCCGATGCCGTAGCAGCCCATCTCCATGAATTGGGGCTTGCCATTTACGTCCAAGAAAGTGGCGTTCATGGCCTTGCTGTACTTGGTGCCCAGGTAGAACACATGGCCTACTTCAATGCCCCGTTCAATCGCCAGCACCCCGCTGCCGTCGGGCGAGGCATCGCCCTCCACCACATTGCGCAGGTCCGCGACCATGTCGGGCTCTGGCAGATCACGGCCCCAGTTGACGCCACGGATGTGAAAGTCTTCTTCATTGGCGCCGCAAATCCAGTCGGCCATGACGGCTACATCGCGGTCCGCCACGATCTTGAGCGGTCGCTTCAGGCCAATAGGGCCCAAATATCCGGGCTTGCAGCCGAAGTGCTCTTCAATCTCACCCACGGTGGCAAAACGGAACTCGGCCAGTCCCGGCAACTTGCCGACCTTGACTTCGTTCATGTCATGGTCGCCGCGCAGCAACAAGAGCCATACTTGGGTCTTCTTGACCGTGCCGTGCTCATCCTTCTCGTCGGTCGCTAGAACCAAAGACTTCACTGTCGTATTCAGCGCTACACCCAACAGGGCAGCCACGTCCTCGCAGGTACTCTTGCCTGGCGTTGCTATCTTTTCAATAGCAGCCTGCGCAGCTCTCCTGGGTGCTGCAGGCGCCAAAGCTTCCGCTTTTTCCATATTGGCGGCGTAGTCGCTGGTCGGGCAATAGACGATGGCGTCTTCCCCGGTCGCAGCAATCACCTGAAACTCTTCGCTCAAATCGCCGCCGATAGCGCCGCTGTCCGCTGCGACTGCCCGATAGGTCAGGCCGAAGCGGTCAAAGATGCGGCGGTAGGCCTTGGCCATGACCTGGTAACTGGCTTTCGCGGAGTCCTGGTCACGGTCGAAGCTGTAGGCGTCCTTCATGATGAATTCGCGGCCACGCATCAAGCCGAAGCGGGGGCGGCGCTCATCGCGGAACTTGGTCTGAATCTGGTACAGGTTTTTGGGAAGCTGCTTGTAGCTCTTGATTTCCTGGCGGGCGATGTCGGTCACCACTTCTTCGCTGGTGGGCTGGACCACGTAATCGCGCTCATGGCGGTCTTTAATGCGGAGCAGCTCAGGGCCCATCTTGTCGAATCGACCTGTTTCCTGCCACAGCTCAGCTGGTTGAATCACTGGCATGGTCAATTCGACCGCACCGGCGCGGTTCATTTCTTCACGGACGATGGCCTCCACTTTGCGAATCACCCGCAGGCCCATGGGCATGTAGTTGTAAATGCCGGCTCCCAGCTTTTTGATCATGCCCGCACGCATCATGAGTTTATGGCTCACCACCTCGGCATCGGTAGGTGCTTCTTTGAGGGTGGAAATCAGGAATTGGGAGGCTTTCATGGGTCACTCAGTGAACTACAGGGAGCTTCAGACCTTGATGCACCGCTTTCGCTGTGCATAATGAATGAAGTTTAAAAATTGGGGTTTGATTATGCTTGACCGGGACGGATTTCGACCCAACGTCGGCATCGTCCTGCTCAACCAGCGAAATCAGGTATTTTGGGGCAAACGCATACGCACACATTCGTGGCAATTCCCGCAAGGTGGCATTGACCGGGGGGAAACTCCCGAGCAGGCCATGTTCCGGGAACTCCACGAAGAGGTGGGCCTCCTTCCGGAGCATGTAAGCGTTGTGGCCCGTACCCGCGACTGGTTGCGCTACGAGGTGCCGGACAGGTTTGTGCGCCGCGACGCGCGAGGCCATTACAAAGGACAAAAGCAGATCTGGTTTCTGCTGCAATTGGTCGGTCACGATTGGGACCTGAACCTGCGAGCAACCAGTCACCCGGAGTTCGACGCTTGGCGCTGGAACGACTATTGGGTGCCCCTGGATGCCGTCGTGGAATTCAAACGCGGAGTGTATGAAATGGCGTTGACCGAGTTGTCGCGCTATTTACCCCGCCATGAACCGCGCAACCGTTTCTTGCGCCATGGTGGTGGTCGCCAGCGGGACTTGGAGAGTAGTTTGGACCGACTTCAGTCCAACCATATGGAACTACCTCCGGGCGCGTCTTTCGAACCCGACCCCGGTACCAACGTTTCTTCGACAACATGATTCTTTCAATACGTTACGCTGCAGCTTGTGCGCTGTGGTTGCTGAGCGGCGTGGTTTACGCACAAAACTCTCTGGACAACCCGGACTGGGTTGAAGAGAAAGCGCCACCCGCCCCGACCTTTTCCACAAGCAAGCTACTCCCTCTGGAGATGCCGAACTTCGTCACTGTCAAAGTCGGCATTGACCCGGACACGATCAATGTCGGCAGTGATGGCATCGTGCGCTACGTGGCGGTGATGACCAACACGACAGGGACCAGCAATGCGGTGTACGAAGGTATCCGCTGCCTGACCGGTGAGGTCAAGACGTATGCCCGCGCCGGCACCAGCGGAACATGGTCACCAGTGTCGAATCCGGTTTGGCGTGATCTACAGGAAAACATGGGCTCGCAACATGCACGCATATTCGCCCGTCAAGCCGCTTGCTATGCGCGCGTCGTGGCAAACAAATCGGACATCATCAAAGCGCTGCAAACGGGTCGCAGACCCGGAAGCCAGAAGAACGACAACCAAGGGTAGCGGAGCGCCCGCAGCTCTGGGCTAACGGCTAAGCACCAGATTGTCGCGGTGTAGCATCTCCGGCTCTGCGGCGTAACCCAACAAGCGTTCAAACTCGCTGGATGGCTTGCGGCAGATCAGACGCGCTTCGGCACTCGCGTAATTTGCCAGCCCCCGGGCGATTTCCTGACCCAGCTCATCGCGCACGGCGATGACATCCCCCCTAGAGAACTCGCCGTCGACGTGGAGCATACCTATGGGCAGAAGGCTCTTTCCCTCGTCGCGCACTTTGGCCGCCGCCCCCGCATCCACAATCACCGCTCCACGCATTTGCAAATGGTCTGCCATCCACTGTTTGCGTGCCTGGTTTTTGGGAGTTTGGGCAATGAGCAAAGTACCGATCGCATCGCCCTGGGCAAGTCGGATCAATGCATCTGGTTCACGCCCCCAAGCAATCACCGTGGATGCTCCCGAACCGGCCGCGCGCTTGGCGGCCAAAATCTTGGTCAGCATGCCACCACGGCCAATGCTGCTACCCGCACCGCCTGCCATCAACTCCAGCTTGGGGTCGCCGGCAACAGCTTCACTCACAAACGTGGCCTCAGGGTCCTTGCGAGGGTCCGCAGTGAACAGACCCTTCTGGTCTGTCAGAATGACCAAGGCATCCGCTTCCACCAAGTTCGCCACCAGGGCGCCCAAGGTATCGTTGTCGCCAAACTTGATTTCATCATTCACCACCGTGTCGTTTTCGTTGATGACAGGGACTACACCCAGTTTCAACAAAGTCAGCAAGGTGGAGCGTGCATTGAGGTAGCGCTCACGGTCCGCCAGGTCGGCATGGGTGAGCAGGACCTGGGCACTGCCCAAGCCATTGGCACGGAGCTTGGTTTCGTACATTTGGGCTAAGCCCATCTGCCCCACCGCCGCCGCTGCCTGCAACTCGTGTACGGCCGTCGGACGGGTGGACCAACCCAGCCGCTTCATGCCTTCGGCGATGGCACCACTGGACACCATAATGACCTCGCGGCCATCACGGATCAAATGTGCCAACTGCCGGCACCATTCCCCTATGGCCTGCTCATCCAGCCCGCGACCATCATTGGTGACCAGACTGGAGCCCACTTTAATTACTACACGCCGGGCATCACGCAACACCGTAGAACTGAATTTTTGATTCATTTATGTTTGTAGCGCCCGTTGCATAAGCGCAAGCAGCTATAAAAATAGGAGCAAATCAGGTGACAGAGTTGGCGTCTGGATCGGTAGATCCTGGCGCAAAGCGGGGGTCCACTTCCACATGCGGCATTTCGGCGATCTGCTGCGCCTTGATGTGCTTGTAAATCTCTTTGATCAGCGGTTCGCAGCCCTCACGAGTCAGCGCTGAAATCTCGAACACCGGGCCTTTGAACTTGTAGCGTTTCACAAAGTCTTTGACAAGCGCCACACGGTCGTCGGTCGCCACCATATCCAGCTTATTCAAGACCAACCAGCGCGGCTTTTTGTACAACTCTTCGTCGTACTTCTTCAGCTCGTTCACGATAGCCTTGGCTTGCGCCACCGTGTCCACACCTTCGTCAAAAGGCGCCATGTCCACGACATGCAACAGCAAACGCGTACGCTGCAAATGGCGCAAGAACTGATGACCCAGACCTGCACCTTCCGCAGCACCCTCAATCAGACCAGGCAAGTCTGCGACCACGAAACTTTGCTCGGGTCCCACGCGCACCACACCCAGATTGGGATGCAAGGTTGTGAAGGGGTAATCCGCAATCCGGGGGCGCGCGTTCGACACCGCAGAAATGAAGGTGGATTTACCCGCATTGGGCATACCCAACAGACCAACATCCGCCAGCACTTTGAGTTCCAGCTTCAGGTTGCGTTTTTCCCCAGGCCACCCGGGCGTCTTCTGACGTGGCGCACGGTTGATCGCGCTTTTGAAACGCATGTTTCCGAAACCACCGTCACCACCTTTGGCAATGGTGATGACCTCACCGGGCTGCAACAACTCAAACAGCACCTCACCAGTTTCCGCATCGGAAATGATGGTACCCACCGGCATTTTGAGCGTGATGTCATCACCCGCCGCACCGAACATGTCGGAACCCATGCCGTGCTCGCCGCGCTTGGCGTCATAGCGGCGTGCAAAACGGTAGTCCACCAGCGTATTCAGGTTGGGGTCCGCAACAGCGAAGACATGACCGCCACGGCCACCGTCGCCACCATTGGGGCCGCCGAATTCTTTGTACTTTTCATGCCGGAAGGAGACGCAACCCGCGCCACCGTCTCCTGCGGAGATATCAATGTAGGCTTCGTCAACAAACTTCATGGTCGTACACCGAGGTTAGAAATGAAAAACCCCGCGCAAAGGGCGCAGGGTTTCTCGGGGGAGCCTGTGCAGATTACGCTGCAGTAATGCTCACTGTGTGCTTGTTCAACGCGCCCTTCACTGCAAACGACACTTTGCCGTCCACCAGTGCAAACAGGGTGTGATCCACGCCCATGCCGACGTTGTCGCCAGCGTGGAACTTGGTGCCACGTTGACGCACGATGATGGAACCGGCGCTGATCAACTCACCGCCGAAAGCCTTCACACCGAGCATCTTTGGCTTGGAATCACGTCCGTTGCGCGTAGAGCCGCCGCCTTTTTTCTGTGCCATGACCTATTCCTTTAAGCCTTGATCGCGCCGATTTGCAGTTCGGTGAACTGCTGACGGTGACCTTGACGTTTCTGGTAATGCTTACGACGACGCATTTTGAAAATGCGCACTTTGTCGTGCTTTCCGTGGGAAATTACTGTGACCGTAACGGTCGCACCGGACACCAAGGGTGTGCCAACCTTCAGTTCAGCGCCGTTTCCGACTGCCAGAACCTGGTCGATCACGATCTCTTGGCCTACGTCCGCAGCAATCTGTTCTACTTTAATTTTTTCGCCAGCAGCAACACGATATTGCTTGCCGCCGGTTTTTATGACCGCGTACATGTTGACCTCTTCGACTAGGAAATTCTGTAAATGAATTTTTACAGAGCCTTGGAGTATAACATTTCGCCGGAATTCGTCAAAGCTAACCCAGCATAAGCCGTCGCATGCAATCCCAGCGTCCCTATAATCCAGAAAAACAAACCGGTCCAACGTCTTGCAAGTCTCTACTCCTGCCTCTTCGACGGGTCTCTCCATCGTCGAATCCGACATGCGCGAAGTTGACAGGGTCATCGCCCAGAGATTGGACTCCGGCGTTCCCCTCGTCGGCAGCGTCTCCCAATACATCATTTCCGCCGGTGGCAAACGCCTGCGCCCTGCCCTGTTGCTACTGTGCTGTGGCGCCTTGGGATTCAAGGGCGAGCAGCGCTACAACATGGCGGCCGTGGTGGAGTTCATCCACACGGCGACCTTGCTCCATGACGATGTGGTTGACGACTCCGATCTGCGGCGTGGTGCTCCAACGGCCAATGCCCACTTTGGCAATCCGGCCAGCGTACTGGTAGGCGACTTTCTGTACTCACGGGCCTTCCAGATGATGGTGGATGCCCAGAGCATGCGCATCATGCAGGTGCTGGCGGATGCCACCAACATCATTTCCGAGGGTGAAGTGATGCAGTTGATGAACATGCACAACGCAGCGCTGGATGAGGCGGGCTATTTGCAAGTTATCCGCTCCAAGACAGCAAAGCTCTTTGAAGCTAGCGCACGCGTCGGGGCGATTTTGTCCGGCGCCTCCGAACCGCATGAGGAGGCCTGCGCCGAATTCGGCCAGGCGATGGGAACCGCGTTTCAGGTCATTGACGATGTTCTAGACTACGCCGGCGATGCCACAGTGATGGGAAAGAACCTTGGCGACGATCTGCGCGAGGGCAAGACCACGCTTCCATTGATTGCGGCCATGCAGCGTGGCACGGAATCGGAGCGCAACACCATTCAGACCGCCATTGAAACCGGTGACCTGGCCATGCTCGATGCCGTCGTCTCCATTGTCAGAAAGACCGGCGCCCTGGACGTTGCCAAAGCGTCAGCTAGAGCAGAAGCCGCACGCGCCATAGAGGCGGCAAAACGCCTCCCTTCCAATGACTACTCGGACTGCTTGATACACTTGGCCACGCAGTTACTAGAGCGCAATCATTGAGCGATCCAGTGGATGGCAGACACACGCGGGGTGTGGCCTAGTCCGGTAAGGCGCTTCGTTCGGGACGAAGAGATCGGAGGTTCGAATCCTCTCACCCCGACCAGTTGATGGCCCGCAAATAAAAATGGCTTGTCGATGACAAGCCATTTTTTTACACGACGTGTGGTCGATCACCCGAACCTTCAACGCCCGTATACATCCTCAAAACGCACGATGTCATCCTCTCCCAGGTAGCTGCCCGACTGGACCTCAATCATCTCCAATGCCAGCTTTCCAGGATTCTCCAGACGATGGGTGGTGCCCAATGGAATGTAAGTAGATTCATTTTCGGACAGCAACACGGTCTTCTCACCGACGGTTACTTTGGCTGTTCCGCTCACCACGATCCAGTGCTCGGCACGGTGATGGTGCATCTGCAAGGACAAGGCTGCGCCCGGCTTCACCACAATGCGTTTGACTTGGAAACGATCACCGTGATCAATGCTGTCATACCACCCCCAAGGGCGGAACACCTTGCGATGGGCCTGGCCTTCGCTGCGCCCCGCCTGCTTCAGGCTATCCACAATCTTCTTGACGTCCTGGGTCCGGTTCTTGTGGGCCACCAAAATGGCATCCGCCGTCTCCACCACAATCAGATCATCCACGCCTACACAGGCAATCAAACGCCCGTCGGACAAGGCCAGGGTATTGCGACTGTCGTGCATCAGTACGTCACCCTGCTTGACATTCCCTGCCTGGTCTTTGGGCAACACATTCCACAGCGCCTCCCAGGCACCAACATCCGACCACCCGGCGGACAAGGGGATCACCACGCCGTCCGGCAACCCAGAAAGCGCTTCACCCTTGCGCCCCGCCAGCCGTTCCATGACGGCGTAGTCAATCGAATCACTGGGGCACGCGCCGAACGCTTCCTTGCCAACCCGCACAAACTCGCCATCCACACTGCCTTGTTCCCAAGCAGATGCGCAGGCACTCGCAATATCTCCACGACACAGTTTCACAGCCGCCAACCACACCGACGCCTTCATCATGAACAGGCCACTGTTCCATGAGTAAGTACCCTCTTCCAAATAGGATTGCGCAGTCTTGAGGTCCGGCTTCTCGACGAAGCGGGCGATCCGCTTGGCTGCTACAGCGCCAAAGACTTCACCCGACTGGATATAGCCATACCCGGTCTCCGGAGCATCCGGCGTAATGCCAAAGGTCACGACCGCCCCCGCCTGCGCAAGCGCGGCACCTTGCGCCACCACAGCACGGAAGGCCTCTGCATCCATGATCACATGGTCTGCCGGCATCACCAAAAGCACGGGGTCCGCTCCATTTTTAATAGCAGCATGCGCAGCAATGGTGAGGGCTGGTGCCGTATTTCTTCCGGATGGCTCGAGAATCACCGTACCAGGCCGCCCCATCAAACGCATCTGCTCCGCAATCACAAAGCGGTACTCTTCATTGCACACCACGATAGGCGCAGCGAGCTCTGCGCCCGCAATGCCTTCGACGCGCCGGATAGTGGCCTGCAGCAAAGAATCTTCCCCAATCAAAGGCAACAATTGCTTGGGGTACTTTTCACGGGACAAAGGCCACAAACGAGTTCCGGACCCTCCGGACAAGATGACAGGCTGAATCAACATAGAAGCTTTCAAAAAAATCAGGCGCGGGCATCGCCCCAACGCATGCGGGACGTATCGTCCCCTGCATACAACGTTTCACCATGCCGGTTGACACAGTACAAGCGCGACACAATCATTTCGTGGAAATGCATGTCCGGAGCGATGCGGGTGTATTCAAACAAAATTCCACGCGTGATCCGTGCGCCGGACCGGATCACACTCCCATGACCGATCCAGGAAGGTCCGATGATGGTTGCCCCCTCTTCGACTTTCACACTCGAGCCGATGTAGACAGGCCCCTCAATCCGGACTTTGTCCCACGGAATACTGGTGTTCAGGCCCACCCAGACACCAGGCCGTACTTCCTTGCCGGGCATGGGCATGTTGTCCACCTCCCCCTTCAGCACACGCTGCAACACCGTCCAATAGTCACTGACGCGCCCGATGTCAATCCAGTGGAATGGACGGTTCTGCACAAAGAACGGTGAGCCATCCTGTGCGAGTTGCGGAAACAACTCCGAACCGATGTCATACACCTTGCCCCTGGGCACCTTATCCAAAATCTGGGGCTCGAAAATATAAATCCCGGTACTTGCCAACGTAGACTTGGCTTCAGCAGGTTTGGGCTTTTCCTGAAAGGACTGGATACGCCCTTCGGCATCCGCCACCACTACCCCATAGTTCTGCACTTCGTCCAGAGGAACATTCAGGGCCACGACGCTGGCCAATGCCCCTTTGGCCTTGTGTTCGGCAATGGCTGCCGTGATGTCCAAATCAATCAAAGCATCACCACACAGTACCAGTGTCGTGTCATCAAAAAAGCCGCTGAAATCCTGAATGCGCCGCATCCCGCCAGCCGATCCCATGGGACGCGGCAGAATGTCACCGTGTTCGCGCACGCCCTCATAGGAATACGCAATTTCCACGCCCCAGCGACTGCCATCCCCGAAATATTGCTCGATACGATGGTGGTGGTACGCCACATTCACAATGATTTCCCGGATGCCATGGCGTGCCAAATGCTCAATCAGGTACTCCATCACCGGCTTACCCAGAATAGGCACCATGGGTTTGGGTAAATCCTTGGTCAAAGGCCGAACCCGTGTACCTTGCCCAGCAGCCAAAATCATGCCTTTTGCCATTGTCATATCTCCCGAATACATATTCTGCATGGTGTTGGTGCTTGAACTGCACCAGCGCTCAACGTGGAAGTCTACCGCGCGCGCGCCTTAAACAAGCTGAATGATTCTCTATGAAAAAGGAAAAAGCGGCGTCCACTCCGCTCGGGACCCTGCATGATCTGCAACACGCAGCATCCATCTACTGCAAGGTTCTCTCCTCTGGGACAATGCCGTTTGGTGAGTCCAATTAGGGAATGGTGTTATGACAGTACTTTCACTCCAAGACATGGTCACGCAAACCGGTGTTGCGTTCGGCACTAGCGGTGCACGCGGCAAAGTGGCCGACATGACGCCGGATTTGTGCCACGCCTATGCCACCGCCTTCTTGAACGCGGTGGTTCCCGCAGCCAAGCGCATCGTGTTGGGCCATGATTTGCGCCCCAGCAGTCCGGCCATTGCGGCGGCTTGTGCGGCAGCCATTGAGAGTTTGGGCATGGAGGTCGTGTACGGCGGCGCCCTGCCCACCCCGGCACTGGCTTTGTATGCAGCACAGATCGGCTCTCCCGCCATCGTAGTCACCGGCAGCCATATTCCCTTTGACCGCAATGGCATCAAGTTTTACCGAGAAGATGGTGAAATCACCAAGGCGGACGAACAGGCCATGCTGGACTTTCTGGTCGGACTGCCCAAGGACCTCAAGCTGCCGGCACTGCCCGCACCAGACCCCCGGGTTTTGCAGGCCTACCTGAGCCGCTACACCGAATTTTTCGGACCGCATGCCCTTCAAGGTGAAACCATTGCGGTCTACGAGCACAGCAGTGTGGCACGTGACGTGTTGCGCGCCATCCTGGAAGCATTGGGAGCCGAGGTCATTTCACTGGGCCGCACGGATGTGTTTGTGCCCATCGACACGGAGGCCGTGCGCCACGAAGACATTGAACAAGCCCGCGAATGGGCGGAGTTACATGATTTTGATGCCATCGTATCCACCGACGGCGATGCCGACCGCCCCTTGATAGGCGACGAACAAGGACACTGGTTGCGGGGTGATGTCGTGGGCATATTGACTGCCCAATACCTGCATGCCACCGCCGTGGTGACCCCGGTCAGCAGCAACAGCGCCCTGGAACGTGCCCAGTCCTTTGCACAGGTGGTCCGCACACGTATCGGCTCGCCCTATGTGATTGAAGGCATGGCACAGGCCGCCCGTCAAGGTGCCGATCTCGTGGTGGGGTTTGAAGCCAATGGAGGTTTTTTGCTGGGTAGCCAAGTGCTGCGCAATGGCCGCCGCTTGGGTCCATTACCCACCCGCGATGCGGTGCTACCCATGCTGGCCCTGCTGTGCGGCGCCAAAACACAAGGTCTGAAAATGTCAGAGGTCGCCAGCCGGCTCCCCAAACGCTTTACTGCCAGTGACCGCATTCAAAACTTTGCGACCACCGCCAGCCGTGCATTGATCAGCCGCCTGCGTGACGACCACACCGCATTGCGCAACTTGTTGGCACCGCAGGCCGGACCGGTAGAAAGCGTGGACGAAACGGATGGCCTGCGGGTGCACTTTGCCTCCGGGGATATTGTGCATTTGCGCCCCAGCGGCAACGCACCGGAGCTGCGTTGCTACACCGAGAGCACCAGCGTGCGCAGTGCCAAGTTGCTGTGTGATGAATGCCTGCTGCGTATTCTCAAAACCATGACAGAGTCATAACTCAGGCGTGTGAAAGGACGAGGGGATAATGGAAGACTGACACAACCATTGCACCCCTATCATGACCATCCTGATAACCGGCGGCGCCGGCTTCATCGGCAGTAACTTCGTGCTGGACTGGCTGGCTGGCTCTTCAGAAACCGTAGTGAACCTGGACAAGCTAACCTATGCAGGCAACCTGCAAAACCTGGCCTCCTTGGCCGACAACCCGGCCCACGTATTTGTGCAGGGCGACATTGGTGACGCAGCACTGGTGACCCACTTGCTGCAAGAGCATCAACCCCGTGCCGTATTGAACTTTGCGGCAGAGAGCCATGTAGACCGTTCCATCCATGGCCCGGGCGAATTCATCCAGACCAATATCGTAGGCACCTTCCATTTGCTGGAAAGCGTGCGCGCCTACTGGGGCGCCTTGGAGCCCAAAGCCAAAACGGCTTTCCGCTTGCTGCACGTCTCCACCGACGAGGTGTATGGCTCCTTGGCAAAGTCCGACCCGGCCTTTGCAGAAACCAACAGGTATGAGCCCAACAGCCCGTATTCGGCCAGTAAAGCCGCCAGCGACCACCTGGTGCGCGCCTACCACCACACCTATGACCTGCCGGTGCTGACCACCAACTGTAGCAACAACTACGGCCCCTACCACTTCCCCGAAAAACTCATCCCGCTCATGATCGTCAACGCCCAGGCCGGCAAGCCCCTGCCGGTGTACGGCGACGGCCAACAGATCCGCGACTGGCTCTACGTCAAAGACCACTGCAGCGCCATACGCCGCGTTCTGGAAGCCGGTTTGGTGGGCGAAACTTACAACGTGGGCGGCTGGAATGAAAAGCCCAACCTGGACATCGTGCATACCGTGTGTGCGCTGCTGGACGAGCTCAAGCCCCGTGCAGACGGCAAGCCCTACAAAGAGCAGATCACCTACGTCACCGACCGGCCCGGCCACGACCGGCGCTACGCCATCGACGCCCGCAAGATAGAGCAGCAACTGGGCTGGAAGCCTGCAGAGACCTTTGAGACCGGCATCCGCAAAACTGTGCAGTGGTACCTGGACCACCCGGACTGGGTTAATAACGTGCTCAGCGGCGGCTACCGCGACTGGGTGAGCAAGCAATACGGCGAGACGAACGCAGACAAGGCCGCTGCATGAAGATATTGCTATTGGGCCGGGGCGGCCAAGTCGGCTGGGAACTGCAACGCTCCCTGGGTGTGCTGGGCGAAGTGGTGGCGCTGGACTTTGATGCCGGCCAGAACCCGCAGGGCCTGTGCGGTGACTTCACTGACTTGGCAGGGTTGGAGCGCACTGTAGCGGCAGTACACCCCGACATCATCGTCAATGCTGCAGCCCACACGGCCGTGGACAAAGCCGAGAGCGAACCCGCACTTGCACGAACAATCAATGCCCTGGCGCCCGCTGCACTTGCGCAAGCAGCTATCAAAACAGGAGCGTGGCTGATCCACTACAGCACCGACTACGTGTTCGATGGCAGTGGCAACACGCCCTGGAAAGAGACCGACACCACCGGCCCCTTGAGCGTATACGGCCAGACCAAGCTTGAAGGCGAGCAAGCGCTTGCACAAAACCCTAAACACCTGATCCTGCGCACCAGCTGGGTGTACGCCACCCGAGGCGGCAACTTCGCCAAAACCATGCTGCGCCTGGCGGGTGAACGTGATGCGCTCACCGTCATCAACGACCAGTTTGGCGCGCCCACCTCGGCCGAGTTGCTGGCCGATGTCACTGCCCACGCCATTCGCAGCCTGCAAGCCAAACCTGAATTGGCCGGGCTCTACCACTGCATTGCAGCGGGCGAGACCACGTGGCATGGCTATGCGCAGTTTGTGCTGGAACAGGCTTCCATCCTGGGCCTGCCGCTCAAAGCCACGGCCGACAAAGTAGCCCCCACGCCCACCAGCAGCTACCCCACCCCGGCCCGGCGCCCGCTGAACTCCCGGCTTGACACCTCTAAACTCCAGGCCGCTTTCGGTCTGCGCCTGCCGCACTGGCAAGAGGGTGTGAAGCGCATGTTGACCGAGATTGCCGGAAGATAAAGACAACAGGGACGCACACATGAACACAATCACCTCCAAGCCCCGCAAAGGCATCATCCTGGCCGGAGGTTCGGGCACCCGCCTGTACCCGGCCACCCAAGCGGTCAGCAAGCAACTGCTGCCCATCTACGACAAGCCCATGATTTACTACCCCTTGAGCGTGCTGCTGCTCGCAGGCATCAAGGACGTGCTGGTGATCAGCACCCCGCAAGACACGCCGCGCTTCGAGCAGCTGCTGGGTGATGGCAGCCAATGGGGCATTCATATCGAGTACGCAGTACAACCCTCGCCGGATGGCCTGGCCCAGGCTTTTCTGATCGGTGAGAAGTTCCTGGACGGCGCCCCCAGCGTGCTGGTGCTGGGCGACAACATCTTTTACGGACATGACTTTGCGGGTCTCTTGCAAAGTGCAAGCCAGCAAACGAAAGGGGCAACGGTCTTTGCATACGCCGTCAATGACCCCGAGCGCTACGGCGTGGTCGAGTTTGATGCCCAGGGCAAGGCCATCAGCCTGGAAGAAAAGCCCCAAGCCCCCAAGTCGCGCTATGCCGTGACCGGTTTGTATTTCTATGATGCCCACGTCGTGGAGATGGCCAAGCAGGTCAAGCCATCGGCCCGCGGTGAGCTGGAAATCACCGACCTGAACCGGATGTATCTGGAGCGCGGGGCACTGGATGTGCAAACCATGGGGCGCGGCTATGCCTGGCTGGACACCGGCACCCATGAATCCATGCTGGAAGCCAGCCAGTTCATCCACACCATTGAGAACCGCCAGGGCCTGAAAGTGGCTTGCCCCGAAGAGATTGCATGGCGTAGTGGCTGGATTGACGATGCACGCCTACAGGCGCTGGCGCAACCCCTGGCCAAGTCCGGCTACGGCCAGTACCTGCTGCGTTTGCTCAAAGAAAAGGTGTTCTGATGCAAGTTACCAAGACTGCCATTGCCGATGTGCTGCTGCTCGAACCCAAGGTGTTTGGTGACGAGCGTGGCTTCTTTTATGAGAGCTTTAATGAGCGGGTGTTCCGCGAAGCGACCGGCGTCACACTGCCCTTTGTGCAGGACAACCACTCCAAGTCCGGCTACGGTGTTTTGCGTGGTTTGCACTACCAAGTGAAGCAAGCGCAAGGCAAACTGGTGCGTGTGGTGGCGGGTGAGGTGTTTGATGTGGCGGTGGATATTCGCCCCGAATCACCGACCTATGGCAAATGGGTGGGCGAAATCCTTTCTGCCTCCAACAAGCGGCAGTTATGGGTGCCACCGGGCTTGGCGCATGGCTTCGTAGTGCTGTCGGAAACGGCTGAGTTTTTGTATAAAACGACGGACTACTACGCCCCCGAACATGAGCGTTGCATTGCATGGAATGACCCGACCCTGGGCATTTCGTGGCCTGTGATGTCTGTGGCTCCCAAGCTTTCGGCCAAAGATGCGGCGGGAGAAGCATTTGTCGGGCGGCTGAAAAATTCTTAATTGCCGCACCAAGATGTAAAAATCGTCACACTCAGCGCGCGAAAATTGGTAACCGCTTGATTCGGATGCACTGACACGCCATGGCTTAGGCTATCCTTGAAGACCTATGGCATCTGCAGACACCACGACCCGCGACCTTACGACCGTCGCCCTGCCGGGGATCGGCCGGGCATTAGTAGCCGCCGGAAAAATCCCGCAAAAAGTTGCGGAAGACACCTATCGCAAAGCAGTTGCGAACAAAAGCAGCTTCATGGCCGAACTGGTCGGAGCTGCTGCGGTGTCGTCAGCCGATCTGGCCCAAACCCTATCCAATGCCTTTGCAGCCCCCCTGATTGATCTGGATGCCGTCGATTTGCAAAGGCTCCCCCAAGGGTTGCTGGATGCCAAGATCTGCACCGAGTTTCGCGTGCTGGTACTTGGCAAAAAAGGGAACCGGCTCATCATTGCGACTGCAGACCCCTCGGATCAGCAAGCGACCGAGCGGATCAAATTCTCAACGCAGATGGGATTTGATTGGGTCATCGCGGAGTATGACAAGCTCGCCAAAATCGTAGATGCCAATACGGTCAGCGCCAGCGAAGCGATGGAGGAAATCATTGGCGGCGATTTTGAGTTTGACGAATCCGCCGCTGAAATGGCACCAGACACCACCCAGGCCGCCGCAGCCGAAGTGGAGGATGCGCCAGTTGTTCGCTTCCTGCACAAAATGCTGATGGATGCGTTCAGCATGCGGGCATCTGATTTGCACTTTGAACCTTACGAGCACCAGTACCGGGTGCGCTTCCGCATTGACGGGGAACTCCGCGAAATCGCCAGCCCGCCGATTGCCATCAAAGATAAATTGGCATCCCGCATCAAAGTCATTTCCCGCATGGACATCTCTGAGAAGCGGGTTCCCCAGGATGGCCGCATGAAACTCAAAGTCGGCGCAGATCGGGTGATTGACTTCCGTGTCAGCACACTACCCACTCTGTTTGGCGAAAAAATCGTGATACGTATCCTCGACCCCAGTAGTGCGAAGCTGGGGATCGACGCGCTGGGTTATGAAGCCGAAGAAAAGGAACGCCTGCTCAAAGCGATCAGCCGCCCCTACGGAATGATTCTGGTAACCGGCCCCACAGGTTCCGGCAAAACGGTATCGCTGTATACCTGCCTGAACATGCTAAACCAGCCGGGGGTGAACATTGCGACGGCGGAAGATCCATCCGAAATCAACTTGCCCGGAGTCAATCAAGTCAACGTGAACGAAAAAGCTGGATTGACCTTTGCTGCAGCATTGAAGTCATTCCTGCGACAGGATCCGGACATCATCATGGTCGGAGAAATCCGCGACCTAGAAACAGCGGACATTTCCATCAAGGCCGCACAAACCGGTCACCTGGTGCTCTCCACCTTACACACCAACGATGCGCCCACCACATTAACACGCATGCGCAATATGGGGATACAACCCTTCAATATTGCGTCCAGCGTGATCCTGATTACGGCACAGCGCTTGGCGCGACGTTTGTGTCCGAACTGCAAGCAACCCGCAGATCTACCAGAGAAAGCACTTTTGGATGCTGGATTTAAGGCATCGGAACTGGATGGCCAATGGAAGCCTTATCGGGCAGTCGGATGCTCAGCCTGCAACAACGGGTACAAAGGCCGGGTCGGCATTTACCAAGTGATGCCCATCAGCGAGGAGATTCAGCGAATTATTCTGCGGGATGGAAGCGCCTTGGAAATCGCAGCACAGTCCGAATTGGAAGGGGTGCGCTCCTTGCGACAATCCGGACTGCACAAAGTACGGCTGGGGCTAACTTCGTTGGAAGAAGTACTTGCAGTGACCAACGAATAAAAGCGAACTGGAAATATTATGGCAACATCGAAATCTGCAGATACCAAGGATGCGGTATTTGAATGGGAGGGCAAAGACCGCAACGGCAAACAGGTTCGCGGAGAAACCCGTGCAGTGGGCGAAAACCAGGTCAAGTCGATGTTGCGGCGGCAAGGCGTAACCCCCACCAAAATCAAGAAGCGCCGCATTCGTTCAGGAAGATCGATCAAGCCCAAAGACATGGCGATCTTCACCCGGCAACTCGCAACCATGATGAAAGCCGGTGTACCGCTTCTACAAGCTTTTGATATTGTGGGGCGGGGCAACCCGAACCCCAGCGTGACCAAACTACTCAACGACATTCGCTCGGATGTTGAAACGGGCACTTCACTTAGTGCCGCGTTTCGCAAATATCCGCTCTACTTCGACAATCTTTACTGCAACCTGGTAGAAGCTGGTGAGTCCGCCGGTATCCTGGACCAACTACTGGACCGTTTGGCTGTCTACATGGAGAAGACAGAGGCCATTAAATCCAAAATTAAATCCGCCTTGATGTACCCGATTGCGGTTTTGGTCGTGGCTTTTGTCGTCGTGTCGGTCATCATGATTTTTGTGATTCCATCCTTCAAGCAAGTGTTCACTTCTTTTGGAGGCGAGTTGCCTGGGCCGACTCTCTTTGTCATTGCCATGAGCGAAATCTTCATCGACTACTGGTGGCTTATTTTCGGAGGCCTTGGTGGCGGACTCTATTTCTTCCTCCAAGCCTGGAAACGCAATGAAAAAGTGCAAGCCTTTATGGATCGGTTGATGTTAAAGCTGCCGATTTTCGGCACGATGGTTGACAAAAGCTGCGTGGCTCGCTGGACCCGCACCCTCTCCACCATGTTTGCAGCCGGCGTACCCCTGGTGGAGGCATTGGACTCTGTTGGCGGAGCTTCCGGGAACATTGTTTACCAGCACGCAACACAAAAAATTCAGCAGGAAGTCTCAACCGGCACGTCGCTCACAGCAGCAATGACCAACGTCAACCTTTTCCCATCCATGGTTTTGCAAATGTGCGCGATAGGAGAAGAATCCGGCTCCATTGATCACATGCTCGGCAAAGCCGCTGACTTTTTCGAAGCGGAGGTCGACGACATGGTGGCCGGAATTTCGAGCCTGATGGAGCCCATCATCATTGTGGTACTGGGTACGGTCATCGGCGGCATCGTGGTTTCCATGTACCTGCCGATTTTCAAATTGGGGCAAGTAGTTTGATCGGACTAGGAATTCAATGGCTGGACGCGGGCCTTTTCAGCGTACTGGGGCTCTTGCTCGGCAGTTTTTTGAATGTGGTCATCCATCGTCTACCAAAGATGATGGAGCGCCAGTGGGCGGCAGAGTGCGCGGAGCTTTCCGGACAGGAGCCCCCCCAGAAGGATCGATTCAATTTAATGGTACCCCGTTCGCGTTGCCCGCATTGTGGTCACTTGATTGCCTGGTACGAAAACATCCCAGTCATTAGTTATCTGGCTCTACGCGCTCAATGCTCTGAATGCAAAAAGCCCATCAGCATCCGCTACCCGCTGGTGGAGTTCGCCACGGCCGGACTTTTTTTCTACTGTATATGGCAATGGGGTGCCACCCCCACTGGCCTGGTCTGGTGCGCCTTCAGCGCAGGCTTGCTGACCCTCGCCTTGATTGATTGGGACACGACGCTGTTGCCCGATGACATTACCCTGCCTTTGCTGTGGCTGGGGCTGATTGCTGCTGCTCTGCAGTGGACTCCAGTTGGCCTCAGCACTGCCCTGTGGGGGGCCGTTGCCGGCTATCTTTCGCTTTGGTCCATTTATTGGCTTTTCAAACTTTTCACAGGCAAAGAAGGCATGGGCTACGGGGACTTTAAGCTCTTTGCAGCCCTTGGCGCGTGGTTCGGTTGGCCCGTTCTGGTTCCCATAATTTTGTTGGCCTCGCTCATTGGGGCTGCGGTAGGTATTGGGATGAAGCTTACTTCTGGGCTGCGGGAAGGCGGCTATATACCCTTCGGGCCATTTCTGGCAGGCGCAGGTTTTGCTGCGCTCTTCCTCGGGCCCCAAACCTTGCGCAGCGCGCTAAACCTTTAACCCTATGACGAAGGGAAAACGTATTGGGCTCACTGGGGGCATGGGCAGCGGAAAAAGTACAGTAGCTCATTTCTTGGTGAAGCGTGGAGCCTTCCTCATCGACGCCGACGCGATTTCACGCGATACCACGGCAGCAGGCGGAGCGGCCATAGCAGCTATTGCGCAAGTGTTTGGCCCTCAGCTCATTGAGCCATGCGGTGCATTAGACCGCGCAAAGATGCGGGAAATTGCGTTCCAAGACCCTGGCGCAAGAAAACGACTCGAAGCCATCATCCACCCACTAGTGGGGATTGCAATTGATCAGGCCCAAATGACGGCCGAAGCGCTTTCCGCACCTTGCGTCGTATTTGACATTCCACTGCTGATGGAGTCCAGCCATTGGCGCCAGAGCCTGGAAAGCGTCGTTGTCATCGACTGCAAGGAAGACACACAAATTAAGCGAGTCCATTTGCGAAGCGGCCTGTCCGAGGCTGAAATACTCACGATATTGGCCACCCAGGCGAGCCGCACAGCTCGCCTCAAAGGTGCCGACCATGTCATCTATAACGACGGCATTCCATTGGAGCAACTTGAGACGCTGACGCGGCAAATGAGTACACAGTTCGGGCTATGATCCAACGTCCGGAAAATACAGCGTGATCCTCTACGAATACCCCTTTAACGAACGCATTCGCACCTATTTGCGACTCGAACATCTGTTTCGTCGACTCGCGGAATTGATGGGGCGCGCATCCCCACTGGACCATCACTTTGCTTTAGCCACCATTTTTGAGGTGATGGACGTCGGCGCGCGCGCTGATTTGAAATCCGACGTCCTCAAAGATCTGGAGAAACAAAAGCAATCACTCAACGGGTATCGCGGCAATCCAGCCATCTCAGAAGCGGCGCTGGACAAAGTGATTGCCCAGTTAGATAGCTGCTTTACCGCGTTGAATGCACTAACGGGTAAAGCCGGGCAATCTTTAACGGAAAACGATTGGTTGATGAGCATCCGCAGCCGGGTAGGCATACCCGGAGGCACCTGTGAATTTGATTTGCCTGCTTACTACGCGTGGCAACATCGGAGTGCGGAGTCACGTCAGCAGGATTTACATCGCTGGGCTGCCACCCTGGCTCCCTTGGCCGAATCCATTCAGTTGTTACTCAAAATGCTAAGGGACTCCGGAGCTCCCCAGAAAGTCATGGCGGTGGGAGGGCAGTTTCAACAGAATCTACCCCAAGGCCGCACCTTTCAGCTTCTCCGCTTGGCATTGAATCCTGAGTTGCAAGTTATTCCAGAAATCAGTGGCAATCGGCTGATGGTGTCCATCCGCTTAATGCGGCATGATGAGGATGACCGCTTGCACACCTGCGGCCAAGACACCGCCTTTGAACTTACCCTCTGTTCGTGATCTCTACTGAGCTTCGCTTCACGAAGGAAATAATGATGGCGATGACCGAAAAAATGGTGCTGTGTCCCGGATGTGGCGGCGACAGTATTTTTTCTCCGACCAACACCTACCGCCCCTTCTGCAGCGAACGCTGCAAAAACATCGATTTGGGCGCTTGGGCTAGCGAAGCATTTCGTGTACCGACGGAAGCCCCTCCGGAAGACATGCCATTCGGAGATCCGAAATTGCAATAAATCAGGTTGCAACGCCCGAGGAATCAGCGCTAGCAGCTACAAAAATAGTAGCATCGACAAAGTCACGCTCCTGTGCAAACCAGTCCAACACAGGAATTGTTCCGGGTAACACGGGATGAACCTGCACCGGTAATTGTTGCCACGAGTAGGCCTGGCCCTCACGCATTTCCAGCTCCCCGCTCCATTCAAGCACTTTGCAAAAGTGAAGTCTCACCAAGGCATGGGGATAGTCCACCAGCTCCACACGCCAAGGAGTTGCACTTGCAATCGTGACACCGATCTCCTCGTGAAGCTCCCGGCGCAAGGCCTGCTCAATCGACTCACCCGACTCGACCTTGCCACCGGGGAACTCCCAGTATCCTGTATAAGCCTTACCCTCAGGGCGCGAAGTCAACAGGAAAGCACCATCGGGCAGCATCAGAACGCCCACTGCCACCTCTACCACCTTGCGATTTACCCCGCCTTCACGCGCCAACAGGGGGTCAGCGACCAAAGGCTGACTCATGGCAAGGTAGCCCTGCCCGCAAAATCGCGTGCAAACTGGTAGGCAACGCGACCACTGCGGGCGCCGCGCTCCAAGGCCCACAACAGTGCTTCAGACCTCGCAGCGGCAATCTGTTCTGCACCAAACCCCAGACTTCCCAGCCACTGGTCGACGATAGACAAATACTCGTCCTGACTGAACGGGTAGAAGCTCACCCACAAACCGAATCGCTCAGAAAGGGAGATCTTCTCTTCCACACCTTCACCGGGATGCACTTCACCGTCCTCGGGGTGCTTATAGGTCTGATTTTCAGACATGTATTCAGGTAGCAGGTGGCGACGATTGCTGGTCGCGTAGATCAACACATTGGGGGTGGAAGCTGCCACCGACCCATCGAGCACTGGCTTCAAGGCCTTGTAGCCGGGTTCACCATCGTCAAAGCTGAGGTCATCGCAAAAAATGATGAACTTTTCGGGGCGCGAAGCGACGAGCTCAATAATGTCCTGCAAGTCGATCAAATCTGCTTTGTCGACTTCAATCAGTCGCAAACCTTGCGGCGCAAACGCATGCAAACAAGCCCGAATCAAAGAGGATTTACCGGTGCCGCGTGCGCCTGTGAGCAACACATTATTTGCCGTGCCCCCTCGGACAAACTGAGCGGTGTTGCGATAAATCTTTTCCTTCTGATCGTCGATCTCGCGCAGCGACTCAAGGTTCATGGCACCCACGTGGGCAACCGGACTGATGACACCTTGGCCTGAGCTGCGACGACGGTATCGGAACGCAATGGATGCAGTCCAATCTGGCGCCGTCAAAGCGTGAGGCAGAGAAGCCTCCACACGCTCCATAAAGAGTTCGGCACGCGCGAGGAATCGCTCTAGGGCTTCGGTCATTGCGCGTCCCGTCAAGACCGGTAGTCTGCGTTGATCGTGACGTAATCGTGGCTCAGATCACAGGTCCACACGGTCTGGGTAGCATCGCCCCGGCCCAATCCGACACGTACGGTGATTTCGCTCTGCTTCATAATACGCTGACCATCTTCTTCGCGGTACGCCGGGTTCCGTCCCCCGCGCGTCGCGACATGAACATCGTCCAGAAACAGCTCGATCAGGCCCTGATCCAGATCCTCAATTCCAGCATAGCCGACCGCAGCAAGGATGCGCCCGAGGTTCGGGTCACTGGCAAAGAATGCGGTCTTCACCAAAGGGGAATGGGCTATTGCATACGCAGCCAGCCGGCATTCCGCCTCATTACGCCCGCCTTCGACCTTGACGGTAATGAATTTGGTAGCGCCCTCGCCGTCTCGCACAATCGCTTGAGCCAGCTTGCGGGCCACTTCCAAGAGCGCCGTCTTCAGTGCGCTAGCGGCAGGCGTATTCAAATCAGTAACAGGCGTGTTTCCTGCTTTGTTCGTCGCGATGACGAGCAAAGAGTCATTGGTCGATGTATCACCATCCACGGTGACGCGATTGAACGACCCTTCCGCTAACTCCTTTGCCAAGGATGTCATCACCGACTGATCGATGCAGGCATCGGTAGCGATAAAGCCCAACATGGTTGCCATATTGGGACGGATCATGCCCGCGCCCTTGCTAATGCCCGTCACTGATACCTGATGGCCATCCACCACCGCCGTGGCACTGAAAGCCTTAGGCTGGGTATCCGTGGTCATGATGCCTTCGGCGGCCTTCAACCAGTTATCAGCGCGAGCATCCGCAATGGCGGCATCCATGCCCGCCACAATGCGGTCTACCGGCAGTTGCTCCATGATCACACCGGTTGAAAATGGCAAGACCTCCTTCGGCTGGATTCCAAGTTTGGATGCAAGGGCTACACAACTTTGCTGTGCGCGCGCCAAACCATCTGCACCAGTGCCGGCATTGGCATTTCCGGTATTGATCAGGACGGCACGTGCAGCAGACAGGCCAAGATGTACACGACAGACTTGGACAGGCGCTGCGCAAAAACGATTAGTGGTGAACACACCACCCAAGCTGCAGCCAGCATCCAACAACATCACCGTCACGTCTTTTTTGCCTGCCTTACGTACACCTGCCTCAGTCACGCCGACGCGGACACCAGGAATAGGCAGAAGGTCTGCGGCAACAGGCAAAGGAAGATTTACTGGCATGACGTGAGCCTCAGATAAGTTTGCCGTGGCATTGCTTGTACTTCTTACCGCTGCCGCATGGGCATGGATCGTTACGACCGACCCGCGGTATATCAGATGCAGAAGCTTGAACGGTGCTGCGGTCTACGGTAGTCTCTACCTCACCACTTTCAGTTGGTGCCGTGTAGGTCACATTCGAAATGCTTTCACCACGGGTTTCAATGGCATCTGCGGCCTGCTCCAACTGTTCGCTGGATTGAATTTTGACCGTCATCAAAATCTTAGTGACGTCGTTCTTCACCGAGTCCAGCAACTGACCGAACAATTCGAAAGCCTCGCGCTTGTATTCCTGTTTAGGCTGCTTTTGGGCATAACCACGCAGGTGAATACCCTGACGCAAGTAGTCCAAAGCGCTCAGGTGATCACGCCAATGGGTATCAATGCTTTGCAACAACACCATACGCTCGAACTGGATGAAGTTGTCTTTCCCGACCAACTCAACTTTTGCATCGAACGCAACGTTTGCAGCCGTAGTGACAGACGCGACAATTTCCTCATCCGTGATGGAGCTGGCATCCGCGACTTGCTTCTGCAGATCCAGCTGCAACTGCCAATCATCGACCAAGGCTTTTTGCAGTGTAGGAACGTCCCACTGTTCTTCTACCGACTCAACCGGCACGTATTGACGGACGATGTCCTCAAAAGCACCTTCCCGCAGACCCGCTATTTGTGCAGTGAGGTCTTGCGCATCCAGAATAGCGTTGCGCTGCTGATAAATCACTTTGCGCTGGTCATTGGATACATCGTCGTACTCCAGCAACTGCTTGCGCATATCAAAGTTGCGCGCTTCCACTTTGCGTTGGGCGCTCTCAATGCTGCGTGTAACGATACCAGCTTCAATCGCTTCACCTTCTGGCATCTTCAAACGGTCCATGATGGACTTGACACGGTCACCTGCGAAAATGCGCATCAACGAATCATCGAGACTCAGATAGAAACGCGAAGAACCCGGATCTCCCTGGCGCCCGGAACGGCCACGCAGCTGGTTATCAATGCGACGGGACTCATGGCGCTCTGTCGCAATAATGCGCAAGCCGCCTAGAGCCTTGATAGCTTCATGGTCCTTTTGCCACTGAGCACGCAATTTCGCAATCTTTGCTTGCTTCGCTGCTGTATCGAGAGACTCGTCAGCTTCCACTGCTTCAATGGCCTTGTCCATGTTGCCGCCCAACACGATGTCGGTACCGCGGCCTGCCATGTTGGTGGCAATCGTGATCATTTTGGCCCGGCCTGCCTGGGCCACGATATCAGCCTCACGGGCATGCTGCTTGGCGTTAAGCACTTGGTGTGGAAGCTTTTCTTTTTCCAACAACTGCGCAATGATTTCTGAGTTTTCGATGGACGTAGTGCCAACCAAGACAGGCTGACCGCGTTCGTAGCATTCCCGGATATCTTTGATCGCCGCTTCGTACTTTTCGCGGGTGGTTTTGTAGACGCGGTCCAACTGGTCTTCACGACGGCTAATCCGGTTCGGTGGAATGACTACCGTTTCAAGCCCGTAGATCTCTTGGAACTCATAGGCTTCAGTGTCAGCAGTACCGGTCATACCGGCCAGCTTGTTGTAAAGCCGGAAGTAATTCTGGAAGGTGATGGAGGCTAGTGTCTGGTTTTCTGCCTGGATTTGCACACCCTCTTTAGCCTCAACCGCTTGGTGCAAGCCATCACTCCAGCGGCGACCGGACATCAGACGCCCTGTGAACTCATCCACGATAACAATTTCACCGTTTTGCACGACGTAATGCTGGTCACGGTGATACAGGTGATTGGCTCGCAGTGCTGCATACAAGTGATGCATCAGCGTAATGTTCGCGGGGTCGTATAACGAAGACCCGGCTGGAATCAAGCCCAGCTCAGCAAAAATAGCTTCTGCAGCTTCATGCCCTTGCTCAGTCAAAAAGACCTGATGGCTCTTTTCGTCCAAAGTGAAGTCGCCAGGCTTGGTAATGCCTTGGCCGGTGATGGGGTCAGCCTCGCCTTCTTGCTTCACCAACCGGGGTATCGCCTTGTTGATGGCAATGTACAGGTCCGTGTGGTCTTCCGCTTGCCCACTAATGATCAATGGCGTGCGCGCCTCATCAATCAGAATAGAGTCCACTTCGTCAACGATGGCGAAATTCAGCCCGCGTTGCACGCGATCGCCCGCTTCGTAGACCATGTTGTCACGCAGGTAGTCGAAACCGTATTCGTTATTGGTACCGTAGGTGATGTCAGACGCGTAGGCTTGCTGTTTTTCTTCGCGCGGAGCCTGCGGTAAATTGATGCCGACTGTCAGGCCCAGGAAGTTATAGAGACGCCCCATCCAGCGTGCATCGCGGCTTGCGAGATAGTCGTTTACGGTAACAACGTGTACGCCTTTTCCACTCAATGCATTCAGATAAACCGGCAGCGTCGCTGTCAGCGTTTTACCCTCACCGGTACGCATTTCTGAAACTTTTCCATAGTGCAGGGCCATACCGCCCAGCATCTGGACATCGAAGTGACGCATTTTCATAATGCGTTTCGAGCCCTCCCGAACAACCGCAAAAGCTTCAGGAAGTATCGCATCCAGCGTCTCTCCACTCGCTACGCGTTCCTTGAACTCTTTTGTTTTCGCTCGGAGTGCGTCGTCGGTAAGTGTTTCAAACTGCGATTCAAGTGCATTGATACGGGCCACGACAGCACGATATTGCTTGAGCAAGCGGTCATTGCGACTGCCAAAAATTTTGGTGAGGATGTTAATGGCCATCAATGCAAGCCTGAGTTAAAAGCCCACCATGGGCTTTGTGATCAGCGCAGTCCTTTTACTAATCGATTTGATTTGGTGGCGCGATTCCAGAAGTCAAGTCTCTGCCCGAGACACTCTTTCCAATCGAGCTTAATCCACCATTTTAGCGTTGCGTTGCGACTGTCTTCGAAGCGCCGACTTGCGATGCAGCGAGACCTTTGCCGGCGCTCAGAAACTTTTGAGGATCCTGGGGTACTCCCTGCACCAGAACCTCAAAATGGAGATGAGGTCCGGTTGATCTGCCTGTATTGCCTACTTCAGCGATTCTTTGGCCACGCTTGATCAAATCACCCTTTTTCACAAGTATCTTGGAGGCATGGGCATATCGCGTGATCAGGTTATTGCCATGATCCACCTCCAGCATGTTTCCGTACTGGGAGTGGAATTCTTGGGTCACCACCATTCCCCCTGCAGCAGCATAGATAGGTGTTCCGGGGGTAGCAGGAAAATCCAAACCGGTATGCAGCGCAGAGCGCCCCGTGATCGGATCGATGCGCCAACCAAATGTCGAACCCAAATTGGCATCCGGCACAGGAGTTTGGGTTGGCACCATCATTTTCTTGATTTTTTGTTCGAACAATCGAGACTCAATCACCGTCATCACATCGCTTCGCTGACTTGCAAGCCCATCCAGCGCCGTTAAAGTAGCATCCAGTTCTTCGAGCGTGAGATCGCGGCCACTGACAAGGGCCCCACCCTGACCTGGCTTGATGGCTATATCGGCTGGATTAATACCTGCCAAGCCAGACACACGCTCGCCGAGCGACTCTAACTGAAGCAGTTTGGCCTGCATCTCACCCAGACGCTTGGCCAACACTTCGATGTTCTCTTTCACGTATCGATCACGTTGTGCGAATTCATCCTTTACGACCAGTCGCACCAACGAGCCAATAATCGGCCACCCCTCGCGAGCACCTTTCATGAAAACCCAGTGGTAAAGGCCCGCCGAAATCAGCATCAGACAGAGTGAGAGCAGCAATAACGACAACAACAACTTGACGCCGCTCAAATGAAAGGCTCGCGTTCTGGCCATCCACGCATCCGTGATAATCACTTGCATCCAACCATTCCTTTGTTTTAGATTGCAGTCATGATTAGAAACCATCGTTCCGTGACCGCACTCCAGGCCGCACATGAGTCGCCAACCTTAGCCTATTTAGCGGCCTTGACGGAAGAGTCCGCAGCTCGATTGAAAAGCATCCAGAGCTTGATTCCAAAATCCCTGCAAAGCAGCATCAAGGCTGGACCAATTGACGGACCTGTATGGTGCTTAATTTTGGAAAACAATGCGGTTTCCGCAAAGTTGCGGCAACTCATGCCTGCCATACAAGCACACCTGAGATCCAAAGGCTGGGAGGTTACCTCAATCCGCTTGAAGGTACAAATGTCGTCGCCATCATTGGGAAGATAACGAGAAGTGAAATGGTGCCGGTTATCGGATTCGAACTGATGACCTACCGCTTACAAGGCGGTTGCTCTACCAACTGAGCTAAACCGGCACGGGCTGGATTCTACCTCAGCCAAAAGCAAGTTCTGGGAACATTGCCTATTTAATTCGCGTTAGCGCAGGGCGACCACTTGCTGAGACAGGCTTCGGGTCTGCAGGTTTCTCCCCAATACTCCTTTGAGCATCCTCAGCAGGAGCAGATTCAGGCGATGGAGCGCTTGACGACGTCGCTTCTATTGAGGCCGTCTGGGAAGCGGACGGCAACGGGCCGAGAGGAAATGCCATTCCCTGCCCATTCTCACGAGCATAAATAGCTAACACACGGCCAAGTGGGACGACGATATCCCGAGCGACTCCTCCAAAACGGCCTTTGAACTCAATGTACTCATTGCCTAGCTTTAATGCACTGGTAGCATCAAAACTCACATTGAGAACGATTTCCCCATCCTTAACGAACTCCATAGGCACCCGCACCGACTCGTCGACATGCACTGCAATAAATGGCGTAAATCCATTGTCTGTGCACCACTCATAAAGCGCACGAATGAGATAAGGTCGAGTCGAAGGAGTATCCATGGTGTCCATCATAGAAGCCTAGACGCTTACTTGCGCATGACTTTTTCAGAAGGTGTCAATGCCTCAATGTAGGCGGGGCGCGAGAAGATGCGCTCAGCATACTTCAGCAATGGAGCGGCATTTTTACTCAGGTCTATACCGTAGTAATCCAAACGCCACAACAGTGGTGCGATCGCGACATCCAACATCGAGAAATTTTCGCCCAACATGTACTTATTCTTCAAGAACACCGGCGCTAGCTGGGTAAGTCGATCACGAATGTGCGCACGCGCTTTTTCCAAGGCTTTTTCATTTCCCTTGGAGGCACGCGCCTCCAAGGTGGTGACATGCACAAACAACTCTTTTTCGAAATTCAGCAAGAACAACCGAACACGTGCACGATCCACAGGATCCCCGGGCATCAGCTGAGGATGCGGGAAACGCTCATCAATGTATTCATTGATGATATTGGACTCATACAAAATCAAATCACGCTCAACCAAGATAGGTACTTGGCCATAGGGATTCATCACACTGATGTCTTCGGGCTTGTTGTAGAGATCGACATCACGAATCTCAAAATCCATGCCCTTTTCGAACAAGACAAAGCGGCAGCGATGGGAAAAAGGGCAGGTTGTTCCTGAATACAGCACCATCATGGCGAAAGACTCCTAAAAAATGAAAAAGAGTGGGACGCACCAGCGGACCCACTCTGAACCTATCGCTGCCTACCGAAAAACACGACAGACAGCCGGAAGAATTACTTCACATCCTTCCAAAATGCGGCATTCAAACGCCATGCAAACAGGGTCAAAACTGAGAGGAACAACAGCACCCATACACCCACACGGACGCGAGTATTTTGCGCTGGCTCGGCCATCCACTGCAGGTAATTCACCAAGTCACCAATGGTTTGATCATACTGTGCAGGCGTCATGGTCCCCGGGCTCACTTGTTGCCAGCCTTTGAACACATGCTCTTCATGCCCATGATTGCTGACTGTTTCGTAAATCGGCAGACGCTTTCCTTGCAGCTCCCAGAGAACATGAGGCATACCGACACTCGGAAACACCAAGTTATTCCAGCCAGTCGCCTTGGTTTCATCCACGTAATAAGTGCGCAGATAGGTATACAGGTAATCAGCGCCTGTACCACCTGCTCCCGCGCGGGAACGCGCAATTACCGTCAGGTCCGGCGGATTTGCGCCAAACCAATCTTTGGCTTGGCGTGGGTCAATCGCGGCCTTCATAGTCTCACCGACTTTATCCGTCGTAAACAACAGATTGTCTTTAATCTGCTGATCAGTTAGCCCGATGTCTTTCAGACGGTTGAAACGCATGAATGCTGCAGAGTGGCAGTTCAAGCAATAGTTAACAAATACTTTGGCGCCGTTTTGCAAGGAAGCCATGTCGTTGGTCCGGGAAGGCGCCTTGTCCCAGGCAATTCCGCTTGTCGCCGCATGAGCCCCGAAAGCGACCCCCAGAAACATCGCCACAGACAAAATATACTTTTTCATAAATCTTCTCTCTGGCACTCAGTGTGCGACAAATGTCACACGGGATGGCACAGGCTTACTTTCGCCCAAAGTACTCCACCACGGCATCAACAAGAAAAAGCCGAAATAGAACAAGGTACCCACCTGAGAAACACGCTCACCGATAGGGGAAGGCGGCTGCACACCCAGATATGCCAAGACGACAAAGTTGATCACAAAAATTCCATACAGATACTTGTGCCAGTCAGGGCGATAACGAATGGATTTGACGGGGCTATTGTCCAACCATGGAAGGAAAAACAGAATGACAACCGCCCCACCCATCACCACCACACCCCAAAATTTGGCGTCAATAGACAGCATTGCAGCAGACACAATTACCGCCCCCCCGACTATGACCCCTTTAAAGAGACTGGGCAGTTTTGCCTTTACTACCCCAAAAGCCGCTGCAGCAATCACACAAGCAATCAACGCGTACATCATTTCACTTGTGATCGCGCGCAACATGGAATAGAACGGCGTGAAGTACCAGACCGGCGCAATGTGTGCCGGAGTTTTCAAAGGGTCGGCAGGAATGAAGTTGTTGTATTCCAGGAAGTAACCGCCAAACTCGGGCGCGAAGAAGATGATCGCAGTGAACACCATCAAAAACACGCTGACCCCGAAAATGTCGTGCACCGTGTAATACGGGTGAAATGGAACACCATCCAATGGATGGCCCTGAGCATCACGTGGAGCATTGGGGCCTTTGATTTCTACGCCATCCGGATTGTTGGACCCGACATCGTGCAGAGCCAATAAATGGGCCACAACCAAGCCCAACAAGACCAAGGGCACGGCAATCACGTGGAAGCTAAAAAAGCGGTTCAAGGTCGCATCGCCGACCACGAAATCACCACGAATCAGCAGCGCAAGATCAGGCCCTACCAAAGGCACCGCAGCGAACAAGTTCACAATCACTTGCGCACCCCAGTAGGACATTTGACCCCAAGGAAGCAGATAGCCCATGAAAGCCTCCGCCATCAGGCACAAGAAAATTGCACAACCAAAAACCCAAACCAATTCACGGGGCTTGCGGTAGCTGCCGTAAATCAACCCACGGAACATGTGCAGATAGACGACCACAAAGAAAGCTGACGCACCCGTAGAGTGCATGTAGCGGATCAGCCAACCCCAAGGTACATCTCGCATGATGTATTCCACAGAGCCGAAAGCCAGATTAGCATCCGGTTTGTAGTGCATCACCAAAAAGATGCCAGTAACGATTTGAATCACCAGCACCAGCAGTGCCAATGAGCCGAAGATGTACCAGAAGTTAAAGTTCTTCGGAGCGTAATACTCCGACATGTGCACCTTGTATGCATCGAAGGCCGTGGGAAAACGGTTCTCGAACCAGTTCGTCACTTTTTCGCCGGCAGACGCATTCGGGGAAATGTCCTTGAATTCACGGGCCATGTTTAATTCCTCAGGCTTTCTTGTCTTCACCGATCAGCAACTTGCTGTCGGACAGGAACATATGCGGCGGCACTTCAAGGTTGTCTGGCGCGGGCTTGTTCTTGAAAACGCGGCCCGCCATATCGAATGTGGAACCATGACAGGGACACAAAAAGCCCCCCGCCCAGTTATCCGGCAAGGAGGGCTGTGCACCCGGCTGAAATTTGTCGGACGGTGAGCAACCCAAATGTGAGCAAATACCGACCGCAACAAATATCTCCGGCTTGATGGAGCGGCCTTCGTTGCGGGCGTACTCAGGCGTCAGCTCAGAAGGTTTGCGTTCGGACTTTGGATCTGCCAGTAAAGCATCACTCCCGGCTAAAGCTGCTACTTGCTCCGGGGTACGACGAACAATCCATACCGGCTTCCCCCGCCACTCCACGGTTACTTTTTCACCCGGCTGAAGCCCCGCAATGTCCACCTCTACCGCTGCGCCAGCCGCTTTGGCACGCTCAGATGGCTGAAATGTACTCACGAAGGGAATGGCGGTGGAAACACCGCCTACTGCACCAGCGCATCCGGTGGCGATCAACCATGTCCGCTTGCTGGAGTCGAGCTTTTTGCTGTCGACAAGTGTTTCACTCATGAGAATCCTCAATGAACATCGCTAGTAGGGTAGTGAGGAATTGTAGCTGAGCGCTGTAGGGTTATTCAATGCATTCAGGTTGCGCCTCCTATCAGGTCTTCGCCTAGTTTTCGGGGATACTCGCCTCTTTTATCAACTGGAGGGATGAACTGTCATGGCAATGTTGCAAGAATTCAAAGAGTTCGCTATCAAAGGCAACGTGGTTGACTTGGCGGTGGGTGTAATCATCGGCGGAGCCTTCGGCAAGATCGTCGACTCGGTGGTGGGGGACCTGATCATGCCCCTCGTTGGTGCAGTCGTCGGAAAACTGGATTTCTCGAATTTGTTTTTAGTGCTGGGAAGCATTCCCCCGGGCACGGCAAGCACACTGGATGCGCTCAAGAAAGCCGGCGTCCCTGTCTTTGCCTATGGCAGCTTCATCACAGTGGCGGTGAACTTCGCCATTCTGGCGTTCATCATCTTCTTGATGATCAAGCAGATCAATCGCCTCAAAAAGAATGCACCAGCTCCTGCTGCAGAACCCGCGCCGGTCGTCACCCCTGAAGATGTGTTACTGCTGCGTGAAATCCGCGATAGCCTGAAAAAGTAAGTCCCTCCGGGGGAGAGCATTTGCTATATTCTTGATAGCAGCCTGCGCTTTATCCATGAGCGGAAGAGGCATATTCAGGCCATACTCGCAAGTTTCTTGGCCATGCGTACTGCCTCGATCAGACTCTGCGCATCGGCGACGCCACTGCCGGCGATATCAAACGCAGTTCCGTGATCCGGGCTGGTCCGCACCAGCGGCAAGCCCAGGGTCACATTCACCCCCTGTTCCACGCCCATGTATTTCACCGGGATCAAGCCCTGGTCGTGGTACATCGCGACCACCACATCAAACTCACCAGGATGATCGTCAGCGTGGCGCGCACGCATGAAGACCGTGTCCGGCGCGATAGGGCCGTAGACATCGGCACCCTCCTCACGTGCTGCCGCTATGGCAGGGGAGATTGTCTCCACCTCCTCCCGACCGAACAGTCCGCCCTCCCCCGCATGCGGATTCAAACCTGCTACCGCAATACGCGGCTCACGCCCTAAAACATCCCGCAAGGCCACGCGAGTGATGCGCACGGTTTCCAGCACGTTGTCGTACGTCACTGCATCCAATGCATCGCGAAGCGACACATGGATACTAACCAGCACGGTCCGCAAAGCTTCGTTGGCCAGCATCATGCGCACAGGCATTTTTGACGTCAGCATCCCTCGCGCCAACGCCGCACGGGCCTGCAGAAGCTCAGTGTGGCCTGGGTAGGCGTTATAGGGCGCACCAGCGGCACTCAAGGCCTCTTTGTGAAGTGGCGCTGTTACCAGGGCGGCAATCTCACCCCGGAGGGCGGCATCAGCGGCCCATGCGACGCAACGCCCCGCAAACTCCCCTGCAGAAGTACTCACCCGCCCCAAGACGACTTGCGCCAAGGGATCGCCGATTTGCAGCACAGGAATGCATGCCGGCGGTGCAAGCCGCGCCTCATCGGGTACGCCGATGTGCAGAACAGGCAAGGGCAGCCGCTTGGCAGCCACCTGCTGTGCGGCACGCCGCATAGCCTGCACATCCCCGGCCACAAAACAAGCGTCCATCAGAGCGGGCTCCTGCCGGAAGGCCTTGGCAATGATCTCAGGGCCTATGCCTGCGGCATCGCCCATCGTGACAGCGATGGTTGGGGACTTCATGCGGGGTTGGGGATGTCGATAAAGGTATGCTGGATTCCGAACTCTTTCGCAAGGCTGGCCCCCACCGCAGGTGCTCCGTAGCGCTCACTGGCGTGGTGACCACAGGCGATGTAAGACACACCGCATTCGCGCGCATAGTGGGCTTGGGGCTCTGAGATTTCACCGGTGATAAAAACCTGCGCTCCAGCTGCAATGGCAGGCTCGAAATAGCTTTGCGCACCGCCTGTGCACCAGCCCACCTCGCTCACAGGGCCCGCCCTGCCGGACACCAGGGTGACCTGCCGCCCCAGACATGCTTCCACATGTTGTGCCAGAGCTTCGTCTGACTCCCACCCGCCGGAGGACGAACTCCCCAGCAGCCCCAGCGATTGCTCCCCGAAGCTGGCGTGTGCTTGCAGACCGAGAATCCGCCCCAATTGTGCGTTGTTACCCAGCTCAGGGTGTGCGTCCAGCGGCAGGTGGTAGGCGAACAAACTGATGTCATGGGCGAGCAGCAAAGCAAGACGCTTACGCATCCAGCCACTCACCTGACCGCCAAAGCCTTTCCAGAACAAACCATGGTGCACCAGGATGGCATCTGCGCCGCTCTCTATGGCCGCCTGAATCAACGCCTCGCTCGCCGTGACACCGGAAACGAGGTGGCGAATGTCTGTCCGGCCCTCAACTTGCAGACCGTTATGACAATAGTCCTTGAAACGCTCGGGTTGCAGCAGCGTCTGAAGGGATTGGAGAAGTGCGTGGCGTTCAATCATGATTTTGCGGAGTCCTCGCCTCCGATCTGTTTGACTGGATTGTCCCAGACGGTGTTGTCACTTCCAGCGTGCTATCACAGCCCGAGCCGGCCGAAATCCAACGGGGGGCGAGCCTTCGCAGCATTGCAGCCAATGGTTTCTTTGCAAACTGCATCCACCGAGGCAAGCACTTATCCAAGATGTATCGCGGCTCGGTCAGCGCGCCGCAACGGTAAACACGTTTTTCATCCACCCAAAGAAGCGCTTTGCATGCTCCCGTTGTGCGCCCGCTCAAGACCATACCCACAGGACAAGGCTCCGCCAGACAGCAAACTCCGCAGCCATTGCAGACAGCACCCCACGCCGGTTTGGCGGGCGCCTCCGGCTGGATAAAGATGGTGCTGCGGGGTTTCGCCATAGATCGGGGTAAACGCAAAGCTTAGCAGCCTACAATTTGTACAAAGCCCGTACTGATGCGTGCCGATTGTTGAGTGATTGCATGAAAAGACTTTGGTTGCTGTTTTCCCAAACTTGCACGGTATTGTTGGCCACCTATTTTGTAGTGGCCACCTTGAAGCCGCAGTGGATCGGCCACGGCAGCGGATCCCGCAGTGCCATTTCCTTGTTCGAGACACCCGCACCGGCGGCCGGAGAGATTCCACCGGGCAGCCTGCGCACCGCTGCGCAAAGGGCGTCGTCCGCCGTGGTGAGCATCAACACCAGCAAAGCTGCGGTCAAGAACCCCAATGCCAACGACCCCTGGTTCCGCTTTTTTTACGGCGACCAGGGCGACGAGCCACAGGGCGGACTGGGCAGTGGCGTCATCGTCAGCCCTGAGGGCTACATCCTGACCAACAACCACGTGATTGAAGAGGCTGATGCGATTGAGGTGTTCTTCAATGATGGGCGCAAGGCGCCTGCCAAAGTCATAGGAACCGATCCGGACAGTGATCTGGCCGTACTGAAAGTGGAACTGGACAAATTACCCACCATCGTGCTGGGCAACTCCGACTCCTTGCAGGTAGGCGACCAGGTGCTCGCGATTGGCAATCCCTTCGGCGTCGGCCAAACCGTGACCAGTGGCATTGTGAGTGCCCTGGGGCGCAACCAACTAGGTATCAACACCTTTGAAAACTTCATCCAGACGGATGCCGCCATCAATCCTGGCAATTCCGGTGGAGCGCTGGTGGACACCAACGGCAATCTGCTGGGTATCAACACCGCCATCTACTCACGGTCGGGTGGCAGCATGGGCATCGGCTTTGCCATTCCCGTCGCCACAGCCAAGCAGGTGCTGGAAGACATTGTGAAAGACGGCAAAGTCACGCGTGGTTGGATCGGGGTGGAACCCAATGACCTGTCCGCAGAGTTGGCAGAAACTTTTGATGTCAAAACCAAAGAAGGCGTCATCATCACCGGCGTGCTGCAAAACGGCCCTGCTGCCCAAGCAGGCATCCGCCCGGGCGATGTCATCGTGAGCATTGCTGGCAAACCGGTGCCGGATGTGACCCAACTGCTGTCCTTGGTATCGTCTTTGACACCGGGCACCGAAGCAGCCTTTGTGGTTCAACGCAAAGACGAAACGCTAAAGCTCAAACTCACACCCGGTATCCGCCCCAAGCCTAAAACGCTGAAGCGCTAAACCAAAAGCCCCCGGTTCCGGGGGCTTGGCGCTCAAGTCGAGGAGCTCGTCTCTTCAGGCGCTTGTGTGTGTTTGATAAACACCTGAGCGGCCCAGATACCGATCTCATACAAGATGCACATCGGTATGGCCAGCGCTAGCTGGGACACCACATCAGGCGGCGTCACGATAGCAGCGACTACAAAAGCCAGCACGATGAAATAGCTCCGGAATGCCTTGAGCTTGTCGATGCTGACAATATTCATCCGCGCCAGCACGATCACCACAATCGGTACCTCGAAGGCCAGGCCGAAGGCCAGAAACATGGATAGCACAAAATCCAGGTAAGACTCAATATCCGGCGTGGCGGCAATGCTGGCAGGGGCAAAACTCTGGATAAATTTGAACACCTGCCCGAAGACAAAGAAATAGCAAAACGCGACGCCCACGAAAAACAGCACGGTGCTGGAAATCACCAAGGGCAAGACCAGCTTTTTTTCGTGACTGTAGAGGCCCGGTGCCACAAAAGCCCAGAGCTGCCAGAGCACCACCGGCAATGCCAGCAAGAATGCCGCCATCAGCATGATCTTCAGCGGCACCAGGAAGGGGGAGATGACCGAGGTCGCAATCAGCTTGCCCCCCGCAGGCAATGAAGCCACCAAGGGCTGCGCCAGAATGTCGTAGAGTGCGGCCGGCCCCGGATACAAGGCCAAAACGGCCAGTGCGACGCCCACCGCAATCAGGGCTTTGACCAAACGGTCCCGGAGCTCCATCAAATGCTGGACGAAAGGCTGCTCGGTGCCTGCAAGCTCGTCTTGCGGTTGATTTTCAGTGGACATGGGAGAAAAGTTGGGCGCCGCTCAATGGGCGCGAGGTGGACGGAAACGGGCCACCCGTGCAGCCCCTGACAACGCGCGGGTACGCACGCCATTGCGGGCCTTGTACCAGTGCGGCATGGCCCCTTGCTTGAGGCGCCATTTTTTATTCGGGTGTTTGTAGGCGGGCGCTTCGGGTTCCAGGGCCGCATCAGTCGCATCGGTCCATGACTTTTCAAAGTCGCTGGCAGAAGTCTGGATGGAGTTTTCCACGTTGCGCGCCGCGTCTTCCACGGTCTCGCGCATCTTTTTCAACTCATCCAGATCCATGGAGCGGTTGACCTCGGCCTTCACGTCAGCCACATAGCGCTGGGCCTTGCCAAGCAAGGCGCCCACGGTGCGGGCGACGCGGGGAAGCTTCTCCGGCCCGATGACGATCAGCGCCACCGCGCCGATCAGCGCCATTTTGGAAATTCCGAGATCAATCATGTTTCACCGCCCGGGCCGTCCCAAGGTGTTCTGAACCGCTTGGCGGTCAGCCCCGCAAGGGAAACGCAACCCCTCAGGGGCAGCGCAGTACACGGAGTGACGAGCGTGAGGGGCATGTACTTTTAGCTCAGTTTTTTTGCTTGGCTTCCACGTCAATCGTGGTTTTTTCAGACGCATTGGCCACTTGCTGTGCAGGAGCAGCAGGCTTGTCGTCGGCAGCCGGTGTAGATCCGTCTTTCATGCCGTCTTTGAAACCCTTGACCGCACCACCCAAGTCAGACCCGATGTTCTTGAGCTTCTTGGTACCGAAGACCATGACGACGATCAGCAGAACGATCAACCAGTGCCAGATAGAAAATGAACCCATGATGTACTCCTAACGATTAATTGAATTCTAGTCCCCGCTCAGGACACTCAGCCGCGCAGCCAGGGGCGCGGACCGCCCATGACATGAAAATGCAAGTGATGGACTTCCTGACCGCCCTCTGCACCTGTGTTGGTAACCACACGGTAGCCGCCTTCCGGATACGGGTTACAGCCTTCCTGCAAAGCCAGTTGGGGAACCAGGGCCATCATGTGGCCCATGAGAGCCGCATCTTCAGTGCCCACATGGGCCATGCTGGGAATATGGACCTTGGGAATCAGTAAAAAATGCACCGGTGCCCACGGGTTGATGTCGTGGAAGGCATAGACATGCTCGTCCTCGTACACTGCTCTGGAGGGAATCTGTTTGGCCACGATCTTGCAAAAAATGCAGTTCGGATCGTGGGCGCTGTGAGTGTGCTCGCTCATGCACCAATCTCCTGACCTTTGTTCATTGCCATAAAGCCGGTCACGATACGGTAGAGAAACCACACCGAGATGACAGCCCAGGCAATAGCACCGGGAAAATACAACAAGAAAAACAGCGGAAGTGTCAGCAGGTAAGCCAGTCCCGCAAATAGGACGGAACGGATGCGCCAGCGGAAGTGCGATGCATGCCAGGTGCCGGTTGCGTCATCGCGCTTGACCAAGTCCAGAATCAAGGCGACGACCAGCAGCGTCATGCCAAACTGGCCGCCAGGAATGAACGCCGCCACCGCCACGATAAGGTGCAACACATAGCTGATGGTGCCTATGGTGTTGAGCCCCTGTAACTTGAACAACAGGGCCTGGTCCGGCGTGGCGGGCGTGGTGAAATCCTGGGTCATGGCGAGTCCTTATTTGGATTCGGCTTCGCGGGCGACTGCCTTGCGCAAGGCCTTTTCTTCCAGCCCGCTGGTGCCCAGGCGGCGCTCCAGCTCGGTGATGACGTCGGCCGGGCTCAGGCCGTAATGGGCCAGCGCCACCATGCTGTGAAACCACAGGTCTGCCATTTCATAGACGATTTTGGACTTATCGCCGCCGTGGTCTGCGTCTTTGGCGGCCAGCACCACCTCGGTGGCTTCTTCGCCAATCTTCTTCAAAAAGGCATCAGGGCCTTTGTGCAGCAGGCGCGCCACGTAACTGGCCTCGGGGTCTCCCCCGTTAGCCGCTTTGCGGCTCTCGATAACGGCCGCCAAATGGGCCAGCGCGTCTTGCGAAGTGGGCTGATCTTGCATAGTTGGAGTACGCGCTTTATTTGTAAATGGATTCAGGGTCTTTGAGCACCGGGTCCACCGCTTGCCAGACACCGTCTTTCAACACGCTGAAGAAACAGCTGTGGCGGCCGGTGTGGCAAGCGATGCCGGGCTCATGGCCAAGCTGGGTCACTTTGAGCAAGATAACGTCACTGTCACAGTCCATGCGGATTTCATGGACTTTCTGCACGTGGCCGGACTCCTCGCCCTTGAACCAAAGCTTGTCGCGCGAGCGGCTGAAATACACCGCCTGCCCCAGCTCCACCGTCTTTTGCAAAGCTTCGCGGTTCATCCAGGCGAACATGAGCACATCGCCGGTGCTCTGCTCTTGGGCAATAACGGGCACCAGGCCCTTGGAGTCCCATCGGATGTGCTTGATCCAGCTCACTGGGGGGGTTGTCGGAGATTCCATTTTGCTATTTCTTTGATAGCTGCTCGCGCAGCATTGACGGGCGCCAGAGCACTAAAAGGCTCAAATCCTGACCGGAATACCCCGCTCCGCCATGCGCGCTTTGGCCTGGCCCACCGTGTATTCACCGTAATGGAAGATGCTGGCCGCCAGCACGGCATCGGCACCGCCCTGCTGCACACCATCTGCCAAATGGTCGAGGTTGCCAACACCGCCGCTGGCAATCACCGGCACGCTGATGGCATCAGCCACTGCGCGGGTCAGGGCCAAGTCGAAGCCGCTCTTGGTGCCATCGCGGTCCATGCTGGTGAGCAAAATCTCGCCAGCACCACGTCGGGCCATCTCGGTGGCCCAGGCCACGGCATCGAGGCCGGTGTTCTTGCGGCCGCCATGGCTGTAGACATCCCAACCTGGGCCACGGACCAAGGCGTCTTCTTCAGACCGGCGCTTGGCATCGATGGCGACCACAATGGCTTGTGAGCCGTATTTCAAGGACGCATCTTCAATCACTTGGGGGTTGGCCAGCGCCGCCGAGTTGAAACTCACCTTGTCGGCCCCCGCATTGAGCAGGCGGCGCACGTCTTCCACCACCCGCACCCCGCCACCAACGGTAAGCGGAATGAACACCTGCGAGGCCACCGCTTCAATGATGTGCAAAATCAGGTCGCGGCCGTCGCTGGTGGCGGTGATGTCCAGAAACGTGAGTTCGTCGGCGCCCTGGTCGTTGTAGCGGGCCGCGATTTCCACCGGGTCACCGGCGTCACGCAGCTCGACAAAGTTGACGCCTTTGACGACGCGACCACCGGTCACGTCCAGGCAAGGAATGATTCTCTTAGCGAGCATGGTTGCCCCCACGGTCGCTCACTACGTGTAGCTTCCTGCCCCCCGAGGGGGCCGTGTTTTGCCTTGGGACGGCCCGGCGGCAAAACTTGTTCATCCGTTCAACTCGTCGGCACGGGTCTGTGCAGCGGCAAAGTCCAAATCGCCGCTGTAAATGGCGCGGCCGCAGATCACGCCTTCCACGCCTTCGTCTTCCACTTCGCACAAGGCTTCAATGTCAGCCATGTTGGACAAGCCGCCAGAGGCGATCACGGGGATGGTCAGTGCTTGCGCCAGCTTGACGGTGGCCTCAATGTTGATGCCCGAGAGCATGCCGTCGCGGCCGATGTCGGTGTAAATGATGGACTCGACGCCGTAGTCTTCAAACTTCTTGCCCAGGTCCACCACATCGTGGCGGGTGAGCTTGCTCCAGCCGTCGGTGGCCACTTTGCCGTCGCGGGCGTCCAGGCCCACGATGATGTGGCCGCCGAACGCGGTGCAGGCGTCCTGCAAAAAGCCGGGGTTCTTCACGGCGGCAGTGCCGATGATGACGTAGCGCAGGCCAGCGTCCAGGTAACGCTCAATGGTGTCCAGGTCGCGGATACCGCCGCCCAGCTGCACGTCGATCTCGCCGCCCACTTCCTTGAGGATCTTGCGAATGGCCTGCTCGTTCTTGGGGTGACCGGCAAAGGCGCCGTTCAAGTCCACCAGATGGAGGCGGCGGGCCCCCTTGTCGACCCAGCTACGGGCCATGACCGCAGGGTCTTCGCCGAAAGTAGTGGATTGGTCCATATCGCCTTGTTTGAGGCGAACGCAGTGGCCGTCTTTGAGGTCAATCGCAGGAATTAAAAGCATGGTGCTTCAGGGTTGGAGGAAAAAAAGAGAACGCTTTGCCAGATGCTGAAGTGCGGCAAGGAAAAAGTTTCAAGGATTCCAGTGCAGGAAGTTGCGGTAGAGCGCCAAACCGTGTTCAGCGCTTTTCTCGGGGTGGAATTGTGTTGCAAAAATATTATCGCGCGCAATCGCGCAGGAGAAGCGTTGGCCGTAGTCGGTCTGGCCCGCGCTGTGGCGTGCATCCGACGGTCGGGCGTAGTAGCTGTGCACAAAATAGAAGTAGCTGCCATCCGGCACATCGCCCCACACCGGGTGTCGGGGCTCCGCGGATTGCCAGACCTGGTTCCAGCCCATCTGGGGCACTTTGAAGCGGCTGCCGTCGGCTTGCAGCTGACCGGCGAGATCAAACTTGACCACCTCGCCAGGAATCAAGCCCAGGCAGGGTGTGTCCAGCTCTTCGGAGTGGTCCAGCAACATCTGCATGCCCACGCACACGCCCATCAGGGGCTTGTGCGCTGATGCGTGCATCACGGCGTCGAACATGCCGGACTCGTGCAGCTCGCGCATGCAGTCGCGCATGCCACCCTGGCCAGGCAGCACCACGCGCTCGGCGTCCATCACTTCTTGCGGGGTGCGGGCCCAGACGACCTCGACACCAGTGCCCTCGGCCACATGCATCACCGCCTGGGTGACGGAGCGCAAATTGCCCATGCCGTAGTCAACGACAGCGACCTTTTTCATCAGAGCGACCCTTTGGTGGAAGGAATCACGCCCAATGCGCGCGGGTCGAACTCCAGCGCGGAGCGCAGTGCGCGGGCAAAGGCCTTGAACACCGTCTCGGCCTGGTGGTGGGCGTTTTCGCCCTTGAGGTTGTCAATGTGCAGGGTCACCGAGGCGTGGTTCACAAAACCCTGAAAGAACTCGTGGGTGAGTTGGGTGTCAAACGCGCCAATCATGCCGCTCTTGAAGGGCACATGCATCTCCAACTGCGGGCGGCCGGAAAAGTCGATCACCACGCGGCTCAGCGCTTCGTCCAAGGGCACATAAGCGTGGCCGTAACGGCGGATGCCCTTTTTGTCGCCCACGGCCTTGGCAAAGGCCTGGCCCAGGGTGATGCCCACGTCTTCCACGGTGTGGTGCCCGTCAATGTGCAAATCGCCTTCGGCTTCAATGTCGAGGTCGATCAGCCCATGGCGGGCGATCTGGTCGAGCATGTGGTCAAAAAAGCCAATGCCGGTGGACAGGCGGCTCACACCGGTGCCGTCCAAGTTCACGCGCACGCGAATCTTGGTTTCCGCGGTGTTGCGGGACACTTCGGCGATGCGCGCGGGCATGGCGGAGGGGACTTCAGTGATCGGGTAATGGGTGCTCATAAGGTTTCCTGCAAGGCCTGAATCAGTCGGGCGTTTTCTTCGGCGGTGCCGACGGTCAAACGCAAACAGCGGGCCAGCAATGGGTGCATTTTAGAAACGTTCTTGACCAGCACCCCGCGCGCCTTCAAACCGTCGAATATTTTTTGCGCCGCATCGTCCGCGCCGGGGAAGCGCACCAGCACCATGTTGGCATCGCTGTCCCAGGCTTTCACGCCGGGCATGGCGCGCAATGCTCCTAAAAGAATAGCGCGCTGCGCACATATCTCTTGGGCTTGGGCCGAATAAGCCTCTTGGTTCTCAAGGGCAAACAAGGCGCACTCGTAGTTCAACACACTGATGTTGTACGGCGGGCGCACTTTGTCGACTTGGGCAATCAGCGCGGCGGTGCCGGTCATGTAGCCCAGGCGCACACCGGCCAGGCCGAACTTGCTGAGCGTGCGCATCAGCACCACATGGGGGTGGGCGGCGGGGTTGGCGCGGATCACATCCATATAGGTGCGGCTGGAAAACGGCTGGTAGGCCTCGTCCAGCGCCACGATGCTGCCCGCCTGCTTGGCTGCGGCAATCACGGTGGCCATGGCCTCGGCATCCCACAAATTGGCGGTGGGGTTGTTGGGGTAGGCCAGATACACGATGGCGGGCTGCTTCTCGGCAATGGCCTGCACCATGGCGGGTACATCGAGGGCAAAGTCTTCCGTCAGCGGCACACCCACAAAGTCCAGCCCCTGCAACTGGGCGCTCATGGCGTACATCACAAAACCGGGCATAGGCGCCAGCACCACGGGGCGGGCTTCGCCGGGCTGGGCGGGCACGTCGCAGGCCATGGAGAGCAGCGAGATCAGTTCGTCCGAGCCATTGCCCAGCATGATGTCGTGGCCTGCGGGCATCCCCACGTACTGCGCCAAGGCGGTTCGCAGGTCGTTGACCCGGCCATCGGGGTAGCGGTTCAGCGCCAGCGCGCCCAGGCGCTGGCCCAGTGCGGCTTGCAGGTGAGGTGGCAGGGAAAACGGGTTCTCCATGGCGTCCAGCTTGACCATGCCTTTGGAGTCCTGGACCGCGTAGGCATGCATGCCCTGCACGTCCTGGCGGATGCGGCGCGCAATCAGCGCCTGAACGTCAGCGGCCATGTCGGCAGAGGTATCAGCTTGAAGGGTCATGCGAAGCTTTCAAAAAACTAGTCGGCCAGCGCCAGATCGGCGGGCGTGGCTTGCAAAGGGTTCAGGATGGTGACGCCGTCGATCTGCTGGCCGTGCTGCAAGTCAAACGACAGCACATGGCTCGCGCCACTCTGCGCGGCAGCGGCAACAATGAGGGCGTCCCAGTACGGCAGGCCGAAACGGGCTTCCACGCCCCAAGCGGTTTCCACTGTCTGGTGGTCAATCTGCCAGGGCTGCCAGAGCTGGTAGCGGCGCAGCTTGGCGCGTGCGTCGCCCTGCAGCATGGCGAAGTGGCGGGTGGCGCCCACGTAATAGGCGTTCAGCACCTGCGTGCTCAAGCGCCCTGCCCTGCGCTGCCACAAAGCCTGCAACCACTCGCGCACACGGGTTTGGCGAGGAGCGTCAAACGCATCATCAGCGGCCAACAGCACGTTGGTGTCCACAAAAACGATGGCGCCAGAGGTATCGAGCGGGCTAGCCATTCTGGACATCCCGCGCCGGATAGGCCTTGCCGCCTGAGCTAAAGCTGGAGGTATCCGCCACCCAATCGCGCTGGGCGCGGGCATAGGCGTCGTCATGCTGCATCTTGTCAGTCAGCATCTCGCCCACCAAGCGCGACACGCTGGTGTTGCGGCGCGCCGCCTCAATCCGCACCCATTCGAGGGTGGCGTCTTCGACGGTGATGGTGACGTTTTTCATCATGATGGCAGTTTACACGAAATTCGTGTTGCACGAGATTCGTGTGAATTTCCAATTTGAGCGAAGGGCGGATGCGTTGGATGCCAAAGCCTGTATCCCGACCGGTATAGCTTGGGGAAAAGGAAGGCAAAGGAGAGGAACCAAATGACAACTTCATCACAAAATGGCCTAGCTCTGCCACTGGGTATTTTGCTATCTTTATGTGAGCATCTTGCGCACATTTGGTTGGGGCTAGAGGCCAGATTGATGCCTAAAGCGTGCAAAATGTCCCGCAATTTGTTGTTGTCTGCAATGCTTTGAATCAAGAGATGAATATGGCCACTCCACTACACATTGGAATAGTTGCTTGTTCGGCTGAAGGCGCTGCCCTCTGCTATCGAACCATTTGTGCGGAAAGCGCAGCGGTGCTTGGGCCGCACGCGCATCCGGAGATCTCATTGAATTCCCTATCGCTGGCAGACTATGTCAACGCTTTGAACGCTGATGACATTCAGGGCGTCGCAGACCTGATGCTTACTTCTGCCAACAAGCTGGCTGCTGCCGGTGCAGATTTTCTCGTATGCCCAGATAACACAATCCATCAAGCGTTTTCATTGGTGCAAGAAAGATCACCGTTGCCCTGGCTTCACATCGCCGAAGTTGTGGCAAATGAAGCTGCAGCACGTAGCTACAATAAGGTTGGCCTGACTGGAACAAGTTGGTTGGTATCTAGCGACGTTTATCCGGAAAAATTGATCAATCAAGGCATTCAGTGCGTTCGACCAAGCGACGCCGAACGCGATGAGATTGGGCGCCTCATCATGGATGAGCTTGTCTATGGCGTCTTCAAAGCCGAGACCGTAGAGCGCTTTCAAGAGGTTATCCAGTCTTTGAAAGCTACAGGTTGCGAGGCCGTCATTCTTGGATGCACTGAAATTCCGCTCATCATCAATGACCGGAATTCACCACTCCCAACCCTAGATTCAACGCGCTTGCTGGCCCGCGCAGCGCTGAAAAAGGCCATTAGCTACGAATAGCATGGCCTATAACAGCGCTACGCATCGGATCGTCTACTGCTCCTGCTGACCTTCACGTTAGCCCACATCCCTGTTACTGTGGATGACAGAATTTCAGCACCTAGCCCCTGCAAATCGCCAATGCCAATGGACATGCATTCAGGATTCAAATCCCAAAATGCATATGGATTAATAGGCTTGATTCTTAGTCCTTTTGGGCTCTAGCGCTTGCGGAATATGCGCAGACCGCTGCTGATTTCATAGCAAAAACCTAAGGCCACGGCCGCTTCACTACTGAAAAAGCCGACGCCCCATGCAACAAGCCCTCGACTACACCCCCTTGCCAACGCCATCGCCCAGCTGGAGAAAAGCCTGGCCTACGCGGGGTCACCCACCGCGTTGGCGGATGGGGGCTTGCGCGAACAACTACGCAATTCGGTCATTCAGTGTTTCAAGCTCACCTAAGAACTGAGCTGAAAAATACTCAAGCGCTATTTGGAGGCGTCCGAGGTAAGCCCTTCGGAATTGGATTGCGTGACATTCCAAAGCCTGATCCGCCTAGGCAATGAGCGCGCACTTTTGAAGTCGGACTGGAACGCTTGGAGGGCCTATCGCCAAGCCCGCACCGACAGCACCCACGCCTACGATACGGTCAAAGCGGAGGCCGTGTATGGCATCGCATCACAGTTCCTAGATGAAGCAAAAGTGCTGCTCGGCAACCTGCAGCGTCGAAGCACCTGAGTAAGACAAAGTGCAGGTGCAGCCAGCACACCCCGCCCCTCACAAGCACGGATAAATCGTCCCCAGCGCATTCACCATCACCAGTTGCACCGGCATGTCGGCCTCGTACAGGTCTGCATTTCGTTCCAGCTCAGTGGTGTACAGGCTCTTGGCCATGCGGGGTTCCAGGCGGCGGCCGTTGAGGCAGATGCTGGGTTTGGTTCCGGCGCGCACCGCTTGGGCATGGGCTTCCAGCACGCCTTCCATGACGCCGACCAGGTAGTAGTCGGTGTAGGTGCTGCCTTGCTTTTCCGTCTTCTCCAAGGCGCGCATTTCGCGGATGGTCATGGCCTGGGCCGTGGAGGCTGCGGCGAGGCACAGGGCAACGCACGCAGTCGCGTGCCGCAGTGTCGAGAAGGTGTGGGGGGTGTGAAGTGTGGGGCACATAGGGCTTGGTCGTCCTTGTGCGCCCCATCTTACGGATTTACTTCAATCGCATTTCCGCCGCACGCGCATGGGCTTGCAGGCCTTCGCCGTGGGCCAGCACCGAGGCGATCTGCCCCAGGCCTTGGGCGCCCTGCTCGCTCACCTCGATCAGGCTGCTGCGCTTCTGAAAGTCGTACACCCCCAGCGGGCTGCTGAAACGCGCGGTGCCGCTGGTAGGCAACACATGGTTGGGGCCGGCGCAGTAGTCGCCCAGGCTCTCGGAGGTGTAGGCGCCCAAAAAGATGGCACCGGCGTGCTTGAGCAAAGGCTCCCACTTATGAGGATCGTTGCTGGAGACTTCCAAGTGCTCGGGTGCAATGCGGTTGCTGATCTCACAAGCCTCTTCCATGCTGCGGGTCTGGATCAGCGCGCCACGGCCGGTAAGACTTTTGGCGATGATCTCGGCGCGTGGCATCTCATTGAGCAAGCGGTTGATGCTTTGCTGCACTTGCTCGATGTAAGCCGCGTCCGGGCACAGCAAAATGCTTTGCGCCAGCTCGTCGTGCTCCGCCTGGCTGAACAAGTCCATCGCCACCCAGTCCGGCGGTGTGGTGCCGTCGGCCAGCACCAAAATCTCGCTGGGGCCGGCAATCATGTCGATGCCCACGGTGCCAAACACGCGGCGCTTGGCAGCGGCCACATAGGCGTTGCCGGGGCCGGTGATTTTGTGCACGGCGGGGATGGTGGCGGTGCCATAGGCCAAGGCAGCCACGGCCTGCGCCCCGCCGATGGTGAAGGCACGCGTGACACCGGCCACATAGGCGGCGGCCAGCACCAAGGCGTTTTTCTCGCCCTTGGGGGTAGGAACGACCATGATGATTTCACCCACACCGGCCACGTGGGCGGGGATGGCGTTCATCAACACGCTGCTGGGGTAAGCCGCTTTGCCGCCGGGCACATAAATGCCCACGCGGTCCAGCGGTGTGACTTTTTGGCCCAAGAGCGTGCCATCTTCGTCGCGATAGCTCCAGCTCTCGCCGGACGCTTTTTTTTGTGCCTCGTGGTAGCTGCGCACGCGCTTGGCGGCGGCCTCCAGCGCAGCACGCTGGTCTGCGGGGATGCTGTCGAACGCCGCTTTGAGTTCCGCCTGGGTCAGCTCCAGCGCTTTTATGTCGGTGGCGTTCAGGCCATCGAAACGGGCGGTGTACTCCAACACAGCCGCATCACCCCGCTGCTGCACGTCGGCCAGGATGTCGGCCACGCGCTGCTCGATGGCGGCGTCGGTGTCCGCAGACCAATGCAGGCGCGCCTTGAATTCAGCCTCAAAAGTGGCATTAGCGCTTGATAGACGTGCGGGAGCAGCTACAAAAGTCATAGCAAATGGGTTTCCGGAGTTACTGGCCTACGGCGCCGGCAAAGGCGTCGATGATCTTGCGGATGGGTTCTTGTTTGAGCTTGAGCGCAGCCTGGTTGACCACCAAACGGGAGCTGATGTCCATGATGCGCTCCACCTCGACGAGGTGGTTGGCTTTGAGCGTGTTGCCGGTGGACACCAAGTCCACAATCGCATCGGCCAGGCCGACCAAGGGGGCGAGCTCCATGCTGCCGTAGAGCTTGATCAAGTCCACGTGCACGCCTTTGCTGGCGAAGAAGTCGCGGGCAATGGCCACGTATTTGGTGGCCACTTTCAAGCGGGAGCCCTGCTTGACGGCGGACGCGTAGTCAAAGTCCGCGCGCACGGCCACGCTGATGCGGCACTTGGCGATCTGCAAATCCAGCGGCTGGTACAGGCCTTGGCTGCCGTGCTCCAGCAGCGTGTCTTTGCCGGTGATGCCCATATCGGCCCCGCCGTATTGGACATAGGTAGGCACGTCGGTCGCGCGGACTACCAGCACACGCACGTTAGGCTGGTTGGTATCCAGAATCAGCTTGCGGGACTTTTCGGGGTCGTCCAGCACCTCAATGCCAGCGGCTTTGAGCAACGGCACGGTTTCTTCAAAAATGCGGCCTTTGGACAGGGCCAGGGTGATCATGTCTGCGCTCATGGCGGGCTCTCGGGGTTGCGTGCGCCTCAGGCGGACTGGGCTGCCCATTCGGCGGGCGAGAAGGTTTTCATGGACAAGGCGTGCACCTCGTCGGTTTGCATGCGGTTGCCCAGGGTGGCGTACACCAGCCGCTGGCGCTGGACGAGGCGTTTGCCTTCGAATTCAGGCGACACGATGGTGGCGTACCAGTGGCGGCCATCGCCTTCGAGCGCGCAATGGTCACAGGCGAGGCCGGCGGTGATGATGGCTTGGAGTTGGTCTGCGGTCATAGGGATCTCAGCTGCGGATTTTGTAGCCGCTGCGCAGTAATTGAAGGGCAATCAGGCTCACCACGATGGTGACTCCGCCGACGACGGAAACACTCAGCCACGGCGACACATCGCTGATGCCGAAAAAGCCGAAGCGGAAGCCGTCAATCATGTAGAAAAACGGGTTGAAGTGGCTCACCCCTTGCCAGAAGGCAGGCAGGGAATGGATGGAGTAAAACACGCCGCTCAAGAAGGTCATGGGCATGACCACAAAGTTCTGGAAGGCGGCCAGCTGGTCGAACTTTTCGGCCCACAGGCCGGCAATCAAGCCCAGTGCGCCCATCAGGGTAGCGCCCAACACAGCGAACACAAAAATCCACAGCGGCGCCGCATAGCTCATGGGCGCAAAAAACGCTGCCACTACGAACACGCCGAGTGCCACCACCAAACCGCGAATCACGGCGGCACCCACATAGGCCACAAACCAGTTGAAATAGGACAAGGGCGTTAGCAACAGGAACACCAGATTGCCCATGACCTTGCTCATGATGAGCGAGGACGAGCTGTTGGCAAACGCGTTTTGCAGCAGGCTCATCATGGCCAAGCCGGGCACCAGAAAGGCGGTGTAACTGACCTGGTCATACACCTTGACATGGCTCTCCAGCGCGTGACCGAAGATCAGCAGGTACAGCATGGCGGTCAGCACCGGCCCGGCAATGGTTTGGGCCGCGACCTTCCAGAAGCGCAGGGTCTCTTTGTAGAGCAGGGTTTGCCAGCCGTTCATGCCTGTGCTCCTTGCGTGTTCATGACATCGAGGAACACATCCTCCAGATCGGCTTTGCGGATCTCCACGTCTTCCACGGTGACACCGGCCTGCCGCACTGCAGCAAGGTAGTTTTCGATCTCGAGCGCGTTGTGTGCCGGCAACTGCACGATGCGGCCGGTAATGCGGGCACGCGCAGCCAAGTCTGCCGGCAAAGCATCTGCCGTTTTGAAGCGCAGCACGTTGCTGCTGGCGGCCTTGAGCAGGTCGCTGGTTTTGTCCAAGGCCACGATGCGGCCAGTCTTGAGCATGGCAATGCGCCCGCACAAGGCTTCGGCCTCTTCCAGGTAATGGGTGGTCAACAACACGGTACTGCCTTGCTTGTTGAGGTTGGCGACAAATTGCCACAGCGTCTGCCGCAGTTCCACATCCACACCGGCGGTGGGTTCATCCAGCACGATGACCGGCGGCTTGTGCACCAAGGCCTGCGCCACCAGCACCCGGCGCTTCATGCCACCGGAGAGTTGGCGCATATTGGCGTTGGCCTTGTCGGCCAGGCCCAGGCCTTCCAGCAACTCGTCCACCCAGGCGTCGTTGTTCCGCAGCCCGAAATAACCAGACTGGATGCGCAGCATTTCGCGCACATTGAAGAAGGGATCGAACACCAGCTCCTGTGGCACCACACCCAGTTTGCGGCGGGCGTTGGCAAAATCGGTTTGAACATCGCTGCCCAGCACTTGCACATGGCCACTGGTGGGACGGGACAAACCGGCCAGCATGCTGATCAGGGTTGTTTTACCCGCGCCGTTGGGCCCGAGGAGACCAAAAAACTCGCCCTCTTCGATGTGGAGACTGACGTTATCAACGGCCTTGAAGGTGGTGCCTTTCGGCCCCTTGGGCGAGGGATACGTCTTGGAGATGGATTGGAAGGAGATGGCGGGCATAAAGAACCCGCGATTTTACGCTGCCGCCTTCAGACAGGTTTCAGCAGCGCGTCAATCCCGTACAAGGCGGCCAGATCACGCAGACGGGCCGGGAGCTTTTGTACTGCAAAGACCTTGCCGGCCTTGGCGCACTCACGTCGCAGCTCCAATAGCACCGCCAGGGCGGAGGAGTCAAAACGCTGCAAACGCTCACCGTCCACCACCACGGTCGCAGCCTCGCGCTGCAGGCCATCTCGCAGCTCAGACAGGCAGGCCGGGGCAACTTCATGCGTCATGGTGGCGGGCAGGTTCAGCATATCAACCTTTCTTGGCGTTGGCCTTGTTTTGCTCTGTCAATGCGTCGATCAAACCATCAACACCCTTGGCATTAATCTGCTGGGCGAACTGACTCCGGTATGTTTCCACCAACCAGACACCGAGGACATTCAGGTTGTAAATCTTCCATCCGGCACCCACACCGGGGGTTTTCTCCAAACGGTAGTCCAGTTGGATTGGATCACCTTTGCCTCTGATTTCGGTACGAACGATGACTTCTTTATCTTCGGGCGCCATGCGCAAGGGCCTCATCGCAATGGTTTGGTCACTCACTTGCGCCAAAGCACCAGCATACGTGCGCACAAGTAAAATTTTGAACTCCTCTTGCAAACGTTTTTGCTGTTCAGGAGTGGCTTGACGCCAGCCCGGGCCAACCGCAGAAGCCGTCATGCGTTGGAAATTTACGTTAGGCATGATGCGCGTATCCACCAGCGCGACCACTTTGCTGGAGTCACCAGTGCGGATGGATCTATCCGCCTTGATGGTGTCCAGTACATCCACCGACAAGCGCTTGATCAGCACATCAGGTGCTTCATCTTCGGCGTAAGCCAAAGGCGCGCTGAAAGTGCCCATAAATAGCACCATTGAACCCACCCAACCCAGAATTCCACGTTTCGTCAGCATTGTTTAGTCCCATTCAATGAGCGCAAATTATGCACTTCATCACTCCCATGTGCACCGGCGAGCCCCAGCTCAGGGTTCTGCGCCCTCGTCGTCCGGTGGATTTCCGTCATACACCAAGTACCGTTGACGCTGCAAATAGCTGTCACGAATAAATGAATAGCGATCCAACGCGGCCCCGTTCACGACTCCCTCAGAATCGAGGAATGTCGCCCGTTTGTCCACCAGATCGACTACCGTAAGCCCGGTACGCGTCGCATCATCCGCCACCTGGTTGACCAATTTTCCTTGCTGATCTACGGGGAGTGCCACCACCTCTCTCAAGGTATAGGGCCCTAGAAATGGCACCACCACATAGGGCCCCGGCCCGACGCCCCAGCGTCCTAAAGTGATATTGAAAGTTGCAGGGCTTTTCTCAATATTCAAATCACTGGCAACGTCAATCAACCCGCCCAAGCCAATGGTGCTATTCACCATGACTCGGCCCACACTATTGCCGAACGCCTGCCCTCGCAATGTGAGCGCATTGTTGACTGCGGACCATGCGTCCTCCAGATTCCCAAAGAAATTTTTAATGCCGGTGCGGGTCCACGACGGCAAAGTCATTTTGTAGGCTTTTGCGACAGGCTTGATCACTGCACCATCAATCGCATTATTAAAGGCAAAAACCGAGCGGTTCATAGACTCCAACGGGTCCCGCGGATCGGGCTGGGCCACCGTCGCACAACCTTGAAGCACAAGGGCGAGGCCCAGCAAAGCCAAGCAACGCATGGCTATACGCATCATGGTGCTTGCTTATCCGTAGGACCGTCTGCCGCTTTGCTGTACAAAAACTGGCTGATCAGACTCTCTAGAACCACAGCACTCTGGGTGGTGCCTATCGTATCGCCTGTGACCAGGTTGGCAGCATCCGCTCCGGCTTCGATACCGATGTACTGCTCACCCAACAAGCCACTGGTCAAAATTTTGAGCGAGCTGTCCTTGGGAAAGGCAAAACGCTTGTCCATGGACAATTGCACCTTGGCCTGAAAGGTTTTGTCATCAAATCCGATAGATTCGACTCGCCCCACCACCACACCGGCACTTTTCACTGCCGCCTTGGGCTTGAGCCCTCCGATATTGTCGAACCGTGCACTGACCGTATAGCCCTTGTCAAAGCTGAAAGACAAGAGATTGGCGGCCTGCATAGCAAGAAACACCAAGGCAATAGCCCCCAGCAACACAAACAAACCTACCCATACATCATTTTTGGAGCGCTGCATCTTCTTCCCCTAAATACTGAACATCATGGCGGTAAGGACAAAGTCCAACGCCAGCACGGTGAGCGAAGCCACCACCACGGTACGGGTGGTGGCACGCGCCACCCCTTCCGGCGTGGGCTGCGCCTCAAAACCCTGAAGCAACGCAATAAAGCTCACCGCAAAACCGAAAACCACACTCTTGATCACCCCGTTGCCCACATCCACCCAGACATTGACACCACTCTGCATCTGGCTCCAGAAAGCCCCCGAATCGATGCCTATCATGGGCACACTGACAACCCACCCCCCCAAGACACCGACGGCGCTGAACACCGCAGCCAGAAGGGGCATGGCGATAACAGCGCCCCAGAAACGCGGCGCCAGAATGCGGGACACCGGATCCACCGCCATCATCTCCATGGCGCTGAGTTGCTCGCCCGCCTTCATGAGGCCGATTTCCGCCGTCAAGGAAGTGCCTGCCCGACCTGCAAACAGCAGCGCCGTCAGCACCGGTCCGAACTCCCGCACCAGACTGAGGCTGATCAGCATACCTACGGAGTCTGCGGCCCCGAAGCGCTGCAAACCATAGTAGTACTGCAAGCCCATCACAAAACCGACAAACACACCCGACACCGCGATGATGGCGAGCGAGTAGTTCCCCATGAAATGAATCTGATCACGAAGCAGCGCAGGCCGGCGAAGGACAGCCCCCAGCGAGGCCACGAGACGGCCCAGCAAGCGGGCCCCCATCCCCCAATCCGCCAGCTTGTTCCGAACGGCAAAGCCCAGTTCGGCCGGATGCAGAAACTTCATCGTGCGACCTCGACAGAAAAATCGGCATCCACCGGCGCAGCCGGGTAATGGAAGCGTACAGGCCCTTCCGGCAAGGCATTCACGAATTGGTGGACCAGGGGGTCTGCACTGTCGCGTACCTCTTGCGGGGTGCCTTGTGCAGCAATTTTGCCGTTGGCCAACACAATAACTTGGTCCGCAATATGGAACGTCTCTTCCAGGTCGTGCGACACGATGATGCTAGTCAATCCCATGGCGTCATTGAGCTGGCGGATCAGCCGCGCCGCTGTACCCAAGGAAATCGGGTCCAAACCGGCGAAGGGTTCGTCGTACATCACCAACTCGGGGTCCAGGGCAATCGCGCGTGCCAGTGCCACGCGACGCGCCATACCACCGGAGACTTCCGAGGGCATCAAGTCCCGGGCGCCCCGCAAGCCCACGGCATTCAACTTCATCAAAACGATGTCGCGGATCAGCGCTTCCGGCAGGCTGGTGTGCTCGCGCAGAGGAAAGGCCACATTGTCAAACACACTCAAATCCGTGAACAAGGCGCCGAACTGAAACAGCATGCCCATGCGACGACGGGCGGCATACAAATTGGAAGCCCCCAGCTGGGTCATATCCTGGGCCGCTTCACCTTGGTTGCGTCCATGCAAAAGGACCTGACCGCCTTGAGCCCGGCACTGACCGCCTATCAAGCGAAGTACGGTAGTTTTCCCCCCTCCGGAAGCGCCCATCAGGGCCGTCACCTTGCCGCGTGGCACGGTCAGCGACACGCCATCCAGAATACGCCGCTCTCCGTAACCGAAGGAAACGTTTTTCAACTCAACAAGAACAGAAGGTGTGGGCGCCATAAAACAAGAAGGCCGGTAACTGCCCGGCCTTCGAATGATAAGCGGGAAAACCCTTGTTAGCGTGGCAGCTCGGTAAAGCCCATCAAGAACTCATCTATTGCACGCGCCGCTTGACGTCCTTCGCGAATCGCCCACACCACCAAAGATTGGCCGCGGCGGATGTCGCCTGCTGCAAACACCTTGGACACATTGGTGGCATAGCCGCCCGCGAAATCGGTCGTTGCCTTGGCGTTACCACGGGCGTCCTTGTCAATGCCAAAGGACTCCAGCACTGTCGCGACCGGATTCACGAAACCCATGGCCAGCAACACCAGGTCGGCTTTCAGCACCTTTTCAGTGCCGGGCACATCCACCAGCTTGCCGTCCTTGAACTCGACCTGCACAGTCTTGAGACCCGTGACCTTGCCTTTTTCACCAATGAATTCTTTGGTGGAGATGGAGAACACGCGCTCGCAACCTTCTTCATGGCTAGAGCTGGTACGCAGCTTCAGTGGCCAGTAGGGCCAGGTAAGCGGGCGGTTTTCTTCCGCCGGAGGCTGGGGCATCACTTCAAATTGGGTGACGCTTACCGCGCCATGGCGGTTGGAGGTGCCCACGCAGTCAGAGCCAGTGTCACCACCACCGATGACGATCACATGCTTGCCATCCGCGCGCAGCTGGTTCTTGAGCTTATCGCCGGCATTGACCTTGTTCTGCTGGGGCAGGAACTCCATGGCGAAATGGATACCGTCCAGATCGCGGCCGGGTACCGGCAGGTCGCGAGACTGCTCGGAGCCGCCGGTCAGTAACACGGCGTCGAAGTCCTTTTTGAGTTGCTCGGGGGAAATGGATTCCTTGGCCCAGTTGGTGACCTTGGAACCTTTGGGCATTTCACCCACCAACACGCCGGTGCGGATGGTGACGCCTTCAGCAACCAGCTGTTCAGCACGGCGGTCAATATGAGACTTTTCCATCTTGAAGTCAGGAATGCCATAGCGCAGCAAGCCGCCGATGCGGTCGTTCTTCTCGAACAATGTCACATCGTGACCGGCGCGGGCCAGCTGCTGGGCAGCGGCCATGCCGGCTGGGCCGGAACCGACCACGGCCACTTTTTTGCCGGTCTTGGCGGTGGCAGGCTGGGGCTTGACCCAGCCTTCATGCCAGGCGCGGTCAATGATGGCGTGCTCAATCGACTTGATGCCCACCGCTTCCTCATTGACGTTCAAGGTGCAGGCGGCCTCGCACGGTGCGGGGCAGATGCGACCCGTGAACTCGGGGAAGTTGTTGGTGCTGTGCAGTGTGTCGATGGCGGTCTTCCAGTCTTTGCGATAGACCAGATCATTGAAGTCCGGAATGATGTTGTTGACCGGGCAACCGTTGTTGCAGAACGGTGTGCCGCAGTCCATGCAGCGCGCAGCCTGCTTGTTGGCCTGTGCATCGTCCAGACCGATAACGAACTCTTTGTAGTTCTTCAGGCGCTCGGCAACAGGCTTGTAGCCCTCTTCGATGCGCTCAAACTCCATGAAGCCAGTGACTTTTCCCATGATGTACGTCCTTGTGCGTTAGATCAGGCTCGCCTTACTTGGCAGCCGCTGCTTCTTTTTTTGTAGCTGCAGGCTCAGATTTGACGGGCGCTACAGTCGATTTACGGGCATGAATCTCACCCAGAGCACGCTTGTACTCGTTGGGAAACACCTTCACGAACTTGGCGCGGGAGGCTTCCCAGTTATCCAGCAGTTCACGTGCACGCTTACTACCGGTCCAGCGGTTGTGGTCTTCCAGCAGCTTCTTAAGCTGGGCTTCATCGGCTTCACCGCGGTGCCAGATGCCCTTGTCGAGGGTGGCTTCCTGCTCGGCGGCAGTCAACACCTTCTCCAGGCTCACCATGGCGGTGTTGCAACGCTTGGCGAACTGGCCGTCTTCGTCATAGACGTAGGCGATACCGCCGCTCATGCCCGCTGCAAAGTTGCGGCCGGTCTTACCCAGCACCGCCACCGTACCGCCGGTCATGTACTCGCAACCGTGGTCGCCGGTACCCTCTACCACGGCTGTCGCGCCGGACAAACGTACCGCAAAACGTTCGCCCGCCACGCCGCTCAGGAAGGCTTCACCGGTAGTCGCGCCGTACATCACCGTATTGCCCACGATGGTGTTGCGGATGGCATCACCACGGAAGTCGATACTCGGACGCACCACCACACGGCCGCCGGAGAGGCCCTTGCCGGTGTAGTCGTTGGCGTCGCCTATCAGGTAGAGGGTGATGCCCTTGGTCAGGAAAGCGCCGAAAGACTGGCCGCCTGTCCCTTCCAGTTGGATGCGGATGGTGTCATCCGGCAACCCTTCGGGGTGTACCTTGGTCACCGCGCCGGAGAGCATGGCCCCCACGGAGCGGTTCACGTTGCGGGCACGCTCCATGAACTGGACTTTTTCACCCTTGTCGATAGCGGCGCGGCTCTTGGCGATGAGCACGTTGTCCAAGGCCTTTTCCAGACCATGGTCCTGGGTGAGCGTTTGGAAGCGTGGCACGTCGGCAGGCACTTGCGGCTGGGCAAACAAGCGGGCGAAGTCCAGGCCTTGTGCTTTCCAGTGCTCAATGCTCTTGCGGGTGTCGAGCAGGTCGGAACGGCCAATCATGTCGTCGAACTTGCGGATACCCAGCTGAGCCATGATTTGGCGCACTTCTTCAGCGATGAAGAAGAAGTAGTTCACCACATGCTCTGGCTTGCCGGAGAACTTGGCGCGCAGCACGGGGTCTTGGGTGGCCACGCCCACAGGGCAGGTGTTCAGGTGGCACTTGCGCATCATGATGCAGCCTTCCACCACCAGCGGAGCGGTGGCGAAGCCGAATTCATCCGCACCCAAGAGGGCACCGATGGCAACGTCGCGGCCTGTCTTCATCTGGCCGTCCGCCTGCACGCGGATACGGCTGCGCAAGCGGTTCAGCACCAGGGTCTGCTGGGTTTCAGCCAGACCGATTTCCCATGGGGAACCTGCGTGCTTGATGGACGACCAGGGAGATGCACCGGTACCACCATCGTGACCTGCGATCACCACGTGGTCCGCCTTGCATTTGGCAACGCCGGCAGCAATGGTGCCCACACCGATTTCAGACACCAACTTGACGCTGATGCCGGAATGCGGAGCCACGTTCTTCAGGTCGTGGATCAACTGGGCCAAGTCCTCGATGGAGTAGATGTCGTGGTGCGGAGGGGGCGAAATCAGGCCCACTCCGGGCACAGAGTGACGCAGCTTGCCGATGTAGTCAGACACCTTGCCGCCTGGCAACTGGCCGCCCTCACCGGGTTTGGCGCCCTGAGCCATCTTGATCTGGATCTGGTCGGCGCTGGACAGGTACTCGGCGGTCACGCCAAAGCGACCTGAAGCCACTTGCTTGATGCGGCTGCGCAAGGAGTCGCCGGCCAACAAAGGCAAGTCCACTTCCACGTTCTCGGCACCGATCACGCTCTTGAGGCTGTCGCCCTGCTTGATCGGGATACCCTTGAGTTCGTTGCGGTAACGCGCGGCATCTTCACCACCTTCACCGGTGTTGCTCTTGCCGCCGATGCGGTTCATGGCCACAGCCAGTGTCGCATGGGCTTCGGTGGAGATAGAGCCCAAAGACATAGCACCGGTTGCAAAGCGCTTGACGATTTCCTTGGCGGGCTCGACTTCTTCCAGCGGAATCGCCTTGGCAGGATCCACCTTGAACTCGAACAGGCCGCGCAGCGTCAGGTGGCGCTTGGACTGGTCGTTGATGATCTGGGCGTACTCTTTGTACGTGTTCCAGTTGTTGGCGCGGGTGGAGTGCTGCAGCTTGGCAATCGCATCCGGTGTCCACATGTGCTCTTCACCCCGGGTACGCCAGGCGTACTCACCACCGGCATCCAGTGCATTGGCCAACACGGGGCTGTCACCAAACGCCAGCTTGTGCATGCGGATGGCTTCTTCCGCGATCTCGAACACGCCAATACCTTCCACCTTGCTGGGGGTGCGGGTGAAATACTTGTCGATGGTTTCGGTGTTCAGGCCAATAGCTTCAAACAACTGGGCACCGCAGTACGACATGTAAGTCGACACGCCCATTTTGGACATGATCTTGGACAGGCCCTTGCCGATGGCCTTGATGTAGTTGTAGATGGCCTTTTCCGCACTCAGGTCGCCTGGCAAATCCTTATGGATGCTCTGCAAGGTTTCCATCGCGAGGTAGGGGTGAACCGCCTCGGCGCCATAACCTGCCAACACCGCGAAATGGTGCACTTCACGCGCGGTACCGGTTTCCACCACCAGACCGGCCGTGGTGCGCAGACCTTCGCGCACCAAATGCTGGTGAATGGCGGAGAGCGCCAACAGCGCCGGAATTGCGACTTGGGTAGAGCTGATGCCACGGTCGCTGATAACCAGAATGTTCTTGCCACTCTTGATGGCATCCACCGATTCCGCGCACAAGGACGCGAGTTTGGCTTCCACACCTTCATGGCCCCACGCCAAGGGATAGGTAATGTCCAGCGTGTAGCTACGGAACTTGCCCTGGGTGTGGTGCTCGATATTGCGCACTTTGGCCATATCCGCGAAGTCCAGGATGGGCTGGCTCACTTCCAGACGCATGGGCGGATTGACCTGGTTGATGTCCAACAGGTTGGGCTTGGGGCCCACGAAGGACACCAGAGACATCACAATCGCCTCCCGGATGGGGTCGATCGGCGGGTTGGTCACCTGCGCGAACAACTGCTTGAAGTAGCTGTAGAGCGGCTTGTTTTTGTCGGACAAGACGGCCAAGGGGCTGTCATTACCCATGGAGCCGATAGCCTCTTCACCAGCGCTAGCCATAGGCGCAATCAGGAACTTCAGGTCTTCCTGGGTGAAGCCGAAGGCCTGCTGCCTATCCAGCAAGCTGACCTTGTCAGTGGCCCGCTTGGGTTCCACGCCTTCCACGACAGCAGCAAAAGGCGCATCTTTGCGGCGCTCAGAGAAAGACACGTCGTCGAGCTTGATTCGAAGGTTTTCAATCCACTGCTTGTACGGCTTGCTGTTCGCCAAGTTGGCCTTGAGCTCTTCATCGTCGATCATGCGCCCCTGCTCCAGGTCAATCAAGAACATCTTGCCGGGCTGCAGGCGCCATTTGCGGACAATTTTGTTCTCGGGCACAGGCAACACACCGGACTCGGAGCCCATGATGACCAGGTCGTCATCGGTGATGCAGTAGCGGGAAGGACGCAGACCATTGCGGTCCAAGGTGGCGCCGATCTGGCGACCGTCCGTGAACACGATGGAGGCGGGACCATCCCATGGTTCCATCATTGCAGCGTGGTATTCATAGAAAGCCTTGCGGCGCTCGTCCATGGTGGTGTGCTGCTCCCAAGGCTCAGGGATCATCATCATGACGGCTTGGCTGATGGGGTAGCCCGCCATGGTCAACAGCTCAAGACAGTTGTCGAAGGTCGCGGTGTCGGACTGGTCTGCAAAGCTGATGGGATACAGCTTTTGCAGGTCGGCCGCCAGCACCGGAGAAGACATCACGCCTTCGCGGGCCTTCATCCAGTTGTAGTTGCCTTTGACGGTGTTGATTTCTCCGTTGTGAGCCACATAGCGGTAAGGGTGAGCCAGCGGCCACTCGGGGAAGGTATTGGTGGAGAAACGCTGGTGCACCAAGCCGAGGGCGGATACACAACGGGCATCTTCCAAGTCCTTGAAATACACGCCGACCTGGTCCGCCAACAGCAATCCTTTGTAGACCACCGTGCGACTGGACATGCTGGGCACGTAATATTCTTTTGAGTGCTTCAGACCCAATGCCTGGATGTTGGCACTGGCGGTCTTGCGGATCACATAGAGCTTGCGCTCCAGGGCATCTTGCACGATCACATCGTTGCCACGTCCGATGAAGACTTGGCGCAAGATAGGCTCTTTTTCGCGCACGGTGGGCGACATGGGCATGTCACGGTTGACCGGCACATCACGCCAGCCCAACAGTACTTGGCCTTCGGCCTTGATGGCGCGCTCCATCTCCTGCTCACAGGCCAAACGGGAAGCGTGCTCTTTAGGCAGGAAGATCATGCCTACACCGTATTCACCTTGTGGCGGCAAGGTCACGCCTTGCGCCGCCATTTCTTCACGATATAGCGCGTCGGGCAATTGGATCAGAATACCGGCACCGTCCCCCATTAATGGGTCGGCCCCTACCGCGCCGCGGTGATCGAGGTTTTCCAGGATCTTGAGTGCGTTCTTAACAATGTCGTGGCTCTTTTCGCCGCGAATGTGCGCTACAAAGCCGACGCCGCAGGCATCGTGCTCGTTGGCGTTGGAATACAAACCGTGGTCTTTGAGGTGTTGGATTTCGGCTGCCGTAGTCATGGCGCACTCCTGAAAATTACAGTGGACTTGGAGAATACTGCAACGCAACAAAAGTGCCAAGATTTTTAATTAGGGTCAGATCAATTTTAAACACCACATAAACTCACCCATCATTAAATAGGGACATATCAATTCAATAGCAATAAAACTATGATTGGCAGGCACTACCCCAGGAATTTACGCTTAATCAGTCGTCTTGCGTGGGCGCCCAGGCGGAGTGCGCACCAAGCGTCGAGATGTACTTTTTTGCAACGCATTGACGAACTCATCATCTCCCAACGCCCAACCACGGGTCACGGCATCAGTGATCTGATGAAGCTGCACTGAATTGAGGCCCTCTTGGGCTGCGGCCTGATAGGCCGCCTCACGTGCAAATGGGGTGTTCCCCAAAGCCCAATAGGCCGGATGGGTTGCAATGCGCTTGTCCATGAGCGCGCCGCTGTAGTGGGAATAGCTGGACCACGGATACATGAAGGACGACACACCGACTCCAGCGCGCTGGGGGTGTAAATCCAGATATGTGAGTGCTGCCAAGGCGTGGCGCTCTTGCAACACAGCCGACTTGAAACGCCCCTCCCACAACGTGCCCCTACGCCTGTGCTTGCGATTGAAGTAGCGGACGTAGGTACGGCCCAAGGCCTGCATCATGAGCGCCAAGCCCTGCGCACTTGCAGGCGTCAACAACAGGTGAAAGTGATCCGACAGCAGTACATAGCCATGTACGGCGACTTGGTGCTGGCGGGCAGCACAGTGCACGGCGATCAGCAGCTCTTCGTAATCTGCCGGGTCGGAGCAAATCGATTGGCCATGCACTCCGCGCTGCAAAACGTGGTGCAAATGTCCGGCAATTGCCAATCGGGGAAGTCGAGCCATGGCCCGCGATGGTAGCGGATCGCGAACGCAATCCGGCTACAACACAGTCACCGGCAATTGGTATTGCGGAGTGCCCATGAGATCTATGCCACAGGACAGGTTATCCAACCAATCAAGCAATTGGGGGATGGCAGCTCCTTGCAATGGCGCCCCGTGCTGAGGCACGATCATCGATATATCCAGTCCTCTCACCATGCGCACCCACAGTTTGAGAATCTTGTTGCTGACCATGTAGCGACGGTGAAAGCCGTCCATGCCGGGGGGCATGGGCGACAGGCTGGAGAGTGGTGTAGCTGCGTCCTGGCCACTGAGCATAGAAACGCCCAAGTCGCCGGAAAACAAGATTTTGCTCACCGGGTCATAAAACTGGAAGTTGCCCTCGGCATGTAGAAAATGTGCGGGCAATAGCCACAACTCGGTCTTGCCGAAACGGAGTTTGCCGCCCTCATCCGGGATGGGAACAATGCGGTCCTCGGTTTTGCCTATTTTGCAGAAGTGCGGTGCAAACCGCGCCCAGAGCTGCGATATCAACAATTTGGCCCGGGTGGAGGTCATCCAACGATCCAAGGAGGCAATGATGTCCGGATCGGCGTGTGAGGCAATGATGTAATCGAGGTGCTGCGGCGCAATGTATTTGCGCATCGTCAAATTCAACTCGTTGTAGGTCATATTGCCTCCCGGATCGAGGATCAGCCCTTCTTCGTGATCCACGATAAGAAACTGATTGGCCTGCACTGCCTCGGTCTCCTCGGATACGAGGTCGGTGAACATCACACAGCAGTGATGGGCGTCTTTGTAGAGTTCAACAGCCATATCGGGGCCCTTAAGCAAAGTGGGCGCCTATGCGCCCACATGTTCCCCAATTGTCAAATCAGCCCGTCACTCGGGCTTTGATTCACATCAATTATTTAGGCGCTTTGCTCACACGGACTTTGCCGGCGGTGGTAACGATGATGACCGCATCACCTGCCGCCAATTGCTCCCCGCCCTTGGCTTGGACAATGGATCTGCGATCACCATTGCTTAGCTGCACCAGAATTTCCACAGCCTCCTCCTTGGTGGACAGGCGTTCTATCGCGTTACCGGCAGCTGCACCAGCCACCGCAGCCAGAACGCCAAGCACCTGTGCTTCACGCTGGACGCCGCTACCGCCATAGCCACCAATGGCGCCAACCACCCCACCAACCGCAGCGCCGACCCCGGACTGACTTCCATCCACCACCACATTTCGCACGGACAAGACCACTGCGTCCTGCACCTGCGCCATGCGTTGCGCTTCACCGCGCTGAATCACATCCGGGCTGCTGCTTGCACACGCCCCCAAGGTCGCAACCACGAGGGCTGTAGCGCCCCATCTCATTACCATATTCATAGTTTTCTCCATATGCGGATATTTGGCTCCTGAACTAACGCATCAAAGCACTGTTCCGTTGTCCACGGTATTGTCGTGCGGCAACGTAAACCGCGTGTCAAGCAAGGCTGTTAAGCCAAACTCCCCGAGAATAGCGCGCAAGCGCTCTCCCGCTGCGCGTTTTTTCTGACCGGTATAACGCGCCAATATCAACTCATTCTTCATGCTGTGCTCCCAGCCCACCAGTTCAGTCACGGTCACCTGATAACCATGAGCTTCCAGATAAAGGCAACGCAGTACATTGGTTAGTTGGCTGCCCATTTCTCGCGTGTGCAATGGATGGCGCCAGAGTTCTGCCAACGGGGTTCGCGTCAAATTCATCGCCTTGTTGCAATTCAAATGGCGGGCAACTTCTGCTTGGCAACAAGGCACGAGTACAAACGCCCGCGCCCTCTTCTCCAAGCCAAATGCAATGGCATCATCGGTCGCGGTATCGCAAGCATGCAAGGCCGTGACGACATCAAAGTGGGACGGAAGCTCTTGCAGTCCAGTTGACTCGGCTACGCTCACATTCAAAAAGCTCATGCGGTGGAAGTGGAGTTTGGCGGCCAGCGCCTGCGACCGCTCCACCAGTTCAGCACGGGTTTCGATTCCGTACAAGTGACTACCCGGGAGGTCCTTGAAATACAAGTCGTAAAGAATGAAACCGAGGTAAGACTTGCCTGCTCCATGGTCTGCCAACGTGAAGCTCCCCCCTTCTGCAACCGGAAGTTCATTCATCAGTTTTTCAATGAACTGATAGAGGTGATACACCTGCTTGAGCTTGCGGCGGGAATCCTGATTCAACTTGCCGTCGCGCGTGAGGATGTGCAATTCTTTGAGGAGATCCACCGATTGGCCGGTGCGTATTTCCGGCGCAACCTGCTCAGAGGGTGTAGCGCCGCCGACTTTCGCAGTCTGTGTTTTATTTTTCTTCATTCGATGTTGGCGCCCAGTCCCAGAGGCGCTTTGTCCGGACCGACTTGCAAAGCCGCCCAGCCCTCGAGGCCCAGCTTCTGCAATGTGGCAATGTTCTTTTCGTAAATTTGTTCGGCTGCGGGAAATGCTTCTACCGCCTTGTCGATACTGGCTTCCCGAAGGAGATGGAGCGTCGGATAAGGCGCTCGGTTGGTGAAGTTGCCGATGTCATCGGGTTCAGCGTCTGCAAACTGGAAGTCGGGATGAAAGCTGGCGATCTGCAGCTCCCCATCTAGCTTCAATTTGCGGAGTGCCTTGTCTGCGGCATACAAGAAATCGTTGAAGTCCACAAAGTCCACTAGCGCATCTGGAAGCATAAGAAGCGTGGTATCGCGCACCTGCGGATCAGCATTAGCGAGGCCCAGTAGCTCTTCGCGAAGCACGTCTAACGCATCAGCGGGCTCGGTCGCTCGACACACCACGTAATGCACTTGGTTTTTGACGTGCACGGCTTTGGCAAAAGGGCACAAGTTGAGGGCGATGACCGCCCGCTCCAACCAAGCTTGCATGGCCCGGATCACCGCCTCATCGGAGCTGGACTGCCAATTTCCTCGCTCAGACATGGAACAACCTCCGTCCGGTCAGGCGCTCATGCTCACGCAAGGCGAACCGGTCCGTCATACCAGCAATGTAGTCACTCACCTGGCGGTGAAGCGATGGCTCATTATTGGTGTCATCATCGTGGCGCATTTCGGCAGGCGACGCCACATAGGCATCAAACAACTCCCCCACAACACACTTGGCCTTGTCCATGGTATCCATCACTTGGTCATGCCGGTATAGATGCTTGAACAAAAAGTGCTTAAGCTGCCGCGTTTGGGCGCGCATGTCATCGGAAAATAACACCAGTGCAGGTGCCGCACGCACTTCACTTACGTTTTGCGGCTTCACGGTATCCAACTGGGCACGGGTTGCAGCTAAAACGTCGTACACCATGTCGCTGAGCATGAGGCGTATGGTTTCGTAGAGCCAGCGCCGCTGCTTTTTGGCGTGGGCCAATGCTGGCTGGTGACGGACAGCCTCCTCTGCATATTTTTGGAACAAAGGCATTTCCAGCATCTGGTCCATACTGAGCAGCCCCGACCGGACCCCGTCATCAATATCGTGGCAGTTGTAGGCAATTTCATCGGCCAGATTACAGAGTTGGGCCTCCAGGCTCGGTTGTCCACCGTACAAGAAGCGCTGGGCAACACCGCCACTTTGCCCTGGATAGGTCACTTCCAATAGCTCCAATCTAGCCGCATTGGTTTTTGAGCAATGCTTCAGAATGCCCTCACGGGACTCAAAGCAGAGATTTAGTCCGTCAAATCCGGGATAGCGAGCTTCGAGGTGGTCCACAACCCGGAGGCTTTGTAAATTATGTTCAAAGCCGCCATGAGCAGACATGCATTCGTGCAAAGCGTCTTGCCCAGCATGGCCGAAGGGCGTGTGCCCCAAGTCGTGTGCCAAGGCAATGGTTTCCACCAGATCCTCATTCAAGCCCAAAGTCCTCGCCATGGAGCGCCCTAGTTGCGCAACCTCCAGAGAGTGTGTCAGGCGAGTCCTGAACAGGTCACCCTCGTGGTTGATGAAGACTTGGGTTTTGTAAACCAAGCGGCGGAATGCCGTGGAGTGCACGATCCGGTCCCGGTCGCGCTGAAAAGGCGTGCGCGTAGGCGCCGCAGATTCCGGATAGCGCCGGCCCCGGCTGTGTTCCGGCAAACAGGCGTAGGGCTGTGGATTTAGCATCATTTCGGCACTTTGCGCTCTATCCATGTGCGCAATACGCTATATCTTTGATAGCAATCAAGCACAACAAACGTCAATGACCTCACGGACCATGGCATCGGGAGCTCCCCGCATCACCGCCTTACCCGGGCCGTCAATCAACACAAAGCGGATCTCTCCGGCCTCTGACTTTTTGTCATGACGCATGAGCTCGACATATCGCCCGGCATTGTCCTGGACATCTAACTGTGGGCCGCGCACTGGTAAGCCTGCGGACGCAATGATGCGCGTGAGCCGTTCGACAAAGACCGAATCCACCAATCCTAAACGCAGCGAGAGATGGGCAGCCATGACCATGCCACAACCGACGGCTTCGCCATGCAGCCATTCACCATACCCCAATCCGGCTTCGATCGCATGTCCGAAGGTGTGACCAAAATTTAATATGGCACGTAGCCCAGACTCTCGCTCGTCCTGCCCTACGACCCATGCCTTGAGCTCACAACTGCGCTTCACCGCATGAGCAAGCGCCTGAGAATCTAGCTGGACTAAACGGTCCATATGACGCTCAATCCAGTCCAGAAACTCCATATCGGCAATCGGGCCGTACTTGATCACCTCCGCCAAACCGGCGCTGACTTCTCTCGCAGGGAGAGTTTTTAGTGCATCGAGATCACACACCACCAGCTGCGGTTGGTAAAAGGCCCCAACCATATTCTTGCCAAGTGGATGATTGATTCCGGTTTTCCCCCCCACCGAAGAATCAACCTGCGCCAGTAGTGTGGTGGGCACCTGTACAAACGGAATGCCACGCATGTAACTTGCAGCGGCGAAACCCGTCATATCCCCGACGACCCCTCCTCCCAAAGCAAACAACACTGTTTTCCGGTCGCAGGTGTTTTCCAGCAAAGCATCAAAAATCAGATTCAACGTTTCCCAATGCTTGTGGGACTCACCATCAGGGAGTTCAAGAATAAGTACCTTGGAGTAGCGTGTACTCAACGCCGCCTTCAGACTCGCTGCATACAACGGGGCAACGCATGTGTTGCTCACGATGACAGCCGCATTACCTTTGGGCAAGTCGGAGAACGTTTCGGGGTTGCTGAGCAGCCGGACACCTATCTGAATAGGGTAGCTACGCTCTGCCAAAGAAATATGAACGATTTGGTGCGCCTGGATTGTCATAGCCCCTTAGTTTAGGGCCTGTGAACGAAAGGTCACCCGGACGACGACGCTGGAGAGGGAAATTCGCCCGAAAGCTCAAGCTGCATCACGATCATATTGACCAACGTAGCTACAGATGGCCTTCCGGTTTCCAAGACAAAATGTGCAGTTTCTCGGTACAAAGGATCGCGAACTGTGAACATTTCCCGGATACGGGCCAAGGGATCCGCCACTTGAAGCAAAGGTCTGCTGACATCATGACGAAGCCGACGGAATAGCTCCTCAGGCGAAGACTTCAAATACACCACCTTTCCACGCGAATGAAGGTGTAACCGGTTGTTGGCCCGCAGCACCGCGCCGCCACCCGTTGAGAGAATACCCAAAGACTTGAGGGAGAGGCTGTCGAGAACCTCTTCTTCGACATCACGAAACCGCTCCTCACCATTGCGATCAAAGTACTCCCGGATCGAACATCCGATCTTCTCTTCAATCACATGGTCAGAGTCTGTAAACGGCAGCCCCAAACGACGGGCCAACTGGCGGCCCACTGTAGTCTTCCCTGAGCCAGGAAGACCGACAAGACTGATATTCAAGTGCTAGATCCCTTAATCTGGATCATTTCTATCGGCCGACCACTTTGTCAGCAATGACTTTAGGGGTAATAAAAAGCAGCATCTCTTGCTTGCTTATCGCCTTCACATTGCTGCGAAACAGCACCCCTATTCCAGGCAAATCTCCGAAGAAAGGAACTTTAGTGGTTTCATCTGTCGAGGTTTCAGTAAAAATACCGCCGATCACCACAGTCCCACCATTTTCGACAAGAACTTGCGTCAAGACATGTTTGGTGTTAATCGAGTAACCCGCTGTCGTAAGCCGGCCAATCGTATCTTTGGTGATATCCAAGGACAAAATAATATTTCCTTCAGGAGTGATTTGGGGCGTGACTTCAAGTTTGAGGTTCGCCTTCCTAAAGGCAATTGAAGTTGCACCACTGGATGACGCCACCTGATATGGAAACTCTTCACCTTGTTCAATAAGTGCCTTGATCTGATCTGCCGTCACCACACGGGGACTTGAAACAATCTTTCCCTTGCCTTCTGATTCAAGCGCCTGAATTTCCAAATTCAAGAACCTGTCTGCACCTGCACCAAACACCGAGACAGCAAAGGAACCGGCTGAGCTAGCGATCGGCAAATTAACAAAGTTCCCTGAGGTTGTCCCGGAAGACCCAGCCGTATAAGACGAACCAAGAGAAACACCCGGCCTGTCACCACTAGCACCTCCTGTAACACCCCCGCCCAATTTCACGCCCAGCGACTTTCCGAAACTATCGGAGGCCTCGACGATCCTCGCTTCGATCAACACCTGCCGGACGGCTATGTCGATCTTGGCAATCAGCTGCTGCACTTGCTCCAGCTTGCTTGGAATATCTGTAACGAACAGTTGATTGGTACGGGTCTCGAAAATGACACTGCCCCTAGAACTCAAAATACGGCTAGCCGTTACACCTTGGCCAGCCCCAGACCCCGCGGCGATGAGGCCTGCAGCAATATCTGCCGCCTTACCATAGTTAATCTGAAAGGCTTGTGTCCGCAAAGGCTCCAGATTCTGCACGGCAACAACCGTTTCCAAATCCAGCTTCTCTTTGGACGCTATTTCGTCTTTCGGTGCAACCCACAACACATTTCCAGTTTTCCGCATTCCAAGACCCTTGGCCTGCAAAATAATGTCAAGGGCCTGATCCCAGGGAACATCCTGTAATCTCAACGTTACGGAACCAGACACCGAGTCAGAGGTGACGATGTTAAAGTTCGTGAAATCTGCAATAACCTGCAATAGTGAACGGACTTCAATGTTCTGGAAGTTCAGCGACAATTTTTGCCCGTTATATCCAATGCCTTGGGTTAATTTTTTGGGATCAACTTTTATTTCTTTGATTTCTACGACAAATTGTTCGTCACTTTGGTAGGCACTATGTTCCCACTGGCCATGGGGCTCAATAACCATCCTCACGCGGTCACCGGACTGCGTTGTAGAAACAGTTTTAACAGGTGTCCCGAAATCAGTGACGTCCAGTCTGCGACGTAAACCTTCAGGCAAGCTTGACTTCATGAACTCGACAACAAGGCCTTGACCTTGTTGCCGGATATCTACTCCGACTTGACTATTGGGTAAGGTCACAACCACTTTACCGGTGCCATCACTACCACGACGAAAATCAATATCTTTCAGCGGAGCAGACACCCGGCTTGAGGTTTCTGCAAATGCATTGACGGGCTTTGCATTCGCCAGATCCCCGGTTTCCAGCCATACCAAGAGTGATTTGCCTTGAATCTCTGCCTTGTATGCAGATGCCTGCTTCAAGTTGAGCACCACACGTGTACGCTCACCTGCCTGAACAACACTGACGGACTTCAAATTACCTTGATTCACTTCCACCGTGGAACGCCCCATCGCATTGGAAACACCCGGAAAATCCAGCGCAATACGTGCAGGTGATTGAATAGCGAATCCGGTGGGAAGCTTGGTCAAGGGTTGCGAAAGATCAATCCGTAATACTTCACTGCCTGCCTGCACAGATCCGGATACACCCTCGATCGACGTCTGCGCGAAAACAGTTTGACCGATCATCAGAAATAAAACCAAGCCGATTTTTCTTAACATGCGCATTCCACTTAAATAATTTCGGTTTGTCATTTCAACCCCTCTTGCAAGTCGAGGGTTGCAGGCCGCTCGATCCATTCACCCACGGCATCCTGAACGATCTCCCTGAGCGTCAGTTGAGTTTCCGTGATCTTCACAACCTTGCCATAGTTTTGTCCGAGATAACTGCCGAGTTTGACTTGATACAACAGGTTATCGACTTTGACCAAGGCAACCGGCTGCCCCGACTTCGTCAGATTCCCTACAAGCGACATCGTATCCAAGGGGAACGCTTCCAAAGGCTCCTTGCGACGGGCCAACTCAGGTGCCACCAGAGCCCCGTTCGTGACAGCCTGTGCCGACTCCCTCTTCAACGCCTGGGTTAACTTGACACTGCTAAAGGGCTCAACTGCAGCCGAACTGGCGTAAGCCTCGGGAACGAATTGTTTGGGGGCAGGAATTGGGACAATCTTGGGATGAGTTTGATTCCGTTCCTGGACAATCCATTCACGCAAATCATCCTCGCTGCTCGAGCCGCAAGCACCCAACAAGATAACAGAGGAAAGACAAAGCAAGCCAAACAGTCGCTTCATTTTTTGGCTCCAGTCGCCTTACGCTGCGCCTGCACCTCATCAGGATCCAAGTAACGGAATGTTTTCGCGGTCGAATCCAAGATCAACGTGCCATCCTGCCGAGGGGATAAGGACAAGTTATTCAAAGTAACGATGCGGGACAGATTCGCAATATCGGAAGCAAAACTACCAATATCGTGGTACTTACCAGTCACACGGATAGTAATTGGCAACTCAGCATAATATTCCTTAACTTCAACCTGCCCTGGACGAAACAACTCGAACTGCAGACTCCGGCCAATACCTGCTTGGTTAATATCGGAGAGCAACGCATCCATCTCTGCCTTGCTGGGCAGTTGCTTTTCGAGCTGGGTTACATACTGCTGCACTTGTTCGCGTTGCTTTTTCAAAGCATCGAGATTTACGGCTTTCACCAACTTCTTCTTGTAATCCTCGCGCAAGGTGACCTCTTTGTCTTGTTCAAGCTGGAGCGTTTCTTGAGAACCACTGAGCCAAACAAACCACAAGAAAAGCACAATGGCAAGCACCGTGAAGGCAAACAGGGCATAGCGGGGCACTACCGGCCAAAGCGATGGGTCTTTAGGGTCAAGATCACGAAACTGCGAAGCAAGCTGCTGCTGCAGTGCACCAAAATCAAATGAAGTGTTAAAACTCTTTGCCATACATGCCTAATCTAGGGTTTGGCCAGAACAGCAGACGCTGGCGATGTAGGACTGCTGGCAGAAGGCAGTGCGGGTACCACAGGCTTCACAGACAGCGCTTCTGCTTCACTGGCACGCATAAGCTTCACCCTGATCGTGAAGTTGTAGACGCGCTTCTGCTCCTTGGGAGAAATTGCTGCTGTGCCGGAAGTAATTTCAATCAACTCCGGTTTGCTAAACCACGGTGTTTGACTGGAAAGATTACGAAGCAACTCAGAAACCCGCTCATTGGATTGCGCAATCCCCGCCAGCGTCACTTGCTGTTCCTGCTGTGACATTTTGTTGATATAGACCCCATCAGGCAATTGATTGACCAATTCAGTCAAGAGATGCACAGGCAAGTTGCGATCTGACTGAAGGTCCTCAACGGCTTGCTGGCGAGCCCTCAGGGCCGCGATCTCAGCTTCCAGTGTCGCAATATCCTTGATTTGACCTTCCAGTTTCTGAATTTCAGTTTCCAAAACAAAGTTATTGCTTTGCTGCTGAGCGATGGCAGCCTGATACCAAAGGAATACGAATCCAGCGATCAAGCCACCTATCAGTGCAGAAGCACCCAACGTAAGATTAAAGATCTCCTTGCGGCGTTTTCGTGCTGCTTCACGATGCGGCAACAGGTTAATCAGAATCATTGCGAAAACCTCCGCAATGCCAAGCCGCAGGATGTCAAATAAGAGGGCGCTTCCCGTGTCATTCTCTTCAACCGCACTCCTTCGCCGATCTCCATTCCATCAAATGGATTCAACAAGCTGCATGGAAAAGCCGTGTGCTGAGTGACCGCGTTGGTTAATCCAGGCAAGGCAGCCGATCCCCCCGCCAGCATGACATAGTCCACCTTGTTGTGCGGGGTACTGGTGAAGAAAAACTGCAAGGCACGCCCCAGTTCCTGAACCATGGTTTCAATGAATGGCCTCAAAACTGTCGATTCGTAATCATCGGGCAGCTCACCACTGCGCTTCTTAGTCTCGGCTTCTTCTTGAGAGAAACCGTACTGGCGAACAATAAGTTGGGTTAGCTGTGCACCACCAAAGGCCTGGTCCCTGTCATACAAGACCTCGTCATCCCGGATGACCTGCATACTGGTCGTCAAGGCGCCAATCTCAAAAAGGGCCACGATGAGTCCCGAACCTCTACTTGGCAGGTTTGCTATCAGCCTACCAGCGGCAAGACGTGAAGCATACGACTCCACATCCACAATAACTGGCGTCAAGCCTGCCGCCTCAGCCAAACCTTGAATATCCTGAACCTTCTCACGGCGGGATGCTGCAATCAAGACTTCGATGTCACCTGAAGACGCAGCGCTTGGCCCGATAACACAGAAGTCAAGACTCACCTCATCCAAAGGGAACGGGATATATTGATTTGCCTCCGACTCAACTTGCTGTTCAAGCTCCACATCAGACAAGCCACCCGGCAAGATTATTTTCTTCGTGATAACTGCCGATGGTGGCAATGCCATTGCCACATGCTTGGTCTTGGTTCCACTTTTCTTCACCAACTTACGAACTGCGTTGGCTACTTCATCAAACTTCTCGATGTTGCCATCAGCGATCCAACCACGCTCCAAGGGCTCAATGGCACAGCGCTCGAGAACCAAATTGCCAGCTTTATCACGCCCCAACTCCACGAGCTTCACACTGGATGAGCTGATGTCCAATCCCAACATGGGTGCGGGCTGCCGACTAAGAAAAGACCCCAATGAGATCAAAATGGTCCCCTGAAACAGACTGACGAAAGTGCAGTCAAACTTAAGAATTCACTTGAATGCTATCAGCAAGAGTATTGAGCGGCAAAGGTTTTTTCACTTTCTGACAATTTATAACGTTGTCAAAAGCAGACGCCAAACACGCCCTTTCAGCTACGATTTCGCTTGAAAGGCGGCTTCCGCATTTCGTAATCCAAGACAGCGCCACCATCCAAGCCTTCAATACAGAGGCTCCGAAGTGTCATTTTTATAATCGGCCGAACATCGAAGACTGATATGCCAAACCCCAAAGAATCGGCCCCCCCGAACAAATCCCATTCAAGGCATTGGGCGCTAGTTGCACTTTTTTGGCTCGTGGGCCTCGCTTGCGCCGGCCTTTTCTCCATACTGGCATTGGTGGCACTGGCCTTGGCAATGGCCTACCCCAATTTGCCTGACATCAGCGATTTGTCGGACTACCGGCCAAAGCTCCCTTTGAGAATTTACTCCGCAGAAGGCGACATGATCGGGGAGTTTGGCGAAGAACGCCGAAAACTCACCCCGATCAAGGAAATCCCCAAAGTGATGACGGATGCCATCCTTGCGATTGAAGATGCACGCTTCTATCAGCACGGTGGAGTTGACTACATTGGAATAGTCCGCGCAGGCTTGGCCAACGTGGGCCGGGCTAAGAGTCAAGGCGCCTCCACCATCACCATGCAGGTAGCCCGCAATGTCTACCTCACTTCAGAAAAGACCTTTACTCGCAAGATCTATGAGATTTTGTTGACATTCAAGCTGGAACATTTGCTGACCAAGGACCAGATCCTCGAGATCTACATGAACCAGATTTTCCTCGGAAACCGTGCATATGGTTTCGCAGCGGCAGCGGAAACCTACTTTGGGAAGCCTTTGAAAGAGATCAGCATAGCTGAAGCCGCGATGCTGGCAGGCCTGCCCAAGGCGCCATCCGCTTACAACCCGATCAGCAACCCGAAGCGGGCCAAAGCTCGTCAGCAGTACATCATTGACCGCATGCTGGAAAACGGGTTCATTTCCGAGGAAGAAGCGGAGAACGCACGCAATGAAGAGCTCAAAATTAAAAGCGGCCCAGGGGCAAACCCGATCCACGCGGAATACGTGGCGGAAATGGTGCGACAGCTCATGTATTCGCAATACGGAGATGAAACATACACACGGGGACTAAACGTTTACACCACCCTCAAGTCCGAGCAGCAAATCGCCGCCTACCGCGCTCTTCGCAGGGGAATCATGGACTTCGAGCGTCGTCAGGTCTATCGTGGTCCTGAGAAGTTTTTGAACTTACCTGCCAAAGGACAAGATCTGGATGATGCAATTGACGAAGCCTTGGACGATCACCCGGACAATGGCGATGTCATGGCGGCCGTTGTACTGGAGGCAGACGCTAAACGCATTAAGGCGCAACGTCTCGGCGGTGAAATGGTTGAAATCATCGGTGAGGGATTGAAGCCCGCCCAGTCCGGACTGTCCGACAAAGCTCCACCCAACATCAAAATCCGCAGGGGTGCGATTATCCGAGTCGCGAAGACCCTCAAAGGGACCTGGGAGATCACCCAGCTCCCCGAAGTGGAGGGGGCATTCGTCGCCTTGGACCCCCGCGACGGCTCCATCAAAGCCTTGGTCGGTGGATTTGATTTCGCCAAGAACAAATTCAATCACGTCACGCAGGCGTGGCGCCAGCCCGGGTCTAGCTTCAAGCCGTTTATCTATTCTGCGGCCCTTGAAAAGGGATTCGGCCCTGCAACGGTAGTCAATGATTCCCCCCTGTTTTTTGATGCCGGTGTGACCGGTGGGCAACCCTGGGAACCCAAAAACTATGATGGAACCTTCGAGGGCCCCATGACCTTACGACGCGGTCTGGCAAAGTCCAAGAACATGGTTTCTATCCGGGTGCTTAACTCCGTAGGGGCTCCCTACGCCCAAGAATGGGTCACCCGTTTCGGGTTTGAAGCCGATAAGCACCCAGCGTACCTCACCATGGCATTGGGCGCCGGTACGGTGACCCCGATACAGATGGCGGCGGCCTACTCCGTGTTTGCCAACGGGGGTTACCGCGTGAACCCCTGGCTCATCTCTAAAGTCAGCGAGCAGCGAGGCAAGGTTCTGGTCGAAGCCGCGCCTCCCGTATTGGCCGATAGCGAGCGCGCCATCGATGAACGCAATGCATTCATGATGAGCAGCCTGTTGCAGGAAGTGACACGCTCCGGTACGGCAGCCCGGGCCCAAGCGACCCTGAAGCGACCCGACATATATGGAAAAACAGGGACGACCAATGACTCCATGGATGCTTGGTTCGCCGGTTACCAACCCACCCTTACAGCCATCACCTGGATCGGTTACGACACCCCCCGCAAGCTGGGGGACCGGGAAACCGGCGGAGGACTGAGCCTGCCCGTGTGGATCAGCTTCATGGAAACAGCGCTCAGGGGCGTACCTGTTACAGAGCCGGCAGCCCCCGAAGGCGTGGTGAAGCTAGGGAATGAGTGGTACTACGAGGAGTTCACCCACGGAGCGGGTGTCAGCACCCTGGGATTGAGCGACAGTCCGGACAGCCCCACGGAAGCCCCTTCCACGCCGGATGAAAAGAAGAAGATTCTCGATCTCTTTAAGAACTAAAGCGCCGTAAAGACCAATGCCACGCCAGCCTGCTGGCTGGCATTGGCACTCAAAGCAGCAAAAAATTCGCCCTGCCCCTTGGTGTCCTGCCATTCGGTACCTGACCACTTGTAGTGGTAGCCACCGGACCTGGCGGCCATCCAGACCTCATGCAAGGGCTTCTGCAAATTCACAATGATCTGGGTACGGTTGGCAAACGTCAGCGTCACCATGCTGCCGACCCGCTGGTTGTCTACATCGACATCCGATTCGTCGTTGATGCGATCACACGACAGCTCCAAAGCACGCAACAAAGACTCGGCAAGGCTCATGAATTCTGGGTCGGTCATTACAATTTCACTATGTTGAATCGAACGCGAATTCTAGTCAGAGGCCTGATCCCGCTGATTTGTGTGCTTACTTTGGGAGCATGTGGCCAAACCGGCCCACTATTCCTGCCCAATGTTCCACCAAAAGTGCCACCGGCCAGCAATACAACGCCCCCATCTACCACCAAAGCTTCAGACACCACCACTTCACCATGAGCGCCCCCCAACTCCCCGGCCAGCCCCACGTCCAGTACACCAATGATCAGCTCCACATCGAGGCATGTTCCCTCGATGCCTTGGCCCGCACCCATGGCACGCCGCTATTTGTGTACTCCAAGGCCTCCATGCTGGACGCACTCGCGGCCTACCAGCGCGGCTTTGCGGGGCGCAATGCTCGCATCTGCTATGCCATGAAGGCCAACTCGTCCTTGGCCATCCTGCAGTTGTTTGCCAAAGCCGGATGCGGCTTCGACATCGTGTCCGAAGGCGAGTTGGCCCGCGTGCTGGCCGCAGGAGCTGACGCCAGCAAGGTCATTTTTTCAGGGGTGGGAAAAACCCGCTCTGAAATGGCCCGCGCCCTGGAGGTCGGCATCGGCTGCTTCAACGTCGAAAGCGAAGCGGAAATCGATGTCCTGAACGAGGTCGCACTGGGCATGGGCAAGCAAGCCCCCATCAGCATCCGCGTCAACCCCAACGTCGACCCCAAAACGCACCCCTACATCTCGACCGGCCTCAAAGGCAACAAGTTCGGCATCGCCCACGAACGCACGCTGATGACCTACCAACGGGCCGCAGCATTGCCCGGACTGAGGGTCGTGGGCATCGACTGCCACATCGGTTCCCAGATCACGGAAGAAACACCGTACCTGGATGCCATGGATCGCATGCTGGATTTGGTGGAGTCGATTGAAGCAGCAGGCATCTCCATCCACCACATCGACTTCGGTGGCGGCTTGGGTATCAACTACAACGGGGATACCCCGCCCGCAGCCGATGCCCTGTGGCACAAGCTGCTCGCCAAGCTGGATGCGCGAGGCTTCGGCCAACGGCAGCTCATGATTGAGCCCGGGCGCTCCCTGGTCGGTAATGCAGGCGTTTGCGTGACCGAGGTTCTGTACATGAAGCCCGGCGAGCAGAAGAACTTCTGCATCGTGGACGCGGCCATGAACGACCTCCCCCGTCCGGCCATGTACCAGGCCTTTCACACCATCGTGCCCGTGCAGCAAACGGCATCTCCCTCCGCCAGCGCTGGCGTGTTTGATGTGGTGGGCCCGGTGTGCGAGAGCGGCGACTGGATCGGCCATGACCGCGCACTGCAAGTGCAGGCTGGCGACAAGCTGGCCGTGCTATCAGCAGGCGCTTACTGCATGAGCATGTCAAGCAACTACAACTCCCGCCCCAAAGCAGCAGAAGTATTGGTGGACGGAGCACAGAGCCACTTGATCCGTCAACGTGACAGTTTCGCCGACCAGATTCGCGGCGAGAAACTGCTCTAAACGCTATAAAAACAATAGCTGCTTGCGCTTATTCAACATGGGCTAGCGGCCTTTTTCATCCAAAAAACCCAGGCGCGCCAGGCGAGCAAAGCACTGAGTATGGTGGCATACACTGCCACCTCAGTAAAGTTGTTTTTGCCAGCGCGCATCCAGAAGAAGTGCAGCATGGCAAGCACAGCAACCGCATACACGCTGCGGTGCAAGGCCTGCCAGCGCTTCGCCCCCAACGCCTTGATCGCCCGATTGAAGGAGGTCGCGGCCAGCGCTGTGAGCAGCACCATCCCTGCAAAGCCCACCAGAATAAACGGCCGCTTCGGGATGTCGGCTGCAATGTCAGCAAGCTCCAGCCCCATATCCAACCAGCTGTACGCAGCCAGGTGCAGCAAGCCGTAGCAAAAGGTCGATACCCCCACCATGCGGCGAAAGCGGGCCAATCCCGTCCACCCTGTCGTGACCCGGAGTGGGGTCATCAAAAGCGTCAGACAGAGCAGGCGTAACGTCCAATCGCCCGTGGAGCGGATCAAGGCTTCCGCCGGGTTCGCCCCCAACTGATCGGTCACCGCTCCCCATACCAAGTAAGCCAAAGGAGCGCAAAGCGCCAAAAGCAGGCACGGTTTGGCACCGCGGTGCAGCAACCACGTATTCATAGAGAAATGCCGGATTTAGAAAAACTTCTTCAGGTCCATGCCGGCGTACAACTGACCCACTTGGGCCTCGTAGCCGTTGAACATCAAGGTCTTGCGCTTTTTGGCAAACAAGCCGTCTTCCCCGATGCGACGCTCCGTTGCCTGGCTCCAGCGGGGGTGATCCACGTTCGGGTTCACATTGGAAAAAAAGCCGTACTCATTGGGCGCTGCTTTGTTCCAGGCAGTGGCGGGAGGCTTCTCCGTGAAGCGGATCTTCACAATGCTTTTGCCACTCTTGAAACCGTATTTCCATGGCACCACCAACCGCACCGGCGCACCATTCTGCTTGGGCAAGATCTCGCCATACATGCCGAAGGTCAACAAGGTCAAAGGATGCTGCGCCTCATCGAGCCGCAGCCCTTCGACATACGGCCACTCCAGCACGCGGGAACCCACATAAGGCATGGTCTTGGGATCCGCCAAAGTAAGGAACTCAAGGTATTTAGCGCTCCCCAAGGGTTCCACTTTTTTGATGAGCTCAGCAAGTGAATAACCCACCCACGGAATCACCATGGACCAGCCCTCCACACAGCGCAGGCGATAAATCCGCTCCTCCATCGGGCTGAGTTTGAGCAGGTCTTCCATCGCAAACTTACCCGGCTTTTTAACGAGCCCTTCCACCTCCACCGTCCACGGGGTGGTTTTGAGTGTGTGCGCGTTGATTGCAGGGTCTGCCTTGTCGGTACCGAACTCGTAGAAGTTGTTGTAGGTGCTGGCGTCTTTGTAGGGCGTGACCTTCTCGGACGATACCGCCCCTTCCACCGCCGTGGCTTTCGCATTCAGGGCAGCCAGCTTGCCGGGCTTGGCGCCCCAGCCGCCACCTTGGGCCATAGCTTTGCGGGACGCCCACGTTGCCAGTCCTGCCCCTGCAACGCCGGTTGCCATGTGCTTGAGCAAGCGGCGCCGGTCGTGGTAGAGCACCTGCGGAGTGATCTCGCTGGAAACCGGGTGTTCAAACCCGTTGGAGGAGGACTTGATGAGCATGATGACTTCCTTGTTTCCAGTTTGGTCGTGGCAAACCTTGTTTTCTTACAACGTTCCGTAGCTGTGCAAACCACTCAGAAACATGTTCACCCCGATAAAGGCAAACGTTGTCACCGCCAACCCGACCAACGCCCACCAAGCAGCCACCGTGCCGCGCAGGCCCTTCATCAGGCGCATGTGCAGCCATGCAGCGTAGTTCAGCCAGACAATCAGCGCCCAGGTTTCTTTGGGGTCCCAGCTCCAGTAGCCGCCCCAAGCTTCTGCAGCCCACAGGGCGCCCAGCACGGTGGCGATAGTGAAAAACGCGAATCCCACGGCGATGGACTTGTACATGACATCGTCCAAAACCTCAAAGTCTGGCAGCTTGGCGGCAATCGCTTTGCGGCCCAACAAAATGCCGGCGACGATCAAGGCGGAGACACCGAAATACACCGCCCAATAGTCACTCAGTCCCGTGACCGAGGACTGACGAAACACAATGGGCTCAAAACACAAGACAACACCCAGCAGCCAGAGCGGCGCCATGCGGTACCACTTGGTCTCGGTGGCCTGTTGTTTGATCAGGTACGCAAAAGCCACCATCGCTGCCAAGGCAAAGGTGCCATATCCGATGAAATTGGCCGGCACGTGCAGCTTCATCCACCAGCTCTTCAATGCAGGGACCAGAGGTTGGATCTCCTGCGCTTGACGCTCCACCGTGTACCAGAGCAAAAAGCCCACAGCAGCACTGACCACCAGCATGACGAACGCCCCCAAGGACCGGGTGTTGTACTGCGCTTCGAAGTACAAGTAAAAGACTGCCGTCATCCAGCAGAACATCACGAACACTTCATAAAGATTGCTAACGGGAATGTGGCCGATATCCGGCCCCAACAAGTAACTCTCGTACCAACGCACCATGGTCCCGATAAGTGCCATAGTCACGGCGGCCCACACCAGTCGGGAAGCCACCAGCTCCAAGCCCTCCGCCCGCCCTTTGGCAAATACGCCCATCCAGTAGAAGATCGTCGCCATAAAGAAAAGCATGCTCATCCACAAAATGGCCGACTGACTGGACAGAAAATACTTCAGCCAGAACACCGACTCTGCGCGGGCCAAGTCATTCTGGTAGGCGCTGATAGCCAGCAAGGACAAGGCCGCGACGACGAGCATCAAACGCTGCAGCGGCTTCCAAAGCCATCCCAGCCACACTGCCGCAGGTATGACCCCGAGCAGGATGCCTTTTTCATACACATCCATGAAAGACTGGTATCGCACGAACGCGAACAAACCGCCGGCGATAACGAGCGCAGCAAACAGCCACTCCCACACCGAGCGTTTGAAATAGCGGGCGTGCAACTCCAAAGTCACCGACCCGTCGGTACCTGCTGTTTCGTTTGCGGGTAGTGCGCTCATTTCTTATTCCTTCCAGGCTAGCAGTCGGCGTTTCAGGTGGTCGAACTCTTTGTCGCCATCCATGGTTTTTCTATTGGTGGACAAGGCCATCGTGGCCGCCGTCGTGCTGCAGCCTGCTTCCACAGGCTCCAACCATATCCACAAGCGGCGCTCGCGAACATACAACATCGCAAAGACCCCGAGAATCAAAAGTGCACACCCGAGGTACACCACGGTTTTACCCGGTGCCCGGGCCACCTGAAACACACTGGCCTGTACTTGGGTGAAGTCCGTCAAAGAGAGCACGAATGGCGCTGGATACAAGGGCACATCACTCAAGGCCAGAACAGACTGGGTCATAAAGGTCTGCGTCGCGGCGTCAGCGGGCATGGGTTTCAGTCCTGCTTTTTCACGGCTGAGTTGAGCCAATTCATAGAGAACCCCATTCAAAATGCGAACCAGCACTTCACCGGCCTTGTTGCGTTCGGCTTCAGGCACATTCGTCTCCATAAAGTCCGAAATGGCTTGCAAGCCCGCAGTCGAGTTGTCCGTGCCCGCGAACAAAGTCATCGCACGGTGTGCGGACCCTGCGAGCTGGGCCACCAAATCCGGTCGTTGTGCGTCAATTGCTTTGGTGGCGTAGCGCCGCACCGCTTCTTTGCGAAGGTCTGGATCTGCCAATGCCCGACTCAAACGCAGGAAACCGTCCATACTGCCGTCTGCATCGGCTGGAATCCGCAAATAGCGGAAAGAGTCTGCAGGGCTTTCCCGCATCCCGAGCAAAAAGACCGAAGTGCCATCCCCCAAGTCCACGGGCAGCATGTAATTGTTGAATTCACGCGCTTGTCCTGCCTTGTCACGCAGTTTGTAGCTGAAGCTCGGACCGATATTGCGCAGACTCTTGCCATCTTTGTGCTTGTTGGCGGCACCCAGTTGAGCGTTCATCAGCGAGCGCAAATCGACACCGCGCACATCGGTTTTCGGGCCGGCATCGGCAGACAGGTTCTCTACGTTGATAAGGCGCAAGCCGGTGTATTCCACCACCAACTCCTCGGAATTGCCACCGGCCTGACTCGCGATAGCACTGCTTCCCCCGACAATGCCTTGCAAATCAAAAGAGGCTGCAGTAACTCGAAGTGGCTCCGCTTTGAATTTCAAGGCCGAGCCACCGTCATCAAAACTGGACTGATAAATTTCAATGCCTTTGTAGCTCGCCGGATGATTCACCTCCACGCGGGCAGGAATCCTCTCACCGGTGGCTTTGTCATGAATAACGATGTCACTGGCAAACAGCTTGGGCATACCGGTGGAGTAGTACTCCACGATGAATTTTTTGAGCTCTACCGCAAAGGGCAGCTCCTGAAGAAGAATGCCATCTGACTGACTCAGGATTGCGGTGCTGGACTGGGTCCCTTCGGCCACCATCAAATTGCCCCGGAAGGTGGGGTTGCGCTCACTCAGTCGGTGTTCGGGAGCTACATCCGCGATCATTCCGCCGCCTTTGAAAGGTATTTTGTCCGCAAACAGCATTTGTGCGCGCACCACCAAATCGCCATCCAGCAAGCCGCCCAGGCACACCAGCACAATGGCACTGTGAGCAGCGATGTAACCCAACTTATTGGCAGCGCCTGCTTTGGCGGCCAGCATCCAGCCTGTACCCTTCGCAGTCTCGCGGGACTGGAGCTTGACCTTCCAACCGCCCCCCGCCAGCAAGCCGCCCAATCGACGCGCCGCTGCTTCCGGCAACTCATGCAATTGCGCCTGCGCTTTATGTCCGAAAGCCTTCAGGCTCTGCTCCCGGATGTTTTCCTTATAAGAGCGCAAATCCGCCAGGATCTTGGGGGTGTTGCGGGCCACACAGAGCGAGGTGCTCAGCACCAGGAACGCCAGGATCAGCAAAAACCACCAAGCGCTGTACACATTGAACAAACTGGCGCGCTGAAACACTTCCGCCCAGAATGGTCCAAACTGGTTCACATAGTTTCCAAACGGCTCATGCTGCTTGAGAACGGTGCCGATGATCGAGGCTATGCAAATCACCGTCAAAAGTGAAATGGCAAACCGCATGGAAGACAGCAGCTCCACGCTGGCACGCCAGGCCCGGGAACCGACGCTGAGCTCAATGCCTTGGGTTGAAACAGTCATGGGAGGAAACCATAAAAAAAGCGGGCCATCCTGTCGATGGTCCCGCCTGTTGGGTTGACTAAGCCGCCTTTGGTTCCCTCAAGAACCACAGAAAGCCTACGCGTTAACGGAGCCCGGCGATGTAATCAGACACCGCCTTGATCTCGCGGTCGTTCAGTTTGGCCGCCACTTGGGTCATCTGTAGATTGTTCTTGCGTGCGCCATCGCGAAATGCGGTCAACTGGGCTACCGAGTAGTCCGCATGCTGTCCGCTCAAACGGGGATACTGGGACGGGATCCCTGCACCGTTGGGGCTGTGGCAGCCTGCGCAGGCAGGCACCTGGCGGTCTGCAATACCGCCGCGGTAAATTCGCTCCCCTAACGCCACCAGCTCTTTGTCTTTCGCAAAACCCGGCTTGGCTTGTTTGCTCGCCAACCAGTAAGCGATGTTTTTCATCTCCTCATCACTCAGCATGGCAGCAATGCCATTCATGGGCGACTTCGGATCCCGTTTGTTCGCCTTAAATTCCCGTAACTGCTTGAGCAAATATTCCGGATGTTGTTGCGCCAACTTCGGGTTGCCGGCAATGGTGGAGTTTCCGTCAGCGGCATGGCAGGCCGCGCACACAGTGCCATAGCTTGCTTCCCCCTTGGCCAGATCCGGCTTCGCAACCGCCTCTTTTTTCGGCCCTTCCGCAAAGGAAGAAACAGCGAGCGTAGCCACGGAGGCTGCGATGATCAATTGAGCAATCAACTTCATAGGAATGTTGTTTCTGTTGGGCGGAACGGCACCATTCTACAATGCAGCTCTGGGTTTACCTTCCAAATCAATGACCACCATACAAAACCCAAAGGGCGCAGCCCCTTCCCAAAAAGCCTCCGCTCCACCCGAAAAAAGTGCAGCAACCATTGCACTGGGCTGGTTGCATACCGCCCGCTTCCTAACCACCGCCCCGCAGCTGCACTTTCTGCCCGAGCTGGATGTGCCTGAAATCGCCTTTGTCGGGCGCTCCAACGCCGGAAAGTCCACCTGCATCAACACACTGACCCAGCAGAAACAGCTGGCATTTGCTTCCAAGAAGCCCGGGCGCACCCAACACATCAACTTGTTTGCCTTGGGCAAACAAGGTGTTACCGACGCCGTGCTGACCGATTTACCCGGTTACGGCTATGCGGCCGTTCCCAAGCAGGACAAGATCCGCTGGCAACAGGTGATGGCCAACTATTTGGTCACGCGCAAAAACTTGAAAGCCATTGTGCTCATGTGCGACCCTCGCCATGGCATGACCGAACTGGATGAAATCCTGCTCGATGTCATCCGGCCACGCGTGGAAGAAGGCTTGAAATTCCTGGTCATCTTGACCAAAGCTGACAAACTAACCCGCACTGAAGGCGCGAAAGTGCTGTCCATCACGAAGTTACAAGCCGGCGGCGGAGAGGTTCGCCTGTTCTCAGCGACCAAACGCACCGGCATCGATGACGTGGCGACGCTGCTGTGGGACTGGGCACACCCCGACGCAGCCGCAGTGATAGCGCCGGTAGCCCCTGCCCCTACCCCTACCCCTGATACTCAATAAGGTGGTGTCCTGCCCGCAGGCTGATCCTTGAAGCGTTTGTGCACCCAGTAATACTGCTCTGGCATCGCATCGATATAAGTTTCCAGGGTTCGGTTCATGCGGGCTGTGTCCGCCTCCAAGTCCCCGCTAGGAAAATTCACCCAGGCTGGTAGCACCTCAATCTCGTACCCGGTCGACGTCAAGCGACACAGAATGGGCACCACCTTCGCCCGTGACAAGCGGGCAAAACGTGACAGCGAAGGGACGGTCGCTGCCGGGTGGCCGTAAAACGGGACGAACACAGACTCCTCGGGGCCAAAGTTCATATCCGGCAAGAGATACAAAGGCTCCCCCGCTTTCAGCCCCGCAATGATGGGCTTTACTCCCTCAATCCGGCCGAACAAGCGTCCGCCCAAACGCTTGCGACCGGCCAGAATCCAAGCGTCCGCCACTTTGTTGGCTTGGTCGGTATAGATCGTGGTGAAGCTGCGTTCGACCTGCTGGGTCAATGCGGTCCAGCCGGCATCCAATCCGACGAAATGCGGGGCAAACAACACGGTAGGCGCCTGACCTGCCAACTCCTCCAAGGCGCCGGACAAACGCAAGCGTTTGCGAAGCACCGCAGGGTCTGCATGCCATAGCCACCCCCTGTCCAGCCAGGCTTGGGCAAACGCCACAAAAGTGCGTATCGATTGCCGGCGCCGGAATACAGGTGTCCACTCCGGAAAGCAAATTGAGAGGTTGATATCCACCACCCGGCGCCGTGAGCGGACCAACACGTACAAAGCCCAACCCAGCAAAACGCCCAGCCCCCGCAGCAGCGGAAGCGGCAAGCGGCCCAGCACTTCAATGCAACGCAATATCCAACGACTCATGCTTTTTGGCTTTCCTGTCCGGCCTCAAGGTCCGGCCGTCGAGGCTGTTTATAGCGCGCATAGCCCCACAGGTACTGAGACGGCAGTTCACGAATGATTTGCTCCATCGCTGCATTGATCTGCGCCGTGGCTTTGAGCAATTCCCCCGACAACGCGGCATCGTAAGGCCGCACACAGACCGTGTAGCCTGCGCCGGCCGGCAGACGCTCCCCCCACGCCAATACCAGCCGGGCGCCGGTTTGTTGGGCCAGCCTGGCGGCCAAGGTCATGGTGTAGGCATCGCGTCCGAAAAAAGGAACCCAGGCGCCTTGCCCCTCAGGGGGAACTTGGTCCGGCAGCAAGCCCACACATTGGCCCGCACGCAGGGCTTTGATCAGCTGCTTCACCCCCGCCAGGTTGGCCGGTGCCGTGTGCAGACCCGGTCGCGCACGACTGGCCTCAATAATCCGGCGCAACCACTTTTGACGGGCGGGCCGGTACAGCACCGTCATGGGCGCGCCGGATACCCCAAAGCGGCTCGCATAGGCCTGTGCAGTCACTTCAAAACTACCCAAGTGAGGCGTCAGAAAAATGATGCCGCGTTGTTCAGCCAACGCTTGCTCAATGTAAGAGGCACCGTCCCAGGCAACCGGTACCGGGGCCCCCAGCCACAGCCGGGGAAGCTCCATCACCATTTGGCCGGCTGCCACAATGGACTTGCGCCTGTCAGGCGCAAGGACCCCCGCCTGCCGGGCGTGATCCTGCAAGCGGCGGCGGTACTCGGGGGACAAGGCATAGACCAGCCAGCCACAGGCAGCCCCGAGGCGGTGCAACAAGCACAAGGGCCAACGGGACAGGAATTGAAATACAAGGGCCATGGGTGGGCTAAAATCCGCGACGTCACCGAGTTACAGAACTACTTGCAGGGTGACTTCACAGGGGCAACTGATCAAAAAGGAAGCCATTGTGCCTCGCCGATTACGGCGGATCTGCTAAAGCGTTCGCTGAAAGCTCCAAAGCTCAAGCAACGCGTCTTGATGTTTATTTTGGAGAAAACCATGGCGAACGACTTCCTCTTTACCTCTGAATCCGTCTCTGAAGGTCACCCCGACAAGGTGGCCGACCAGATTTCCGATGCGATTCTGGATGCGATTTTCAAGCAAGACCCCCGCTCCCGCGTGGCCGCCGAGACCCTGACCAACACCGGTCTGGTGGTTCTGGCCGGTGAAATCACCACGAACGCGCATGTGGACTACATCCAGGTCGCACGCGACACCATCAAGCGCATCGGCTACGACAACACCGAATACGGCATCGACTACAAGGGTTGCGCGGTATTGGTCGCTTATGACAAGCAGTCCAACGATATCGCCCAAGGGGTGGACCACGCCTCAGACGACCACCTCAATATCGGTGCCGGCGACCAAGGCCTGATGTTCGGTTACGCCTGCGATGAAACGCCCGAGCTGATGCCCGCGCCCATTTACTACGCCCACCGCCTGGTGGAGCGCCAGGCGCAGCTGCGCAAAGATGGCCGCCTGCCCTTCCTGCGCCCGGACGCCAAGAGCCAGGTCACCATGCGCTATGTGGACGGCAAGCCCCACAGCATCGACACCGTGGTGCTGTCCACCCAGCACAGCCCCGACCAGTCGGAAACCCAGCACAAGATGAAGGCCTCGTTCACCGAAGCCATCATTGAAGAAATCATCAAGCCCGTGCTGCCCAAAGAGTGGCTGCAAAACACCCGCTACCTGATCAACCCCACCGGCCGTTTTGTGATCGGCGGCCCCCAGGGCGATTGCGGCCTGACCGGACGCAAAATCATTGTGGACACCTACGGTGGCGCCTGCCCCCACGGCGGGGGCGCATTCTCCGGCAAAGACCCGTCCAAGGTGGACCGTTCTGCCGCCTATGCAGCCCGCTACGTCGCCAAAAACGTGGTGGCAGCCGGTCTGGCGCGTCAGTGCCAGGTGCAGGTGGCCTACGCCATCGGCGTGGCCAAGCCCATGAACGTGACCGTGTACACCGAAGGCACCGGCGTCATCCCTGACGACCAGATTGCCGCCTTGGTGAACGAGCATTTCGACCTGCGTCCCAAGGGCATCATCCAGATGCTGGACCTGCTGCGCCCCATCTACGAGAAAACCGCCGCCTACGGCCACTTCGGCCGCGAAGAGCCCGAGTTCACCTGGGAGCGCACCGACAAAGCACAAACGCTGCGCGCAGCGGCGGGCCTGAAATAATCCAGGCCCATGAACATCCAGACACAACGCTTCATTGACCGCTGGGCTGGCCAGCTACTCTGCGGCGGTGTGTCTGCATGGGTGCATTTGACGGGGCTATTCGGTGCACCGGCGCGCATGCCGGCGGCGCCGAAAAACATCCTGGTCATCCTGCTGTCCGAGATGGGCAGCATCGTGCTGGCAGGCCCCATGTTTGCGGAGCTGCGCCGCAAGTATCCCGGTGCGGCTATCCACATTCTGCAGCTCAAAAAGAACCAGGAAGTCTCCAAGCTCTTGTCGCTGACAGACGTGGAGCACATGCACACGCTGGACGACCGTTCCGGCGGCTCGCTGATTGCGGACATTTTGAAAGTCAGCCTGAAGTTCCGCAGCATTGGCTTGGATGCCGTCATCGACTGCGAGCTGTTTTCGCGGGTGAGCGCACTCCTGTCCTTCAGCACCGGTGCGCCGGTGCGGGTGGGTTTCACCCCGCACACCCAGGAAGGCTTGTACCGCGGCAGCTTCATCAACCACAGCATCCCCTACAACCCCTACCAGCACATCAGTAAACAGTTTTTGTCGCTGGTCGATGCTTTGGCTGCACCGGACAGCATGCCGCGCAACCGCGCTGCGGCCATCCGCAACACACCGGTGGACCCCGAACTGTCCGTCAAGTTCACCGACACCGAACTGGAAACCTACCGCAGCAAGCTGGAGAGCGACCACCCTGTGACGCGCGAACGGCGCCTGGTGCTGGTCTATGCCGGCGGCGGCATCCTGCCCGAACGGGCCTGGCCTGCCAGCCACTATGCGCGCGTGGTGCAAGGCTTGTGCAAGGCCGGCTATGCGGTGGGCCTCATCGGCCTGAAGGACGACGCCGTGCTGGCGCGTGATTTGCAGACGCAAGTCGGCGACGAGGCCTGCCTGAACCTGACCGGCTACACCAAGAGCATCCGCGAGCTGCTTATGCTCATGCACGCCAGTGCCCTGCTGATCACCAACGACGGCGGCCCCAGCCATTTCGCCACGGTGACCCCCATTCAGACCATGGTGTTCTTCGGGCCGGAGACCGGCAGGTTGTATGGCCCGCTGGGCCACCGCACCATCATTCTGGAGAGCGGCATTGCCTGCTCCCCGTGCCTGACTGCCTACAACCATCGCCTCACCTTCTGCGATGGGGACAACCAGTGCCTCAAGCGCATCGCGCCTGATCCGGTGCTGGACCAAGCGCTGGCCTTTTTAAATGGTGCATCAGCCGGCACAGGTGCCGCAACATGAGCGCTGTGCAACGGGTAGTGCTCTGGGCGCTCAGGCTGCTGGAGCGCTACCGCTACATCAAGTTCGGCATCGTCGGCGCCAGCGGCACGGTGGTGAACTTGGCGGTCTTGCACTTCGGGCACGAGTACCTGTTCAACCATATCGAAGCCGGCTACAACAAGCCCTATTTCTCGCTGGCCTTGGCCATCACGCTGGCCACCGTGAACAACTTCACCTGGAACCGCTTATGGACCTGGTCGGACCGGGTCCAATCCCTGGAAGCGGGGGAGGTGCAACCCGTGAGCCTGCGCCTGCTGGGCCGCGAGTTCGGCCAGTACGTCACCGCTTCGGCCTTCGGCAGCGGCATGCAATATGTATTGACGCTCTTGCTCTCGGGCAGCATGGATTACCGCCTGGCCAACCTCATCGCCATCGTGGCAGCCAGCGTCAGCAACTTCCTGGCCAATGACCGCTGGACCTTCAAACGCAAGCAAGACTGAACACAGCATGCGGCCCAATTACAAGCATTTTGAGCCTCTAGCGCCCGCGGATATTGCGTGGCTAGCTCTTGTTTTTGTAGCAGCTGCGCTCTACTTGTTCGGCCTTGGCAGCCGCTACGCGCCCACCAATGGCGACGAGATGGTGTACATCCACATCGCCCGCATGACCGCCGAGAGCGGCCACTGGCTGCCCCTGCAGTCCGAGCTGGTGGGCACCCGCAACACCAAGCCGCCCTTGCTGATCTGGCAGGCCATGGTGGCCGGTGGCTGGGGCGAAACCTGGAACTTGTTTGCACTGCGCCTCCCCAGCATTGCCTACACCTTTGCCACCACCGTGCTGCTGGCCTTGTTCGCCTACCGCATGAGCGAGGCGTCCAGCCGGCTGCGCACCGCCTGCGTCGCAGCCGCCCTGTACCTGCTGTTTTTCTCCACCTTCCGCTATGGGCGGGCGTACCTCACGTCGGCCCCCGAAACCTTCTGGCTGGCCTTGCCCATGTGGTGGGTGCTGTGGCTGCGCGTGCGGGGCAGCACCGTTGGCAGCGGACAGCGCGCGGACTCCACGCCCGGCCCGCTGGCCTACACCTTGTTTGGCCTGGCCATGGGCCTGGGCGCGGCCTACAAGTCTTTTGCCTTGGTAGCGCCCGCAGCAGCAGCCTTGTGGTGCGCCATAGTGCTGAGCACGCCCTGGAGTTGGCGCACGGCCATTCGCACCACGGTCGGCGCGGGCTGGAGCGCGCTGATTGGTGTGGGTATTTTTGCCCTGTGGTTTGTGCTGGACCCGGACCCGGCCAGCGTCTGGCAGGAGTTCGTCGTCGCCGAGAACGCGGGCAAGATGTCCAGCAGCATGGGTTACTGGCAGGCCGCCCTCTCGGGGCCATACCCGATGTGGACGCAGCTCTTCGCCTACCCGGCCAACGGCGGCCTGCTGGCGCTGCCGGTGCTGGGCTTTTGCCTGCTGGCGCTGCGCCATGCGGGCCAAGTGCGCCGGCCGTCCACGCTGAGCCCCGCGCTGTGGGTGCTGCTGGCCTGGGTGCTGGTGTGGCTGGTGGTGTTCACCATCCCCAACCAGCGCTCGGAGCGCTATGTCATTCCGGCCATGCCGGCGGTGGCCATCGCCATGGCCCTGGTGTGGGACCGGCTACCCCGCGTCTGGTTCTGGCTGACGCTGGTGATCACCCTGCCCGCGCTGGTGATGCTCGGCCGTATCAGCGGAGTCATGGGTGCACTCGGGATGGCATCAACCACTGAAGTTGCTATCACTTTGATAGCTGTTTGCGCAGGTTTGGCGAGCGCCGTGGCCGGTTTTTATCGAAAATCATGGGTAGGCAACGCCAGCCTGGTGGCGGTGCTGGCAGTCTATGGCTGCTTCACGCTGATGGTGCAGCCCCTCTCCAAGGACGACGCTGACTACAGCCCGGACATCGCAGCGCAGATGCGGGGCCAGCGGGTGGCGGTCCCGAACGGTTTCACCGGCCAGTACGAGCGCTACCACTTCCAGCTGCAGGGTGCGCGCATCACCCCCTATGACGCCGAAGGCCGCAACACCGGCGCGCTCTACCCCGAAATGCCGCCCAAAGAACGGCTGGCCCGCTTGCTGAATGAATTCGATGCCGTGGTCTGGCTGCAAGAAGACTTGAACCAGCCCCCATCCTGCTTACCCGATTGCACCCTGCTGGCGCAGCGCTGGCACGTGAAGAGCCGACACAAGGACGGCGAAGTGACTCTGGACAATCTCTGGCAGGTGCAGGACTGGCTGTTCCGCCGCGAGTGGCTGCTCATCCCCGGCGCTCCAGCAACCCCGACCAAGCAGGGCTTGTAGATCCGGGGCGCCTCCAAGGCCTAGGCCGGCTATCCGGTGTTGACTATTTCTTCGCAGCGTTCGCCGCAGACACTGCGGCGCGCAGGGCCAACAGATAGCTGTCCACACCGAAGCCTGCAATCTGGCCCTTGACGATGTCCGCAAACACCGATGTGTGGCGGAATTCCTCACGGGCATGGATGTTGGACATGTGCAGCTCGACGATGGGGCAGGTCAGGATGGCCAGCGCGTCGCGGATGCCATAGCTGTAGTGCGTCCAGGCGCCGGCATTGATGAGGACGGCGTCCACACCGTCGGCAAATCCCTGGTGAATGCGCTCGCACATGGCGCCTTCATGGTTGGTCTGGAAGGTTTGCACGTCCGCGCCCAGTTCGCGGCCCAAGGCGTTCAGCTGGGCGTTGATCTCGTCCAGCGTGATGGTGCCGTACTGCACCGGGTCGCGCTTGCCGAACATGTTGTGGTTAATGCCGTGGAGCATCAGGACGTTCATGAAAACCTCTGGAAGATGGGGACGGATGGGTCTGGCGCAAGTATAGGAGCAGGCATTCGCCACCCCGTGCGCACTGCGCACAGGACTGTGTGCCCGGCCACACAGCCACAAGCCCCGGCAAGGCCGACACTGGAATGCCGCGCACTTGCGCACGCCTGTTTGAAGGCTCCTCATGCTCTACGCCATCGCCGTTGTGCGTATCGTTTTGTGGCTTCTAGGGCTGGTCAGTGCGTACACCATGGGGGGATTCATCCACATCCTTCTGGTGATTGCTGTGGTGATGGTTCTGGTCAACCTGATCAACGGCCGCAGGCCGCAATAAAAAAGGGCCCGACAGGCCCTTTGTGTTTTCCGTCCCTCGGTGAGATCAGCGCGCGTCCGCTGGCACCGCCATGGTGGCCACCTTCTGGTCCAGCAGCACTTCGGGCTCCTGGGCTTCGATGGCCGTTGGGTTGTCAAGGCCTTCTTGGAGTCGCGCCATGTCCAGGTCACCGGTCCACTTGGCCACCACCAGGGTCGCCACGCCGTTGCCCACCAGATTGGTCAGCGCACGGGCTTCGGACATGAAGCGGTCAATACCCAGAATCAGCGCCAGGCCAGCCACCGGCACATGGCCCACGGCAGACAAAGTGGCAGCCAGCACGATGAAGCCGCTACCGGTGATACCGGCGGCGCCCTTGGACGTGAGCAACAACACGGCCAGCAAGGTGAGCTGCTGGGTCAGGTCCATGGGGGTGTCCGTGGCCTGGGCAATGAACACGGCCGCCATGGTCAGGTAGATGGAGGTACCGTCCAGGTTGAACGAGTAGCCCGTGGGGATCACCAGGCCGACCACCGACTTGCGGGCACCCAGGTTCTCCAGCTTTTCCATCATGCGCGGCAACACCGATTCAGAGGACGAGGTGCCCAACACGATGAGCAACTCTTCCTTGATGTAGCGCACAAACTTCACGATGCTGAACCCGTGCAGGCGGCTGATGATGCCCAGCACGCCAAACACAAAAAGCAGGCAGGTCACGTAAAACGCGCCCATCAATTTGCCCAGCGAGAACAGCGAATCCACACCGTATTTACCGATGGTGAAGGCCATGGCACCGAAGGCACCGATGGGAGCCACCTTCATGATGATGGCCACGATGTCGAACAGCACATGCGAAGTCTTTTCGATCAGGTCAAACACCATGGTGCCCCGGCCCCCGAACTTGTGCAGCGCAAAGCCGAACAACACCGAGAACAACAACACCTGCAGGATTTCGCCCTTGGCGAACGCATCGATCACCGAGGTCGGGATGATGTTCAGCAAAAAGTCCACCGTACCCTGCATCTTGCCGGGGGCGGTGTAGGCGGCAATGCTCTTGGTGTCCAGCGATGCGGGGTCCACATGCATGCCCGAACCGGGCTGCAAGAGGTTGACCACCACCAAGCCGATCACGAGGGCCACGGTCGAGACGATCTCAAAGTACAGCAAGGCCAAGCCGCCGGTCTTGCCGACCTTCTTCATGTCTTCCATACCCGCAATGCCCACCACCACCGTGCAGAAGATGATGGGCGCAATGATCATCTTGATCAGCTTGATGAAGGCATCGCCCAGCGGCTTCATGTCAGCACCGGTCTGGGGGAAAAAATGGCCAAGAAACACGCCCAAAGCCACCGCAGTGAGCACTTGGACGTAAAGAGATTTGTAGAGCGGCTTGCGCCCGGATGTGGATGACATGGTGGGTCTTTTGGAAAGGGGTTGATTGCCAATGCGATGAACCCAAGGCGGACACGCTCAGGGGCGCGCCGCAGGCTTCAAAACAGGGCGCAACGATACGGCGCCCACCCTTCCACGCCTACTGTGGCGTTCAACAGCTAGGGTTAACCCTTGGTCCTGCGGTTTCGCAGCATGCTGCGCACGGCCAGGCCGTGCAATGCCAACCAGAGCCAGGGGTCCATCACCGCATCAAACACATTGCCCGTGGGCAAGCGCAACACCACAAACAAGGCCACCGCCAGAGGTGCCCACCAAGCGGCTGCACGTGTCATCGCGCCGGCCTGCAACAGGGGCAGCAGCGCCAGGCCCAGCACCACGACCAATGCAGCTTGACCAAAACCCAGTGCGTACACCGCCCACGGCAACAGGGCAAACGTGTCCAGCAGCAGCACCCAACCCAGTGCCATGCCTGCCAGAACCAGCGCTGCCTCCGCCCTGCGCACAGGCCGGCCCTGCGTTTGCCGCGCCCCGACCGGACGAGCCAGGGCCGCCCAGCCCCATGTGGCACACGCCAGTGCCCCCAGCACACTGGGTGCCTGAAACGCCAGACCCAGCCAATACGCGGCAGACAGGTTTCCAGGCCACAGCGCCCACAGCCCGAATGCAGCCGCCAGCGTGCGGCGCACCGGCAGGGCCAGCCCCAGGCGCGCCATCAAGACGGCACTCACACCAGCGAGTACCAAGGCCCAGCCCACATGCAACCACCCCTGCATGAGCCACAGCTCCGGCAATGCCGGCGCGCTCATGGGGTGCCTCCCGGAACAAATCGCTGCCATGACAAGGTCGCCCGGTCCACGGTGTAGGCGATCCACAGCGCGTCATCGGCCCACGCCATGGCGGGGTAAGAAAACTCTGCGTCTGGCGCGCCCTCCCGCAAAGTCTGCTGGAGCGTCCATTGCAAGCCATCCGGACTGCGACTGAGTTCCAGTTTGGCGCGCCCTTCCGGTGTCGGGTTGTGGGCCAGCAGCATCTGCCGGGGCCCCAAGACCAAGCCCGCCACCGCGGCATCCGGATTGCCCAGGGGCAAATCCGGCAGGTCCTGCCAATGGGCACCGCCGTCTTCGGTGCGTACGGCAGTCACTTTGCCGTTGGGCCGCTGATCACGCATCAGTGCAATCCACTCCGAAGGGCTGCGCGCCAACAAGGTGGGCTGCAGCTGGTAGGCGAGCTGCGACATGCGCGCCATACCGGCAAACCCGCCGTCTGCCCCCAGCCGAACGGCGCTCGGGTACTTGAGCCCCAGCTCAAAATGCACCGGCAGCACCGCACCACCATCCTGCAAAGGCAGAACCGCATTGCGCACCAGAAAGCTGGTGTTCCAGAGCCACGACAGGGGCAGCACCCGCACCGGTTCAAACGCCAGTTCACTCAAATTCTGCGAGGCGCTGCTCTGGCGCAGATGCAGCACCCGGCTGGCAGCCCACCCCCCCCAACCGGTGGCCACCACAAACAGGTGCATGCGGCCTTGCGCGTCCATCCACGCCACCGGGTTGCCCAAGCGCCGCAAACCATGGCCCAACACATCGCCCATGGTGTGGCGGTTGACGACGAAACGAGGCTCCCTCCAGCGCCCGCTGGCCCGGTCCCACTGGGTGGCGGCAATCTGTACCAACGGTCCGCTTTCGCGCTCCCCCGAAAACCAGAACAGGCTGAGCGCCGACGGGCTATTCGCGGGCATGGGCAGCAAGCTGCTGGCGTGCGCAGCGGCGGTACCCGGCGGCATGGGCACCGCCCCCATAGCCACCCGCTTGAGCGATGCAGCCTCTACCGGCTTGCCATGCACCGCCACGGCGGGCATCTGCGCGAGCGCTGGCGCCGCCGGCGCCGGGCGCAAGCTGGCATCCAGGAACAACAAAGCCGAAGCCCCGGCCACAAGCCACAGCGCCCGGCCCCATATGGAAATCAACATCATGGCTGCCATGGTAGTGGAGAAGCGGGGGCCCCTTGGATCCCCGGTGCCATTTGCCGCCCCCTGCGCAAAAATGCCGCCGGAGACAGGAACGACAATACGGGCATCGAGGCGCACCGACGCGCCCACCACCCCTGCAACATCGCACCAAGGACATCCGCACCATGACGCCTGCCGCCTCTTCCCCGCCCCCCCGCCGTATCGTGGTACTCGGTACCGGCGGCACCATCGCCGGACGGGCCACGCAGTCGAGTGACAACATTGGCTACAAGGCTGGTGAGGTCGGTGTTGCCCAGCTGCTGGAATCGGCCGGTACGCCGCAGGGCGGCCATGGCGAGATGGTGCTGGAGCAAGTCGCCCAGGTGGACAGCAAAGACATGGGGTTTGCGCTGTGGCAGCAGCTCGCGCAGCGCTGCGCCCATTGGCTGGCGCAGGCGGATGTGGCAGGCGTGGTGATCACCCATGGCACCGACACCGTGGAAGAGAGTGCATTTTTCCTCCAAACGGTACTCGCGCCCGGCAAGCCCGTGGTCCTGACCTGCGCCATGCGTCCCTCCACAGCCTTGGTCCCGGACGGCCCGCAAAACCTGGTGGACGCCATGGCCGTTGCGCGCACCCCCGGGGCCCGGGGGGTCATGGTGGTGTGCGCCGGCAAGATCCACAGCCCCCACGATGTCCAGAAAGTCCATAGCTACCTGGTGGACCCGTTTTCCTCCGAGCCCGCAGGGCTGCTGGGCGTGGTGGAAGAAGGGGCGGTGAGACGCTTCAGAGACTGGCCGGCCCCCGCCAGCGAGCCGCACCCGCAAACCCTGCTGGAACGGGTTCTCTCCACCCCGCCCGCCGCCTGGCCCCGGGTCGAACTGCTTTCCAGCTATGCAGGCGCCAACGGCCAGATGGTGCAGGCACTCATGGCACAAGGGGTGCGCGGCATTGTGGTGGCAGGCACCGGCAACGGCACCGTGCATGCAGAACTGCACGAGGCACTGATTCAGGCCGTGGCCGCTGGCGTGGCGGTGCAACGCAGCACACGCTGCCTCTTCGGCCAGGTGCTTGCCACCGCTGCGGACACCCTGACCGACAGCCAGGGGCTGAGCCCCCTCAAGGCCCGCATTCACCTCATGCTGGCATTGCTCACCCAGACGCCATGAGCCGCACCGGCAGGCCGTGAAAGACGGCGTCGTGCCGACCTTGCAACCATTTCAAACCCAAGGCCAACACCTATGAAAACCTTGCTCTCCATCGCCCCTTTGGGCTTCCCCTGGCAGACCCTGGACCCCTTCCTGTTCTGCGTGCACCACAACGACGCCTACCCCGCCGGCAACGCACAGATGGCGCCGGACCCGGCCCTGCTGGCCGGCCGCAACATCGGCCAGGACTTTGCCGGCAAGGATGGCTGGAGCATGTACCACGGAGATACGGTGCCGGGCTTTCCTTCCCACCCGCACCGAGGGTTTGAGACGGTCACCATCGTGCGCAACGGCCGCATCGACCATTCCGACTCGCTGGGCGCCACCGCCCGCTTCGGCGGCGGCGATGTGCAGTGGCTCACGGCCGGCAAAGGCATCGTGCACTGCGAGATGTTTCCACTGCTGCACACCGACGCGCCCAACCCCACCGAGTTGTTCCAGATTTGGGTGAACCTGCCGGCCAAAAACAAAATGGCCGAGCCGCACTTCACCATGTTCTGGCACGAAGACATTCCCCGCATCACGGCCACCGACGCGCAAGGTAAAACCACAGAGGTGGTCTGCATTGCCGGCAAGCTCAATGACCAACAAGGCCTGCCACCGCCGCCCGATTCTTGGGCCAGCGAGCCCGGCAGCGACCTCGGCATCTACACCATCCAACTCAGCCCCGGTGCGCAGTGGACGCTGCCAGCCGCCCAGAGCGCGGACACCCGACGGGTGCTGTACTTCTTCAAAGGCGGCGCTTTGCAAGTGGCGGGTGAAGATGTGCCTGTGAAGTCCGTGATGGTGGTGCAAGCCGACCACGACTGCACTTTGGTGAATGGCGATGCCGAGAGCGAGCTGTTGGTGCTGCAGGCCCGCCCCATCGGCGAGCCGGTGGCGCAATACGGCCCGTTTGTGATGAACACCCAGGCCGAAATCCACCAGGCCTTTGCCGACTACCGTCGCACCGAATTCGGTGGCTGGCCCTGGGGCGCCAACGACCCGGTACACCCGCGCGACAAAGGCCGCTTTGCCAAGCACGCGGACGGGACAGTCGAAGAACGGGGCTAGCCCGGCGGAATCTGTTGAGCCCCACGCTCCGCCGCTGCGCGGGTCGCTGCCCCCGAGGGGCTGCGTTTTGCCTTGGGGCGGCCCGGCGGCAAAACCTCTGTTCAGGGGCGGGGGATCAAGCCCGCCATGGTGCGGGCAGCGTCGGTGCCTTGGCGCTCCAGGCCTTCGCGCACGGTGGTCTGGTTGGCAGGTGGCTGGTTCTGGCTGACCTTCCATTTGCCCACCCACTCGTCCACCACGATCTCGATACCCACCACGGCGGAGATCATCTTGTCGGTGTAGTCACGCGGCGCGTCGTCCACGGCCCAGGGCTGGGGCAGGGGCTCTTCCTGTTGCGTGGTGATGTGCTGCATCTGGCTGCGGATCCAGGCTGCGTCGTCATGCACGGTCAGCAGGCCCTTCGCGTGCACCACCGCGTAGTTCCACGTCGGTACCACCTTGCCATGCTCGGCCTTGGTGGCATACCAGCCGGGGCTGATGTAGTGCTGCGGCCCCTGAAAGATGGCCAGCACCGGCACGCTCAGGTCGGTGTCTTTCCAGAGCGGATTGGCCCGGGCCACATGGCCCACCAGCGAGCAGCGGCCCTCTGCGCCCACCCGCAACACCAGCGGGATGTGGTTGGCCTCCAGGCCCTGGGCGGACAGCGTCACCAGCGTGGCCAAGGGGTGGCTTGCAAGCAGCGCATGCAGCACCTCGGGGCGGGTTTCCACAAAATGAGATGGTTGGTACATGCTCAGTGCCCCCCGATTTCCAGTTCCGCCTGCGGCTTGGCGTCGGCTGCCGGGCCTGCGGTCTTCACCGCGCCCAGGAACAGACGATCTGCAGCCAGCTTCTTGCCCGATAGATATTCCTTCACCGCCACAGCGCGTTGCAGCGCGAGGTCGCGGATGTCGTCTTCATTAGCACTCAGGTTGGCCAGCAACAAGGCCTCCATGTCCGCCACCGCAATGTCTTTGGTCAAGCCCACCAGGTTGCGGGGTTTGGGGATGTCGGAGCGGCGGTACACCGAGCGCAGCAGCACCGGCATTTCCTCCGCGCTGTAGCTGGACACTGCGGCGGTATCTTGGCCCTGTGCGCTGGTCGTGCGGCGCTTTTCTGCCAACAGCAAGACCTTGAGCTTTTCACGCTTGGCCGCTTCGCGCTCGGCCTCCAGATGGGCAGCGCCCACCACGGTGAGCGTGAGGGCCGGCCGGTCCTGCAGCGCCTGCGCCACCTGGTCCAGTCCGGCACGGGCTGCCTCACTCAGGCTCGCGCTGCCCGGCGCAAATGCCACCGTGCTGAGCTCGGCGCCACCGCCCCCACCCCCGAAGGCATTGGCGAGCAGGCTGAAGGGCGCGGTGATGGCCTTGGCAACCAGATTGGTAATGACCTTCCAGATCACCGGGCCGATGCGGAACTGCGGGTCGTTGAGCGAGCCGCTGATGGGCAGGTCCAGGTCGATCACGCCATGGCGGTCGGCCAGCAAGGCCACCGCCAGCTTCACGGGCAGACTGGCGGGTGCGCCCTCCACCTTGTCGCCAAAGGTCAGCTGGTTCAGCACCAGTTGGTTGGTGGCGGTGAGCTGGCCATCGGGCTGCACGGTGTAGTGCACATCCATACGCAGCTTGCCGCGCTCGATGCCGTAGCCGGCGTACTTGATGGCGTAAGGCGACAAAGGCGAGAGCTCCAGATCACGCACCTGGCCTTTCACATCCAAGGCCAGCGGCTGCGCCAGCGGGTTGAGCTTGCCCAGAATCTCCAGCGACGCCGTGCCCTCCGCCCGGCCCCGCAGCTCCAGGTCGGCCAGCTGCACCACCCCGCCTGTGGGCTGGTTGGAGAAGCGGCTGAGCTTGCCGGTGAGGTCGGTGAGGTTGGCGGTGTAGTTGGGCTGGATAAAGCGGTCCGAGAACAGCACCCGGCCATTGACCAAGCTGATGGGGCCCATCTGGATGATGGCAGCCGGACCGGCAGATGCCATGCCGGTGCCAGACGCCGCCGAAAGCGCGGAAGATGCAGGTGCCGCCGCACCAGCTGCTGCCGGAGCCGACTTGGTAGCCTCGGCGACGGGGGGCGTACGCTGCCCCAGGTCTTGCAAATTCAGACGCCCTTGCGGGCTCACGATCAGGCGGGCATAAAAGTCAGACAAGGCCGCCTCACGCACCTGCACTTGGGTGGCGGTGCCGGGTGCCAGATGGAAGGCGATGCCGGGCACGTTCAGGGCCTTCCAGGTGAGCAGCTCCTCACCCAGGCTCTCAGCACCTTGGCCGGTGGTGTGGGCCTTGAAGTCTTCCAGCGCGGCATCGCCCTTCACGCTCACCTCCGGCCCATTGGCGCGCGCGGCATAGCGCACCTGGCCCTTGAAGCTGGTGTCGGCGCGCAGCACATCCAGGTTCCAAGCATTCAGGGCATAGGCCGCGAAGGCATGGGCCGGAATATCCGCCATGTCCACCTCACCCTGGACCACCACAGGGTCCCACATCACACTGCCGCTGTAGCGCAGGCGGCCGGCCTCGGCCTGGCCGGATGTCAGCCTGGCATCCACTTGCAGCGGCATGGGCTTTTTGCCCTCGGGCTGGATGTTTTTGGCTTGCACCTGCAGGCCACTGAGCTCCACCCGCACCGCACGCGCGGGCAGGCGGTCTGCAAACACCACGTGGCCGTCTTCGAGCTTGAATGCACCGAGGCTCAGCTTCCACGGTGCGGGCGACTTGGCCGTCGGGGTCTTGGTGCCTGCCGGTTTGCCGGGGGGCGGCGCTGCCACAGGTGCTGCCCTTGCCTCGGCCGGCTTGAGCCAACTCTCCAACATCCAGCGGCCGTCTGCATCGCGGCGCACACCGGTGCTGGGCTTTTGCAGCAGTACCTGGCCCACCGTCGCACTGCGGGCCAGGGTGTCCACCCGCACATCACTCAGCTCCAGCAGCTTGAACTGCGGCAGGTCTGCTGCGCGGGGGCGGTTGTCCGTGCCATCCGCCTTCGCGCGGGTTCCTGCGGCCGGCTTCTCACCCACCAAAGCCACATCCCGCAGGGCCAGCTTTTGCACATGGGCCGTCTGGCGCTGGCCGTCCCAGGCGATGGCCACGCGGGTGTCGGCCTGCCCGCGCAAGGTGGGCACCAAGTAGGGCGACACATAGCCTGACACCAGCCCCAGCCCGAAGTCGGACACGCTGGCTTCGGCCTTGCCGGCATGCACCGTGCCCTCGCCTTGCAGACTGATCTGGGTGGCCGGGGCTTGGGCGCCGGGGGACAGGCTTTGCAGACGGGCCTTCACATCCAGCGTGGCGGCTTCTTTCATGGGCCACTGCAGCCGGGAGGCGCCAAGCTGCAAGTCCCGCAGCCCCAAGCGAGTCGCCGGGGCGGTGGTCTGGTCGGTCCAGTCCACCGAGGCATTCTTCAAAGCCAAAGTATCCAGCTGCAGCACCCAGGGGCTAAGCGCGGTCGTTTTGGCATCATTTAGGCCATTAGCGCTCGCAGGCTCTGCGCGAGCAGCTATGTTTTTAGGAGCATTTTGTGTGCCAGATACGGGCGACAGGAGGTTCAGGCTGCCATCGGCTGCGCGCAGCACCTTGAGCGCCGGCCCGTTCAGGGTCATGCCCGAGAGCTTCACGCTGCGCTCCAGCGGGCGCACATCCGCCAGGCCCACCTGCAAGCTGTCCGCAGAAAACAGCGGTTTGCCTTTGCTGTCTTGCACGGCCAGGCGGCTCACGGTGACGGAGCCGGACAGGGTGACTGCCGTTTGCGGGCTCTGCACAAAACCCAGTTGGAGGTCGGCATCCACCACCGCACTCTGGGGTTTGACCGGCAAGCCGGCCGGCAGGTAGGGCAAGTAAGGCGCCAGGTCCAGCTGGCGGATCTTCAACTCGGCCTCACCCTTGCGGCTTTGCGCGAATGGCGTACCTTGGGCTTCCGAGTCAAAGTGGCTGCCATTGAGCACAAAAGCCAGGCGGGGCGAGACCAACACGTCGCGTTGGGAATCGAAGCTGCTCAAAAAGGGCAGGCTGATCTGCACGTCCCGCAGGGTGTGCAGGCGCTCGGCGCCACCCGCGCGGTCGGTGTAGTCCACGCTGCCCTGGTTCAGGCTCAGGTTGTAGAGCGCAAATTTCGGGGTGGGGCCGGCGGGGGTGTCGTCGGGCGTGTTCAGGCGCTGGAGAATGTCGTCCACGTCATAGCGGCCTTGGCCCAGGTGGGTGAGCTGCACCCGTGGCACATCGACGGTGACTGCGTCAATCACCGGCGCCAGCCGGAACAGGGACTGGAGTTCGGCATCCACATACAAGCGGTCCACCGAGATCTGCACGCCCTTGCCATCGGCCGTGGCCACCGCAAAGTCCCGCACCGTGAGCTCCAGCGACCAGGGCGAAAACGCCATGCTCCCGATGGTGACTTGCCGTCCCAGCAACTCGCTCAGGCGGCTTTGCGCCTGGCTTTTGGCCAGCGACGGCACCACCGCCCAAGCCAGCGCCCACACGGCCAGCACACCGCCAAGCCCCCAGACCAGGCGGCGGAACCAAGGGGTAGAAGCAATAGCGCGTGGAGTCATGACAGCAGATTCAAGGAGTAGCGTGCCCCTGATGGTACCCAAGCCATCGGGACAAAGCTGCACACCTCTTGAGGTGTATCAAGGCCAAGCGAGGCCCGGCATGCGAAGCTCCGGCACCCGCACGAGGAGAGCCCCATGACACACCGTAGCCTGGACATCATCCAAGACGAGCACGCTGCGCTACGCGCCATGCTGCAGTCGCTCACCCTGATGCTGGACCGCGGCCCGGGGGATGCCCCCGACAGCTTCTTTGACGTGCTGCGGGCCATGCTCTTCTACATCGACGAATTCCCCGAGAAGCTGCACCACCCCAAAGAGTCCCACCTGCTGTTCCCCCGGGTGGCGCGCGCGGCGCCTCACACCATAGACACCATCGTCCAACTGGAGGAAGACCACGCCCACAGCGAAGCCTCGGTGCGCGAACTGCAGCACCTCTTACTGGCCTGGGAACTCATAGGCGAGAGCCGCCGCGCTGCCTTTGACACCGCCGTGCGCCGCTACGTGCAGGCCTATCTGGACCATATGCAGCTGGAAGAAACTGCCATCCTGCCGGTAGCCCAAAGCACCCTGAGCGGCCAGGACTGGGCTGAGCTGGACGCCGCTTTTGAAGCCAACCGCGACCCGCTGGCCCACAAAGGCCAGCGCGACCCGGTGTACGACCGCCTGTTCACCCGCATCGTGATGCGGGCGCCTGCACCTATCGGGGTGGGCGAGGCCTGAGCTGCACGTCCTGCCCTAGACGCGGGTGCTGGATTTAACGCGCGAACTTGAGCGCCAAGACATGCTGGGCGACGCAGCGGCCCTGCACTTTTCCGCCCTCTATGCCACTGCGGAAATGGATGCCGCCGTACATCCGCGAGATGGCGGCTTCGTCCGCAGCAGCCCGGAAGCTGGCAAAAGTACGCGGCCCCCAACCTCTGTCGTTGTGGGTGTTGTCGGTGAACGGCTTGTTGGCACCGAACACTTGCTCCAACACCCCCGCTGCTGCGCTGGACTGCACCGAATGCCCCGAGGGGTATTCCGGAAACGGTGGCGTGTGCATCAGCGTGGGCACCCAGTTGCTGTCGATGACCAGCTGTATATAGGTGACCGGCCGCAACAGATTCACGGTGTATTTGGTCTTCCACCCCGCGATGAAAGCATCCGCCATCGCCATGTTGAGTTGCGCATAGGTTCGGGCCGCCTGCGCCAGCGTGGCCTTGTTGTGCTTGAGCAAGTCCCCGGCAATGAAGGTCCAATGGCCTGCCGGGGTGGGCGTTTTGAGCGGATCATCCGCCCAGTACAGCGCCACCTGCCGTTGTTCCTGGGTGGCCTGATTGCTCACGCGATAGAGCTCCTGCGCCTCCTTGTAAAACGCAGAGCCCGGTGCCTCAGAGTACGCCGGGATAGGCGGTGCAGCGCAGTCACTGCCGCTTTTGAGCACGAAGGGGCGGATGTCCCCCCACCAGGGCAGCAAGGGGGCGGCAAACGCAGGTGGCGTGGCGGACCACTGGCCCTCTCCGCTGGGCGGTACATAGTTCTGCTGGTTGCGCCGTAGCGGCCCCCAGGCTTCGTGGCCGCCATCGGTGCGGGCCCAGGTCATGATGGCCATGGCCATCAGCTTGCCGAATGTCTCCGAGCGGTTGCCAACCTCCGCAGTCACGGCCTGGGGGTCAAAATCTTGCGTGTGCCGGAGCGGCAAACTGCGCTCCAGCAGGTCGATGCGGGCCTTGTTCTCGGCACTGGCATGGGGAAACATCATGCGCATCATGGACGCCATCGCCGCGTTGGCTACTGTGGGCCAGTGCAGGACTTCATCCGGCTGGGCCCAGGGCAAGGACTGCAACTCGTTGAGTTGCCCCGCCAAGCTGCGGTTCTGCGGCATGCCCGGCACCACCGACTCATACAGGGTCAGCCCCAGGTAGGCCAATGCGCGGGAGGCCACGGGCGGACTGTATCCGGGCGTCTGCTGGGTCAACAAGAGTGCCAGACTGAACCAATCGGTCGCCACACTGGCGCTGTAGTCCTGCGCGGGACGCATGCCGGTCGCCACACTTTGTGCGCTCACCGTCACCGCCGTGCAAGCCAAGCTGCCAGCCAGTACCAGCGAGAGAAGTGTCTTGTTCATGGCGCTTTCCAGGTCCGCAAACCGGCTTCCGAGAGTTCATAGAAATCGTTAGCGGCTGCGCTGGACCACGGGCTCCAGCTGCCGCCCGGCCATTGCACGCGAATCTGAACGCGCGTGGCGTCGCCCACGCCGAAATGCATCCAGCCCATGTGGCCGCTGGCGTGGCCGCCGCCCACAGTCAGCTCCTGCCGGATCACGGGGGACGTGTCAGACTCGCCCAGCCGGACCTCCACCCAGGCGCCTACCGCATCGCGGTTGCCCACCGCCTGCTGCAGGCGCAGCTGCAACCAGTGCCCAGCACCCGCCGCAGCACCACTGCTGGTTTGGCGCCAGACCTGTGCTTTGTCCCAGCGGTTCACCACCAGCACATCCAGCCAACCATCCCCATTCAGGTCAACCACCATGCCGCCACGCCCGCGTTTGAAACTGGCCAAGCCGGCCTGGCTGCCAGCCTCCACAAAATTGCCATCGGCTTTTTGCAGCAACAGATTGTTCGGATCCAGGGTGGCGAAGTCCGGCATGGTGGATACATTGCCCTTCACGATGAACAGATCAACCCGACCGTCGTTGTTCATGTCGGCAAACTGCGCATGCCACGCGGTGCTGGGATGGACATCGCCCCCCACATAGGGGCGGTGGGCGGTAACGCCCCGCTTGAATGCCACATCCTTGTAGCGCGGATGTGCCGCACCATCCTCCAGGGTTTGCAGCTTGTTGTCGGACATGCTGGTCAGAAAAACGTCCGGATAACCGTCGCCATTGAGGTCATGGCTGGCAATGCCCATCCCCCAGATCTGCAAGGGTTTCCAACCCTGTGCCGCGGTGTACAGGGCAGGCGCATCACCGGGCGGCAAATGCCACAACTGCTCTTCGCCCCCCTTGTAGTACTCGCGGTCATTGCTGACCCGCAAAGCCGCTTGCCCCGAGCGGTTCCAGTCGGAAAACAGCATGGACAGTGCACAGTGGCCCGGCACCAACGGCATGGCCGGCTGGTACCCGCCTCCCTCCCGGGGGCGCAGCAACAAACCAGGCGTACAACTGCCCCACGGGAATTCGGGCTTGCTGCGGTCGGTGTAGGTGCCGAAGGCCAGTGTGGGCCAGGCCTGGCCTTTTTCCCAAGTGGCTGAAAACGCGGTGTGCCACCTGTTGCCGGTGCGGATATTCCACGCTTCGTTGGCCTTTTCGAACCGGCATTGACCCAGCCCCCTGAACACCTGTACCTCGCCCACCCGCAGCACCACCAGGTCGGTTTGACCATCACCGTCTATGTCCAGCGGGTAGGCGCCCGTTGCATTGGTCAGTTCCAGGCCGGAGCGCTGCTCTTGCAGCGTGAGTGCGCCTCCCCGTGGACTGCGGTTGCGGTAGAACTTGGCCTTGTTGACCCCGGCTGTCACGTACACCTCGGGCAGGCCGTCTCCATCGCAGTCCCAGGTGGCCACACCGCCGCCCACCATGTATTCGCCCTCGCCTTCAAAACGGCTTTGCAGGCCCGCCGTGTCCGTCTCTTCCAGAAAACGTGGGGTGGCAGGCAATGGGGGTATCTCGGTTGCCAAAACACCATGTACCGAACACAAAAGCGCCATCAGCAAGCGCACGGCAGGTCTCAAACAGGGTGAATGGGGGCGCACGCCGCAAACCTTTATGGAATAGGAAAGAAGCGACCCATCTTATTAAGTTCGACAAATAAACTATGTCGGGTTTATCCCTATTCGCATGCTCCACAAAGCCCCGAACAATTAGTTCGCCGTCCTTACTAAATGCACCGTGTTGCATTTACGGCAGCGCGGTGACTCTGCAGAGTCTTTCCAAAACCATAGGCCTCAAACAGGCCAAGCAACTGGAGACAACGATGAAACTGAAAACTAGCCTGACTGCTTTTGCACTCAGCATGGCCGCTGCCGGAGCGTTTGCGCAAGTCGTGGGGGTGAGCTGGTCCAACTTCCAGGAAGAACGCTGGAAGACTGACGAAGCCGCCATCAAAGCCCAGTTGGCCAAAGACGGTGCCAGCTACATCAGCGCAGACGCCGGTGGTTCGCCTGAAAAGCAATTGGCGGACATCGATAGCCTGATTGCCAAAGGTGCCAAGGCCCTGATCATTCTGGCCATGGACAAAGACGCCATCCTGCCCGCCATCAACAAGGCCAACCAGCAAAAAATCCCCGTTGTCGCCTATGACCGCCTGATCGAAGCGCCCGGCGTGTTCTACATCACCTTTGACAACGTGGAAGTGGGCCGCATGCAAGCCCGCGCCATCCTCGAAGCCCGTCCGAAGGGCAATTACGTGATGATCAAGGGCTCGCCCACCGACCCCAACGCCAACTTCCTGCGCGGTGGCCAGCAAGAAATCATTGACGCTGCCGTGAAAAAAGGCGACATCAAGATCGTGGGTGAGGAATACACCGACGGCTGGAAGCCCGAAGTCGCCCAGAAAAACATGGAACAGATCATCACCAAGACCGGCGGCAAGATCGACGCGGTGGTCGCCTCCAACGACGGTACCGCAGGAGGCGTGGTCGCAGCCTTGACTGCCAAGGGCATCAAGGGTATTCCCGTCTCCGGCCAGGATGGCGACCATGCCGCACTGAACCGCGTGGCCCTGGGCAGCCAGACCGTGTCGGTCTGGAAAGACGCCCGTGACCTGGGCCGTGACGCAGCGGCTGCTGCCGTGGTGCTGGCCAAGGGCCAAAAAGTGGCTGCTGCCCAGACCTGGAACGGTGGCGAAAAGAAAGTAGCCCTGCAAGCCCAGTTCCTCAAGCCCGTGCCCATCACTGCCAAGAACTTGGACGTGGTGGTGAAGGCCGGCTGGATCAAGAAGGCGGATTTATGCAAAGGCGTAGACGCTGCCAAGGGCCCTGCTGCTTGTAAATGAAGCACTCCCTGAGCCGCTGCGCGGCTCCCCCCTCAAGGGGGGCGCACCCTGCGGCCTGGCGGAGCCAGTTCCACGGGCGCCCTGATGAACGCCCCTTCGCGCCGACAAAGGCGCGGTTCCTGAACTGACTTGCCCCCAACCGCGGGCTGGCAACAGCCTGCGGTTTTTTTGTGTCTTGCGGAGAAGCGTTGTGAACCCCGTATTGAATTCCTTGAAGCAGGCGGCCATCGATTGGCGTCTGGTAATGATGGGCAGCGTGCTGGCGGCCATTGCCATCGTGTTCAACATCCTGTCCGGCGGACTCTTCATGTCCCCCGAAAACCTCTACAACATTGCCCAGCAAACGGCCGTGGTCGGCGTGGTGGCCACCGTGGTGGTGCTGATCATCGTGGCCCGCCACATCGACCTGTCGGTCGGTTCGGTCATGGGTTTCGTCGGGGTGCTCATTGCCACACTGATGTACACCGGCGGCTGGCACTGGGTACCGGCCTCACTGGCAGGGCTGGCCGTGGCCATTGCCGTGTCAATGTACCAAGGCGCGCTCACCGCCAAACTGGGGGTGCCCTCGTTTGTGGTCACGCTGGGCGGCTTGATGTCTTTCCGAGGTGCGGCCTTTCTGGTGGCTGACGGCAAGACCCAGCCGGTGAACGACCTGTTTTTTCAACGCCTGGGCGGCGGCTTTGACGGAGCCATCGGCGTCAACGCCAGTTGGGCGCTGGCCGCTGTGATCGTGGTTGCACTGGTGCTGCAGACCTGGTCCAAGCGCCACGCCAAGGCCTCGCATGAAGTCCCCAACAACCCGCTCTGGCTGGACGCCGCCATGGTGCTGGTGCCCGTCTTCATCGTGCTGGGCTTTGTCGCCGCCATGAACAGCTACCAAATCCCCAGCAAAGACGCCCCGCAGGGCGTACCCATCCCGGTACTCATCTGGGGAACCGTGGCCCTGGCGCTGTCCTTCATCGTGCACCGCACCCGCTTCGGGCGCTATGTGTATGCCATGGGTGGCAACCCCGAAGCCGCTGCGCTGGTGGGTATTCCGGTGCGCAAAGTCACGCTCATGCTGTTTGCCCTGATGGGCGTGCTTATTACCATCGCAGCCATGGTGTCCATCGCCCGGCTGAATGCAGGCACCAACTCCCTGGGCACCAGCATGGAGCTGTATGTGATTGCCGCCGCCGTCATCGGTGGCACGGCACTGGCCGGAGGCAGTGGCTCCATCCTGGGATCCGTGCTGGGTGCCCTCATCATGCAAAGCATTGACAGCGGCATGCTGCTGCTGGACGTCTCCATCGGAGTGCGCTACGTGATCATCGGGCAGGTCTTGATTGCAGCGGTGGTGTTTGATGTGATTTACCGCCGCGCGACAGGAGACACCGTATGAGCACCTCCCGGCAACCCTTGGTCCAGATGCGCAACATCCGCAAATCGTTTGGCGGTGTGCATGCGGTTGAAGACGTGAGCATCCATCTCTACCCCGGCGAAGTGGTGGCCCTGCTGGGCCACAACGGTGCGGGTAAGTCCACGTTGATGAAGATGCTGGCCGGTGCCTACCCCATCGACAGCGGCGAGGTACTGATCCAGGGCGAAACAGCGCAGATCCGCACACCGGTGGATGCGCAACGCTGCGGCATCGAATCCATCTACCAGACCCTGGCACTGGCCGACAACCTGGATGCGGTGGCCAACCTCTTTTTGGGCCGCGAACTGCTGACCCGCTGGAACACCCTGGACGATCACCGCATGGACGCGGCCGCGCGCAAGGTGTTCCACCGGCTGAACAAGAACTTCAAAAACGTGCACACCCCGGTGCGCCGCCTCTCGGGCGGGCAGCGCCAGGTGGTGGCGATCTCGCGCGCCATTTACTTCAACGCCAAAATTCTCATCATGGACGAGCCCACCGCCGCGCTGGGCCCCGAAGAAACCGCGATGGTTGGCAACCTGGTCAAGCAGCTCAAAGCCGAGGGCGTGGGCATTTTCCTGATCACCCACGACATGCCGGACGTCTTCGGCCTCAGCGACCGCCTCGCCGTGATGAAGAACGGCAAATTGGTGGGCACTTACCGCACCCCGGACGTCAATGAGGATGAAGTTCTTGGCATGATCATCGCTGGCAAACAACCTGAAGGAAAAGCACAGACGCACACCCTGTAGCCCTGTGCCAACTACCCGCGACATCATGAAAACCATTGGCGATCAACAGTTAGTCAAACGCATCAACCGCAGTGTGTTGCTGCGGCGCTTGCGGGCGCAGCCGGGTCTCTCCCGGGCGCAACTCGCTGTGGAGAGCGGGCTGACCAAATCCACCGTCAGCCTGCTGGTGCGGGAACTGATTGATGAAGGCTGGCTGACCGAAACCGATGTCACCGCCGCCCAGGGCCTGGGCCGCCCCTCCACCCCCCTGCATATCGACCCTTTGGCACGCGGCCTGATCGGCGTCGAAGTGGCGGTAGAAGCCCTGCGGGTGGTGGGCGTCTCACTCAGCGGCCAAGTACTGTGCGCAGCCGAAGAAGCCCTCATAAGCACCAAGCCCGAAGACGTGTGCCGCCAGGCCGCCCGGCTGATAGCCCGCACCTACCGCCAGCTTCAGCAACGTGGCATAGCCCTGCTGGGGGTGGGCGTAGGCTTGCCCGGTGCGTTTGACGAAGCCACTGGCATGCTGCGCTTTGCGCCCAACCTCGGTTGGCGCAACGTGGACTTTTTGCCCCAGATCACCCAGGCCCTGGCCCATGCCAAGCTGCCGGAAGTGCACGTACATGTACAAAACGAAGCCGACACCGCTGCACTGAGCGAATACGAGTTTTCCGATGGCGATGCCAAAGACTCGCTGATCTTCGTGACTTGTGGTGCCGGTGTGGGCGCCGGCATTGTGCTCAATGACCGCCTGTTTACCGGCATCCAAGGCATGGCCGGCGAGATCGGCCACAGCATTCTGCAAATGGATGGCCCCCTGTGCTCCTGCGGGCGCCAGGGCTGTGCCGAAACATTCTTCGGCGCGCGCACGCTGGCCAAACTGCCCGACCCGACCCAGGGTGGCCACTACCTCGGCGTCGTGCTGCAAAACCTGTGGACCACTTTCAACCCCAGCACCCTGGTGGTGGGCGGCCCGTCCTGCGACACCTACCCCGGCATCGTCCAAGTCGCGCAACGAACACTGCAAGGCTACGCCAAGGCAGCCGGCATGGCCGCCCCCCCTGTGCGCTCCGCGCGCTATGGACTGTTGGCCTCTGCCGTGGGCGCGGCTGCACTGGTGCTGCACCACGAACTGCGCCCCATGCACCCCCGCAACGCACCCGCGCAGGTTCGCCTGCCGGAAGAAGACACCCCTTTCTCCACTCCCCGTACTGCAACGGTGTAACCATGTTTTTAGGCATCGATATCGGCACCTCCGAGGTGAAAGCCCTTTTGCTGGCAGATGACCACCGCGTCATCGGCTCGGCCGGCACATCACTCAGCGTTTCGCGCCCGCACCCCGGCCACAGCGAGCAACACCCGGCCGACTGGTGGTCTGCCACCCAAAGCGCCCTGGGCAAGCTGCAAGCCGCCCACCCGGCTGACTACGCCGCCGTACGCGCCATCGGCCTGTCGGGCCAGATGCACGGTGCGGTGTTGCTGGACGCGCAAGACCGCGTGCTGCGCCCCGCCATTTTGTGGAACGACACCCGCTGCTCACTTGAGTGCACCGAGATGATGGACGCCCTGCCCGGCCTCACCGACCTGGCCGGCAGCCTGGCCATGCCCGGCTTTACCGCGCCCAAGCTAAGCTGGGTGGCCAAGCACGAGCCCGACGTCTTTCAACACGTGGCCAAAGTGCTGCTGCCCAAAGACTATGTGCGCCTCATGCTCACCGGCGAATACGCATGCGACATGTCGGATGCCAGTGGCACCCTGTGGCTGGACGTGCAGCAGCGCGACTGGTCTGACGCACTACTCAAACTGACAGGCCTGAACCGCAGCCACATGCCCCGCCTGGTAGAAGGCAGCGCACCCGGCGGCCAGCTCAAAGCCGACGTGGCCCGCCTGCTCGGCCTGCACCCCGGCATCGTGGTGGCCGGTGGCGCGGGCGACAACGCGGCCAGCGCCGTGGGCATGGGCGCAGTGGACAGTGGCCAGGGCTTCTTGTCGCTGGGCACCAGCGGCGTGCTCTTTGTGGTGACCCCCAGCTACCAGCCCAACGCGGCCAGTGCCACGCACGCGTTTTGCCACGCGGTGCCCGGCCGCTGGCACCAGATGAGTGTGATGCTGTCTGCCGCCAGCAGCCTGCAGTGGGTGACTGACCTGCTGGGCGCCCCCAACGCTGGTGTGGTGGCGGAAAAAGCCGGTGCCCTGAGTGCGGCACAACGCGCCGCATCGCCCCTGTTTTTGCCCTACCTGGGCGGCGAACGCACCCCGCACAACGACGCCAATGTGCGCGGCAGCTTCCACGGCCTGAGCTTGGACACCGACGCCGCCCGCCTGGGCTACGCCGTCATGGAAGGCGTGACCTTTGGGCTCAAAGACGGCCTGGCTGCGCTGAATGCCGCAGGCAGCAGCGTGCAACGCTTGTCGCTGGTGGGCGGTGGTGCGCGCAGTGCCTTCTGGGCGCAGCAACTGGCCAGCGCACTGGATGTGGACATCGTCACCCACGGCAGCTCCGCCGTGGGCGGCGCCCTGGGTGCAGCCCGCCTGGGCTGGCTGGCCACCGGTACTGCGCAGGCAGATGTGTGCCTGAGCCCCGAGGTGGAAGCCACCTACCGCCCCATCGCCGCCGAACAGACCCTGCTGCTGGAGCGCTACGCGACCTTCCGCAGCCTGTACCAACCCACCTGAACCACCACGCCCGCAAAGGCACAAAACCCATTATTTAATTCGACCACACAACTAAACCACCCAAGGACCCCACCATGAGCCACTACTTTCCCACCGTGACAAAGCCCATCGCCTACGAGGGCGCGCAATCCACCAACCCGCTGGCCTTCAAGTGGTACGACAAAGACCGCATGGTCCTGGGCAAGCGCATGGAAGAGCACCTGCGCTTTGCCAGCTGCTACTGGCACACCTTCTGCTGGAACGGGCTGGACCCATTTGGCGGCGACACCTTCCAGCGCCCCTGGCACTCCATGACCGATCCCATGGCCGCCGCCAAGGCCAAGGCCGAAGTGGCGTTTGAGTTTTTTGCCAAGCTGGGCGCGCCCTACTACTGCTTCCACGACCGCGACGTGGCCCCCGAAGGCGCCACCCCGCGTGAGAGCGTGAACAACTTGCGCGAGATGGTCGACATCCTGGGCGCCAAGCAGCAAGCCACCGGCATGAAGCTGCTGTGGGGCACGGCCAATTTGTTTAGCCACCGACGCTTCATGTCGGGCGCGGCCACCAACCCCAACCCCGAAATCTTTGCCATGGGCGCCTTGCAGGTGAAAGAAGCCATGGACGCCGCCCTGAAACTGGGCGGCGAAAACTACGTGCTGTGGGGCGGCCGCGAAGGCTACGAGACCCTGCTCAACACCCGCATGGGCCATGAGCTGGACCAGATGGGTCGCTTCCTGAACATGGTGGTGGAGTACAAGCACAAGATCGGCTTCCAAGGCACCATCCTGCTCGAACCCAAACCCCGCGAACCCTCCAAGCACCAGTACGACTTTGACACTGCCACCGTCTACGGCTTCCTGTGCCGCTACGGCCTGGAGAAAGAAATCAAGGTCAATATCGAAGCCAACCACGCCACCCTGTCGGGCCACAGCTTTGAGCATGAAATTGCCACGGCCATTGACCTTGGCATCTTCGGCTCCATCGACATGAACCGTGGCGACATGCAGTGCGGCTGGGACACCGACCAGTTCCCCAACAACATTCCCGAGACTGCGCTGGCGATGTACCTGATCTTGAAGGGCGGCGGCTTCACCACCGGCGGCCTGAACTTTGACGCCAAAGTGCGCCGCCAAAGCATTGACCCCGAAGACATCTTCCACGGCCACATCGGCGGCATGGACGTATCTGCCCGCGCCCTGCTGATTGCCGAGAAGATGATCACCGACGGCCAATTCGCCCAAGTGACCGAAGACCGCTACGCCGGCTGGATGGGCAGCTTCGGCCAGGACGTGCTGACCGGCAAGCTAGGCCTGGACGCCGTGGCCCAACGCGTGCTGGACCAGAACGTGGACGTGCAACCCGTCTCCGGCCGCCAGGAGCGGATTGAGAACCTGCTGAACAGCTACCTCTGAGTGAATCCGCAGAAAATCACGCACTTTGTGCGCAATCTCGCTGGATATGTTGCGCCAGCGACAAGATGTGTATTGCGTCAGCCCAATTGGCACCCGCCAACAAGGGCAAAGGGGTAGCGCGGGCGCCTTGGTCTTGTGCCGTCTCCAGGAAAATGTCGTGGGTCTTGTCAGACCGATCAAACACTCTGACGATGCGCACGTCATCCAGCGGGATCCAGTCGCTGTGTCTTTTAGACCACCACGCACCGTTGGTGACCCGTAGCTCGCACTGCTGGTTCAGCTTGTAGCGCCAACGGTCTTCCAAGTAATGCAACTTGCCAGTGGCGTTCAGGGCAGCGATCCGCTGTTGTTGAGACATGCTCTCCACCGACAGCACTGGCGCCACGTTGTGCGGGTACCCCTCAGTGCACCCGGCCATTGGAATGGCCACTATGCACACCACCACCGCCATCGCGGAAAAGCTGAAGGTTCGGGATTTCAAACCAAAGGGCATAAACAGAATGATTCTTCAAGAGGCTTCTTCACTAACGGCCACTGAGGCCTGCTTGGTGGCCAACACTTTGTCGATGGTGCGGCCATCCATGTCCACGATTTCGAGTTTCCAGCCTTCCCACATCACGGTTTCAGCGACCTTGGGCAATTTGCCCGTCAGCAGCATGATCATCCCGCTCAGGGTGTGATAACGGCCCCGGTCTTCCTCAGGCACCGAGTCCAGCGCCAGTCGATCTTTGAGTTCGGGGACTGGTATATGTCCATCCAAAAGCCAGCTACCGTCTTCCCGCTGCACCGCCCAAGAGGTTTTGGGGTCGCGTGGATGAAACTCGCCAGTAATGGCTTCAATCAGGTCCTGCAAAGTCACGATGCCTTGCACTTCACCGTACTCGTCGATGACAAATGCCATATGGACATCAGATGACCGGAAGTTGTCCAACAACTCCATGCCCGTAATCGTCTCAGGCACATAGAGCGCCGTTTGCATTGGCTGCGCCGCCAGGTCCGATTGAGGCTCTCTCAGCGCACGCGACAGCCACTGGCGGGCATTGATCACTCCCAGCAAATCACCGATATCGCCCCGCACGACAGGGAAGCGCGCATGGTCCGAGCTCTCAATGAGCGCCATGTTTTCTTCGAAACTGAGTTCAACGTCCAGACACTTCACGTCTGCCCTGGGCACCATCAAGGAGCCGATTTGCCGATCGTCAAGCAAAAACACATTGCGCACCATGGTGTGTTCGTGGGAGTCGATCACGCCTGCACTCGTGCCTTCAGCAAGCACGGCATGAATTTCGGCTTCCGTAACGGCATTGTTTCCGTTGTCTTTGACACCCATCAACCGCAGCAGCGTGTGAGTCGAAATCGACAACAAGCGGACAAACGGCTTGGTGGCCAGCGCAAGAAAGTTAATGGGTCGGGCCACCAAACGGGCAATGGTTTCAGGGCTGCTTTGTCCCAACCGTTTCGGGACCAACTCTCCCACCACGATAGAGAAATAGGTGATCAGCACCACGACCAAACCGGTGGCGGTGTAGTTGGCATAGGTCTGATCCATGCCCATATTCACCAACCATAGACTCAATGGCTGCGCCAGCGCGGCCTCGCCCACAATACCGTTCAGCACACCTATCGACGTGATGCCGATTTGGATGGTGGAAAGAAAACGGGTGGGGTCCTCCCCCAGTTTGATGGCGGCCACAGCGCCGTGGTCCCCCTCATCGATCAGTTTTTGGAGCCGCGTTTTACGCGCGGTCACCAAGGCAATTTCGGACATTGCGAACAAGCCGTTGATCAGGATGAGGGCAAAAAGTAGGGCGATTTCCATAGCGCGGGGACGTCTTTCCCCTCGTGAATGAGCAGGCGCTTATTGTAAATATGTGGTCGGACGGGATGCGAAGCGCTACAAAAGTGGCAAGCTTCTCCGCCATTTGCAAGCCACTAGCAAAACTCTTTGCGCTGGGCCTTCAACCAGTCGCGGTCGATACTTGCGCAAAGTAACTCCATGTCGGCCGCGCATACGCCGGTCTGCGTAAAGTGCGTAATCCACCGGTCCACGATGCGCGCCACGAGTTGAATGAGCTCCAACGCACGGGGGCGCCGAATGCCGAATTCGCTCAGTTCGGACAACGCGTTTTCCAGCGTGGATTCGGCGCCTCCCGCGCCCACCGACATGGCTTGGTACCCGAGGTTTTGCATGGTGGGGACGACATCAAACGCGGGCGACAGCGCGTAGTACCCGTCTAAGCCCAAGCGCAAACAATGGTTGCGCTCATGGTCGTCGGTGTTGTCCATGAGGATGTTGAAGACCATGCGTTTAGTCGGCCAATCGCGGGAGCGGCCCAAAGGCTCTGGGAATGTACCAGCCTGGGGTTCGCGGGGTCCACCAGCATCCAGGCATAGAGCGTGTCCTGCGGCGAATAGGTTTCGGGGCTCACCATGTCGCTGCTCATGTGGACTTCCGTCCCGCTGTTGATCGCCGAGCTGCCTGGACCTCTTCCGGCTTATTGCCCCTGAGCAGATCGGCAAGCCCTGCGCGGAGGGTATTGCGGGCGGGAATAGAGGTGGGAACAGGAGCGGGACCCGGCACCTGCTTGGCGACCGTTTTGCGGGGCCGAATCTTCGCTATCTCACGCTCCAGCGCCCCGTGGTCATTCAAAGGGGCGATGAGGTCTGCCACGCTGGCTGCCGGGTTGATCAACCACACGCACATGGCGTAGGAAACCATGGCCACGGACGGGTCGCCCCGCTCAATCCGCGCCATGGTGGGCTGTGAAACGCCCAACTTTTTAGCCCATTGGGCCTGCGACTCATTGCGCCGTTTTCGCGCAATGACAATGTTCTGCGCCAGCAGCTCGATCTGCTGGATGACCGCTTGGGGAAAGTTTTCGGGAGTCGCGATCTTTCTTGGCATTCATAGATGTTGTCAATAAACGAAATAACTGCAAATTTATGAATAAACCTGCAGAGTCAAATCATCCAGGACTTGCGCGTAGGCGTGCAACCCGTGTCCGGCTACAGGGAGCGGATTGAGAACCTCCTAAACAGCGATATCTGAGTTGCGCCGCTGGACAGCGAAAAAACAAAGGCCCCGCAGGTGAATGCCTGCGGGGCCTTTGTTTGTCTGCTTTGGGCCATTTGCAGAAACTGGCAAACGACTACTTTGGAGAAGTGAAAGCTCTTATGCAATGCTGAGAACTACTGTTTGAGTGAATGTCGGAAACAGGCTGAAAGCAGTCGCTAACGTTTGAATTCAGCGGCCGCCGGAGGCGGTCCGCTGGAATGATTGGTTAGCTCTTATTCGGCGATTACCTCGGCAAACGACTGACCATCCCTCATACGCTGGAGACGCGAATACAAGGAGGTGGAACCGACTTTTGACAGCCAAGATGCGACCTCATGTTTAGCAGAGGCGTAATTTCTAGTAAGCGCCTGATCATCGCCTTTGAAGAAATTCGAGAACGTCGTGAGATCGCGAACATAGGCAGTTTTCTGGGCATCCTGTGGCGATAGCGAATACTGGGGGCGATAATCAACTTGCATCGCAACTCCTTCGTCGAACCAAGTGGGTAATTGCAAGAAACGCTTCAGGTAACCTACGCGATAATGTATTTCTGCGTGCATCAGTTCGTGGGCAACAACATCAACGTTTTGCCCTTTAGGTCCAACCATGACGCAAGCGCGGCTGCCGATGAATTGAGTACTGCCGTAGGCATTGAGCCTAAACGGGCCAAATCCGTCCGGCTGATCAAAGAACACAAGTATGGGTTTCGATTCAACTGCGCCGAAAGTGCTTTCGATTCTCGTGCGAGCATCTCTGGTGATTTGCGCCTGCCGCTGTTGATCGGCCTCCAAATCACTTCCCGTTAGAGAACCATCGGAGAGCCTGTGCAGATCGGCTACGCCAATAAGAAGGCAGGCCGTTGGGCCAGGAAGCGCAAAGGCAAAAGTGGTGGCTGATGCCAATACGACGGCGAACATGGCGATCAGAAATTTATGTTTCATTGCTGGCATGGTGTCCTAATGAATGAAAGGGACTTCCCCGTCCCAAGCGAGCCGCGCGCCAATAGGATTGCGGTTTACGGCAACTAAGTGCCACGATGGAGAGGTCAAACTTTTCATCAACTCACTGTACTGGAAGGGGAAGCCATGGCTATCGTAACTGTTGGAATCGACCTTGCAAAGAACGTCTTTGCCGTGCACGGCGTGGATGAAGCAGGCAAGCCTGTACTGATGCGTCCCGAGGTACCGCGCGCCAAGCTGCTCGAACTCGTCGCCACCTTGCCGCCCTGCCTGATTGGCATGGAAGCCTGCTCCGGCGCCCACCACTGGGCCAGGGAGTTTGCCGCGTTCGGCCACACCGTGCGTCTGATGGCCCCCAAGTTCGTCGCCCCTTACCGCATGAGTGGCAAGCGTGGCAAAAACGATGCTGCCGATGCCGCAGCCATCTGCGAGGCCGTCACCCGTCCCACCATGCGCTTTGTACCGGTGAAGAGCATCGAACAACAATCTCGCCTGTTTGTTCACCGCGCCCGCCAGGGCTATGTGGAACAGCGCACCGCGCTGATCAACCGCATCCGGGGCTTATTGTCAGAGCTGGGCATTGTGCTGCCCCTCAAAGCCGCCACCGTGCGCCGCGAGGCGCACAAGCACCTGGAAGACCTGCCCGGCTGGTGCAATACCGTGGTGGGTGATGCGCTCAGTGAATTGACCCGTCTGGACGAACGTATCAAGCAGTATGACCAGTACATCGAACAAGCTGCCAAAGAAGACGATCAGTCCCGGCAACTGATGCAACTCTCTGGTATCGGCCCCACCACCGCCAGCGCGATTGTGGCCACCGTGGGCAAGGCTCACGACTTCAGCTGTGGTCGCCAGTTCTGTGCCTGGCTGGGCCTGGTGCCGGGCCAGTACAGCTCAGGGGGCAAGCAGCGTCTGGGTCGCATTACCAAAGCCGGAGACCCTTACCTGCGAACATTGCTGATCATGGGTGCTAAGGCCGTGCTGGCTGCTGCAAAGAACAAGACCGATCCGGTGAGCCGCTGGGCGATCAGTGTGCAAGAGCGACGGGGCTACTGGCGGGCGGTGGTGGCCATTGCGGCCAAGAATGCGCGCATGTGCTGGGCCATGTTGCAGCGTGGCGAGGGGTTCAAGATGCCTGCGTGATTAGCGCCAGCGTCTGGTCAAGAGATTTTGAAACTAAAGTGGTAGATGTCACCGTGTGATGACTTGTCGTTGATGAGTGAAAGGTTGTGACCTGTGCTGGGGAATGCTCGTTTAGCTCAAGGGAGGTAGCAGTCTGGAAAACCAGGCTGAACCCCGACTAACGAAGGGAGCCCCCGGCGCGCGTCTTTCATCAGGGTCCGCTGCCAGCAACGCAGCCTCGAATGACCGTTTGTAGTTTCGCCGTCCACATGCCTTGATCTCAGCAGGCAACGATAGAAATCACGGGGTGATGCAGAAGAGAAAAGAAGTCATGTTTCGTGGTGAATCGCTGCGCGATCCACCACGATGGATTTCTATTTGACAACGATGGGGAAGCCCTTGTAGTTCGAGCTAAGCGGGAGACGACGGTGTGACGGCTGGCCCGCGAGGCCGATGATAACCAGCGCGGCCTCGCGGGCCAGGCGGCGCGCCGTTGGCTTTCCGCTTGAGCGAGGGGTTAGGCAGCGCCGGCGAGCTTCCCTGTGCAGGCAGTGTGTTACCACGACTCCATTGCGCGTAGACCAAGATGAATCGGTGCTGCTGACGAGGCATTCTTGTCGTCCCAGTAGCGTGATGCGAGGACCGATGGATAAACGGTTTTTCCTTGAATGCTCTCTCGTGAGAGCCAAGCCGCCTCGGTGATGTGCTCCGTGACTGCTTCGGGCCCGGACACCGACAGAGCGCCTCCGATGAGCCTTCCGGTGAACCAGAACTTACAGATGCGAAGATCCGGTTGATACATCTCTTCGATGTACAGCAGTCGTTCGGCGTCCACTTCAAGCCCACACTCCTCGCGCACCTCGCGTTTTGCGGCCTCCCTCAGTTCCTCGGTTCCTTGGATGCCGCCTCCTGGCGCAACCCAGAAGTCGTATCTGCCAGGAAGGACGCTACGCACTAGGAGGATCGTGCCTTCGGACTCAACAATGATGCCTGCGGAGAGACGGTGTTGCATTGCGCTGCTTAACGTTGGAAATGTGCGGCGCTCGCATAGCGAGTGTCCGCACGGTTGACCTGTTTTGTCGCGGCCAACAACACCTCTTGGCGCTTTATCTTTTGGATCAATTCCCGCCCCCTTTTTTTGGTTATCAGCCCACATAGCTGCGCCACAGCGTCCGTACGAAAAGCTTGCTTTTGTCCGCGCGCTGTGGCGCAGCTATGCACGCTACCAGAAATCATGGGCTGTATAAATACCCAGCATACGTGGTAGCGCCACTGTTCTTAGCAGTCGACAAAACGTAATGTAGACCGCAAAACCCGGTTGATACATCCAGGCAATGACGATACATACTTTGTTGAAAAGGCTGGGAATCCGCTTGCTGCCTTGATTGAAGTAATTTCTTTGTGCATTTGTACAGGTATAAAAATTCCGACAA
>CAUOXL010000016.1:0-123542 GCA_963508575.1 uncultured Rhodoferax sp.
TCGGAACTGAAGACTCGGCGTGTACGTCGAGCGGATGATTTCTTGCTCATGTTGGACTCCTTGCCAGACCCCTTTCGGCCTAGCTTGAGGCCCCCATCATCCACTTATCCCACCTGTCCAGATTGGTCGAGCCACTTCTCTCTTCGGGCTATGCGGATTTTCAGTATTCAATGCATCGTGTTCACGCCTGCCATCAGGCCTTCGTTTGGATTGGATGATCCCGATGCTTCGCGAAATTAGAGTCACCGCGCTATCGAAACATAGGGAAAACCCTTATAGTTGAGGCATGTGTGCAAACAAGACCTCCCTCAACGATACATCGGTTGTGCGCGTTCGGCCGGGCAGCGTGGTCTCTGGTGGCGTCACGGGTTTTCTCAATATTCGCACCTTGGGGCCAAATCACCGAAAGCGCTTGCTGCATCATCTCTTGGCGTTGGAAGCCCAGGACAGGTATCTCCGATTTGGCTATGCTGCGAGCGATCAACAAATTACGGCATATATTGATCGACTTGACTTTGTCAATGATGTCGTGTTCGGGGTTTTCAATCACCGCCTAGAGATCGTAGGTATGGCACATGTAGCCAATTACACGCATGCCAGCGGCACGACGGTAGCTGACTTTGGCGTGACGGTTAGTTCTAGCGTCCGAGGCAAGGGGGTCGGTGGGCGCCTCTATGAGCGTGCTGCATTGTATGCACGCAATGCAGGGGTTGATACGCTACAAATTCAGGTGCTGGCAGAGAACGCAGCCATGTTGGCCATCGCACGCAAACGAGGCGCATCGGTTCTTCGCCGTGGTCCTGAATCGGAAGCATACCTACAATTACCACGATCGGACCTCGGGTCGCGTCTAAGAGAGCTTTATGAAGAATGCTGGGCTAATCTTCATTACCGCACAAAAGCGAAGCCGCATGTTCTTCGTGGATTTATGTCAGGGTTCCAGGCATTGCGAAAGAGATCAATTACATCTAGGAAGGCGTGTTCGCCTTAGTCAGTCACTTCTTATCGCATCGCGTGGAATGCAAATCCGCTATCCTTAGGGCTTCGCAATCACCGCCCTCAAGGGCACACCCCTAGTGTCAGATCCGCATCCTGCGCGAAACTTTGAAAAAGAAGATAAGCGCACCTTTCTCCAGAAGCTCGCTGAGTTCATTCATCCCGGCCCGGACTCCACAGCGGAGTTGATCGAAACCTTGGCGGAGGCAGAAGACAACAACATCATTGGCGCTGAATCTCGAGTCATGCTCGAAGGCGTCATCCGCATGGCAGACATGACAGCGGGCGATGTGATGGTGCCTGCGACACGCATGGATTTGCTGGATATCCAGTCTGCGCCAGACGTATTGATGCATTCGGTCATCGACACTGCTCACTCTCGCTTCCCCGTGTACGACGGCGAGCGTGAGAACATCATTGGCATTCTGATGGCCAAAGATTTACTCAAGCTGCAGCGGGCTCCAGAGTTGAACATCCGGGCACTGTTGCGCCCCGCCGTGTTTGTTCCGGAGTCCAAAGGCTTGAACGACCTGCTGCGAGACTTTCGTGGCAACCGCAACCACCTCGCTATCGTGATCGACGAATTTGGACGGGTCGCAGGGCTGATCACGATTGAGGATGTGCTCGAACAGATCGTAGGTGAAATCGAGGATGAATTCGATATTGCCGAAGACGCAGGCGACATCTTTGCGCTGGCCGACAAGACGTATCGCGTGAGCGGCGATACGCCCCTTGAGCGGATCAATGAGGCCTTTACCGTCAGCATGAAAGCCACCGATCCCGAGGATACTTTTGACACCATCGGCGGCCTTATTGCCCATGAAATGGGCCATGTCCCCAAGCGCGGCGAACGTCACAGCTTGTGCGGGCTGGACTTCGTGGTGCTTCATACCAAAGGCGGTGCGGTGAAGTGGTTCAAGGTGTCCTTCACGCCTGACATTGAACAACTCACCTGATGTCCGAGAAGTCGTCTGCGACAGTGCGTGCTGTTGGTCATGTATGGATCTCTTTTGCTATCATTGTAATAGCAGCAATCGCACAATCCATAAGCGCTAGTTGGCCATTTGGCACTGGATTGACGCGGGGCCACACCACTTGGTGGCTCCAGCCCTTGGCGATGGCGGCATTCCTGGTTGTGATTGCTCAGGCGGCGACACCGGCTGCTGCAGCCCGGCAAGCATGGGTGTTTGCCACGGTGTGGTTGTCCACCACCTTCTGGTGGCTCTTTGTAGCCATGCACACCTACGGCGGTCTGCCCGCGCTGCTGTCCATCCTTGCGGTGATTGCGCTGGCAGCAGCATTGGGGGGCTATTACGCACTTGCCACTTGGGCCTGGCGCAAGTGGTGTGCCCCATACAGCGCTCTCGCTTTCGTGGGTTTTGCCGCCTTGTGGCTGATCGCCGAAATGGCGCGCGGCACATGGCTGACCGGTTTTGGCTGGGGCGCCATTGCTTACGCCCATGTAGATGGGCCCTTGGCCGTCTACTTTCCCTGGATCGGGAGCTACGGTGTCACAGGTATCGCCGCAATTTGGGCATCAGTCTGGGCGTGGGCATGGATTCAGCGCCTATGGTGGCCTGCCATCCTGGTCAGCGGTTTGCTGTGCATCCCGTCTGCGTTGCCAGCGGGCTGGAACGGATTTACGACTCCTACCGGCACCTTGCAAGTGACCCTTCTACAGGGCAATATTCCCCAAGACGAAAAGTTCGAAACAGGCAGCGGCGTACCACTTGCCTTGCAGTGGTACCGGGATGCGTTGGACCAGAGTACCGGCGACTTGGTGGTGGCACCGGAGACGGCCATCCCCTTGTTGCCGCAGCAATTACCAGCTGGCTATTGGGACGCATTGGCGGCCCGCTTCACACGGGGATCTCAATCAGCGTTGATCGGCATTCCCTTGGGGAGCTTCCAGACCGGTTACACCAATTCAGTCATCGGTCTAACGCCGGGTGCGCAGCAGGTTTGGCAATATGACAAACATCATCTGGTGCCTTTTGGGGAATTCATCCCGCCGCTGTTCAAGTGGTTCACCCAGCTCATGAAAATTCCGCTGGGCGCTTTCAACCGTGGGCCCTTGGGACAGTCCTCATTGCCAGTGCGAGGGGAGCGGGTCGCACCAAACATCTGCTACGAAGACCTTTACGGCGAAGAGTTGGCCACCCGGTTTACAGACCCCGCCAGTGCCCCCACCATCTTCGCCAACGTGAGCAATCTTGGCTGGTTCAATGACACGGTTGCCTTGCAGCAGCACCTCCATATTTCGCGGGTACGGGCCCTGGAGTTTCAGCGCCCCTTTGTGCGGGCCACCAATACCGGAGCTACTGCCATACTGTCGCATGAAGGCCACGTGCTTGAAATGCTGCCCCCCTTGACGCGGGGTGTCTTGCACGGTGAGGTCCAAGGCCGCACCGGCATAACGCCCTTTGCCTGGTGGGCCTCGCGCTTCGGTCTGTGGCCCCTCTGGATTCTGAGCCTGGTGGTGGTGGCTGCCGCCTTCTACAAGCGCAAGCCGGAATAAACCATGCCGCAAGCAGCGGTGTGCAACGGGAGCTCCACAGCCGCCCCGTAAAATGCGAGGTTTACTTGAACGCAGCTTGCCCTGCACCGGCCCCGGGCCGGAGATTGCACTCACACCATGCTTACTTTTCAGCAAATCATTCTTCGCCTTCAGGACTACTGGGACCGCCAGGGTTGTGCGCTCCTGCAGCCTTATGACATGGAAGTGGGTGCGGGCACCTCGCACACCGCCACCTTTTTGCGCGCCATCGGCCCGGAGCCTTGGAAGGCCGCGTATGTGCAGCCCAGCCGCCGCCCCAAAGACGGCCGCTACGGCGAGAATCCCAACCGCCTGCAGCACTACTACCAGTACCAGGTGGTGCTCAAGCCCGCACCAGCCAACATCCTGGAGCTGTACCTCGGCTCCCTCGAAGCCTTGGGTTTTGACCTCAAGAAGAACGACATTCGCTTCGTAGAAGACGACTGGGAAAACCCCACACTGGGCGCTTGGGGTCTGGGCTGGGAAGTCTGGCTCAACGGCATGGAAGTCACCCAATTCACTTACTTCCAACAAGTGGGCGGCATCGACTGCAAACCCGCCACTGGCGAGATTACCTACGGCCTGGAGCGCCTGGCCATGTACCTGCAAGGTGTGGACAACGTCTACAACCTGCAGTGGACAGAGACGATGAAGTACGGTGACGTCTACCACCAGAACGAAGTGGAGCAGTCCACCTACAACTTCGAGCACAGCGACGCTGACTTCCTGTTCACCGCATTCAACGCGCACGAGAAGCAGGCCAAGTACCTGATGGAGCAGCAATTGGCCTTGCCTGCCTACGAGCAAGTACTCAAATGTGCCCACAGCTTCAACCTGTTGGACGCCCGGGGCGCTATCAGTGTGACGGAACGGGCCGCCTACATCGGCCGGATCCGTAACCTGGCGCGCAGTGTGGCGCAGGCCTACTACGAGAGCCGGGAGCGATTGGGCTTCCCCATGGCGCCGCGCGAGTGGATTGAACAGATGCCCAAGAAGGCCGCGTAAGCGCACGGAGAAACTAAGACATGACAACAAATAACCTTCTGGTAGAACTGTTTGTAGAAGAGCTGCCCCCCAAGGCATTGAAGAAGTTGGGCGAAGCGTTTGCCACGGTGCTGGCGGACTCTCTCAAGACACAAGGCCTGGTGGCAGCAAATGCGGCCGTTACGCACTTTGCGTCGCCCCGTCGTTTGGCTGTGCACGTTGCCGAAGTCGCAGCCCAAGCTGCTGACAAAGCCGTCTCGCAAAAGCTGATGCCGGTGGCCGTGGGCCTGGACGCATCCGGCAACGCCACTCCCGCCTTGCTCAAAAAGCTGCAAGCGCTGGGCGCCGATGCCAACGTCGTGCCCACACTCAAACGCGCCATGGACGGCAAGGCTGAAGCCTTGTTCTATGACAGCCTAGTCAAGGGTGCCACTCTGGTGGATGGCCTGCAGAAGGCCTTGCTGGAGACCATCGCCAAGCTGCCCATCCCGAAGGTCATGAGCTACCAGCTGCAAAGCGGTTGCGAACTGCCCGGCTGGACCAGTGTGAGCTTCGTGCGCCCTGCGCACGGCCTGGTGGCATTGCATGGCAGCGACGTGGTGCCGGTTCAGGCACTCGGCCTGCACGCCGGCAAGCACACCGAAGGCCACCGCTTTGAGGCGGCTGTTTCACCCGTGGTGATTGCGGATGCCGATGCCTACGCGGCTACGCTGGCCAAAGATGGCGCCGTGATTGCCAGCTTTGCGGAACGCCGCGCTGAAATCGTTCGTCAGTTGGACGCTGCAGCCGCCAAGGTGGGCGGTGGATGCAAACCGATTGAAGACGACGCTTTGCTGGACGAAGTGACCGCACTGGTCGAACGCCCGAACGTGCTGATTTGCGAGTTCGAAGCCCAGTTCCTCGAAGTGCCGCAAGAGTGCCTGATTCTCACCATGAAGGCCAACCAGAAGTACTTCCCGCTGCTCGACGCAGCCGGCAAGCTCACCAACAAGTTCCTGGTGGTGTCCAACATCAAGCCTGACGACGCCAGCTTCGTCATCGGCGGCAATGAACGCGTGGTGCGCCCCCGTTTGGCCGATGCCAAGTTCTTCTTTGACCAGGACCGCAAAAAGACGCTGGCTTCCCGCGTGGAAGGTCTGGGCAAGGTCGTGTACCACAACAAGCTGGGCACCCAGGGCGAGCGCGTGGAGCGCGTGCGTGCCATTGCTCGGACGATCGCGCATCAGCTACGTGATCTTGAGTTGATGGAGCAAGTAGATGTTGCAGCCCAACTGGCTAAGACAGATCTGGTCACCGACATGGTCGGCGAGTTTCCTGAATTGCAAGGCATCATGGGCGGCTACTACGCCCTGAACGACGGCTTGGGCGAAACGGTTGCTCACGCCATCGAAGACCACTACAAGCCCCGCTTTGCTGGTGACGCCTTGCCCCGTAACACTGCGGGTCTGGTGGTGGCGCTGGCGGACAAGCTGGAAACTCTGGTCGGCATGTTCGGCATCGGCAATCTACCCACTGGCGACAAGGACCCGTTTGCCCTGCGCCGTCATGCGCTGGGTGTGATTCGCATGTTGGTTGAGAAGGACCTGCCGCTGGATGTGTCCGCACTGGTGCAAAGCGCGGTACCCGCATTCGGCAGCCTGATCACGGATGCATCCGGTGCTTTGGTGGATTTCATGTTCGACCGCCTGGCCGGCTCCCTGCGTGAGCAGGGCTACAGCGCGCAAGAGGTCGATGCGGTGTTGGCCCTGCGCCCGCAGCGCCTGGGTGATGTGGCCAAGCGCCTTACGGCGGTGCGCGCCTTCGCGGCCTTGCCCGAAAGCCCGGCTTTGGCCGCCGCCAACAAGCGCATCAGCAACATCCTCAAAAAGACAGATGATGTGGACGCCCACGTGAGCGAAGTGCTGCTGCAAGAGGCTGCCGAAAAAGCACTCTTCGCCGCCATGCAAACCGTGCTGCCCCAGGCCCAAAGCCAGTGGCAGGCAGGTGACTACACCGAATCGTTGCAATCGCTGGCTGCCTTGCGTGCGCCGGTGGACGCCTTCTTTGAAGATGTGATGGTCAACGCCGAGCAGATGGACCTGCGCCTGAACCGGCTGGGCTTGCTCAAGAGCCTGTACGTCGCCATGAATCGCGTGGCCGACTTGTCCAAACTCGCCGCCTGATGCACCCCCACGCTCCACCGCACTGCGGGTCGCTGCCCCCCGAGGGGGCTTGCCTGCCTTGGGGCGGCCCGGCGCCAGGCCGTACTCACATAACAAGGTGTTTATGAAACTCTGCATTCTCGACCGCGACGGCACCATCAACGAAGACAGCGCGGAGTATGTGAAATCTCCTCACGAGTGGCGCCCCTTGCCTGGGGCGCTGGAAGCCATTGCCAAGCTCAACCATGCCGGTTGGCACGTGGTGGTAGCCACCAACCAGAGCGGCTTGGGGCGGGGCCTCTTCGATGTGGCCGCGCTCAACGCCATGCACGCCAAGATGCACACCATGCTGGCGGCGGTGGGTGGCAAGGTGGACGCCATTTTTTACTGCCCCCATGCGCCGGACGACCAGTGCCGGTGCCGCAAGCCTGAGCCGGGCTTGTTTGAGCAGATCAGTGAGCGTTTCGGCATCGACCTCCAGGGGGTGCCCGGTGTGGGGGATACCCCCCGCGATCTCTTTGCCGGTGCCGCCGTCGGCTGTGAGCCGCACTTGGTGCTCACCGGCAAAGCCTTCCCCCTGCGCGGAAAACCCCTGCCAGACAATTACCCGCCCGGCACCCGTGTGCACGAGGACCTGATGGCTTTTGCCGATTACCTGGTAAGCCGAGCATGAGCGGCATGCCCCCTTACACCGCGGTCCCCACCCAAAAGCGCCCCAATGGGTTCATGGCGGTGCTGCGCTCCTGCCTGCACATGCTGTGGATGCTCGTCACCGTGATCCCTTGGGGAATCATCATGCTGGTGGCCTCTATCCGTGTGCGCGGCAAACCGCTGTGGTGGATGGCGGTGCGCTGGCTGAGCTGGGCCATCGGTGGCGCGCGCGTGCTGCTGGGTATACGCACTCACGTCATCGGCTGGGAGAACCTGCCCACCGGCGATACCGCACCGGCCATCCTGCTGGTCAAGCACCAGTCCACGTTTGAGACCTTTTTAATGCCCACGCTCATGCCGCACCCGCTGGCGTATGTGTTCAAAAAAGAGCTGCTCTATGTGCCGTTTTTCGGCTGGGCCATGGGGCGCCTGGACATGATCCACATCGACCGCAGCCAGCGCGCCGAGTCTTTCAGCAAAGTGGTGGAGCAGGGCAAGCGCCTGTTGGCGCAAGGCATCTGGGTCATCATGTTTCCGGAGGGCACGCGTATTCCCCGTGGCCAGACCGGTACCTACAAACTGGGCGGCACCCGCCTGGCGGTGGCGACCGGCGCGCCGGTGATTCCGGTGGCCGTGACCAGCGCCAAATGCTGGCCGCGCAAGGCCTTTATCAAGACGCCGGGCGTGGTGGAAGTGTCTATCGGCAAGCCCATCCCCAGCGAAGGCCGCGACCCCAAAGAGCTGATGGCCGAGGTGCAAGCCTGGATCGAGGCCGAAATGCGCCGCCTGGACCCCGAGGCCTACCCCCCACAAGGCTAAGGCTGCGCGCCATGCATCCGCTGCTGCGCTATACGCTGGATCTTTTTGAGCCTTTTGAGGCTCTAGCGCCCGTAGATAGTGCGCGAGAAGCTCCTAAAAAAGTAGCAAAAAGGCGAACTCCCCGGCCGGGGCGTGCCTCTGGCTTGGTAGCGCCCCAGGCGGCGCCGGAGCTGGTCGCCGCCCCGTTGCAGGCTGGAGGGCCGTTTGAGCCCGGCCAGCCGCTTCCACAAGCCCTCGCGCCGGTGCACTACAGCCACTCGCAAGCGACGCGCGAAGTGCGGCTGGACGGTGCCGTGGTGCGCTACGCCTTTGCCCGTGGCAATCGGCGCACCATCGGTTTTGTGGTCGGGCCGGACGGGTTGGCCGTGCGCGCGCCGCGCTGGACGCCCCTGTACGAAGTGGATGCTGCCTTGCAAGAAAAAGCCGGCTGGATTCTGCGCAAGCTGCATGAAACCCGGGAGCGGGTCACGCGCCAGGAACATGCGCAGGTGGAGTGGGCACAGGGGGCCGAATTTCCTTTCCTGGGCGGTACCGTGCGCATAGCCCTGGATGCCGCCCACGGCTTCAGTGCCAAAGGGGCAGCGTTGGACGACGCGCCCGATGCTGCCGGTGTGCGCTGGCTGCGTGTGGCCTTGCCGCAAACGGCCAGCGCTGCGCAAATCCGGGATGCCGTGCAAGCCTGGCTGATGCGTCAGGCCAAAGCTTTGTTTGTGCAGCGGCTCGACCATTTCGCGCCCCTGCTACAAGTGCAATGGAAGAAGCTGAGCCTGAGCAATGCGGGCACCCGATGGGGCAGCGCCAAGAGTGATGGCTCCATCCGCCTGAACTGGCGGCTCATCCACTTCCGGCAGGAGGTGGTGGACTATGTGGTCGCCCATGAGCTGAGCCACTTGCGGGTGATGGACCACAGCCCCCGCTTCTGGGACACGGTACGCACGGTCGTGCCTGACTACGCCGAACTGCGCCACAGCCTCAAAGACCCGGCTATTCCGAGGTGGTAGCCGTTCTTTGAGTGGTTTCAGCGCAGAGTTCTTTTAGTCCAGTGCGATGCGGGCGCTGGTAACGACGTCTAAATAGGTAACTGCTTGCTGTTTAACAAACGCTGTCGTGTCTTTGCCATTCAAGGGAGAGGTCGTAATTCCGGCGTCTTTGAGCTTGGATTGAACCTCGGGGCTGGCAAGTGCTGCCAATAAGGCTTTTTCGTAGGCGGCGAGGGTTGCTGGTGGCGTTCCAGCTTTGACAAAAAGACCTTGCCATAGGGGAAGCGCCAACCCGGCGAAACCTTCTTCTTCGCCAATGCGTTTGACATTCGGCAGAAGCGGTGAACGCACCGAATCCGAAATGGACAGTGCTTTGATCGTTCCATCTTTGAGGAAGGGCATTGCGGTTGAAAGCACCAACATAGCGCTGTTTACGTGTCCGCCCACTAAGTCGGTGGTGATTTGTGCTCCACCACGGTAGGGTACGTGAACCATTTTCGTTTTTGTCGCCTTGTCGATCAGTGCGCCATACAAGTGCTGCATGGTGCCCGTTCCAGGTGTCGCATAGGTGAAGTCTGTTTTCCCTTTGTTCAGCGCGCCAAAAAGTTCGGACAGATTGTTGTAAGGGGCCTTGGCCGTCACGGCAAAAATCATGGGCAACGTGGTCATGCGTCCGACGGCTGCCAGGTCCTTCTCCCAGTTCAATTTGGTTTTTGCATTGACCATCGGGATCACGACGGTGTCTGTGCCGCCCATATAGATAAGGGCTCCGTCGGCTGGCGCATTGATCACTTTTTGGGCGGCGAGCATACCGCTTGCGCCTGGGGTGTTTTCCACCACTATCTGGCGCCCCAAATGCTTGCCCATTTCGGCGCTGACCGCCCGCGCCACGAGGTCAGCGCTTCCGCCGGGTGAGTATCCAACTACAACTGAAATCGGTTTGTCCGATTCTGCGTAAGCGGGGTTGAAAACCAGCACGCAGCCGGTCAGAAGGGATCGGAGAAAAAGTTGAAGTTGCATACCGTCATCCTCGTTGTAAAAATTGGTTGGTGATCGAGATTACGCATCAAAGTACTTGTGCAATATGAATTGTAATTACAATGCATTCAATTACGCAAAGGATTTTCATGAACGTCGGAATGTATGAGTCTTTCATGACAGCGCATTGGTTCAATGAGGAGGCCAAGACTGTCTGGAGTGATACGGCAACGCTTCAGACTTGGCTCACCGTGGAGGCGGAACTTGCAAAGGCTCAGGCAGAGCTGGGAATGATCCCTGCTGAAGCGGCTGCGACTATTGCGGCGCATGCTCACGTTCAGCAGTTTGATTTGGTCCGCCTTTCGCACGACATCGCGTTTGCGCAGCACCCCTTAACTCCGGTATTGCACCAGTTCGAAGCCTTGTGTGGGGAGCCCGCTGCCGGATACATCCACTGGGGCGCCACCACCCAGAACATTTTTGACACCGCGACGTCGATACAAATGGCGGCAACCCACACCATGATCGTGCGGCATTTGGACGAAAGTATCAAAACACTCGCAACGCTGGCTCTGGAGCACAAGGCAAGTGTCATGGCTGGGCGGACACATGGTCAGCATGCGCTTCCAACTACGTTCGGACTCAAGGTGGCAAATTGGCTGGATGAGTTGGACCGGAATGGCGAGCGATTGAAAGAGCGTGTTGTCCGATCATTTCCAGTCTGCATGGGCGGGGCGATCGGTACCTTCAGTGCCAGTGGTGCTTTGGGGCGCGAAGTGGAAAAACGCATGGCACAGAATCTTGGACTCCTGGCGAGCGAGCTACCTGCCCGGGCCTCCTATGACCGAGCCGCTGATTACATCCAGGCCCTGAGCCTGCTGGCAGGAATTGCACAAAAAATCGCAAAAGATGTGGTCTTTATGCAGCGCACTGAGATCGGGGAGGTCGCGGAGTCCTTCCATATGGGCAAGGTAGGAAGTTCAACGATGGCGCAAAAGCGCAATCCCTCCACCGCATTGCTGCTGATTAGCCTTACGCGCATGCTTCGCGGCCGATTACCCATGGCATTGGATGCCGTAGTGCGTATGGATGAGGGGGATTCATCCTCAACCAATGTGACGGATGTACTGATGCCTGAGATTGCGATACTGGCGGTCTCCATTGCGGCAACCTTGGCTGGACTGGTCCATGGACTTGTCATCCATGTGGACGCCATGCGAAGCAACCTTCATTTGACGCATGGCTTGATTGCCTCGGAGGCAGTCATGATGGGACTGACCAGCCAGATGGGGCGCCATGAAGCACATCGACTTCTCTATGAAGCGGCGCAACACGTACAAACTTTCGGTGGGGCATTCGAAGCTGCGATTCTTGCGCATCCTGTATTCGAGACAGTCGCTGTACCTGAACAACTGAGTGAATGGTTGAACCCCGAGCGTCAAACGGGCCAGTCCGAAGCATTGACAGAGTACATCGTCAACCGCGTTCGGCACCGCACGGGCGACTAGGTCCTTTCGGCGTAGCGCGCAGTGGACCTGCCGGCTCGGTGTGTGACCGGAGTCAAATGCACTCCATAGGGCAGCTCCGGATGTGACCAGCGCCGGACAACAGCGTCGTACAAAGTCTGCGCCTGGTCCTCGACACTGCAACCCACCGTTTCAAAGAAGCCTCCGTGCTCGTTGACCAAATCGGGTCTGCCCAGGAGTACCACGCTGAGGGCGGATGGTACCGATATTCCCAGCTCATTGAGCATGTCGAGAAATCGCAATCCATCCTCCACACCCCACACCACAAGTGCACTGAAAGTTAAGTGGCCTCCTGCATCCAGACTGTCCCTTAGGTGTGAGACCAATGAAGATACATATGCTTCATCGGGCAGCATGGGAACGCCAATGGGCTGCAGTGAAATATCAGGGAAAAACTTCTGGATGTAACTGCACCGGCGAAAGCCAAGTTGCGTAGCTAGCAATGGTTGAGACGTAGCCGCGAACGCAATCCTGCGGTGCCCCAATGCATGCAACACCCGGACCGCTTCCGCCAACGGCTCTCCCCATTCAGTGCCAACGCTTTCCACATCTGCCCCAATCAAAGCCATGCCATCGACTGCGAGCACATCAGAGCGGTCCCGAATGGCTGAAAGCACCTGGATCGGCAAAGGTTTGAAGCTTGACTGAATAACGCACGCATCAAAACGCGGCAAGCTGCGCAAGATGGCGCATGCATGTGACGGGTCTGAATACGAAACCTCCAGGACGCTTTGACCACTGGCCAAGAAGCGCTGGTGAAGCTTCTCAATGAGTACACGGCCCCGGTTGATGCTGACAGACCTGCGCATTAAAAGAACTGTGCGCGAATGTACGGGAGAGTCCTGCTGCGCAAAGGCTGTAGCCGGCACGCTAGCCCCATCTTTGGCAAGCACAAAGGTTCCGCGCCCGACTTGGGACTCCACCCGCCCACTGCTTTGCAAATCGAGCAATACCCGCTGAACCACCATCTGCGACAAACCAAAATTGCGCATCAGAGCACGTACGGTTGGCAAGCGCTCACCCGGCGGGGCATTGTGGATTAACTCGTCAAGATACTTCTCTAGATGAATGGATGTTTTTCGCATATCGATACAGTACAACACAATTGCAGTGTGTTGACTGGTCGAGCAAAGTGAAGTCCTGGGGCAACTATGTGCTTCGGAAATCCTATAGTTCATAATTAACGTTTACGTAAACGTCAATCATCTATGAGTACCACCTACAGCATCAGCGATCTGGCCAGAGAGTTTGACCTGACCACCCGCGCCATCCGCTTCTACGAAGACCTGGGACTTTTGCAGCCCGAGCGCACCGGCCCCGGTGGGCGTAATCGGGTGTACAGCGGGCGTGATCGTACCCGCCTCAAGCTCACCTTGCGGGCCAAACGTCTGGGCCTGAGCCTGACGGAGGCCAAAGACATTATTGAGATGTATGACAGCCCGCGTGATACCGGCGCCCAGCTCCAGAAGTTTCTGGACGTGTTGGCTGCCCATCGCAAACAGGTGGAAGAACAAATGGCCGATCTGCAAGCCAATTTGGACGAGATCAAGGTGCACCAGCGTGAGGCCAAAGCCTTGCTCGCCAAGAGCGAACTCAAGCTCAGCAAACCGGCAGCAAAAGCCGCCGCAAAGCCGGCGGCCAAAGCAAGCGGCAAGTAAGCAGGCCGCCTGAGGGCGCAACGCGGCACTGCGCTTTCACACCAAATCATGACAACGAGGAGCCCCCCATGAGCCACCTGCCCGGACTGAACTACCAACTCGGCGAAGACATCGACGCCCTGCGTGATGCCGTGCGCGAGTTCGCCCAAGCCGAAATCGCCCCGCGCGCCGCCGAGATCGACCGCACGGACCAATTCCCCATGGACCTGTGGCGCAAGATGGGCGATCTGGGCGTGCTCGGTATCACCGTGGGCGAGGAATATGGCGGTGCCAACATGGGCTACCTCGCCCACATGGTGGCCATGGAAGAGATCAGCCGCGCCAGCGCCTCGGTAGGCCTGAGCTACGGTGCGCACAGCAACCTGTGCGTGAACCAGATCAAGCGCAACGGCACACCCGAGCAGCGCGCCAAGTACCTGCCCAAACTCATCAGCGGCGAGCACGTGGGTGCACTGGCCATGAGCGAGCCGGGCGCCGGCAGCGATGTGCTGAGCATGAAGCTCAAGGCCGAAGACAAAGGCGGCTACTACTTGCTCAACGGCAACAAGATGTGGATCACCAACGGCCCGGATGCCGACACTTTGGTGGTGTACGCCAAATCTGAACCGGAATTAGGGGCTCGCGGCGTGACTGCCTTCCTGATCGAGAAGTCCATGCCCGGCTTCAGCATCGCCCAGAAGCTGGACAAGCTGGGCATGCGCGGCAGCCACACCGGCGAGCTGGTGTTCAACAACGTGGAAGTGCCACTGGCCAATGTGCTGGGGCAGGTCAACGGTGGCGCCAAGGTGCTGATGAGTGGCTTGGACTATGAACGCGCCGTGCTCTCCGGCGGGCCGTTGGGGCTGATGCAGGCGGTGATGGACAACGTGATCCCCTACATCCACGACCGCAAGCAGTTCGGCCAAAGCATCGGCGAGTTCCAGCTCATTCAGGGCAAAGTGGCCGACATGTACACCGTGCTTCAGGCTGGCAGGGCCTTCGCCTATACCGTGGCCAAGAACCTGGACTTGCTGGGCGCAGAACATGTGCGCCAGGTCCGCAAGGATTGCGCTTCCGTCATTCTGTGGACGGCCGAGAAGGCCACCTGGATGGCGGGCGAGGGCGTGCAGATTTTCGGCGGTAACGGCTACATCAATGAGTACCCGCTGGGGCGCTTGTGGCGCGATGCCAAGTTGTATGAAATCGGGGCGGGTACCAGTGAGATTCGCCGCATGCTCATCGGACGGGAGCTGTTCGCTGAGACAATGTAAGCCGTGGCCCCCACGGTTGCCCACTGCGTGTGGCGCCCTGCCCCCCAAGGGGGCCGCGTTTCACCCCGGGGCGGCCCTGCGGTGAAACATGGCTTAACGTTTGACCAATCACACTGATGAAATCCGCCATTGCACGCACCCTGACAACCATTCTTCACGGCACCCTGCGCGGTTTGATGCGCGCCTGGGTGCTCATCGTGCCCTTGGTGCTGGCGCTGAGTCTGATCCGGTGGGGGCAACTGGCGTATTTCTGGCCGCAGGGCTATAGCGCAGCAGCGTCTGACCTGGCCACGGTCGCGCTACAGGGCTTCCGCTTTGACCTCAAGGTCAGCGCCATTGCCGGCTTTTTGCTCTTGCTGTTGTTGCCCTGGGTGTCGGGCAAAGTGCAGGGGCGCATCGTCACAGGGGTGGCGTTGCTGTATGTGATGCTGTCGCTGATCAATCTGCATTACTTCGGTTTCTACAAAACCCCCATCGATTCCCTGATCTTCGGGCTGGCCGAAGACGACACCGCCGCCGTGCTCCAGACCATCTGGCAAGATTTTCCAGTGGTCTGGACGCTGCTGTTGGCGGCGGCACTCACATGGGGCTCGGTGGCTCTGCACCGGCTGCTGACGGTCCGCATACGGCCGGAGACCGTCCTGCAGACCCGGCACCTCGTTGTGAAATTGCTGGTCATTCTGCTGGCGTTTTTTGCCTTGTTGTTTGCCGGCAAAGGCACGCTGCGGCAAATGGCCCTCCAGCGCCAGCACCTGACCGTTACCACCTCCCAGTTTCTCAATGACATGGTGCCTAACGGCGTGATCGCACTCAAGTACGCGTGGGACAGCCGCGGCCAGTCGCAGAACCTGGCGGACCCAAATGTGGGTGTCCAAGCCATGGGCTTCCGCTCCCCATTGGCAGCGGCGCAGGCGTTGGGTCTGCCGCATGCGAATGATGCGGAGGTCAAGGCCGCCCTGTTTGCGCACGACCCCTTGCCGGCTGGGGCCAGCAAAAAGAACCTCTTGTTCTTCCTGATGGAGTCCTGGAGTGCCGAGCCCATGCTCTACCAGAGCCCCACGTTTGACGTGCTGGGCCGTATGGCGCCCACCCTGCAAAACGCCTGCCATTTCAAGAACTTTGACTCTGCCCACGGGGGGACCCACCCTTCGCTGGAAGCGATTCTGTATTCCACCCCCATCACGCCGCTCACCCTGGGTGGTGCAGGTCGCCGCACCATTCCCTGGACGCTGGCGCAAGTGGCCAAGGAAGCGGGTTACCAGACCCTGTTTGTCACCTCCGCCCGCTCCGGCTGGCGCGACCTGAACCGCGTGCTCAAAGTGCAAGGCTTTGACGAAGTGGTCGACGCCAACAACCTCAAGCAAGCCTACCCCGAAGCGCTGCTGGGCATCTGGGGTGTCTGGGACGACTACGTCTTCAAGTACCTGAGCAAACGCATGGCGGCGCAGCCCAAAGACAAGCCTATTTTTGTGTTTGTGCTCACCAGCACCAACCACCCGCCCTACGACCTGCCCGCCGACTACCAACGCGTGCCGCGCGACATGACGCAGTGGAAGGGGGAGACCAGCTCCGAGACGCTGATCCCCAACCTCGACACCTACCACTACGCCACCGACCTGCTGGGCGGCTTTGTGCAAGAAGTGCAAAAAGGCCCGCTCAAAGACAACACCATCATTGCCGGTACGGGAGACCACAACGTCCGCTCCTTCGGGGTGTATGCCGATGCCAGCCGGCGCTACCTGGTGCGCCAGGTACCGTTTGTGATCTGGGGTAGCAAGCTCCAGTGCGGTAACCAGCTGGAGCAGCCGGCCAGCCACCGTGACATGTTTAACACCTTGTTCCCGCTGGCGGGCATTCAAGGCAACTACATCAACGCCGGGCGCAACCTGCTCAAAGACCTGCCTGCGCAACCGGACCCCATGAACGCGCCACGGGCTGTGTTTTTTACGGGTGAAGCGCGCAACGCCCAGGGCATGTGGCAGCTGGGCAACCCCAAGTCATTCGTGTGCACATCTGCCAAGCCGCCCGCTCAATGCGAGTTCAATGCATTGGACGATCAGCAGGAACGTGCCCGCTACGCACTGCTTGACTGGAACGTGCGCATCTCGCTTCATAAATAATCGGGGTCTATGACCGACAAACTCAACGACCTCTTTTCCAGTAACCGCGCATGGGCCGCGGAGATGGAGCGCACCCGCCCGGGCTTTTTCACCGGGCTGGCCAACCAGCAAAAACCCAAGTACATGTGGATAGGCTGCTCGGACAGCCGGGTGCCCGCCAACGAAATCATCGGCCTGGCACCGGGAGAAATTTTTGTGCACCGTAACGTGGCCAATGTGGTGGTGCATTCGGATCTGAATGCGCTGTCCACCATTCAGTTCGCGGTGGAGCGGCTCAAGGTGAAGCATGTGATGGTCGTGGGTCACTACGGCTGCTCGGGCGTGCAAGCAGCGCTCGAAGGCGCCCGCATAGGTCTGGCCGACAACTGGCTGCGCCATATTCAGGACGTGCGGGATCGCCATCGCGATATCCTGGACGCCATTCCTGACCACGGCAAGGCCGCAGCCCTGTGTGAGCTCAATGTGATCGAACAGGTCATCAACGTCGCGCAAAGCACCGTGCTGCAAGACGCTTGGGCCGCAGGACAAGAAGTGACTCTGCATGGCTGGGTGTACGGCGTGCACGACGGCCTGGTGCAGGACCTGCACATGACAGTGGGCCGCGAGGACAACCTCGATGCGCTGTACCGGGAAGCCATTTCCGGCGTGCGGCTCATGCCCCGCCATCCCCGTTAAGCACAAAAAAGGCCTGTGGCGCCCATGGAATATGCGCGAACAGCTATCAAAAATATAGTGAATCTCGCGCATGTTCCCCACCCGGCTTGACTCCTCGGTTGCCTACGACATCGCGCGGGCGCTGCTCGACGGCTTTAACCGCCACTACCGGCTGTTCCGCACCGAGAGCGCGCGCGCCAAGCACCGGTTTGAAACCCGCGACTGGCATGGCCAGCAGCGCGCGCAGCGGGAGCGCATCGAGTTTTACGGCTTGCGGGTGCAAGAGTGTTCGCGCCGGCTGGAGCGCGAGTTCAAGGCCGGCGAGCAGGGCGCCGAGGTGTGGCAGCAGATCAAGCTCCACTACATCGGTCTGTTGGTGAATCACCACCAGCCGGAACTGGCTGAGACCTTCTTCAACTCGGTGACCACCAAAATTCTGCACCGCAGCTACTTCCAGAACGACTTCATTTTTGTGCGCCCGGCGGTCAGTACCGAGTACATCGAAAACCTGGACGCACCGGGCGCCCGCTACCAGCCCACCTACCGCTGCTACTACCCGACCCAGGACGACCGGCAGGCGCAGCTGGTACGCATGGTGCAGGACTTTGATCTACGGGTGCCCTTTGAAGACCTGGAGCGCGATGCCCACCGTGTGCTGGAGGTGATGAGCCGGCAATTGGGTGAGGCCAAGTTGCTGGCCAACTTCCAGGTCCAGGTGCTCTCCAGCCTGTTCTTCCGGAACAAGGGTTGCTACATCATTGGCAAGCTGATCAACGGCTATACCGAAGCCGGTTTTGCACTGCCGGTGCTGCACAGCAAAGACGGCCAGCTGCGCATAGACGCGGCCCTGTTCGGGGAAGACGACCTGCTGCGCCTCTTCAGCTTTGCGCGGGCCTACTTCATGGTGGACATGGAAATCCCCAGCGCCTATGTGCAGTTTTTGCGCAGCATGATGCCGCGCAAACCCCGCAACGAAATCTACAACGCCTTGGGGCTGGCCAAGCAGGGCAAGACCCTGTTCTACCGCGACTTTCTGCACCACCTGCAGCACAGTACCGACAAGTTCCGTATCGCAGCCGGTATCAAGGGCATGGTGATGCTGGTGTTTGACCTGCCCAGCTACCCCTATGTGTTCAAGGTCATCAAAGACTACTTTCCGCACCAGAAAGACACGACCCGTGAGCAGGTGCGGGCCAAGTACCAGCTAGTCAAGCAGCACGACCGCGTGGGCCGCATGGCCGATACGCTGGACTACGGCGATGTGGCCTTTCCCCGCGAGCGTTTCAGTGAGGAGCTGATTGCCGAGCTGCAGCAGTTTGCGCCCAGTCAATTGGAGATCAGCGACCGCGATGGGGACGGCCGCACCGAAGTCATCTTGAAGCACGTGTACATCGAGCGCCGCATGATCCCGCTCAATATGTACCTGCAAGAAGCCTTTGATGCCGGCGGTGCGGACCGCAGCAATAGCAGCCCCGCCGCTTTGCGGGCCCGGCACCAGATTGAGCGCTCAGTGATCGACTATGGCTATGCCATCAAAGACATGGTGGCCGCCAACATCTTCCCTGGCGACATGCTTTGGAAGAACTTTGGCATCACCCGCAACAACAAGGTCGTGTTCTACGACTACGACGAGATTGAATACCTTACCGATTGCAACTTCCGCAAAGTGCCCGAACCGCGCAACGAGGAAGAAGAAATGTCCGGTGAGATCTGGTATGCCGTGGGCCCGCGCGATGTGTTTCCCGAAACCTTTGCCCCGTTTTTGCTGGGGAATCCGCTGGTGCGCGACATCTTCATGCAATACCACGCCAACCTGCTGGACCCTGCCTTTTGGCAGACACAAAAGGAGCGTATTGCGGCGGGGTATGTGCATGACGTGTACCCGTATGAGAAGGACAAGCGGTTCTCCCGCGCTTGAATGCACTGGCGAACACCTCGGTCAGCCAGTCCAAGGCTTGGCGCCCGTTTCCAGCCTCCCAAGGGGCCTGTGCTCTTTTGCGCAGGGGAGTGGCCAGAGACGGAGGCGGGTTCCGTTGGAAGCCGCCCCGCAACAGCGCAGGATGAGGCCTGTGCACGGAGGTGTGTCCGTCACGCGTGACGGACAAGGTGCGGGCCTAGAAGCGTGCCTTCACCTGAACGCCGAGTTCCTTGGTGGTGTTCGCGGGTTCATAGCCGCTACGGAGCGTGCCATTGAGCCTAAAGGTCCGGATGTCGGAGTCGGCAATGTCCCAGTACTTGTAGAACATACCCACCGAGAACTTGGCGGTTTCGTAGGCCACGCCCAGTCGCATTCCCTTGCCCGAAGATTGTTGGTTCACCAGGTCGGTCGAGTTGGCAGGGTTGACATCGGACAGGTAAGAGGTCTGCTGCCCCTGCAAGAAATGGTCATATTCAAGGGTGGTGGCTATCCGACCGCCGGAAACGGCAAACCGGTGCGTGACGCCCAGCGGGATATACAGGTATTCGCTGTCGCGCCGGTAACCGACCGCATTGGTGGATGTTCTGCCGCGCAAATCGTTTTTCAGGGTACGCGTGCCCAGGCCTACATACGGCGACAGCACATAGCCACTGGCAGGAAAGTCTTTGCCGCCCAGAATCCGTAGCTCGGTGTAGTAGTCCGGGTTGTCGCCCTTGTAGCCACTGCCGGTGTAGTCCAAGGCGCCTGTCATGTAGTCCAGGCTGATGCTGGCAAACCCGCCCCCGTCCAGGGTTTGGGTGTAGTTGGCGGACAGACCGAGTTTGCGGCCTTGCAAGCTCATGAATTCATTGTTGTTGACGACTTCTTTGTACTTGTAGCTGGACAGGAGTGCGCCCAGTTCAAAGCCGTTCAGCGTTGTGAGTGGCATGGCGCTGTCTGCATGTATAGCCTGTACTGTAAGCAGGCTGAGCGCGATCGCAAGAGATGTTTTTTTCATGGTTCAGGATATAAAAAAATGTTTGTTGACCATGGGGCCCTCCCCTGGGGCGGAATTCTAGAGGCATGGCGTACACTCCGCCCTGCCCGGGGTGCGCAGTGGTTGCGCTGAGATGGATACCAAACCCGTGAACTTGATCTGGTTCATACCAGCGTAAGAAGTGCAGAGTAGTGCTCCCGGCCGTGTGCCGTTCGGGCGGTCTCATTTTGAAGTTTGCGGGGCTGGTGTAGGTCGACTTCGGGTAATTAACCCAAGGAGACATTCCAGTGAACGCCCCCGACAAGCTTGCCCAGTTCATCCGCCTCACGCGCGAGCCGCTTCCCGCTTCCACCAAACGTTATCTGCAAGGCAGCCGGCCTGACATTCAGGTGCCGCTGCGCGAAATCATGCAGAGTAACGGTGAGGCCATCACGGTGTATGACACCTCCGGCCCCTACACCGATCCGCGTGCCCATATCGACGTGCGCTCCGGCTTGCCGCTGGTGCGCGAGCAGTGGATTGCCGGCCGCAGCGATACCGAGTTGTACGCAGGCCGCAAGCCCTTTGCGCTGGACGATGGCCTCAAGAACGGCGAGACGGATGCCCTGGCCGCCCTGCGTGCCCAAGCTGCCGGCTTGCAACGCCAGCCACGTCGCGCGCGCAGTGGCGCCAACGTCACCCAGATGCACTATGCGCGCAAAGGCATCATCACCCCCGAGATGGAGTACGTCGCCCTGCGCGAGAACCAGAACCTGGAGTGGCAAGCGCAATACCTGAGCAACGCCGACCGCGAAAAGCGCCTAGCCGGCAACAGCTTCGGCGCGAGCATTCCCAAAGTAGTGACGCCCGAGTTTGTGCGTGATGAAGTGGCCCGTGGCCGCGCCATCATCCCCGCCAACATCAACCACACCGAGCTGGAGCCCATGGCGATTGGGCGAAACTTCCTGGTGAAGATCAACGCCAACATCGGCAACTCGGCGGTGACGTCCAGCATCGAAGAAGAAGTGGAAAAACTGGTCTGGTCCATCCGCTGGGGGGCCGACACGGTGATGGACTTGTCCACCGGCAAAAACATCCACACCACGCGCGACTGGATTGTGCGCAACAGCCCTGTGCCCATAGGCACCGTGCCGATCTACCAGGCGCTGGAAAAGGTGGGTGGCATTGCCGAAGACCTGAGCTGGGAGATTTTCCGCGACACATTGATCGAGCAAGCGGAGCAGGGCGTGGACTATTTCACCGTGCACGCTGGTGTGCGCCTGCCCTTCATCCATCTGACCGCGAATCGCGTTACGGGCATCGTCTCGCGTGGCGGCTCCATCATGGCCAAGTGGTGCATTGCCCACCACAAAGAAAACTTTTTGTACACGCACTTCGATGAGATGACGGAGATCATGAAGGCGTATGACGTGAGCTATTCGCTGGGCGACGGCCTGCGCCCCGGCAGTGGTGCGGACGCCAACGACGAAGCCCAGTTTGCCGAACTGCACACGCTGGGTGAGCTGACGCAGAAGGCCTGGCAGCAGGATGTGCAGGTGATGATTGAAGGCCCCGGCCACGTGCCCATGCACATGGTGCAGGCCAACATGACCGAGCAGCTCAAGCACTGTGGCGAAGCCCCGTTCTACACCCTGGGGCCGCTGACCACCGACATCGCGCCCGGCTACGACCACATTACCAGCGGCATTGGCGCGGCCATGATTGGCTGGTTCGGCACCGCCATGCTCTGCTACGTAACGCCCAAGGAACACCTGGGTTTGCCCGATCGCGAAGACGTGAAGACCGGCATCATCACCTACAAAATCGCAGCCCACGTGGCCGATGTGGCCAAGGGTCACCCCGGGGTGCGGGCGCGTGACGATGCATTGAGCAAAGCGCGCTTCGAGTTCCGTTGGATGGACCAGTTCAACCTCTCGCTGGACCCCGACACCGCCAAGCAGTTCCACGACGAAACCTTGCCCGCGGAAGGTGCCAAGGTGGCGCATTTCTGCTCCATGTGCGGCCCCAAGTTCTGCTCCATGAAGATCACCCAGGAAGTGCGCGACTACGCCAAAAACCTGGGCGTGAGCGAAGAGCAGGCGCTGCAGTCGGGCATGGACGTGATGTCGGGCGAGTTCAAAAAAGTGGGTGGGGAAATTTACATTCCCATCAACCCTGTGAAAGCTGCGACCGACGACACAAAGGCTTGACCATGGCGCTGCGCATAGGCATTGCCGGCGCGGGTGTGCTCGGGCGCTTGCTGGCGTTCACGCTCAGCCGCGCGGGCCACGACGTGCAGGTGTTTGACCCCGCGTCTGGCCCCGGTCCGCGTGCGGACTCGGGTTCGCAGGCTGCGGGCTGGACGGCCGCTGGCATGCTCAGCCCCGTGGCCGAGCTGGAGCGCGCGGGCGCTGAGGTGTTTGCGCTGGGCGTGCGCTCCTGCCAGCTCTGGCCGCAGATCGTGCAGGCGCTCTCTCTGCCGGTGGCCTTGCACATGCAGGGCAGCCTGCTGTTGGCCCACCGCAGCGATGCGGGTGCCGCCCAGCGCGTGGTCGGACTCTTGCAGGCCAAGGCGGATGCGCCGTACCAACCGCAGCCTTTAACGATGGATGCGCTGCGCTCACTGGAGCCCTCCATCCAAGGCCCCGCGCTCGCCTGGCAATTGCCCAGCGAGGGCCAGATTCACCCCGTGCAGGCCATGCAGGCCCTGGCGGCGCAAGCTGCCGCACAAGGCGTGCAGTGGCACTGGGGCCGCCAAGTGACGCAGGTGGAGGCGGGGGCGCTGATCGTTGCCGATGCTTCCCTAGCCGTTCGGGCTGAGCCCTTCGACAAGCTCAGGACGGGCCCCGTCGAAGCCCTTCGACAAGCTCAGGGCGAACGGATCGGGTTGGCGCTCCAAAGTGCAGTCGCAAACGGCCAGCGCCATGCGTTTGACCACGTGTTCGACGTACGCGGCCTGGGTGCCAAGCCCGCGCTACCCGTGCGCGGTGTGCGGGGCGAGGTGTTCTGGCTGCATGCCCCCGGCCTGCCGCTGCACCGCCCCGTGCGCCTGCTGCACCCGCGCCACTCGATTTACATGGTGCCGCGCCCCGGTGATGTGATCGTGGTGGGTGCGAGCGAAATCGAAAGCGAAGACCGCTCGCCCGTGTCCCTGCGCAGCACGCTGGAGCTGCTGAGCGCGGCGCACAGCGTGATGCCCGCGCTGGCCGAAGCCCGCGTAGTCCACCTTGAAACCAACCTGCGCCCCGCGCTGCCCGACAACCTGCCGGCCATTCGCCACAGCGCAGGAAAAACCGAAATCAATGGCCTCTTCCGCCACGGCTGGCTCATCGCCCCGGCACTGGTGGAGCAGGCTCTGCAAGAGCTCCCGCTATGACCTTCACAGAACCCCTGACAGATACCGAAGCGGCCACCATCACGATCCGAGTGAACGGCTACCCCGAGACCACCAGCGCCCGCACCCTGCAAGCCTGGGTGGACGCAAGCGGCGTGTCGCCCGTCGCGCTGGCCACGGCCGTCAACGGCAACTTCGTATCCCGCAGCCTGCGCGCCCAGCAGCCGCTGGCCGAGGGCGACAGCATCCTCACCTTTCAGCCCATTGAAGGCGGTTGATCCATGACGGCACACATGAATGACGAAGTGGCTGAGCAAAGTACCGCCTCGCAAAAGATGAATGAACTCGAAAGATCAACCGCCAAACAAAGTGACTTGGCGGCAGTGTGTTCTGCGCAGGTCAAGGAGGAGCCCGCACAGCGGGCGGGGGACACGGAGCAGGGCGGCCAGCCTCCCAGTCGCTCCACAAAGACAAGCGAATGGCACATAGGCGGCAGAGCCCTCACGAGCCGCTTCTTTCTGGGCACCGCCGCCTACCCCTCCCCCCAAATCCTGCAAGACGCCATCCAAGCCTCCGGCGCCCAGGTCGTCACCCTGGGCCTGCGCCGCCAACTCAGCGCGGGCACAGAAGCAGGCGACTTCTTTGCACTGATAAAGGCCACAGGCGCCCACCTGCTGCCCAACACCGCCGGCTGCCACACCGCCCGCGAAGCCATCACCCTGGCCCACATGGCCCGCGAACTGTTTGACACCCCCTGGATCAAGCTCGAAGTCGTGGGCGACGCCCACACCCTGCAGCCCGACCCGTTTGAACTGCTGGCTGCTGCCACGCAGCTGGTCAAAGACGGCTTCGAGGTGTTCCCCTACTGTCTGGACGACCTAGTCAGCTGCCAGCGCCTGCTGGACGCAGGTTGCAACATCCTCATGCCCTGGGGCGCGCCCATTGGCTCCGGCCAGGGGCTGGTGAACCCTGGCGCGCTGCGCACCCTGCGGGCTCGCCTGCCCGGTGTGCCCCTCATCGTCGATGCGGGCATCGGCTCGCCGGCCGACGCCGTGCAGGCCATGGAACTGGGGCTGGACGCCGTGCTGCTCAACAGCGCCGTGGCCCATGCCGTGGACCCGGTGCGCATGGCGCGCGCCTTCAAGCTCGGCATCGCATCCGGCCGCTTGGCGTATGAGGCCGGCGTCATGCCCCGCCAGGACATGGCGGTGGCGTCTACCCCGGTGGCGGGTTATCCCATTCTTCTGTGAGATTGCTATGAAAAATATAGCTGCTTGCGCAATACCTATGCGCGCTAGAAGTACTTTAGGCACTAAAGTGCGCCCGCCAGGCGCCGGCGCCCGCCCCGTAGTCTGGAGCATTGCTGGCTCGGACTCGGGCGGCGGCGCCGGCCTGCAGGCAGACCTGAAGGCGCTGCAGGCCTTTGGTGTGCACGGCTGTACGGCGGTGGCTGCCATCACCGCGCAAAACTCGGTGGCGGTCACGCAAGTGGCGCCGCTCAGCGCCGAGCTGCTGGATGCACAGCTGGCCGCGCTGGCACAAGACCTACCGCCGCAGGCCATCAAGACCGGCTTGCTGGGTAGCGTAGACAACGTGCGTGTGGTCTGTCAGTGGGTGGACCGCTTGCGTGCGCAAGGCCAAGCCCTTGCGCTGGTGGTGGACCCAGTGCTGGGCGCCAGCACGGGCGCCGCATTTGCCGACCACGCGGTGCGCCAGGCCTACGTCACCGAGCTGCTGCCACGCGCCACCCTCGTCACCCCCAATCAGGCCGAGGCGCAAGGCTTGGGGCTGGCAGAGCCCGCCGCGCAGCAGGCCTGGCTTGCGCAGGGTGTGTCCTTGTGCATCACTGGCGGCGACCAGGCCTTCACCGACGACCTGGCCCGCGACTGGTTCGCAAGCCCCCAGGCCAGCGGCTGGCTCAGCCTGCCACGGGTGAACACCGCGCACAACCATGGGACGGGCTGTACCTTCGCCTCGACGGCCGCTGCTGCGCTGGCCAGCGGCTATGGCGTGGCCGACGCTGTGGTACTGGCCAAGATGGCCACCACCCACGCACTGCGCCATGCCTATGCAGCCGGGCAAGGCGCCGGGCCGGTGCAGGCGCTGCCGGACTTTGCACAGCACCTTGCCCACCTGCCAGCCTTCACCTTGCCGGGTGCCACCGCACCCTTAGACCCCGACGCGCTGCAGCCCTTCGCATCCCTGCGCAACCCGGCCTTGGGCGTTTACGCGGTGGTGGACAGTGCCGCTTGGGTGCGCCGTGTGTTGGCGAGTGGCATCCGCACGGTGCAGCTGCGCATCAAAAACCCGCACGAAACCAGCTTGTCTGCCCAGATCGCCGAGAGCGTCGCCGCTGCCCATGCCACGCCCGGCGCTCAGCTATTCATCAACGACCACTGGCAACTTGCCCTGCAGCATGGCGCCTATGGCGTGCATCTGGGGCAGGAGGATCTGGAAGCGGTGGACCTGGATGCACTGCGACAAGCCGGTGTGCGCCTGGGCCTGAGTACCCACAGCTACTGGGAAGTGGCCCGCGCCTGGGCGCTGCGGCCCAGCTACATCGCCTGCGGCCCCGTTTTTGCCACGCAAAGCAAAGACATGCCCTGGATTCCGCAGGGCTTGGACAACCTGCGCTACTGGGCGGCGGTGTTGCCGCTGCCCGTGGTGGGGATTGCGGGTTTGGATGCCCGCAATGTGGCCGCTGTGGCCGCCACCGGGGCGGCCGGCGCGGCCCTGATTTCGGCGATCACGCAGGCAGGCGACCCCGAGGCCGCCTGCGCGGCACTTACGCTGGCGTGGCGCTCAAGCGGACGATGAAGCAGGTCTCCGCCGTGGTCCGTGGCATGGGTAGGCCTGCATGGGCCAGCCATGCGCCATCCAGTGTCACGCCGCCCTGTTGGAGTTCCGCGAAGTAGGGGGCGGGTGTCATCTGGGCGCCATCGCCTTCGATAGCCACGAGTTGTTCTACGCGGTAGCGCGCGGCAGCGTCCAGCATGGGCAGGCGCAAGGGCGGTGTGTAGCGGTGGCTGGTGGGCGTGCAGCGGAACACAAAAAGGAGCAACTCCCGGGCCTGGGCATCGCCATGCGCTTGCCAGACCAGTCCGTCCGCCCCGGTGCCTCGCCATACCCGCCCATGGTGCAACTGCCCGCGCCAGGCTTTGTAGCGGCCTATCCAGTTGCGTAACTGGCTGCGTGTGGCGTCGTCCAGGTGGCGCACGTCCAGCTCCACCCCCAGGTGCCCGGTCAGCGCAACGGCCGCCCGGAACGCCAAAGACTGGCTGCGCCCGGTGGTATGGGCGGGGGCGGTGCCTATGTGCGAACCCAGGATTTCAGGCGGGAAGAACTGGCCGAAACCGTGCTGGATTTGTACCCGCGAGAGTGCGTCGATACAGTCGCTGCCCCACACGCGGTGGGTGTGCTGCAGGATGGCAAAGTCAATGCGCCCGCCGCCGCCCGAGCAGCTTTCAATCTCGACGGCCGGGTGTGCAGCGCGCAGGCGGTCCAGCAAGGCGTAGGCCGCATGCACCTGGGCGCGGTAGCCGGCCGCCCCTTTGCCACCACCCATGGCGGCGGTGGTGAGGTCGCGGTTGTGGTCCCACTTGAGGTAGGCAATGGGCAGCTCGGTCAAGAGTTGGTCGATTTTCTCGAACAGGTAGTTCGAGACGGCAGGCAGGGCGATGTTGAGCACCAGCTGGTTGCGCGCGGTGATCAGGGGGCGGCCGGCAATTTGCAGTGCCCAGTCCGGGTGCTGGCGGAACAGCTCGCTGTCGGGGTTGACCATTTCGGGCTCGACCCACAGACCGAATTCCATGCCCAGTGCATTCACATGGTGGGCCAGCGGGGCCAATCCGTCAGGGAATTTGCTGCGGTCGGTCCACCAGTCGCCCAGGCCGGCGCGGTCGTGGTGGCGGCCCTGGAACCAGCCGTCGTCCAGCACAAAGCGCTCGATGCCTACGTCCGCTGCAGCATCGGCCAGCGCCATCACATCGGCGGGGCGCAGGTCAAAGTAAAAGGCCTCCCAGGTGTTCAGGTGCACCGGGCGCGGGCGCATGGTGCCGTCGGGCCAGCGCATGCGGGCGCGCAAGGCCGCGTGGAAGTTGGCGGCAACGCCGTTGAGGCCGTCTGGCGAGCAGGTGGCCACCAGTTCCGGGGTGTGCAGGCTTTCCCCAGGCGGTAGCAGGCCTTCGCCGGGTGCCAGCCACTCGCCCATTTGCCACTGGAACTGGCCGTCGTGCAGCCACTCAATGGTTTGCTGGTGGTTGCCCGACCAGGCCAGGTGCGCGCCAAAGGCCAGCCCGGTGTGCTCGGTACAGCCCGGGGTGGTGACCACAGCGCCGGGAAAGCAGTCGTGCGAGGTGCGGCCGCGCCGGTTCTCGCGCCGCCAGAGGCTGCGCCCCAGGGTGTCCGTCTGCAGCAGGAATTCGTGGTTGTGCTGGCCGGCGTAGGAGCGCACCGTGTCGGCATGGCCCGGCAGCGGCAGCGTGCCGGCGGCCAGCCACTGCACGTCGATGGTCGTGTCGCTGTGGTTGGTGAGCTGGGTGCGCAGGGTGAGCACATCGCTGGCGTCCAGCGTCAGGTGCAGGTCCAGTTGCAGCAGGGCCACGTCGTCATGGAGCTGCAGGGTCACGTCTTGGCCGGGCGTGTGCCACAGCACCTCGCAACGGGTGATGGCCTGGGCAAAGTCTTCGCCATGGCGGTGTGCCAGCAGCGCGCTCTGGCCGAACCAGCCCACGCCGAAGGTGGGCAGCACGGTGAGGGGCTGGTCAAAGTCCAGCATGAAGGAGGGCAGCGGGCGGGTGTCGCGTATGGCATGGCCGGGCGCGGAACCCTCGTTCAGGCGAGGGCCCCAGTAGCGCCACAAAGGGGCTTCCTGGGGCGGCAGTTCCAGGACCACGCTGCTGTGGGTGCCGTGCAGCGCAAGAAAGGTGGGGGAGGTAGTCACGATGGCCAAAGAAAAAGGAGGGATGAAAAGGAACTCAGGCGACCGCTGGAATCCGCATGTCGGACAGTGGTGTGCAGCGCGCCACGGCCAGGCCCTGGCTGTTAAACAGGTGCAGCGCATGGGCGGGCAAGGCCACGGCAATGCGCTGCCCGGCATCGGCCAGGGTGTTGCCCGGTGCCTTGACCACCAGCGGGCTGTCCGAGCTGCCGCTGTTCAGGAACAGGAAAGTCGACTCACCCAGACGTTCCTGCCATTGCACTTCGCGCACGATGGACTGCGTAGCCTGCCCGAGCTCGGCATGCTCCGGGCGAATGCCCAGCGTGACGGCAGCGCCCGCCGGCAACGCACTGGCGTCCACCAAGGCTTCGAGCACGTCACCTTGGTGCAGGCGCACCCGGGCCCGTTCATGGCTGCGCTCCAGCAGGGTGCCGGGCAGGAAGTTCATTTTGGGGGAGCCGATAAAGCCGGCCACAAACAGGTTGCGGGGCCGGTGGTAAAGCTCCAGCGGGGTGCCGCATTGCGCCACGCTGCCTTCGGTCAGCACAGCCGGGCCGGCGTTGAGCAGCAGGATGCGGTCGGCCAGGGTCATGGCCTCCACCTGGTCGTGCGTCACATAGATGCTGGCGGCACGGCCGAAATCGCGGTGGATCTTGGCAATCTCAAAGCGGGTTTGCACGCGCAGGGAGGCATCGAGGTTGGAGAGGGGTTCGTCAAACAGGAACACCCCCGGCTCCCGCACGATGGCGCGGCCAATGGCCACGCGCTGACGCTGCCCGCCCGACAAGGCCTTGGGCTTACGGTCCAGTAGGGCTTCGAGCTGCAGCACCTTGGCGACAGAGCGCACTTTGTCTGCAATCAGTGCTTTGGGCATGCGCGCCAGGTGCATGCCGAACGCCAGGTTCTCGAACACCGTCAGGTGCGGGAAGAGCGCGTAGTTCTGAAAAACCATGGCCACGCCGCGTCTCGCCGGGGGCATGTCATTCATGCGTTCCCCGTCGATCAGCAAGTCGCCACTGGTGATGTCTTCCAGGCCTGCGAGCATGCGCAGCAGGGTGGACTTGCCGCAGCCGGACGGCCCGATAAAGACGCAGAACTCGCCTTGCTTGACGTGCAGGCTCACATCGCGGATGACGCTGATGCTGTCCAGGTAGTTTTTGTTGACGGCGCGTAATTCAATGCTGGCCATGGTGGGGGTGTCCTAGGCGTGGAGAAAGTCGGGAAGGAAGTCGCTGTGGGCGTGCAGCAGTTCGTCCACCATGCGGCGGATTTGCTCCAGGTCCAGGACGGCGGCGGTGTGGGGGTCCAGCATGGCGGCGTGGTACACATGCTCGCGCTTTTGTTCGAGGATGGCGGTGACCACCAGTTCCTGCACATTGATGTTGGTGCGCATCAGCGCCGCCAGCTGCACGGGCAGGGCTCCTACCTTGGTGGGCTGCACACCGTTGGCATCGACCAGGCAGGGCACCTCCACGGCGCAGCCCTGGGGCAGGTTGTCTATCAGTTGCGCATTGCGTACATTGCCGTAAATGACCCGGGGCTGGCCGCTGACCATGGAGTGGATGATGCGCCCGCCATACTCCACGGACGGTGTGACGGTATGCAGGCCTTCAAGCAGCTGGACGGCGTCTTCCAACATGCGCGGCATGACATGGATGTTGGCCGCGCGCAGCTCGGCCATGAGCACGGCCGAGTCCTGGCTGCCGGGGCTGGCCAGCTCACGCTCGATGTAAGGCCATGCATGTTCAAAAATCTGGCAACGGCCGGGGTATTCGTTCAGCGGGATGTTGAACTGGCGCAGCAGGTCCTCCCGCCCCTTTTTGATGAACCACGGCACGTACTCGGAGAAGTGTTCGCTGGACTCGGTGGGGAAGTGGCCCAGCTGGTGCAGCATTTCGTAGCGCACCCGGTTCCACGCTGGCACCTTGCCCTGGGCATACAGCTGGCGCAAGCGCGGGTACAGATCGCTGCCCTGGTGTTCCAGCTTGGTGTAGAAGGCCATGTGGTTGATACCCGCGCATTGGTACTCAATCTCGCGGGCGGGCAGTCCGAGGTCATGGGCCAGTTCATGCACGGTGTGTTGCACGCTGTGGCACAGCCCTATGGTGGGAATGCGTGTGCTGGCCTGGTTCAGCGCCCAGGTGATCATGGCCATGGGGTTGACGTAGTTCAGGTGCACGGCACCCGGCGCACACAGCGCCTCCATGTCTTGCAGCATGGCCAGTTGCACGGGAATGGTGCGCAGGCCGCGCATGATGCCGCCAATGCCCAGCGTATCGCCAATGGTTTGTTCCAGTCCAAATTTCTTGGGAATGTCAAAGTCGGTCACCGTGGCGGGCTTGTAGCCGCCCACCTGAATGGTGCTGATGACAAAGTGGGCGCCGTCCAGGGCCTGGCGGCGGTCCAGGTGGCTGCTGATGGTGGGACGCACCCCCAGCGTGGCCGCCAGGCGTTGCGCCACGCCTTCGGCCAGCTGGAGGCGGTGGGCGTCAATATCGTGCAAAGCCACTTCGCAGTCGGCCAGTTCGGGGTAAGAAAAAATGTCTCCCAGCAGGTTGCGGGTGAACACAATGCTGCCGGCCCCGATCAGGGTAATTTTGAGGTGCTTTGCACGCATGACGCTGTCTCCGTGGGCTTACTTGGCCAGTTGGTTGACTTTGGCGTTGGCCGCTTTCAGGGCGGTGGCGGCATCGGAACGGCCCATCAGCACGGTCTCTTGCGCCGTCTTCATGATGTCGCTGATCTCGGCGCCGCGATCGGCAATTGGAGGCAGAAACGTCTTGGACTTGGACATGGTCAAAAAGGCCGAGGAATCCACGCCCTGGGTCTTTTGCACAGCAATGGCTTTTTCCGCCATGCCCTTGACGGCGGGGAACACCACGCCTGTGGCTGCCACGATGGATTGGCAGTCGGCTGAGCCCAGGTGCTTGACCCATTTCCAGGCCTCGCCCTGTACCTTGGAGCCTGACCAGATCGAGTCGGCCAGACCGTTGAACATGGTGGCACGGCTGCCGGTGGGGCCCATAGGCAGTGGTATCCAGTTGGCCTCGAACTTGGCGTTCTTCTGGAAGTGCGTGATCATCCACGAGCCTTGGGAGACCATGGCGACCTTTTTGCTGATGAACATGGCGTCGGCCCCCAGCGACTTGCTGTTTTCAAAACTGGCCGACAGGCCCTTGCCCGGTAGCCCGGCCAAGTAGTCCAGTGTTTCGGCGAGTTTGGGGTCGTCGTAATAGAACTTGCTGGCCCAGGGCTTGTCTTGGTATTTGAAGCCATTGGACACTGCAAAGTGGCTCCATTCGGTCTGGCCCATCATGTCGCCTGAGCCGGTGTTCCAGAAGCCGTAGCCAAAGGTGCTGACCTTTTTCTTGTCAAACTTGGGGCTACTGGCGTTGTTGCCACTGCTGTCCAAGGTGAGTTTTCGCACCACCTGCTCGAACGTGCCGCCATCCTTGGGATTCCACGTCATGGCTTGCAGATCGGCCAGCGAGACTCCTGCCTTCTTTGCCATATCCATATTGACGATGATGCCGATGGTGTCCCAGTCTTTGGGCAGGCCGTATTGTTTGCCATCGCGGCCCCACACCTCGTACAGGCCGTTGGCGTAAATCGTGGTGTCAAGCTTGTCGCGCTGTATCAGCGGCGCCAGATCCACCAACTGGGCGTTCTTGGCGAACTCTGGGTATTTGGCCAGATGGTTGGTGAATACATCTGGCGCAGTGCCCGCCATAAAGCCGGTGGACACTGTGGTCCAGTAGTCGGTCCAGCCCGACTGGGTGATCTTGATGGTTGTGCCGGGGTTCTTTTTTTCAAAGTCCGCTGCGCACTGCTTGTAGGCTGGGAGCTGGTTGGAATCCCACAGCATGTATTTGACTTCGGCTGCCGTGGACAGGCCTGCACCTGTCAGTATCAAGGTCAGCATGGCTCCTTGCTTGAGATTGGATCGCATGGTTTGTCTCCGATGGGTTGGGTGAATGGGAATCGCGAACACAGGGTTATTTGCCGCCACTGAACTGGACAGACTCCACCACCCGGCGTCCCAGGACGACCAGCAGCAGCAAAGTGGGCAATACGGTGATGGCGGTGGCAGCCATCAGACCAGTCCAGTCCGGTTGACCCTGGGGCGTCTGGCTCTTGAAGCTTTGCAGGGCGACCGGCAGCACCTGCAGTGCCTCGTCTTTGCCCACCAGAAACGGCCAGAAAAATTCGTTCCACATGTTGATGCCCGTGAGCATGGCAATCGTGGCCAAGGGCGTGATGCTCAAAGGGAGCACGACCCGCACAAAAATGTAGAAGTAGCTGGCACCGTCCAGCAGGGCCGCTTCTTCGAGTTCCTTGGGGATGGAGAGAAAGAACTGGCGCAGAAAGAACACCGAGAAGCCGTGCATCAGGCAAAAAGGCGCCACCATGCCGACCATGGTGTTGAGCAGCCCCAGGTCTTTGATCAGGATGAAGTTGGGGATGAAGGTCACGATGCCCGGCACCATCATGGAGCCCACAAACAGGGCAAACAGCACATCGCGCCCAGGAAACGTCAGTCGTGCAAACGCGAAGGCGGCCATGGCGGCGAAGCCGACCTGCAGAACCACAATGCTCGCGGTGAATATCACTGAGTTGCCCATCGCGCGCAGCACGTTGATGTCGGCACCCGAACCGCCCAGGGCACGGCTTTCGTCGGCACTCATCATGCCCAGCACGCGCTTGAAGTTGTCCAGCGTGACGGCCGATGGCAACAAGTCGGACGACTCGGTGTACAGGTTGGCCGTTGGTATGAGGGCGGTTTTGAGGACCATCCACAGGGGGGCAAGGGTCAGGGCCAACATGCCCAGCAAGGCGATCCAGGCCAGCCAACGGCCCCAGTTCAGGGGCTTGCGGTAAGGGGTCGTCGAGTACATAAGGTGTCTCCGCGTTCAGGCCAGATCGTTCTCAGCGGCGCGCATCACGCGCATCTGGAATACGGTGTAGACGGCCATGACCAGGGCCAGCGCCATGGACATGGCGGAGGCATAGCCCATCTTGTAGAAGCTGAAGGCGTTCTGGTAGATGTAGTGCACGATCACCCGGGTCGAGTCCAGCGGTCCGCCGTTGGTGGTCACGGCGATGGTGTCAAAAATCTGGAAAGAGCCGGTCACGCTGGTCACCAGCACAAACACCATGACCGGCCGCAGCAGCGGCAGGGTGATGCGGCGGAACATCGCCCACTCGCTCGCCCCTTCCAGGGCTGCGGCTTCGTACAAGTTGCGCGGGATGTTTTGCAAACCCGCCAGAAACAACATGGCCACCAGGCCCATGTGGCGCCAGATGTTGACCGCAGCCACGGTCATGAGCGCCTGGTCGGCCCCCCCGAAGAAGGGTTGGCGTTGCATGCCTGCGGCTTCTATCAGTGCATTCACCATGCCCAGCATGGGGTCGAGCATCCACAGCCACATCATGGCCACCAGCACATTGGAGAGCAGGTAAGGGAGCAACACGACGGACTTCACCAACAAGGAACGGGTCAGCCGGTCCATGACCACCGCCAGAAAGAGGCCCAGCACCACCTGCAAAGGGATGTTGAACACGACATACAGGGCGGACAGTTGCATGCCGTGCCAGAACTTGCCGTCTTCAAGCATGGCGGCATAGTTGTCCAGGCCGACAAAGGCTGGCTCGCGCAGCAGGTTCCAGTCGGTCAGGCTGATCTGGACAGCCCGCAAGGTGGGCCAGGCATAGAACACCAGAAAGCCCAGGAGCGCCGGAAGTACCAAGGCCCACGCGGTCAGGGTTTGCGCACGGCGACTCTTGCTGAGGGCATGGGGACGTGTCACGGTGTGGCTTCCAGCGGGAGGGTTGAATATCAATATGGACGCAATCCTATGCCTTACTAACGCGAGTTAGTATCGGGGTAAATACCGATTTCAGGCGTTTGGTATGACAGAATTCCTCTTTTTGATGTGCACGGAAGTCCTGCATGACCATATCGCTCAAGCCCCCCACCAGTCAGGAAGTGGCCGCGCGTGCCGGGGTGTCCCGTACGACGGTATCTTTTGTTCTCAACAACGTCCGCAACAAAGGCATCAGCCAGGCAACCCGTGACAAGGTCTTGGCCGTCGCGCGGGAGCTGGGCCACGAGCCCCACGCCGCCGCGCGCATTCTGGCCGGTGGTGCCACAGGCACCGTGGCATTGGTCATCCCCCGTGCTTCGCACTTGTATGCAGACGTGTTTTTGTGCCAGTTGGTGGCCAGCATCAACCAGGAATGCCACCAGCATGGTTTGAAAATGCTGATTGAATCCACCGACGAAGAAGGGCAGGACCCCGGCGCGTTCCTGGATCTCATCCGCAGCCGGCGCATTGACGGCTTGATTGTGGTCAACCCGAGTCTGGAAGGGCGAAAGCATCTGGATCGCATTGCGGATGCGGGGCTGCCGATGGTGGTTTTCGGCGCCGGACTTCCGGATGTGGACCGCTACCACACCTGCGGTAACGACACCTCGGCGGCAGCCGGCCTGGTGGTCAAGCACTTGATGGGCTTGGGGCATGAACACATTGCCTTCGTGAACTTTGCAAAGCCGGAGTACCTGGCGGTGAATGAGCGCGAACGTGGCTGGCGTGAGGCGATGCAGCAGCACGGGGTGGAGGTCGATCCCGCTTGGGTCGTGCATGCTGACATCACCGTGGACAGCGGCTATGCCGCTACCAGGGAGTTGTTGGCGCGGAAGGCGAAGTTCACTGCCCTTTTTGCAGGCAATGACACGATTGCATTCGGCGCCATGCGCGCGCTGAGGGAGGCGGGCTATCGTGTTCCACAGGATATGGCCATTGTCGGCTACGACGACATTCCTATGGCAGCCTACGCATCGCCCCCGCTAACCACCATACGCACCGACACGGCAGGCCTGGGACGGGATGCAATGCATCTGTTGATAACCTTGTTGCAACGCTCGGAAAGTGCAGAGCGGCTTAGTCGTGAAAAACCGGTGGAACTCATCATCCGCGACTCATGTGGGGCGAGTTTGAAGACCGGTTCCTAGTGCAGTGTTCCATTCTGTTTGGAACTTAAGCGGTCATTGGCGCGGATGACCTTCTGCAAGATGCCACCGTGGCATGGCCAGTGGCACGGGGATGGTGCGCAGGCAGCGCATGATGCCGCCAATGCCCAGCGTGTCGCCCATGGTTTGTTCCAGTCCGAATTTCTAGGGAATGTCAAAGTCGGTCACCGTGGCAGGCTTGTAGCCCCCGATGAGGGTGATCTTGAGGTGCTTTGCACGCATGATGCGGTCACCGTGGGTTTACTTGGGCAGATGGTTGACTTTGGCGTTGGCCGCTTTCAGCGCCGTGGCGGCATCTGAGCGTCCCGCCAGCACCGTCTCCAGGGAGGATGTGATGATGGCGTCAATCTCGGAGCCTCGGTCTGCTATTGGAGCCAGGAAGGTCTTGGCCTTGGCCATGGTCAGGAAGGCCGAAGAGTCCACCCCCTTGGATTTCTGGACTTCCACCGCGCGTTCCGCCTGCCCCTTGATGGCCGGGAATACCACACCGTAGTTGGCAACAACGCTCTGGCACTCCACAGAACCCAGGTACTTGACCCACTTCCATGCTTCGGCCTGTACTTTGGAGCCCACCCAGATGGAGTCAGCCAGTCCGTTGAACATGGTGGCACGGGTGCCGGTGGGGCCGGTGGGCAGCGGGACCCAGGCGTGTTCGAACTTGGCGTTGTCCTTGAAGTAGGTGATCATCCAGGAGCCTTGGGGCACCATGGCGGTCTTCTTGGCGACGAACATGGCGTCCGATCCCAGGGAGCGGCTGTTCTCGAAACTTGCCGACAGGCCTTTGGCTGGCAGGCCGGCGATGTAGTCGATGGTCTGGGCCAGTTTGGGATCGTCGTAGTAGAACTTGGCATCCCATGGTTTGTCCTGGAACTTGAAGCCATTGCTGACGGCGAAGTGGCTCCATTCGGTTTGCCCCGTCATGCTGCCGGCACCGGGGTTCTGGTAGCCAAAAACGGCGACCTTGGATTTGTCAAACTTGGGGGTGTTGGCCTTGTTGCCGGCAGTGTCCACGGTGAGTTTGCGCACGATTTGTTCAAAGCTGCCGCCGTTTTTGGGGTTCCAGGTCATGGCTTGCAGGTCGGCCAGGGAGACGCCGGCTTTTTTGGCCATCTCCATGTTCACGATGAAGCTGATGGTGTCCCAGTCTTTGGGCAGTCCGAATTGCTTGCCGTTGCGCCCCCAGACTTCGTACAAGCCGTTTGAATACATGGAGGTGTCCACCTTGTCGCGCTGGATCAGGGGGGCCAGATTTAGCAATTGGCCGCTCTTGGCGAACTCCGGGTACTTGGCCAGGTGGTTGGTGAACACGTCGGGTGCGGTGCCCGATACGAAACCGGTGGAGATGGAGGTCCAGTAGTCATCCCAGCCGGACTGGGTGATCTTGATGGTGGTGCCGGGGTTCTTTTTTTCGAAGTCCGCTGCGCACTGCTTGTAGGCGGGGAGCTGGTTGGCGTCCCACAACATGTATTTGACTTCGGCGGCCGTGGACAGGCCGGCTCCCGTCAGCATCATGGCCAAAATGGTTCCTTGCTTGAGAGTGAATCGCATGGTTTGTCTCCGTTTGGATTGGCCCTGGGGGGCTGGCGCTTGAAGCTTTGCAGGGACACGGGTAGCACCTGCAGGGTACTCGTCTTTGCCCACCAGAAACGGCCAGAAAAATTCGTTCCACATATTGATACCTGTGAGTATGGCAATTGTGGCAAGCGGTGTGAAGCTCAGGGGCAGTACCACTCGCACAAAAATGTAGAAGTAGCTGGCGCCATCCCAAAGGGCAGCTTTTTAGAGTTCCTTGGGGATGGACAGAAAGAATTGGCGCAGGAGGAAGACTGAGAAGCCGTGCATCAGGCAAAAAGGTGCCACCATGCCGACCACGATGCCCGGCACCATCGTGGACGCTACAAACAGGGCAGACCGTTGCATGCTGTGCCAGAACTTGCCGCCTTCGAGTGTGGCGGCATCGTTGTACAGGCATAAAACACCAGAAAGCCCAAAAGCGCTGGAAGCACCCAGGCCCACGTGGTCAGGGTTTGCGCACGGCGACTCTGGCTGAGGGCATGGGGACGTGTCATGGTGTGCCTTCCAAAAAGAAGGTTAACGGTTCATCTGGGCGCAATCCTATGCTTCACAACGTACGTAACAAAGACATCAGCCAGGCAACCCGGGAGCGGGTGCTCGCGGTGGCCCGGGAACTGGGCCATGGGCCCCATGCTGCGTCCACCGACGAAGAAGGGCCGGACCCCAGCGCGTTCCTGGATCTCATCCGCAGCCGGCCTGGTGGTCAAGCACATAATGGGCTTGGGGCATGAACACATTGCCTTCGTGAACTTTGCAAAGCCGGAGTACCTGGCGGTGAATGAGCGCGAACGTGGCTGGCGTGAGGCGATGCAGCAGCACGGGGTGGAGGTCGATCCCGCTTGGGGCGTACATGCTGACATCACTGTAGACAGCGGCTACGACGACATCCCTATGGCAGCCTAAGCATCGCCTCCGCTTACCACCATACGCACCGACACGGCAGGCCTGGGACGGGATGCAATGCATTTGTTGATAACCTTGTTGCAATGCTCGGAAAGTGCAGAGCGGCGCGGCCGTGAAAACCGGTGGAACTCACCATCCGCGCATCTTGTGGGGCCGCTCTGAAGTCCCGCCCCTAGGGTTGCAGGACTACTGGAACAAAATTCCTTTCGCTGCCGTGCTGCACCAGCACTGCGACGGACTTGCCACCCTTGGCCAGTAGCTGCCGTGCCTGTTCCACAGAAGTGAGCGGTGTCTGGTTGATCGCCAGCAGAATGTCGCCGGGCTCTATACCGGCACGGGTGGCGGGCCCTTCGGTCACCGCGTCCACCAACAAACCGCTTGTCGTACCGGCTGCACGTTGCTCCAACGGCAGCAGGTGACGGACCGCAACCCCCATGGGGGCCAGGATGGGCGTGCTCGGCACGCCCCCTGCGGGCGCTGATGCGGCAGGCGCAGCCGTTTCAAGGGTCGCGAAGGTTTGCTGGGCTTTGCCGCCCCGCAGGTAATCAATGCGAATCTTTTGCCCCGGCTCGGCCATGGCAATCCAGCGCGGCAGGTCACTGGCGGTTTCAATCGTGCGGCCGCCTATCCCCACGATCACGTCGCCGAGTTGCAGTCCCGCTTTGGCAGCGGCACTTTCGGCCCGCACGTCCGTCAGCACGGCGCCGGCGGTTTTCTCCAGTTGCAAGGCTCTTGCCAAGGCCTGGGTGACTTCCTGGGCCGATACACCCAACACCCCGTGTGAGGCGCGGCCGGTGGCCACAATCTGGCGCGCCACAGATTGGGCCAGGTCGATAGGGATGGCAAAGCTCAGACCTTGGTAACCACCGCTGCGGGTAAAGATCTGGGAGTTGATGCCCACGACTTCACCGCGCGCATTGAACAGCGGGCCGCCCGAGTTGCCGGGGTTGATGGCCGCATCGGTCTGGATGAAGGGCACGGTATAGGCATCGGGCAAGGTGCGCGCCTTGGCGCTCACCACACCGGTGGTGACCGTGTTGTCCAGGCCGAAGGGCGAGCCTATGGCCAATACCCATTCGCCCACACTCAGGTCGGAGGGGGAGCCGATAGTCACGGTGGGCAGGTCTTTGGCGTCGATCTTGAGTACGGCCATGTCGGTCTGGGTGTCCACCCCCAGAATGCGGGCGGGGTACTCGCGCCGGTCGGTCAGCTTCACAGTGACTTCGCTGGCGTGGGCCACCACATGGGCGTTGGTCAATACCAGCCCGTCGCCACTCACGATAAAGCCGGACCCCAGGCCGCGTACCGGCACCGTCATGCTGGCCCCCGTGGCGCCGAACTGTTCCTGGAACTTGCGCAGAAAGGACTGCATGGCGTCGCTGTCATCGGATTCAGCGCCGCTGCCCTTGGGCGCTTCTTTGCCGCCGGCGGACACCAGGCGGGTGCCGGTGACGCTGATATTGACCACTGCGGGCCCATAGCGCTTCACGATTTGCGAGAAATCCGGCGTTCCAATCAGACGGATGGCCTGGGTACCCGCGGTAGCGGGCGGCGGCGCTTCCTGGGCAGTGGCGGAAAGCGGCCCGGCGACCACAAGGGTGGCGGCAAGGCCGGCAAGCGCCGTCGCGCGGAAGAAGAAAGGCACAAGGGTAGGGCGGGTCAACATGCGTGCATGGTGCCACGCCGGAATGAAGCCCTCGCAATTCTGGGTGAAGCTGGCGTAAAGACATCCCTCCTACGGCTTCTGGCAGAATTAACGTTTACGTAAACGTCAAATAAAAAAAGGCGTTCTGTCCCCCGCGACACCCGAGGAAGACCATGCCAGAAACCGTTGTGATCGTCAGCGCCGCCCGCACCCCCATGGGGGGCTTTCAGGGCGACTTCGCTTCTCTTGCCGCCCACGACCTGGGCGGTGCCGCCATCCACGCCGCTGTGCAGCGTGCTGGTATCAGCCCCGAGCGGGTGACCGAAGTCATCTTCGGCAACTGCTTGATGGCCGGCCAGGGCCAGGCGCCGGCCCGCCAGGCAGCCTTCAAGGGCGGCTTGCCCCAAAGCGCGGGTGCGGTCACCTTAAGCAAGATGTGCGGCTCCGGCATGCGCGCCGCCATGTTCGCGCACGACATGCTGCTGGCCGGCAGCCACGATGTGCTGGTGGCCGGCGGCATGGAAAGCATGACCAATGCGCCCCACCTGCTGCTCAAAGGCCGCAGCGGCATCCGCATCGGCCACGACCGCGTGATGGACCACATGATGCTCGACGGCCTGGAAGACGCCTACGAGCCGGGCCGCTCCATGGGTACTTTCGGGGAAGACTGTGCTGCCAAATACAGCTTCACCCGCGAGCAACAAGACAATTTCGCCACAGCCAGCGTGCAGCGTGCGCAAGCAGCTATCCAATCAGGAGCGTTTGAGGCAGAGATCACACCCGTCACGGTCAAAACCCGCACCGGCGAAGTGCAGATCAGCATCGACGAAGGCCCCGGCAAGATCAAGCTGGACAAAATCCCCACGCTTAAGGCCGCGTTCAAAAAAGACGGCACCATCACCGCCGCCAGCAGCAGCTCCATCAATGACGGCGCAGCCGCCATGGTGTTGATGCGCGAGGGCACCGCCAAAGAGCTCGGTTGCAAGCCGCTGGCCACAATCGTGGCCCATGCCACCCACGCGCAGGAGCCCAACTGGTTTGCCACCGCGCCGGTGGGTGCCACGCAGAAGGTGCTGGCCAAGGCCGGCTGGAAGGTGGAAGACGTGGACCTGTGGGAAATCAACGAGGCGTTTGCCGTGGTGCCCATGGCGCTGATGGCCGAGCTGCATATTCCGCACGACAAAGTGAACGTCAATGGCGGCGCCTGCGCGCTGGGCCACCCCATAGGCGCCTCCGGTGCGCGCATCATGGTCACGCTGATTCACGCCTTGAAAGCCCGTGGCCTCAAGAAGGGCGTGGCGACCTTGTGCATCGGTGGTGGTGAGGCGACGGCCCTTGCAATGGAGCTGCTATAAATTTAGGAGCTTCTTGCGCATATTCTGCGATGGCTAGGTTGCTATTTCCTGCCCATATGCGGGATGCCGGGGGCCTCATACTGCCAAACGCGCAGAAATCGGCCCCCGGCATCCCGCATACGGGCGAGGCCTGCGTTTTCGGAGATACATCAGCATGACGGTTTTTGTTATCGGCGCATCCCGCGGCATAGGTCTGGAGCTGGTGCAGCAGTACCTGGACGCAGGCGACCGCGTGATCGCCACTGCGCGGGACGAGGCGGGCCTGACCCGTTTGCGTGACATGGGAGCCCAGGCCATGAAGCTGGACGTGGCCCACCCCGCCAGCATCAGCGGTCTGAGCTGGCAGCTCGATGGCGAGAAGATTGACGTGGCCTATTACGTGGCCGGTGTCTTCTCGGAAGACGATGCCAAGTCTCCGCCCACGCAGCAGTCCTTTGACGCCATGATGCACACCAATGTGCTGGGCGCCATGCAGGCTTTGCCGCAGGTGGCGCCGTGGGTGGAGGAGGCGCAAGGGCAGTTCGTGTTTCTGACCAGTGACTTCGCGCAGATCGGCGGTGTCGAGAGCAGTCGGGGCTGGGTGTACCACGTGAGCAAGGCGGCACTGAATATGGCGGTGGTGGCCGCGCAGCCGGATTACCCGAATGCCCAGTTCCTGCTCATCCATCCCGGTTGGGTGCGTACGGATATGGGCACGTCCGCCGCGCCCTTATTGCCCGAAGAGAGCGTGGCAGCCATACGTGCCACTGTGGCCGCACGAAAGACAAGCGCCACAGGATTCGCATGCAGCGATGTGCCCTACCTGCGCTGGGATGGAGTGCCGTTTTCCAGCTGGGAGAGCACCGATATTCAAAAACGATTCGAGAGAGACAAACCCATGCTGCTGACCCAAGACCAGGAAATGATCCGCGATGCCGTGCGCGACTTTGCCCAAGCCGAGTTGTGGCCGAACGCCGCCAAGTGGGACAAGGAACACACCTTCCCCAAAGCGGCCCACCAAGGCTTGGCCGCGCTGGGCGCCTATGGCATTTGCGTGCCCGAAGAGTTGGGCGGCGCGGGGCTGGACTACGTGACCCTGGCGTTGGTGCTGGAAGAAATTGCGGCGGGTGATGGCGGCACCAGCACGGTGATCAGTGTCACCAACTGCCCGGTCAATGCCATCCTGATGAAGTTCGGTAACGCGCAGCAGAAAAAGCAGTGGCTGGAGCCCCTGGCTCAGGGCCAGATGCTGGGTGCCTTTTGCCTGACCGAGCCGCATGTGGGCAGCGATGCCTCAAGCCTGCGGACCACGGCGCTCAGGCAGGGCGATGAATACGTCATCAACGGCGTCAAACAGTTCATCACCAGTGGCAAAAACGGCGATGTGGCCATCGTTATCGCGGTGACCGACAAGGCTGCCGGCAAGAAAGGGATGAGCGCCTTCCTGGTGCCCACCAACGCGCCGGGCTATGTGGTCGCGCGGCTGGAAGACAAGCTGGGCCAGCACAGCAGCGACACCGCCCAAATCAACTTTGACAACTGCCGCATTCCCGCCGAGAACCTGATTGGCAAAGAAGGCGAGGGTTATGGCATTGCGCTCGGTGGGCTGGAGGGCGGGCGCATCGGCATTGCCGCGCAAAGCGTGGGCATGGCCCGCAGCGCACTCGATGTGGCGATTGCCTATGCCAAAGACCGCCAGAGCTTCGGTCAGCCCATCTTCAATCACCAAGCCGTCGGCTTCCGTTTGGCGGACTGTGCCACCCAGCTGGAAGCTGCGCGTCAATTGATCTGGCATGCCGCTGCCCTGCGAGATGCCGGCCGCCCCTGCCTGAAAGAGGCCGCCATGGCCAAGCTGTTTGCCAGTGAGATGGCGGAGAAGGTGTGCAGCGCCGCCATCCAGACTCTGGGCGGCTACGGCTATGTGAGCGACTTTCCGGTGGAGCGTATCTACCGCGACGTGCGTGTGTGCCAGATTTATGAAGGCACCAGCGACGTGCAGAAAATCATCATCCAGCGCGCACTGGCCTGAGTCCCATGGCGCACGCACTGCCTGCCGGTGCTACCGTCTTTGAGCGGGGCTGGCTGTCCAGCAACAACATCCTGATCCAGGGTGAGGGCGGCACTGCGCTCATCGATAGCGGCTATTGCACGCATGCTGATCAGACGCTGGCGCTGGTGGACTCCGTTTTGCAAGGCAAGCCCCTGGACCTGCTGCTCAACACCCATTTACACAGCGACCACTGCGGCGGCAACGCCGCGCTGCAGGCGCGTTACCCGGCGTTGCAAACCCACATTCCGCCGGGCCACGCTGACTATGTACGCGTCTGGGATGCCCATGCCCTGAGCTACACCCCCACCGGCCAGCAATGCCCGCGCTTCCATTTGAATGCCACCCTGCAACCGGGCACGGAGATGCGGCTGGGCGACCTGCATTGGCAGGTCCACGCAGCACCGGGGCACGACCCGCATTCGGTCATCCTGTTTGAGCCGCAAAGCCGCACGCTGGCGTCGGCAGACGCCCTGTGGGAAAAAGGTTTTGGCGTGGTGTTCCCGGAGCTCGATGGCGACGACGCGTTCGATGAAGTGGCCGCCACGCTGGACGTGATCGAGCGGCTGAACCCCGCCACCGTCATCCCCGGCCATGGCGCTCCTTTCACGGATGCTCCCCAGGCCATAGCCTATGCCCGCCAGCGCCTGAACGGCTTTGTCCAAAACCCCGCCAAGCATGTGCAGTACGCGGCTAAGGTCTTGCTCAAGTTCAAGCTGCTCGAAGCCCGCCACTTGCCCTTGCCCGCATTGATGGCCTGGGCGCGCAACACCAGCTATATCAATCCCACCTTGCTGAAGCACTTGGGCGGTGCCAGCGTGGAAGACGTCACGTTGCAACTGGTGCAGGACCTGGTGCGTTCCGGCGCGGCCGGTTTGCAAGACGGCGTGGTGTTTGACACCTGAAGCACTTCAAAGCCAAGGCATGATGGAGGGCATGAAGCCCTTTGTGATGACAGATGCCTGCCCCTGCGGCCGGCAACACCAGAAAAAAACGCTCGCCTATGGCCAGTGCTGCGGCCGTTGGCTGGAGAGCGAGTCCCCCGCCCCTGATGCCGAGAGCCTGATGCGCAGCCGTTACAGCGCCTTTGTGCTGGAGCGCGAGCCTTACCTTCTCAAAACCTGGCACGCCAGCCACCGGCCTGCGCGCATCGAGTTCGACCCCGGCGTCAAATGGCTGGGCTTGGACGTGCGCAGCCACACCGTGCAAGACACCACCCACGCCGAGGTCGAGTTTGTAGCCCGCCAGAAACCGGCAAGTGGTCCGGCGGTGCGGCTGCATGAACGCAGTCGCTTTGTGCTGGAGGCGGGTGCCTGGCTGTATGTGGATGGAGATCAACGATGAAATTTGTAGCCGTATTGTTTGACTGCGATGGCGTGCTGGTGGACAGCGAGCGGATTACCAATGGCGTGTTGCGCGACATGCTGGCCGAGCAGGGTTGGGCCATGAGCCTGGAGGAGTGCATGGCCGTGTTTGTGGGCAAAGCCGTGATGGACGAGCGTGCCCGCATTGAAGCAGAAACCGGCAAGTCGCTCACGCCCGAGTGGATGGCGTCCTTCCGCGCACGCCGCAATGCGGCGCTCATGGAACATGCCAAGCCCATTCCGCATGTGCCCGATGCGATTGCCCGCATCCACGCGGCCTACTCTGGCCGGATCGCCTGTGCCTCCGGCGCAGACTTGCCCAAGGTGCTGATGCAAATGGGCAAGACCGGCTTGTTACCGTACTTTGAAGGGCGGGTGTTCAGCGGCCACGACTTGCCGCGCTCCAAACCCCACCCGGATGTGTACCTGGCTGCGGCTGCCGCGCTGGGGGCAGACCCTAAGCGCTGCGCCGTGGTGGAGGACACGGTGACCGGTGTCACTGCGGGTGTGTCCGCAGGCGCTACCGTGTTCGGTTACGCCCCCCAGGGCGACGGGCAAGCTTTGCGGGACGCGGGCGCGTCGCAGGTGTTTGTCTCGATGGCCGACCTGCCTGCACTGCTGGGGGCGTGAGCGCTCAGGTTCCGGGTGTGGCGCTGCGCCGGAACTCGGCCGGCGTCTGCCCAGACCATGCTTTGAAGGCGCGGATAAAGCTTTTCTCGTTCAGAAAACCTGCGGCCTCCGCCACCTGCTTGATGGGCCGCCGGCTGCGCAACAACAGGTCACTGGCCTTGCTGTGGCGCACCTCGTCTTTGAGGGCTTGCAGCGTGGCGCCTTCTTCCTTGAGTTGGCGGTGCAGGGTGCGGGGCGACACGTTCAATAGTGTGGCCAATGCCTCGGCGCTGTGGGTGTCTTGTGGCTGGTTGCGCAGCAACTGGCGCACCTGCTGCACCAGCAAGCGGTCGCGCCGGTACTGGCGCACCGTGAGTGGCAGCGCATGTTGCAGCATCAGCTGCAAGGATTTTTCATCCCTTCGCAGGGGGAGCTGCAGGTAGCTTGCATCAAAAACAATAGCGGCCTGCGCTTGCTGGAAGCGCGTCGGGCCCGGAAAAAGTACTTCATAAGCATCTGCGTGGGGCGGCGGTTCAAACGGGAAGTCCGCTTGCCGCAGGCTGATGCGCGAGTCGATCAGCCAGCAGGCCAGGCCCAGCACATTGCGCAGTACGGAGACCATGCAGAACTCGCGGAAGGGCTCCGGGATCAAGTTGGGTTGGGGCGTCTGGGGCTGCCCAAGAGCATGGTGCTTTTGCTCCGTGTCCCCCGCCCGCTTGGCGGGCTCCTCCTTGACCTGCGCAAAAGCCCCATACCCGTGGGCTGCGGGTGTCGCGTTCTCGGTGAGCGTGATGCTGGCGGTGTCGCCTGTGGTACTGAGGGTAAGTGTGATGTCGGGGGCAATCAGGCCATGGTGGCGGCACCAGCGGCTCAGTGCTAGCTGCAAAGTGGGCGCAGAAATCGAGGCGCGGGCCAGCATGCCGTAGCTGCCCCAGGGCAGGCGGCGGCTGAACCAGCCCAGGGCCTCGTCGTCCAGTTCGCGCATGGCGGTCTCTGACAGGCGCTCCATCTGCCAGGCGGTGATGCGGGCCCCCGTTTGTTGCAAAGCACTTGGCGTAATCTGTGCCATCTCAAGCGCATGGGATGGGTCTTTTCCGTAGCGCGCATACGCCTCCACCATGGCTTTAGCAAAGCCCATGGGTGTGGCAGCAACAGGGGTACGGGCAGGCATGCCGCCAGTGTGCCAAAGTTTGGGCGGTTTATGGCGTGATTTGCAACCTTGCTGCCTGTCGCGTTGGTGTGGGCGGGTCGCACAATGCCGGTTGACTGTTTAACCTCGACCGGATGCGCCCATGACGATGCTGGAATCCAAACTCAACCCGCGTTCTGCGGATTTCGTGGCCAACGCCCAGGCCATGCGCGCATTGGTGGCAGACCTGAACGAGAAAATCGACAAAGCTGCATTGGGCGGTGGCGAAGCCGCCCGCACCAAGCACACGGCCCGCGGCAAGCTGCTGCCCCGTGACCGCGTAGGCATGCTGTTGGACCCCGGCACGCCCTTTCTGGAACTCTCCCCCTTGGCCGCATTGGCCATGTACCCCGACCGCGACGGCAGCGACAGCGCACCCTGCGCCGGGGTGATCGCCGGCATTGGCCGCGTCAGCGGTGTGGACTGCATGATCGTCTGCAACGACGCCACGGTGAAGGGCGGCACCTATTACCCGCTCACCGTCAAAAAGCACCTGCGCGCCCAGGAAGTGGCCGCGCAAAACAACTTGCCTTGCATCTACCTGGTGGATTCCGGTGGCGCCAACCTGCCCAACCAGGACGAGGTGTTTCCCGACCGCGACCACTTCGGCCGCATCTTTTTCAACCAGGCCAACATGAGCGCGCAGGGCATTGCGCAAATCGCCGTGGTCATGGGCAGCTGCACGGCCGGTGGTGCCTATGTGCCTGCCATGAGCGACGAAACCATCATCGTCAAAAACCAGGGCACCATCTTTCTGGGTGGCCCACCGCTGGTGAAAGCGGCTACCGGCGAGGTGGTGACGGCCGAAGACCTGGGCGGTGGCGATGTGCACACACGCCTCTCCGGTGTGGCCGACCATCTGGCGCAGAACGATTTGCATGCGCTCTCATTGGCGCGTGAGGCAATCGCCCATTTGAATAAAAACAAGGCCCCGGCGCCCGAATTGCGTGCGCCAGTAGCTCCTAAATATGTAGCAGAGGAGTTGTACGGAGTCATCCCCACGGACACCCGAAAGCCCTTTGACGTGCGCGAAATCATCGCCCGCATCGTCGATGGCTCGGAGCTGCATGAGTTCAAGCCCCGCTATGGCACCACGCTGGTCTGCGGCTTTGCCCATGTGGAAGGCATGCCGGTGGGCATCATCGCCAACAACGGTATTTTGTTCAGCGAGTCGGCGCTCAAAGGCGCGCACTTCATTGAGCTGTGCTGCCAGCGCAAGATCCCGTTGGTGTTCCTGCAAAACATCACCGGCTTCATGGTCGGCCGCAAATACGAGAACGAAGGTATTGCCCGCAACGGCGCCAAGATGGTGACGGCCGTGGCGACCGCGCAGGTGCCCAAGTTCACCATCATCATCGGTGGCAGTTTTGGTGCCGGCAACTACGGCATGTGCGGCCGCGCCTACAGCCCCCGCTTTTTATGGATGTGGCCCAACGCCCGCATCAGCGTCATGGGCGGCGAGCAGGCGGCCAGCGTGTTGGCCACGGTGCGCCGCGACGGAGTCGAAGGCAAAGGCGGCAGCTGGAGCGCGGAGGAGGAGGAGGCCTTCAAAGCCCCCATCCGCCAGCAATACGAGGAGCAGGGCCACCCCTACTTCGCCACCGCTCGTTTGTGGGACGACGGCATCATCGACCCTGCCGACACTCGCCGCGTGCTGGCGCTGGGGCTGAGTGCGTCATTGAATGCGCCCATACCCGACACCCGGTTCGGCGTGTTCCGCATGTAAGGCGGATTCCTCCCCATGTTCACCAGAAACCTTTTTGCCCATCGTGGAGACCTGCCGCATGTTTAGCAAAATCCTCATCGCCAATCGTGGAGAAATCGCCTGCCGTGTGGCCGCCACTGCTGCGCGATTAGCTATCAAAACCGTAGCGGTCTATTCCGATGCGGACGCGCATGCCAAGCACGTGGCTGCGTGTGATGAGGCGGTGCATATAGGTGGCAGCGCACCTCAAGACAGTTACCTGCGCTGGGAACGCATCATTGAAGCGGCCCAGGCCACCGGCGCGCAGGCCATTCACCCCGGCTATGGGTTTCTGAGTGAGAACGAAGCGTTTGCCAAGGCCTGTGCTGCTGCGGGGCTGGTGTTCATCGGGCCGCCTGCCAGCGCCATCCAGGCCATGGGCCTGAAAGCCGAGTCCAAGCAGTTGATGGAAAAAGCCGGTGTGCCCTTGGTGCCGGGCTACCACGGCAAGGACCAGGACGCAGCACTCTTGCAGCGCGAGGCCGACCGCATTGGCTACCCCGTGCTCATCAAGGCCAGCGCGGGTGGTGGGGGCAAGGGCATGCGCGCGGTGGACAAGGCAGAAGACTTTACCGACGCGCTGGCATCGTGCAAGCGCGAGGCGATCAACAGCTTTGGTGACGACGCGGTGCTGATTGAGAAGTACGTGCAGCGTCCGCGCCATATCGAGATTCAGGTGTTCGGCGACACCCATGGCAACTATGTGTATTTGTTCGAGCGCGATTGCTCCGTACAGCGCCGCCACCAGAAGGTGCTGGAAGAAGCCCCCGCGCCCGGCATGACCCCAGAGTTGCGTGCCCAAATGGGTCAAGCTGCCGTAGAGGCCGCCCGTGCCGTGAACTATGTGGGTGCTGGCACCGTGGAATTCATCGTGGAGCAGCCCGGCGGCTACGGACTGGAGGGCGCCAATGAAGGTTTCGCCGCTGGGCCGCCCCAAGGCGTGGACGTGGGGTTTTGCCAAACAGCCCACTTGGGGGGCAGCGATCCAGCGCGGCGGCAGAGCGTGGGGGCGAGGTTCTATTTCATGGAGATGAACACCCGCCTGCAGGTGGAGCACCCCGTCACCGAGGCCATTACCGGGCTGGACCTGGTGGAGTGGCAACTGCGTGTGGCCAGTGGCGAGCCGCTGCCCTTGCGCCAAGATCAGCTGCAGATCCACGGCCATGCCCTAGAAGCCCGCATTTGCGCCGAGAACCCCGACAACAACTTCCTGCCCGCCACCGGCAGCTTGCTGGTCTACGGCCTGCCGCCCCATGCGAGCTTTGCGGGTGCAGAGCGCGGCGTGCGGGTGGACTCCGGCGTGCGCGAGGGCGACGCCATCAGCCCTTTCTACGACTCCATGGTGGCCAAGCTGATCGTGCATGGTGCCAGCCGTGAAGAGGCGCTGGCCCGCTTGGACGCAGCTCTGGCGCAGACCCACATCGTGGGCCTCGCGACCAATGTGCAGTTTCTGCGCCATGTGACCACCAGCGCCTCGTTTGCAGCGGCCCAGCTGGACACGGCGCTCATTCCCCGCGAAGCAGGCGCCTTGTTCCATCAAGACAAAGTGGGCCTGCCCATGGCCGCTGCCGCCCTGATCGCGCACACCCTGCAGATGGGCGAACGCCAAGCCGCACAAGCCGATGCACGGGGCTGGCAAGACCCTTGGGCGCAGCGCGATGGCTGGAAGTCCCACGGCGCCCAAGTGCGCAGCTTTGCGCTCGAATACGCAGGCAAGCCCCACACCGCCCTGTTGCGCACGGTGCGTGGTGGTGCGCTGGAGCTGACAGTGGATGGGCAGACTTATCCGCTGCAGTGGTCGGCCCAAGGCCATGCATTGGATGTACGCCTGGGTGAGCAGCGCTGTGTGGTGAATTTGTATGCAAATGGGCCTTTTGCGCACGTATTCACTGCGCGAGGTGCTACACAAATAATAGCAATCGATGCGCTGGCCCACGCCGGTGATGCGCAGTCGGAGGGCGGCCGCCTGACGGCACCCATGCCCGGCAAGGTGGTGTCATTTGCGGTGAAGGCGGGCGATGTGGTCAAAAAGGGTCAGGCCCTCGCCGTGATGGAGGCCATGAAGATGGAGCACACCATCGCCGCCCCCGCCGACGGCACGGTGGACGAATTGTTGTTCGCGCCGGGCGACCAGGTGACCGAGGGCAGCGAACTGCTGCGCATGGCCGTTCCCGCTTGAGCGAAGGCAGCCCGCACTGCTGTGAAAATGCGGGTATGAGTTCTTTGCGCATTACCTACTATTCGGCCGATTTCGACGAGGCCACCTGGATTCCCGGCCTGCAGGCCGCCCTACCTGGCGCCGAGGTCACCCTCTGGCAGCCCGGCGCACCGGCGGCGGACTACGCCGTGGTGTGGAAGCCCCCGCAGCAGATGCTGGATGAGCAACAGGGCTTGAAAGCCATCTTCAATACCGGTGCCGGCGTGGACGCCCTGCTGAAGCTGAAGCTGCCGGCCGGCGTGCCCGTTATCCGCTTGGACGATGCGGGCATGTCCGTGCAAATGGCGGAATACGTGTGCCACGCGGTGATCCGCCACTTCCGCGAGTTCGATGGCTACGAGGCCGACATGGACCACGGCAAATGGTCCTTCCGCAAGCCGCGCAGCCGGGTGGACTACCCCGTGGGCATTTTGGGTCTGGGCGTGCTGGGTGAGCGCGTGGCCCAGGCCGTGGCGCAGTTTGACTTTCCGGTCAATGGCTGGAGCCGTTCCCCCAAAACGCTGGACGGCGTGCAGTGCTTCCATGGCGAAGCGCAGTTGCAGGACTTCCTGGCCGCCAGCCGCATCGTGGTGTGCTTGCTGCCCCTGACCCCCGAAACCGACAGCATTCTCAATGCCCGCACCCTGGCGCACATTCGCACGGGTGGCTACATCATCAACGTGGCCCGTGGCGCCCATGTGGTGGATGCCGATTTGCTGGCCGCCATCGACAACGGCCACCTGGCTGGAGCCACCTTGGACGTGTTCCGTGTGGAGCCCTTGCCCAAAGGCCATGCTTTCTGGTCGCACCCCAAAGTCACCATCACCCCGCACACCTCGGCGCGCACCCTGCGAAGGGAAAGCATCGCCCAAATCGCCCGCAAGATTGCCGCGCTGCAAAGTGGGCAGTCGGTGGCAGGGCTGGTGGATGCGGGGCGGGGATATTGAGCGACATGAGAGCCACCTTGAACGACTCGGCCGACATAGCAACCGACGCCTTCACCGCCCTGGCGCGCGCCCGCACTTCTGTGCGTGGCTTTACCGACCAGCCGGTACCTGATGATTTGCTGCGTGGGTTGTTGGTGAATGCACGCTTGGCGCCCAGTGGGGCCAACCTGCAACCGGGCAGTTTCATCCAGGTGCGTGGCGCGGTGCGCGAGGCCTTGTCGCAGGCCCTGTCTGCCGCCTACCGCGAAGGCGTGGCCGAGGCGGATGACTACAGCTACTTCCCCGACCCCATGCCCGGCCATTTGCGCCGCCGTCAGGTGGCGGCCGCCCGCGCGCTCTACGACAGCATAGGCATTGCCCGCGAGGACCGCGCCGGGCGGGACCAGCAGTTTGAGCGCAACTTCCGTTTCTTTGATGCGCCCGTGGCGCTGGTCGTCACCATCGAGCGGGGCTTGGGCAGCGGCAGCTTCATGGACTTAGGGATGGCGCTGTACGGCCTGTTGTTGGCGGCACAGTCCAGGGGGCTGGCCAGCTGCGCCATTGGCGCGCTGGCGTCGTACCCCGGCCTGGTGCGCGAACATCTGGGGTTGGGGCCAGAGAGCCACATCGTCTGTGGTGTGGCCCTGGGTTACGCCGATGCAGAGGCGCCGGTGAACCGCACGCGCACCAGCCGCATCGACGTGGACAGCTTTTTCAAAGTGCTCGGTTAAGCCGCTACGCCGCGCCATTCCACCAGCGTGGCAGCACCTATGCCGCCCGCGCCGGCCACTGCCGCCAAGCCCCGCGCACCGGGGCGGCCCAGGCGCTGCAAATCCGCCAACACGCGCACCAAGGCAATTGCGCCTGACGCGCCGATGGGGTGGCCCCGCGCGATGCCGCCGCCCAGCCGGTTGATGGCCCGGGTGTCTAGCCCCAAGGCCGCGCAATACGCGAGACCTTGCACTGCAAATGCATCATGCAGTTCGATCACCTCGCAGGTGCGGGCGTCTTGCAGCTTCGCACGTTGCAGCACCTCCCGCGTGGCCGCTTCGGCCGCCAACAATGGCATGGCGGGGTCCAGGCCTACCGACGCGCTGGCTCGCCATTGCGCTGCAGGGCTCACGCCATATTTGCGGGCCGCCGCCTCCGTCATCAGCAGCACCATGGCGGCGCCGTCCGCACGGGTGGAAATAGCCAGGGTGCTGACGGCGCAGTCCAGCGGTGGTGCGCCTGCATCGTTCAATGCGCCCATCGCCTGTACCGGCAAGCGCGCTGCCGCAGCCGGTCGCATCGCGCGGGGGTAAGCGTCCGAGAGGAGCCCGGCCACGGGGACGATTTCTGCGACCAGCAGGTCGCGGTGCACCAGGGCCCGCTCGTGGCTTTGCAGTGCATAGGCGTCCTGTTGCACCCGGCTGATGCCGTGGGCCGCCGCGTAGTCCCCAGCCGCTTGCAGCAAGTCGGGGTCGCGCGCAGGGTCGGGGGCGAACGCGGGGCGCTCGTAGGGTATGGCGGGTTCGCCGGTTCCCAGGGGGCGGTGCTGGCGTATGGGCGCGCGGCTCCAGGCTTCGACGCCCCCGGCCACTGCCACTTCGGCCTGGCCGCTGGCGAGCAGCCCGGCGGCCATGGCCACCGCATCCAGCCCGGCGCAGCACTGGGTGTCTATAGAAAATGCCGCGCAACGGTCCGGCAGCCCAGCTGCCAGTGCCGTCATGCGTGCCGGGTTGCCGCCAGCGCCCAGCGCGTTGCCCATAACCACCGCGTCCACCGCGCCGGCCGGGATGCCGGCGCGCTGCAGCAGGGCTTGCAACACCGGGGCGACGATCTCATGGGCGAGCAGGTTACGGAAAGCGCCTCCGTGCGGCGCAACCGCACTGCGGGCCCAGGCGGCGATCAGCGCAGGGGTGTCAGCCATGGCGCGGCCTCGTGCGGGTGGGCTGGCAGAGCCCGGCCCAGGGCAGGGTGGTCGGTCTTGCCGCTGGCCGTGAAGGCCCATGCGTCATGCACCCAGATATGGCGTGGCACTTTGAAGGCTTCGAGCCGGCTGCGGCACCAGTCCTGCAGCGCATGCAGGTCGGCGGGTTCACTGCCCGTCGCCCACTGGATGATGGCCACGATCTGCACACCGCGCTGGGCATCGGGCAAGCCGTGTACCGAGGCGCGGGCCACGGCGGGGTGGGCTTCCAGCACGGCTTCCAGTTCTTCAGGAAACAGTTTTTTGGCCAGGGTGACCAGCATGCGGCTCTCGCGTCCGGCCACCCACAAGCGGCCTTGATCGTCCAGGTGCCCCAGGTCGCGCACGCAGACCCAGTCGCCATCGCGCAGGGCGGCGGTGTGGTCGTGGGCGGCGCCCACGTAGTCCATGAACAGCATGGGGCTGCGCACATAGATCAGGCCGTCCGGGCTGTCCGGTGTGGCACCACGCACCTCCAGCTCCACGGTGTCAAACGGGTGGCCCACACAGGCGTCGGGCAGCTCGGGGTGGGACTCGGTCCAGGCGATGAAGCTGGTCTCCGACGCACCATAAAACTCGATGATGCGCGCTTCCGGAAACAGCGCTTGCAAGTCCGGGGTGCGGCTGCGCGTCCAGCGCGCACCGCTGATCAGGATAAGGCGCGCGCCCCGTACCGGTGGCAGTTGGCGGTGGGCGGCCCATTCCAGCATCAGCAGCAGTTGGCTGGGCACTGCCACCAGGCAGGGGGTGTGCCCGGTGGCCAAGGTGGCCAGTGCCGCAGACGCCGAAAACTGCTCCTGCACCACCACGCCGGCGCCCGTCCACAAGCCCAGCACCATGCCGAAAAGAAAGAGCGAGTGCGAATCCCGCCCCGGCGCAAGGATGCGGGTGGAAGCTGCTTCTCCAAAGGTGCGCAGGCACAGATCGAAACTCTCGGTCCACGAACGGTGATGCCGCCGGAAGCCTTTGGGCAGGCCGGTGCTGCCCGAGGTGAATCCGATATAGAACGGGCTGAGTGGGGTCGGTGCGCCCATGTCACAGGGCGTATCAGGCAAGCTGGAGCGCACTGCAGCTAGGACGGCTTCCGGCCAGGCTGGGTCGCTCACGGCAGCGCAGCGGCCACTGGCGATGGTGCCCAGGAAAGCAGTCAAGCGTTGTGGCAGCGGAGGGCGGCTGTCCTGCAGCACCGTAGCGGGTGCTCGCGTGCGGGACAGGGCCTCCGCATGGGTCTGTACCTGTGTAGCCAGCTCCGCGAAAGTGATGTTGCCGGCCTCGCTCTGGATGGCCAGCGCCGTACCCCGGTCCCGCGCCCAGCGGGCCAGCCGGCTGTGCACCAGCTCCGGGGTCTCAGGCATCAGGCGCCTTGTTTGCCGAATTTCCAATCGGGCAGGCCACGGGCCACGGTGTGGCACACCACGGCGGTGAGCCCGCACTTGATCAGGTCACCCGGCACAAATGCGCTGGTGGCCATCAAGGCTTGGGTGAGGTTCATACCGGCGATGTTCATCAGGCCGATTACGCCACAGGCATGGATGACCAGCAGGCCGCCCAGTGCAGACGCCACAAACGCACTCAGCGCCACGCGGCGGGGTGAGCTTGCGGGAAGCGTGTGCATCACCAAGCCGGTGACGAAGGCGCCCAGGGGCCAGGCCAAGAGGTAGCCCGCTGCGGGGGTGGTGAATACGCCGAAACCACCACGTCCACCGGAGAGCAGGGGCAGGCCGATGGCCACCGCGATCAGGAACAAGACCAGCGCCCGCAAGGCGAGGCGGGGCCCCAGCAGGCAGCCGGCCAGCATCACGCCCAGGGTCTGCAGGGTGATGGGAACGCCAAAGGGCAGGTCGATTTTGGGAATCAGGCCCAGCACCGCCATCAGGGCAGCAAACAGGGCGACGAGGGCGATGGAATGGTTGCGTTGCAAGGTCATAAGGGTTCTTGTTGCGGGGTGAGAAGAAGGGGGTGTCAATCACCCAGGCGGACCTCGAGTGTATCGGCCACCCGGCGCGCGGTTTGCAGCATCTGGATGGTGAGCGGTGCCAGCAGCCGCAGGCCACCGCCTTTGCCGGTACGCAGGCGGTGTGAGTCGTCCAGACGCTTCCAGACCGCAAAGAAGTGTTCGATAAAGCGCAGCATCAGGGCGAGCTGCAGCGCGAACCGGTCTGCACGGACGCCGAAGCGTTGCAGAGGCCTCAGCAGCCGCTCCAGCACGTCTTGTAACTCGCCGCTGCGGGTGGTGAGGGTGAGGGCGATACTGAGCAGCGATGCTCCGGCCATGCGCAGTACGCTGACCACGCCTACCAGGGGCTGCTGCAAGATGGTGTGGAGCAGCAGCACCAGTGTGGCTGCGATCAGCAGGGCCCGCAGCAAGCGGTGGCCCTGCGCCATGGCTTTGCCCAGCGACAGGTACAGGCCCACGCAGAGTGCACAAGCCGCACCGAGCATGGCAGGTGACTGGATCCAGAAAATGCCTGTGCTCAAGACCACCAGCAGGGCCAGTTTCCAGCCGGCGGGCACGGCATGCAGCCAGGTGCGGTGTTCGCTGTAGAGGCTGCCCATGGCTCAGCGGGTGATGGCGGTGCGGGCCGCAATGCGGGCGGCCACGTCGTCGCGGTACTGTGCACACACCGATTCGGCAGCGCCGTCGGCCCGCACTTGGCCGTGGTCCAGCCAGATCACGCGGTCAAAGCCGCGCAAGTGTTCCAACACGTGGGTGGAGACGATGATCTGCTGTGGGGCACGGGCAATGTCCTCATGCAGCAGTGCCTGGCCCGGCAGGTCCAGGCTGGCAAAGGGTTCGTCCAGCAGAATCAGGGCGGGTTGGCACATCAGGATCGCCAGCCAGCAGACATGCTGGCGCTGACCCTGGCTCAGGCTGCTGATGGCGCGTTCGGCCCAGGCTTCCAGTCCACGGGTGGCGAGGAAAGCGCGGGCTCGGGTGATGGCTTCACGCCGGGGCAGGCCGGTGGCGGTCAGGCCCAGAGCCAGCTCTTCCTGCACGGTGGGGAAGACGATCTGGTCGTCCGGGTTCTGGAACATCATGCCCACCAGGTTGGGCCGCTGGGCGTTGATGCGGAATGCCGGCAGCCCTTGCACCGTGACGCTGCCGCTTTGCGGTGCCTCCAAGCCGCAGGCCAGGCGGAACAGGCTGCTTTTGCCGGCGCCGTTGTCGCCGATCAGCCCGATGCGGGGTTCATTCAGTTGCAGGGTCAGGCCGTCGAACACCGGGGTGGTGCCCCGTGTCAGGACGGCATTCGAGATGCTTAGCAAAACGGGCGCCTCTCTAGTGCTGCGGAGGTGTGCTCCGGGGAAAGCCTGCGACTATAACAATGCCTCCACGAAAGCCGCCGGTGCGCTGGGCGGGTTCGCGGTTTAATACCAAGCTTCGCGTTTGACACTCTACGCTCCATGAACACTCCCTCCCGCGTCACCCTCATCGACGTCGGCCCGCGCGACGGGCTGCAAAACGAAAAACAAGCCGTGCCCGCCGCCGTCAAGGTGGAGCTGGTCCACCGCCTGCAAGATGCCGGCCTCAAGGACATTGAAGTCACCAGTTTTGTTTCCCCGAAGTGGGTGCCGCAAATGGGCGACAACGCCGAGGTCATGGCCGGTGTGCAGCGCCGCGCAGGCGTGCGCTATGCGGTGCTCACGCCCAACATGAAGGGCTATGAGGCAGCGGTGTTGTCCCGGCCTGACGAGATCGTGGTGTTCGGTGCAGCGAGCGAGGCCTTCAGCCAGAAAAACATCAACTGCTCCATCGAGGAAAGCATCGCCCGCTTCCGCCCGGTGGCCCAGGCCGCCCAAGAAGCCGGTATTGCCGTGCGCGGCGCCATTTCCTGCGCGGTGGGGTGCCCGTATGAAGGTGACATTGCGCCGGAGCGTGTGGCGCTGGTGGCCCAATTGATGCGCGACATCGGCGTGGCGCATGTGGGCGTGGCCGACACCATTGGGGTGGGCACCCCGGTCAAGGTGCAGCGCGCCCTGGAGGCCGCCTTGCAGTACTACACCGTGGACCAGGTTTCCGGCCACTTTCATGACACCTACGGCATGGCGCTGGCCAACACCCTGGCCTCGCTGGAGCTGGGCATCTGGCACTTTGACACCTCGGTGGCGGGCTTGGGCGGCTGCCCCTATGCCAAAGGCGCCACCGGCAATGTGGCGACCGAAGACGTGGTCTACATGCTGCACGGCATGGGCATTGAAACCGGCATCGACCTTGACAAGCTGATCGACGCCGGCAAGTACATCAGCGATTTTCTGGGCCGCAAGCCGCATTCGCGGGTGGCCAATGCGCTGCTGACCAAGCGCCTGGGTTGAAGCAAAAAAGTCAAACATATGTGTGGAGCTGAATTGATGGAATTACCTGAAGGCGTGCAGCGCGTGGCGGCTGCATTGCAAGCAAAAAATCATCCCCATAGCCCGGTGATGCTCGATGGTGCTGCGCGCACTGCCCAGCAGGCCGCAGACGCACTGGGGGTGGCTGTGGGGCAGATTGCCAAGAGCATCATCTTCAAACGGGTCGCGGACGAGGCGGCGGTGTTGGTCGTGACCTCGGGCGACCGGCGGGTGGACGAGGCCAAGGTGGCCGCGCTGGTGGGGCCGCTGGCCCGTGCGAATGCGGCGTTTGTGAAGGATCGCACCGGCTTTTCGATTGGCGGGGTGAGTCCGGTGGCGCATGCCAAGCCCGGCGTGACGCTGATTGACCGCGAGCTATTCCGCTTCGAGCAGGTCTGGGCCGCAGCCGGTCACCCGCACGGGGTGTTCCCCTTGCATCCGCAAGACCTGGTAGCGCTGACCGGTGCGCCCGTGGCCGATGTGGTGGAAGCACCGGATGAGGAGAATGTGCTGGACGCTCGGGCACGCGAAAATGCTATAAAAATGCTAGCTGCTCGCGCAGTAACGGTGAGCGCTATGGCCGAAAACATTCCAAGTCCGTGTGTGAATGTGTGTCGCATGGATACCGGCAGCGGCCTGTGCGAAGGTTGCTTCCGCACCATTGAGGACATTCGTGAGTGGGGCCGCAGCGACGATGCCGCCAAAAAGGTGATGTGGGGCCAGCTCACCGAGCGTCTGCGCCAGACGCACCCCCAAGCCTTTGCGTAAACCTGCCCGACACCCCCAAGCCTGAAACCCCACGCCCCGGAGCCCGTCGCATGAAGCACATCACGTTTTATCTGGATTTCATCTCGCCCTACGCCTACCTCGCGTTTGAAGAATTGCCGGCCGCACTCATGGGCCTGAGCTACAGCGTGCGCTACAAGCCGGTGTTTTTGGGCGGTTTGCTCAAACACCACGCGGTGCTGGGGCCGGCCGAGGTGCCGCCCAAGCGCGCCTGGATTTACCGCCATGTGCAGTGGCTGGCGCAGCGGCAGGGCGTAGCGCTGGCTTTTCCCGCCACGCACCCATTCAACCCGCTGGGATTGCTGCGCTTGGCCATTGCCACCCAAGCCCAGGGCTTGCCCAACCGCTATGTCTGCGAGACCTTGTTCAAACACGTGTGGACCGGTGGTGCCGATGCGGCGGATGCGGCGCGGCTTCAGGCCGTGACCGCACAGCTGGCGCCGGGCCGCGCGCCGGGTGAGGACAGCGTGAAAGCGCAGCTCAAAGCCCATAGCGATGAGGCGATTGCGCAGGGTGTGTTCGGCGTGCCCAGCTTTGAGGTGGATGGCAAGGTGTTCTGGGGCTTGGACGCCTTGCCCATGCTGCGGGCCTACCTCGAGGGCGAGGCCTGGTTTACGGACACAGAGGCTGACAAACGCTGGAATGCGGCACAAGGCATTCCCTCGGGAATACCCTCGCGCGTAGGCCGATTTGCCGCGATGTGAAAAGCCCCCGCAGGGTTAAACCCTATTCTGTCAGAGGGGCGTCAGTTTGGCGCAAGCCAGCGTTGGTTTCGCGTCAGAGCAGGGTCAGTGGGAACTCCAAGAATGCGCTCAAGCCTTCATGTCGAGGGCTGAACAACATGATTGGAGACACAACATGGCAAACGCAGCCCCACGGCCGATGTCTGCAGAAGAGAAGAAAGTGATCTTCGCTTCCTCACTCGGCACGGTTTTTGAGTGGTACGACTTTTACCTGTACGGTTCTTTGGCAGCCATCATTGCCAAGCAGTTCTTCAGCGGTCTGGATGAGGGTTCTGCCTTCATTTTCGCGCTGTTGGCCTTTGCTGCTGGCTTCATCGTGCGTCCCTTCGGCGCGCTGGTGTTCGGCCGTTTGGGCGACATGATCGGGCGCAAGTACACCTTCCTGGTGACGATTCTGATCATGGGTTTGTCCACCTTCATCGTGGGCCTGCTGCCCAATTACGCGGCCATCGGTGTGGCAGCGCCCGTCATCCTGATCATCTTGCGGCTGTTGCAAGGCCTGGCATTGGGGGGGGAGTACGGCGGCGCGGCGACCTATGTGGCGGAGCACGCGCCCCAGGGCAAGCGCGGTGCGTACACCGCCTGGATCCAGACCACGGCGACATTGGGTCTGTTCCTGTCCCTGATGGTGATTCTGGGTACCCGCACGGCCATTGGCGAAGAAGCATTCGCCGATTGGGGCTGGCGCGTTCCCTTCCTGGTGTCCGTGATCATGTTGGGTATCTCCGTGTACATCCGCTTGAGCATGAACGAATCCCCCGCCTTCACCAAGATGAAGGCCGAGGGCAAGACCTCCAAGGCGCCTCTGTCCGAATCTTTCGGCCAGTGGAAAAACCTGAAGATCGTGATCCTGGCGCTGATCGGCTTGACCGCCGGCCAAGCTGTGATCTGGTATTCCGGCCAGTTCTACGCCCTGTTCTTCCTGACCCAGGCCCTGAAGGTGGACGGCCCGACCGCCAACATCATGGTGGCGATCTCCCTGATCATCGGCACTCCCTTCTTCATCGTGTTCGGCGCGCTGTCGGACAAGATTGGCCGCAAGCCCATTATCCTGGCGGGCTGCTTGTTGGGTGCCCTGACTTACTTCCCCGTGTTCGAAGCTTTGACCAAGGCAGCCAACCCTGACTTGTACGCTGCCCAACAGACCGCCAAAGTCACTGTGACTGCTGATCCTGCAGAGTGCTCCTTCCAGTTCAACCCCACAGGGACCAAGAAGTTCACCTCCAGCTGCGACATTGCCAAGCAACGTCTGGCCGGGGCTTCAGTGTCCTATGAGAACGTGGCTGCTCCTGCCGGCACACCGGCGGTCATCAAGGTCGGTGAGACAGTGGTGAACGTGAAGTACAGCCCCGAAGACATCGCCGCGGCTAAGGCCAAGGCAGAAGCCAAGCTGGCTGAGTTGTCTGCCGCCAGCCCTGTGGACGAGAAAGCCGTGGCTGCCGCCAAGAAAACGGTGGCCGACTTGAGCAGCGAAAAGACGGCGAGTGGCGCGCTGCTGGGCTCCAACCTGGGGGCCGCGTTGAAAGCTGCCGGCTACCCCGTCAAGGCCGACATGGCCAAGTTTGACAAGGTCAAGGTCGTGGTCATCCTCACCTACCTGGTCTTGCTGGTCACCATGGTGTACGGCCCCATTGCGGCCATGCTGGTGGAAATGTTCCCGACCCGCATCCGCTACACCTCCATGAGCTTGCCCTACCACATCGGTAACGGCTGGTTCGGAGGCTTGTTGCCCACCACGGCCTTCGCCATCGTGGCGCAGACCGGCAATATGTACAACGGCTTGTGGTACCCGATCATCATCGCGGGTGCGACCGTGGTGATCGGTGGCTTGTTCATCAAGGAAACCAAAGACGTGGACATCTACGCCAACGACTGATTTTTGCAAGTGAAGTGACTGAAGTGAGTAAGTGCCCCGGCTGAACATGCCGGGGCCATTTCCAGGCTCTCCACTGCGGGGGGCCTTTTTTTTGAAGGACGTGCCATGTGGAAAATTGCGGTAGGTTTTGCGGTGTTCGCCGGTTTGGCCTTGTTCATCCTGAGCAAGGGCGGTGATATTGATATGAGTGGCGAGAAGCATGGCGCTGATGCGACGCACAGCGAAGCGCCTGCCGCCCCTGTGGCTCCGGCGGCCAGCGCAGCCAAGTAAGTGCCCTCGGCCTAGGGTAAACGAGAGGGGCTGCTGCCTCTTTCGTGCTGCCGGATGAAATGCGCAGTCCTAGAATGCATTTCATGAATTTCAAAAAGACAGACCTTGGACAACAAGCGTTCAAAGAGCGGTCGCCCTTGTTTTCGGCACGCCAGCGCTCTGCGTTCATTCTGTTTGATGGCCAGAAGACGGTGGGTCAGGTGCTGGCTTCTACCGCCGGCATGGGGGTGATCCAGGCGGATGTGGACTATCTGGTGGAGCAAGGCTTTCTCGCCCCGGCAAGCAGCCCGGCCCCGCTGACTGTGATGGCGGGGACGGCCCCCGCAAGCGATACGCCGCCCTTGTCTGCCGGCACCCTGCAGCCGGTGAGCGACCGCAGCCCCCAGGCCCGTTATAGCGATGCCAAGCCCATCGCCACCCGGTTGACGGCCAGCCTCGGTTTGCGGGGCTTCATGCTGAACCTGTCGGTCGAATCGGCGGCTGGCTTTGACGATTTGCTGGCCTTGCTGCCCAAAATCCAGGATGCCCTAGGTGCCGAAGCCTGCCGCGATTTGGAGCTCGCGCTCAAAGGCTGATGCCCGCGCGAGGCCACACGGTGAGACGCTCGGGGCCGCCAGCGCAAAATTGCCCATAGAGCGCCCTGTCCTTGCGCTGGCTGCCTAGAATGTCCCTCCCCACCGTAGAGAGCATTCACCATGACCCAGGGCACCATCCGCATTCGCGGGGCGCGACAGCACAATCTCAAGAACCTCGATCTGGACATCCGCACGGGTGAGCTGACGGTGGTGACCGGGCCCAGCGGCTCGGGCAAGTCCAGTCTGGTGTTTGACACGCTGTACGCCGAGGGCCAGCGCCGTTACGTGGAAACCTTCAGCGCCTATGCGCGCCAGTTCCTGGACCGCATGGACAAGCCGGCTGTGGACAAGGTGGAAGGTGTACCGCCTGCGATTGCGATTGACCAGACCAACCCGGTGCGCTCCAGCCGCTCCACCGTGGGCACCATGACGGAGCTCAACGACCACCTTAAGCTTTTGTTTTCGCGCGCGGGCAGCCTGTTCGACAAAGACACCGCGCTGCCGGTTCAGCACGACACCCCGGAAACGATTTACACCACGCTATTGCAACGGGCCGCCGCAGAGGGCAATCCGCGTCTTGTGCTTACCTTCCCCGTAGAGCTGCCCGGCAACGCTACGCCCGACGAAGTGACGCAATGGCTGAGCGCCAGCGGCTTCACCCGGGTGCAGGCGGAGCGCGAGGTGGTCCAGCCTGTGGCCACAGAGGCCGCCAAGACAAGCCCTGCCGCCAAGAGCAGCAAGAAAACGGCCGCTGAGCCCGCACGCACCGTCAAGGTGTTGGACGTGGTGGCCGACCGCTTCCGCATCGACAGCGTGGAAAAAGCGCGGGTGCTAGAAGCCATTGAAACGGCGCTCAAGCGTGGCAGCGGGCGTTTGAATGTTTATGTATTGAAAGAGGCTCTAGCGCCCGTGGGTAGTGCGCAGGAAGCTCCTGAAACAATAGCAAATGCAGCCCCGGAAATCTGGCGCTTCTCGATCGGCCTGCATTGCCCGCAGAGCGATATCCGCTACACCGACCCGATAGCGTCCATGTTCAGCTTCAATTCCGCCGTGGGCGCCTGCGACGCCTGCCGCGGCTTCGGGCGGGTGGTGGGGGTGGACTATGGCCTGGTGATTCCCAACGACAAGCTCACCCTGCGCGCCGGTGCGGTCAAACCGATGCAAACGCCCGCCTGGCAGGAGTGCCAGGATGACCTGATGCGCCACGCCGAAGCCAGCGGCATCCCGCGCGACACGCCCTGGTACAAGTTGACCGCAGAACAAAAGCACTGGGTGCTCAAGGGTTCCCCCCAGTGGAACGGCAAGTGGAACCAGCACTGGTTCGGTGTGGACCGCTTTTTCGAGTACCTGGAGACCAAGGCTTACAAGATGCACATTCGCGTGCTCTTGTCCAAGTACCGCAGTTACACGACTTGCCCGACCTGTAATGGTTCGAGACTGAAGACCGAGAGTCTGTTGTGGCGCATAGGCACCAAGGCCCAGGCCGACATGGTGCTGGACCCGGCCAAGCGCTTCATGCCCAAGGGGGTGAAGTGGTCGCGCGAGCAGCTGGAGGCCTTGCCCGGTCTGTCCTTGCACGATTTGATGTTGATGCCATTGGACAGGCTCAAGCGGTTTTTTGATGCTTTGCAATCCGATTTGGGCGTTTTTGGGGGGGCGGAGCCCGGTGTGCCGGCAGGGGCCTCATCAACTCGCTTTGCGAGTAGCAAATCGGCCCCTTCCAGCACACCGGACTCCGCTTCGCGTTCGGAAGATGTCGCGCCGGAGAAAACCGCGCCTACCGCTTCTGAGGCGGAACACAAGACCCTCAAGCTGCTGTTCGAAGAGGTGGGTACCCGCCTCAAATACCTGTGCGATGTGGGTATTGGCTACCTCACGCTGGACCGCCAGAGCCGCACGCTGAGTGGCGGCGAGGTGCAGCGCATCAACCTCACCACTGCGCTGGGTACCTCGCTGGTCAACACCTTGTTTGTGCTGGACGAACCCAGCATAGGCCTGCATCCGCGTGACATGAACCGCATCATCGTGGCCATGCAGCGCTTGCGTGATGCGGGCAACACGCTGGTGGTGGTGGAGCATGACCCGGCGGTGATGCTGGCTGCCGACCGCATGATCGATATGGGCCCCGGCCCGGGCGAGAAGGGCGGGCAGATTGTGTTTGATGGCACGACCGAAGCCCTCAAAGGTGCGGACACCATGACCGGCGCTTACTTGGGCGGCCGCAAGCAGGTGGGCATGGGCTTCAAGCGCATGGTCGCGCCCAACCACCCGCGCCTGATTCTGGAAGGCGTCACCGAGCACAACCTCAAAAATGTGTCGGTGGAAATTCCGCTGCAACGTCTGGTGTGCGTCACCGGAGTATCGGGCTCTGGCAAGTCCACGCTGATACAGGATGTACTGGCCCCCGCCTTGTTGCGCCACTTCGGCAAAGCGACAGAAACACCGGGCGCCCACACCCACCTGCTGGGTGCGGAGCAGCTCAGCGACATGGTGTTTGTGGACCAGTCGCCCATCGGCAAAACCGCGCGTTCCAACCCGGTGAGTTATGTAGGCGCGTGGGACGCGATTCGCGAGTTGTTTGCGGGTGCGGCCCTCTCCAAGGAACGCAGCTATACGGCTGCCAAGTTCAGCTTCAACAGCGGCGATGGCCGTTGCCCTACCTGCGGTGGCTCGGGCTTTGAGCATGTGGAAATGCAGTTCCTGAGCGATGTGTATTTGCGCTGCCCGGACTGCGATGGCAAGCGCTACCGGCCCGAGATTCTGGAAGTCACCATTGAGCGCAAGGGCCGCCAAGTGAACGTAGCTGATGTGCTGGGGCTCACCGTCAGTGAAGCGGCGGACCTATTCAGTGCGGACCGCGAAGTCATCCGCGTGCTGCAACCCATCGTGGATGTGGGGCTGGAGTATGTGAAGCTGGGCCAGCCCGTGCCCACGCTGTCGGGGGGGGAGGCGCAGCGCCTCAAGTTGGCGGGCTTTCTGGCCGAAGCGGCCAAGAGCTCCAGTGCGAGCAAGCAGTTGCTGGCGCGCAAGGGTTCGCTCTTCATGCTGGACGAGCCGACCACCGGTCTGCATTTTGACGACATCGCCAAGCTCATGCGCGCTTTGCGCAAGTTGCTGGACGCCGGCCATTCGCTGGTGGTGATTGAGCACAACCTGGATGTGATTCGTGCGTCCGACTGGCTGATCGATCTGGGCCCGGAGGGTGGGGATGCCGGCGGGCAGGTGGTGGCCGTGGGCACGCCGGAAGAGGTGATGCTGCATGCTCGTTCCCACACCGGGCAGGCTTTGCGCGATTACGCGGCGGCTATGGGGGTCATTCATGAGGTGGCAGAGCCTGCTGCCCAGTATGTGGTGGGCGCTGCGGGAGGCTTCTTGGCGGGGGCTTCGGTGGATGGGCTTGCGCCCACGGCCTCATCAACTCGCTTCGCGAGTAGCAAATCGGCCCTGGGCGCAAGCCCATCCACCTCCTTGCTGGCGGATACGTCGAATTCCATTCGCATCGTCAATGCGAGGGAGCACAACCTCAAGTCGCTGTCGGTCGATATTCCGCGCGGCAAGTTCAGTGTGGTGACAGGTGTGTCCGGTTCCGGCAAATCGACGTTGGCGTTTGACATCTTGTTCAACGAAGGCCAGCGGCGCTACCTCGAATCCTTGAATGCCTATGCCCGCTCCATCGTGCAACCTGCGGGCCGGCCCGAGGTGGACGCGGTGTATGGCATTCCGCCCACGGTGGCGATTGAGCAGCGGCTCTCGCGTGGCGGGCGCAAGAGTACGGTGGGGACGACCACCGAGGTCTGGCACTTCTTGCGCCTGCTGTACGTCAAGCTGGGCACCCAGCATTGTTTTAAGGACGGCGCAGCGGTGGAGCCACAGTCGGCAGACAGCATTGCGGCCCAGTTGCTCAAGAACTACCGGGGCCAGCACATTGGCTTGCTGGCGCCGCTGGTGCAAGGGCGCAAGGGCGTGTACACCGAGCTGGCGGATTGGGCGCGGCCCAAGGGTTTCACGCACCTGCGGGTGGACGGCAACTTTTTGCCTACCAGTGGCTTCCCCCGCATTGACCGCTTCAAGGAACACAACATCGAGCTGCCCGTGGCCAGCCTGGACGTGACGCCTGCCAATGAGTCCGCACTCCGCACCGCGCTGGCGGACGCGCTCACCCACGGCAAGGGCTTGGTTTATGTGCTCAGCGACATTGGCAGCCTGCGTGAGGTGATGGCTGCCGGCGAGTCCGCTGCGGGCGTGGGCAAGGTGCAGGTGTTTTCCACCAAGCGCGCCTGCCCGGTGTGCGCAACCTCGTATGCCGAGCTGGACCCGCGCTTGTTCTCGTACAACAGCAAGCATGGCTGGTGCCCGGATTGCGTGGGAACCGGTGTGGCACTCACCAAAGAGCAGCGCAAGGTGTTTGACGACTCGGTCAAAGACGATGACAACCAGGGCCGCGAGCAGACCTTTGCCGAAGCTGACATTGAAGACCTGCATGACCAAGCCTGCCCCACCTGCAGCGGCACGCGCCTGAATGCCACTGCGCGCAACGTCAAGTTTGCGGGCGTGGGTATCACTGACATTGCCCGTTTGAGCGTGACGGATGTGCGCCGGTGGGTGCAGACTTTGCAAGTGGCGGGCGGCATGACGGCGCGCGAGGGCGACATCGCGCGCGACTTGGTGCCGGAGATCCGCAGCCGATTGGAGTTCTTGGAAGAAGTGGGTTTGGGCTACCTCACGCTGGACCGGGGCGCGCCCACACTCAGTGGTGGCGAGGCGCAACGCATCCGCCTGGCGGCGCAGTTGGGCAGCAACCTGCAGGGCGTGTGCTATGTGCTGGACGAGCCGACCATTGGCCTGCATGCCCGCGACAACAAAATTCTGTTGGGTGCCTTGCAAAGCTTGAGCGATAAGGGCAACACGCTGGTGGTGGTGGAGCACGACGAAGACACCATTCGCCATGCCGACCACATCATCGACATCGGGCCGAGTGCGGGCAAGCGCGGCGGGCGGCTGGTGGCGCAGGGTTCCATTGCCGATGTGCAGAACGCTCCCGAGTCGCAGACCGGGCGGTATTTGTTGCATGCGATGAAACATCCTTTGGCGTTGCGCCGTGGGATGGTGTCGTTTGCGGAGACCTTGGTGCTCGACGCGGCGGAGGCGCTTACGCCGGGCGCCTCCTACGCTCGCGCTGCGAGCGCCAAATCGGCTTCCGGCGCAAGCACCTCCACCGCTGGTGCGGGTAAGCCTGCGAAGAAGCTGAGTGCCAAAGCACAGAAAGCCGCTGTGGAAGCGGCGCGCATTCTGGACAGCGCCGCCGCAAACACGGAGCTAGCCGAACGCACCAAAGTAGCCGCAGAATACGCCGCGCTGGCAGACCGCCGCACCGCCCAAATGTCCGTCGCAGCCACGGGTAGCCCGGCAGGGGGCGACGATTTGGCAGTTGCGCAGCAAATGCATGAGGAGCCCGTTGTCGGGCTGCCTGTGGCGGGCTCAGCAGAAGCCACCGCCTACAAGCCCAAGATCGACTGGCTCACCGTCCACAACGCCACCATGCACAACCTGCAAGGCGTGACCGCCCATGTGCCGCTCAAACGCCTAGTGGCCATCACCGGCGTCAGTGGCTCCGGCAAGTCCACCCTGGCGCGCGACGTGTTGCTGGCCAACGTGCAAACCGCCGTGCAAAAACGCAGCACCAAAGCCGGCCGCGACGCATTGGAAGCCGGTGAAAAAATCGACTGGCTCGGCTGCGAAGGCGTAACCGGCTATGAATCCATAGACCGCGTGCTCGAAGTGGACCAAACGCCTATCGGCAAAACCCCCCGCTCCTGCCCGGCGACCTACATCGGCTTTTGGGACACCATCCGGAAACTCTTTGCCGACACGCTGGAAGCCAAGGCGCGCGGCTATGCGTCCAACCGCTTCAGCTTCAACACCGGCGAAGGGCGCTGCCCGAGCTGTGAAGGGCAGGGCATGCGCACCATAGCCATGAGCTTCCTGCCGGATGTGAAAGTGGTCTGCGAAACCTGCAAGGGCGCGCGCTTCAACCCCGAGACGCTGGCTGTGACCTGGCGCGGCAAAAACATCGGCGATGTGCTGCAGATGGAAGTGGACGAAGCGGTGGACTTCTTTTCCGCCATGCCGGTTATTGCCCACCCGCTGCAACTACTCAAAGACGTGGGCCTGGGCTACCTCACGCTGGGTCAGCCGTCACCGACCTTGAGCGGTGGCGAGGCCCAGCGCATCAAGCTGGTCACCGAGCTGGCCAAGGTGCGCGACGACGTGGGCAAGCGCGGCAACAAAGTTCCACACACGCTCTACGTGCTGGACGAGCCTACGGTGGGCCTGCACATGGCCGATGTGGAAAAGCTCATCCATGTACTGCACCGCCTCGTGAACGGCGGCCACAGCGTGGTGGTGATTGAGCACGACCTCGATGTGATCGCCGAAGCCGACTGGGTGCTGGATCTCGGCCCAGAAGGCGGCAATGGCGGTGGCCGCGTGGTGGCCGCCACCACGCCGGAAGAGGTGGTCAGGCTGGGCACGCACACGGGCGTGGCGTTGGCGGGGGTGTTGGCGCGGCCCTGAAGTGGCTGCCCCGCCGGCGGCTAGCGCTTGGCCCGTCCGACCTCGATGCCGTGTCGCTTGGCACGGTACAGCAGGGTGGCGCGGGTAATGCCCAGTTGCCGGGCGGCGGCGGCGATGTTGCCTGCGCTGCGGCGGAGTGCGGTGGCAATCCATTGCTGCTCCGCTCCGCCCAGGGTCTGGCCCGGCACCAGACTGGCGTTGGCCGTGGGCGGTTCCGTGCCGCCGATCAAGCGGCCGCCTGCCTCGCTTGCCGCAGACGGGGGGAGTGAGAGCACGCCATCGCTCAGCTCCTCGCCGCCCCGGAATAGCTGGTGCACATCGATCAGCTCGCCATCGTTGACCATGATCACCGCGCGCTCGATCAGGTTTTGCAGCTCCCGGATATTGCCGGGGAAGTCGTAGTTGAACAGGGCTTTCACTGCCCGCTGGCTGAAACCTGGCACCTCGCGCTGGTAGCGCTCGCGGTAGTGGTTCAGGAAGTGCTGCATCAGCAGCGGGATGTCGTCGCGCCGCTCGCGCAGCGGCGGCAGGTGGATAGGGAACACATTGAGCCGGTAAAACAAGTCTTCTCGGAAGCGGCCCTGGCGCACCGCCTCGCGCAGGTGTTCGTTGGTCGCGGCCACCACACGCACGTTGACCTTCACTGTTTTGGTCCCGCCGACCCGCTCGATCTCGCCTTCTTGCAAGGCCCGCAGGAGTTTGCCCTGGGCCACCAGGCTGAGCGTGCCGATTTCGTCCAGGAACAAGGTGCCACCGTCGGCACGCTCAAAGCGCCCCGGTCGGGAGGCGCCGGCCCCGGTGAACGCGCCGCGCTCCACGCCGAAGAGTTCGGATTCGATCAGCGTCTCCGGAATGGCTGCGCAGTTGATCGCCACAAAAGGTCGGGCCGCCCGGTCGCTGTTGCGGTGCAGGCTGCGCGCGAACATCTCTTTGCCCACGCCGGATTCCCCGGTGAACAACACGGTGGCCGGTGTGGGGGCCACACGGCGCACCATATGGAAAGCAGCGTTAAAGGCAGAGGACGCGCCGACCAAAGTCGGGTCTTGACTACTCGCGGGGGAGTGTTTGCCCATGGCCTCTGCGGTCGCCGTCACAGGCTCTGCGCTTGGGCCCTGGTCGCCCAGCTGGAGGTGGCGCAAGTCTTCCTGCGGGTCTTCCCAGAGTTCCACCGAGCGTCCGATCACGCGGCATTGCGTGTCGCCCGCAGAGCGACAAGCTACCTCACGAAACAGGATCAAGCGGCCGAACAGTGTGCTCACATAGCCGGTGGCATAGCCGGTCTGCATCCAGCAGGCGGGTGAGCCGCCCACCCCATAGACAGCAATGTGCTCGTCGTCTTCGCTGGAGTTATGCCAGATGAACTCTCCCTGGTACTCGCCGGTGGCGGCGTCAAAGCGCACCCGCACCACCTCGACTTTGACCTGGCCTTCCAGGGCGTGTAGCCGGGTGCCTGCCATGGCCGCCACAGAAGGTTCGGCGTCCGGCCACTGGCGCCTGATCAGCTCCGCATCGCGCGCGCCACTCATGTAGCCCATGCGGGTCAACAGGCCCCGGGCCTTGTCCAGGCCCATGCTCTCGATGAGTTCGCGGCGCAGGCTGCCCAGGGCTTCGGCGTGCATCAGCACCATGCGTTGGTCCTGCAGCCAGATGCGCCCGTCACCCGGCGAGAAGAACAGGCGTTCGCTCAGGTCGGCCAGGGTGGGGTGGCTGCTGCCGTCCACATGGTGCAGCTCGAACCCCCGTTGGCCGGGGAAGGGGGTATTCACCGGAGGAGTCGACGGTGTGACGCCGGTGACCTGCATGAGTTGCGCCAGAGAGATGCGGGAGCCGGGCATAAAACCACCAAAAATGAATGTATAGATTCAATTTTGGCAGTCGAAAATGAATCTATACATTCATATTTACCCTCGAAAACGGCAGGTTCGGGGTCTTGAAACGCGCTCAGGGTTTGTCCGGAGTTTTCACTCGGAAAGTCCCCCATGCCGTGCCCCTGTCGGGCGCGTGGTGCCGGGGCCTTGGTATGCCCATTGCAAAGCAGTGCACACGGCACGGCAGGTCCGGCCGCCAACCTTCAATCACAAGGAGACAGAAATGGGTATTGCGCAACACATCAATTGGGTCGATGCAGCGTGCTGGAATGGCACCGCGTTTGATGGTGGATGGAACACACGGCTGGCCGATAGCCAGGACGTGCTGGAGCCCGCAACGGGCAAGCCGCTGTGGCGTGTCGGCGTGGCTAACGCAGCTGACATGGCGGCCGCCATCGGACGTGCCCATGCGGCCCAGGCCGCTTGGGCAGACAAGTCTCCCCGTGATCGCGCTGACATCCTGCACAAGGCTGCGGCACTGTTTGAACTCCACTTCGATGAGTTGGCGCTGATGATTGCCCGTGAGACCGGAGGCATCGTCCCCAAGGGCCAGCACGAGGTGCGCGAGGCCGTGGTGCTGTGCCGCATGGCCGCTGCCATGCCCATGCAGTCCCAGGGTCATGTACTGCCCAGCACGCCAGGACGCCTGTCCATGGCGCGTCGCGTGCCGCACGGGGTGGTGGGCGTGATTTCGCCGTTCAACTTCCCCCTGATTCTGAGCCTGCGCTCGGTGGCACCGGCACTGGCGCTGGGGAATGCAGTCGTTCTGAAACCGGATCTGCGTACACCGGCCAGCGGCGGTTTCATTATTGGGAAAGTCTTTGAAGAAGCCGGACTGCCTGCAGGTTTGCTGCAAGTGCTGCCAGGCCATGTCGAGGCTGGCGAAGCATTGGTGACCGATCCCCGTGTGCCCATGATTGCGTTCACCGGTTCCCCTGCGGTGGGACGCCGCATCGGCGAATTGGCCGGCAAACACCTCAAAAAGGTATCGCTGGAATTGGGCGGTGCGAACAACCTCATCATCCTCGAGGATGCGGACCTGGATGCTGCTGCCAGTGCGGCCGCATTCGGTGCCTGGTTTCACCAGGGCCAAATCTGCATGGCCAGCAACCGTGTGCTGGTGCACAGCAGCATTGCCGAAGGCCTCAAGGCGCGCCTGGTGGGCAAGGCGACCCATCTGCCCGTGGGCGACGGGGCCAGTGGCCAGGTCGCACTCGGGCCGATGATCGATGCCAAGCAACTGGCACGTTTTGACAACTTGGTGCGTGAAACCGTAGGTCAGGGCGCCACGCTGGAGGCCGGCGGCACCTACGAGGGGCTTTGCTACAAACCCACGGTGCTGTCCGGGGTGAAGCCGGGTATGCGCAGTTTTGATGACGAGCCCTTCGGGCCGCTGGTCAACCTCGTCACTTTTAACTCCGATGAAGAAGCCATCGCATTGGCCAATACCAGCCAGGGCGGGCTGTCGGCCGCGGTCATCAGCCGTGATGTTGGTCGTGCCATGGCCATTGGTGAGCGCATCAACGCCGGCATGGTCCACATCAACGACCAGACCGTGAACGACGACTGCACCAACCCCTTCGGCGGCCCAGGCCTGGGCGGCAATGGCAGCGCGGTCGGCGGCCCTGCCGATATCGATGAATACACACGTTGGAAGTGGATCACCGTCAAAGCCTCGGTGCCGCAGTTCCCTTTCTGATCCAGGGTTTGTTCCATCACTCTTCAAAGGAAATCCGCAGCATGAGCTTTCAAGGAAAAACCATTGTGATTACCGGCGTCAGCTCCGGCATCGGCAGCGACACCGCCAAGCTGTTGCGCCTGCAAGGCGCACGTGTGATCGGCGTGGACCGCAACGACCCGATGCTGACGCTGGACGGTTTCGTCAAGGCCGATCTGTCCATCCCCGCCGCGATTGACGCGGCCATTGCCCAGTTGCCGGCGCGCATTGACGCGCTGTGCAACATCGCCGGTGTGCCCGGAACCTCACCGGTAGACCTGGTGGCTAAGGTTAATTACCTAGGCCTGCGGCATCTGACGCTGGGCCTGCTGGACCGCATGGCAGGCGGTAGTGTGGTGAATATCTCTTCCATTCTTGGCGCGGAGTGGCCGACCCGCCTGGAGCTGCACCGCACGCTGGGCCAGACGGGCTCCTTCGCTGAAGGTGAGGCTTGGCTCGCCAAGAACCCCATTGCGCAAGAGACCTGCTACCAGTACTTCAAGGAGGCACTGATTGTCTGGACGTATACGCAGTCCCAAAAGCTGTTCATGGAGCGCAACGTCCGGATGAACTGCGTGGCCCCCGGCCCGGTGTTCACGCCCATCCTGGGGGACTTCGTGCAGATGCTGGGCAACGAACGGGTGGAGAAAGATGCCCACCGCATGAAGCGCCCCGCCTTCAGCGATGAAGTGGCCTCAGTCATCGCATTCATGTGCAGTGACGCGTCCCGCTGGGTCAGCGGGATTAACTTGCCGGTGGATGGTGGCCTGGCTTCCACCTACATCTGACCGGATGGCCCGCACCGGCATCCTGCGGCGGGCCCATCTCGGTCGAGGCCTAATGACCCGCTTGGGTTCAGTCGGGCAGGGCGATTGAAATCACCCTGCCTGCCGCTACAGTGTGGGCTGCAGCGCTAGGTAGGCAGAGCCTCGCCCATGTCCTGTGAAAATTTACTATGTTTTTGATAGCTGCTCGCGCATATTCGGTGAGCGCTGGAGCCTGATTTGACTGCAAAATCCCTCCTATTGCTTCCCGGCCTGATGTGCGACGCTGCCGTCTGGGCACCGCAGGTGCAGGCCTTGTCGGCCACCCACCACTGTGTGGTGATGGACTGGGGCCACATGGCCACGCTGGAGCAGCCCAAGGCCGTCAACGCCGCCTTTGTCCGTTGGCTGGCGGCCTAGAACCGCGCGTTGGCGGGGGCATCCTGTAACTGTTTACCGCAGGCAGTTACATAAACGCGGTCCGGAGCGGTAACAATCTCCCCCTTGGCTGGAAAACCCCGGCCTCCCAACACTGAATCTCACCATGTCGACATTTGAAATTGAAGGCGGCGTGCCCCTGCGAGGCACCATCCGCGCTTCCGGCAACAAAAACGCCATCCTGCCCATGATCGCGGCCTGTATCCTGACGGACCAGGAAGTCATCCTCGACAACGTGCCCGACATCATCGACGTGCGCCACATGCTGGACGTGATCGTCGAGATCGGCGGCAAAGTCGAACGCAGCGGCGAGCGCGTCAGCATCCACGTGCCCAGCGTGCGCACCAGCGAAATCGGTCAGGCCCTGTGCAACAAGGTGCGCACCTCCATCCTGTGCGTGGCCGGTTTGCTGCACCGCACGGGCAAGGCGCGCCTGTACCCGCCGGGTGGTGATGTGATTGGCCGCCGCCGCCTGGACACGCACTTCTACGGCCTGATGAAGCTGGGCGCCAAGGTCTCGTTAAACGGCGTCTATGAATTCACCATGCCCGGCCCGCTGACCGGCGCCGAGCTGTTTTTTGACGAGCCGTCGGTCACTGGCACCGAGCACATCCTCATGGCCGCTGCCGTGAGCCGCGGCCACACCCTGATCCGCAACGCCGCCTGCGAGCCGCATGTGCAAGACCTGGCCCACCTGCTCAACGCCATGGGCGCCAAGATCAGCGGCATCGGCACCAACCAGCTCAGCGTCGAAGGCGTGGATTCGCTGCACGGCACGACCTACACCGTGTGCCACGACCACATCGAGGCTGCCTCTTACCTGGCGCTGGCCGCGGCCACCGGTGGCGAAATTACGGTCGAGGGCACCGACAAGCACGCCTACGGCATGTGCCACCGCGTGTTCGAGACCCTGGGCGTGAAGATTGATTTGCACGACAAGCACATCTTCTTGTCCGGCAACCAGCGCATGCAGGTCACCCGCGACTTTGACGGCGCCATGCCCGTCATTGGCGACGGCCCCTGGCCGCAGTTCGCCACCGACCAGATGAGCTGCATGATTACCCTGGCCACGCAGGTGGAAGGCAATGTGCTGTTTTTTGAGAAGATGTTTGAATCGCGTCTGTACTTTGTGGACAAGCTCATCGCCATGGGTGCCGCCGCCGTGGTGTGCGACCCGCACCGCGTCGTCATCAGCGGCAAGAGCCGCCTGCGCGGAACCACCTTGCCCAGCCCCGACATCCGCGCAGGCATGGCCCTCTTGGGCGCCGCCCTGTGCGCCAGCGGCAAGTCGACGGTGCAGAACGCCAACATGATCCAGCGCGGCTATGAAAAGCTGGACGAAAAGCTGCTCGCCCTGGGCGCACGCATCACTCACAGGCTGAACTGAAGGCTGCACGCGAAAGCGTGCTTGCTATCAAAAAAAGAGCTGCTAGCGCCCATTCAATGGGCGCTAGCAGCTCTTTTTGTTTGCCCCCTAGAATATTGGAAAAGGGAGGGAGATGGGCATGACGCCAGAGCAAAAAGCCAGAGTCAGAAGCGATGGGCTGCCTGTAGCAGCCGGTTGGCGAGTGCAGTGCATAACAAGTGCAGATATCCACCTTGCCACATGCCTGATCGAAGATGCGGTCAACCTAAGACTGCGTTTTGCACAGCTGTTTCGGCAGGTTGCACTAGCTGGGGCCTTTTCGGCATAGTTTTATGCAACATTTTCAGGATATGGAGACGGGCCAAATCCACGCATTTGACGATGGGGTAGACCCAATGGCGTTGGGTTATCGCTCAATTCCAAAGACACTTTCATCCATCGTCAAGCAGAAGCCCAGTGAAGAGCATGTTTGGCTTGATGGTGATTGGGTTCATAAGGCGGACGCTCCTGCGGGCTACTCCGCGCCGGTTTCGAGTGTTCCGTCTTATGACCCAGCTTGGCAGGCCTTTTTGCAGCCCTACACCTGGGTGCTGCGGGACGATGAAGCATTTTCGATCACCCTAGAACACATCAACGCGAACTCATATGCGGGGGAAAGACTGGCTGAGCCGGTCTTTTCATTGGCTGAATTTGGTATTGCCGCGCTCGTTTCGCGTGACGGTGCCGTTGCATTGCCAATGCGAGATGGATTCCTCCAACAACACGCCGCTGTAGATGCACTTAACCGGAGTTTCTGTGCGCTGCTGATTGGGGGGATACATGCAGAGTTTGTTTCACATAACGAGGCTTTTCCCGGTTGCCTAGGCGAGGATAAACGCCTGTTTGTGTATACGCCGACACAGCATGGTCGATATCGCCATATGAATGCTGCCATGTCAGAGCGCATCAATCTGTTGCACCCAAGAGTGATCCGGGTGGCGCAGTTGCGAAGTGCTCTTGGGCTTGGGTTGGCTGCGCTTTCAAACGTTAAGAACCTATCTCCTGCGTTCTTGCTTCACGGATACACAGCTTTGCAATATCAGAACTTCAGTGACGCTCTGAGTAGTCTCTGGATAGTTGTTGAGCAGCTGACATCGTTTCTGTGGGAAACGCGGTTCTTAGGGAGTCCTGCATTGCATCCTGCGAACATGACGGGCCGACTTAAAGGGCTGAAAGAAGACAATCGAACATGGACCACTTCGGTAAAGCACGAGTTGCTCTGGCAGATCAAAGCACTTTCGGAGCAAAGTTATGCACGACTCAGCATTGCACGCAGCCAGCGGAATAAATTAGTGCATGAAGGTCGGGTGCCCGATATGGAAGCTGTAACTGGACTTTGGCCCGCTCTTTGTGAAATGTTGGAATTCGCTTCCGGTGTGTCGATGGAGCAACTCGAAAGTCTGGGGCAGTGGAATCACCAGCCATCGACGCGAGTAGGAAAAACCAACTTTGATAGTTGGGATGCGACTGTTAAGAATTTGGCCTGAGGGTGCCGCGTGAATACCCTTAGTCCAGCCGATCAGTTGCGTAGTGCTGACACCGCTCTGATGCCAGACGCTAGGTCCGTGTCGACAGTTGCGATGCGTCCTGATGGCTCTACTTCAATGGTCGCCTTGGCGGATCGCCACGCGGACGTTGCGCAGTTCGAGCTGCTACCCACAGTTCCGGCGGATATAAGGATTCACTTTGAGACGGCGAAAAATCTGTGTCTCTACGCTTGGTTTGTGTATCGCTTCTTCCCGGTTGCCGAGCAACAGGCGCTGATCACCCTGGAGTTTGCTTTGCGGGAACGGTTGGCTTTGCGCTATCCAGATAAATTTGGCTCAGCATCTAAGTGGGTTCCATCCCTAACAAAAATGCTTGAAACAGCGCGCAAGGATGGGCTGATTTCAAACGCCGGATTGCGGGCTACGGAGCGCTGGGCATTACGAAGAGCGCGTGACCGTGTATTGAATGAGGCAACGCGGCGATTGATTGAAAACGGTGTTGAGTTCGTTGAATACGACCTCGATGGCGTTGTTCCAGAGCAGCAAGACTATCGTGATGATGCTTTGACAGTATTCATAGGTACGCTCCCTGAGATTCGAAATATCTACGCACATGGCAGCTCAATGTTGCACTCCACGGTGCTCGGAACATTCGAAATAGTTACGGACTTGATCAACCAGTTGTTCGGACAGGTAACCAAATGACTCCTTTCTCCCTCCGCATCTTCGTCGCCGACGGTGACCCCGACGGCCTGCGCATCGTCGACAAGTCCAACTGGATCGGCAAGGCACTGGTGTTCCCGCGTGCGCTGCTGCCGCAGGTCAAGGCCCGGCCCGAGCTGGCGCAGACCGGGGTCTACCTGCTGCTGGGGCCGCGCCCGGACGGTGAGAGCGATATGCTCTACGTGGGCGAGGGCGACCCCATCCGCCCCCGGCTCGAGAGCCACTATGCGCAAAAGGATTTCTGGACCCGCGCCATCGGCTTCACCACCTCCACGGCCGGGCAGCTCAACAAGGCGCATGTGCAGTTTCTGGAGTCGCGCCTCATCGCCCTGGCCCGCGCTGCCAAACGCATTCCGCTGGACAACGCCAACCAGCCCGCCGAGCCGTCCCTGAGCGAGGCCGACCGGGCCGACATGGATGTCTTTTTGGGCCACATGCTGGGCATGCTGCCGGTGCTGGGGGTGCATGCGTTTGAGCAAGCGCCCAAGGCCCCTGCCGCCAAGTCCGGCCCGGTGCTCACCTGCAAGGGCAAGGGCGTGCAAGCCATGGGCTACGAGGCCAGCCAAGGTTTTGTGGTGCGAGCGGGTTCGCAAGCGGTGGCCGACACTGTACCTAGCATGGCGCAGCACGTGCGCGGCATGTACGACCTGCGCCAAGAGTTGATCAGCAACGGCGTGTTGGCCATGCAGGGCGCACTCTTCCAGTTCACACAGGACTACAGCTTTAGCTCACCCAGCACGGCCGCAGCCGTGGTGCTGGGCCGCAGCGCCAATGGGCGCATTGAATGGAAGGCGGCGGATGGGCGTACTCTGAAGGAAATTCAGGAGGCGGAGGCCGCGCAGTAGCTCATCTTGCTTCGGTTTTGATAGCTGCTCGCGCAATATAAATGGGCGCTAGAGCCTGATTTGGCATAGAAACTATGAAAACCATCCCCATCCGTCTCACCCCTGGCCAAGACCTACGCGCCGCGCTGGAAGCCGCAGTTCTTGCCCAGAACTGCCGCGCAGCCTTTGTGCTGTCCGGCATTGGCAGCCTGTCCACGGCGGGCATCCGGCTGGCAGGTGCGGCGCAGCCCACGCGGCTGACCGAAAGTATGGAGATACTCACCCTCTCGGGCACCGTAGCCGCCAGTGGCGACAAAACGGGCTCGCACATGCACATGGCTATTTCCACCGCCACGGGGCAGGTGCTGGGCGGGCATGTGGCGCCGGGCTGCATCGTGCTCACCACGGCCGAGGTGTTGCTGGTGCTGTTACCTGACTGGCAGTTCACCCGCGAGCCCGATGCGGCCACCGGGTATGACGAGCTGGTGATTCGCCCGCAGAGCTGATTTGCTATTTATTTGATAGCTGCTTGCGCAATGTTTGCAAGCGCTAGAGGTCAATTTCTTGCATGACTTGCCTTTGTCTCGTGATTCATTTACATTCAATATTCGCGATTCACGAATATTGAATGTAAATGCAGCTCAAGCCCCAAGACTTCCTGGTAGCCCTCAAGCTCGTGGCTTGGGGTGAGCAGCGCTGGACGTATGCGCGGCTGGCGCAGGAGCTGGGCATTAGCGTGTCTGAGGCGCATGCCTGCATCAAGCGCGGGTTGCAAGCGGGGTTGCTGTTGCCAAACAGGGAGTTGCCGCCACAGTCGGTAGAGGCTGGTGAAAGCGCAGTGCTTGGTGCGCAGGAATCGGCCGCAATTTACCGGGTGACGCGCAAGCGGGTGCGCCGTTCGGCTTTGCCGGATGGCGAGGCACCTGATGACAACGCGGTGCGCCCCCATTCGCATAACTTGGCCGAATTCGCCTTGCACGGCGCCAAATACGCGTTCCCGGGGGTACGTTTGCCGCTGTCCGTGGGTGTTCCCACCAGCCACAGCGCCCCAGCGTTTGCCGGTGTATTTGCCCCTGGTAGCACAGACTTCGTGTGGCCACACCCCAACGGATCGGTGCGCGGGGTGGGGGTAGATCCACTGCACCCGTCGGTGCCTTTTGCGGCTATGCAAGACGCCAAACTTTACGAAATGCTGGCACTGTTTGACGCGCTGCGCGTGGGCAAGGCGCGCGAAAGGGGCATGGCGCTGGAACGCCTACAAGCACTTATTGACCCTGGCGCGCCCAGGCCCGTGAAGGGACCTGTGTATGGCTAATCCGAATTTGGCTTTGTTGATTGCGATAGCGCAGGCCATGGGGCCGCTATGTGAGCAGGTGGTTTTTGTTGGCGGCTGTGCAACGGGGCTGTTGGTGGATGATGTTGATTTGATGGATGTGCGCCCCACGGAAGATGTAGACGCCATCGTGGAAGTGGCGTCGTTGGCAGCGTATCACCGGCTGGCAGAGCAATTGATGCAGCGTGGCTTCAAGCAGACGATGGCAGACAACACGCCCCCGTTTCGATGGTTCTGGAACCGCATGCAGCTGGACTTGGTTCCCCTGGACGAGAAAGTGTTGGGCTTTGCCAATCCTTGGTACCGTGTGGGCTTTGATGCCGCCAAGTCGGTGGAGTTGGCAGACGGTTTGTTGCTACGGCATTTGTCAGCACCTCACTTTTTGGCAACTAAGTTCGAAGCTTTCAAAGACCGTGGCCAAAATGACGTTTACCTGAGCCACGACCTTGAAGACATCATGACGGTGATGGAAGGGCGCAGCTCTGTGGTGCAGGAAATGGCTGCGGCCAACGCAGCAGTGCGCAACCATGTAGGCCAATCGGTGGCTGCGCTGCTGAACATGCCAGCCTTCCACAATGCACTACCCGGTTTACTGAGCGACCCGGAGCGTGAGCCAATAGTCCGGGCTCGGATGATCCAAATCTCAAAATTCCAAAGCTAACTCACCATGAAAACCTTTTACAACCACCTCCACGCCCAGCACCAGGGCAAGGTCGAAATGTTCCGGGGCGCGCTGGTGCCGTGCTTTGAGGTGCCGGCCCGTGCCGACCATGTGCTGGCCGAGTTGCAGCGCCGCCAGCTGGGTGCGGTGCTGGAGCCGCAGGCCTTTGACGAGGCGGCGCTCACTGCCATTCACAGCCCGCGCTACCTGAACTTTTTGGCGACTGCCTGGGACCAGTGGGTGGCGCTGGACGCGGCGAATGCGGACAAGGACATCCTGCCCTCCGTCTGGCCCACGCGCACCTTCCGCACCGACATCGAGCCCGACAACTTCGCGGCCAAGGTGGGCCTGTATTCGTTTGATGCGGGCACGCCGTTTACCCGCGGCACCTGGGTGGCAGCCCGTGCCGGTGCGCACTGCGCCTTGAGCGCGGCGCAAGCGGTGCTGGCCGGCGACCGTGCCGCCTTCGCCCTGAGCCGCCCGCCCGGCCACCACGCAGGGGCCGACTTCTTTGGTGGCTACTGCTTCCTGAACAACGCGGCTTTGGCCGCGCAGCACCTCCGCAATGCGGGCATGCACAAAGTGGCGGTGCTGGATGTGGACTACCACCACGGCAACGGCACCCAGGCCATCTTTTACGACCGGCCCGATGTGTACTTCGCCAGCATCCATGGCGACCCGCGCACCGAGTACCCGTTTTACCTGGGCCATGCGGACGAAACCGGCACCGGCGCAGGCCTGGGCGCCAACCTCAACCTGCCGTTGCCCCGTGGCACCGACTACGCCACCTGGGCCCAGGCCCTGGAGACTGCGTTGGCCGGTATCGCCAAATTCGGCGCAGACGCGTTGGTGGTGTCACTGGGCATGGACACCTTCGAGGGCGACCCGATTTCCGGCTTCAAGCTCAAGACGGACGACTACCTGCGCATCGGCGAGCGCCTGGCGCAAGCCGGCTTGCCCACGGTGTTTGTCTTCGAGGGTGGCTATGCGGTGCAAGCGGTGGGGGTGAATGCGGTGAATGTGCTGCAGGGCTTTACTGCACCGTAACATTTGTGCGGCTGCGCACGTCGCCGGAACCGCTAAGCTCATGCTTATGACTACTCTTATTCAACTCTGCAGCCCTGCTTGGCTACAGCGCGGTGTGCGAGCGACAGTCCTGCTTGCCGCATGGGCCTGTGTGCTGCCGGTGCCGGTGCAGGCACAAGGCGTTACCGCCACATTGGACAACGCCGCCTCTACTGAGCGCCTGATTTCCGAGTTCGGCGGCTGGATCGGTAACCAGCGCGACGCGGATCATCTGGTGACTACCCTGCGCAGCGGGCGCCCCACCGATACCGAAGGTGCTGCCAGCCTGGCCCCCGCCACCGGTCCCTTGGGCTATGGCGAGGTGCGGCTGGCCCTCAAGTTGGCCCAGGGCGCGCTGGCGCAACAAGGCGTGGCTTACCCCGATTCCGCGCAGTTGCAGGCGGCCCTGCACGGCGGCACCCTGCGCAGCCCTCAAGGGGAGCACATGATGGAAGGCGTGTTGCCCCAAAAAGCCCAGGGGACCGGCTGGGCCACCATGGCCGAGCGCTATGGCTTGACCATGGAAGACATGCTGCCGCCACCGGGCAAGGCCGTTACCGTGAAGACTCCGGCGCCCAAGGCCAAAGCCAAGGCGGGTGCCAAAGGCAAAACATCCGCCAAAAACAAGGCCAAAGCGGGTGCCAAAAAAGCGGCGGGCAAGTCCGCCAAGCCGGCGGCCAAAGCGGCCAAAAAACCCGCTGCCCACAAGTAGGTCGTGCTAGGCCGACGCGCGAGCCTGGAGGATGGCCTGTGCCACTTCGGCAAAGCCGGTGCCATGCGCTGAGGGGCTGACGTAGACCGGCAGGTGGCGGAGCTGCGGCACAAAGCGGGCAATATTGGCCACGCCCACGCTGTGCTTGAAGTGCTGGAACATGGCCTGGTCGTTGCCCGAGTCGCCCACAAATACCCACTGGTCCAGCTCACTGGCCAGATCGCGGCCCAGCAACTCACGGACGATCCAGCAGGCGCCGGTCCATTTGGTGAAGTCCCCGAAGCAGCCGTGGATGTGGATGCTGCTCACCGTGGTGTGCATGCCCTGACTTTGCAGCAGGGCCACCACACGCTGCACGGTGTCCGCAGGGTGCCGTGCGAACTCGGCGTAGTCAAAGGCGAGGTCGGTTTCGCGGCCGCCGCTGTCGCGGCTCAGTTCCACGCCCGGCACTTGCGTGCAGACTTGCGCGGCGATGGCATCCATGCGCAGCCGGTTGGCTGCCCGCACCGTGGCGTCTTGCTGGTATCTTTTTGATAGCGCTCTGCGCTTATCAGGCGGGGGCTGGAGGCCAATTTGGTTTGAAAACTCCTCCTCGGGAGGGGCGGGCACAAACGCGAGGCCGCCGTTTTCCGCCACCATGGCGTCCACCGGCCAGGCCGGGCCGGTGGTGCCGGCCATAAAGGGCTCGCACCAGCCTATGGGCCGCCCGGTGATGGGAATCACCGTGAGCCCGGCCGCCTTCAAGTCGCCCAGTGCTTGCAGCGCATCGGGTGTGATGCGGCCGCCGTGGGTGAGGGTGTCGTCAATGTCGGTGAACACGCCGGTGATGCGGCGGCGTTGTTCGGCGGGCCAGTGCTGCAAAGGGTGCATGGGGTGTCAGTCCGCCAGTTCGAAGAGGGACGAGCCATCGCCGTTGTCTTTCACCAGCCGGATGCCGGGGTGTTGGCCCAGAAAGCGGCTGGCCGCACTGCCGGAGAGAAAGGTGGGGCGCACGCCGGAGATGCGGGCGAAGCGCCAGTTGCCGTCGGCCGTGGGGTTGACCGTGTGCTCGGCCGCCAGCTTGTCGGACATGCGCAGGTACTCCACCAGGGCCTGGCGGTTTTCATCGGGTGCATCCAGCACCACTTTGTCGGCCTTCAGGCCGGGGAAGTTGCCGCCGCCATACGCACGGTAGTTGTTGGTAGCCACGATGAAGCGGGCGGTGTCGTCAATCGTCTTGCCCTGAAAGCGCAGGTTACGGATGCGGTGGGCCTGGGCGTCGGCCAATTGGCCCTTGGCGTCATAGCGGGCGGGCTGGCTCACGTCGATCTCGTACTGCACGCCGTCGATCACGTCGAAGTTGTAAGAGGGGAAGGCCTCGTTGATCAGCGGCTGGCGCTCGGCGCCTTGCGGGTCTATGCGCAGGAACTGGCCGGCAGACATCTCCAGCCATTCGCGCACCTCGGCGCCGGTGATCAACACCGCCTTGAGGGTGTTGGGGTAGATGTAGAGGTCGGCCATGTGCTTGATGGCCAGGGGGCCGGCAGGGATGTCCGTGTAGTAGTTCCAGCCCTGGCGGCCTCCGGCTTTGAAGGGGGCGGCGGCGGAAAGCACGGGGTACTTCTCGTAGTCAGTGCCCTGCATGGCGCGCTTCACATAGGCAATTTGGGCGTTGGAGACGATCTGGATGGACGGGTCATCGGCCACTTGCGCAAAGTAGCTGTAGATGGGGGCGCTGCTCAGGGCGACTTTGCTGCGCACATAGTCCAGCGTGCGCTGGTGCTCGTTGCCGATGAGCGCCAGGACCATGGGATCTTCGGCCGCCAGGGATTTTTTCGCCGCGCGGTCAAAAATCGGGCGGATGGCAGACTGGCTATTCACCACTTTCCATGCGCCGCTGCGGTTGTCCAGGGTCAGGTCAATCACGCCCAAGTGGTCGCCCCAGCGCCCCGGCATGACGGCCGGCACGCCGTTGATGGTGCCGCGCTCAATGTCCACCTTGGGATAGCCGGCAAAGGCCTTGCCCGGAAACTCGGCATGGGCGTGGCCGAACAGAATCGCGTCCACCCCGGGCACCTCGGCCAGGCGGGAGACGGCGTTTTCGGCAAAGCTGCCGACCTCACCCTTCTCGAAACCGGAGTGGGGAATGGCAATGACCAGTTGGGCGCCCCGGGCCCGCATCTCGGGCACATAGCGGCGGGCCATGTCCACCATGTCGCGCGTGACCACTTTGCCTTCGAGGTTGGCCTTGTCCCACTGCATGATCTGCGGCGGCACAAACCCGATCACGCCTACGCGCAGCGTGTGCGCCTTGCCGCTGGCGTCTTTGAAGCTGCGGTCCAGCAGCACATACGGGGTGAAGGCGTGGGTGGGGGTGGCGCTGTCCTGCTTGCCGTCGGCCAGCAAGACGTTGGCATTCACATAGGGAAAGCCGGCCCCGGCGATAGAGCGGCGCAGAAAGTCGAGTCCGAAGTTGAATTCGTGGTTGCCCAGGTTGGCGGCGTCATAGCCCAGCGGGTTCATCACCTTGTAGGCGGGGTGCGTCTGGCCGGGCTGCAACGGGGCCACACGGGCCACCACATCGCCCAGCGGATTGCCTTGCAGCAGGTCGCCGTTGTCAAACAGCATGCTGTTGGGCACCTCGCTGCGCGCAGCCTTGATGAGGCTGATGGCACGGGCCAGGCCGTATTGGTCCGTGGGCTTGTCCTGGTAGTAGTCGTAGCTCAGCAGGTTCATGTGCACATCGGTGGTCTCCAGGATGCGCAGTTGGAGCTGTTCGGCGCTGGCAGCAGCGCCCAGGCACGAGAAGGTCAGCACGGCCGCAAGCCGCAATGCGAGGGATGGTGTTGTCATGGAGCGCTCCTGCCGGTCAATAAGCCATAAAAAAGCCCGCTGCATGCAGCGGGCTGGAGATATTACTGCGGTGCTGAGCGCCAGCCGGAAATCAGCCCGCCGTTTGCAGCGCCAAGCCCGCATGCTCTCGCAGCGGGTGGAAGTGGATCTTCGGAAAGCGCTCCTGCGCCAGACGCACGTCGTAGGGGCTGGTGCACAGGTAGGCCAGGGTGTCGGCCGCGTCCTTGGCCATGCGCATGGGGTAAGCGTTCACAAACTCCTGCAGTTCCTTGGGTGTGTCCGCAGTGATCCAGCGCGCGCCGGTGTACTGGCTGCTCTCCAGGCGGATGTCGGCGTCGTACTCGCCCTTGAGGCGGTGCTGCACCACTTCAAACTGCAGCTGGCCCACCGCGCCCAGCAGCATGTTGCCGCCCATTTCGGGCTTGAACACCTGGATGGCACCTTCCTCGCCCAGCTGGGCCAGGCCCTGCTGCAGCTGCTTGGTGCGCAAGGGGTTCTTGAGCACCACGGTCATGAACATTTCGGGGGCGAAGAAGGGCAGGCCGGTGTACATGAGGTTGACGCTGCCATCGGTGATGGTGTCGCCCAGCTGCACGCCGCCGTGGGTGGTAAAGCCCACGATGTCGCCGGCATACGCCTCTTCCACCGCCTCGCGGCGCTGGCTCATGAAGGTCACCACGCTGGTGGGGCGCAGTTCCTTGGCGGTGCGCATGACCTTGAGCTTCATGCCCGGCGTGTACTTGCCGCTGGCCATGCGCACGAAGGCGATGCGGTCGCGGTGGTTGGCGTCCATATTGGCCTGCACCTTGAAGACCACGCCGCTGAAGGCTTCGTCTTCTGGCTGAATTTCTTTGACCACGGGCTGGCGGTTGACCAGCGTGGTGCTGATGCGTTTCTGCGGTGCCGGGGCCAGATCGACCAGCGCGTCAAGCACTTCCATCACGCCGAAGTTGTTCACCCCGGAGCCGAAGAACACGGGCGTTTGCTTGCCAGCCAAAAAGGCTTCGTGGTCCCAGGCGGGGGAGGCGCCAGTGGCCAGCTCCATGCTCTCCACCGCCGTGTCCCACTCGTGGCCGAAGCGGGCTTGCAGGGCCGCCGGGTCGGTCAGGGGCATGGTGTCGAAATCTTGCGGGCGGCGCTCGCTGCCGGACTCAAACACGGTCATGGCCTGGGTGCGCAAATTGATGATGCCGCCGAACAGCTTGCCCTGGCCCACGGGCCAGGTCATGGGCACGCAGGGCATGCCCAGCTCGCGTTCGATTTCGTCCAGGATGTCCAGGGGCTCGCGCACTTCGCGGTCCATCTTGTTCACGAAGGTGATGATGGGCGTATCGCGCTGGCGGCAGACCTCGATCAGGCGGCGGGTCTGCGCTTCCACACCGTTGGCCGCGTCAATCACCATCAGCGCCGAGTCCACGGCGGTGAGCACGCGGTAGGTGTCTTCCGAGAAGTCTTTGTGGCCGGGGGTGTCGAGCAGGTTGACCACGTGGTCGCGGTAGGACATCTGCATGACCGAGGAGGCCACCGAAATGCCGCGCTGCTTTTCAATTTCCATCCAGTCGGAGGTGGCGTGGCGGCTGGCTTTGCGGGCCTTCACCGAGCCGGCAATCTGGATTGCGCCCGAGAACAGCAAGAGCTTTTCGGTGAGCGTGGTCTTACCGGCGTCCGGGTGGGAAATGATCGCAAAAGTGCGGCGGCGGCGGGTCTCGGGTGCGTAGGTCACAGGGGGGTCCAGGGTCGGGTAGGCCGCGCATCACAGGCGGGCCGCAGGAGAGGAGGGCGTATTTTACAGAGCTGCCCCGGCAGCCGCGCGCGGGGCAGGCCTTAAACTTCTCCCCATAACGACTAAGCATCCCCGGAGACACGCGTGAGCATCAAGCAGCTGGCCCAGGCACTGGGTCTGTCCACGTCCACGGTCAGCAGGGCCTTGAACGGGTACACCGACGTCAACGCCCTGACCCGCACCCGTGTACAGGAAATGGCTAACGCCATGGGCTACCGGCCCGACGCCGGTGCGCGCCGCCTGGTGCGCGGCAACACCGATGCGATCGGCATTGTGTACTCCGCCGCAGTCGAAAACCTGGGCAACCCGCAGTTTCTGGACATGGCTGATGGCCTGGGCGAGCGCTTGGAGCGCGAGCAGCAGGATTTGCTGCTGGCAGTGGCCAAGAACGAAACCGAGCTCGAAATTTACGAGCGCCTGTTCAAAGGCGGGCGCGTGGATGCGGTCATCGTGCCCAACACCCGGGTGCAGGACCCGCGCGTGGATTTCTTGCTGGAAAACAACTACCCCTTTGTGGGCTACGGCCGCACTGCGGACTGCGGGCATTACTCCTGGCTGGACTTTGACAACGACCGGGGCAGCCAGCTGGCGGTGGAGCATTTGCTGGCCTTGGGCCACACGCGCATTGCGTATGTGCACGCACCACTGCAGCTGAATTTCGCCTTCCAACGCCACCGGGGCTACATCAGCGCCCTGCAGGCGGCGGGTGTGGAGTGCCCACCCGGCTATTGCATTGGCAGTGTGAACGACAGGCGTAGCGGCCTGAATGCCGTGGCGCAGGTCTTGGCCTTGTCGCCCCGGCCGACCGCCGTGCTAGTGGACAACAACCTGGGCGGGGTGGGCCTGATTCGCGGCATGTTGGATGCCAACGTGCGGGTGGGGCAGGACATCTCGGTGGTGGTGCATGGCGACATTCCGCCAGACACCCTGCTCACCGGCCTGAGCGTGACCACCGTGACCCAGCCTACACCGCAAACCACCGGTTTCGCCTTGGCTGAGATGGTGATGAAGGTGCTGCGCGTCCCGGAAAGCGGCCCCTACCACCTGCTACGCCAGCCGGCTTTGCAGGTGGGCACCAGTACCGGTCCGGCGGCCTGAGCCCCGGGCTTGTGGCGCCCACAATCCCGTCCGCTTGGTGTGGCCGGGCTGGCGTGGTTAAAATCGGCAGCTTCCGAGGAGCGTTGCAGCCCGCCAAGTGCCATTGAGGCACCGCGAGTGAGGCTCGGAACCCACGATGCGCCCTGCATCGTGCCTTCACAACGGCGCTCACCCACTGGATACTTGTGCGGTGAGTTGGCCATTCCTCTCCCGTCGCCCAGTGTTGTCCATATGAACTTTTGGAGTGAACCATGAGCGCTGCGAAATCTGCTGTCAAAGCCCCCGCAAAATCTTCCGCCAAGGCGGTGAAAGCCACCAAAGTGGTCGCTGCTGCCAAAGCAGTCGTCGCCCAGTTTGACGACTACAAAATCGCCGACTTGGGCCTGGCCGATTGGGGCCGCAAAGAGTTGAGCATCGCTGAGACTGAAATGCCCGGCCTGATGGCCATCCGTGAAGAGTTTGCCAAGAGCCAGCCGCTGAAGGGTGCGCGCATCACCGGCTCTCTGCACATGACCATCCAGACCGGCGTGCTGGTCGAAACCCTGCAAGCCCTGGGCGCCGAAGTGCGCTGGGCTTCTTGCAACATCTTCTCCACCCAGGACCACGCAGCCGCTGCGCTGGTGGCCAAGGGCACACCCGTGTTCGCGCACAAGGGCGAGTCGCTGGAGGAGTACTGGGACTTCACCCACCGCATTTTTGAGTTCGACGGCAAGAAGGGCACTGCGCTGGAAGGCCCCAACATGATTCTGGACGACGGCGGCGATGCCACCTTGTTGATGCACCTGGGCGCACGCGCCGAGAAGGACATCAAGGTGCTGGCCAAGCCCGGCAGCGAAGAAGAAATCTGCCTGTTCAACGCCATCAAGGCCAAGCTCAAGGTGGACCCCACTTGGTACAGCCGCCGCCTGAAGAACATCATCGGCGTGACCGAAGAAACCACCACCGGCGTGATGCGCCTGGAAGAAATGTCCGCCAAGGGCACTTTGGCCCTGCGCGCCATCAACGTGAACGACTCGGTCACCAAGAGCAAGTTCGACAACCTGTACGGTTGCCGCGAATCCCTGGTCGACGGCATCAAGCGCGCGACTGACGTGATGATCGCCGGCAAGGTGGCCGTGGTCGCCGGTTACGGTGACGTGGGCAAGGGCTCCGCTCAAGCGCTGCGTGCGTTGTCCGCCCAGGTGTGGGTGACAGAAATCGACCCGATCAACGCCCTGCAAGCCGCCATGGAGGGCTACAAGGTCGTGACCATGGAATACGCTGCCGATAAGGCCGACATTTTCGTGACCACCACCGGCAACAAGAACGTGATCACCTTCGCGCACATGGATGCGATGAAGGACCAGGCCATCGTCTGCAACATCGGTCACTTCGACAACGAAATCGATGTGGCGTCCCTGTCCAAGTGCAAGTGGGAAGAGATCAAGCCCCAGGTGGACCATGTCATCTTCCCCGCCAAGGGCAAGAAGCCTTCCAAGCGCATCATTCTGTTGGCCAAGGGCCGCTTGGTGAATCTGGGTTGCGGCACCGGCCACCCCAGCTTTGTGATGTCTTCCAGCTTTGCGAACCAGACCATCGCCCAGATCGAACTGTTCACCAAGCCCAAGGATTACAAGGCCGGCAAGGTCTATGTGTTGCCCAAGCACCTGGACGAAAAAGTGGCCCGTTTGCACCTGAAGAAGGTCGGCGCCATGTTGACCGAGCTGACCGACGAGCAGGCCGCCTACATCGGCGTGAGCAAAGCCGGTCCGTACAAGAAAGAAACGTACCGCTATTAATAGCACCCCCGAGGCGCCTTTGGCGCCTCCCCCTCGAGGGGGCGACACCTGCGGTCCGGCGAAGCCGGTCCCGCGGTGTCTCTGGCTTTAGGGGCAGATAACTTTGGATAACGATGCGAATTGATCAACTTTTGGTGCAGCGCGGGCTGGCCAGCACCCGCTCGCAGGCCCAGCGCCTGATTGCGGATGGTGTGGAGTGGCTGAAGATGGAGCTTTCGGGCGAAGTCTGGAAGCGTGTGGCCAAAAATGGCGACGACGTGCCCGATGGTGCCAAGATCCGTTTGCTCGATGATTCCGAAGCGCGTTATGTGTCCCGTGGCGGCCTCAAGCTCGAAGCGGCCCTGAAGCACGTCGGCTTGTCTGTCACCGGACTGCGTTGTCTGGATGTGGGGCAGAGCACCGGTGGCTTCACCGACTGCCTGCTCCAGGCCGGCGCGCAATCGGTGGTGGGAGTGGATGTGGGCAGTGCCCAGTTGCACCCTTCATTGCGTGACGATACCCGCGTGCTGTGTGTGGAGAGTGTCAACGCCCGCACTTTGTCTGCTACAGATTTAATAGCTGCTTACGCAGGTAGTACGGGCGCAGACGGCCAATTTGATGTTGAATCTGATGGCGACGACGGTTGGGACGATGGTGATGACTTCGATGACGAAGACGACTCCCGTGCGCCCGTAGATGCGTCGGACGATGTTGAAGAAGACGCCGTGGAGCTGCCTCCGGAGTTCGCGCCGCCGTTTGACCTGCTGGTTGCCGACCTGTCTTTCATTTCGCAGACCCTGGTATTGCCTGCCGCAGTGCCCTTGTTGAAAGAGGGTGGCATCCTGCTGACTTTGGTGAAGCCGCAGTTTGAGCTGCAGCCCGGCCAGGTGGGCAAGGGTGGCATCGTTAAAGACCCGGCCATGTACCCCATCGTGGAGCAGCGTCTGCGTGACACCTGTGCCGATCTGGGGCTGACCGTGACGCATTGGTTCGACTCCGCCATCGAAGGCGGGGACGGGAACCGCGAATTCTTTATTTGTGCCCGCAAAGCGGGCTGAGCCCGGTGCCTGCCATGCAGGCGCGGGAAGTGAAGAGCATGAGGAGATGACTTTGTCTACCAACCAACGCATTCCACTGAGCCTGGAGTTTTTTCCGCCCAAAACCCCGGAAGGCGCTGACAAGCTGCGTACCGTGCGCCAGCAGCTTTACGGCCTGAAGCCTGAGTTTTGCTCGGTGACGTTCGGTGCCGGCGGCTCCACCCAGGAGGGGACGTTCAATACGGTGCGCGACATTCTGTCGGAAGGCGTGAGCGCGGCGTCCCACTTTTCGTGTGTGGGGGCCACCAAATCCACGGTGCGCGAGCAGCTGGCTACCTTGAAGGCCATGGGTGTGAAGCGGCTGGTGGCTTTGCGGGGCGACTTGCCCAGCGGTTACGGGGCCGGCGGCGAGTTCCAATATGCCAGTGACCTGGTGGCCTTCATCCGTGCCGAAACCGGCGATGACTTTCACATTGAGGTGGCGGCCTACCCGGAAGTGCATCCGCAGGCCAAATCGCCAGCCAGCGATTTGCAGGCCTTTGCCGCCAAGGTGAAGGCGGGCGCCCATTCAGCGATCACCCAGTATTTCTACAACTCCGACGCCTACTTCCGCTTCCAGGAAGAGGTGGATGCCCTCGGCATCACCGTGCCTGTGGTGCCCGGCATCATGCCCATTACCAGCTCGACCCAGTTGATGCGCTTCTCAGACGCGTGCGGCGCCGAGATTCCCCGTTGGATCCGTCTGCGTCTGCAGAGCTACGGGGATGATGTGGCCTCCATCAAGGCCTTCGGTCTGGAAGTCGTGACAGATTTGTGCGAGCAGCTGCGTGCCGGTGGCGCGCCTGCGCTGCACTTCTACACCATGAACCAGAGTGCGCCCACGCTGGCTCTGTGCAAGAACTTGGGGCTAGACGCTTAAGGCGCTCAGACCTTAGCCGCCGGCGTCCAGGGTGGACGTCGCGTTGGTGTCCTGACCCAGCAGCTCCACCATTTGGGGCAGCGCATCTTTGAGCGCGGCTTTGAGGGTGTGAGGCGGGTTGATCAGAAACATGCCGCTGGCGGGCAATCCAGGGCGAACGACCTCACCTTGGGCATCCTGCGTCAGCTTGCTGGACTTGACGGTCAGCGTAGCATGCAGCCAAGACTTGCCGGCCTTGTTCGCCATGGTCTTGAGTTTCTTCGGGACGTCGTGGGCTTCCGGGCGTGGAATGATGGGGTACCACACCGCATAAGTGCCTGTCGCAAAGCGTTGCATGGCATCTGCCACCATGCCCACCACGCGGGCGTAGTCGTTTTTGACTTCGTAGCTCGGATCGCACAGCACCAGCGCGCGGCGGGAGGGCGGGGGCAGAAACTTTTTGAGCCCTTCAAACCCGTCTTCCCGCAAAACCGTCACTTGCCGACCTGCTTCTAACTGGGCCACGTTGGCGATCAGCGTTTTGGTGTCGGTGGGGTGCAACTCAAACAGCTTGAGCTTGTCCCGGCCGCTCAGCAGGCTTTGGATGATGAAGGGCGAGCCAGGGTACACCGACCAGTGCTTGCCGGTGTTAAAGCCCGCCACCATGTCGATGTAGTCCTGCAGGGCAGGGGCGAAGGGCTTGGCGGGCTTGGTGGCGACCAGTTTCAAAAAGCCCTCGGCGGCTTCTTCGCTGGTTTTGGCAAAGTCACCATCCAGGCGGTACAAGCCCGCGCCGGCATGGGTGTCAAAGACGTTGAGGGCGGCTTCTTTTTGCGTCATGTGACGCAACACAGCCAGCAAAGTGGTGTGCTTCAGGACATCGGCATGGTTGCCGGCGTGAAAGGCGTGGCGGTAACTAAACATCCCCTATGATACCCAGCGACCCGAGATGCCATGTTGCATCCAGATTGGAACGGCGCTTGATCCGAGCGCTTGCGGGCATAAAAAGACAGATTTCACCTCACCTCATGGCTGACATCACGACACCGACCAGCAAATCCAAGGTCCCGGTGGCCGGGCATCTGGATGCCCTTGCGCCGGGTACCCGATTGGCTGAATTTGAGGTCCAGGGCTTGCTCGGGGTCGGCGGTTTCGGCATGGTTTATCGCGGATACGACCATTCCCTCCATAGAGCCGTGGCGATCAAGGAGTACATGCCCACCAGTCTGGTGGGGCGTGACCACAATCAAGCGGTTACGGTCAAGTCAGCAGCCGATACCGCGCCTTTTGAGTTCGGGCTGCGTTCCTTCATTGCAGAGGCGCGTTTGCTGGCGCGGTTTGACCATCCATCGCTGGTGAAGGTGTATCGCTTCTGGGAGGCGAATAACACCGCCTATATGGCGATGCCCCTCTATGAGGGCATCACGCTCAAAGAAGCGCGACGTCGCATGAGTGGCCCCCCTCCACAGGCGTGGCTGGAGTCGGTGTTGTGGTCGGTATTGGCGGGCCTCAAGGTGCTGCACGACAACAGTACGCTGCACCGCGATGTGTCACCGGACAACATCTTTTTGCAGAACATCGGCCCTCCGGTGTTGTTGGATCTGGGTGCCGCCCGTCGTGCAATTCTGGACACCAGCCGCAAGCACACGGCCGTGTTGAAGGTGAATTACGCACCGATTGAGCAATATGCCGACGCCAAAGACTTGCAGGAAGGGCCTTGGACGGACCTGTACGCAGTGGCTGCCGTCATGCACGGCTGCATTTGTAACGAGCCGCCACTGCCCGCCACGTTCCGGGCCGTGCGGGACCGCATGCCGAGCTTTGAGCAGGTCGCGCAAACCGCCCAGACCCATTTTGACCAGGCGTATTCCAAGAGCTTTGTGCAGGCGATTTCTCATGCTCTTGCCATCGAGCCCACCGAGCGCACTGCGAGTGTCGAGGCTTTCACCCACGAAATGGGCATGAATTCGCCACCCGATCTGGCCCGGTTTGACTGGCGCAAATCCTTGGGTGATTCGGTCACCTTGACCGAGACCGGGGATGATCCGTCGCCTATTGCGACCGAATCGCTGACCACCCAAGCGACGTCGGATTTTCCCGATACTGTTTTCCAGTCGACGGCGTACGAGGGCTCCAAGACGGTCCAAACATCTTCGCGCGTCGACGCGGATGCCGCCCAGCGCGGAACGCGGAAGGTCGCGAAGGTGAAAGAAAACAGGCCCGTTTGGCTTTGGCTGTTGCCTGCTGCATTGATGCTGCTGCTGGGGGCATGGTGGATGCGTCCGGCGCCAACCCTGGTGGGCGGAGCGCCGGCCACAGCAGCCTCTGCGTCGGAGACCGTGATCACAGAGCCGGCAGAGGTTCTCTCTGGGCCCAGCGAGCCCCCGCCCTTGCCCAAGCAAACTGCGCCAGCCGCTGCCCAAGTGGGGAGGTCTTCCAGCACTTCCGCAGCTGGTAGTTCGCAGCGCATTGCCGTGCCTGCAAAGGCTGCACCGCAGTCACCGGTCGTGGCCTCGGAAAAGATTGTGCAACTCAAGCCGCAGCCCCGCGTGGATGGCAAGGCATTGGATGAAAAACCCGCACATGCCAAAGATCCTGTTGCGAATTGTGCAGAGGCCAGCATCTTGACCCGGACCATGTGCATTTACCGGGAATGCCAGAAGCCGGAGTTCTACCACTTGCCGGTTTGCGTGGCTGATCGCAAGCATTGGGACGAGAAGAACAAGGCGAGAAACTGATTCCTTCGTGCCGCATTTGGTGATTGGGCCTGCTCTTTGTATAATGGAGGGCTTCGCAGCGCTTTCGTGGCTCCGCGGCGAAGGTACTTTGAGCACCGGTCTCGCGGCCGTGCGCCAAGTATTCCCCACCTAAGAGATTCCCATGAGAGGAACGCCGACCGTGGAAAAGAGCCCTCCCAAACCTTCTTTTAAAAGAGAAAACTCATGTCTACATTCAGCGCAAAACCCGCTGAGGTCGTGCACGAGTGGTTTGTGGTTGACGCGACCGACAAGGTCCTCGGACGAGTAGCCAGCGAAGTTGCTCTCCGTTTGCGCGGCAAACACAAGGCCATTTACACGCCTCACGTCGATACCGGTGATTTCATCGTCGTTATCAACGCAGCCCAACTCAAAGTGACTGGCACCAAGTCCTTGGACAAGGTGTACTACCGCCACTCCGGTTACCCCGGCGGTATCACAGCCACCAACTTCCGTGACATGCAGTCCAAGCATCCCGGCCGCGCTTTGGAAAAAGCCGTCAAGGGCATGCTGCCCAAGGGTCCCCTGGGCTACGCCATGATCAAGAAGCTCAAGGTGTACGGTGGTGCTGAGCACCCCCACACTGCCCAGCAACCCAAAGTGTTGGAACTGTAAGGAGCTCACATGATTGGTGAATGGAACAATGGAACAGGCCGTCGCAAATCCAGCGTCGCCCGCGTTTTCCTGAAAAAAGGCACTGGCAAGATCACCGTGAATGGTAAAGACATCGAAAATTTCTTCGGTCGTCAAACCTCCATCATGATCTGCAAGCAACCCCTGCTGTTGACGAACCACGCAGAATCGTTTGACATCATGGTCAACGTTGCTGGCGGCGGTGAATCCGGCCAAGCGGGTGCTACTCGTCACGGCATCACACGTGCATTGATCGATTACGACGCGAGCCTCAAGCCCGCACTGAGCCAAGCCGGCTTCGTAACCCGTGACGCGCGTGAAGTGGAGCGTAAGAAGGTCGGCTTCCACGGCGCTCGTCGTCGTAAGCAGTTCTCCAAGCGTTAATCACGCTGCAACATTGCGTTGCAATCAAACAGCCGCCCGAGTGCAAGCTCAGGCGGCTTTTTTCATTCTGGCTGATAGACTTCGTCCTCCATGAGATTTCGACTACTCCGCCGCCGCCTCACTATCAGTGCCCCGCGCATGGCTGTGCGCAGTGCATTGCCCTGGCCTTTCCGTTGGGCCTTGCTGGCCATAGTTCTGGGCTTTTGCGCTGCTATCGGGTTGTGGGCGTTTGAATTCGGCAAGAACATCGCCGGCCTTGAAAAGGGCTCCAAGGATGAGCTAATGCAACTGCGTGCCAACGCAGTTGCGCTGCAAGCTGAAATACTGACTTTGCGGGCAGATCGCGATAGAGCCCAATCCATTGCCAATACTGCAGATGCCCTAGTGACTGCGGAAAAGGCATCCCAAGAAAAGCTCGTCGCCCAGGTCAAGCAACTAGAGGAAGACAACCGTACTTTGCGGGACGACCTTGGGTTTTTTGAGAAATTGATACCTGCAAGTGGAAGTGCGGGGGTTGCGATCCGAGGTCTACAAGCGGAGTTGATATCTCCATCCGCACTAAAATGGCAAGCGCTGGTCATGCAGGCTGGCCGTAACACCCAAGAGTTTTCAGGTCGTTTGGAGATAACTCTGGTAGGTACGGTCAACGGTAAGCCCTGGACCGCTTCGTTGCCTGATGGCTCCATGCCTGTCAAGCTCAAGCAGTACGGTCGTTTAGGCGGTGAGTTTCAGTTGCCCCCCCAAGCCGTGGTGAAAAGTGTGTCAGCACGTGTACTTGAGGGTGCGACAGTCCGTGCGACCCAGACCCTCAAGCTCTAGTTCAACACGAGATTCGCCATGTTCAACAAAAATAAACAGCCCCCTATCAAGAGTCTGATTGCCGCCGGTACCGAAATTCAAGGAAATCTGTCCTTTTCGGACGGCTTGCGTGTGGATGGAAGCATTGTCGGCAACGTCATGGCGGCCGAAACTGCCAGCAGCATTTTGGTAATCTCCGACTCCGCATGCGTTACTGGTGCGATAACTGCAGACCACATCATTATTAATGGGGCCGTGAAGGGCCCCATCCATGCGCGCAGCATGCTGGAACTTCAGCCCAAAGCCCGCATTGAAGGTGATATTGAATATGCCGCGCTGGAGATGCACCAGGGGGCCTTGATCTCTGGCCAATTGCGCCCCATGTTGGCCGGCGAAGAAAAACCCACACTGAAATTAGCGGCAAATAACCAGTAAAAGAATTCCCGAGCGAATTCCTGTACTATTTGCCAATTCCTGAATATGAATGGAGCTGCCATGAGCGCTGTTGCCGAAAACATCCAAACTGAAATGCCCGCCCCGATCCTGTTCACCGACAGTGCTGCGGCCAAGGTAGCTGACTTGATCGCGGAGGAAGGCAATCCGGATTTGAAACTGCGTGTCTTTGTGCAAGGTGGTGGATGTTCCGGCTTCCAGTATGGTTTCACCTTCGATGAAATCACCAACGAAGACGACACCACCATGACCAAGAACGGCGTGTCCTTGTTGATCGATGCCATGAGCTACCAGTACCTTGTCGGTGCAGAAATCGACTACAAGGAAGACTTGCAAGGCGCCCAGTTCGTCATCAAAAACCCCAACGCCACGACTACCTGCGGTTGCGGCTCTTCTTTTTCGACCTGAAGCACCATCCCGCCGTGCTCTATGGGTCAGGCGGGGTAGATTGCTCCCAGTATGCGGGCGCCTTTGGCGCCCGTTACTTTTGGCAGATTGGCTGTTTGTCGCAGCGTCGCTTGTCGGGCCAGCCATGCGAAGGCGGCGGCCTCTACCTGCAAGGGCGGCAAGCCGAGTTCCTCCGAACTTTGAACCTTGCAGCCAGGCAGCAGCACATCCAGGCGTCGCATCAGATGCCGGTTGTATGCCCCCCCGCCGCACACAGCCAAAGACGCGCATTCCGGCATGTTCCGAATCAAGGCGTCTGCGCAGGTGCGGGCCGTGAGTTCAGTGAGGGAGGTCTGCACATCGACCGCTTTTGCTGCACCGTTGGCGTCTTCATAGGCCTTCAAATGGCGCTCAAGCCACGCAGTGTTGAATAGGTCGCGCCCTGTGCTCTTGGGGGGCTGGCGACCCAGAAAGGGCTCGGCCAGCATGCAGTCGAGCAAGTTCGACAGCACCTCGCCGGAATCTGCCCACGCTCCAGCATCATCGTAATGTCGCCCGGTATGCCGGTAGCACCAGCTGTCCATCAGGGCGTTGCCGGGGCCGCAGTCGAAGCCCAAAACAGGTGTGTCGGCATTGGCATGCAGCAGTGTCAGGTTGGAGATGCCGCCAATATTGAGCACGGCCAGGCGCTCACCCTGCGGGCTAAAAAAGGCCTGGTGAAAAGGTGGCACCAGCGGTGCGCCTTGCCCCCCCGCGGCCACATCCCGGCTGCGGAAGTCGGCCACGACATCGATGCCACTTAACTCCGCCAACAGGGAAGGGTGGTTGAGCTGTATGGTGTAGCCGGTGCCGTCGAAGTCGCCGGGCCTGTGGCGCACCGTCTGGCCGTGGGCGCCGATAGCACAAATGGCAGAAGTGGGCAGTCCAGTCTCTCTTAGCAGCATGCCAACCACGGCGGCGTACAAGCGCGCAAGACCATTGGCGGCCAAAGCGCCGCGATGCAACTCATCGTTGCCGGATGTATTGAGTGCCAGGAATTCGGCCCGCAATGCGTCAGAAAACGGGAATGCCTGGTGCGCCAGCACACGCATTTTTTTGTCGGAGAAATCGACCAGCACCCCGTCCACCCCATCGAGCGAGGTGCCGGACATCAGCCCGATGTAAAGCTCTGACACAGGCTATGCCTAAGCTTACTCAGCCGTTCCCGGGGTAAATTGGGCCGCAGTGGCCAGCTGGGCGCGTACGTTCTGTGCTGTTTTGTCGAACATGGCTTTGGCTGCGGTAGAGACAGGCACCGACTCGCTCTGGCGAGCGATGGTCAATGGGTCCTGGTGCACGCCATTGACGCGGAACTCAAAGTGCAAATGCGGGCCAGTGGCCCAGCCTGTGGCGCCCACTGCGCCAATGTTCTGGCCTTGGGAAACGCTTTGCCCTTTTTTGACATTGATGCGGCTCAAGTGCGCATACACGGTGGTCTGGTTGTTCCGGTGCTTGATCATGACAACATTGCCAAAACCGCCTTGCACACCCGCAAAGTCCACGGTGCCGTCACCCACACTGCGCACCGGTGTGCCGGTAGCGGCTGCGTAGTCCACACCCAGATGCGCTCTCCAAGTTTGCAAAATGGGGTGGAAGCGCATTTTGAAGCCACTGGTCACGCGGGAGAATTCCAGCGGAGAGGCCAGGAACGCACGGCGCAGGCTTTCGCCGGCCAGGGTGTAATAACCGCCTTTGCCCGGAGCCACCGGGTCCTTGAACCACATGGCCTGGAAAGACTTGCCGGCGTTTACAAACTCGGCGCTCAGCACCCGGCCGGCGCGCAAGGGTTCACCATCGCCTTCCAGGGTCTCGTACACCACGGAGAAGCGATCACCTTTGCGCAAGGCACGGTGAAAGTCGATATCGCCCGAAAAAATTTCGGCTACCTGGGTCGCGATTGAGTCGGGTAGGCGGGCATCGTCGGTGGCGGCAAACAGGGAGCTGTTGATCACACCGCTTGCCAGGCGCGTATTGGCTACCAACGGCAGGGTTTCCACTTGCGCGCGGAAGCCGTCCATCGTGTTTTCGATCGTCAGGCGTTTGAAGGTGCCGTCGTCGTTGGGGCTCCAGCGGGCGCTGAGCTTCAACAGGCCTTGGCGCTCATTCACTTCGGCGGTGACGTTGCGGCCGGCACGGCCAAACAAAGCGGCTTGCGCTTGCATATCGGCACGCAAGAAGGCCGCAGCCTGCGGGTCAAACACCCCGAGACGTTTGAGCAAGGTATCTGCCGTGTCGCTGGAGCGGGTCGTATCCGACCGGTACAAGCGCATCACCTGCATAGCGGCTACGTCGTGCTGCGTGGTCAGGAAGTCGCTTTCCACAGTTTCGACCACCGTGCGCACGGGCAAGTCCGACGCGTCGGGGGCAAAATTGGCCACGGCAAAGGTGGCACCTGTGCCGCCTACCAAGAGGGCGGCAATGGCGGCGGTTATCTGTTTGGGGTACAGCTGGATGAATGCCGTGGCACGCGCCACGCACAACTCAACAGCCTGGTTCAGTCCATGCTTCAAATCAAAGACTCCGGTGTGGGGAATGCGGCCCGATTAAAATCCAGCCGCTGGCAACGATTGCGTTGCTGAAGGGAGCCCGAAGTATAGCTGTCGCTCTCGTCCAAGCCACAAGAAAAACCCTTATGAATCAAGCCTCAAGCCCCTCAATAGTTGTAAGTGATCGTGTGCGCGAGGCCCTTGCGGTTACCTTGCGCGGTGTGGAAGAACTGCTCCCGCAAGACGAATGGGTGAAAAAGCTTGTCAAATCGGAGGCCTCGGGCAAACCGCTGCGCATCAAGCTGGGACTGGACCCGACCGCGCCTGACATCCACATCGGCCACACCGTGGTGCTGAACAAGATGCGCCAGTTGCAAGATCTGGGCCACACCGTAATCTTTTTGATTGGTGACTTCACCAGCATGATCGGCGACCCTTCCGGTCGCAACAACACCCGCCCGCCGCTGACGGCTGAGCAAATCAAGTTCAACGCCGAGACCTACTACCGCCAGGCCAGCATGGTGCTGGATCCCGCCAAGACAGAGGTTCGCTACAACAGCGAATGGTGTGACCCCTTGGGTACGCGCGGCATGATTCAACTGGCCAGTCGTTACACGGTGGCGCGCATGATGGAGCGCAATGATTTCCATCAGCGCTTTAGCGCCGGCACCCCGATTGCGGTGCACGAATTCCTCTACCCGCTGATGCAGGGCTACGACTCTGTGGTCTTGGAAAGCGACTTGGAGCTGGGGGGCACTGACCAGAAGTTCAACGTGCTCATGGGGCGCACCCTGCAGGCCGAGTTCGGCCAGGAGCCCCAGTGCATCTTGACCATGCCGCTGCTCGAAGGGCTGGACGGCGTGGAGAAGATGTCCAAGAGCAAGAACAACTACATCGGCATCACTGAAGAGCCCAACACCATGTTCGCCAAGGTGCTTTCCATCTCCGACGTGCTGATGTGGAAGTGGTACACGCTGCTCAGCTTCAAGAGCGAGGCGGAGATTGCTGCGCTCAAGGCCGAAGTGGAAGGTGGACGCAACCCCAAAGACGCCAAGGTCGCTTTGGCCAAGGAAATCACTGCGCGCTTCCACAGCGCTGCGGCTGCCGATGCGGCAGAGCAGGACTTCATCAACCGCAGCAAGGGCGGCATTCCGGACCAGATTGACGAAATCACCTTGCCGCTGGGCGAAGGTGGTGCGGCAATGGGCATTGCTGCGCTGTTGAAGTCTGCCAACCTAGCTGCATCCAGCGGCGAAGGTAACCGCCTAATCGACGGTGGTGGTGTGCGGGTGGACAGCAATGTGGTGAGCGACAAGGGTTTGAAGCTCGGCGCGGGCACCTACGTGCTGCAAGTGGGCAAGCGCAAGTTCGCCCGCGTAACCCTGGCCTGATTCGGCGCCATGCTGGCTTTGGTACAGCGCGTTCGCCGCGCGCGGGTGGTGGTGGACGGCGCTACGGTGGGCGAGATCGGCCAGGGATTGCTGGTGCTGGTGTGCGCCGAGCAGGGCGACACCGAGGCACAGGGCGATAAGCTGCTGGCCAAACTGCTCAAGCTGCGCATCTTCAGCGATGCAGAAGGAAAGATGAACCGCAACGTACAGGACCTGGATGGCGCAGGGTCACATGGTGGCCTGCTCATCGTGAGCCAATTCACGCTGGCGGCGGATACGTCGGGCGGCAACCGGCCCAGCTTCAAAGCGGCTGCAGCGCCTGATGAGGGGCGGCGTATGTATGACCACTTCGTGGCCCAGGCCCGCAATGCGCACTCCATCGTTCAGACCGGCATTTTTGCGGCAGACATGCAGGTCGAGTTGCTCAATGACGGGCCAGTGACGATACCAATGCGGGTGGCGCCTGCACCTAAATGAGGGCGGAAAGGAGGGCTCCTGCGGTGACGGCTACGGCGGCCCAACGACCATAGGAATAGCTGTCTTTCGGTGCGGCTTCTGGGCCCGAGGTCGGACGTTCTAAACCCAAGGCGCCGTAGGTGAATTTTTTGACATCAGAGGGCGCATCGTGACTGCTGCTCGGTCCGACTTCAGCCTTGGCCACAGTTGCATCCCGGTCCGCTTGCAAGGTCTGTGCGTCCGGGGAGACACCTTCGGCAGTCTCTGCACTCAGCCGGTCTTGAGCCTCTTGGCTGATGCTGACACGGTCTACTGCAACGGGAGGAGGCGCACCTCCCTGAGTCGGGAGGGGCGCCGTTTTTGTTTCAACCACCGACGCCTGGGCACTTGAGCGGCTGGCAGCTCCCGCTGCAAAGTTGGCACTCCCAGGGTAGCTGGAGCTGGAGGTGTTGTTAATGTTCATTGCGCTTGAGTGGTGGAAGGGGATATGAACTTCTCTTCCTCATTGACATCGGCTGTCCACGCGACAACTTGAGTCATTAACGAACGAGAAAAACAAGTCACCAGTGCCCACAGCACACCAAGCCAGAGCCATTCCTTTGACCTTCGATGCGGTCGCGCCTTCACACTCTGCGCGGAACTATGCTTTGGTGTTGAGTAACTGCCCTAGTGGCTGCCCCATGGTGTTGGTGACAGGCTTGGGTTCCGCCCCTCCCGTGCTCTCCGGAGTGGTTGCAGCTTTTGCTGCAGGAGCGTTAGGGGCCAAAGGGGTGACGGGTTTAACCGGTGCCCCGCTGTTTACAGAGTTGATTGCCATGATGAAGTCCTTCCCAAATCAAGCGGTAGGGGAAGTGTGGCGCAGCGCACTCCGGTGAGTGCCTTGATAAAAGACCCAAATACCCCGCTTCTTCGAGGCTTGTTTTGGTTTGCTAGTCTCGGCCACTGGCGCAAAAGCCTATGTCGGGTGGGCTCATGGCAGCAGGGGATGCCATGCCGGAAACGGGGGAACCCATAATCCCAGCATGAAAACCGCACTCGCTATAGCAACCGTAGTTCTCGCCTTGTTGTGGACCGGCTTTATCGGCCTCACTGCGGCCTTGGCAAATTGGGTGGCAGGCCAAGGTGTGGACCTGCAGGGCGGGCTTCAGACCATTGCGCAGTGGCCGCTGCCGCCATGGATTGCATTGTGGACAGACACAAGTACGGCAGAGGCGGTGCGTGCAACGATTGTCTGGTCCGTGGAAATGCTCGCCGCAGTCATGCCCTGGATCACGCCGCTGCTGGATTGGGTAGCCCCGCTGTTGTGGGTGATCTGGGCTTTCGGCATGGTGGCGCTGGTTGTGCTGGCGGCAGTGGGTTTGCTGCTGATTGGGCGTAAGCGTAAGCGTGCAACCAACGCTAGGGCACGTTACGCGGACTGACCTAGAGCCTGGTTTCTGCCTGGATTGGTTGTCGTCCGCACCGGGCAGCAAGCACCCGCCGCCGTTCGTGTTCCCTTGCCTGCGGCCTCCTCCTTGACCTCACTTTGGCGGGCACTTGCAGTCCGATGCTCGGTTTCCGCGACCCTCAAGAATTACCGGTGGTAGAACTTTGCGTTTGATACTCGGTCTGCGGGAGTAAGGCGTTTCAATGACTCAGCTAACAATTCGAGGTTCTCGTAACCTTCAAAGCGCATGACTTCGCCCGCGCAAGTGGTCACGATGACAGACTCTAGCGCCGTAGATTTGTGCTGCAACCGGAGGTTTTTGATCTGCTTGATGTCCACAGTGACAACTACATCCTTGTGGGCTACTGCAATCGTTCCTGCTTTCTCATCCAGTTCAAGGGTCGGATAGGACTTTTCGCCCTCTTTGCGTATTTTGTAGGTTCGGTAAATTGTTTGAGCAAAGACAAACAACCCAATCAAAGCAAACAACTTATTGGATACAGACGCAGCATTGAAGAGTGCTGCGACACACCCAGCGGACAGGAAGATCAGAAAGATTGTCAGGTAAGTCTGTTTACGGTTTTGCTTTTTTACGTGTTCGGTCGTCACTCGAAAATGCATGGTGGCCTTTGCGCAATGAAATAAATACGGACTTCGATTGACCCGCAGAAGTAGCTGCCTTGGGTGTTTTGCGCAGGTCAAGGAGGAGCGCGCAGTGCGGGGGACACGGAGCAAAGCGCCCAAGGCAGTTACTCCGGAGCGCAACCCCAAGCCAAGTCAGTAGGGGTTCTTAAACCCCAAGCGCGCCATGATTTCACTCTCGCGCAGCTCCATCACTTCCGCATCCTCATCCAGCTCGTGGTCCCACCCTTGGGCGTGCAGGGTGCCGTGGACGATCATGTGAGCGTAATGGGCTTCCAGCGTTTTCTTTTGCTCTTTGGCTTCTTTGGCAATCACTGGCGCGCACAGCACCAGGTCGGCGGTGACGGGCTCCTGGGTGTAGTCGAAGGTCAGCACGTTGGTGGCGTAGTCTTTCTGGCGGTATTCACGGTTCAGCGTTTGGCCTTCTTCGGCATCCACGATGCGCACGGTGATTTCGCCGTCCACTTCCAGGGTGTTGCGGATCCAGCGGATGACTTTGTGGCGCTTGAGCGCGTCGCGGTGTTTGTCGGCATCAGTGATCTTGCCGAATTGCAGGGAGAGGCTGAGTTCTGGAAGCATGTGGTTCAGTGAATCAAAAAAGGTTTAGCTGCTGCGTGCTGTACGTGCCGGAGCACGGGTCTTGGGCAGGCCCACGCGGGGGAGTTCGGGCTCCGGCTCGGGGATGGCGATCTGCGGCAGGTCTTCCAGCCGCGCGGCCTCGTAGGCATCCACGATGCGCGCGACCAGCGGGTGGCGCACGATGTCGGCGCTGGTGAGGCGGGTGATGGCAATGCCCGGTGTGCGGCGCAGTACGCGCTCGGCATCCACCAGCCCGCTCATTTGCGCCTTGGGCAGGTCGATCTGGGTCAGGTCGCCGGTGATCACCGTCTTGGTACCGAAGCCCACGCGCGTCAAAAACATCTTCATCTGTTCGGGAGTGGTGTTTTGTGCCTCGTCGAGGATCACAAACGCATTGTTCAGCGTGCGCCCGCGCATGAAGGCCAGGGGTGCAATTTCCAGCTGCTGGCGCTCGAAGGCTTTGTGCACCTGGTCGTAGCCCATCAGGTCGTAGAGCGCGTCGTACAGGGGGCGCAGATACGGGTCCACCTTCTGGTTCAGGTCGCCCGGCAGAAAGCCCAGTCGTTCGCCAGCCTCCACCGCGGGGCGGGTCAGCACAATGCGTTGCACCGAGCTGCGCTGCAGCGCGTCCACCGCAGCGGCCACCGCCAGATAGGTCTTGCCGGTACCTGCGGGGCCGATGCCGAACGTGATGTCGAACTCGGCAATGTTGTCCAGGTACAGCGCCTGGTTCTGGCTGCGGGGTTTGAGGTCCGCACGGCGGGTGGAAAGGCTGGGGCCTTCATTACCCAACTCGCCATCGCCGCTGAGCATGAGCTGCACGGTGGATGCGGCAATCGGGCGGCCGGCAATCTCGTACAGCGCCTGCAGCATTTCCATGGCGCGCTGGGCCCGGGCTTTGGGGCCTTCCACCTTGAACTGCTCGTGCCGGTGGGCAATGTTGACTTCCAGCTCGCGCTCAATGGTGCGCAGGTGTTCGTCGGTCGGTCCGCACAGGTGCGAGAGGCGCGTGTTGTTCAGCGGGGTGAAGATGTGTTTGAGAATCAAGCTGATAATCCGGCAAAGCAGAGGACTGCGAAGGGGCGCCACAGAAGCGCTACCCCTGCATTGTCCCCAATTTGTTCCGAACCGTGGCCACACCGGCCACCTGCCACCCCAGAACCCCGGACACCGCACCATGATCGGCAAACTCACAGGCATCGTCAGCGACAAAAATCCTCCGCAAGTCATCATCGATTGCGGCGGCGTGGGCTACGAGGTGCAGGTGCCCATGAGCACCTTCTACAACCTGCCCGCCGACGGCCACAAGGTCACGCTGCTCACCCACTTTGTGGTGCGCGAAGACGCGCAAATCCTCTACGGCTTTGCCACCAGCACCGAGCGTGAGGCCTTCCGCGAATTGATCAAGATCTCCGGTGTGGGGCCGCGTACGGCCTTGTCGGTGCTCTCAGGCATGGATGTTGGTGATTTGGCACAAGCGGTCACACTTCAAGAGGCAGGCCGCCTGATCAAGGTGCCGGGCATCGGCAAGAAAACGGCAGAGCGCTTGCTGCTGGAGCTCAAGGGCAAGTTGGGAGCCGACCTCGGGGCGCCCATGGGCGCCGTGGGAGAGGCGCAGTCCGACATCCTGCAGGCGCTGCTGGCCCTGGGCTACAGCGACAAGGAGGCGGCAGCCGCACTCAAGGCGCTGCCCAAGGATGTGGGAGTTAGCGATGGCATCAAGCTGGCGCTGAAGTCTTTGGCGAAATAAGCCTCTAGCGCCCGTGCTATATGCGCAGGCAGCTCCTATTTTTATAGCTATTCTAGCTGGGTATGGTGCGGGTTTGCGATAGGTAGAACCTTCTAGTCGTCTGGCTACCATGCGGTCAGGCCCGTAGAGGCTGAGTCTGTCGACCAATCCACCTAGAGAGGAATTGCCCCATGAAGAGAAGCGTGTGTTTTTGTGTGTCGGCCTTGGGCCTGTTGTCCGCCAATGCATGGGCCGCCAAGGACTGTGAACAGCTCAAGACGGAAGTGGCCGCCAAAGCGGAGTCCCACGGGGCCAAAAACTTCACCCTGGACGTGGTGGAGCGCGATGCCGACAGTGGCAAAAAGCGCGTGGTCGGCACCTGCGAAGCCGGCAAAAAGAAAATTGTCTACACACGCAATTGAGCGCACCCGAAGCGGGCCGCTTCGCTTTTTTTAACCGGCGGGACTACTGCGCGTCCCGCACGGGGCGGGCGTTGAGCGGCTGCACCGGGCGGGCGTTCATCGGGTAGAGCTGGGTGAACAAGCGCAGCTGGCTCCGGGTGATAGTGACGGGCTGTTTGAGCACCATCCACAGTACGCCTTCTGAGCAGGGGGGCGTGGTGAGCGATCCCATGAACTGGTAGTAGCGCTGGTCTGCGGGCAACAGCTCGTTCATGTTGAGCAGTTCACGCGGCATGCGCACGCGATCACCCGTGTCCAGAGGCATGTAAGTCCACACCTTGTCGATCAGTGGGTTGGCGGCCGCACCCGGGTCCAGCAGCACCGCCACCACGGCCAGCTGACCATCATCATTTTGGTGCACCAGGTGCGCCACCATGGCAAAGCGTTTGTAGTTCACCGACTCTTCCGACGGCGTGTGGAAGTGGAACTGCAGCAGCCGGTAACGCGAGCCGCGCACGGTGATGCTGTTGTCGCCCTGCACATCCACCTGGATGGTGTGGCCGTTGTTCACCACCGTGCCATTGCTGGGCGTGTAGTTGAACTGCACCGGCTCTGCCGGGCCTTGCAGGGTGTTGCCCTCTTCAATATTGATGGGCGACTGGCGTTTGCCGATGGCGCAGAGCTTGAAGTCAGGTTTAAGCCCGCCCCAGGCCTGCGGGCCATTTTCACCTTCGTAGTCCCAGTGGACGTCGCTGCCGTGTCCTTGCGCCGCAGGTGCCGGATTCAGGCGGGTCGTGCCGCCATGCCCTGCCAGTGCCGCAGCACGCGCCTGGATGTACTGCCGGCTGCTCATGCCGGTGTTGGTATTTCCACCACTGCTGTGTCCGCCGGACGCAGTGGCCGATGTGCCGCCGGGTACCTTGGACACATTGATAAGCAGCTTCTTCTTGCCGGCTACTTCGGTGCCCAAAGCTTCGCGCAGCTGGTCACCCACTTCTTTGGGGTTGGATGCGCTGGTGGCTGATATTTCACCCATCACCTCCTTTTTTGCGGGCTTGGCAGGCGCCTTGCTGGCTGCTTTGTGAGCGGGCTCTGCGTCGTTGCCCCAAGCGGGTGCGCAACACAGCGCGGCCAGCAGCAAAGCGCTCAGGGCCTGGGGGCGCAAGCGTTGCGCGGCAGGGGGGGGGCGGAGGGGCATGGCGGGCGCTGCCTTTCAAGCAAACACTAATGCAAATGTCCGGCAGGCCACAGGGCACGCCAGAAGGGGCTAAGGTGCTTATCGGCAGTCTGCCGCCTTCTCTTGAGCGCGGCAAGCTGCGCGCTATAGTGGGCACCCCGCTGGAGTTTCTTGTTTTTTCTGCTTGGATAGGCCGCTGCTGTGAGCATTCAGACCGACGATTTTGCTGTTCCCCCGCCGCCTGCGCCCCGCGTAGTGTCGGCCGCGCCTGTCTCTAATAGCGAAGAGGCCATCGAACGCGCCTTGCGCCCCAAGCTGCTCGACGAGTATGTGGGTCAGGCCAAGGTACGCGAGCAGCTGGAAATCTTCATCGGCGCCGCCAAAAAGCGGGACGAGGCGCTGGACCACGTGCTGCTGTTCGGCCCGCCTGGCTTGGGCAAGACGACGCTCTCCCACATCATTGCCCACGAGCTGGGCGTGAACCTGCGCCAGACCTCCGGCCCGGTGCTGGAAAAGCCCAAGGACTTGGCCGCGCTGTTGACCAATCTGGAAAAGAACGACGTTCTTTTCATCGACGAAATTCACCGCCTCTCTGCGGTGGTGGAAGAAATCTTGTACCCCGCCCTAGAGGACTACAAGATCGACATCATGATCGGCGAAGGCCCGGCGGCCCGCTCCATCAAGCTCGACTTGCAGCCCTTCACACTGGTGGGCGCCACCACGCGGGCCGGCATGCTGACCAACCCGTTGCGCGACCGCTTTGGCATCGTGGCGCGGCTGGAGTTTTATACGAATGAAGAGTTGGCGCGCATCGTCAAGCGCAGCGCCGGTTTGTTGGGTGTGCCGATGGACGAGGATGGCGGGTTTGAGATCGCCCGCCGCTCGCGCGGCACACCGCGGATTGCCAACCGCCTGCTGCGCCGCGTGCGCGACTTTGCCGAGGTCAAGGGCGACGGCAAGATCACCCTGGACATTGCCAACCGCGCGCTGGCCATGCTGGACGTGGACCCGCAAGGCTTTGACCTGATGGACCGCAAGCTGCTGGAGGCGGTGATTCACCGCTTCGACGGCGGCCCCGTGGGGCTGGACAACATTGCCGCCAGCATCGGCGAAGAGCGCGAAACCATTGAAGATGTGATCGAGCCCTACCTGATCCAGCAGGGCTACCTGCAGCGCACCCCGCGTGGCCGCATTGCCACGCTGGCAGCCTACCGCCACCTCGGGGTGACCGCGCCTGCGGGGCCGGCGGTGGATTTGCTGGGCGACTAGGCTGGCGGTTTTTCAGGCGGGGGCAGACGCGGGCCACCGCAAGTGCTTATTTCTGCCCGCGAAAATCGCGCCACTGCACCCGGGTGAACCAGCCGGTGACAACGCCGAGCACCCCGTAGAAAGCCAACAGACTCCAATCCACTGCGGGGAAATCCCATGCAAACCCGATAACAGCCGATACGCTGATCGAAAAGAGCAATCCGGAGAGTAGGGCCCAGACCAGCGCCAGGAAGCGCTCCACGCCGGTCTTGACGTTTTGCATCGTGTGCCGCGTTGCTTGCCAGGCCTCGGCAGCATCTGCCAGCGGGCTTTGGACTTGGGCTTCCAGTGCCTCGGCCACGCTGCCTTGTTGCACCAGCGCCGCAAAGTCGCCTTCTTGGGGGCGTGCAGCGCGCTTGCGCCACCACAAGCCGAAGAAGACCGCAGCGATGAACACGGCGATGAGGCCGGCATACAGCAGTTGGTCTTGCCAGGGGACGGTGCCAGCGTGCAGCAGGTAATGAAGCATGGCGGAATCCGTGGGAGTCTCAGGCGGCTGTTTCGTCCAGCGCGTCGTCTTCCAGATGGCGTGCATCGCCCCAGCCGACCAGGCTCAGGCCGTCGGGTGTCCAGAGCAGGCGGTTGATGGCCGCGTTGCCCAGGTGCCAGGTGCGCGGGGCATGCAGCTCCTGCCGGGTAGCCAGGCGGTAGAGCATGTCCATCACACCTCCGTGGGCCACCAGCACGATGTGCTCGCCCGGATGGCGTGCCGCAATGTCGTCCACGGTGCTCTGCACACGGGCCAGCAGCTGGGTGGGTGTTTCACCGCCGGGCGGGGCGAAGTGGGGGTCGCGCTGCTTCCAGCGGCGGGATTCGTCCGGCCACTTTTCGGCAATGTCGGCCCAGGTTTCCCCCTCAAAGGTGCCGAAGCCGCGCTCGCGCAGGCCGGTGTGCATTTGCACCTCGCGTGCTGTCGGGTTGCTTGTGTGGCGCGCAATGGCCTGCGCGGTGATGTGAGCGCGCTGCAGGTCGCTGCTGTAGATCCGGTCTATAGCTTCTTCAGCCAAGGCTTGGCCGACGCGCTCGGCTTGCCAGAGGCCACGCTCGTTCAAACCAATGTCGAGTTGGCCCTGGATGCGGGTGTCCACATTCCAGGCGGTCTCGCCGTGACGCACGGCAATGATGCGGGTGACGGGCATTCAGGGGTTCTCTTTTCCGGGGGCAGGCAGCTCCACCACCACACGCCGAGTGCCGGGGGTGGGGTAGTCCTTCAGTGCGGCTTCCAGCATGGGCGGAACGAGGTTCAGGGTATCGCGCCAGGGGCCGTCAAAGATGGCAGTGGTCTCAAAGGCCACTTGGCTGGTGCTGCTGTCGCGCAGGGTCAGGTGCACGCGGTGGCGGTACCAGGGCACCTCGATGTCCGGGGTCATGGGCCACTCTTCGTACAGCCGGCCATCGGCGCCCCGCATCAGGCGGGGGCGCGGGGGGCGGTAGTGCGGGTTGCGAATGTTGTCCACGCCCAGGCCTATTTGTGCCAGGTAGCGGCCTGAGCTGTCATTGCGGCTCAAGCCCACACGCTCCAGGGCCTCTTGCGCCATGCTCTCCAGCGTGTCCTGCAAGCTCAGATTTTGTTGCTGTGAGGGCAGGCGCTCAAACCGGAAATCCGCAGGGCTGACCGGGGGGGCGGCACCGGCAAAGCTTTGTACATCGCTGTCTATCATGCGGGGCAGCGAACAGGCCCCGAGCAAAGCCACGAAAACAAAGATAAAAAACCGCTGTAGCCCTCGCAGAATCATCGCAATATGCTCCTGAATTTATAGCGAAACAAGCTGCACCCCTGGCAGGCCGGAGAGGCTGGGCAAGGCAGGTGCGGGCAGGTCTTCGGCGTCAAAAGCCTTGTCGCCATTTTCGTCGGCAATGCCGGTGGGGCGGATGTTCTTGAAGTCGTGCTTGGTGTGGTCCATCAGGTGCGAGGGCACCACGTTTTGCAGCGCGGTAAACATGGTTTCCGCACGGCCGGGGTATTGCTTCTCCCAGTCGCGCAGCATGTTGCCAACCTGTACGCGCTGCAGGTTGGTCTGGCTACCGCACAGCGAGCAAGGGATGATGGGGAACTGGCGGTGTGCCGCCCAACGGATCAGGTCTTTCTCGGCTACATAGGCCAGCGGGCGGATGACCACGAACTCGCCGTTGTCGCTGGTGAGTTTGGGCGGCATGCCTTTGAGCTTGCCGCCAAAGAACATGTTGAGGAAGAAGGTCTGCAGCATGTCGTCGCGGTGGTGGCCCAGCGCGAGTTTGTTGCACTTAAGTTTGCGCGCCACGCTGTACAAAATGCCCCGGCGCAGCCGGCTGCACAGGCTGCACATGGTCTTGCCTTCGGGGATGTTTCGCTTGACGATGGAGTAGGTGTCCTGCGTCTCGATGTGGAATTCCACCCCCAGCTTGGCCAGGTATTCGGGCAGGATGTGGTCGGGGAAGCCAGGCTGCTTCTGGTCCAGGTTGACCGCCACGATTTCGAAGTTGATGGGCGCGCGCTGCTGCATTTTGAGCAGGATGTCGAGCATGCCGTAGCTGTCTTTGCCGCCGGACATGCAGACCATGACGCGGTCGCCTTCTTCAATCATGTTGAAGTCCACAATGGCCTGGCCCATCTGGCGGCACAGGCGCTTTTCCAGCTTGTGGGTTTCGCGCTCGATCTTGAGTTCTTTGTTGCGGGTGGCAGCGGCGTCTGCCGCTTCGGTGGTGGTGTCTTCTTCAACCCATGTAGCGCTCATGCTTTTCTCCTTGTTGCGTTGGTCCGATAGCGGGGTGGCTTACCACTGCCCGGCTTCCATGCGGATGGCAACTTCACAGTCTTCAAAAATTTCCAGTTTCGCGATCTTGACGCGCACGCCCAGTACGCCGGGCAACTGCATCAGCCGGTGGGCCAACTTGCCGATCAATGTCTCCAGCAGGTTGACGTGTTCGGCCGTGCATTCGCTGATGATGATCTGGCGCACCTTGCGGTAGTCCAGCACGTGGTTGATGTCATCGTCATGCGGCAGCAGGGGCTGGGTGCCCAGGCTCAGCTCGGCATCCACCTGGATGGGCTGGGGTGCGAGCTTTTCCGACTCCAGAATGCCCAGGTTGGCGTCAAAGCGCAGGCCCGTGAGGGTCAGGGTTTGGTGGCCGGTAGTGGCCTTCATGTGGTTATCAGGCATTGGCGCCTTTCATGCGGAATACTTCGACGCCTACGCCCGCACAGTCGGGGTACACGTCAGGTTTTTGGGTGGACAGGCGCACTGCGCGCACCTGCGGGTGGGCCAGCAGTTGCTGCACCAGTTCGTCGCACAGGGTTTCCTGCAGTTCGACATGGCCGCGTGCAATGCGGCGGGCAATGAGTTCGCGCACAAAGTCGTAGTCCACCACTTCGGAGAGGCTGTCGGAAACGGGGGTGCTGCTCTCATAGGGTACGAACAATTCCACATTGAAAATCAGGCGCTGCGACACACCTTTTTCAAAGTCGTGAGCGCCGATGTGGACTTGCACCACGTGGTCCCGCAGGAAAAGGCGGCGGCATTCCAGTGCCAGAGTGAGCAATGGATCGTGGCTCATGGGCTGTCTTTCACAGAAGGGGACACCACGGCAAACATCACATCGCGGGCCAAGGGCACCAAATGCTGGCCGTTGTCCACGCACACGGTGCTGCCGGTGATGCAAGGGTTCTCCGCCAGAAACAGGCAGGTGGCCGCGACCTGGCTGGGGTCTATGGGTTCGCGCAACAGGTTGACGCGTGCTGCCTTGTCGAAATTGTCTTGCGTTTGCGGGCCGCTCAAAAACATCAGGCCGGGGGCCACGCCACACACGCGCACGGTCGGAGCCAGCGCCTGAGCTTGCAGGGCGACCGCCCGCTCCAGCGCCAGCTTGCTGATGGTGTACGAAAAATAGTCGGGGTTCAGGTTGAACACCTTCTGGTCCAGCACATGGATGATGCTGTGGGCGCCCGGTGTCGCGTCCGCCCCCAGGCTGTTGGCCATCCAGCGCGAGAGCGACAGGGGGGCCATGAGGTTGACTTCGAGCTGCTGGCGCGCGCCCTCGGTGTCGATGGCATCGCCGCTGTCGGGCTCGAAGCTGGAAGCGTTATTCACCAGGCAATGCAGCGGGCCGGATTGGGCCGCAATGTCTGCAATCACGGCGCGGCGGCTGCTCTCATCCGACAGGTCTGCATAGATGGCGTGGGTCTCATACCCTTGGGCGCGCAGCCCGGCGCACAGCGCCTCGGCGGCCTCGGCGCTGCGCTGGTAATGGCACCACACCTCCCACCCGGCCGCAGCAAAACGGGCGCAGAGGAGTGCACCCAAACGATGGGCACCACCGGTGACAAGTACGCGCTTCAACACACATGCATCCTGAAAAAGGGGAGGGGGCGTGGGGGAAAGATAATCCTTGGCTTTACGCAACACGAGACTCATGCCCATGTCCACGACGGAGAGTATTCCGGCCAACTTGACCCGAATTATCGCGGATGCCATCGAAAAGGCGGGCGGATGGATAGGATTTGACACCTATATGGCCCTGGCTTTGTATGCGCCGGGGCTGGGCTACTACGCCAACGGCTCCACCAAGTTCGGTCAGATGCCTCAAGGGCTGGTGGGCGCAACAGGGGTCGAAGGTGCCGGCAGCGACTTCGTGACCGCGCCTGAAATCAGCCCGCTTTTCGGTCAGGCGCTGGCCCGCCAGGTGGCGCAAGTATTGGAGGCCACAGGCACCGACGAGGTCTGGGAATTCGGCGCAGGCAGCGGAGCCTTGGCGCTGCAGTTGCTGGACGCGCTGGGCGACCGGGTGCGCAGCTACACGATTGTGGATTTGTCGGACTCCCTCAAAGCCCGCCAGCGGGAGCGACTGGCCGCCCATGCCGGCAAGGTGCAATGGGCATGCGCGCTGCCCGCGCAGATGCGGGGCGTGATGGTGGGCAATGAGGTGCTCGATGCCATGCCGGTGCAGCTGCTGGCCCGCGTGTCCGGGGTCTGGCATGAGCGCGGTGTGGCTATGGCGCAGGGCCAATTGGTCTGGGCCGACAAGCCCACCGCTGTGCGCCCGCCCATCGAGATTGAGGGCGAGCATGACTATCTGACGGAGGTCCACCCCCAGGGCGAAGCTTTTGTCCGCACGCTGGCTGACCACTTGCGGCAGGGTGCTGCGTTCTTGCTGGACTATGGTTTTCCCGAGAGTGAGTACTACCATGTGCAGCGCTCCGGGGGCACGGTCATGTGCCACCGCGCCCACAAGGCGGATGCCGACCCCTTGGCTGATGTGGGCCTCAAAGACATTACGGCGCATGTGAACTTCACCGGCATTGCCGTGGCCGCGCAAGATGCAGGCATGGACGTGTTGGGCTATACCAACCAGGCGCACTTTCTGATGAACTGCGGGCTGGTGGAGGCCATGCAAGCCGAACCGTTGCAAGCCCGTGTGGCTGCCCAGACGCTGCTCATGGAGCACGAGATGGGGGAGTTGTTCAAGGTGGTGGCGGTGGGGCGGGGCGTGGAAGTGCCTCTACTGGGTTTTGTGCGCGGTGACAGGACGCACCGGCTCTGAGTCTGGGCCTTGATCTGGCGCAAAGGCTTTTCCGTCCGTGCGGGGCGCGAAGCCAGCACAGGTTACACTTTCAATTGAGAATTGTTATTGTTTGCTGCATCCCCGATGCGCCCTATTCCTGCCCTATCGAATCCCTTCACCATCCCATGAAACGTACATTCCTGAGCTCTTTGTTCCGTCTGGCTGCTGTGGGCGCCGTGATCGCCGCAGTGGGTGTGTCCGCCCAAGGGCAGACGCCCTCGGCGGAAGGCATCCTGGTTTACAACGCGCAGCACGCCAGCCTGACCCAGGCGTGGGCCGAGGCCTTTACCAAGGAAACCGGCATCAAAGTGACCTTGCGCCAAGGCAGTGATACCGAACTGGGCAACCAATTGGTGCAGGAAGGCGCCGCTTCACCGGCCGATGTGTTTTTGACGGAAAACTCCCCGGCCATGGCCCTGGTGGATGGTGCGGGCCTGTTCGCCCCGCTGGACCCTGTCACAGTCAACCAGATTGCGCCCAACTACCGCACGGCCCACGGACGCTGGGTGGGCATTGCGGCGCGCAGCACCGTGTTTGCTTATCGCAAAACCCGTTTCACAGCCGGGCAACTCCCCAAATCCCTGATGGATCTCGCCAAGCCGGAGTGGAAGGGGCGCTGGGCGGCCTCGCCCGCAGGTGCAGACTTCCAGGCGATTGTGAGCGCCATGCTGGAGCTCAAAGGTGAAGCGGCCACCCTGGCCTGGCTCAAAGCCATGAAAGAGAACGTGGTGCCCTTCAAGGGCAACAGCATTGCCTTGAAGGCCGTGAACGCGGGGCAGGTCGACGGCGCGGTGATTTACCACTATTACTACTACGGCGATATGGCCAAGACCGGGGAAAACAGCGAAAAAGTGGGCTTGCATTACTTCCGCAACGAAGACCCGGGCGCTTTCGTGAGCATCTCCGGTGCGGGCGTGCTGGCTTCCAGCAAACGCAAAGCCGAAGCCCAGGCCTTTGTGAAGTGGATTGCCGGCAAGGGCGGTCAGGACATTCTGCGCACCGGTTCCTCGTTTGAATATGCCGTGGGACAGGGGGCCGCATCGCACCGCAGCCTGGTGCCGCTGGCAGACTTGCAAGCGCCCAAAGTGGAGCCTTCCAAACTCAATAGCAGAAAAGTGTCTGACCTGATGACCCAGGCGGGCCTGCTGTAATCACTTCAGTGACTTCCATCGCGGTGCAGTTTCCTGCGCCCCTGGCCCGCCCCGCGCGCCAGGGGCGTTTGTCTTGGGTGGCGCTGGCGGCGCTGCTGGTGTCGGTCTTGGCCTTGCTGCCGCTGGGCTTTGTGGCATGGGTCGCCTTCCAGAGCGGCTGGGACACGGTGGCGGCCCTGGTCTGGCGGCCGCGTGTCGGTGAGCTGCTGATCAACACCGCGCTGTTGGTGGTGTTGACGGTGCCACTGACCATCCTGCTCTCACTGGCCTTGGCCTGGTTGACCGAGCGTTCGGACCTGCCCGGCGCGCGCTGGTGGTCGTGGTTGGCGGCCGCGCCCTTGGCAGTGCCGGCCTTTGTGCACAGCTACGCCTGGATCAGCGTGGCGCCCGGCATGCACGGCCTGTGGGCGGCGGTGCTGATTTCGCTGGTGGCGTATTTCCCGTTTGTGTATTTGCCCATCGCAGCCGCTCTGCGCCGCCTGGACCCGGCCATGGAAGACGCGGCGGCTTCCTTGGGCTATGGCCCGTGGGCGGTATTCATCAAAGTGGTGCTTCCACAGTTGCGGCTGGCCATTTGGGGTGGGGCGCTCCTCGTGGGTTTGCATTTGCTGGCGGAGTACGGCTTGTTCGTGACCATCCGCTTTGACACATTCACCACCGCCATCGTCGATCAGTTTCAGTCCACCTACAACGGCCCGGCCGCCAATATGCTGGCGGGCGTGTTGGTGTTGTGTTGCTTTGGCTTGCTCGGCTTGGAAGCCGGCACCCGTGGGCGCGAGCGCTATGCGCGGGTCGGGGCCGGTTCTGCCCGGCAAGTGCCCGTGCGGGCGTTGGGGCGCTGGGCGCCGCTGTGCCTGCTGCTGCCCGCAGTGACAGCACTGCTGTCTCTTGGCGTGCCGCTGGTGACCTTGAGCCGCTGGCTGTGGGCCGGTGGCGCAGAGGTCTGGAACTTCACGGAGTTGGCGCCCGCACTGTGGCAAACCTTGTTGCTCGCCGGATTAGGGGCTTTGCTCACTACGGTGTCTGCAGTGCCCATGGCCTGGCTGTCCATCCGCTCGCCCGGCAAAGTGCAGCGTTGGGTGGAGGGGGCCAATTACCTGGCCGGCGCATTGCCAGGCATCGTGGTCGCGCTGGCATTGGTCACCATCACGGTGCGGGTGGCATTGCCGCTGTACCAGACGGTGTTTACCGTGTTGCTGGCTTATGCCCTCATGTTTTTGCCGCGTGCGCTGGTGAGCCTGCGCGCCGGTATTGCGCAAGCGCCCATGGAGCTGGAGCAGGCGGCGCGCAGTCTGGGGCGCACACCGTTGCAGGCCCTGTGGCAGGTCACCATGCGCCTGGCCGCACCGGGCGCAGCATCCGGCTACGCCATGGTGTTTTTAGCGATTACCACTGAACTCACGGCCACCTTGTTGTTGGCCCCCAATGGCACCCAGACGCTGGCGACCGCTTTCTGGTCCCACAGCGCGGAAATCGACTACGCCGGCGCCGCACCCTATGCGTTGCTGATGGTACTGATGTCGCTCCCGCTGACCTGGATGCTTTACCTCCAATCTCGACGCATGGCGGGACGATGACGACTCTTGAACTGCACGGTGTGCACAAATCGTATGGAAACGTGGCGGCCCTTAAGGGCATCCAGCTGAGCGTGCCGCGTGGCAGCCGCACCGCCATCGTGGGGCCCTCGGGTTCCGGCAAGACCAGTCTCTTGCGCATCATTGCCGGCTTTGAGGCACCAGATGCAGGCCGCGTGGTGTTGCAAGGCGATGTGCTCGCGGACGGCCCGACCATGGTGCCTGCGCACCAGCGTGGCATCGGCTATGTACCGCAAGACGGGGCGCTGTTTCCGCATTTGAGCGTGGCGGACAACGTGGGCTTCGGGCTGGACAAATCCGCCCCCGACCGCAAGGTGCGTATTGAAGAGTTGATGGACATGGTCTCGCTGGACCGCGCCATGCTGCAACGCCGTCCGCATGAGCTCTCGGGCGGGCAGCAGCAGCGCGTGGCGCTGGCGCGCGCCTTGGCGCAGCGGCCCAAGTTGATGCTGTTGGACGAGCCGTTTTCCGCGTTGGATACAGGCCTGCGTGCGTCCACCCGCAAGGCGGTCGCTAAGCTGCTGCAAGACGCTGGCATCACCACCATTCTGGTCACACATGACCAGGCAGAGGCCTTGTCCTTTGCCGATCAGGTGGCGGTCATGCGCGGGGGCTTGCTCGCGCAAGTGGGCACGCCGCTGGACGTGTACCTGCGCCCGAATGATCCGGTTACGGCCAGCTTTCTGGGTGATGCGGTGGTGCTGGATGCCACCCTGTCGGCCGGTTGGGCGGACTGCGCATTGGGCCGGCTGCCTACGCATGACCAGGTTCGCGTGGGCCCCGCCCGGATTTTGTTGCGCCCGGAACAGCTGTCCGTCAGCCTGCTGGATGCCGCGACAGCATCTGCCGGGGCCATGGCGTCCTGCGTGGGCACGGTGGTGGAAGCCGACTTCTGCGGTTCGGTGTGCGAACTGATCGTGCAACTGGATGCGCCCACCAACGGCGGCCGGGTGCACGTGCACAGCGCGGGGCTGGAGGCGCCCACGGTGGGCGCACGGGTGCAGGTGTCGGCCCGTGGCGGGGCCCATGTGTTTCCCGCATCCTGATATTCACCAGTAACACCCCCGTAACGACTGGGGCGTGTTGCGGGGTAGGATAGCCGCGCCGTTTTAAGGATTTTTTAATCATGCAAACTACCTCGCGAACCGAGACCATCGAACGCACGCTGCGTCCCTGGGGCTGGTACGAGACTCTCTCTGAAGTACCGGGCAACAAAATCAAGCGCATTGGCGTGCATCCCGGCCAGCAACTAAGTCTGCAAAAGCACCATCAGCGCGCCGAGCATTGGGTGGTGACAAAGGGCATTGCGCGGGTCACACTCGATGACCGTCAGTTTGACCTCCAGCCCGGTGAGTATTGCGACATTGCCATCGGGCAGGTGCACCGCCTGGCGAACCTGACCGAGGGTCCGGTCGAAATTGTGGAAGTGCAGTTTGGAACGTACCTGGGGGAGGATGACATCGTCCGTCTCCAGGACGACTACGGCCGTAGCTGAAGCGCCCGTTAATTTTCAAGATTTGAGAGCGAGTGCAGCATGGCATTGACCCACGACATTGAATTGAACATCGCCCCCGGCAGCGCGCCCGTTGCCTGTGTGGACATAGGCGGCACCAAGGTGGCCGTGAATATTGCCGATGCCGCCGGTGTGCGGGGCAAGGTGTCTGAACCCACCGCCAAAGAAGGCAACAACGACGCGCTGGCCCGCCAGATCATCCGCATGGTCGCAGAGAGCTGTGCCTTGGCGGGCGTGGCCGTGGCGGACATTGCGGCTGTGGGGGTGGCTACTTGCGGGCCGTTTGTGATTCACGAAGGCATGGTCGAGTTGGCCGGCCCCAATATCTGTGGCGGCCTGGCTGGCAAGGCGCGGGGGCTGCCCAATGACTGGGTGACTGCCCTGCTCGAAGCACCATTGAAGGCCGCATTCCCGAATGTGCGGGTAGAGAACGATGGCGTGGGCGCCCTGGAGGCGGAGCGCCGTTGGGGCGCGCTGCAAGGCGTGGCCAACTGCGCCTATGTGACCTGGAGCACCGGCATCGGCATGGGCTTATGCGTGGACGGCCACATCCTGCGCGGCAAAAACGGCAACGCAGGCCACGCGGGCCACACCTTTGTCAGTTCCAACGACGACGCCCTGTGCGGCTGCGGCAACGTGGGCGATGTGGAAGGGCTGGTGGCCGGCAACGCGATTCCGCGCCGCTTCGGTGCGCAGGGCTTTGCGGACGCTGCTACACTTTTTATAGCGGCTCGCGCAGGTAATACGAGCGCTATAGCCATAATTGATGATCTTTGTGATGTGATGGGGCGCACCTTGTACAACATGGTGGCCACCCTGGACCTGCAGCGCATCAGCGTGGGCGGCAGCGTGTTCTGGCACAACCGCGACTACCTCTTGCCCAAACTGCAAGCGGCCCTCAAGGGCAAGCTGCCGGCCCTGACCGACGGTGTGGAGATCGTGCCCGCCGGTCTGGGGGAGAAGGTGGGCGACTACGCCGCCTTGGCCCTGGTGGTGGCCTGAGTCGCTAAATCAAGCCAACAGATCTAAATCTCCCTAGGGAAACTCCTAGTAGTTCAATGTTGTTAATTAATTAAAAATTAATTAATTCAAGTGGGCGTGGTGTCCGCTTGAATTCAACGTTGCTTCCGGCCCGTTTTGCTACTCAGCCGGACGAATAACTTTTTTGGAGACAAGATGCTGAAGCTTTCTAAACTCGCCACCGCTGTGGCAATCGTGCTTGCTGGTTCGGCTGCTGTGGCTGGTGAAGTGGAAGTCCTGCACTATTGGACATCGGGTAGCGAAGCCAAATCCATGGGTGAACTCAAGAAGATCATGCAAGGCAAGGGCCATACATGGAAAGACTTTGCAGTGGCTGGGGGCGGCGGTGACAACGCGGCAACCGTGCTGAAGAGCCGCGTGGTGAGCGGAAACCCGCCTACAGCCGCCCAGATCAAAGGCCCTGCTATTCAGGAGTGGGCCTCTGAAGGCGTGTTGGCCAACCTGGATGCTACCGCCAAGGCCGAAAAGTGGGACAGCCTGCTGCCCAAGGTGGTGGCTGACGTCATGAAGTACAAAGGCAACTACGTGGCCGCCCCCGTGAATGTGCACCGCGTGAACTGGATGTGGGCCAACTCCGCTGTATTGAAGAAAGCCGGCGTGTCATCCACCCCCAAGACATGGGACGAGTTCTTTGCCGCTGCTGAGAAGGTCAAAAAGGCCGGCCTGATCCCCGTGGCACACGGTGGCCAGAACTGGCAAGACTTCACCACCTTTGAATCGGTGGCTTTGGGCGTGGGCGGCACCAAGTTTTACAACGATGCGCTGATCAAGCTCGACCAGAAGGCACTGACCAGCGCCACCATGACCAAGGTTCTGGAAACCTTCCGCAAGGTCAAGGGCTACACCGATGCAAACGCTCCCGGCCGCGACTGGAATCTGGCGACCGCCATGGTCATCCAGGAAAAGGCAGCCTTCCAGTTCATGGGCGACTGGGCCAAGGGCGAGTTCTCCGCTGCGGGCAAGGTTCCTGGCAAAGACTATGTGTGCGCGGCTGCTCCCGGCACTTCAAATGCGTTCACCTTTAACGTCGACTCTATTGCGATGTTCAAGTTGAAGGACGCGGGCGCTCAAAAGGCCCAGGCGGATTTGGCTGCTTCCATCATGGGCACCGAGTTCCAGGCAATTTTCAACTTGGCCAAGGGTTCCATCCCTGTGCGCTTGAACATGGATCTGGCCAAGTTTGACGACTGCGCCAAGACCTCCGCCAAGGACTTTGTGGCTACCGCCAAGTCCGGTGGCTTGGCTCCTTCCGTGGCACACGGCATGGCCATCAAGCCCGCTGCTGAAGGCGCGATCAAGGACGCCGTGTCCCAGTTCTGGAACGACGACAAGATCTCCGTGGCTGACGGTGTGAAGAACATCGCCAAGGCTGCTGCTACCAAGTAAAACGCTTTGATGGTCTGGCGCTTTGTGCGTCAGGCCTCCATAGATAGCTCCATCCGCTTGAAGCGGATGGGGCTTTCCCAATCATGTGTCGCCCAGACGCATCGCGACGTATTTTCGGCACTGGCAAACGCTCAGCAAGCAGGGGGTAGTGCGTCCGAACACGCAATTGCAAGTCTTATGAAAACCCTTGAAAACATCCTCCCCAAGCTGGTGATTGCCCCGGGCTTTGTGCTCGGCTTCGCCTTCATTTACGGATTCATGATCTGGAACGGCATCCTCTCGGTCACCGGCTCGCGCATGCTGCCCAACTACGAAGAGTTCGTGGGGCTGGAGCAGTACGTGCGCCTCTGGGAGATGGACCGCTGGTACGTGGCTTTGAAAAACCTGGGCATCTTCAGCGTGTTGTACGTGGGCGGCTCCATGGCCCTCGGCATGGGCTTGGCGATTTTCTTGGACCAGAAAATCCGCGCCGAAGGCGTGCTGCGCACCATTTACCTGTACCCCATGGCCTTGTCGTTCATCGTGACCGGAACCGCCTGGAAATGGATTTTGAACCCCAGCCTGGGTCTGGAAAAGTTGGCCCACGACTTCGGCTGGACTAGCTTCAGCTTCGACTGGCTGGTGCAGTCTGATACGGCCATCTACTGTGTGGTGATTGCCGGCATCTGGCAGTCCGCCGGTTTTGCCATGGCCTTGTCGCTGGCAGGCCTGCGTGGCATTGACGACAGCATCATCAAAGCCGCCCAGATCGACGGCGCATCCTTGCCCCGCATCTACTGGCGCATCATTCTGCCCATCCTGCGCCCCGTGGTGTTCTCTACCGTGCTGGTGTTGTCGCACCTGTCCATCAAGAGCTTTGACCTGGTCATGGCGCTCACTTCCGGCGGCCCCGGCTACGCGTCTGACGTGCCTGCCACCTTCATGTATGTGATGAGCTTTACCCGTGGCCAGATCGGCTTGGGTGCGGCCAGCGCCACCATGATGCTGATGTTTGTGGCGGCCCTCGTGGTGCCCTACCTGTACAGCGAACTGCGCACCAAACCCCACGACCGTTAATCCACGACCGTTGCCTACGAACGGCCTCCACGATCGCCCCCTATGCTGACCAAAAACCTCCCCCGCATCCTGATCTACGCCACGCTGCTGCTGGCCGCCTTCTTCTTTCTGGCACCGCTGTACGTGATGTTGGCCACCTCGTTCAAGGACGCCGAGCAAATCCGCTCCGGCAACCTGCTGAGCCTGCCCACCTCGCTCAACTTCGATGCCTGGTCTGCCGCCTGGTCCACCGCCTGCACCGGCGTAGATTGCCGTGGCCTGCAGCCGTTCTTCATGAACTCCATCATCATGGCCGTGCCTGCGGTGCTGATCTCCACCGCGTGGGGCGCCATCAACGGCTACGTGCTGAGCATGTGGAAGTTCAAGGGCAGCGAGGTGCTGTTCGGCTTCATGCTGTTCGGCGTGTTCATGCCCTTTCAGGTGGTGCTCTTGCCCATGAGCCAAGTGCTGGGTTTTCTGGGCCTGTCCAGCTCGCTGGGTGGCCTGATCCTGGTGCACTGCATTGCCGGCTTGGCGGGTACCACGCTGTTCTTCCGCAACTACTACACCGCCATCCCCAAAGAGCTGGTGAACGCTGCGCGCATTGACGGTGCCGGCTTCTGGCGCATCTTCTTCCGCATCGTGGTGCCCATGTCCACCCCGATTTTGATGGTCACGCTCATCTGGCAATTCACCAACATCTGGAACGACTTCCTGTTCGGCGTTGCCTTCAGCGGCGCAGACAGCAAGCCCATCACCGTCGGCCTGAACAACATGGCCAACACCTCCAGCAGCGTCAAAAGCTACAACGTCGACATGGCTGCGGCCGTGATCGCAGGTCTCCCCACCATGTTGGTCTACGTACTGGCAGGTCAATACTTTGTGAAAGGTCTCACCGCTGGCGCGGTGAAAGGATAAAAAATGGCAGCTTCTCTCCACATCGCAGGCATCCGCAAAGTTTTCGGCAAAGGCGACAAAGCCGTTGAAGTCCTGAAAAAGATCGAAATCGACGTCGCCCCAGGCGAGTTCCTGATCCTGGTCGGCCCCTCCGGCTGCGGCAAGTCCACTTTGCTCAACATCATTGCGGGCCTCGAAGAACCATCCGAAGGCGAACTTCGCATTGCCGGCAAAAACGTGGTGGGCGTGGCCCCCGCGCAGCGCGATATCGCCATGGTGTTCCAGAGCTACGCGCTGTATCCCACCATGAGCGTGGCCGACAACATCGGCTTCGCTCTGGAAATGCGCAAGGTGCCCGTGGAAGAGCGCAAAAAGCGCATTGCTGAAGTGGCCGCCATGCTGCAAATCGAGCACTTGCTGGACCGCCGCCCCGCGCAGTTGTCTGGCGGCCAACGCCAGCGTGTGGCCATGGGCCGTGCCTTGGCCCGTGACCCCCAGCTCTTCTTGTTTGACGAGCCGCTCTCCAACCTGGACGCCAAGCTCCGCGTGGAAATGCGCGCTGAAATCAAGCGCCTGCACCAGGTGTCCGGCATCACCAGCGTGTACGTGACGCACGACCAGATCGAGGCCATGACCCTGGGCAGCCGCATCGCGGTGATGAAGGACGGCATCCTGCAGCAAATCGGTACGCCCGACGACATCTACAACCGCCCGTCCAACACCTACGTGGCCACCTTCATCGGCTCGCCCACCATGAACCTGATCAAAGGCCATGTGGAAGTGCCCGGCGCGCAAGGCCGTTTCACTTTCAACGGCAGCACCTTGGAGTTGGCTACCCCAGCTGCTGGCGATGCCACCTTGGGCGTGCGCCCTGAGCACATTGAGCTGGTCACTGGCGATGCCGCCTGGCGCGGTGAAGTGGCTGTGGTGGAACCCACCGGTGCCGACACCTACGTGGTGGTGAAAACCTCTGCTGGCGAAGTGACTGTGCGCACCGCACCCAGCGCCCCATGGAAGGCTGGTGATCAAGTCGGCCTGCGCGTGAACCCTGCGAACACCAACTGGTTTAGCACTGCGACTGGTGTGCGTTTGGACGTCTAAGTTTTCCAACTATCAACGAAAAAGCCGGGCTGCCTTTGTGGGGAAGCCCGGCTTTTTTATGTCGTTGAAAGACTGTTTGCGGACTTTAAGCGGAGTAGCGGAGGCACGTCCGTTTGAGCAATGGGTTATGCGCCAACTTTGCCTCCGGCCTTCCATAAAGAATGAAACTCATCCGGAGATATGGATCGCAACTCTTCGTTCTTAAACTGTCTGCGCGCCATGTCAAGCCAGAAGCCAGTGTTGCGGCTATCCGGAGCACGGAACAAAACATTCCCCGACCCCAAAATAACGAAGAGCATTTGCATGACCGCTTCCGCCGCAGAGCCGAGGCGTCTACAGACTGATAGCAGTCATGCCGTCTTTTCATTTTCCGACCAAAAGGCATTCAACGCCTCCCAACTCTGCCTACTTTTTGGAAGTAAGTGTGCACCGAACACCTCTGGGTTTTCACCCCGATTCAACCAATCGTTCTGCACACCCTCCAAGAGGCCAATTGCTGCAAACTCCCTGACCCAAGGATCGCCCTCGGTGAACAGCCGTTCTATTGCAATAGCCACGTTTGGAAATGACGATTCGCCATTGGCTTGATAGAGAAGTGGCTCGGTTGATCTGAACAGATTGACCCCGATAGATAAGTGTGAAGGGGCGAGGTTGAACAGGTGCAGAGTTGTCCACGGCTGCGGGCGTCGCTTGCGACGAACGCACGACGCGGTGGGCAACTCGGGGCGCA
>CAUOXL010000017.1:0-109167 GCA_963508575.1 uncultured Rhodoferax sp.
AGCGCCTGCCAAAAAGGCCGTAGCAGCCAAGAAAGCCGCCCCAGCCAAAAAAGCAGCAGCGCCTGCCAAAAAGGCCGTAGCAGCCAAGAAAGCCGCCCCAGCCAAAAAAGCAGCAGCGCCTGCCAAAAAGGCCGTAGCAGCGAAGAAAGCTGCAGCAAAAGCACCCGCTACTGCCTCCGCTCAGACCACTCTGAATCCTCAGGCGGCGTGGCCATTCCCTACTTCCAGCAAGCCCTAAGTAGGCGGCCTGAAGTAGAAAAGCCCGGCGCCATCGGCCCGGGCTTTTTTACGGCTTGAACATCAGCATCAAGGATAAAAGGCAAGCAAACGATACCCAGACACGCGCTCCGCTTGATTTCCAGACCTCACGGCAATCGGCAAGACTGCAGAAAACTCGGCCCCGGGCTCAAAGGTTTCTGCCGCAAACCCAAACTCATGAGGTTTCAATACACGACGCATCAGGCTTTGGTCCTGCATATCGGTCAAGGTCAACTCCAGCGCTGGTGGCGCGACCGGGACGGGGCCATTGTTCTTCAAAGCCAGATTAAGCCGATACACGTCAGTGCGCACCTTGGTGAAAGATGAGCTCTCAATCACCACTGCATCAATGCTGCGCAATGGTGTCAATCGACACCCCACCACATCGCACAAGGCTTTGAGCGCGGGAGCCATCGAAGGCTCATAAGCAGCCCAATGGTTGCGCTCCTGGACAGCAATTTGCACCGCCAACACCCCACACAAAAACAGACTGGTAGCCCCCATCAATAGACGCACGCCCGTTTTGCGCCAGATGCTGCTGCCGGGGTTCTGACGCATGAAGGACGGCTGTTGAGGATCCCCCTTGCCTGCGGCGTTGGCTTGGGCCTGGGTGTATCGGGGGGCAGGGCCTGCCAGCGACTCCAACGGAGGCCGTTCTGATGGATCTAAAGGGGGCGTTTCGTGATCCACACCCGGTACTTGCGCAAGCGCTTTGGGACTTTGCGACAAGAAATCATCCAAACCGGGCTCCGAAAACTCCAACTTCTTCGCATAGACCTGCCCGAAGTGATCACCGTCGCTGCCATCGCTGACTCCCTCGTCAGACTGCACCGGCGTGAACGGAGCTTCCACAACCGCTACTCCCGTCGTATTCGGAGACTCATCAGATGCAAACCGCAGGGTAGCTGCCCAATCAGGATCGGTGTTGGTTGGCGCTATCGGTTCACTGAGGGGCTCTGGCTCAAGCGATTCACTAACGGGAAAAGGCTCGGAATGAAGATTCGCATTGGCGTCAAATACTTCATCACATTGCCCGCACCGGACCCAACCATCGGAAATACGCAACTGGTCCGGCACGACCTTGAACATCGTGGAACATGCCGGGCATTGGGTAATCAGACTCATTGCGTCACATTGTAGTGGGCGCAATCACCCCAGTCAGACGGTGGCGGTCATCAAGATCCATCCGTCTTCCGTGTCTGCGACGGACAGCTTGCAGTAGGGCGCGTAAGCTGCCTTGAGCTCATCCGCCTGCCGCTCCAGAATCCCCGCAAGCACAAGATGGCCGCCAGGCTTCACATGCGCACAGAGCAGCGGAGCAAGCACCTTCAAGGGTGTGGCCAGAATATTGGCGAGTACCACGTCGAATACACCCTGAGCCGCCTCAGGCAGCCCGGACACCAATGTGACGTGGTTTGCCTCGCCATTCAAGACGGTGGAATCCACTGCAGCCTGATCGATATCCACGGCAATCACCTCTGTCGCACCGAACTTGGCAGCACCAATGGCCAGAATGCCGGATCCACAACCGTAGTCCAACACGCGCCCAGGGCCACCGTTGCCCGCTATCCAACGCAAGCACATGCGCGTGGTCGGGTGTGTTCCCGTGCCAAATGCCAACCCGGGGTCCAAACGGATCACTTCTTGGGCCTGTGCAGGAGGCTCGTGCCAGGTCGGGACGATCCAGAATTCGGGTGTGATCTCGACCGGCGCGAACTGGGACTGGGTCAAACGCACCCAGTCCTGATCTTCCAGCACCTCAATACCCAGAATACGGCAGCCTTCAAAGAAATCTTGAGCAGCCAACAATTGCGCGGCTTCATCGGCAAGGGCTCGATCGGCAAACAATGCGATCACGCGCGAACGCTGCCATCCATCTTTGGGTGGCGGCATGCCGGGCTCGCCGAACAAGGCCTGCTCGGCGTCTGTTTGGGCATCAGCATCTTCGACGCTGACACTCAGCGCATCCAACGCGTCCAGCGCATCACTCAGGTTTTCGACCCGGTCTTCGGGACACATCAAACGCAATTCAAACATGCAAAGCCTTATCGCTTGTGTTGTTCCAGCCAATGCTCAAGATAATGGATGTTGGTTCCACCATCCATGAACTTGGCATCCACCATCAACTCGCGGTGAAGGGGAATGTTGGTGCTGATACCTTCGACAACGGTCTCTGCCAATGCGGTACGCATACGGGCCATGGCCTGCTCGCGGGTATCACCGTGCACAATGATCTTGCCGACCATGGAGTCGTAGTTCGGGGGCACAAAGTAGTTGGTGTAAACGTGCGAGTCCACGCGCACACCGGGACCACCGGGTGCGTGCCACATCGTGACGCGCCCAGGGGATGGGGTGAACTTGTACGGATCTTCTGCATTCACACGGCATTCGATCGCGTGACCACGCACTTCAATTTGGCGCTGGGTGAATGGCAACTTTTCGCCGGCAGCCACCATGATCTGGGTCTTGACGATGTCAATGCCCGTCACCATCTCGGTCACAGGGTGCTCCACCTGCACGCGGGTGTTCATTTCAATGAAATAGAACTCACCGTCTTCATAGAGGAACTCAAACGTGCCCGCACCACGATAGCCGATCTTCTTACAAGCTGCCACGCAACGCTCACCGATACGCTCAATCAGCTTGCGATTGATGCCAGGCGCAGGAGACTCTTCCAACACCTTCTGGTGACGGCGCTGCATGGAGCAATCGCGCTCACCGAGGTACACCGCGTTCTTGTGCTTGTCTGCCAGGATCTGGATTTCAATGTGCCGGGGGTTCTGGAGAAATTTCTCCATGTACACCGCAGGATTGTTGAACGCTGCACCGGCCTCGGCCTTGGTCATCTGCACCGCATTGACCAGGGCGGCTTCGGTGTGAACCACCCGCATGCCGCGACCACCGCCACCGCCTGCCGCCTTGATGATTACCGGGTAACCAATCGCCTTGGCGATGCGCTTCATCGCCACCGGGTCATCGGGCAACTCGCCTTCAGAACCGGGCACGCAGGGCACGCCCGCGCGGATCATGGCCTGTTTGGCAGAGACCTTGTCGCCCATGATGCGGATGGACTCGGGGGTCGGGCCAATGAACTGGAAGCCGCTTTTCTCCACCCGCTCGGCGAAGTCCGCGTTTTCACTTAAAAAACCGTAGCCGGGGTGAATTGCTTCGGCATCGGTCACCTCTGCAGCCGAAATGATGGCTGGCATATTGAGGTAGCTCAGACCGGACGGGGCCGGACCGATGCACACCGCTTCTTCTGCCAACTTCACGTACTTGGCTTCGCGGTCCGCCTCGGAATAGACCATGACGGCCTTGATACCCAACTCGCGGCAGGCGCGCTGGATACGCAGCGCAATCTCACCCCGGTTGGCAACCAGAATTTTTTTGAACATGGGTGCTGCGTCTTACTCGATGATGAACAAGGGCTGACCGTATTCCACCGCTTGGCCGTTGTCGCTCAGGATCTTGGTGACGGTGCCCGACTTGTCGGCTTCAATCTCATTGAGGATCTTCATCGCTTCAATAATGCAGATGGTGTCGCCTTCCTTGATGGCGTCACCGACTTCCACAAACGGTTTGGCGCCGGGGGCGGAAGAACGGTAGAAAGTACCCACCATCGGGGACTTCACGGTATGGCCGGCGGGCACCGCAGCTTCTGCGGGAGCAGGCGCAGCGGCTGCGGCGGGCGCTGCAGGTGCTGCTGCCGGAGCGGGCGCTGCATACACAGGAGCGGGCGCATAGCCCTGAACCACTGCACCACCACCCTTGACGATACGAACCTTGCCTTCGGCTTCGGTAATCTCCAATTCCGACACATTGGAATCAGACACCAGATCGATCAGGGTTTTGAGTTTGCGTAAATCCATGGAATCTCCAACAACCGACATTAGTAAAGCGGCGAATTTACAGCAAATCACCGCCAAAAAACCACATCTCCACCCAAAGCAAGGGAAAAGACTGGAAAAATGTCCAAATAAAATCGCCCCGAAGAGGCTTGAGACAGCAGATTCAGACCGAATCCGCTAGGTAGGCGCCTCTATTTTACCGCAGCCCAAGCAGCCAAGTCCGCCGAGCTCACCCGCCCCATTTTTCGCTGCGCCACCGAACCATCCGAAGCCACCAACACCGAGAACGGCAAGCCACCCGTGATATTGCCCAGCGCCCGGCCTAGGTCCGCTCCAGACAAACCTGCCATTGCTACCGGAAAGCTCAGCGGCAGCTTCTGGAGAAAGGGCAGCACCGCTTCCTTACGGTCAATCGCCAAGCCCAACACCTGAACACCACGGCTGCCCTGCTCCTTATGGAAGCTATCCAAGAGTGGCAGCTCATCCACACAGGGCGGGCACCAGGTTGCCCAAAAATTCACCAGAACAGGCCGGCCTTTGAACCCCGCCATGGACAAAGTGGTGTCCTGCGGTGTTTGCCATTCCTGCGCCCAAAAGCCCGGCACCGGGTCCGCCACCGCCAAGTCCGCTTCTTTGGCCTGACGCAAGGACAAGCCTAGCCCAGCGGCACCTGCCAAACCAGCCGCGACGCCCCAAAGCACCCTACGCCGGCGCGCAGAGGGGGATTGCGTCAAATCTTTACTATCTACCACGAACATCTCCCAACAGCTTTTGAACAGCCGCCAAGTTGCCTCGGGGCGCTCTGCCCTTTCCATCCGGCTGCAAGGCACCCCGCATGTCATCGAGGTCGTTGATCAGCAAATGCACACCCACATGCTCACCCAAGGGCTGGCACTTCGCGTGAATGCTCAGGGCATCCACCATCTCCCCCTGCAAACCGGGCACAGAACGCACCTCAAAACGAACCCCCTTGTCAATCAAGCTGATCTCCGCCGATTTAGGGTCATCACAAAACAATTGCAGATAAATGTCGGACCGCCGTGTGGCCGTTCCGCGCCACACTGCACCGCCCAGGTGGGGCCGGAAGGCTTCCAGCCGCTGCATCCATTGCACTGCAAGCTCACGCAAGGCCCGCAACTCCTCGGCCTGACTTTCAGCACAGAAGATCGCAATGTATTCCTCGACGGCCGCCTCCACTTGGTCGTTGTCGGGCAGCGCGGAACGGGGTGGCACGCCCAACTGCTTCACCGCGCGGCGCTTGGCAGGGCCGTATTCCAGCCCCTCTTCCACCACCAAACGCGCCGCGGCGGCCGCGATTTCTTCTTTCAAATCATCCATAACCAGATTGTGCCTGCCCGCTGAAAGCCCTGCTGCGCACCAATTTGCTACGTTATTTATAGCTGTCCGCGCACATTCCACGTGCGCCAGAGCCATAAATCATGCCCAAACCTGGACGCCGGAGCGCCCCGTAGAATACCGGCCATGCATATTCATATCCTGGGCATTTGCGGCACCTTCATGGGGGGCCTGGCCGCGCTGGCGCGTGAAGCCGGCCACAAAGTCACCGGTTGCGATGCCGGCGTTTACCCTCCCATGAGCGATCAGCTCCGGGCGCTGGGCATAGACCTGATCGAAGGCTTCGGTGCGGAACAGATGGCATTGCAGCCCGACATGTTCGTCATCGGCAACGTCGTCAGCCGCGCCCGACTGCCGGATGGAACGCCGAAATTCCCGCTCATGGAAACCATTCTGGATGCAGGCGCGCCCTACACCAGCGGCCCGCAATGGCTGGCGGAGCATGTACTCCAAGGCCGCCACGTGTTGGCTGTGGCCGGCACCCACGGCAAAACCACCACCACCAGCATGCTGGCCTGGGTGCTGGAATACGCAGGTCTGCAACCCGGATTCCTGGTCGGCGGCATCCCCCTGAACTTCGGCATCTCCGCCCGCCTGGGAGGCGGGGAGGCAAAGCGCTCTGCGCAGGTCAAGGAGGAGCCCGCAAAGCGGGCGGGGGACACGGAGCAGAGCGCTTTGCCTGCCCGCCGTGCAACGCCAAGCGAGCGCCCGCTGTTTGTCATCGAAGCCGACGAATACGACACCGCCTTCTTCGACAAGCGCAGCAAGTTCGTGCACTACCGCCCCCGCACCGCCATCCTGAACAACCTGGAATTCGACCACGCCGACATCTTTGACGACCTGGCCGCCATCGAACGGCAGTTCCACCATCTGGTGCGCACCGTGCCCGGCACCGGCCGGGTGGTCGTCAACGGGCTGGAAGACAGCCTCACCCGCGTGCTGCACCAAGGCTGCTGGAGCGAGCAACGCAGCTTCGGCGCCGCCGTGAGCGATTTTTCTGCTGTGGGTGAGCCGCACGACTTTGCCGTCCTCCACCACGGCCACGAAGTCGCGCGGGTGCAGTGGACCTTGGGCGGCGTGCACAACCAGCTCAACGCACTGGCCGCCATCGCTGCCGCCGAGCATGTGGGCGTGTCGCCTGCAGTGGCGGCCGAAGCCCTGGGCCAGTTCGTGAACGTGAAGCGCCGCATGGAAGTGCGCGCCACCGCTCCGCTGGCAGGCCAGCCCGGCAGCGCACCCGTCACCATTTACGATGACTTTGCCCACCACCCCACCGCCATCCGCACCACCGTCAACGGCTTGCGCCGCCAAGTGGGGAGCGGGCGGATTCTGGCCGTGTTCGAGCCGCGCTCCAACACCATGAAGCTCGGCGCCATGAAAAGCCAGCTGCCCTGGAGCCTGGAAGAAGCCGACCGCGCCTTCTGCCACAGCGGTGGTTTGGGCTGGGACGCGACCGAGGCGCTGGCCCCCATGGGCGCACGGGCGCAAGTCGGCGACACCATTGATGCCGTACTCGCCCAGGTGGCCGCTGCCCTGCAGCCCGGCGATCACGTGCTGTGCATGAGCAATGGCGGCTTCGGCGGCATCCACGCCAAACTCGCCCATTTGCTACAAACTTCATAGCTGCTTGCGCACTATCTATAAGCGCCAGAAGCATATTTGCCCCTCAAACCCATGCAAACTGATCCGAACTTTCAGCTGCGCCTCCCGGAAGGCGCCCAATTCACCGACCTGAAGCTGCGCCGTTGCGACGCGGAAGCGATTGACATGGACATGGACCTCATTGAGCGCATCTGCCAACTCAACCAATGGGACGTGGCCAAAGTGCGCGAGAACCCCGGCCCGGTCATCAGCACCATCCTGAGCGTCTGGTACAAAACCCATCTGGCCAGCGGTGGCACGCCGGATGCCGTGATGGAGTCCTTGCGGGCCCCGGCGCCGCTGCAATAAAGCGCAAAAAAGCGGGCAAAAACGGACACTGAGGCCCGCTTGAATCTTTAAGCCGGAGCGTTCACTCCGGCTTTTTTATGCCGCATTCAGGCCGCGCGGCGCGCCTTGACGGCGGCAGACAGCACCTCCAGCGACTCGACCGAATCGTCCCAGCCGAGGCAGGCATCGGTAATGCTCTTGCCGTACTCCAGTGCGGATGCATCATCTTTGCCGGGGGTGAACTTCTGGGCACCGGCGTTCAGGTGGCTTTCCACCATCACACCGAAGATGCTCTTGGAACCACCGCTGATCTGCGCGGCAATGTCTTTGGCCACATCGAGCTGCTTCTCGTGCTGCTTGCTGCTATTGGCGTGGCTGCAATCGACCATCAGGGTCGGGGGCAGCTTGGCCTTCGCCAGATCCGCGCAGGCAGCAGCCACGTTGGCAGCGTCGTAGTTCGGCGCCTTGCCACCGCGCAGAATGACGTGGCAGTCCGGGTTGCCGTTGGTTTGCACAATCGCCACCTGACCATTTTTGTGCACCGACAAGAAGTGGTGACCACCGGCTGCGGCCTGAATAGCGTCCGTCGCAATCTTGATATTGCCGTCCGTGCCATTCTTGAAGCCGATGGGCGCCGAGATGCCGGAAGCCAGCTCGCGATGTACCTGGCTCTCGGTGGTGCGCGCACCGATGGCGCCCCAGGAAATCAAATCGCCCAGGTACTGGGGAGAAATCACGTCCAGGAACTCGCTACCGGCAGGCAGGCCCAGGCGGTTGATCTCGATGAGCAACTGGCGTGCGATGCGCAGGCCTTCATCGATGCGGAAGCTCTCGTCCAGGTAGGGGTCATTGATCAGCCCCTTCCAGCCCACCGTCGTGCGGGGCTTTTCGAAGTAGACGCGCATCACGATTTCCAGCGTGTCTTTGTACTGCTCGCGCACCGCCTTCAGGCGACGGGCGTAGTCCAACGCAGCAGCCGGGTCATGGATGGAGCAGGGTCCGATGATCACCAACAAGCGGTCGTCTTTGCCGGCCATGATGTTGTGGATGGTGCTGCGGGTCTCAGAGATCAGGGTTTCCACCGCAGTGCCGCGAATGGGGAAGAAGCGGATAAGGTGCTCTGGAGGAGGTAACACGGTGATGTCCTTGATGCGTTCGTCGTCAGTTTTGCTGGTGCGGTCGGCGGGCTGGGATTGTCCGTACCACTCACCGGTTGCAGAGGCTTTAGCGTTCATGTCAGGTCTCCAGAGTTCAAGTTGCGAAGAAAACAGGTTGAAAAAGGCATAAAAAAACCGCCGGGAGTGCCGGCGGTTTTTGGGAAGATTCAGGACGTTTCTTTTGGGTACGTTCAGATCTCTCGACCGCCGGATGCGCGTGAGAACCAAAAATAGCTAAAAAAGAAACGGGCGGAATGCATGGGGCTCAATGTAGCACAGCTTGCTGACAGCGGCTTGCGCCGCCCGCTACGCAGTTCCACCTACGGTCAGCCCATCGATGCGCAGCGTAGGCTGGCCCACCCCCACCGGCACGCTTTGGCCCTCTTTGCCGCAGGTGCCCACGCCGGGGTCCAGCCTCATGTCGTTACCAATCATCGAGACGCGCTTGAGGCACTCGGGGCCGCTGCCCACCAGCGTCGCGCCCTTGACGGGGTATTGGATCTTGCCGTTTTCCACCCAATAGGCTTCGCTAGCAGAAAACACAAACTTGCCGCTGGTGATGTCCACCTGGCCGCCACCGAAGTTGGGCGCGTACAAGCCTTTTTTGATGCTGGCGATGATTTCATCCGGCGCCTTGTCCCCCCCCAGCATGTAGGTGTTGGTCATACGGGGCATAGGCAGGTGAGCGTAGCTCTCGCGGCGGCCGTTGCCAGTGGGTTTGACGCCCATCAGGCGGGCATTCATGCTGTCCTGGATGTAGCCTTTGAGGATGCCGTCTTCGATCAGCACGTTACGCTGGCTCGGGTTCCCTTCATCATCCACGTTGAGCGAGCCACGGCGGTCGGCAATGGTGCCGTCGTCCAGCACCGTCACGCCCTTGGCCGCCACGCGCTGACCGATGCGGCCGCTGAAGGCGCTGCTGCCCTTGCGGTTGAAGTCGCCCTCCAGCCCGTGCCCGATGGCTTCGTGCAACAAAATGCCGGGCCAACCAGCCCCCAGCACCACCGTCATTTCACCAGCGGGCGCAGGGCGGGCGTCCAGGTTGGTGAGCGCGGCGTGCACCGCCTGGTCTACATAGTCTTCAATTTGCGCATCAGTGAAATACGCCAGCCCGAAGCGGCCACCGCCGCCGCTGGAGCCCACCTCACGGCGGCCTTTTTGCTCGGCAATCACCGTCACGCTCAGGCGTACCAGGGGGCGCACATCGGCGGCCAGCGTGCCGTCAGCACGGGCCACCATCATCACGTCGTACTCGGCAGCCAGGCCAGCCATCACCTGGATGATGCGCGGGTCTTTGGCACGGGCCAGCTTCTCGACCTTGCCCAGCAATTCCACCTTGGCGGTGCTGTCCAGGGTGGCAATCGGGTCCAGCCCGGCGTAGAGCTTGCGCCCGCCTGCTATCTTTTGTATAGCTGCTTTCGCTCGCTTGTTCTGGGCTGCAGCCGAAATGGTGCGCACCGTGCGGGCGGCATCCAGCAGCGAAGCTTCAGAAATATCGTCGGAATACGCAAAGGCGGTTTTCTCGCCGCTCACCGCGCGAACGCCTACACCTTGGTCGATGCTGAAGGAACCGGTTTTGACGATGCCTTCCTCCAGACTCCAGCCCTCGGAGCGGGTGTACTGGAAGTACAGGTCCGCCTCGTCCACCTGGTGCGCCTTGATTTCGTTCAGCGCGCGGGTGAGATGACTCTCATCCAGGCCGAAAGGCGTGAGCAACAGGGATTTGGCCGTGGCCAAGCGTTCGATGGTGGGTTCGCGGGAGATCATGCGGGCATTTTAGGCCTGCGCCGCAGACCCTTGCCGCGACAGGCCCAAGCAGCCGCCGTCTTCAGCTCTGCACCAGCCGTTTGGAGTTGGCAATCGACATCAAAATGCCCAGCGCCAGCCCCAGTGTCACCATGGCGGTCCCGCCATAGCTAATGAAAGGCAAAGGCACGCCCACCACGGGCAAGATGCCACTGACCATGCCCATGTTCACAAAGGCGTAGGTGAAAAAGATCATGGTGGCTGCGCCAGCCAGGAGGCGCGAGAACAGGGTCGGCGCTTCCAGCGCAATGGCCAAGCCGCGCAAGATCAGGAAGACGAAAGCACAGAGCAAGAACACATTGCCGATCAGGCCGAACTCTTCCGAATAGGCGGCAAAGATGAAGTCGGTAGTGCGCTCGGGAATGAACTCTAGGTGGGTTTGCGTGCCCTTCATAAAACCCAATCCGGTCACCCCCCCGGAGCCGATGGCAATCATGCCTTGGATGATGTGAAAGCCCTTGCCCAGCGGGTCTTTGTAGGGGTCCAGCAGGGTACAGATGCGCTGCTGCTGGTAGTCATGCAGCACGGACCAACGCACCCCTTCGGCACACAGCTGCGGCTCAAAAATAATGAGCAAAAGAATCCCCAACACTGCGACAACCACCGGCGGGATCACCAGCTTCCAGCTCATGCCCGCAAAGAAAATCACGGCCAAGCCGGCGGCGAGCACCAGCAGGGAGGTTCCCAGATCGGGCTGCTTCATGATCAGCCCTACGGGCACGGCCAGCAGCACCCCTGCCACCACAAAGTCCAGAGGACGTAGCTGGCCCTCCCGCTTCTGGAACCACCAGGCCAGCATCAGCGGCATGGCGATTTTGAGAATTTCACTGGGCTGTATCACCACCCCTACATTCACCCAACGCTTGGCCCCTTTCTTGGTAATTCCGAATACGGCAACGGCGATCAACAGGGCCACACCCACGGTGTAGAGGGGAACGGCAACGTGCATCAAGCGCTGGGGGGGAATCTGGGCCACCACAAACATGATGCTGCCGGCAATCAACATATTCCGGGCATGGTCCTCAAACCGGGTGCCGTGGTCAAAGCCGGATGAATACATGGTCAGAAGCCCGGCAGCGGCCAAAATGAACACTGCAAAGGCCAAGGGCCCGTCAAACCCGGTAAACCAGGGCGCAATGCGCTGGCGCAGGGGGACTTTTCCGAATTGATACGACATGGCGGGGATTATCGCAAGCGCACACCCCACACGCGAGCACAAGAGAGCTTCCCGCCCTACCATCACGGAATGCATACCACCCACCTGCTCTACCTCCACGGCTTCCGATCATCCCCGCAATCGCACAAAGCACAGGCCATGGCGGCGTTCATGGCAAGCCATTACCCGCAGGTGCATTGCTGGTGCCCGCAGCTGCCGCCCTCGCCGCGCGCGGCGATGGCGCTGTTGACCGAAGGCATTGCGGCCTGGCCGCACAGCAGCATGGCCGTGGTCGGCTCATCCTTGGGCGGGTTTTATGCCACCCACATTGCCGAGGCGACGGGCTGCCTGGCCCTGCTCATCAACCCGGCGGTGGACCCGGCGCGTGATCTGGGCAAATACATTGGCGAGAACCGCCAATGGCATGCGCCGGAAGAAAGCTTTTACTTTTTGCCGGAGTATGTGGACGAGCTGCGCACCCTGCAGGTCGGCGCACTGCAGCACCCAGAGCGCTACCGCGCCCTCCTGGCCAAAGGGGACGAGGTGCTGGACTGGCGCGAAATGCATGCCCGCTACCAGCACACCCAGGTCACGCTGCTGGAAGGCGGGGACCATGCCCTGACCGGTTTTGAGGAATACCTGCCGGATTTCGCCCGGTTTATGGGACTGCCCCCGAACAAATGAGGGGTTGAAGCCCCTGCATCCGGAGCGGGCAGTTTTGCGGGGACAATCTCCCCCTATGTTTGTACTGTTTGAAGAAGCCGGAAAATTCATGGCCGGCCGTGTCCTGTCCGAGGCGGAAGCCTCTGCGCAGGTGGAGCTGGATTCCGGCAAGCGCGTCAAGGTCAAGGGCGCGAACATCCTGATCAAGTTTGAAAAGCCGTCTCCGGCGGAGTTCGTTGCGGCCGCCCAGACGCAGGCGGCCGGCATCGAGCTGGACATGGCCTACGAATTCGCGCCCGACGAAGAGTTCGGCTTCGCGGACCTGGCCAAAGATTACTTTTCGGCCCAGGCCAGCCAGGCCGAGCAGGCGGGCATGCTGTTCAAGCTCTTCGACACCCCGCACTACTTCCGCCGGGCCGGCAAAGGTCGCTTCAAGAAGGCGCCGGCAGAAATCATCCAGCAGGCCTTGGCGGCCATTGAGAAAAAGCGCCTGATGGCCGAGCAGATTAGCCAGTGGGCGCACGACTTGGCCGCAGGCAGCTGCCCCCAGTCCATCAAGGACCAGCTCTACAAAATCCTGTTCAAGCCGGACAAGAACGCCCCCGAGTACAAAGCCGTGGTCGAAGCCAGTCGCGCCACCCACATTGCGCCGCTGGAGTTGCTGCAAAAGGCAGGCGCCATTGCCTCGCCCTACCTGTTCCACTGGAAGCGCTTTTTGCTGGAGAACTTCCCTAAAGGCACCGGCTTCCCTGCGATCAGCGCACCGGCCATTGCGGACGCGTTGCCGGTGGCAGCCGTCCAAGCGTTCTCGATTGACGATTCCCAAACTACGGAAATTGACGATGCCTTGAGCGTGCAGGGCCTGGGGTCCGGCACTGTGACCGTGGGCATCCACATCGCGGCGCCCGGCTTGGCGGTGCAGCCCGGCAGCCCGGTGGATGTGCTGGGCCGTGCCCGCCTGTCCACGGTGTACATGCCTGGCTACAAAGTCACCATGCTGCCCGACGACGTGGTGCAGACCTACACGCTGATGGAAGGGCGGGACTGCCCCTCCGTCTCGCTCTATGTCACCTTCAACGAGGAAACGCTGGAGATCACCAGCAGCGAGACCAAGCTGGAGCGGGTGCCGATTGCCCACAACCTGCGCCACGACCAGCTCGATAGCGTGGTGACCGAAACCTGGCTTCAAGACCCTGCTTTTTCGCATGAAAACACGCCCCAGCCCTTACTGGTATTGCGCGAGCAGCTATCATTTTTGCACCGCTTGGCGCGCGACCTGAAGGCCAAACGCGAGATCGTGCGCGGCAAACCCGAGACCTTCAACCGCCCGGACTACAACTTCAGGCTGGTCGAAAACCAGGGGCATGAACCCGACGGCAGCGAAACCGTGCTCATCAGCATCCGCCAGCGCGGCGCCCCGCTGGACCTGATCGTGGCCGAGGCCATGATTTTGGCCAACAGCACCTGGGGCAGCTGGCTCGCCGAGATGGGCGTGCCCGGCATCTACCGCAGCCAGGCATCGCTGGCGCCCGGCGTCAAAGTGCGCATGGGCACCAAAGCCCTGCCGCATGCGGGCATCGGCGTCAAAGCGTATGCGTGGGCGACCTCGCCGCTGCGCCGCTATACCGACTTGGTGAACCAGTGGCAGATCATTGCCTGCGCCCGCCACGGCAAAACGGCGGCACTGGTAGCCCCCTTCAAGCCGAAGGACGCGGAGCTGTTCGCCATCATCTCGTCGTTTGATGCGGCCTACAGCGCCTACAACGGCTACCAGGGTGCCATGGAGCGCTTCTGGACCATGCGGTACGCGCAGCAGCACGGCATTACCGAGCTCACGGCCAGCCTGTTCAAAGACGGCATGGTGCGCGCCGACGACATTCCGCTGGTGCTGCCCGTCCTGGGTGCGCAAGGCCTGCCCCGCCACGCCAAAGTGCGCGTGAAGCTGGGAGAGATGGACTTCATCACCCTGGATGTGCAAGGCACGGTGCTGGAGCGCCTGGACGCTCCGGTGGAAGCGGGCAACCAGGACGAAGAGGACGACAACGAGGACGAAGTGGCCGGACCGATCGCGATTGCGGTGGATGTGAACGAAGCGCCCGACACCGGCAGCGATAATCCCGCCCCGTGACGCTGCGCAATCTCACCACACTGCAATGGGCCCTGGGTGTATCCATCGCGATACACGGGGTGCTATTGACAGTGCGCTTTGTGGACCCCGAAGCTTTCAACCGCGTGTTTGAAGACAAGCCGCTGGAAGTCATTCTGGTCAATGCCAAAAGCAACGAAAAGCCGGAGAAAGCGCAGGCCATCGCCCAGACCGATATGGCAGGCGGCGGCAATGTCGACAATGGCCGCGCCACCAGCCCGCTGCCCCCCTCTGCCCTGACGGACATAGGTGACTCCCTGGAAGAAGAAAGCGTCCGCAAGCTGCAAAGCCTGCAGGAGCAGCAAAACCTCTTGCTCGCGCAGGTCAAGAGCCAGCTCGCCGCCCTGCCCCCGCCCGACCCCAGCAAGCTGGCCGACAAGGCGGAAGCGGCCGAACGCGAAGAAAAGCGCAAGCAACTCATCAAGTTGCTGGCCGAGATTGAGCGCCGCATCAACATGGAGAACTCACGCCCCAAAAAGCGGTATGTGAGCCCTGCCACCATGAGCCGGGACTACGCGGTCTACTACGACACGATGCGGCAAGCGATTGAATCCAAGGGCACAGACAATTTCCCCCAAAGCGGGGGCAAGAAGCTGTACGGCGAACTCATCATGCTGGTCACCATCAACCATGATGGGCGGGTGCTGGAAACCGAAGTGGTTCAAAGCTCCGGGAACCCCATCTTGGACAAGCGGGCCGCAGCCATCACCCGCTCAGCCGGCCCCTTCGGCACATTCACCCTGGAGATGCGTCGTGGTTTTGAGCAGCTCGTCATCACCTCCAGCTTCAAATTCACCCGTGAAGAGACGGTGGAAGCCAAGGTTTCATCGTCCAGCACACCATGAAGCAGTGGGCCCGTTGGCTGGTGCTGTGCGCGCTCGCTTTCGTGGGGCTGCAGCTGTACTTTGTGGGCCGCATTGCCGCCATGGTGGTGATAGACCCGCAATCCACGGCCTTTGAGCGCTCTGAAGCCTACCGGGTCAGCATCGAAACCGGCGCTCTGCGCTGGCGCCAGGAGTGGATGCCCTATGGGCGCATCTCGGACCACCTGAAACGCGCGGTGATTGCGTCGGAAGACGATGGTTTCAGTCAACACGACGGTGTGGACTGGGACGCGCTGGAAAAAGCCTGGGCCAAGAACGCCAAAGCGGAACAACGTGCCGTGCAGCGGCTCAGCCAAGGCAAGGCCAGCACCAAGCCCCCCAAAATCGTGGGCGGCTCCACCATCACGCAGCAATTGGCCAAGAACCTGTTTTTGTCGGGTGAGCGGACCTTGTTGCGCAAGGGGCAGGAATTTGTGCTGACCCTGTTGCTGGAGCATTTGCTGAGCAAGCAGCGCATTCTGGAGATTTACCTCAACAGCGTGGAATGGGGCGAAGGCGTGTTCGGTGCGGAAGCGGCGGCCCAGCACTATTTCCGCAAGCCCGCCAGCAAGCTCAGCGCCTACGAGGCGGCCCGTTTGGCGGTGATGTTGCCGCGCCCCAAGTTTTTCGAGAAGACCCCCAACTCGGGCTATCTGAGCAGCCGCGCCAGCACCATCGTGGCACGGATGCCGGATGCGCAGTTGCCTTGAGTCTTTGATGGTTTGAGGAGCTGTTGCTCGTGCCCGCAGAGGACCAAGCATGAGTCCCGCCGCTCGTGCCCCCCGGCCTGCGGCCTCCTCCTTGACCTCACTTTGAGACTCACGCCTGTTCCTCTGCTGGAATAAGCTGCTTTCCCGCATTTTTGACTTCGCGTAACAGCACCACCGGAAGCGGTGGTCGGGGTGTTCTGCATAGTGAGGTCAAGGAGGAGCCCGCACAGCGGGCGGGGGACACGAACGGTGCAGAGCACCCCGGACACCGCTTCCAGCGCCAACCAACCACCTCGGTTGACAGTCACAGCAAGCACCAGAAGCGACACATCCGCTCTGTATCATCCCCGCCATGCTTGCCAAGTTGATGAGTTACTTTCTGTTAGGCCTGATTCGCTTCCTCACTGGCGCGCAAGCCCGTTGGCACGGATGCCCGCCCAAAGCCGAACAACGCATTTACTTCGCCAACCACCAGAGCCATGCCGACCTGGTCATGATCTGGGCCGCATTGCCCAAAGAGTTGCGCCACATCACCCGCGCGATTGCCGCCAAAGACTACTGGACCCAATCCCCATTCAGACGATGGCTCACCACCGAGGTATTCCATGTGATCTACGTCTCGCGTGACCGCAGTTCGGAAGAAGACCCCTTGGAGCCCCTGATGGAAGCGCTGACCAATGGCGACTCCATCATCCTGTTCCCCGAAGGCACCCGTGGGCACACGGGTGAACCCCAGCCATTCAAGGCCGGCCTGTACAACCTGGCCACCCGCTTCCCGAATGTGGTACTGGTCCCTGCCTGGATCAACAATGTGCAACACGTGCTGCCCAAGGGGGAAGTGGTGCCGGTGCCGGTGCTCTGCTCGGTCACTTTTGGCGCCCCGATGCAGGTGGGCGTTGGCGAAGAACGCCGTGCCTTTCTGGAACGGGCGCGCAGCGCAGTCCTAGCCCTGCGGGACGTATAAGACAGCTATGTATTTCTATCTCAAGAACCTCGAACCCACGCAACAGATCGGGGCACTCTTCATCATCGTGTTCGGTTTGCTGCTGCTGGCCAGCATCGTGGCTTTCGCCTTGTCGCTGCGGGAGTATGGCGACGATGTCGCCGGCGAACGCCGCCGGGGCGAGCTGGAGAACCTGGATGGCGTCATCCGGACCAGCTGGCTGATGGTGTTTGTCTTCTGGGTCGGCTGGGTCAGCGGCCCGCTGGTGGCACTCACCTTGTTTGGCGGCGTGTCATTCTTTGCGCTGCGTGAATTCATGACGCTCTCTCCCACCCGGCGGGGCGACCATCGCAGCCTGGTACTGGCTTTCTTTGTCGTGTTGCCGCTGCAGTACTGGCTGGTGGCTACCGAGCACTTCGACATGTTTGCGGTGTTCATTCCGGTCTATGTGTTCCTGGCGCTGCCGGTCGCCAGCGCGCTGGCCAACGACCCGCTGCGGTTTCTGGAGCGCAATGCCAAGCTGCAGTGGGGCATCATGGTGTGCATCTACGGCATGAGCCATGTGCCGGCGCTGTTGATGCTCAAGTTTCCCGGATACGACCACAAGAACGCCTTCATGGTCTTCTTCCTGGTGCTGGTGGTGCAGTCCTGCATGGCGGTGCAGCACCTGGTGTCGCGCAAGCTCAAACTGCCGCCGGCCGCCCCGGCGATCAGCCAGAGCTTCAACTGGCCCAGCTGGTGGATAGGCGTATTTGTGGCCAGCCTGTTCGGTGCCTTGTTGGCGGGCATCACGCCCTGGGTACCGGGCACCGCGTTTGCGTTTTCCTTCATTGCCTGCGTGGCAGGCTCCATGGGGCATTTTGTGATGAAAGCCCTCAAGCGGGACCGCGGCATTCCCAGCTGGGGCGGCCCGGTGCGCTCGACCACGGGTGCCGGCGGCCTGCTGGACCGGGTGGACGCCCTGTGCTTTGCGGCACCGGTGTTTTTCCACTCGGCCAGGTGGTATTTTGGCCTCTAGCGCCTGTATCTATTACGCCAATAGCTCCTGATTTCATAGCATGCGAATCCTTGGCATTGACCCCGGCTTGCGCACTACCGGCTTCGGCGTGGTGGATGTGGTGGGCGCCGACGTGCGCTACGTGGCCAGTGGCACCATACGCACCGAGCACCTGGACACGCGGGCGCTGCCGGCACGGCTCAAGGTGCTGTTCGATGGCATCGGTGAAGTGGTGGAGCGCTACCAGCCGACCTGCGCCTCGGTGGAAATTGTGTTCGTCAACGTGAACCCGCAGTCCACCCTGCTGCTGGGCCAGGCGCGCGGCGCCTTGGTAACGGCCCTGGTCTGCGCCGACTTGCCGGTGGCCGAATACACCGCGCTGCAGATGAAGCAGGCCGTCGCCGGCCACGGGCGCGCCCACAAGGACCAGATCCAGGAGATGGTGAAGCGCTTGCTGCACTTGCCGGCGCTTCCCGGCCCCGACGCCGCCGATGCACTAGGGCTAGCGATTACGCACGCGCACGCCGGCAAGTCCATGGCCCTGTTGGCGGGAACCAAGGGCGTGGGAGGCAACGGTAAAGTTCGTTACCGCGATGGACGCAGCCAATAGAATCTGCCTTCCTTTCCACCACGGCCCTACCAAATCGCATGAACTTCCCCGCCCGCTGCCGGACTGCGGCAGCCCTGTTGCTATTGATGGTATCAGCGGCTTGCGCACAAACGCTGGATGGGTTCACCGAGGAATGGCCCCCCTACAACTTTGCAGAATCTGGCGCGATCAAGGGCATTTCTACAGAGGTGTTTGCCGCCGTATGTGCAGACGCCAAGCTGACATGCCGGACCCGCCTGGTGCCATGGGCACGCGCCCAGAAGATCGTCAGCATCAGCCCCAATACCGTGCTGTTTTCTACCGCACGGCTTCCCGCCCGAGAAAATGATTTTTTGTGGGTAGGCCCGCTGCTGCCCCGCATCACCTGGGTCTATGTCAAGGCCGCACAGGGCCTTGCCAAGCCGCTACCGGATATCCGGCTACTGCGCTTTGGCATCGTGCGGGAAGAAGCTGCGCAAGAAGACCTGCTCCAGGCCGGGGTTCCCGCAGCGTCTATTGTGGAGGACACCTCGAACGCCGCCGTGCTGCGGCTGCTGATGGCGGGGGCCATTGATGCCATGGTAGACACCGAAATCGGGATGGACTGGAATCTGCGCCATGCCAATCTCCCGCCTGGCGCGGTAAGCCGCGTGGCCCGGCTCAGTGTGAACGGTGCGTATTACTTCGCCGTCAATACGCAAACCGATCCCGCCGTGGTCCACAGCATGCAAACCTCATTGGACAAATTGCGGCGGCTCGGCCGCCTGCAGTCCATCACCCAGAAATACAGCCGGGGTCGCTGATATGGCGTAAACCCCGAGCCCCTCCGCCCGCCTACCAGGCGCGCACGGGCTGGGCAAAGCCCTGCGGGGCCTGCTTGACATCTTCAAAGGTAACGACTTCCCAGGCTTCCGGGTGGGCCTGGAGTTCGCGCAACAGCTTGTTGTTCAGGGCATGTCCCGAGCGGCGCGCGCTGTAGGCAGCCAACAAGGGTTTTCCGACGATGTACAGGTCGCCGATGGCGTCCAGAATCTTGTGCTTCACGAACTCGTCGTCGTAACGCAGGCCGTCGGCATTGAGGACCTTGTAGTCGTCCATCACGATGGCGTTGTCCAAACCACCGCCCAGGGCCAAGCCGTTGGAGCGCATCATTTCGACATCTTTGGTGAAGCCGAAGGTGCGTGCCCGGGCAATGTCCCGCGAATAGCTGTCGGTGCTGAGGTCGAACTCCACCTTCTGGCCGGTGGAGTCCACAGCGGGGTGGTTGAAGTCGATCTCGAAACTCAGTTTGTAACCGTGGTACGGCTCCAGGCGCGCCCACTTTTCATTCGCGCCTTCGCCCTCGCGCACCTCGACCGGGCGCGTCAAGCGGATAAAGCGACGGGGGGCGTTCTGCAGCTCGATACCCGCGCTTTGCAGCAGGAACACGAAGGATGCCGCAGAGCCATCGAGGATAGGCACCTCTTCGGCCGTGATGTCCACAAACAGGTTGTCCACGCCCAGACCGGCACAGGCCGACATCAAATGCTCCACGGTATGCACCTTGGCATTGCCGCAGGACAGGGTGGAAGCGAGGCGCGTATCCGTCACCGATTCGGCAGACACCACAATGTCCGGCGCATTCGGCAAATCCACCCGTCTGAACACGATGCCCGTGTCCGGAGCTGCAGGGCGCAAGGTGATCTCGACCCGCTGGCCGCTATGCAGGCCCACGCCTACGGCGCGGGTCAGGGATTTGAGTGTTCGTTGTTTCAGCACAGGTCTATTGTAGAAGGAGCGCAATACGCCTCCGTTGCACGTGCCTAAGCCCGGAAACACCGTGGGTCCGGCTGCACCGGCCCACTGGTGTTGCCCCCTGCAAGGGGGAAAGCGGCCACACGCAGTGGGCAAGCCGGGGGGTGTGCCAGTTTCCCCGCAGGGCCACCCCAAGGGGAAACACGCCCCCATGGGGGGCAGCGACCTGCGCAGCGGTGGAGCGTGGGGGCAGTATCAATCCGCCTGCTTGCGCAAGAACGCGGGGATTTCATAGTCATCCATGCCACCGCTGGACAGCGCATCCACCTTGGCCGCCGCCTGCGTGCGGTTGGTACGCCACACGCTGGGGGTCGCCATGCTGCCGTAGTCCGGCTGCGCCACGGCGGAACCGGTGTTGCCCATGGAGGCGGTGGTGCCTACAGGGCTGGCAATGGTGTTCAGCGTAGGCACATGGAAAGGCACATTGTCCGTACCGGTGCGCAGCACTTGCAGCGGAGGCGCCGTGCGGCGAACGCCGCTCTGGCGGCTCAGGCCGGTAGCGATCACCGTCACGCGGATTTCGTCGCCCAACTTCTCGTCGTTGGCGGTGCCGTAAATGACATGCGCATCAGGCGATGCGCAGGCACGGATGGTCTCCATCGCCATCTTGGATTCCTTCAACTTCAGGGAACCCTTGCACGCAGAGATCAGCACCAGCACACCCTTGGCGCCGGACAGGTCAACACCTTCCAGCAGCGGGCAAGCTACGGCTTGCTCCGCCGCAATGCGGGCACGGTCCGGGCCGCTGGCAGACGCTGTCCCCATCATGGCCTTGCCGGGCTCACCCATCACGGTGCGCACGTCTTCAAAGTCGGCGTTGATTTCACCCTTGACGTTGATGATTTCCGCAATGCCGCCCACGGCGTTCTTCAGCACATCGTTGGCATGGGCAAAGGCTTCGTCCTGAGAGACGTCATCGTCCAGCACTTCCAACAGCTTTTCGTTGAGCACCACGATGAGGGAGTCCACATTGGCTTCCAGCTCGGCCAAGCCGGAGTCGGCATTGCTCATGCGGCGGCCACCTTCGAAGTCGAAGGGCTTGGTCACTACGCCCACCGTCAGGATGCCCATTTCCTTGGCCACTTTGGCAATCACAGGCGCTGCACCGGTACCGGTGCCGCCGCCCATGCCAGCGGTGATGAACAGCATGTGTGCGCCTTCGATGGCCTGGCGGATGTCGGCTTCGGCCTGCACAGCGGCTTCACGGCCCTTGTCGGGCTTGCTGCCGGCGCCCAGGCCGGTGCCGCCGAGCTGAATGGTTTTGTGCGCGGAGCTGCGGCTCAGCGCCTGCGCGTCGGTGTTGGCGCAGATGAATTCCACGCCCCCCACCGAGGTGGTAATCATGTGCTCCACCGCGTTGCCGCCGCCACCACCCACGCCGATGACCTTGATTTGGGTACCTTGGTTGAAGGCTTCTTCTTCGATCATTTCGATACTCATCTTGTTACTCCTGAAAACTGTTTAAAAGTGAATTGAATTTGTATGCAGCACAAAGGACGGGGATTCATTTACGAAGGCGGCCCCCCTCTTGCTAACCACAAGAAGCCATCGGCGCTTGCGAATGCACAAGCGGTGTGCGAAAGCGGAGGTTTCATGGTTAAAAGTTCCCTACAAACCAGTCCTTGACGGAACTGAACGCTGACTTCATGGTGCCGGACTTCTGCGCGACCTTGTAGCCGCGCATGCGGGCAATGCGGGCTTCCTCCAGCAGGCCCATCACCGTGGCGGCACGGGGCTGCGCCACCATGTCGGCCAAAGCACTGTTGTATTTGGGGATGCCGCGACGCACGGGCTTGAGGAAAATGTCCTCCCCCAACTCCACCATGCCGGGCATGATGCAGCTGCCGCCGGTGAGCACGATGCCGCTGGACAACACTTCTTCATAGCCGGACTCGCGCATCACCTGGTTCACCAAGGAGAAGATTTCTTCCACGCGCGGCTCGATCACACCGGCCAGGGCCTGACGGCTCAGCATGCGGGGGCCACGGTCACCCAAGCCGGGCACTTCCACTTGCGTCTCGGGGTCCACCAGCAACTGCTTGGCGTGACCCGACTCGACCTTGATGTCTTCGGCATCCTTGGTGGGTGTGCGCAAGGCCATGGCAATGTCGCTGGTGATCAGGTCACCCGCAATCGGGATCACGGCCGTGTGGCGGATGGCACCGTTGGTGAAGATGGCCACATCCGTCGTGCCCGCGCCAATATCCACCAAGGCCACGCCGAGTTCGCGCTCGTCTTCGGTCAAAACCGACAAGCTGCTGGCCAGCGGGTTGAGCATGAGCTGTTCGACTTCCAGGCCGCAACGGCGCACGCACTTGATGATGTTTTCCGCCGCACTTTGCGCGCCGGTCACGATGTGCACTTTGGCCTCCAAGCGAATGCCGCTCATGCCTATGGGCTCTCGCACATCCTGGCCGTCGATGATGAATTCCTGGGGTTCCACCAGCAGCAGGCGCTGGTCGGTCGAGATGTTGATGGCCTTGGCGGTTTCCACCACGCGGGCCACGTCAGCCTGCGTCACTTCGCGGTCCTTCACCGCCACCATGCCGCTGCTGTTGATACCGCGGATGTGGCTGCCGGTGATACCGGTGTACACCCGGGTGATCTTGCAGTCGGCCATTAGCTCGGCCTCTTTGAGCGCCTGCTGGATGCTGGCTACGGTGGCATCAATATTGACCACGACGCCGCGCTTGAGCCCATTGCTCGGCGCCACGCCGAAACCGGCCAGCTTGAGCTCCCCGCCGGGCATGACTTCAGCCACCACTGCCATCACCTTGGCGGTGCCGATGTCCAGCCCGACGACAAGATCTTTGTATTCTTTTGCCATAGTTGTACCCTGCTTCGTTTCCGCTATTTCTTGGTGCTGTCCGCTGCCAGCGTGGTGACGCCCCGCAGCTTGACCGCGTATCCGTTGGCATGCCGCAAATCCGCCGACTCCAACGAGGCCGGGGCCCGTCCGAAGCGTGTGGTGACTTGCGTCAGCGTTCTCAAAAACCGCTGGAGGCGTTCCGTGACTTCCACAGGCGTCCCGCGCCCCAACTCAATCACGGCGCCCCCGTCCAGGCGCGCGCGCCAGCTGCCGCGCCCCGACAACTCCAGCTGCTCCAGCGGCAGCTCCATGCCCGCAAACAAAGGGGTCAAGGTGCGGTACATGGTCAGCACTTCGCCGCTCTGGCCGTCAGGGCCGCTGAGCTTGGGCAACACGTCCTGCTCCACCTCGCCCACATTGGCTTCAAACACTTCGCCAAAGCTGTTGAGCAAGCGCACCTCTTGCTCCCCCCCCCAATAGGCCACCGCCACGTGCTCCTGCAAGTCCACGCGCAACCGGTTGGGAAACTCGCGGCGCACCACCGCATGGCGCACCCAGGGCACCGCCTCGAAGGCGGAGCGCACCCGCGCCAGATCCACCGAAAAGAACGTACCACTCAGACCGGGTGCCACATTGGCCCGCAGCGTGAGCGGGCTGTTGTGGTTCATGTCGCCGGTCACCGTGATGCCCTGGATGGCAAACATCGGCAAACGGCCCAGCCAGCGGCCGCCTGTCACCACTGCGAGAACGACAAAGGCCATGAACAGGAGCACAGCGGTCCCGTTCATGAGCTTGACGTCCAGCGGAGTAGCGACAGTGGATGTCATGCGGCCCCCACGCTTGCCACTGCGTGTGCTGCGCTGCCCCCCGAAGGGACCCTCACGCCTTGGGACGGCCCGGCGGCGTTCATCACGCGTCAGCCTTCCCGTCGGTGGCAGTGCTTTGCAGCAAGCGCACACACAGTTCTTCGTAGCTGATGCCGGCCGCTTTGGCAGACATGGGCACCAGGGAATGGCCGGTCATGCCCGGCGAGGTGTTGATCTCCAGCAGGTAGGGCGTGCGGGTCGTGGCGTCAATCATCACGTCCGCACGTGCCCAGCCTCGGCAACCCAGCACCTGGTAGGCCTTGCAGACCAGCGCCTGGATGGCTTCTTCTTCGCCGGCAGGCAAGCCAGCGGGGACTAGGTATTGGGTGGTGTCGGTGAAGTACTTGTTCTGGTAGTCGTAGTTGCCTTCCGGCGCCACGATGCGGATGACCGGCAGGGCTTCAGGGGCAGAGGATGGCCCCCACACCGGGCAGGTGACTTCATCGCCCGCGATGAACTGTTCGCACAGCACATGGCTGTCGTGTTGGGAGGCCAAAGCGTAGGCGGCATCGCACTGGTCGGCCGTCATCACTTTGGTGAAGCCGATGGAGGAGCCCTCACGCGCGGGCTTCACGATCATGGGTGCGCCCAGCGCCGCAAACGCGGCATGGGTTTCAGTGGCGCTTTTGACCTGTTGCCATGCGGGGGTGGACAGGCCTTCAAAACGCCAGATGCGCTTGGTCATGACCTTGTCCATGGAAATGCTGGAGGCCATCACGCCAGAGCCGGTGTACGAAATACCCAGCAGCTCCAAGGCGCCCTGCACCGTGCCGTCTTCGCCGAATCGGCCGTGCAGCGCGATGAAGCAGCGATCAAAGCCTTCGCGCTTGAGTTCGTCCAGTGCACGTTCCGAGGGGTCGAAGGCATGGGCGTCCACGCCTTGCGAACGCAGTGCCTTGAGCACGCCAGTTCCCGACATCAGCGACACCTCGCGCTCCGCCGAGGCGCCGCCCATCAGCACGGCCACCTTGCCTAGTTTCAGATCATTTTGGCTCATAGCCCTTATCCCTGCTGCGCAAGCAGCTCCTGATTTTGTAGCAATTCCACGATTTTTCCGGGCACCGCGCCAATCGAACCCGCGCCCATGCACATCAGCACATCGCCATCGCGCGCGTTGTCGATGGCGGCCTGCGGCATGGCGGCGATGTCGTCCACAAACAAGGGCTCCACCTTGCCGCCCACGCGCAAGGCGCGGGCCAGAGAGCGGCCATCAGCCGCCACGATGGGCGCTTCGCCAGCGGCATACACCTCGGCGAGCAGCACCGTATCGGCACCGGCGCCTATGACTTTCACAAAGTCTTCAAAGCAATCGCGCGTGCGGGTGTAGCGGTGCGGCTGGAAAGCCAACACGAGACGCCGACCGGGGAAGGCGCCGCGTGCGGCAGCTAGCGTGGCCGCCATCTCGACGGGGTGGTGGCCGTAGTCGTCAATCACCGTGACCGTGCCCCCTTGCGGCAAAGCGAGGTCGCCATAACGTTGGAAGCGACGGCCCACGCCCTTGAACTCGGCCAGCGCCTTGATGACGGCGGCGTCCGGAATGTTCAGCTCCACCGCCACCGCAATCGCAGACAGGGCGTTGAGCACGTTGTGCAGGCCGGGCAGGTTGAGCACCACTTCCATGTCGGGCAGCACCACCCCGTTGCGGCGCTGCACCGTGAAGTGCATTTGGCCACCCATAGCACGCACATTCACGGCGCGCACTTCGGCGTCTTCGTTGAGGCCGTAGCTGGTGATCGGGCAGGTGACCTGCTCGCAGATGTCGCGCACCGCCGGGTCGTCCGTGCACAGAATGGCCGCGCCGTAGAAGGGCATGCGGTGCAGGAAGTCGACAAACGCTTTCTTGAGCTTGCCGAAATCGTGCCCGTAGGTTTCCATGTGGTCGGCGTCGATGTTGGTGACCACCGCCATCACGGGCAGCAGGTTCAGGAAGGACGCATCCGACTCATCCGCCTCGACCACGATGTGCTCGCCACTGCCCAGGCGCGCATTCGCGCCTGCGCTGTTCAAGCGGCCACCGATCACAAACGTGGGGTCCAGACCAGCCTCCGCCAATACGCTGGCCACCAGACTGGTGGTGGTGGTTTTGCCATGGGTGCCGGCAATCGCAATGCCTTGCTTGAGGCGCATGAGCTCAGCCAGCATCAGCGCGCGGGGCACGATGGGGATCTTCCTCTCGCGGGCGCGGATGACTTCGGGGTTGTCGGACTGCACCGCCGTGGAGGTGACCACCGCGTCGGCACCTGCCACGTTCTCTGCCGCATGGCCGACGTAGGTCTTGATGCCTAAGGCAGCCAGGCGGCGGGTGGTGGCGTTGTCGGCCAGGTCCGAGCCTGAAATCTCATAGCCGAGGTTGCTCAGCACTTCGGCAATGCCGGACATGCCGGAACCGCCCACGCCGACGAAATGAATGTGCTTGACAGCGTGCTTCATGCCGGCCCCTTCATTTCGGCGGCCTTCACATTTCTCGACGAAGTGGATGTGTGGACGGCGTGCTTCATTTCGCGAGCTCCTCGCAGGCGGCCACCACGGCTTCGGTGGCGTGTAGTTGTTGCATCTTTTTAGCTCCCAGCGCCCGCTGCATCAGCGCGGGTCGCTCTGTTTTCAATAGCATGTCTGCCAGCGCTTCGGGGGTCAGAGTGGCTTGCGGCAAGAGCCAGCCACCGCCCTGATCAACCAGGAAGCGGGCATTGAAGGTCTGGTGGTCATCCACGGCGGATGGAAAAGGCACAAAGGCCGCCGCAGCGCCCACGGCGGCCAGCTCGGTCACCGTGCTGGCGCCGGCCCGGCAAATGACCAGATCGGCATCGGCAAAGGCTTGCGCGGTGTTGTCAATAAATGGGGTGAGCGTGGCCTCTACGCCGGCGGCGGCATAGTTGGCCCGCAGTTCATCAATTTGTTTCTCGCCGGCCTGGTGCGTCACCACCGGGCGCTGGGCTTCGGGGATCAGTGCCAGGGCTTGCGGAACCACGGTGTTGAGTGCGCGAGCGCCCAGGCTGCCGCCCACGACCAGCACCTTAAGCGGGCCGCTGCGGCCGGCAAAACGCAGGTCTGGCCCGGGCAGGTTCAAGAATTCAGCGCGCAGGGGGTTGCCCACCCATTCGGCCTTGGGCATGGCTTGGGGGAAGGCGGCAAACACGCGGTCGGCCACACCGGCCAGGACCTTGTTGGCCATGCCGGCTACCGAGTTCTGCTCATGCAGCACCAAGGGTTTGCCGCAGAGCACACCCATCATGCCGCCGGGGAAAGTGATGTAGCCACCCAGGCCCACCAGCACGTCAGGTTTCACACGGCGCACCACTTGCAGGCTTTGCCAGAAGGCGCGCAGCAGTTTGAGGGGCAACAAGGCCAAGGTGATGAACCCCTTGCCACGCACACCACCGAACTCGACCAGTTCCAGCGGAATACCCCGGGTCGGCACGATGCGGCTTTCCATGCTGCCGGGGGCCCCCAGCCAATGCACGCGCCAGCCTTTGTCCCGCAGGGCCTGCGCCACGGCGAGTCCGGGGAAGATGTGCCCACCCGTGCCGCCGGCCATGATCAATGCGGTCTTTTGCGTCATACCCGCCCCCCATGCATCAACTGGCGATTCTCGAAGTCCACGCGCAGGACCACGGCGATGGCAACCAGGTTGATCAGGATGGCGGAGCCGCCGTAGCTCATCAGTGGCAGGGTCAGGCCCTTGGTGGGCAAGGCGCCCAGGTTCACGCCCATGTTGATGAAGGCCTGAAAGCCCATCCACACGCCCACACCCTGGGCTACCAGGCCGGCGAATACGCGGTCCAGCGCAATGGCTTGGCGGCCAATATGCATGATGCGGCGGGTCATCCAGAGGAACATGCCGATGACCGTGACCACTCCGATGAGGCCGAACTCTTCGCCGATCACCGCCAACAAAAAGTCGGTATGTGCCTCGGGCAGCCAGTGCAGTTTTTCCACGCTGCCCCCCAGACCGACGCCGAAGATCTCGCCCCGGCCGATGGCAATCAAGGAGTGCGAGAGCTGGTAGCCCTTGCCCATGGAGTACTTTTCGTTCCAGGGGTCCAGGTACGCAAAGATGCGCTCACGACGCCATTCCGAGAAGGCGATCATCAGCCCGAAAGCCACCACAATCACCGCCGCGATGAGGAAGAACATGCGGGCGTTCACCCCCCCCAAAAAGAGAATGCCCATGGCGATCACGGCAATCACCATGAAGGCTCCCATGTCGGGCTCCGCCAGCAGCAACAATCCGATCACGGCCACCGCCACCGCCATGGGAGCCACGGCGCGGAAGAAATGCTCCTTCACTTCCATCTTGCGGACCATGTAATCGGACGCATAGAGCAGCACGGCAAATTTGGCCAGCTCGGAAGGCTGGAAGTTCATCACCCCCAAAGAGATCCAGCGCTTGGCACCATTCACGCCGCGGCCCACACCCAGCACCAGAATCAGCAACACCAAGGAAGCCACAAACAACCAGGGTGCCAGACGCTCCCAAGTCTGCACCGGCACCTGGAAGGCTATCAGCGCAGCCACAAAGGCTACCCCCATGGACACCGCGTGGCGGATCACAAAGTGGCTATGGCTGTAGAAGGTGAACTTGGGGTTGTCGGGCATGGCGATCGAGGCGGAATAGACCATCACCAGTCCCCAGAGCAACAAGGCCACCGTCACCCAGACCAGCGGCTGGTCAAAGCCTTTGACCTGTGCCGGGGTGGTGCTGGCCGAGAACGAGCCGCGCCCGCCCAGACGCACGGGCAAGGCACCGGCGGCCTCTGCTTCCTTGGGCGCAAACCATGCGCCGAGGGCTTTGGGCATGAACTTCATAGAAGCTGCTCCAACTCGGTACCGCTGGACAAGGCCAGCTCTTTGACCGCGTCCAAAAACACCTGCGCGCGGTGTTCATAGTTCTTGAACATGTCAAAACTCGCACAGGCGGGGGACATGAGCACCGCATCGCCGGCGTGGGCCTTGGCATTGGCCAGCGTGACGGCCGCCGCCATGCTGTCGGCATCCACCAGGGGAACGCCCGTCATCTCCAGCGCGGCGCGGATCAGGGGAGCATCCCGGCCTATCAGCACCACGGCGCGCACATAGCGCTGCACCGGGGCAGCCAAGGGTGCAAAGTCCTGGCCTTTGCCCTCGCCACCCAGAATGACGACGATGCGGCGGTCGGCGCCCAGGCCCTGCAAGGCAGCGACGGTGGCGCCCACATTGGTGCCCTTGCTGTCGTCAAAAAATTCAACGTCGTTGAGGATGCCCACAGGCTCCACACGGTGCGGTTCGCCACGGTATTCGCGCAGGCCGTAAAGAAGCGGCGCCAACGAACAGCCGGCCGAGGCACACAAGGCCAGCGCAGCCAGGGCATTGCTGGCGTTGTGGCGACCGCGTATGCGCAGGGCGTCGGCCGGAATCAGGCGCTGGATGTGAATCTCTTCCGCTTCGTCCTTGCGGCGCCTGCGGGTTTCGTCCGCTTCCAGGGCACGCACCAGCCAGACCATGCCGTTGACATCTTCGATCCCGAAGTCGCCAGGGCGTTGAGGCATGTCGGTGCCGAAGGAGAGGTAGGCACGCTCTTGCGGCTTCTGCAGGCGTACACGCACCGGCTCAGGGCGCATGGCCATGACGGTAGCGTCTTCCCGGTTCAGCACCATCAGGCCGCGCTGGCCGAAGATGCGGGCCTTGGCGCCGGCGTAGGCGTGCATGCTGCCGTGCCAATCGAGGTGGTCCTGCGTCACATTGAGTACCACGGCGGCAGTGGGTTCGAAGCTGCCTGCGGCATCCAGCTGGAAGCTGGAGAGTTCCAGCACCCACACCTCGGGCAGGGTGTCGGCATCAAGGTGCAGTGTCAGCGTATCCAGCAACGTGGGGCCGATGTTGCCGGCAACCGCAACGGTTTTGCCCGCATGGGCCATCAGCTGCCCGGTCAGCGACGTCACGGTGGTTTTGCCGTTAGTGCCGGTGATCGCCAACACGGCGGGCTGGTAGGCACGTACGGTGCGCAGTGCCTCCAGCGCCATGGAATACAAGCTTAATTCGCCACCAACGCTGATGGAGTAAGCGTGAGCAGCTCCTAAAACAGGAGCAATTTCTTCAGGGCTCAGACCGGGTGAGCGGTACACAGCGTTCAGGTCGCGCCCTTCCACGAGAGACGCCGTGAAGGCACCCGCCACAAAATGCACCTGGGGTAATTCTTGCTGCAACACGGCCAGTTGAGGGGGGGTGTCGCGGGTATCGGCCACGGTCACTTGCGCGGCACCGGTCCGCACACACCAACGCGCCATCGCCAAGCCAGAAGCGCCCAGCCCCAGGATCAGCACGCGCTGACCGGCCAGCGGCGCAAAGACTTGTTCGGCTGAAGGTTCCGTTTCGGCTACCACTTCATCAACGGTGACCTCGGCTTGCGTGGTTTGCGCTTCTGCTGCTTCTGTTTTTTCAGCCTCGGTTTCCGCAAAGATCCGGGCCACAAACTCGGCGGCCTCTTTGGCAGCGGTCAAGTTAGTGGGCAATGCCTTGGGGCCGGCGGACGTTGGAGCAGCAGGCGAACCCTCCACATTACATTCAGACACCACCGGCTGAACCTCTTGCACCATAGGCGCGTGCTGCACCGCACCGGCGTCTTTTTCCGGTGTTTGCAAGGGTTCAGGCGGGAGGTGCTGCTCGGGCGTGTTCATCGCAGTTTCAGGGTGGACAGGCCGACCAGGCAGAGCAGCATGGTGATGATCCAGAAGCGGACCACCACCTGGGTCTCTTTCCAGCCGGATTTTTCGAAATGGTGGTGCAGCGGCGCCATCTTGAGCAAACGGCGACCTTCTCCGAACTTCTTTTTGGTGAACTTGAACCAGGTGACCTGCAACATCACCGACAGGGCCTCGGCCACGAAAATGCCGCCCATGATGGCCAGCACAATTTCCTGGCGCACGATGACGGCAATGGTGCCCAGCGCGCCGCCCAGTGCCAAGGCGCCCACATCGCCCATGAAGACCTGGGCCGGATGGGTGTTGAACCACAAAAATGCCAGCCCGGCACCGGCCATGGCCGAGCAGAAAATCAGCAGTTCGCCGGAGCCGGGAATGTAGGGGAACAGCAGGTACTTGGAGAACACCGAGCTGCCGGTCACGTAGGCGAACACCCCCAAGGCCGAGCCCACCATCACCACCGGCATGATGGCCAGGCCGTCCAGGCCGTCGGTCAGGTTCACGGCATTGCTGGAGCCCACGATGACCAGATAGGTCATGACCACAAAGCCCAGCACCCCCAAGGGGTAGCTCACTTCTTTGATAAACGGCAGCAACAGCCCGGCCTTGGGCGGCAGGTTCACATCAAAGCCCGAGCGCACCCAGTTGACGAACAGCTCCAGCACCCGCAGGTTGGAGCTTTCAGAAATGCTGAACACCAGGTACAGCGCGGCCAGCAGGCCTATCAGGCTTTGCCAGAAATACTTTTCGCGGGAACGCATGCCCTCCGGGTCTTTGTGCACCACCTTGCGCCAGTCATCCACCCATCCGATGGCTCCGAAGCCCAGGGTCACGATGAGCACGATCCAGACGAAACGGTTGGACAAGTCAGCCCACAGCAGCGTGGAGGTGGCAATGCACAACAGAATCAGCACGCCCCCCATGGTGGGCGTGCCGCTCTTGGCCAAATGGGTTTCCATGCCGTAGCCGCGTATGGGTTGCCCGATCTTCAAGGCCCGCAGACGACGGATCACGGCAGGGCCGGCAAGCAGGCCGATCAGCAGCGCAGTCAGCGCTGCCATCACGGCCCGGAAAGTGAGGTACTGGAATACCCGGAACACGCCAAACTCGGGCGACAAACTTTGCAGCCATTGGGCCAGGCTCAGCAGCATGAAACTTCTCCAAACAATTTAGGCATGACCCGCCTCCTCCTGCGCAGAGCGGGCCGACAGGGCCTCCACCACGCGCTCCATGCGCATGAAGCGCGAGCCTTTGACCAAGACACTGGCCACCACCGGGGCCAAGGCCAAGGCAGCGGCGTTCAGGTCTGCCACGTCCTTGAAATGCCGGGCACCCGGCATTTCCTGCACCGCGTGGGCGCTGGACTCCCCCAACGCCAACACATGTTCAATACCGGCATCACGGGCATAGCGACCGGCTTCGGCATGGAAAGCAGGCCCCTGCGCACCCACTTCGCCCATATCACCCATCACCAGCAAGCGTGGGCCAGGCAAATCCGCCAGCACATCGATGGCAGCGCGCATGGAATCGGGGTTGGCGTTGTAGGTGTCATCCACCAGGGTGAAATCAAGTGCGTTGTGCCGCACCTGCATCGCGCGGCAGCGGCCCTTGACGGGCACAAAGGCTTCCAAGCCACGTTCCACTGTGGCAGCGGGCACACCGGCAGACAAGGCGCAGGCGGCAGCGGCCAATGAATTTTTCACGTTATGACGGCCAGCAATGGCCAAGCGGTAGCGCAGCTCGCCTTGGGGCGTACCGGCCACGACCTGCCAGGCACCATCCTGCCAAATTGCGCTGCGCAGCACGCAGTCTGCGCCGGCATCACCACGTGCAAAGGTTGTGATGGCACGACCAGCAGAGAGCTCGCGCCAAAGTGGAGCGTAATCATCATCCGCAGGGAAGACGGCTGTGCCGGCTTCCGGCAATGAAGACAGCACGCTGCCGTTTTCACGCGCCACCGCGTCGATGGTGTGCATGAATTCGAGGTGCTCTCGCTGCGCGTTGTTCACCAGCGCGACCGTGGGCTGGGCCATGGCGGCGAGCACGGCGATTTCACCAGGGTGGTTCATGCCCAGCTCCACCACGGCGATGCAATGCGATGCCCGCATGCGCAACAGCGTCAAAGGCACACCGATGTCGTTGTTGAAGTTACCCACCGTCGCCAGCGCCGCGCCATCAGGTGCATGCGTGTGCAGGATGCTGGCAATCATCTGGGTCACGGTCGTTTTGCCGTTGCTGCCGGTTACGGCGATCACCGGCAAGTCGAATTGGGCGCGCCAGCCGGTGGCCAACGCGGCCAAGGCCAGCTTGCTGTTGGCCACCTCAATGCGCGGCAAGCCTGCGGGGTAGGCACTTGCCGCAAGACCAGCATGGCACAGCACGGCTGCAGCGCCCTTGGCGATGGCTTCATGCAACATGTCGTTGGCATCGAAGCGCTCGCCTTGGAGTGCCACAAACAGGTCGCCGGACGCAATCGTCCGGGTATCCGTGTGCACGCGGTGAATGGGCGTGCCACCATCGCCCACCAAGGTGGCACCGGGTATCAGCGCGAGGGCGTGAGCAAGGACCATCATGGCGCTCATCGCGTGGCCTCCCCGTTGGAGCTGCGCACAGCCAGGGCAGCCCGGGCGTGCGCCATGTCGGAGAACGGGGTTTTCACGCTGGCGATCTCCTGGGTTTCTTCATGGCCTTTGCCGGCCAGCAAAATGACGTCGCGAACGTCCGCAGCACGGATCGCATCGGCAATTGCCACTGCGCGGTCCACCTGCACATCCACATGGGGGCACTCCACCATACCCAAGAGAATTTGCGCCACGATGGCCTCGGGCTTCTCGCTGCGGGGGTTGTCGCTGGTCACCACCGCATGCGCTGATTGGGCAGCGGCCACGGCCCCCATCAAGGGGCGCTTGGATGCATCGCGGTCACCACCGCAGCCGAACACACACCATAGTTTTCCACCACGTGCCTTCGCCACCGGCTGCAATGCGCGCAAAGCCTGCGCCAAAGCATCCGGCGTATGGGCATAGTCCACCGCGACCAAGGGTGCAGCTTCGCCCCCCACGCACTCCATACGGCCCGGCACCGGCAACAGTGTTGCGCAGGCTTGCACCGCAGACTGCAGGCTTATGCCCAAGGTACGCATGGCTGCAATCACCCCCAGCAGATTGGAGACGTTGTAACTGCCGATGACCTGCGACTGCAGACGCACCGATTGAGCGCCTTCCACCACGTCAAACGCCAAGCCTTGCGCCGCATGGCTCACGCTACGGGCCACCAGGCGCGCGTCGCGCTGCACAGCGATGGTCCAGACGTCCAGGGAGCCGGACTCCAGTTCTGCGGCCAACTCGACACCCTTCTCGTCATCCACATTGACCACGGCGGCCTTCAATCCGTCCCAGGAGAACAGCGCACGTTTGGCGGCCCAGTACGCAGCCATGTTGCCGTGGTAGTCCAGATGGTCCTGGGTGAAGTTGGTGAAGATGGCGGTGTGGATGACGGTGCCAGTCATGCGCAGCTCTTCGATGCCGATGGAGGAGGCCTCCATCGCACAGGCCCGGAGCCCCTGGTCCACAAAGGACCGCAGGGTCTTCTGCAAAAGAACCGGGTCAGGGGTCGTGAAGCCGGTGGCCTTCAGTGCAGGAGGACGGCCAACGCCCAGCGTGCCGATGACGCCACACGGCATGGCCTCTTGGCCTCCTACTTGGCCCAGTGCCTGCGCCAACCACCAGGCGGTGCTGGTCTTTCCGTTGGTGCCCGTCACCGCCATCACGGCCAAATCCCGGGAAGGCGTGCCGTAAAACGCTGCCGCAATCGGCCCAGAACCGGCTTTGAGTCCAGAGTAAAAACCCGTGCGATCGGGATTCCATGCAAAAGCCTCTGCACCCGACTGCTCCACCAGGCAGGCGAGCGCACCGTTCGCCAGTGCGGCCGCTACAAAGCGCCGTGGATCACTTGCGGCACCGGGCCAAGCAATGAACGCATCTTGGTGGCCCACCTCGCGACTGTCAGTAGAGAGTCCTTGTGCGCCACGGGCGCGCAGCCATTCCACAGCGTGCTCTGGGGATGTGAGGATAGCCATCAGAAGCTCTCCTCTACCGCATCCGCGACGATGTGCGGCTGCACCGCCATGTCGGGTTGCACACCCATCATGCGCAGGGTTTGTTGCACGGTCTCACTGAATACCGGCGCGGCCACTTCGCCGCCGTAGTACTTGCCGGCACTGGGCTCATCCAGCATCACGCCCACGATGATGCGCGGCTGCTCGATAGGCGCCATGCCCACAAACCAGCTGCGGTATTTGCGGTTTCCGTCGCTGCCGTAACCCTTGCCGATTTGTTTGTAGGCGGTTCCGGACTTCCCGCCGACCGAGTAACCGATGGTCTGGGCTTTGGGCGCCGTGCCTCCTGGGCCGGCCGCCATCTTGAGCATGTGGCGAATCCTGGCCGCAGTTTGTTCAGAAAACACGGGGACGCCGACAGCGGGCTGGCTGGCTTTCAACAGCGTGGCAGGAATGATTTCGCCACCATGGGAGAACACGGTGTAGGAACGCACCATCTGGAACAGTGACGCTGACATGCCATAGCCGTAGGAAATGGTGGCCTGTTCGATCGGTCGCCAGGATTTGTAGGGGCGCAGCCGGCCCGACACAACACCGGGAAACTCGATCTGCGGCTTTTGGCCAAAACCGGCTTGCGAGAAGGTTTGCCACATTTCACTGGCAGGCATTTGCATGGCCAGCTTGGTCGTTCCCACATTGCTAGAGACCTGGATGACCTGCTCAACCGTCAAGGCACCGTGGGGGTGTGAGTCGCGTATCGTTGCGCCGGTGATGGTGACCGTGCCCGGCGCGGTGTCAATCAGGGTCGACGGCTTGACACGACCGCTTTCCAAGGCAAGACCCACCGTAAAAGGCTTCATCACCGAGCCCGGTTCGAAGGTATCCGTCAGCGCGCGATTACGCAACTGCTCGCCGGTCAGGTTCTGGCGTTTGTCAGGTACATAGCTGGGGTAGTTGGCCAGAGCCAGCACTTCACCGGTGATGGCATCGAGAACCACCACACTGCCGGCTTTGGCTTTGTTGGTGACAACCGCGTCACGCAACTTTTGGTATGCGAAAAACTGCACCTTGCTGTCAATGCTGAGTTGCAGGTCACGCCCCGGCACCGGAGGCACCATTTCACCCACATCCTCCACCGCGCGCCCGAGCCGGTCCTTGATCACGTGGCGCATGCCCGGGCGACCAAGCAACTCCTTGTTGAACATCAACTCCACGCCTTCCTGGCCCTTGTCTTCGACATTGGTGAAGCCCACGATGTGCGCAGCGGCCTCACCCTCGGGATATTGGCGCTTGTACTCTTTGCGCTGGTAGATGCCTTTGATTTTTAGTTCTGCAATTTTTTTGGCAATATCCGCATCCACCTGGCGCTTGATCCAGACAAACGACTTGTCCTCGTCTTGCAGCTTCTTGGCGATGTCAGCGGCCGGCATGTTGAGCAACTTTGCCAATTGGGCCAACTGACCTTTTTCAAGCTCCACATCTTCAGGAATGGCCCAGATGCTGGGCGCTGGAACACTGGAGCCAAGAATCAGGCCATTGCGGTCGAGAATGCGGCCACGATCCGCCGGCAAGTCAATCGTGCGCGCGAAACGCACTTCGCCCTGGCGCTGAAAAAAATCATTGGCGTACACCTGGATGTAGGCCGCACGTGCCACCAAACCCGTAAAACCCAGCGCAATCGCGCCCACCACAAACTTGCTGCGCCAGACCGGCGTGCGACTGGCCAACAAGGGACTGGACGTGTACTGAATCCCCCTGCGCGTCACGGGGCGCCTTTCCGGGCCGCAGCATCGACCTCCAGGGGCGCAGGCGCGCTGTACGTGACATAACCTGTGATCGCAGGCGTCACCTGCCGCATCTGCAGCTTCTCACGCGCGAGCTGCTCAACACGCGCAGAGGTCGCTTGTTCGCGCTTGGCAACCTGCAAGCGACCGAACTCGGTTTCCAGACGGCGGGCGTCCGCCCGGACCCTGTCCAGCTCTGTGAACAGTCGTCGCGACTCATACTGGATACCCACCAGATACAGCGCACTGAAAACGATGGCCACCAACAGCACCAGGTTGATGCGCATCATACCGGCATCCTTTGCGCCACCCGCAGAATCGCGCTGCGCGCGCGGGGGTTGGCGGCAACCTCTTCTGCACTGGGTTTAATGCGCCCCAAAGCCTTGAGCTTCATGACCTTGGGGGCCGCAAAGGGAGCCCGCCGGTCATACTCATCTTTGGAGTGCTTGGCAATGAATTGCTTGACGATGCGGTCTTCCAGCGAATGGAAGCTGATCACCGCCAGGCGCCCGCCGGGCTGAAGGACTTCCAAACTCGCGTCTAGCGCCTGTTGCAGCTCCTCAAGCTCGGCGTTGATGAAAATCCGAAAAGCCTGAAATGTGCGCGTTGCAGGGTTCTGGCCCGGCTCGCGGGTTTTGACCGTGTCAGCCACGAGTTGGGCCAACTCGGAGGTGGTTGAAATTGAGCCCCGTTCCTGTCGGCGAGCAACAATCGCCTTTGCAATTGACCCAGCAAACCGTTCTTCGCCATATTCACGTATCACCTCCGCGATTTGATTAATCTCGGCTGTTTCCAGCCACTGGGCCACACTCTCACCGCGCGTGGTATCCATGCGCATATCCAAAGGGCCGTCGAAGCGGAAGCTGAAGCCCCGCTCCGGGCTGTCAATCTGGGGAGAACTCACACCAAGGTCCATCAGCACGCCGCCCACACTGGCAAGTGGCAACACACCGAGGTTTGAAAAACCTTCGTGACGAATGGAGAATCGGGCATCCGCAATATACGCAGCTTGCGCCACCGCCTCAGGATCGCGATCAAAAGCAATCAGGCGTCCTGACGCATCCAGCCGGGAAAGAATGCTGCGCGAGTGGCCGCCGCGCCCGAATGTGGCATCCACATAGGTCGCTTGTGCCGCTGCGTCAAAGGGAGTGCCGCCATCACTGAACAAGGCATCTACCGCTTCGTTCAACAATACGGTGGTATGGGTCCGAGGAGCTTCCACCGTGGGGCCTTAAAAAGAGAAGTCCTTGAAGACATCGGGCATCTCACCCTGCATCGCCTTCGCTTCTTGTTCGTCGTACGTGGCCTTGTCCCACAGCTCAAAGTGGTTGCCCATGCCCAACAGCATGGTGTCCTTGGCAATGCCTGCGGACTCACGCAACTCGGGAGAGATCAGCACACGACCGGTGCCATCCATCTCCACATCCATGGCGTTACCCAGAAAAATCCGCTTCCACCACTGGGCGGACATGGGCAAGGCCGCAATGCGTTCGCGGAATTTTTCCCACTCGGGACGAGGAAACACCATCAGGCAGCCGTGGGGGTGTTTGGTGATCGTCAGTTGCCCGGAAGCCGTCGCGCTCAAGACGTCACGATGCCGCGTCGGCACCGACAGGCGACCTTTGGCATCAAGACTGAGAGACGAAGCCCCTTGGAACACGAAAAAACACCTTTTTGGCTGCGGCAGTGTCGAAACAGCAATTCGGCGGCACTTTTCACCACTAAATTGCACTTTTTTGCACTGTATCAGCAAAAGCCGCATCCGCAAGAGGGCTTGCGCGAAAATTTTCCAATGAAATCAAGGACTTAGACGATCTTTCAAAAGCAAATAGATGCCAAAAATCGTTCTAAATTAAGCACTTAGCGTAGGCTCTGAAAGTGATGCTTGAAGCAATAACCGTTTATCTGCTCCATCAGAGATCACAGGATGAATCGGGATAAATCTTCGTCCTGACTCAAGGCTGCCAGGCGCTTGTCGACATAGGCTGCGTCGATATGCACAGTTTGCCCCGCCAAAGAAGTCGCATCAAAGCTCACCTCATCGAGCAGGCGCTCCATCACAGTTGACAAGCGGCGGGCTCCGATATTCTCCGTACGCTCATTCACATCGAAGGCAATCTGTGCCAAACGGGTGATACCGTCTTCAGAAAAGTACAGCTGCACGTTTTCTGTCGCCAGCAGCGCCTGGTATTGCTTGATCAGGGACGCATGGGTTTGGGTCAGGATGGCCTCAAAGTCTTGGACCGACAACGACTGCAATTCCACGCGGATAGGAAAGCGCCCTTGCAACTCCGGAATCAAATCACTGGGCTTGCTCAAATGGAACGCACCGGAGGCCACAAAAAGAATATGGTCCGTCTTCACCATGCCGTATTTCGTGGACACCGTCGTGCCCTCCACCAAAGGCAGGAGATCGCGCTGGACCCCCTGACGGGACACCTCTGCGCCACTACCTTCGCTTCGGGAGGTGACCTTGTCAATCTCGTCAATGAAGACAATTCCGTTTTGCTCCAGCATCTGGATTGCCTGGGTCTTGACGTGCTCCTCATTGACCAACTTGGCCGCTTCTTCATCAGCCAGCAGCTTGGCCGCATCCTCAATGCGCAGCTTGCGGGTTTGCTTCTTGCCCTGTCCCATCTGCCCGAACAAGCCTCGGATCTGCTCGGTCATCTCTTCCATGCCGGCAGGCCCCATGACTTCCAGACTGGGCATGGGTGCGGCGACCTCCAACTCAATTTCCCGGTCTGCCAATTGGCCTTCACGCAGCTTCTTGCGAAAGGCTTGGCGCGTGGCACTTTCCGGGGTTTCCGCAGCAGCGAGGGAAGCAAACTCTGTGCGCGGCGCCGGAATCAGAATATCCAGAATGCGGTCTTCCGCAGCATCTTCGGCGCGGACGCGGACCTTGGCCTTTTCCGTTTCGCGGGTTTGTTTGACGGCAATGTCCGCAAGGTCACGGATGATGGCATCCACGTCTTTCCCTACGTAGCCGACTTCGGTGAACTTGGTGGCCTCCACCTTGATGAAAGGTGCATCGGCCAAGCGGGCTAATCGCCTGGCGATCTCCGTCTTGCCCACGCCGGTGGGCCCGATCATCAGAATGTTCTTGGGTGTAATTTCCGTGCGGAGAGTGCCTTCCACCATCTGCCTGCGCCACCGGTTACGCAATGCAATGGCCACGGCACGTTTGGCTTGCGCCTGACCGACGATGTGTTTATCCAGTTCGGCAACGATGCCTTGGGGCGTGAGTGTCTGCATAAGTATCGGAAGCGTCAAACCCGTTTATAGGGTTTCAATGGTGTGGTTCATGTTCGTGTAAATACACAGTTCGCCGGCAATCTCCAGCGAGCGCTTCACGATATCGGAAGCAGAGAGCTCGGAGTGATTGAGCAGTGCCACTGCTGCGGCTTGGGCATAAGCGCCACCGGAACCGATGGTCACAATCCCGTTTTCAGGCTCCAGTACGTCCCCGTTGCCGGTGATGATGAGCGAGGCATCTTTGTCGGCCACCGCCAACATGGCTTCGAGCTTACGCAACACCCGGTCAGTGCGCCAGTCTTTGGTCAGCTCGATAGCCGCGCGCACCAGGTGCCCTTGGTGCTTTTCCAGCTTGGCTTCGAAGCGTTCAAACAAGGTGAAGGCGTCAGCCGTCGCGCCCGCAAAACCAGCAAGCACTCTTCCGTGATACAGCTTGCGCACTTTTCGGGCTGTACCCTTGATGACGATATTGCCCAGGGTTACCTGCCCGTCACCACCGATAGCCACTTGCATGCCGGTCGGAGTTTGGCGACGCACGCTGATGATGGTCGTTCCGTGAAATTGTTCCATGGGGAATAAATGAGGATAGTTGCAATAAAAGCAAGCCGGGTGCTTGCCGGCTTGCAACACTCGCTTTACAGCGAACGAGGAATGATGCGCGCGTGTTCGCTAATGCCGATCACGTTGAAGAAGGCGGCGACCAAGCGATGCACATCCTGAAACTGCACCATACATCCTTCCGCTTGGCGCATAACAACCCAATTGAGAATGCTACCGGCGGCAGAAAAATCAACCCGCACCAGATAGCGGCATGAGACGGCAATATTGTTGGAGGCGTCACGGGTCTGCTCCATTCCCGCAAGTAGCGCCATGGCATCCCCGACCACGTCACCCCGAAGCTCCTGACTGCTAAGGGTGACGGAACCCAACCCCATCGGAACGGTCGCAATGAACTCAGCCGTGGATCCTGCAACCGATGCGGAGGAGAATGTCGCATAGTCACATTGTGCAGGCTCCCAGGGTGGCGGAGAGACCTCATAGGTCACACAATAATCCAAAGCGACCAACTCGAACTCATCAAGCAATTGCATGGCACGCAAGGCATTCAATCGCACCATCCACCAGGCAGAATCCACTGACCGGAGCCCCGAGGGCGTCAGCCGTCGCAACGCTTGCAACAACATGTCGGCACCGGCAAATCGCAAGGAGACTGGCTCATCACACAGGCTTGTAAACAAACCAGACAACAAATTCATGGCATCCGGCTCTATCCTCTGCAAGCGTCCCCATGCCAAAGTCCAAGGCATCGGATTGCCGGACAGCACGAGGCGCAAGGACTCCATGGCCTCGACCGTCAACGTCGGCGGACTCTCCCACATCGCTTCGCCCACGCCGAACTCCCCATCCACAGGCTCGGGTACAAAAGGCGCCGCCGCCGTGGTCTCCATGCCATGATTGAAATCGGGTTGCAAGGCCTCCCAACCGGGAACGCGACCATTCCAGAGATGGGCGTACTCCACAGTAGCCCAATCAAAGCGCTCCCGATTCTGGGTCGCGCGGTACAGGTCCATCAAGGCAGCGGCCCAATGGAACGCAACCTCGGCATCAGGATGCCCTCGACCCAGCGCTTGAATCAAACCGGCTTCAGCACCGGCGTCATCCCCATTCGCAAAGCGAATAGCAGCTTCTTCCAGCTCAGGATCGGTGGTCATGTCCGCCACTTCCATGGCAAACAGCTTGGACGTAGAAAAGCCGAACGTTGACCCATCTGACGAAATATGGGGCACCGCTCCCTTCACCACAGGGGCCAAAGGGACGTGTGAAGACATGGGGGGCATGCCCCCCCCCATCTCTGTCGGTGCATAGTCCGTAGGCACCACCGTGTCATGGCCCCGGGCCTGGGCCGACGCCTGCAGGCTGGCGGATTGCGTGGCTTCGAACACCGATGGTAATGAAAGCGGAACCACCGATTTTGGGGGCAATCGGTCTTCCGGCGCAAAGTGGCGCGCCGCCCCCTGCGAGGGTGAATGGCTTGTGCCTGCCATGGCGGCGTCTTGCTTTCCCTTCCACCACTGCTTGGACATCTGGGCTTCTATTTCATCGATCTTTTTCAAGGTCACCGCACGCCCATCCGGATCGGTCGGAATACTGCTTTGAAAGAAAGACGGACGCGCCAGATTCGCGGCCGCAGAAGGATCCCGATTACGAAGCTTACGCAACTGATCGAACTCGCGCTTGCGAACAAAATCGTTCTGCCGCTTGCGCTCTATCATGGCCTTCAAGGCCTGCTTGTCGTAATTACTATCTGGCTCTGTCTCCGTGCGCGACAACTCCGACCAGTCTTTGGTCGGATTGCGAACAAACATCGCCACCTTGGAGAGCAGTCCTGGTCGTTCGTCTTTGGTTGCCATATCAATGAATGATGCGCACAGTGCTCAGGAATCAATCCCCGAACATTTTTTGCTTGAGCTCACGACGCTGCTGCGCCTCCAGCGACAGAGTCGCTGTAGGCCTTGCCAGCAGGCGTCCTACGCCAATGGGCTCACCGGTCTCGTCGCAGTAGCCGTAATCACCGGCATCGATGCGGGCAATCGATTGCTCGATTTTCTTCAGCAACTTGCGTTCACGATCCCGCGTACGAAGCTCGAGCGCATGCTCTTCTTCAATGGTTGCTCGGTCAGCAGGATCGGGCACTACGGAAGTATCTTCACGTAAATGCTCAGTCGTTTCACCGGCACTGGTCAGGATGTCACGCTTGAGATTGGAGAGCTTCAGACGGAAGTACGCCATTTGCATCTCATTCATGTATTCCGAGTCCGGCATGGCCAACAACTCGGCATCCGACATTTCTGCAACCGTTTTATTTTTCCAGTTGTTGGCGAGTTTTGCGTCTTTTTTCACAATGGCAGGTATCACAGGGGCAATGACGGGAGCGGTCATGGTTTGGTTATAACTGGCTTTTGCGGCAGTGGAAGCCACCGTTTGCGCCATCGACGGAACCGTCAATTGGGCCAGACGGGATGAAGGTCGCCCTGCTTTGGCAGGTGCCGTCGCGACTGGCGCCGCCCGCACGGGAATCACCGGCACTTCCTTGACCACAGCAACGGACTTAGCCGTTGCAGGCTTGATTTTAGTAGCCGCAGCGGATGACGCCTTGTCTAGCGTTTTCGGGGGGGACTTCACCGTATCGGCTGCAGTCTTGGCGGACGCTTTGGCAGCGGATTTGCTTGGAGTTTTCACAGGGGCAGAAACCACGGTTTTGACAGCGGCTTTGCTGCTCGTTTTGGTAGCGACGGAGGCCTTGACAGCGGCTTTTGCAGCTGGTTTGGCAGGGGTTTTGGCTGCAGCAGCCTTGGTGTCAGCCTTCACGGTGACAGCCTTTTTCGCAACGGGGTTTGCTTTACTGGGGGCTGATTTCACCTTGCTATCTTTCCCGGATTTCGCGTTCACTTCTTGTCTCCTGGCAGGTTCGGCCTGCGCATGGTCGCTGGTGGCTGCCGTCACTTTGCACCCTTTCCGGGGCTTGTCAGAGCGGGTTTCTTCGGCGCGCGAGTGTACAGGCATACCCAGAGGAAAACCCATTAGTTGCAAAAGCGAGACAAACATTGCGCGCCCTCCTGCCTTAACGTTCCGCCCTTATGCCAAGGACTGTTCCATACCTTGCAAGAAGATGTCTTTGGGCAAATCGATGCCAATAAACACCATTTTGCTTATCCGGGTCTCCCCCTCCGCCCATGCGGGCCCCAGGTCACTACCCATCAATTGGTGCACGCCCTGGAAAATCACTTTGCGCTCGGTGCCCTTCATATAGAGCACGCCTTTGTAACGCAGCATGCGCGGGCCATAGATGTTGACGATGGCCCCCAAAAAGTCTTCCAGCTTGGCGGGATCAAACGGACGGTCCGACTTGAACACAAAGCTCTTCACATCGTCTTCATGGTGGTGATGGTGTCCGTGAGCGGCGTGGTCATGGGCGTGGGACGGATGATCACAGTGCTCACCATGCTCGTGGCCATGGTGGTGATCGTCCTCTTTCAGGAAATCCGGATCGATGTCGAGTTTGGCATTCAGATTGAAGCCGCGCAGGTCAAACACCTCTTGAATAGCCACATCCCCGAAGTGCACTGCCTTTTGGGGCGCACGCGGGTTCATGTGCTTGATGCGGTGCACCAATGCGTCCAGCTCATCCTTGGACACCAAGTCTGATTTGCTGATGAAGATCTGGTCCGCAAAACCGATCTGGCGGCGGGCCTCTTGGCGATCATTGAGCTGCTGCACGGCGTGCTTGGCATCCACCAGCGTCAGGATGGAGTCCAGCAGATAGGTTTCCGCAATCTCATCATCCATGAAGAAAGTCTGGGCTACCGGGCCGGGGTCGGCCACACCGGTGGTTTCAATCACGACGCGCTCAAAGTCCAACTCCCCCTTGCGCTTTTTCTCCGCCAGGTCTTTGAGTGTGGTGCGCAAGTCTTCGCGGATGGTGCAGCACACACAGCCATTGCTCATCTGGATGATCTGCTCGTTGGTGTCGCTCACGAGGATGTCGCTGTCGATGTTCTCTTCACCGAATTCGTTTTCAATCACCGCGATCTTCTGGCCGTGGGCCTCGGCCAGCACGCGCTTGAGCAAGGTGGTTTTACCGGAACCCAAAAAACCGGTCAGGATGGTGGCAGGAATCAAGCTCATCGTTCAACTTCCAAAAATGGTGCAGTGCAAAAGAAGCAACTGGGGAGTGTAGTCAGCAATTCAAGGCTTGTTGGTGACACGGCTATCGGCGCATCACCACCAGCCCCTTGAGGTACTCGCCTTCGGGGAAAGCAATGGTCATCGGATGGTCCGGCGCGCCGCCCATGCGCTCGGTGATAAAGCCATCCACCCCCGCGTCCGAACCTGCCCCTGCAATGATTTTGTGGAACAAGTCCGCGCTGATACCACCGGAACAGCTGTAGGTGAACAACACACCGCCCGGCTCCAGCAACTTGAAGGCCAAGCGGTTGATGTCTTTGTACGCCCGCGCCGCACGCTCAGCATGCGCCACGGTCGGTGCAAACTTGGGTGGATCCAGAATGATGGCGTCAAAAGTGCGCCCCTCAGCGGCGAAAGCGCGCAGCGAGGCATTCACATCCGCATCCATGAAAGTCGTGTGCGCCGCATCAAAGCCATTCAGGGCAACGTTGGCCCGGGCTTTGTCGATGGCCGGGCCGCTGGAATCGATGGACGTCACATGCCCGGCGCCGCCCGCCAGAGCCGCCACCGAGAATCCGCCGGTGTAGCAATAGCAGTTCAGCACGCGCTGGAAACCCAGGCGGCGGGTGTACTGGGAAAACTTGTGGCGGCTATCGCGCTGGTCCAGATAAAAACCGGTTTTGTGGCCTTCGGCGATGCTCAAGGCCAATGTCCAGTCATGCTCGCGCAGCACCAGGTCAGTAGCGCCTTCGCCACGCAACCAGCCGGTGGCCTCGGGGAGGCCCTCCAAGGCGCGGCTGCTGGCATCCGAGCGCTCGTAGAGCTTGGTCAGCCCGGTGGCACTGAGCAAGGCATCGGCAATGGCGGGCTTCCATTTCTCGACTCCGGCCGAGGTGAACTGCGCCACCAGCGTGTCACCATAGCGGTCCACGATCAAGCCGGGCAAGCCATCGGACTCGCCGTGGATCAGGCGCACACCGTCGCTTTGTATGTCAAATCGGGCTCTGGCGCTTATGGCTTGTGCGCAAGCAGCTACAAAAAAACTAGCGTCAATGCGCTGCTTCTCATCAAAACTCCAGACCCGCGCCCGGATTTTGGATTGCGGGCTGAACGCCGCCCAACCCAGAAATGCGCCCTCAGCCGACTCGACGCGCACCGTCTCGCCGCTATCCCCGCCGCCTTTGGCGATGGCAGATTCAAAAATCCAAGGGTGGCGGCGCAACAAGGAGCGCTCTTTACCGGCGCGCAGTCGAATGGTTTTCATGGGGGCTATTGTCGCTTGACGCGGAGGGCGGGGCTTGGACCTGAACAGGCCGACCCGGAAAACAAAAAAGGCCAGCAAACTGCTGACCTTTTTTAAAACCCTAGAGGGTGAATTTGGAGCGGGAAAAGAGTCTCGAACTCTCGACCTCAACCTTGGCAAGGTTGCGCTCTACCAACTGAGCTATTCCCGCGTTACAAGCCCATGATTATATACCGCGTTTTGGCAACTTACAAGAAACGCTGAACTTTTTGCAAAATAGTTGGTGCAGCCCGCGCATTCCCTCAAGGCTGGCGCTTGAGCTTGGCACGCGGATGCGCCGCGTCGTAGGCTTTGGCCAAGTGCTGGAAGTCCAGACGGGTGTAGACCTGCGTGGTCGTGATATTGGCGTGGCCCAGCAGCTCCTGCACGCCGCGCAGGTCGCCACTGCTTTGCAGCACGTGGCTGGCAAACGAGTGGCGCAGCATGTGCGGATGCACCGGCACATTCAGGCCCGCCAACTGGCTGCGCCGCTTGAGCCGCTGCCAGACGCTTTGGGCCGTCAGGCGCGTGCCATTGCGGCCGGTGAAGAGCGCAGATGCGGCGTCGGCACCAGCTGCATTCACAGGGGCCGCGGTGGCGGTGCCCGATGGGCCGCGCAAGTCCAGCCAGCGCTGCAAAGCCGTCAGGGCCGTGGCGCCCACCGGCACGCTGCGGCGCTTGGAACCTTTGCCCAGCACATGGGCCTCTGCGGCCTGCATGTCGATCCAGCCCTTGGCATCTTTGCCGGCCACCACGTCCAAGCCCACCAACTCCCCCACGCGCAGGCCGCTGCCATAGAGCAGCTCGACGATGGCGGCATCGCGGGCTTCCAGCCAGGCGTTGTCATCACTCTCGAAATCGGCAAACTGCACCGCGTCGTCCACCGCCAGGGCCTTGGGCAAAGGTTTGGGCGCCTTGGGCGAGCGCACGTCTTGCACCGGATTGCTGCTCACCAAGCCTTCGCGGCCCAACCAGGCATAAAAGCCGCGCCAGCCCGACAGAATGAGTGCGATGCCGCGCCCGCTGCGCCCGGCGCTGTGCATCTGGGCCACCCAGCGACGGATGTGGTGGTTTTTGACGTCGCGCAAAACCACTTCGGCACGAGCGGCATGCTCAGTCAGCCGCCCCAGATCCAGGGAATACAGCTCCACCGTGCGCGCGGCCAGGCGCTTTTCGACGCGAACGAACTCCAGGTATTTCTCCACCAATGCCGAATCGTCCGCAGTCATGGCGGTAGGGGAATGGCTTAACGCAAGCGCGACAGCGCCGCGCTGGCGATTTCGCCGATGCGGGCCAGAAAGTCGGTGCCCATGCCACTATTGAAGCGCTGCGCATCGCCCGAGGCCAGCACCAGCATGCCGAAGGCGGGCGCCTGACTACCCGCCACGCCACTGCGCAGGGGAATGAGCGCCAAGGAACTGACGATGCCCGGCTCATCCAGCCAGCCCACGGCTTCGAAACCGGTGTTCAGGCCGCAGAACGGCTCGTTCAAAGAGGTGGCAAACACCTTGGCATCTTCACTGACCTCGTGGGCCGCCGGCAGGGCGGCAAACTCTTGCGCCACCCCCCAGACACGCAAGCCGACTTGCGGCACAGCGAACTGGTCTTTGATTTCGCGCACGATCTCTACCGGCAACTCCGCCGGGTTGATGGTGAGGAACAGCGAACGCGCCCAGCGCAATATCTTGTCCGACAGCATCACGTTCTCGTTGCCATGGCGGATCATTTCCATGATGCGTTGCTCCAGCAACTTGATCTTCTCGCGCAGCATCTCGGCCTGGCGCTCCTGCAGGCTCACCGCGCGGTGGCTGTGCGGGCTGGTGAACTGCACCGTGGCCAACAGCTCAGCATGGCGCTGAAAGAAGTCGGGGTTGTTGACCAGGTAGTTGGCAATGTCGTCTTCGGTAATGGGATTGCCCAAGGCAGGGTTCTGGGGGGATGTCATGGTGTGCAGGTTCGGGTTATTCGGGTAAATCTATTTCGCCTCGGAAGACGGTGGTGGCAGGGCCGGTCATGAACACCGAGGTGCCCATGCCCTCCCAGGCAATGGTCAACACGCCGCCACGGGTCTGCACATCCACGCGTGCGTCCAACAGGCCGAGACGGATGCCGGCCACCACGGCCGCGCAGGCGCCGGTGCCACAGGCCAGCGTCTCGCCCACACCGCGCTCGTACACACGCAAGCGCACCTGGCTGCGGCTCACCACTTGCAGAAAGCCGACGTTCACACCTTGGGTAAAGCGCGGATTGGCCTGCACCTGCGGGCCCAGCTCGGCGACGGGCGCAGCATCTACATCTGCCACCAGGGTGACCGCATGGGGGTTGCCCATGGAGACGGTTGCTACCAAAAGAGGAGCTGCTTGCGCAGATTCCACGGGCGCCAGAGGCCAATTTCCCCATGAACCCATGGCTTGCAGGCTCAGGCCGCTGTCGTCAAAAGGAATGTCTGCCGGGGTAAACACCGGCGCGCCCATGTCTACCGTCACGCGGCCATCAGGGGTGAGCAAGGGCTCGATCACGCCCTTCATGGTTTTGACGCGAATGCGGTCTTTGGCCGTCAGGCCCTGGTCGCGCACAAAGCGGGCGAAGCAGCGGGAGCCATTGCCACACTGCTCGACCTCGGTGCCATCGGCGTTGTGAATCACGTATTCGAAGTCGATGCCCTCAGCGGGCGAAGGGCGCACGGTGAGAATCTGGTCGGCCCCCACGCCGAAGTGCCTATCGCCCAGAAAGCGGTAATGCGCAGGGGTCAAGCCCAAGCGCCCCTTGGTTTCATCGAGCACCACGAAGTCGTTGCCCGCGCCCTGCATTTTGGTGAACTGGATTCGCATCCGTTGATTATCCCCGTTTGGCTGCACAATCCGCCGCATGGCCCGACCCACCCACCTTCTGCCCGGCGAATGTTCGCCGGCCGCCGCCTCGCTGCTCGATGCCTGGCAAACCGACCGACCTGTCCCCCTGATGCGCCATGTGCTGCGCCTCACCGCGCCCAACCCCGGCGTGATGACCGGCCCCGGCACCAACAGCTATCTGGTGGGAGAACCTGCCACCGGCTACACCGTCATCGACCCAGGCCCCGCTGACGCCGACCACCTGCAGCGCCTGTGGCAGGCCGCTGCGTTTGAAGACGGCAGCGGCGGCAACATCCTGCGCATTGTGTGCACCCATTCGCACCCCGACCACTCGCCCGGCGCGGCGCCACTTCAGGCCCTGTGCCAGGGTGGCCCGCCGATTCTGGGCTTGCCCTCCGCCCCCACGGCACGCGCCGCCAGCGCGTTCACACCCGACCGTCCGCTATTAAATCAGGAGCTGCTCGCGCACATGCTGCCTGCGCCGGAGGTCGAAAATGCTCTCAAACCCGTGCACACCCTGCAGGTGATTCACACCCCCGGCCATGCGGCCAACCACGTCTGCCTGCTCCTGGAAGAAGACGGCCTGCTCTTCAGTGGCGACCACATCTTGAACGGCAGCACCACCGTCATCGACCCGCCGGACGGCAATATGCGGGACTACCTGGATTCGCTCGACGCGCTGGCCGCTGCCTGCAGCGACTACCAGGTGCAATACATCCTGCCGGCGCACGGCCATGTCATGGATGGCGCGTTGGAAGTCATCGCCAAACTCAAAGCCCACCGCCTGGCGCGCGAAGCCAAGATTGCTGCTGTGATGCAAGCCCACCCGTACGGCAGCCTGGACGACTGGCTGCCCCTGGCCTACGACGATGTAGACCCGCGCATCTGGCCCGTGGCCAAACGCTCCCTGCTGGCCCATGTAGAACGCATTTACGCTCTGGACAATCCGGGCACCCCACAAAACAAAGAAGGCCACGCATGAGCACATCCGACACCAAGCCCCCACGCCCCATCCTGACCAAGCCCGTCAAGCCAGCGCGCGCAGCCGCACCGGTCAGATCCGCAGCCCCTGCATCCCAGCCACAGCGGCCCGCCGGAGCGAACCGCTCGCCGTCAGGGGCACGCGGACCTTCCCCTTTGCGGAGTCAGGGTGCAGCGCATCGCCCGGGCCCGAACGCAGCAGCCCCGGCGCCCGCGCCCTCTACCAAGAAGCCACGCCTGCGTAAGCCCCGCAAAGAGCCCGTAGTGCAAGCGCCGGTGGCTACCGCCACGGGGGAACGACTGTCCAAGAAGGTCATGGCACTGAGAGACTGCTCCCGCAAGGAGGCCGAGCAATACATTGAAGGCGGCTGGGTGCAGGTCAATGGCGTGGTGGTGGAAGAGCCCCAGCACCGGGTGAACCAGGAAACCATCACCCTGGACCCCAACGCCAGCCTGATGGAACTCAGCCCCGTCACCCTGCTGCTGAACAAACCCGCCGGCCACAGCGACGGACTGGAAGAACTGCCACCCGCGCGCCCCGGAGCCCCGGCACGCGCGGGCGCACCGGGACGCAAAGCGCCACCGGCGAATGCCCGCGCGCTACTCACCCCTGCCAACCATTGGGTCGGCGACCCGACAGACACCCGTGTGCTCAAACGCCACTTCCAGCACCTGGAAGCCGATGTGGAGCTAGAGAATGGCGCGACCGGCCTGGTGGTCTTCACCCAGGACTGGCGCACCACCCGCAAGCTCACCGAGGACATGTCCACCATGGAACATGAATTTCTGGTAGAGGTGAAAGGCGAAGTGGAGCCGGATGCGCTCAAGCCTATCGGCTATGCACTCAAAGACGAGCGCTTGGACCTGCCGCAGGTGAAAGTGAGCGTGAACAGCACCACGCCTGAGTCCAGCCGCCTGCGCTTTGCCATCAAGGGCTCACACCCGGGGCTGATTGCCTTCCTGTGCGAAAAAGCCGGACTGCAAATTCTGGCCATGAAGCGCATCCGCCTGGGCCGCGTTGCGCTGTCCGACTTGCCAGTCGGGCAGTGGCGCTATCTGGCGGGGTGGGAGAAGTTTTAAGGGCCGCTCAGCTCGCGATGTAGCTTTGCAATTGGTTGATCGTCTGTTCACGGTCCAGAAGGATGTCGTCCATCAGATCGCGGATCGACAGCATGCCCACCACCTTGGTTCCGTCTAGCACCGGCAGGTGGCGGATCTTCTTCTGGCTCATCAGCGCCATGCAGTCATCTGCCGAGGTCTTCGGGGTCACGCTCAGTACCTGGGTCGTCATGATGTCCTTGACACGGGTGTCTTTGGAAGAGCGCCCGGCCAAGGCGATCTTGCGGGTGTAATCCCGCTCCGAAAAGATGCCCACCAGTTGCGCGCCCTCCATCACCATCAGGGCACCCACATCGCGGTCCGCAAGGGTCTGGAGCGCGTCAAACACGGTGTCCTGGGGATGCAAGCTCCAGATCTCGCGGTGTTTTTTCAACAGTTCGGCAATGGTTCGCATGGCACATTTCCTCTTCAAAAATGGGTATGGTGCACCCAGCGTACACCACAGGCAAGCCCAGCCTACAAGACTGCCCTCTGAACCTGCAGGGGGTTTGCCCTAGCGCAGCCCTGCGGCCCGGAAGGATGCTATAAATTCAATAGCTACTGTCGCCCATCTAACAAGCGCCAAGTGCCGATTGGGCTTAAATCTCGCCCATGGGACATCTTTATCTTGTACGGCACGGACAGGCTTCTTTCGGGGCTGCGGACTACGACAACTTGAGCGAGCTCGGCCACCGGCAGAGCGTGCGGCTGGGGGAGTACTTTGCGGGCAAGGGGCTGCAGTTTGAGGCGGTAATCACCGGCACGCTCAAGCGCCATGCCCAGACCTGGGCTGGCATCGCCCAAGGCGCGGGTTTCACCCACCAAGCGCTGGAATGGCCGGGCTTGAATGAATACGACAGCGAGGCGGTGATCAAAGCCATCCACCCTGCCCCGCTGGACAAGCCCGACACGCCCGAGAGGGTCCGCCAGCACTTCCGCCTGCTGCGCGATGGACTCACGCAGTGGATGAACGGGGTGCTCACGCCCCAAGGCATGCCTGCCTACCAGGACTTTGTACAGGGCGTGACCAGCGCACTGGACCATGTGCGCACATCACACACGGGCAATGTGCTAATCGTGAGCAGCGGCGGCCCCGTCTCCACCGCCGTAGGACACATTCTGGGCACCACGCCCGAGACCACGATTGAACTTAACCTGCGCATCCGCAACAGCTCGGTCACGGAACTGGCCTACACGCCCAAGCGGCACATGCTGGTGACCTACAACACCCTGCCCCACCTGGATGATGCGGCCTACGCGGACTGGGTGACGTACTCTTAGCTTTGCCGCCTGAACGGGGTCTTTACAACAGGCAATGACTGATTTGGCATAGCTCGTGCTTTGCGCTCTGTGTTGGAACACACAGAGGATCCCAATGCACCAAAAAGGTATGCCCTTCCTTGCTACGTTGGCGGGCATCGTCGCGTTAAGCTGGTCATTAAACACGCAGGCCCAACCTGTGGCTTCCGGCACGGTGAGCGCAGCTGCACCCATCGCTGCGGTGCCGGCTTCTGAGCCCACTTCCCCTGCTACAGCACCCGCACCAGCTCCCACCAAGCCCTTCATGGCCAAGCAAGACACCATCAATGCGGCCGATACCGCCTGGATGATGACCAGCACCGCGTTGGTTCTGCTGATGACCTTGCCCGGCATCGCCTTGTTTTATGCCGGCATGGTGCGCAAGAAGAGCGTGATCAACACCATGGCCAGCGTGGTGGCCATTGCGGGCTTGCTCAGTCTGCTCTGGTTTGCAGTGGGCTATTCGCTGGCCTTCACACCGGGTACGGCCTGGCTGGGCGGCACGGAGCGCATGTGGTTCAGCGGACTCCACTACATGAAAGAAGCCGGCTTGGTGGCCGTGAGCCATGTGGCGCCGAATGTGCCCGAGTCGGTGTACGCCATGTTCCAGCTGACCTTTTTCATCATCACCGGGGCGCTGATTGTGGGCGCGCTGGTGGAGCGGATGCGCTTCTCGGCCATGCTGTGGTTCATTGGCATGTGGTCAGTGGTGGTGTACGCCCCAATTGCCCACTGGGTGTGGGAGCCCAGCGGCTGGCTGGTGCAAATGGGCGTGCTGGACTTTGCAGGCGGGGCGGTGGTACACATCAATGCTGGCGTCTCGGGCCTCGTGTGTGCCTACATGCTGGGCCCGCGCAAGGGCTATGGCAAGGAACCGTTTGAGCCGTTTAACCTCGGCCTCACCATGGCGGGCGCGGGCTTGCTGTGGGTGGGCTGGTTCGGTTTCAACGCAGGATCTGCCGTGGCCGCCGATGGCCGCGCCGGCCTGGCTATGGCGGTCACGCACATTGCCGCCGCAGCCGGTGCCATGAGCTGGATGTTGGGCGAGTGGGTGGTGCGCGGGCGGCCTTCTTTGCTGGGCCTGTGCTCCGGTCTGGTGGCAGGCCTGGTAGCCATTACGCCTGCAGCCGGTTATGTGACACCGCAGGCGGCCCTGGTCTTTGGCTTGGTGGCGGGCCTGGCGTGCTACTGGGGCGCGACTGGTCTGAAGCGCATGCTCAATGCCGACGATTCGCTGGACGTGTTCGGCGTGCACGGGATTGGCGGCATCGTCGGCTCGCTGATGACCGGCTACTTTGCGAGCAAAAGCATTTCAGGTGTGACCGGAAGTGTCGCCATGCAGGCGCTGGGTACGGTGGTGGTGATGGTGTACAGCGGGGTGATGAGCGCAGCCTTGCTCTGGCTGACCAAGCTGATCGTCGGCCTGCGCGTGGACGGCAACTCGGAACTGGTGGGTCTGGATGTGTCCCAGCACCGGGAGCACATTGCCGGCTAAAAAGCGACTTGAGGGGAGACCCAGGAGGAACCCATGTTGAACAGCGAAAAACTGGCGATAGCCGCCCATCTGCACGTGCTGCTGCGCCGCAAGACCGGCCGGGTGACCGACACGGAGTGGATGGCGGCTAACACCGAATACGCGGCCGAAATCATCCGCTTTGCCCGCGCTGCCGCCAAGGACGACGGGCACGCAGATTTGGGGGAGTGGGCCGCCAAGCTGGAGCTGGCCATGGAGCCCCACACACCACCCCGTGCAACCGGCCGGGAAAAGCTGTTCGGCGTGTTGGGCGGCCATTCGCGCCCTGGCCCTTTGCCCGGCGCATCCGATTCGCTCATGGGTGCCAGCGAAAGCGAAGCACACCGCTACATCCGCGGCATCCGCTGAGGAAAGCCCCCTCCGTGACCGTGCCGGCGTATGGCCGGCACAATCGGGGCATGGCCCCTCTTCCCCCTTCCGCATTTTTGCTTGCTGCGCTGTGGTGCGGCACCTCTCTCAGCCATGCCGGCGTCACACTCCATTGCGAGATGAGCTATGCCGGCGCCACCCAGACGCTCCATGTCGCGCCCGTGGATGACCCGTACCCGGTGCCTTCGGTCGATGTGGGGGGCCGCTTCCGCTTCAAGGCCGTGATGGTGGGGCGCGGTGCCCAGCCGGACTACATCAAAACCTACGCGTATCTGGACACCAGCACGCAACCCGTACTGGTTCAGCAAGCCAGCTACTTCCCGCCTTTCACCCCAAGTCCTCAGGGCCAGCGCCTGACCGGCAAACAATTCGTGTATGCCGGGCCGGTGGAGCGCGAGCTGCAATTTGAGTGTGTGCTGCATGGGGTGCAACCATGAGCCGCCGCATCCAAAACGCGTTACTCGGTGCGCTGCTGGCCTGCGCCGCAAGCCTGGGAGCAGGCCCTGCAATTGCCCAAACCGAGCCGGTCACGCTGGTGTTCGCTGGGGACATCGTGCTGGACGATGTAGCGGGCGCCATGATTGAGCGCGGCCAAGACCCGTTCGCGGCCTTTGGCAACTACTTCCGCAAGGCGGACATCCGCATCGGCAACCTGGAGTGCGTGGTGGCCACCACCGGCTCCGCAGGTGACAAAAACTTCACCTTCCGCGCCCACCCGCGCACGCTGCCCGTGCTCAAGCGCCACTTTGACGCTGTGGCTCTGGCTAACAACCACTCAGGTGACTACGGGCGCGAAGCCTTTGCGGAAATGCTGCGCCTGCTGCCCGCCGCAGGCCTGCTGTACTTCGGGGGCGGCCACAACCTGAAAGAGGCACATGCACCTTTGATCATCGAGCGCAAGGGCCTGCGCATTGCCCTGCTGAGCTACAACGAATTCATGCCCCGCAGCTTTGAAGCCGACTTTGACGCCCCCGGCAGCGCCTGGAGCGAAGACGAGCAGGTGGTGGCCGACATACGCGCCGCGCGCAGGGTGCATAGAGCCGATTTGGTGATTCCGGTCATGCACTGGGGGTGGGAGAACGAACCCCTGGCGAACAGCCGCCAGCGACAACTGGCGAAGTTGATGGTGGAAGCCGGTGCCGATGCCGTGATCGGCGGCCACCCGCATGTTACACAGGACATCGAGCACCACCAAGGCAAGCCCATTGTTTACAGCGTGGGCAACTTCGTGATGAAAGAGACCGACAACGACGACCAGCGCCGCGCCTGGATACTCCGACTGCGGCTGGATAAACAAGGTGTGCAGGCGTTTGACACGCGTGCGGTGCAGATCGACATGCAAGGCATTCCCACACCGGACATGACACGCGCCACACCTTGCTGGAACCGTCAAGACAATGTATTGGGGCAGTGCCTGACGCCGGACTGATGCCGGATCAGTCCTCCGGGCGCACCTCCCCCATGTCCTCCAGGCGATAGCCCAGCCCGCGCTGGGTATGGATCAGGGGGCGCACACCGCCCTCGTCCACCTTGCTGCGCAAGCGCCGGATGTAGACATCCACAATGTTCGTCATGGGGTCCTCGTTGGTCCCCCATACGTTCGCCAGAATCCGCTCGCGGCTGAACAATCGCCCCGGCGCTGACATCAGCAACTCCAGAAGCGCCAACTCACGGGCAGTCAACATCAAGACCCGCCCCGAGCGCTTGGCCCTCATGGTGCGCGTGTCCAGCACCAGGTCGGCAACCACCAACTCTTCGCGCGGCAAAGGCTGCTGGCGCGGCGCCCTGCGCGCCAAGGCCTCAATACGCGCCAGCAGCTCCTCAAACTCGAAGGGTTTGACCAGATAGTCGTCCGCCCCGAGCCGCAGCCCGGCAACCCGGTCTTCCAGGCTGCCTAGTGCGGTCAGCATCAAAATGGGAATCGGAACCAGGGCGGCGCGCAGTGTTTGGCACACCTCCAAGCCACTCATGCCGGGCAACATGACATCCAGCAACATCACTGTCCCCACGCCGTCTGTGGGCGTGTTGCGGGCAGCTTCCCGGGCCATCATCAGTCCATCCGGACCATTTCGGGCGACTTGCACCCGATAGCCTTCTGCGCGCAATCCGCGATCCAGAAAGTCCGCGATACGCGCATCATCTTCCACCAGCAATATATTCATATCTCTTGCCCCGCTTCATCGGCGGGGAGTAATGGCAAGGTCAACCGGGCGGTTGCCCCTTGTCCCGGCGTACTTTCCAACATGATGTCTCCGCCATGTGCCCGTGCCAGCACCCGCCCTATGGACAGGCCTAGCCCGCTCCCTTGCGCTCGGTGCTGCCGGGCCGACTGGCTGCGAAAACTCCGCTCGAATACGCGCGGCAGATCCTCCGCTGCAATTCCGATACCGGCATCCGCAATGCTGATGATGCAATAAGCCGGCTCTGCCGGTACAACTTGCACGCTCAAGGTGACACGGCCGCCCTGATGGGAATACCGTATTGCATTGTCGAGCAGCAGGAGCAGCAACTGGCGCAACCGGAGCGGGTCGGCCAATATATCTTGGTCTGCATCCACGGATTCCAGAGCCCGGACTTCCACGCCATGCCCATGGGCGATGGCAGCCGCCTGCTGCAGCACCTCTTTCAAGAACTCCGACAACTTCAAGGGCGTGCGATTGAGGGCCAGGACATCCATGTCGGAGCGGGCCACGGTCAGCAAGTCATCGATGACCGCACCGAGTTGACGCGCGGTGGACACAATGCGGCGCAGCGCATCCCGGTACTCCACCGGATCACGCTGCGGGCCCCGCAACGTGATTTCAGCCTCCCCCAGGATGACCGTGGTCGGCGTGCGCAACTCATGGCTTATGTCTGCAAACAACTGGCGCCTGCGCGTATCGACCTTTTGCAACGCTTCCAGGGCATTCTGCAAGTCTTCTGTCCTGGCCTTCACCAAACTTTCCAACTGCTGGCGGGCCTGGGCTTCGCGCTGCCGGTGTGTTTGCAGCTCCATGGCCATGGCGTTCATGCTGTTGGCAACCGCAGCGAACTCATCCGCCCCCTGCCAGCGTATGCGGTGGGCCAGGTTTCCCTGCTGAAGTGCCTGCGCCCCTTCTGTGAGCGCATTCATGGGTTGACGCAATGCCCTGGCAAACCGGATCGCCAGCAGCAGTGCGAGCAAAGCGATGCTCACCGCCACCCCCAACCACAACCGGCGCATCCAGAGTAGCGCCTGATCAGCCCCCTTGCGTTCACGCGCGACTGCAGCCAACTCGCGTTCCATGCTGTCTGCCAGAAGGCGGCGCAAATCACGCCCCCGCGAGCTGTCAAACAAATCGGACGCTACACGCCAGGCCATACTGGCGTCCGTGCCTGCAGACATCGGGGTGACATTGGAGGCCGATACTTCCAGGGTCGCCACGCTCTCCTCCAACACGGCAAGGGCTTCCTCCCGCTGCACATGTTCCGAAAGAGTCGCCGCCTCCCCCTGGCTCAAGGCAATGGCATGCGCTGACAGGATGTGAAGTTGGTGCAGGTTCTGGCGCATGCCTGCCAGGTATTTGTCACGCTGCTCGGTATCCGCACCGGTACTCAATTTGGCTTGCGTGAACCAGGCCCGCAAACGCAGCTTGTTGATGGTGAGCTCGTCAAAGCCCTGACGCAGGTCTGAGGCCACGCGCCCGCGCAGGACATGTTCATTGGCCACATTCAAAGCCCATACAGCCACGCCGCCTTCCAGGACAGCGGCTCCGGCCAGAGCCGCCAGGGCAAAAGACAGTTTGCGAGTGAACATCCCCCGATGATCCCGTATCCGGATGCTCATGCACACACCCGCCACATTAACCTTGGATGAATGATGGTCCAGACTTGTCATCTGAGGTTCATGTGAACTTCATGGTGTGCTCATGCAGCATTCAGTGCCCGTTCAAGTGCCCACGTTTCAATGGCCGGGTCGGCGCAATGTCGCTCCGACCCGACTTTTTTGGAACTTCCTACATGAAATTCGCCAAGCAAGCCCTTGTCGTTGCCACCCTCACCCTGGCCGGCTCGGCTTTCGCACAAACACCGGTCAGCAACGCTGCCATCAACGAGACAGAAGTCATGGCAGCCCAAAAGGCGTGGGGAGACGCGCTGGTGTCCATCAGCGATGCACATGCCCAAGGCGGACAACCCGCAGCCAAAGCGCTGGCCGAAAAGGTGCTCGACAGCGCCTATGGCTACAACCTGGGCCCCGTGCTGTTCAAGCCTACCCTGACCCAAGCGCCACAAACCTTCCGGACTACACGCGCTGGAGCGCTGGCCTACTTTGTAGGCGGCGACGCCAGCTACCCCAAGGACACCGGGTTTGCATTGAAGGGATGGAAGAAGGTGGAAGTCAGCAATGCCGCCATCCTGCTGGCAGGCAACACCGCCACCACCATGGGTAATGTCACCTTCACCGACAAAGATGGAAAAGTGACCGTGGTGGACAAGACCTGGGAGTTCAAGAAAGACGATGCCGGGCGCCTGCGCATTGTGGTGCACCACTCTTCCTTGCCATTTGCGGCAGGCAAGTAATTCGGTTGGGCAACGCAGGGGCGGCTTCGTCGCCCCGCTCCCCTGTCAAACAGGGGGGCGCAGGGTATCCAGAGGCAAGGCGTGGATCTCCGCCAGCAAGTCGGCCAGGGCACGCCCTGCGGCGGCCAGCACCGCCTGCCCCTTTTCTGGGGTGGCGGCAGCCGCGTTGCCGACGGCACCCGCCGGGTTGTAGTCCTGCATTTGCCAGCCGAGCTTGGCGCTTTTGCCGTTGCCCAAAATGGGAAAGGCCTGGGCACGGTCTTCCGACGTGGATGCAAAATTTTGGGCCTGACTCATGTCCACCAAATCCGGGCGCAGGGCCAGCATCATGGAGGTCTCGATGTCGCCGGCATGGATGCCGAAGCGGTGCTCGTGCGCGCTGAACAGGGCATTGACATCGCTGCCGTCCGCCGCCGCCAAGGGCAGGCCGAACCAGTTCACGCTGTATACCAAAAGCCCCAACCGGGCGCGCAGGTCACGCGCCACCACATCCATCAAACCCACCTGGCCGCCATGGCTGTTGAACAGCACCAAACGCTTCACGCCACTGGCAGCCACGCATTCACCGATCTCGGTCCACAGGCGGATGACAGTCTCTGCTTTCAGGCTGAGGGTGCCGGAAAACTCCGCATGCTCCGGACTAAAACCCACAGCCTGAGTGGGCAAAAACAAGGCCGGCACGTCGGGCGCGATGTGCGGTAGGGCATGGGCAATCACCCCGTCCACCAAAGCACTGTCCACCTGCAAAGGCAGGTGCGGGCCATGTTGCTCAGTGGCTGCCACGGGCAGGACGGCAATCAGCCGATCCAACGTGCCTGCGGCGCGGGCCTGAACGAATTGCGGGCTGGTCCAATCAGCCCAGAAGCGGGAAGGTGTCTGCATGCTGGCATCTTACCCATAGCCCCGGGCAATCGAGCACCTCAGAAGGGGTGGCCCACGGTGGTGTCGGGCGCAATCACCGGTGCTTTGAGCGGAAGAATCATGCTGAATGTGGCGCCTTGGCCCGGCGTACTGCTCACTTCAATAGTACCGCCCAGTGTTTTGGTGACCAGGTTGTAGACAATGTTGAGCCCCAAGCCGCTGCCCCCCTGGCCGAGCTTGGTGGTGAAGAACGGGTCAAACACGCGCGGCAAATGGGAAGTCGGGATGCCCACGCCGTTATCAATCACCTGCAAGAGGATTTGATCGTCCCCGGCCGTGACCACACGGACCGTGATGACGCCGCGCACATTGGCATCGAATGCATGCAACAGCGCGTTGTTGATGAGGTTGGTCAGCACCTGTCCCAAGGGGCCGGGAAAACTGTTCATCACGATGCCCCCGGGGACTTCACACACCACGGAATGCAGGGACTTGCGGATGCCGGGCCCCAGGGTCAACAGAATTTCTGACACTGTGCCCTGCAACTCGAAGGCCCGACGGTTCAGGCTGGTCTGATCCACTGCGACCTGCTTGAAACTGGCAACCAGTTCTGCCGCATGCTGCAAGCCCCGCATCAGGATGCCAGCACCTTGCTGGGTGCTTTTGACAAACTCATCCAGACGACTGCGGGTCAAGCCCTTGTCCATGCCGGCTGCGAAACTGGCTGCGTGGTCTTGCAGGGTGCTGGCCACGGTCAGGCTGTTGCCGATGGGCGTATTGAGTTCATGGGCAATGCCTGCCACCAGCGAGCCCAAGGCAGACATTTTTTCCGTACGCACCAACTCGGATTGGGCCGCGCGCAGTTGGGTCACAGCATCCGTCAAGGCCTGCGTGCGCTCTTGCACCCGATGCTCCAGCGAGGCGTTGAGCTGCAGGATGTTCTCTTCGTAGCGGTGCTTTTCAGTGATGTCATCAAATGCCATGATGAGTATCCGGGCACCGCCCAAGACCACCACCCTGCCGGACAACTCACACAGAATCGGCTGGCGCTCTGGGCCACGTAGCATCCAGGCCCTGCTGCCAGATACCGTTCCCGTACCGTTAACCAACTGCATATGTTTGGCCAGGACGTCCGCATCACGCCACATCCCCAGGCGTTCCCCATTGGAGCCTATCGCCAGCTCCCGTGCCCTGCCGAACACCCGCACCCACGCCGTGTTGACGTCGAGAATACGAACTTCCCCATCAATCAGCGACACCGACATCGCCACCGGTGAGGCATCAAAAATCGCCGCAAATTTGGTCTGGCTGACCCGCAAAGCCTCTTCAGTACGGGCGCGCTCTTCCAACTCCCGTTGTAAGGCCTGATGCTTTTGCTCCCGCTCAGAGAGCAGGGCTCCGAGGTCCAAACGCATGGTATCCAGGGCATTGGACAACTGGCCCAGCTCATCCTTTTTGTCACTGGCCATGGACTGACTCAAGTCCCCCTGCGCCAACCGTGACGCCCCCTCCCGCAAGCGAAGCAGCGGCTGAACGATGCGGTGGCTGAACAGCGTCCAAATGAACGCAAAAACCAGCGCCACCTGCAGCGCCAGTGCGCCGGCAAAGCGCAAAAGCTCCAAGCGCGCCTCGCGCTCCACCCGGTCCAGGGACATGACCAGGGACAAGCGACCAACCTGCACCCCGTTGTAATGAATTCCGCGTTGTTCCGACAGCTGCTGGCCGCTCGCCTTCGCGCCGGCCCCCCGCTGCACAAAGCTCTCACCGAACTCGTCCGTAACGGTCACACTCACCACATCCGGATTGCGCATCACAGCGTCGACCAGCTCCAGGGCCACGCCGCGGTCCAGGTTCCACATCGCAACCGCCATGCCGCGTGACAGCACGTCCGCATACTGCTTGAGTGGGGCCTCCACCCGCAAGGCGATTTCCGTGCGGAACTTGCTGGTGATTTGAAAGCCCGCCAGCACCAAGGCCGGCAGCAACATGCCAGCAGCGACCCCCACCAACAAGGTGTGCCGCAGAGAGAGGCGGGGGAACTTCACGCTGAACTAACCTTTCATGACAGGGCGCATGCGCACCCACACAGTGACCGGCATCGTCTCCCGACAGCTCCTGTATGAGCCACGCCACCGGGGGCCGGGCATTAAAACGCGTAACTCACGCCTATGCCCAGCACCAGCATCAAACGGGTTTTGTTAATGGCATCCTGGACCTTGGCATTCTGCGCATCGATATCCGCCTGGGTGACCCCGCCCCCAGTGGCCGTCAATTTCGAGCGAGGGGTTTGAAACATCATGCCCACATCGTAATTGAGCCCAAAGCCCCGGTCAGCGTGTGGAACGATGGAGTAGCCGAACCCCAGATAGGGGGCCACGGTCTCACTCATCCTGATTTCGCCGTTCACCGCGGCTGTTTTTCCATTGACGTCGCCCGTGCCCCCGATGGTGATTTTGTTGTCATTGAATACCACGCCGCCCGTAAACCGGAACCCGCGATCCCCCAGATACCAATCTGCCAGCAACTGCACGGAAGTCATGTTGAGGTACAAATCCAGGGAATTCGACGAACCGAAATCCCCGATGGCACCGGTGTACTTGGATCGGGGCAAGGCGTTGATCTGGGCGCGCCAGGCCCATTCCTCATCAATTGACTGGGTATAACCAAGACCGAAACCATTCGTGCTGACCTGGGTGTAGATCACCCCATTCTCATCGGCCTTCGCCAGAAGGGGCGCCGCACACATGATGGCTGTAACACAAACTGATGCGATGTGATGTTTCAACGTAGTCTCTCCTTCTGTTGCCGGGGTGGCAGATACGAACGGTAGCACCCCCTGTTATAACCCACGGACCGACCAGCCGGAACTTTTCGCCGCACGCAGACCTCCCACACCCACCATGCCCTTACCTTCACGCTCCTGCGGGGCAGCACGCATTCTGCAACGCCTTTCTGCTATCTTTTTTATAGCTTCACTCCTGCTTCCTGCATGGGGATTTGCGCAGTTTACTGCACCGGCTACGCTCGCAATCGGGGCGACCGCCCCTGCCGCTGCGGCTTCGCAAGTCAAGACCGACCAAGTGCTGGCCGAGCTGGTGGTGCACGCGCCGGACGGGGTCACGCCGGGCAAAACGCTGTGGCTGGGCTTGTTGCTGCAGCACCAGCCCCACTGGCACACCTACTGGAAGAACCCCGGCGACTCCGGCCTGCCCACGCAGCTGCAGTGGACGCTGCCCGCCGGCCTGACGGCGGGAGACATTGCCTGGCCCGCCCCCCGGAAAATCGCCATCGGCTCGTTGGCCAACCTCGGTTACGAAGGGGAAGTGCTGCTGCCCGTGCCGGTGAAGGTGGACAGCAGCTTCCGCCCCGCCGGTCTGGCGCAGACCGCCGACATCCAGCTCCACGCCAGCTGGCTGGTGTGCCGGGAGGCCTGCATTCCGCAGGAAGGTAGCTTCCGCGTCAGCGTTCCGGTGCGGGGCTCGACCGCCCTGCACGCTACTCAGTTCGCCGCCGCGCAGGCGGCTGCGCCAGTCGCCTTCCAAGGCAAGGTCGAAGCGCTTGCGGATGCTCGCGGCCTGCGGTTGCGGGTGAGCCAACTGCCCGCCAGCTGGGTGGGCAAAGCGATTCAGGCCTTGCCCGAGACCCCCGAACTGCTGGACACCCCCGCCCTGCCCTCTGCCAGTGACACCTTGACCAGCGGCCCCCTGCAAGCAGGCCAACAAGGTTGGGACGGCGCCACCTGGCAGGCAGTGGTGCCGTACTCAGCGCAGCGTAGCACCGCCCCCGCCCAACTGGCATGGGTGTTCAGCCTGGGCCAGGAGAGCCTGCGCAGTGAAGCCAATGTGACCGGCAGCTGGCCTGCCGTGGCCGAATTCGCCAAAGTGCCGCCCGCCCTGCAAGCGGCACTGGACAACAACGCCCGGGCTGCCAGCGTGCCGCCCGCCCCTGTTCTCCATCCTTCAGGTGGCATGGTCTGGATGGTGCTGGCCGCTTTGCTGGGCGGCTTAATCCTGAACCTGATGCCCTGCGTCTTCCCGGTGCTGGCCATCAAAGTGCTGGGTTTTGCCGCGCAGGGCGCGCAGTCGCGCGCGCAGCAACGGGCGCAAGGCTTGGCCTACACCGCCGGTGTGGTGCTGTCCTTCATGGCGCTGGGCGGTTTGTTGCTGGCGCTGCGGGCGGGCGGTGAGCAGCTGGGCTGGGGCTTTCAGCTGCAGTCGCCCGCCGTCATCACCGGCCTGGCCGTGTTGTTTACCTTGCTGGCACTGAACCTGGCCGGTTGGCTGCACATCGGTCACTTGCTGCCCGCCGGTCTGGCGGGTATGCAACTGCGCCACCCGGTGGCCGAGGCGTTTTTGTCCGGCGTGCTGGCCGTGGCCATTGCCTCGCCCTGCACGGCGCCGTTCATGGGCGCGTCGCTGGGCTACGCGATCACGCTACCGGGCTTGCAGTCGCTGCTGCTGTTTGCGGCGCTGGGCCTGGGTCTGGCGCTGCCCTACTTGCTGGCAAGCTGGCTGCCTGCGGTCGGCCGTTGGCTGCCACGGCCTGGCCTGTGGATGGAAACGCTCAAGCACTTTCTGGCCTTCCCCATGGCGGCCACCGTCATCTGGCTGGTGTGGGTGCTGGGCCATTTGAGCGGGGTGGACGGCGCAGCCAGCCTGCTGCTCTTGCTGCTGGGCCTGGGCTTGCTGGTGTGGGCGCTGCGTCAACACGGGCCCGCCAGACGCTTTTTTACTATCATTTCTATAGCTGCTTGCGCAGTATCCATGAGCGCCACATGGCAATTAGGCATAAAAAATGACCTTACATCGCTTGCAAACAACACGGGCGCTGTGGCGCAGGCGGGCACTTGGCAAGCGTGGTCTGAGCCCGCAGTGCAAGCAGCCCTCCAGGACGGCAAGCCGGTGTTTGTGGACTTTACGGCGGCCTGGTGCATCACCTGCCAGGTCAACAAAAAAACCACCCTGTCCAACGCTGACGTGGAAGCTGCTTTTGCCGCCAAGCAGGTGCGCCTGCTGCGCGCCGACTGGACACGACGCGACCCAGCCATCACCCAGGCACTGCAAGCCTTGGGCCGCAGCGGGGTGCCGGTGTACGTGTTGTACGCGCCGGGCAAGCCGCCGGTGGTGCTGACCGAAATCCTGACACCCGGTGAGGTGCTGGCGGCGGTGGCGCAGCTGTAAGTGGCTACGCGCCCCTTACACTGCCAACGCTTTTTCAGCATTCCTTCAACCGCCCGCCCCCACCCATCACCGCTGCCCCACTCCCATGCCCGACTCTGAAACCCAAACCATTGCCGACCTGCTCAGCCGCCCGCGCACCGTGGCGGTGGTCGGCCTCTCCCCCAAGCCGCACCGCGAGAGCTTCAAGGTCTCGCAGTACATACAGCGCCAGGGCTGGCGCATCGTGCCCATCAACCCGAACGCGAGCGAGATCCTGGGCGAGAAGGTGTACGCCAGCCTGACCGAGGCGGCAGCCGCCGAGAAGATTGATCTGGTGAACGTATTCCGCAACAGCGAAGACGTACCGCCGGTGGTGATTGAAGCCATCGCCATAGGCGCGCCCGCCATCTGGCTGCAACTGGGCATTCGCAACGACATGGCAATCGCCCAAGCCCAAGCGGCCGGCCTGCAATGCGTGCAGGACAAATGCCTGCTGGTGGAGCACGCGCGCAGGAATGGCCATGTCCAACTCTGAGCCGCCCATGCCACTGCGCTGGATTCACGCCACCACCGGCTTGGACTGGGACGCACTGTCCGCGCTCTACCAAGCCGCTCCTTTGGGTAGTAAGTCACCGGAAGGACTGCGTACCGTGTTCGGCAACAGCCGTTATGGCTGCGTGGTGTACGACGGCGAGCACCTGGTCGGCGCCGGGCGGGTGTTGGCCGACGGGTTGGACTGCGCTTATGTATGCGACATCGCCGTGCACCCGAGTCACCAAGGAAGCGGGCTGGGTCGTGCCATAGTGAACTACCTGCTGGCGCAATCACAAGGGCATAAAAAGATCATTCTGTATGCGGTACCTGGCAAGGAGCCCTATTACCGCCGCTTTGGCTTTCGACGCATGAAAACAGCCATGGCGATCTTCATGCAGCCAGATGACGCTGCTGCGCGCGGATACATCGACGACTGAAGGCCGTTGCGTCGTCTTGACTTGAGGCAAGACAAAGGCTGGTGTCGCTTGAACTGCGACAATCCGGCCATGACCGACACCACTGCCACACCCACCGCCACAGCGCCAGCGTTCCCGGCCCAGGCCACCACCTTCGACGGCCTGCACAACCCCACGTTTTTGCAAGCCTGCATGCGCCAGGCCACCGCGCACACGCCGCTGTGGCTGATGCGCCAGGCCGGCCGCTACCTGCCCGAATACGTGGCCACGCGCGCCAAGGCGGGCAGCTTCATGGGCCTGGCCACCAACACCCAATACGCCACGGAAGTCACCCTGCAGCCGCTGGAGCGCTACCCGCTGGACGCGGCCATTTTGTTCAGCGACATCCTGACCGTGCCCGACGCCATGGGCCTGGGCCTGACCTTCGCGCAGGGCGAAGGCCCGCGCTTTGCCAGCCCCATCCAAACCGAGGCCGATGTGGCCAAGCTGGAAGTGCCTGACATGGCCAAGCTGCAGTATGTGTTTGACGCCGTGAGCAGCATCCGCAAGGCGCTGACCGTAGACGGCAAAGGCCGTGTGCCCCTGATCGGCTTCTCCGGCAGCCCCTGGACGCTGGCCTGCTACATGGTCGAAGGCAAAGGCAGCGACGACTACCGCCTGGTCAAAACCATGCTGTACAGCCGCCCGGACCTGATGCACCGCATGCTGGCCATCAACGCCGACTCGGTCGCCGCCTACTTGAATGCCCAGATCGACGCGGGCGCCCAAGCGGTGATGGTGTTTGACAGCTGGGGCGGCGTGCTGGCCGATGGGGCCTTCCAGGCATTCAGCCTGGCCTACACCGCGCGCGTGCTGAAGCAGCTCAAGCGCTTTGGCACCGATGGCAAAGTGGTGCCACGCATTGTGTTTACCAAAGGTGGCGGTTTGTGGCTGCACGACATGCAGGCGCTGGACTGCGAAGTGCTGGGTTTGGACTGGACGGTCAACCTTGCCAAAGCCCGTGCGTTGGTGGGCGGAACTGAGAACGGCCCCGGCAAGGCATTGCAAGGCAACATCGACCCCAACGTGTTGTTTGCGCCACCCGCTGCTATCGAAACTGAAGTGGTGAAGGTGTTGGACAGCTTCGGCACGCCTTATCAGGGCAGCGGCACCGGCCCCACGCACATCTTCAATCTGGGCCATGGCATCAGCCAATACACCCCGCCCGACCATGTGGCAGCGCTGGTGGCTGCGGTGCACAACCACTCCAAAAAGATGCGCAGCCAGTGACTGCCTAGCACGACTTGGGGGCAAAAGCCATGTTTCCTGGCAGCCACTTATGCACAAATCCAGGAATGCAGGGTTAACCCTATCCCCCATTCGAGGGATGAGCGCTACAAAAGAAATAGCGCTCCTAAGTTGTTGATTTATAAGGAATGTTGGTTTTGCTTTTTTTCTGGGCAGCGTAAGAAAACCCTTGATTTACAAGGCTTGGGCACAGCACCAAGGCACCTATCAACAAAGTTATCCACAGAAAATCTGGATCAAACACAAAGCCCTTGCAAATCAAGCACTTAGCATTCACTTCGCAAGTTCACCTCAAGAAACCACCTCAAGTGTCATTCCGCATCCCGAGACGCGCCCGCCCCGCCGGCGCCCCGTCATGAGCCATTGGCTGCCCGTTTTGGTGCACACGCCAGCGCACGCGGCGCTCGGGCCGGTGCTGACCTACCGCAGTGCGCAGCTCTTGCCTGCCGGTACGCTGGTGCGGGTGCCCCTGGGCAGTCGCGAGACGCTGGGCGTGGTGTGGGACGCTGCCACTTCGGAGGCCACTGGCGAGTTTGACCCGGCCAAGGTGCGTGACATTGCCGGCGTGCTGGAGGGCATTCCTCCTTTGAGCCGCGCCTGGCAGCAGTTGCTGGGCTTTACGGCGGCCTACTATCAGCGCTCGGCCGGCGAAGTGGCGCTGGCCGCCCTGCCCCCGCAACTGCGCGAGCTGAACCCCGAGCAAATGGCGCGCCGCCTCAAACGCAGAGCAGTGGACGCGGGCGCCGCCGGCACCGTGCTGGCCGCACCAGCCCTCACCCCCGAGCAAGCGGCCGCGATTGCGCAGATTGATGCCCACACCGGCCCCTTTCTGCTCTTCGGCGCCACCGGCAGCGGCAAAACCGAGGTGTACCTGCACTGCGTGCACAAGCTGCTGGCAGCCGACCCGGATGCTCAGGCCCTGGTCATGGTGCCGGAAATCAACCTCACCCCCCAGCTGGAAGATCGCTTCAAGGCCCGCTTTGCCCCGCTCTACGGCGAACGAGCCGTGGTCAGCCTGCACAGCGGCATGACCAACCCGCAGCGCCTCAAAAGCTGGCTGAGCGCCCATGGAGGCGCAGCCCGCATCGTGCTGGGCACGCGCATGGCGGTGTTTGCTTCTCTGCCCAAGCTGCGGCTCATCGTGGTCGACGAGGAACACGACCCCAGCTACAAAAGCGGCGAAGGCGCACGCTACTCCGCGCGCGACCTGGCGGTGTACCGCGCCAAGCTGGAGGGCGCCAAGGTCATCCTCGGCTCGGCCACGCCCTCGCTGGAGAGTTGGCACCACAGCCGGCCGGCCGAAGAGGGCGGGCGCTACCTGCGCCTGCACATGCCCAGCCGGGTAGGCGGATCGTCCAAACTACCCGCTACCGGAGGGGCCTTACCGCTGGTGCGCCGGGTGGACATGAACCACCAGCCCCGGCGCGCCATCTTCTCCACCCCGCTGATTGCCGCCATCAAAGAGCGGGTGGCGCGCGGCGAACAGGTCATGGTGTTTTTGAACCGGCGCGGCTACGCCCCGGTGCTGACCTGCGAAGACTGCGGCTGGAAGAGCGAGTGCCCGCACTGCAGCGCATTCCGCGTGTTCCACAAAATCGACCGCACCCTGCGCTGCCACCACTGTGGTTTTACCGAGCGGGTGCCACGCGCCTGCCCGGACTGCGGCAATGTGGACATCGCCCCCTTCGGGCGCGGCACCGAGCAGCTGGAAGAACACCTGGCCGAACTGCTGGTGGATGTGCGCCGCCACGGCTCCGTCACACCCGAGAACCCGGACGGCGAGCATGTTCGTATTGCACGCATCGACGCCGACAGCACCAAACTTAAAGGCCAACTCGAAGAGCAGCTAGCCGCCGTGCATGCGGGCGATGTGGATGTGTTGGTCGGCACGCAGATGATTGCCAAGGGCCACGACTTCCGCCGCATCACGTTGGTGGCCGCAGTGAACCCCGACGGCGCCTTGTTCAGCAGCGACTTCCGGGCGCCTGAGCGCTTGTTCAGTTTGCTGATGCAAGCCGCAGGGCGCGCAGGTCGCGATGCGTCACTGGGTGCGCAGAGCGAGGTGTGGCTTCAAACCTTCCAGCCCACGCACCCGCTGTACGCCGCCCTCAAAAAGCACGACTACCCCGCCTTCGCCGCGCAGCAGCTCCAAGAGCGCGAACAAGCCAACATGCCGCCTTTCAGCGCGCAAGCCCTGGTGCGCGCCGAGGCCAAAACGCAAGAAGCCGCACAAGCCTTCCTGAACGCCGCCCGTACTTTCGCGCAAACCGAGATGGCCGCGTGGGACGGCTGGGCCGAAGCGCTGGAGCAGGTCTTCCTCTACCCCGCCGTGCCCATGGCCATCCAGCGGGTGGCCAATATCGAGCGCGCCCAGATGCTCATCGAATGCCCCTCACGGGCGACGTTGCAGCAGTTCCTGACCGCCTGGCAAAGCGTGCTGCACGCCACCCGCAGCCAGCCCGAGTGCAAAGGGCTGATCCGCTGGGCGATTGATGTGGACCCGTTGGCGATTTGATACAAGTCCCGGCTCTCCTTGAAAGGCTCTGCTCCCGATGACACCCTGCCCTCATTGCCAAGGCGCCGGCGTGCCCTTGTCAGCAAAAAGACGCTCTAGCCGCGAGCACCCTGCGGTCTGCAGCTTGTGCGGCAAGCTATCCCACGTGATTGCCAGCACCAGCTCGGGCATATTCTGGTTTTCACTATTTCTTGTGGGCACCTTCTATTTGATCGGTGCGATCAACGAGATAACCCTCTTGGGTTGGCTCGGTGTGCCAATAGCCATGGCGTACTACCGATGGGCGTGGAAACGGGCTGCGCTATGGCCCATCACCGGTGACAGCGCAAAGTCATCGCGGCAAGCCAGCCGACTAGTTAATGCACTCGGTGTGCTGGGAATTTTCTGGTCCTAGCACTCGCTATTGGCAAGAAAACTCGGATGGAGTTCATGAAAAAAATCATCGCTACGCTGATTGTGTCAGTACCGTTAGCCGTACTTTCGTACTGGCATCTGAACTTGCCAACTGCCAAGGCGGTGTCTTTCAACCAGCGACTCTGGATAGAGGCGTCATCACTCGATAAAGAGAACGATCCGGGCTGCTATCGAGGTGGAATGGCAATGGAACTCGTGGAAAAGCCCTTGTTGAACGGAAAAACCGGCCCAGAACTCATTTCACTTACCGGAGTGCCAAGCAACTCCTCCTCAGGCAGTTGGACTTACCCCGTAGGTCAGTGCGGGATGCTTTGGGAGCATTTCCACTTGCGGGTTGACATAGGCCCGGAGGGGAAGGTCATCGGCGCGGCTGTTGTCAAAGACGAGAGTTAGCCCGTCTCGCAAGACACTCAGCGTTTGTCGGGGGCCTGCCCATACTGCAACGCCTGGTCGTTACGGACCTCATGGGCTTGCACATCGACCACATCCGCCGCAGGCGCACTGTATCCAAAGCCTCCCGCTGCTGACGGGCCGGCAGCACCAAAACCACCGCGCTTGAATTGCTGACGCGCCTGGTTGAACCGCTGAAAGGTGGTCACAAACGCCGGCTTGCGGCCGGTGAGCAGGGCTTTGAGCAGCACCCAGACCAGGCTGACCAGCGCCACGAAAATCAGGCTCAGTGCAAACACCACCGCAGCGGCAATGAGCACCAGCTTGAGGGCGATGCGGAAAATGGCGGAAACAAGGTTCATCAAAGTGTCCATAAAGGGATTGTGCAACGCGCCTCAAAGCCACCAGCAAACCCAAGGGCGTCCGCCATTCAGGTGCCAAACAAGGCTCCAGCCCACATAGGACGAGCGAAAACAGCTATCAAAATTATAGCGACTAGATTCCCACCATCAGGGCTACGGCTCCCGAGAAGGTGAAGAACGCGGCAGCGGTAGAGACCAGGATGATGCGGGCGATGCGTCCGTTGTCCGCCCCAAAGCGCTCGGCGAGCAGCGATACATTGCTCGCGCTGGGGAGTGCGGCCATCAGCACCAGCACGGTCAGCGCAAACGTGTCGATGGGCGCCCCGAGGCTGATGGCCGTCACCCCGACCAGCAGCACCAGCAAGGGGTGCAAAAACAGTTTGATAAGCGCCACCGGCACGTATTCCTGCCAATGCACGTGGTGCGTTTTGTCGTCTTTGGCCAGCATGTGGGAGCGGGCCAGCACCGCGCCTATGGTGAACAGCGCCACGGGCGACGCCGCATCTGCCAGCAAACCCACGCTGGACGCCAGCGGCTTGGGCAGCGCCAGCTGCAAGGCCGAAAAGAGCGCGCCCAGCAAAATTGCCCACGGCATGGGGTTGGCGGCCACGCCCTTGAGCGCATTTTTTGCCGCCTGGGTGGCTGACACGCCGCCCTGCGCAGGGTCCCCGCCGAGGCGGGACAGGGCGATGCACAGGGAGGAGGTAATCACCAAGTCCACCAGAATCGTGACAATGGCCGGCCCCGCCGCTTTGGCGCCCAGCAGCGCCACCAACAAAGGCACGCCCATAAAGCCAGAGTTGGGAAAGGCCCCCACCAAAGCCCCAAAGGCCGCATCGTTCCAGCCGATGCGCCCATGCAAGGTCACCGCCACCACAAAAGCCACCATCACCAGCGCGCACAACAGGTAGGTCAGCGCGAGGCTCACATCCAGCAGTTCGCCGATAGGCGTGCTGGCGCCGAAACGAAAGAGCATGCAAGGCAGCGCGAAAAACAGCACAAACCCATTGAGCCCCGGGATGGCCGCCAGCGGCAGCATGCCTTTGCGCGCTGCCAGATAGCCGCACAGCACCAGGGCAAAAAACGGGAAGGTGACAGTCAGGATGTGCAGCATGTTCAGGAGAGCGTTTGCGCGCCTTCATCGGGCGCAAGAGGATCTTCCAGCGCAAAGCCCACGCCGTAGACGGAGCGGAACCATTCATGCTGCGGGTCCACCAGGGCGAACTTGCGACGCAGGTTTTTGACATGGCTGTCCACCGCACGCTCATTCGCATCAAGCTCGCCCGGGTAGGCCAGTTCCAGCAACTGTGTCCGGGAATAGACCCTGCCGGGGCTGGACTGCAAGGTCTTCAGAATGTCAAACTCCTTGCCCGTCAGGTGCAAGGGCTGGCCATGGAGGCTGGCGCGCCGACGCACATGGTCCAGCGTCAAGGGGGGCACAGCCGTGGCTGTCTCCCCATGCGCGACAACCGAGCGCCGCAACACCGCACGCACGCGTGCAACGACCTCACGGGGGGAAAACGGCTTGCAGATGTAGTCATCGGCACCGCAGTCCAGGCCCAGCAGGCGATCGACCTCCTCCACACGTGCCGTGAGCATGATGGTGGGGAGCGCCGTGAAGCGCCGTATGGCCCGTAGCACTTCAAATCCGTCACAACCCGGAAGCATGACGTCCAACAGCAACAAATCTGGCGCTTGGCGGGTGATGTGCGCAATCGCTTCCAGCCCATCGCTCAGTCGTTCAGCGGCATAGCCATTGAAACGGAGGTAGTCCAGCATGACGCCAGCAATGTCGTCCTCGTCCTCCACCACCAGTACGGTGCGTGGCCCGGCATTAGGCGCCATAGCCGGCCTCCTGCGCGCCATGCTGCAACGGCAGCAAAAGCTCTACCCGCAAGCCCCCCAAGGGCGAGGCGCCTGCAGTGATTGTCCCTCCATGCGCCTGCACAATGGCGCGGCAAATCGCCAGCCCCAGACCGGCCCCACCGGTGCTGCGACCCCGGGACGTGTCGCCACGGTAGAGGCGCTCGAACAAATGCGGCATGTCCGCCGGCGCGGGAGCGGGCGGGCTGTCATCCAGCACGATATGCGCCTGCCCGGGTAGCTGCACATCGGCCTGAATACGCAAGGTGCCCGGCTGTCGGGTGTAGTGCAAGGCATTTTCCATCAGGTTGATAAAAACTTGATGCAACTGCGCCGCGTCGGCCAGCATTCCTAGGTTGGAGGGTGCAGCCAGTTGGGGCAGGGGGCCAGGATCCACCGTCATTCCCGCCTCGTGAAAGCGACCAGTCATCAAGCTAAGCGCCTCCCACAAGACAGCAAAAGGGTTGACACCCGGCGTACGCCGCGTGGGTTGGTCTTGCTTCCCCATGCTGGCACGCAGGTCCTCCACCAATTGCCCCAAGCGGGTCACCTGCCGGTGCAAGCGCTCGGCAGTCGCCGGGGTGTAGGGGCGCACACCGTCCTGCGTCGCCTCAATTTCAGCTCTCATGGCGGCCAGGGGCGTGCGCAATTCATGCGCAACATCCGCCAGCCAACGGCGATGCTGGGCCTGCGTTTCGTGAAGTTGCCGGGTCATGCCATTGAAGGTTTCGCAGAGCTGCGCCAGTTCGTCGTGGCCCCGCACCGGAACCACTGTGGTCAACTGCCCCTGTGCTACCGCATCCGCCCCCTGAATCAGTGCCCGGATAGGCCGCAGCCAACGCCCCGACAGCCACCAGGACAGCGCAAGCGCCAACAGCCCCCCGACACAGCCGGTAGTCACAATGAAATAGGACTGCCCTGCCAGAAAGGCGCGTCCGGCATCCGTTGCCATGCTGTGCAAGGGTGCGACAGCCAAATAACCAATCAGCTGCCCTTGGTAGGTCAGCGCTCGCTTGTTGGCAGCCTCCGCTACCTGTCCGTGGCCCACGATGCGAGAGTGCCCATCGGCGGCCAACAGCACCGTGCGGTCAAACACCATATCCATGGGCCCTCTCCCCCCTGGGCGCGGGGGGGGGCTATCACCTTGCGGAGCCATTGACCCCGGTCCCCGCTCGGGTGGGGGTGCCCAGTTTCCATCGGGGGGCGGTGGAGGTCTGCCACGCCGGACGTCCGCTTCTGCTCCGGGGGGGGGCACCGACTGGAACCGGAACCATGCATCGTCATCCCCTTCCAAAAACTGCCAATTGGCGCCACGGTCGGCATACGTCCGCTCCAACTTCTGGGCGAGCCAGTCCATGCGGGAGAGTTCCACTTCTGCCACATAGTCTCCCAAGCTACGCTGCAAGCCCCAGCGTGAGAGCCCCACAAACAAGACCAACAGCCCCAATGTGAGCGCGAACAGCGCCACAAACACCTTGCGTTGAAACGTCAGGACCTGCGCCCAACGGGGGCGCGGCCTGAAAAAACGGAAGTTCCCAGATTGAGCCATGTACCCGCAATGGTAATGCGGCCCCACCCACAGAAGATCAACGGCTGGTTTGCGGCGATCAATGGCACGCGCCCTCCCAAGTCCCTCCTAACTTGGTAGGCAAATTTGATTTCCATGTCATATGGAGAAAACCACGTGTTCCTGTCTACCGGCGTGTTACCACGCCCGCACCCCCGTCGAATCATCTGGTCCCATGGCTTCACCCTGATTGAACTAATGATCACTGTGGCCATTATTGGTATCTTGGCTGCCGTCGCACTGCCCGCATACAAAGACTACGTACTCCGAGGTCATCTGGTCACCATGACCAATGACTTGATCACCATCCGCGTCAAGATGGAACAGTACTACCAGGACAACCGGACCTACCTCAGTACCACCAGTGCCACTGCCCCCTGCACAAGCACTGCCGTGGCCAATACCAAACCCACTACGTACACCACGGTCTGCTCCAATCTGACCGCGACAACATTCACGGCCACGGCAACGGGTTCCGGCACGGTCAACGGATTTGTGTACACCATCAACCAGGCAGACACCAAAACAAGCACGATGTCCAGTGCCTGGGGCGGCGCCACGGCTTCTTGCTGGATCATGCGCAAGGGGGACTCATGCTGAGACCTCATGAACAGGGCTTCAGCCTGCTGGAGTTGATGGTGGCGCTCACCATTTTGGGGCTGCTGCTGTTGGCAGGCCTGCCATCGTTCTCACAATGGCTGTCCAACGCCAAGGTTCGCAGTGCAGCAGAGGAAATCGCCAATGGCCTGCGCACAGCGCAGGCGGAGGCCATGCGGCGCAATCGCTTAACCGCCTTTGTGGTCACCAACCAGACTCCGGGGCTGAGCACGACGCCCGGCAGCAACGGCATCAACTGGTATGTGCAATCTCTGCCCCTTCTAGGTAGCGCTACCACCACGGCCCAGGCCACCGACTACATCCAGGGCAGCAACTATGGCACGCAAGGCGGTGTCACCATCACCAGCACCGACCCGGTGGCATGCTTTGGTTCCCTGGGCAATCTGGAAGCCCTGACCAGCACGGCCACCAACAACGTACTGGGCGTAGCATGTACCGCCACCGCAAAAACTTACAGTGTTTCACGCAGCAATGCCGACCGGACGCTCAACGTCACGGTCAGCATAGGTGGACAGGTGCGCCTGTGTGACCCGAGCAGAACAGTGAGCACCACCAACCCCGACGGTTGCTGATCATGCACTTCACGCCCCCTGCCCCCCTCCTGCATACCACGCCCCGGCCCCTTACGCACCGCCAGCGTGGCGCCACTTTGATTGAGGTCTTGGTGTCGCTGCTCATCTCTTCCTTGGGCGTGTTGGGCATGGTTGCTATGCAGACCAAGTCTGTCGCCTATGCGGTCGACGCCGAAGACCGCTCACGCGCAGCCGCACTAGTAAACCAACTGGTAGCCGACATGTGGCTAGAGGGCACCAACGCGCCCAGCACACTCTCGGCATGGAAATCGCGGGTAAGTGATGCATCGGTTTCTGGTCTACCCAATGGGGTAGGGGCAACTGCATCCACCACGGCATCAGGCATTACCACGACCACCATCACAGTCACTTGGCGGGCCCCCTCCCAAACCAGTAACAACACGTACTACAGCAAGGTGGTCATCCCGTGAAGCACGCCCAATTGGCCGGACGCCAGCGAGGCGTCACTTTGATTGAGTTGATGATCGGCATTCTGATTGGTGCCATTCTTTCCTTGGTCATGCTCTTGGTGATGAAAGACGCCGAAGGGCGCAAACGGACCCTCACCTCGTCAAACGACCTGAATCAAGCAGGCAACTACACAGCCAACCTGTTCAATCAGTGGGTGCGCAATGCCGGCAACGGTTTTAGCCAAGCGGCCCCCTACACCTTTGGCTGCCCCTTGAAGGCGCGCTATACCAGCGGCAGCACTGAAACCCTAATATTGCCGCGCACCGCTGCATTGCCTGCACCATTCAGTACGGTTGTCAGCACCGTGGGGAGCTTTCGCCTGGCCCCCGTGCTCATTTTGCCCAACCAGACCACACCTAGCGTTAGCGGCGCCAACTCTGACATGCTCATAGTCATGGGCGGTACGTCCAGCACAGGGGGCACTGCTGCTGCATTTTCCAGTTACGCAGATGCTGCCACGATCAATGTTCCCAGCAACCAAGGCTTTCAGGCGAATGACATCGTGCTGGCTGCCAGCCTGCAGCCAAGCTCGGCAAACTACAACACAGCAGGCACTGCCGTGTCTTCGATCACCATGGCCGATTGCGTTATCGAACAAGTAAGCGCCTCACTCACCAGCACCAATACACTGCCCCTGGCAGGCGCCTACCACAGCGCCAACAACTCTGTCGATTCGTTGTCTCTTGAATCCAGCGTCATGTCCTTAGGCAATGTGGCCAACGGTAACGCACCACAGTTGGTAGTTCTGGGCGTAGGGGACAACAACACCTTGTTCAGCTACGACTTGCTCAGTACGGCCACGAGCAGCACTGCGCGTGCGGAAGGTGTGTTTGAAATACACGCACTCTATGGAGTGGATGCCAATTGCGACGGAACGATCAGCAGCGATGAATGGGGCAAACCAACAGCCAGTCCGTATACCGTGTCTGAGTTGATGACGGGGTATGGGCAGGAGCAAGTCAACTGGCCGGCCAGTAGCACGGCACGCACGAGCAACTGCGCAACGCTGACCACCGCCAACGACCACTTGCAACGCATTCTGGCCATTCGGATCGGCCTTATTTTGCGCACCAGCCGACCCGAAAAAGACGTGGTAACCACCAACAGCATCACCCTTTTTCCCGATCTTGCAACGGCCAAACAAACAACACGCACCCTGAAATCTGATACGGAAGACTCCACCCGTTTGGAGCAGCACTACCGCTACCGGATTGTCGATATCAAGATTCCGCTGCGAAACGCACTGACCATCCTATGAACGCCCAACGCCCTCCTCGACTGCGTCGTGGACAGAGTCGCAAACGACAACATGGCGTGGTGTTGCTTATGACGCTGATTTGCCTTGCCCTGATGCTGGTTGCGGCAGTAGCACTCACCCGCTCAACAACCAACTCTTTGCTACAAGCAGGGAACTATGCCTTCAAGCAAGACTTGCTGAATCAAGCCGAACGCGGATTCGCCAAGGCCATCTACACACTGAATAGTGGGGGGCTCGCGTCGGAAACTGCGCGACAGGCGTCCGCATTGGGCACCTACAACTACAGCGCCATACGCCTAGACACCAACAACCAAGGCATTCCCCTCCTGCTGGTCAATGACACGACCGCGTCGACAGCGGGGATCTCGAGCGGCAATGACATCACCGATACGGATGCCCAAGTCACCATCCGCACGGTCATTGATCGCCAATGCTCATCCTCAGGGGCGTTTAGCAACGCGAGCTGCAATATGCAAAGCACTACGCCCAACCTAACTGGTACGGCCCGTCTTAAGCAAATTTTGGCGGATGGGAAAGCCGTTTATCGCATTACCGTGCGCATAGACGGGCCACGAAACACCCAAGCCTTTCAACAAATGATGGTGTCACTGCCCTGAGTGAGTCACAGGAGTAACTTATGTCTGCATTTTTTCGAGTGGTGCACGTAACGCTGTACAAAGCGGCAACGCTGATGTGCCTCAGTTTGATGTTGAGCCTGCACATCCCGGCTCTTGCTATTGATCTAGCAGACTCGCCTCTGTTTTCAACCGTCAAGGTTCCGGGGAATTTGGCACTCGCCCTGTCGGTGGAGTTCCCGACAGCATTGGCCCCAGCCTATACCTCTGCGTACAGCGCCAGCACCACCTACATGGGCTATTTCAACTCTTCATTGTGCTATGACTATGTCTACAACAGCACGAGCCCCGAAAGCAGTTATTTCTATCCTGCGGCCATCGCCAGCAGTAATACCTGTAGTGGCAAGTGGAGCGGCAACTATATGAATTGGGCATCCATGCACATGGTGGATGAGTTTCGTTCCATCATGACGGGGGGCTACCGCAGCACCGACACCAATACAGCAACGAACACTAGCAGTGTGCATTTAGGCACGATATTGACCCGGACTTATGTCTCTGAGCAAAGTCTGTCTTCCAGAGACACCAACGGCACAGGTGGAAACTTTTCGAAAAACACCCCCAACAAATCGATCACCTCTGGCGTAAGCAGTGCAACCCCCATGAGTTGGAGCGCCTTGTACACCCGTACCTATGGAACAGGAACAGCCATGCTGTTTACCGGATCCAACGTGACCACAAGCGGCGCCACCGGCTACAACGCCAATTACAACTACTTCGCCAATTACTACAACTATGCTGGATTGACCACGTCAACCGCCTCACTAGGTGGAGCCTATACGGATTATCAAAGCAGCATCACGCCGAGCAGCACTACGGTCTATCGCGTCTTCATCAATGTCGCGGTGTGTGTGAATGCTAGCTACAAAGAAGATAACTGCGTTCTCTATGGCTCGGGCTACAAGCCCGAAGGATTGATGCAGTCTTACGCCACGTCATTGCGATATGGTGCTTTCGGTTACCTGAATATTCCTTCATGGGACACCTCGGCTTCAGCTTCATCCTTGTACACCATTGATGGTGGAGTGATGCGCGCACGCATGAGCTATGTAGGTCCTGAACAGCCGGTTCCAGGGTCTGCAAACGTGACCAATAGCAACGCGGAGTACAGCGCTAGTACCGGGATCATGGTTACCAATCCCCAGCCCAGTGATGCCACGGCAACTTACACCGACTTCGGTGTGACGGTGAGCAATAGCGGGGTCATGAACTATTTGAACAAATTTGGATACACAGGCAAAACATACAAAACCTTTGATCCAGTGAGTGAGCTGTATTACGCAGCGATCCGCCATTACAAAGGCCTGAGCAGTGTCCCCGAGTACAGCAGCAGTCTGACCAGCAGCACTGCGTCCTACGCTGATGGATTTCCGGTTATCAAGGACTGGAGCAAAGATCCCATTGTGTACTCATGCCAGAAGAACTTCATCCTGGGCATTGGTGACACCAAAACCAACAGAGATACCAATCTTTATGGGACGACGCTAAAGACCACGGGCAATGAACCCAGCATGCCAACGACGGTCAGCTCGGACACATCCGTGAATGTTGCGACCGCGACCAATATGATTGGACAAATGGAGGGCAACGCCAACCTGGGTTCTTTGAATGTAGGCACTGGAAGCAGCACCAATAGCTATTACATCGCAGGCTTGGCCTACGACGCACACACCGTCGATATGCGGTCGACGACCAGTAGCACCAGTTCGGATACCAATATGACGGGGAATCAAACCGTCAACACCTACTGGGTTGATGTTCTGGAAGGGGCTACCTACTACCACAAAAACCAGTATTGGATGGCAGCAAAGTATGGCGGATTCACGGTGCCCAGCAGCTTCTCACCTTATTCGAGCAGCAATGGAACCAGCACCCTTCCTTCAAGCACGTGGTACACGAATACGGATACCTCCAACGTGTCAGGAATATCAACTGTTTCGACCCTCCCGGGTTTCAGCTACGACAGTGGCAGCTATGACTATCGCCCGGACAACTATTTTTTCGGCAATACTCCGTCCACGCTAAAGTCGAGCCTGACTTCGGCATTCGCAAAAATTTCCAGTGAATTAGGGTCCGCCAATAGCTCCACGTATGCCATGGCATCACCCAATGTGAACTCCGGTGATGCGGCCTATTCTGCAACTTACGACCCGTCCAATTGGACCTCCAATCTGGTCGCTCGACCAGTTGAATACAGCAGTGCTGGCGTTGCATCTACGATAGAAACCAGGGGTTGGAGCGGACGGGATCTTCTGGAGGCGCGGAGTACACCCGCTACATCACGCTATATCGTGAGTTACTGTGACAGTGCAAGCACACCATCTGGCATTCAATTCACCAGCACCGCATTGGCCGCCTGTCCGGCCGCAGGGCGCCTGAACTACGCATCCTTCGCTGATATTTCCGGAGCAACTTCCACCTCCAGCACGCCGCAAGCAGACTATGTGAGCTACCTGCGCGGCAGCCGGACCAACGAGCTAAGCAGTAGTACCTCCAGCACCCGCATTTATCGCAAACGCAGCTATCTGTTAGGCGATATTTCCGGCTCGAAGGTCACTGCGGTCGGCGCGCCAAGTATGTCCTATTACGACATCTACAACCCGGGCTACAGCAGCTTCAAACGCACATATGCGCAACGAAAGACTGTGGTCTATGCGGGGGCCAATGATGGGATGCTACATGCCTTTGATGGAACCCTACCGGACTACAAGACCGTGACGAGCACGTCAGCAAGTGCCACGTCCACGACAGTCACAACGGACACCGGTTGCACTTACTCTACTTGTGGCAAGGAGTTGTTCGCCTATATCCCGAGCTTTGTCTATGGCACCACCAGCACAGCGTCGACTACTGGCCTCGCTTCGTACGGCAGCCCGACCCGCTCTCACTACAACATGGTGGACGCCACCCCCCTGTCATTTGACGTGGACCTGAGCAATGTGTGCTCCAGCACAACGACCAGCAGAACCAGCGCATGTTCCAAAGTGAGCACCACTCCTGATTGGCGAACCCTGTTGATTGGCGGCTTGGGCAAAGGCGGTAAAGGCTTCTATGCCATCGATGTGACGAATCCAGGCAGCTTGACCACCACATCCACGACCGTAGCCGATACATCGACAACTACCAAAACTGTCACAAAGACCACCACTACAGGCGACTGGACCAGCGAGAGCGCTATGGCCAGCAAGATTTTGTGGGAATTCCCCAAAAGCACGGACACGACCACCATTGCACGCATGGGCTACAGCTATGGTGCGCCTACGGTAGTCAAAACCAAAAAATATGGCTGGGTAGTGATCTTTACCTCCGGCTATAACAACACCGATGGCAAGGCTTACTTCTTCTTTGTAAACCCTAGCACCGGCGCCTTGCTGGAAACTGTGGCCACTTCCACTGGCTCTACCACCAGCCCCCTGAATCTGGCACATGCCGATGCCTACATCCCCAACAAGGCTGACTTTACCGCCGACGCCATGTACGGTGGAGATCTGCAGGGCAACCTATGGCGCTTGGATCTGACCCCGACCACAGGGGCCTACAGTGCCCCCACCAAACTGGCCACGCTTTACAAGACATCGGGGACACCACAGCCCGTTACCAGCCGTCCACTCATAGAGATTCATCCATCCACATCGAAGCGTTACATACTTATTGGAACAGGACGACTGCTCGCAGACTCAGACACTTCCAGTAAAGCAGTACAAAGCGTGTACTCCATCTATGACGGCACCAGCGGGTATGGCGCCTTCCAAGCGGCATCCACCTACGATACGCCACTAACCCGCGGGACCCTGGAGGCCAACACCAATATGCTCAATGGGATAGGCAGCGCTCCATCGGTCGCTACCGGCTGGTACTTCGATTTGTCAGTCGACAGTAGCAGTCCCTACTACGCGGAGCGAGTCAACGTAGACCCCGTAGCCTACAGCGGTGTCGCGGCCTTTGGCGTCAACCTGCCCAATGGAACCGTCTGTGCGCCGTCTGGGCAAGGCTATATTTTGGGCTTTGATATTTCCACTGGAAAAAGCGTACTCCAGGATAGCGCCGGCACCTATATTGCGAAGTCAAGCAGCACGTCCGGAATCATTACGGATCTAGCTATCCAAAACGTCAACGGCAAAGTGCGCTTGATTGGTGGGGATGCCAGTGGCAGCACCGTGACCGTGCCGACCAACATATCGACATCGTCCGGCCTCAAGCGCTTGAGTTGGCGCAACATCGTTGCGCAATAACCACCATGCAGCGACGCAGCCGTTTTGCGCAGGCAATGCTTTTCTCCATCAGCGCTTCTGTTGCGGCCCACTGCGGCGTGTGGCTAACTTGGGAGAAGTGGAGTCGTATGCCTGCAGAGCAGGCTTGGCCTACCTACAGCGCCCCTTCTGGCTCCACTGCCATGGTGAGACTCATTTCATCATTGCCTTCAACCCGAGCACAGCCCATCTCACACACAGAAGGCCTTACAGCACCGCCATCTCTTCAAGAAAATCATATCGCTATCGAGAGTACACCCCGATTTGTGTCTGCCGATCTGCTGGACAGCCCAGTCGTTCCCAAATCCTCGCCTGACTTCAGTCGCCTGCAAGGCATCCATTTTTCGGGACTCCCCATTCAGCTACGCATTCTGATTAACGAAGATGGTCAGGTACAAGACGTGATTACGCTCGCAAGTACCACAAGCGATATGGCCGCAATAGGGCAGATCACCTCCATGTTCATGGAGACCACCTATATACCCGGGCTCTTGCACGGAAAACCTGTTCCAGCCCAATTGGATATCGCGCTTGAAGTTGCTGACCTGGAATAGGCACTGAACTAGTGGGCTCCACGGGAGGCGCCTTCATTGCTTCCTTGATGACATTTCAACGAATGCGTACACAAGGGAACGTACGCGACCTCCAAGACCGCACCCCATTTAGGGGGGGCAGCGTTGTCCTTCCCACTATGATCAACCGCTTTTGCACTCTCCGCTCGCATTCAGATGGCTGCCCACATGAACCCCGCCCAGCAAGAAGCTGTGAACTACCTGCACGGCCCCTGCCTGGTGCTGGCCGGCGCAGGTTCGGGCAAAACGCGGGTGATCACACACAAAATCGCCCGCCTTATCCAGATGGGCATGCCCGCCAACCGGATTGCGGCCATCACCTTCACCAACAAGGCGGCAGCGGAAATGCGCGAGCGGGCCAAGCACCTGATCGGGAAAGCGGCCAAGGACGTGGTGGTGTGCACCTTCCACGCTTTGGGCGTACGCATGCTGCGGGAAGACGGCGCAGTGCTGGGGCTGAAGCCGCAGTTCAGCATTCTGGACAGCGACGATGTCACCAGCATCATCAAGGATGCGGGCGGGACGATTGACACCGCCACGGCCCGCCAATGGCAATGGACCATCAGTGCCTGGAAAGGCGCCGGCCTCAACAGCGTGCAGGCGCTGGCCGCTGCGGCAGACGACAACGAACGCATCATCGCCACGGCCATGGCCCGCTACGAAGAGCGCCTGGTGGCCTACCAGAGCGTGGACTTTGATGACTTGATCAGCCTGCCCCTCAAGCTGCTACGCGATTACCCGGCAGTGCGCAAGCGCTGGCAGACCATGCTGGGCCATGTGCTGGTGGACGAGTACCAAGACACGAACGCCACGCAGTACGAAGTGCTCAAACACTTGGTTGGCGAGAGGGCCCGATTTACCGCCGTGGGGGACGACGACCAGTCCATCTACGGCTGGCGCGGCGCCACGCTGGACAACCTCAAAAAACTGCCGGTCGACTTTCCCACGCTCAAAGTCATCAAGCTGGAGCAGAACTACCGCTCCACCAGTGCCATCCTGCGGGCCGCCAACAATGTGATCGGGCCCAACCCCAAACTCTTTCCCAAGACCCTGTTCAGCGAGCTGGGCGAAGGCGAGCCGGTGCGCATTGTGGATGCGGACAACGAAGAGCACGAGGCAGAGCGCGCGGTGGCCCGCATCCAGAGCCTGCGGGCCAATGGAGTCCCTGACGCGCAAGGCAAGCAGTACAAGGAATTCCGCGACTTTGCGGTGCTCTACCGCGCCAACCACCAGGCCAAACCGTTTGAGAAGGCGTTGCGCAAAGCGGGCATTCCGTACAAGGTGTCCGGCGGGCAGAGCTTTTTTGACCGAGCGGAGATCCGCGACCTGTGCGCCTGGTTCCGGCTGTGGAGCAACAACGACGATGACCCTGCCTTCCTGCGCGCCGTGACCACGCCCAAGCGCGGCATAGGCCACACCACGCTGGGCACCTTGGGCACCTTTGCCACCCAGTACAAGCTGAGCCTGTTTGAGTCCCTGTTTTCATCCTCACTGGCCAGTGTGCTGAGCGCCAAGGCGCTGGGCAGCCTGCATGAGTTCGGCCGCTACATCAACGACCTGGAGTTCCGCGCCCGCCACACCGAAGGTGCGGAGGCCGCCATGGCCTTCATCATGGATTGGCTCAAGGAGATCGGCTACGAAAAGCACCTCTATGACAGTGAGGACAGCGAGGGCGTGGCCTCTGCCAAGTGGAGCAACGTCATGGAGTTCTGCGAGTGGATGGCGCAGCGTTGCGGCGGGCAGATTGACGATGCCGCTGGCGTCACCAACACCCGCGAGATCAAAAACCTGCTGGAAGTGTCGCAAACCATTGCCCTGCTCTCCACCATCAGCGAGCGCGAGAAAGACCAGAACGTGGTCACCCTCTCCACCCTCCACGCCTCCAAGGGTCTGGAGTGGCCGCATGTGATGCTGGTGGGTGTGACCGAGGGCATGCTGCCCTTCAAACTGGGCGATGGCGCCGACACGCTCGGCGGCTCCACCATGGAGCACGAATCGGCCAACGAAGACATTGCCGCGCGCCTGCAGGAAGAGCGCCGCCTGATGTACGTAGGCATCACCCGCGCCCAGCGCAGCCTGGCTGTGAGCTGGACCCGCCGCCGCAAGAAAGGGCGCGAGATGGTGGCGGCCCTGCCCAGCCGCTTCATTGCCGAAATGGGGTTGGATCAGGCGACGGCCAAAGAAGACCCCCGCGAAAAACTGCGGGCACTGCGCGCGGAATTTGCCGCCAAAGCCCTTGTTACTGCGGCCAATGCTGCCAAACCATGAAACACGCCGCTCAGCTCACTTCATTTTTAATAGCATCCTTCGCTTTATTGACGAGCGCTAGCGCCCAAAATGACACTGATGCAACGGCCAGCAACTATCCCATCGCCGAAGCGATTTCAACCGTCTACACACCGGTGCCGGTAGAGGTCGTGAGCTGCAAAAACCCGGCCGCCACGCCACTCTCCCGCTTCTGGGAGCTGGAGCCGGCTAGCGATTGCGGAACATTCGGTCTGCGCGGCTATCGGCCCATCAGCCTGGCGGTGATCGGATCGGACAGCGTCAATACCGCCCCGAGCTCCCCCGCCAGTGGGCACACCGGGGCATTCCAGGCCTACACCACGAACGAAACCCGGATCAATTTGTCTGTGCGAACCAAGATCGCCCAAGGCATTTTGACGGGCGGCGACCCCAACCGCCTGGACTCCTTGTGGTTCGCCTACAGCCAACAGTCGTACTGGCAGCTTTTCACACCGGATTTGTCGCGCCCCTTCCGCGCAACAGACCATGAGCCGGAAATGATCTATGTCATCCCGCTCGAATCAGCGCTTCCATCAGGCTGGCGGCTTCGCTACGGCAGCATTGGCGTGAATCACCAAAGCAACGGGCAGAGCCTCCCGCTGTCAAGGAGCTGGAACCGTATCATCGGCCGAGCCGGCCTAGAGATGGGATCCCTGATGTCGATTACGGCTGCCTTTTGGCAACGCCTCCCGGAAGATAGCTCCGATGACGACAACCCCGATATCGCCGACCGCGTAGGACGCGCGGAGCTTTCCACCGTTTGGAACGTGAACCCGCTGAACTCTCTGGCGGTCACCGTACGGCATTCACTGCATGTCAGCGACAGCGGCTCCATTCGACTCGCGTGGTTCAGGAAAATAGGCAACTCCATAGAACATGGCAACCGGAGTAGTTTGCGACTGCATACCGAACTTTTCAGTGGCTACGGAGACTCCCTGATGGACTACAACCGTAAACGCACCGTGCTCAGCGTGGGGCTGACATTGCTCGACTGGTAAGCCGTTCTAGCTTAGCGATGACCGTCAAAGGACGAATGGCGTGAGTCCGAGAAGCCGTGAGATCCACCGGGCTCAGAAGGGCCAAACATCTGGTCATGCATTTCCGCCAGTGCCAGCATGGCCTGCGCCGCTTCGGCATGGAAGCCGACTCGTGCATGGCCCATGCCATCGTCCCCATTCATGATCAATTGATTGATGTAAAGGCTACATTCCTTGTGACCCCACAGGGTACGAATGGTCGTCGCAACACGATGGTGAAACAACTCAACAATGTCCAAGGCAGCTGCCACCCGTTGCGCGGGTGACTTGTCTTCCAACCCCAGGGGCTGAGTCGCGATGTCGTCAAAATCCGGAAAGGTTTCTGTCGCTTTTGCGTCAAGCCGGCTATGTGATACCTCGTGCCCGGATGCTGGCATAGGCAATTCGCCGGCTGCATGTGTCATGCTGCTGTAGCGGGAGTCCTGCTCTGCCAAAGCACTGTCCCACAGACCCCATGAGGTTTCAGGATCATCTTCTACGACTTCCAAGCCGCGCGAATCCGCCCCGTCCAAAGATTTGGCGGTGGCAGCTTGCCGTTTTCCCAGAAATCTAGCGAACATGAAAAAGACCTCAATACAGCGTCAAATTGGCTGGATAAAGACAGTGCAAATGTCTTCATACCAAATGGGCGAGCGTTTCACTGGCAGACTGTAACTAAATTCGATACCGTTCGCCACTCATCTTTAGGCGGTTTAAGACAGCTTCAGAAATATCCTTGAGCGGCAATACCTCATCGGCCGCGCCAGCAAGAATGGCTTCCCGTGGCATACCAAAAACGATACAAGAAGCCTCGTCCTGGACCAGGTTATAGCTGCCTGCATCCTTCATCTGTTTCATGGCACGTGCACCATCATTGCCCATACCTGTGAGCATGATTCCAATTGCATTGCGGCCAACGACCTTGGCAACCGATTGAAACAACACCTCCACAGATGGACGGTGCCGGTTCACCAATTCGCCGTCTTCAACGACACACACATAGTTGGCACCACTCCGATCCACACGGAACTGCTTCCCCCCTGGAGCAATGTAGGCGTGGCCAGGCAACACTCTTGCACCGTCACTGGCCTCCTGCACCGTGAGCTGGCAAAGGCTGTTCAAGCGGGCCGCGAAACTCGCTGTGAATCCTGGCGGCATGTGCTGCGTAATGACAATGCCAGGAGAGTCGGCGGGCATCTTGACAAGCACTTCCTTGATTGCCTCAGTGCCGCCAGTGGACGCACCAATAGCAAGTAGCTTTTCGGTTGATATGCGCCCCAGAAGCGATGGAGTCACAGGAGGTACATCTTCCGCAGATTTACCTATGGGCTTGGCAACTGAGCGCTTGATATAGGCTTTTGAAGCGATGCGAACTTTTTCAACAATACTAGAAGCGAGCTCTTTGATACCGTCTGCCAAGCCTATTCTTGGCTTTGCCACAAAATCGACCGCCCCCAACTCCAATGCGCGCATGGTCACTTCCGCACCGCGCTCCGTCAGCGTTGAAATCATCACAACTGGCATCGGGCGCAAGCGCATTAACCGTGACAGAAACTCCAGCCCATCCATTCTGGGCATCTCGACGTCAAGCGTAATGACATCCGGATCCAACTCACGAATCAATTCTCTTGCAAGATAGGGATCATTTGCGGTCCCAACGCACTCCATATCAACCTGCTTATTGATGATCTCGGCAAGAAGACTTCGTACCAATGCAGAATCGTCTACTACTACAACACGGATCTTCTTCATCACGATTTCAAAACAGGTCCACTGAGCCACCAGCATTGGATTTGGCAACGGTCGCCGCATTACCGCGGCGCTCTTCCACAACCAGGGTTTCAGGATGCGAATGGGCCAAGCGCTTCACTAGCGCTTTACCGCTAATGGGAAAGAAGCATACCTTTCTTGGGTGGATATCTAACACATCTTGCGAGACAACCGGGATACGCTCTGTCGACAAATAATCTAGAACGAACTTTGTATTGCGTTCACCCACATTCATGGTGGTAAAGCCAGCCATCACCTGCCCACCACCGAACACTTTGGCTTGCATGGTCTCACGACGAGCCCCCAGCTTTAACATCTCGTTGATCAGCAATTCCATGGCAAACGAGCCATAGCGCCCCGACCCATCCCCGCCATCTCCGTCTGGGAGCATGAAATGATTCATGCCGCCTATCCTTGACTTGCCATCCCAAATACAAGCCGCGATACAGGAACCCAAAACCGTCATGATCACAATTTCTTCGTTCGAAACGAAATATTCCCCCGGCAAAACCTTCACAGCATCATATTGGAAATGATGGTCTGCATAGAAAAAGGACGCCTCCCCCGGCTTGCGCGCTTGGGCCTTTAACTGATCAACCCGAGAGACGCGTCCGTTGGCCAGTATCTTTGGAGCCACCGAAGCGATCGAAGGGCGAACCGTTGAGGCGCCAAAATTCTGAGTTGTCATGGTTACTAGCAATCACAAAAATGGGTTAGACGCGCTCGTAAACAGTTTTGCCTTTAAGGACAAACAGATCACGTGAATCACTGAAATTCTCTGCGTGCCCGACAAACAACAGCCCGCCCGGCTTCATGACCTTGTGGATGCGTTCCAGCACCTGGCGTTGCGTGGGAGCGTCAAAATAAATCATGACGTTCCTACAAAAAACCACATCAAATGCATCACGGAACGGCCAGTCATTTCGTATCAGATTCACCATCTGAAAATCAATCTTTTCGCGAAGCTCGGGCTTCACACGAGCCATACCGATATTCCCTGCCTTCCCCCTCAGAAAAAACCGATGCAAACGGCTTTGATCTATGCCTTTCAAGGCGTCCGATCTATAAATCCCTTGGGCGGCGGTATGCAACACTTTCGAGTCAATGTCGCTTGCAGTCAACGTAAAACTCTTGATACTGCCAAGTGTCTCGACCGCTGTCATCGCTATGGAATAGGGTTCTTCACCGGTCGATGAGGCACAGCACCAAATTTTGCACCCATTCGTAAAGCGATCCGCTTTCAAGAAATCAGCCAGAATCTGAAAGTGATGACCTTCTCGAAAAAAAGACGTTAAATTGGTGGTCAATGCATTTACGAACTCTTGCCACTCTGGGCCGTCTGTAGCCTCAAGGAAGCGAAGATACTCCTTAAAGCTCTGATGACCGGTCTCACGCAAACGCCTTGACAGGCGGCTATAGACCATTGCGTGCTTTCCATCATGCAGACTAATTCCCGCACGTTGATATATCAGCTTCTGGACATGTTCAAAATCAGCATTCGTCCAAACGAATTCCCTGTCTTGCATGCCTTCTGACAAATTGGATACCATCAAAACCTTCCATGATTAATCCGAAGGTGGACAAACACAGGCGCCCTACAAGGGCTGCTCCTATTCAGCCAAGGACACTATTCCCATTTCCGGCGCAGACATCAGTTTTTCGATATCCAACAAAATCAACATCCGATCTCCAATAGAACCCAGTCCCAAGACTGCGGAGCTATCGATAACACTCTCAATATCTGGAGCCACTTTCAAACTGTCAGGTGGCAGCTCCATCACATCACTGACGGAGTCAACCACAATACCGACAATACGACTCCGCAGATTCAAGACAATGACGACTGTGAAAGAGTTGTACTCAGATTTTGAGCAATTGAACTTCAAGCGCATATCTACGATTGGCACAATTGTTCCTCGCAGATTCACCACGCCTTTAATAAAACCCGGTGCGTTTGCCACTCGCGTTGGAGGCTCATACCCTCTAATTTCCTGAACTTTGAGGATATCAATACCATACTCCTCTTGATCCAAGCGGAATGTCAAGTATTCACGTGCGCCACTCGTGGCAAGCTCATTCAGTTTTTCCACCATTCCCATGAGAATCTCCTAGATCAACGTCATTAGTGCCGTGAACGACGCACCAAGGCGCCGGTATCAAGAATGAGTGCGACCTTGCCATCACCCAAGATCGTGGCACCGGATACGTTTGGAACCTTTCTGTAGTTAGACTCCAGATTTTTGACAACTACTTGTTGCTGCCCCAGAAGCTCGTCAACCAAAAGTGCGACGCGACTACCATCGGCCTCAACAACGACCATGATGTCACTTGATTTTTCAAAATCAAAACGTGGAATCTGAAATACTTTTTCCAACTCAATCACAGGCATGTATTCATCACGGACCTTCACAAGCTGGGAACCTTGCCCAACCGTACTAACTGCATCCGCCTTGACTTGGAATGACTCGATAACAGAGGACAACGGAAGAATGTATACCTCCTCGCCAACGCCCACAGACATCCCATCCATGATGGCTAGTGTTAAGGGCAATCGTACCGACACTTTCATACCGTAGCCTTCGGCCGAGTCGATATCTACCGTTCCATTCAATGCCGTGATGTTCTTCTTCACCACATCCATTCCGACACCTCGCCCAGAAACATCAGTTACCACGGCCGCCGTTGAAAAGCCGGGAGCGAAGATAAGCTGCCATACCTCTGCATCTGACATCTGATCAGAAACCTCGATACCTCGCTCGCGTGCTTTATTGAGAATCTTGGTTCTAGAAAGACCACGTCCATCATCGCGAACCTCAATGACAATTGAGCCGCCCTGGTGAGATGCAGAAAGCGTTATGGTGCCGGACTCCGATTTGCCAGCAGCCAAACGGTCAGCAGGCATTTCAATACCGTGATCGCAGCTATTCCTTACCAAATGGGTTAAGGGATCAGTGATTTTTTCTACCAGCCCCTTGTCCAACTCGGTCGCCTCTCCTTGGGTCACGAAGTCCACTTTTTTGCCCAACTTCCCCGCCAAATCGCGAAGCATGCGAGGAAAGCGACTAAACACAATAGACATCGGAATCATACGAATCGACATTACCGACTCTTGAAGATCTCTTGTATTGCGATCCAGATCAGCCAGCCCCGTCAGTAGTTGCTGGTAAATCGCTGGGTCCAAGGCCCGACTATTCTGCGCAAGCATAGCTTGCGTAATCACGAGCTCCCCCACCAGATTGATCAGCTGATCTACTTTACTAATGGCAACGCGGATGGTGGCCGCTTCTGGTTGAGCCGCTACTGCTGAGCTCGGTTTCGCGGGCACCTTGGATGCCGGAGGTGCTTCTTGCACAAGCACAGGCTCGGCCACCTGCTCAGGTGCAGCACCAGGAGCCCCCGGAGAACCTGCAAAAAATCCGAAACCGGTACCCGTTTGTGACCTATCGGGATCCTGTGTGGACTCTATCGCTAGAGGAGCCCCGGCAGCACCGTCAAAGAAGCCGTATCCTTGAACGCCCTCTTCGGAGGATGGTTCTGTTGCAATCTGAACTTTTTCTCGGGAAACATGAAATGCAAACAGATCTAGAAGATCCTCATCTGTTGACGAAGTCGTGGCTTGAAATTTCCGATAACCTGTTTTGGACGCCTCGACCGGCTTAATCTCGCCTAGACCCGGAATGTCTCGAAAAAGTTCTTGGATAGCATCTGCCTGCTCCGGCTTATCCAAAGGCCCCACAGTAATTTGCAGACTTCTAGGACCTCCACTTTTTACAGGCATAGAGTGCTGCACTTTGTTTGCCGCAACTGTTGCAACGGGCTTCGGAGAAGCAGGGACAGGCGCCGGAGTCGGAGCCTGACTCTCCACAACGCCCCCTGCAGCCAAAACGCTAATGCGCTTTACCAGCTCTGCAGTTGGTGGTGCCTCACCCTCATCACCTGCCTGGTGCCGCGCCAACAATCCTCGGGACGCATCTGCGGACTCCAGCAGCACATCAACCATCGCAGCATTGGGCTGCAACTCGTGTCTCCGCAACCTATCAAGCAAAGACTCCATTTGGTGCGTCAGCTCTGCCACATCTGCGAAACCAAATGTAGCGGCACCTCCTTTGACAGAGTGGGCGCAACGAAAAATTCCGTTCAGCTCCTCGTCATCCGCCGTCTCCAAATTCAGATTGAGCAGCATCTGCTCCATCTGATCCAAGTTCTCCCCCGCCTCTTCAAAGAAGATTTGATAGAACTGACTTAGATCGAAGTCACCACCAGCGCCACCATCTTGATGCGTCTCGGCCATACCAAACTCCTGTTATTGAGAACCCAATGACGTCACACCCGATCTAGCGAATGACTTTTTTAATCACATCCAGCAACTTAGCTGGATCAAAAGGCTTTACCAACCAACCCGTAGCACCAGCAGCCCTTCCTGCCTGTTTCATTAAGTCGCTTGACTCTGTGGTCAGCATTAATATAGGTGTAGTTTTGAACTGAGGATGCTCACGCAACTTCCGCGTCAATCCAAGGCCATCCAGACGCGGCATGTTTTGATCAGTCAGCACCAAGTCGAACGCTTGAGTTTGCGCCTTCTCATAGGCATCTTGACCATCCACCGCCTCCACCACTTGGTAGCCGGCACCAGTCAAGGTAAAAGAAACCATTTTTCGCATGGAAGGGGAATCATCAACAGCAAGTATTAAAGGCATGAGAGGCTCCGAATAAACGCAGAAGTAGTATTTTGAAATTAGAAAAGCTCAATGGACCCTGCATCCATCTCATCTTGAGTTACAGGATTGGGACGCTCGGGCACCTCCTCAACAAAAGGTACGGCCTCCCCATCTTCGCTGCCCATTGACTCCGACGCCAAACGATAGGCACACCCTTGCAAAATCTTGGAGGTATGAACAATCAATTGCGAAGCCATGTCCTGAAATTGCAACTCAGTTACAGCAGAGTGCAGCGCACTTCGAACCCTATCCAATTCGTCTGAGTGTCCCAATGCTGGAGACGACAGATTGGCGCTTGCAGTGGTGAAGCGCTCCATTAGATTTTCCATGGTATGCGCAAGAAGACCATCAAGACGGGTCAAGTCATGCACGACAACCAGCAGAGAATCCTGCACTTCAGCAACCAACATCACGGGCAGCTGAACAGCCGGTGCAGGTGGCGTCAACGATGGTTCCATGGTCATTATTCCTGTGTGCCAATCTTGCTTGCAATCCTACGCTGGATTGATACGCTTTGTCTCACTCACCATGCATAGATTAGCAGGGTTCATGAATTTTGGGCTAAATCAATTACTTCAACAGAACAAAAACATGCACGACACCTTTGTTGCCAAAAAGAAGCATCATGATAGCGACTGAACAGCCATCCATTTCAATGGAAAAAGCCATAAAAGTACTGCACTTAGAAGATTCGGATGCAGACCATCTGTTGGTTCAACGCGCCTTAAGCAAAAGTGGTCTAGCATTGGAAATCTACCGCGCCGATAGCCAATCTGGCCTTCAAGCTGTCCTGCTTGCGCAAACAATTGACATCATCCTCATGGACTATCGCCTTCCTGGGTTCACGGCATTGGATGCATGGGCTGAAATCTCCAAGAACAAAGCTGCACCGCCATGCGTCATCGTATCGGGAACCATCGGAGAGGCTGCCGCAGTAGCCGCAATTCAATCCGGCATCACTGACTACCTGCACAAGGAAAACTTGCAAGAACTTGGGCGAGTCGTGCTTCGCGCTCTTAAAGCTCATGAAAGCGAAATGGAAAGACGACAAATCGCCAAGGCTCTCCTTGTCTCTGAGCGCCGTATCACGGAACTTGCGAGGCATTTGCAGACATCCCTAGAGCAGGAGCGCGCGTCAATCGCCAGGGAAATTCATGACGACATTGGAGGAGCTCTTGCGGCGATCAAACTAGACACTGCATGGATCGACAGGCACACCAAAGATGAGGAATTGTTAACTCGCTTGAGTTCTATCAAACAGATGGTCAAGCAGGCACTCACTGCTAGCCAGCGCATCATGCTGAACACCCGCCCGCCTATCCTTGATCAAGGACTAGGGGCAAGCGTTCAATGGCTAGCGGAGGCCCATTCAAAGCGAATGGGGCGTCGCGTCACACTCCATTGCAGCCTCTCTGCACCCAACTCACTGAGTGACGAGTTTCGCCTGACGGCCTACCGCATTGTTCAGGAAACATTGACCAATGCAAGTAAGTACGCGCCAGACGCAGATGTTCGCGTGGATCTATCCGATGAAGGTGGGGTCCTTACTGTGGAGGTCACCGATAGCGGATTCGGATTCGATGTCGCGGAACTTGCCAATTCGTCAGGTTTCGGACTGAAGGGACTTAGTGAAAGAGCGAAAAGCATTGGCGGCTGGCTGGACGTCAGTAGTACGCCAGGTTCCGGCACCTCGGTGACGCTTACAGCGCCATTACCATCCCCCCAAACATCGCAAACAGACCACTCATGATTCAAGTCGTTTTGTGTGACGATCATGCGATGATCAGACGAGGAATCCGCGATACGCTCATTGACTCGCGCGGAATTCACGTATCAGGAGAAGCAGGCAATTATCAGGAGCTTAAAGATACGCTCAAGACTGCCCCCTGTGAAGTTCTCGTTCTAGACCTGAACCTGCCCGGACGTAGTGGCTTGGAGGTACTCACGGCAATCAAGGAGTCACACCCACATATCAAAACACTCATAGTGTCCATGTACGCCGAAGACCAATACGCGATTCGATGCCTAAGAGCAGGTGCATGCGGCTATCTCAATAAGGCCGGCGACCCCTCAGAATTAGTAACAGCTGTACGTACCGTCCATGCCGGACGGAAATATGTCACACCCGAAGTTTCCGAGATGCTGGTCAATCAACTCGCGACGCCTAGCGAGGAAACCTTGCACTCTAGACTCTCGGAACGGGAGCTGCAGACCTTGATCAAAATAGCCTCTGGAAAGAAGCTTTCAGACATCGCGGAAGAACTGATGCTAAGTCCCAAGACCGTCAGCGTCTATCGAACCCGCTTGCTAGAAAAACTCGCGCTTAGCAACAACGCCGAGCTCACTGTGTATGCCATTCGAAACGCTTTAGTCTAGAGCCTAGCTGGATACAAAAATCCCGATCACCTTACCCATTAAAGCCGTGAAGGGCTGATCCAGCATCGGCAATGTAAAGGCGACGCCCACAATCCCTACGACGAGCGTAATGGGGAAGCCGATTGCAAAAATGTTCATTTGCGGAGACACCCGAGAGATGATCCCCAATGCCATATTGGTAAAAAGCAAAATTCCTACCATCGGCAGCGCAATCCACAAAGCACTTGCAAAAACCTCCGTGCCCAGCTTTTGCAATTGCATTGCTGCCAGCGCGTCCAAAAAGTTAGGGGAAATGGGGAATGCCACAAAACTCTGCGTCACCGCCATCATCACCATAAGGTGCCCGTTCATCACCACGAACAATAAAGACGCGATTTGAGCAAAGAATCTTGCGACCGCACTGGACTGAGTGTTCATCGAGGGGTCAAAAAACGCAGCGAAGTTCAAACCCATTTGAAAACCGACCACTTCCCCGGCCAACTCAACGGACGAAAAAACCAAACGGACCGCAAATCCAATCGACAGCCCAATCACGACCTGCTGAATGACTACCGCCAGTGCAGCGGGATCATTGAACGAAATGACGGGCGCATCCGGCAAGCTGCCCTGAATGGCCAATGCAACCAATAGCGACAAGCCGATTTTCGCCCGCATTGGGAAAGCACGGGACGAAAGCACCGGAGCCGAGGTGAATACGGCCAAAACCCTTAGAAAGGGCCAAATGATAGGTGAGAACCACTGCGCAATCTGGGCCTCATCCAAAGAGATCACAGGACCACTCTGCTACACCACAGAAGCAGGAATGGCTTCCAGCATCCGACGGATGTACTCCACCAACATAGTCAACATCCAAGGCCCCGCAATTGCAAACACGGCGATCACAGCCAACAGCTTAGGGACGAATGCCAAAGTCGCCTCGTGAATTTGGGTGACCGCTTGAAACAAGCTGACAAGTAAACCGACCAAAAGGGCAGCCCCCAACACTGGTGCAGACACCATCAGAAGCATTAGTAAGGCCTCCTGGCCCAGAGTCAAAACAGTTTGCGCGTTCATATTCGCCACATCACGTTACAAAACTCGCAGCCAGTGACCCGATCAACAGATTCCAACCATCTGCAAGTACGAACAGCATCAGTTTAAATGGCAAGGCGACAAGAACTGGCGAGAGCATCATCATTCCCAGCGACATCAAAACACTGGCGACAACAATATCGATCACAAGAAACGGAATGAAGATCATGAATCCGATCTGGAATGCTGACTTCAATTCACTGATCACGAACGCCGGCACCAACACCCGGATTGGTGCAGTATCCGCCGTCATGTCGGGAGGAAGCTTTGCCAACTTTGCAAAAAGCGAAAAGTCTGACTGGCGGGTCTGCTTGACCATAAAACCACGGATAGGAACCTCCGCTTTCTCAAGAGCTTGGTCAAAAGACATCGCACCTTGCGAGTACGGCTGATAGGCATCGACATAAATGCGATCGAAGGTCGGCCCCATAACAAAAAAGGTCAGGAATAGTGACAACCCCACAATGACCTGGTTCGGTGGAGCAGATTGGGTTCCCAGCGCCTGACGCAACAACGAAAGGACAATAACGATGCGGGTGAAACCCGTCATCATCAGAAGCACCGCCGGAATAAATGAGAGCGCCGTAAAAAAAAGGAGCGTCTGAATCGGCACGGAGAAATTCACTCCGCGCTCTCCTGTGCCTACCAAAAGGGGAAGTTGCCCGGGGGTTTGCGCTGACACAGCAGCAGAAGCCAGCATAGCCAGCATAGCCCAACCCCAGCGACGAATGACCGAAACAGAAGCTCCACTCATTTCAAGGCGCCCTTCCGGAATCAGCCAAGGCCTCTACAGGTTCTTGGGGCTCTACGGGTGCAGCGGCCGTGTGCAAGCACTGAATGCCATTTGCGCTGACGCCCAGCGTCAACCACACGCGATCATGCAGAGGCCCCACCTCCACCGTAACGACCCGCTGGTGCGGCCCTACAGCCACCGCAGACACGAAACGGCTTTGCACACCACCCATTCGGGACGATGACGAAACACGGGTCTTCAGCCAACGAATCAAGAATGGCACGCAGGCCAACGCGAAGAGGAAAAGGATGACAGGTAAGAGTTGCAATGACATCGGCAAGAGCCGTTTAGTTTCTACTGACTCGTTTCAACCGTTCAGACGGCGTTACGACATCCGTTAATCGTATACCGAACTTGTCATTGACTACAACAACCTCGCCTTGGGCGATCAAATATCCATTGACCAGCACATCCATAGGCTCACCCGCAAGGGCATCCAGTTCTACGACCGAGCCTTGCCCCAATTGCAGAATGTGCTTGATAGGTACTTTGGTGCGTCCCAGTTCAACAGAGAGTTGAACTGGTATATCCAACACCATATTGATATCGTTGACGTGCCCATCACCACTCGCGGTGAAAGGCTTAGGCGCGTCGCCGGACAACGGCCCCCCGGGCGCCGCATCTCCTGCTCCGTCGCTGGCTTTTTGCTCCATAAGGGCTTCAGCCCAATCAGCCATGCCGTCGTCAGCACCTTGTACTTCGTCAGGTTTATCTTCAGATGCCATTGCGTTCTCCCAACCAGTTCTGGTCATTGCCGCGAAGTGCTTTTTCAATACGTATCGCGTACTTCGAATTGTGTGTGCCGTATTGGCACTCGAAAATCGGCACACCGTCTACGGTTGCCTGAATCCTGGGTGCACGATCCAGTTCAAGAAAGTCACCTTTTTTCATCCCTAACAACTGCTCAACGGTGGCATCTGCCCGGGCCAGTTCGGCGACGATAGTGACTTCCGCTGCTTGAATTTCCCGGGTCAGCACGTTCACCCAGCGACGGTCCACCTCAATCGAGTCCCCCTGGGTAGATGAGTACAGTACGTCCCGGATAGGCTCCAGCGTCGAATACGGGAAGCTGAAATGAATGGCACCAGTGATATCACCGATTTCCAACTGAAAGGACGTTGAAATCACGATCTCGCTGGGAGTTGCGATGTTCGCAAATTGGGGTTGCATTTCCGAACGCTGGTATTCCAACTCCAAGGGGTAGATTCCCTTCCACGCCTTCTTGTATTCCGTCGTGATCACATCCACCAGGCGGTTGATCACACGCTGCTCGGTAGCGGAGAAGTCCCGCCCCTCAATACGGGTCTGAAACTTTCCAATACCGCCGTACAAGGTATCAATCACACCAAACACCAATGCCGGCTCGCACACCACCAACCCGCTGCCCCTTAAGGGCCTGATCGCCACGATATTGAAGTTGGTAGGCACAGCCAACTCACGCAGAAACGCGCTATAGCGCTGCACCAATACTGGCCCCACCGAGATTTCAGGACTACGGCGGATAAAGTTGAAAAGCCCTACCCGCAAATTCCGGGCGAATCGCTCATTCACGATTTCCATCGTGGGCATGCGCCCACGGACGATTCTCTCCTGGCTGGAGATATTGTAAGAACGGACTTCACCGTGCTCTGCTGCCTCTTCGACGGTCTTCTGGCTTTCGCCGGTGACCCCTTCTAAAAGGGCATCAACTTCTTCCTGGGAAAGAAACGATTCGCTCATAGCAAGCCCACAGTTCCATTACTGGACGATAAAACTAGAGAATAAGACGCCGGTGACAGGGTACTCCACATGCACCACTCTTTTCTTTTTCTTCTTGGCGCTGGACTCATCCTCATCTCCCCCCCCCCCAAAAGGGACTGCCGCCGCTCTCAAGACATCTTCAACAAGCTTCTCCTTTCCTTCTGCATTAAGCAATTCGTCTGCGGTTCGCTGAGATATCAACATCAACACACTGCTGCGAATCGAAGGAAGATACGCCTTCACGGTATCTGAAGCCTTGGCATCTGTTACCTCCAAAGTAATTCCAATCTGCGCCACACGCTCCCCTCCAGGATCGGCCAAATTTACGACCATTGGATCCATAGGCAAATACACAGGTGGCGTCTTGGGTGCGGCATGCGCTACTGCCTTAGGAGCGGGGGCTGGGGCGGACTCTTCCCCTTCTTCAGCTGAATGTTGCTTGCTGATGAAAAAAAATGCTCCGCCACCACCAAGCACCAATAAAAGTACCGCCACCAAGATGATGATCAGCATTTTTTTACTTTTGGCTGGGGGGGTGGCAGGATCAGCTGCCTCAGGTTTTGCTGACACGTGAATACCTCGAAAATGTAAAGTTGCAGCAATTATTCATGCCTTACGACATGAATAAACCTCAATAAGGGAAGTCATTCAACTCATCCAGCATTGTCGGCGCTTTCTCCTATACGAACAGATCAATTGAACGACCCGAACCAAGGGATCTCGGCGAACTGGGAGCAGGCTCTACCTTGGTTTCTACAGCGCCTTGTTTCCACCCATGAGGCCTTCCACCCGAACCCTGACGCTGCGAGTCCCCTGAGTTTGATGTGCCGACAGAAACTCCAGACAATACAACCCCCTGACGACGCATTGCATCTTCCAATTGCGAACTCGCACTTGACAACGCATCTCGGGTCAAAGCCTCGTCCGACCGGAACACCACGGTCGCCTCCTTGCCCTGCATAGAAATACTGACTTCGACCGGATTGACGCCCAATCCATCCAGTGACATCTCAGCCTTCTGTACATCTGGCCCAACCCAATAACTTACCTGTTCAGCATACGTCCCGTCCGCCCCTGCAGTCGAGGCCCCTGCAACGACACCGTCAAAGCCCATCGCGCCACCAACACCCTGAGGAGGGGCCAAAGTTAGTGTGGACTGCTCATTCCCAGGCGCCCTGGGGCTCAATTGAAACTCTTGTGAGCGCTCCCTGCTCACACCCATCGACATAGTGCTGACTTCGGGGGGCTTAAACGCAATCGTCATCTGCTCCAATACAAGCTGCTGAACCCGCTCTGGGTTTGTGCCTCGACCTGCCACGAACGCAGCCGCACTTACGCTCCCAGCGCCCTCCTCCGCCATCGAAAGCATTGCCACTTCAGTGGCAGCCAATACCGCTTGACCAGAGGTTCCTTGCAACAGGCTCACTGACTTGCTCGGAGCTGTACCCCTCGCAGTCGATGGCACCAATGCACTATCTCTGCTTTGTTCCCCCCCCACTCGATTTCGCCCGCCTGCCGCTGTGGCCTCCCCCATCGTTACTGAAGAGGCCTGAAACACTCGCAAGGCCGGCTCCGTCAACGGCACTGGGTCTAGCGTCCTATCCCGAAAAAGTGTCTCGTCCGTCAATCGCAAGGAATCAAAAACAGGCTCCTCCGAAGAACTCAACACGGGATCAGGGCCACCAGTAGCTCCGCCCTCTTCGGCGCTTGCCAATGCACTCAAAAAACTATTGCCCCCCCCGTCCTCCGCCGTATTGGACTTCTCCACGCTCTTGTGCCCGGACTTGGACTCAGTCGACTTTGCTGAAGCTGCCGGGCTTGGTTTGGGAGCCATTTCTATTGCCATTCTGGTTCACCTTATATGTGCTGAGCGCGAGTTCGCGCATATAGTTGGGCCGCCATTTCGTCCATGCGCGCTTGGTCGCGACGCTGGGCGACACGCTCCGCCTCAACGCGCCGCTTTTTCAACACGCCATTCAATCCCGACAAGCGGCTTTCTGCTTGTTGCAGCTGTTGTTTCACAACCTCCACCTGACGCTGTAGATTGGCGATCACGCCGTTTTGCATCGAGATCGCCTGTTGCAAGCGGTCACTGAACTGGTAATGGTGCTTGATCAACTCCACGGAGAGCCCCACCGAACCTGTGCGGCCCCACCGGTTGTCGGTGTCTCCTGCGTAAGAACGAAGTTGTTCCAACTGCCCCATGGCGACCTGCACATTCTGCTGACTCTGTGCCAAAGCGCGCATCACATCGTCCCGCTTGCGTTCCGCTAGAGAAATGGCGAGCAAAATGCCTGAAGAGTCAGCCATAAAGACCGCCTTTCACACGGCCTGTCATGGCAAGGCCTCGACAGAGGTACTCAGCGCCAGTTCCACCAATGCCTGCTCCATGGGAGCCGCCTCCTTCATGTCCTGTTGCAGGAATTGAATCATTCCGGGTTGCAGGGCAATGGCTTCATCCAGCACGGGGTCTGAGCCTGGCGCGTAAGCACCGATCTGCACCAACTCCCGTCCCTTCTGATACTTGGAATAGAGGCTACGGAAACGCCGAGCCTGCTCAAAGTGTCGGGGAGGAACCACGTTATGCATCACTCGGGATGCCGACTGCTCCACATCAATCGCGGGGTAGTGACCCGACTCCGCCAGTGCACGCGACAGAACAATGTGCCCATCCAGGATGGCGCGAGCCGCATCTGCAATCGGATCCTGTTGATCATCCCCTTCAGACAGCACGGTATAAAAAGCAGTAATGGAACCCACTCCATGGAGTCCGTTGCCACTTCGCTCCACCAGTTGTGGCAACTTGGCGAAGCAGGATGGCGGATACCCTTTAGTGGCCGGTGGCTCGCCAATGGCCAATGCAATTTCGCGCTGGGCCATGGCGTACCGGGTGAGCGAATCCATCAGCAGCAGCACATGCTTGCCCTGGTCACGAAAGTACTCCGCAATCGCCGTAGCGTAGGACGCCCCTTGCATGCGCAACAGAGGAGGCGCATCCGCAGGAGCCGCAACCACCACAGATCGTTCCCGGCCTTCCGCCCCCAAAATATCTTCGATAAATTCCTTCACTTCACGACCGCGTTCGCCGATCAGGCCGACGACGATGACATCGGCCTGGGTGTAACGCGCCATCATGCCCAGCAACACGCTTTTGCCGACGCCAGAGCCGGCAAACAAGCCCAGACGCTGGCCGCGCCCGACTGTCAGAAGCGCGTTAATGCTACGCACGCCGGTATCCAGCGCTTCCCGCACAGGCGCCCGGTCCATCGCATTGATCGGCTTGCGATCAAGAGTCCGAGCAGACACATCCGCCAAGGGGCCCATGCGATCCATTGGGAAACCTTGGGAGTCGACCACGCGGCCCAACAAACCATCACCCAAAGGCAGCCTTAACATGCCTACCGACGCGGCATCTACAGGCAGAGATTTACCCCCTAATCGCGGAATCGGGACAAACGCCGCTGCGGCAGCTACACCCGCGCCGCTGGAAAGGCCATGTACATCACCGGCTGGCATCAGGTACGCGCGATCGCCCGAGAAACCTACCACTTCAGCCAGCACCGGTTCACGGGCCCTCATGGTAACTATGCACTGAGAACCCACAGGCACCCGGATACCACTCGCCTCCAGCACCAGGCCTGTCAATTTGGTCAACGTGCCACGCACTTCCAACGACGAATCTTCACTTACTGCGGCGCGCGCCTGAGTAAGGTACTCGGCCCATGTGGCGGGCCCAGTGAAAGCAATGGAATCAGGCGTTTGCATCTGCATCGTCCCAGGAGGCTTCCAGCCCTAAGGTTGCTACCGTTTTGCGCCAGCGCTGCTCTACGGTTCCGTCCACCACTGTGCCAGCTGCCTCTACCAGACAACCGCCGCGACTGATCGCGTTGTCTGGCAACAGGGTCAGTGACAGATTGGAAAACTCTTGGCGCAACACATCTGACAACACCTCTACATCCAGTGGATTCATGCGCAAGAGAGCTGCCTTGCTATCAATCGCTAAAACACTCAGCGCTTCACGCACAACCGGTTGCAGGGCGTTAGGATTGCTAGACATTTCATGCCTCAAAACCTGGCGGGCAATTTCGCACGCTAGCTCCAGGACACCTTTGGCAATCGTTTGCTCCGACTCCGCTAACTGAGCTTGAGCATTGACAAACAATTGGGCCATGGCCGCTGCTGCCGCCTTACCTTCGTTGGCAATATAGTCATTCAGCTGGCGCTGTCCCTCCAACGTAGCGTGAGCATGTCCTTGGGCATATCCTTCGGCATAGCCTTGGGCATGCCCTTCCGAAAACGATGATTGGCGCACCAGCGCCTCTTTAGCCTGCTCTTCCGCCAGTGCCTGTGCAGCCAACTTGGCGGCAAAGCGCGATGACGACTTGTCTACATCACCGAAGTCCCAGTCGGTAAAAGATCCGATTTCTTCACCGGGGATAAAACGAGCGTGGTTTCTATTCATCAGACCATGGCGTCGTCGCCACCTCCACCGCCGAGCACGATCTGACCTTCGTCTGCCAGACGACGCACTACCTTAAGAATTTCTTTCTGCTGCGCTTCGACTTCAGACAAGCGCATGGGCCCACGGGACTCCAAGTCTTCCTTGAGGGTTGCAGCAGCGCGGGAAGACATGTTCGCAAGAATCTTGTCTTTGAGCTCTGGCTGTGCCCCCTTGAGCGCCACGATTAGCACGTCAGAAGACACTTCCTTGAGCACCATCTGAATGGCCTTGTCGTCGAGCTTATTGAGGTCATCGAAGACAAACATCTTGTCCATGATCTTCTGAGCGAGGTCTGCGTCATGGCTTCGGATGGACTCGATCACCGTTCCCTCAATGGCAGTACCCATCAAGTTGATCATTTCGGCTGCTGTCTTCACCCCACCCAGCGACGACTTGCGCACTTTGTCACCGCCTGCCAGCACCTTGAACAGGACTTCATTCAAATCTTTCAGGGCGGTAGGCTGAATACCTTCCATGGTAGCCACGCGCAGCATGACCTCGTTGCGCTGGCGCTCGGTCAGATTCTTCAAAACATCAGCGGCCTGGTCGTAATCCAGGTGCACCAGAATGGCCGCCACGATTTGCGGGTGTTCGTTGCGCAACAGCTCAGCCACCGACAGCGGATCCATCCACTTCAGACTTTCAATGCCGGAGACATCGCCGCCCTGCAAAATGCGGTCAATCAGCAACGCGGCTTTATCGTCACCCAGTGCCAGCTTCAGCACCGAGCGGACGTAGTCGCCCGAGTTGGAGACCAGCAAGCTCTGCGAGGCCGCGACTCCGGTGAACTTGTCCACCACCTCATCCACCTTTTCACGGGTGAGCTGCGTGGTTTTGGCGATCGCCTCCCCGAGGCGCTGCACCTCTTTAGGCGACAGGTGTTTAAAAACCTCGGATGCCTCTGCTTCGCCCAGAGACATCATGAGGATCGCTGCGTCTTGGAGTCCGTCTTCGTTTGCCATGGTGGTATTTTGCGCCGCGCCTTACGCCGGAGCCTCTCCATTCATCCATGCCTTGACAATATTGGCAACAGCAGCCGGATTGTCACGGGTGAGCTTGCGGGCATCCTCAAGACGCAGCTCGCTTGCGGAAGGCTGTTGCGAATCACCTCCACTGCTCGGACCGGTCAACTGGGGACGTTCAGGCTGATCGTTTTCAAGAGCATCGATCTGCGCCACCTCAGCACCGTCCAAGGACTCAACAGGCTGCGCAGGCTGTGTAAGAGCCTTGATCGCAGGCCGAATCACCCCCAGCAACACCAGTGCGGCCAAGCCCAAAGTGCCCAACGGCCAAGCCAGGCTTCGCGCCAGCTCCTGCACTTCCGGCTGCCGCCACATGGGCGTTTCATTCACGTCCACTGTCGCAGGCGCAAAGGGGGCATTCACCACATTGACTGAATCCCCCCTATCCTGATTGAATCCCACGGTTTCACGAACTAACGCGGTCATCTTCTCCAGCTGAGCATCCGTCAGCGCAACACTTGTGGTCACACCCTTAGCATCCGTCGCGGACTGATTGTTCAACACTACGGCAGCGTTAATCCGCCGGATCACACCAACGGCCCCCCTGGTCACCCGGATGGTTTTGTCCACCTCGTAGTTAATGATCGATTCTTTTTTAGATGAACTATTGGCCCCCGACGCACCCTGCCCATTGGCAGCTAATGTTTGAGGCTGGCCATTGATAGGAGCAGCTGCCTGAGCAGGAGGCTGGTTCGTCGTGGCACCCGGCACGCCCGAAGGGGGAGAAGGCTGTGCACCATTGGTGCTTTCAACCAATTGCTGACTGCGTACAGCACTGCTGTCGGGCGTCTGGTTCGGCTTGTGAGACTCTGTCGTGCTCTCAGTTTGAGAGAAGTCCAGTTCAGCCGTGACTTGCGCCTTGACGTTCTGCTTCCCTACCAAGGGCTCCAGCATGTCCAAAATGCGGCGACTGTAGAGCTGCTCTATCTGCTGCACATACTGCAGTTGCTCGGCATCCACGCCCGCGACAGCGTCGGGATTGGCAGACAACAACTTCCCTGTGTCATCCAACACGCTTACGGCATTCGGATTCATTTCAGGCACGCTGGATGCGACCAAGTGCACGATGCCCGCCAATTGTCCTTTGTCGAGGGTCCGACCCGGGTGCAGTGCCAGCAGTACGGAGGCCGATGGTTTTTGCTGTTCCCGGAAGAATCCATTCTGATTGGGAAGTGCCAGATGTACCCTGGCACTCGATACGGAAGATAAAGCCTGAATGGAACGCGTCAACTCTCCTTCCAAGCCGCGCTGGAATGTCAAGCGCTCCTGGAACTGGGTCATGCCAAAACGATTGGCTTCCATCATTTCAAAGCCACTGACCGAACTCTTAGGCAACCCCTGAGACGCCAGCTTTAAACGCACGTCATGCACACGATCGGCGGGCACCAGAATGGCTCCCCCGCCCTCCGTATATTTGTAGGGAACATTCATCGTCGTCAGCTGAGCGACAACAGCGCCCCCATCCTTGTCTGCCAGATTGGAATACAACACGCGCCACTCTGTTTGCCGCCCCATGACAAGCCCCACAACGGCAATCGCGACGAAAAGCGCAATGCCCAATGCCAACCGGATACGCTGCCGCTGGTCCATGGCCGAAAGGCGCTGTCCTAGCGTGGGATTCACAGGAATGGTGGCAACTGCGGGCATGTCTTGGTTTCCAGAGCTGAGGGCGGGCTTTTCCGCATGAATGGGACTGATTATTCGACCCACCCTCCAAAACATTAGGGCAATAAGCCCCCGCTTTACCCTCTAATTCAAAAAAATGCGCTGGCAGGTGCGGGCATAGGATTCGCCGCAATCCAACTTACAGGGAGACCAGCATGGATCTCAAGCTCACGCCCGTTTCAATGTCCAACACCATTCGCCCTTCTACCGGGGTGAAACCCGGAGGGAGCAGCGGCGCCGCCGGCGTAGGCAGCGGCTTTTCGGGCGAGCTGAAAAACGCCCTCAGCTCCGTCAGCGCCGCCCAGAACGAATCCAGCCGCCTTCAACGGGAAGTACAAATGGAAAACCCCAAGGTCAGCCTGGAAGAAACCATGGTCGCCATCCAAAAGGCCCAGATAGGCTTCCAAGCGACGCTACACGTACGAAACCGCATGGTGCAGGCCTACACAGACATCATGAACATGCAGGTGTAGGCTCCCGCGAGCCTCTGCAAGACACTATTGGAGGTAGTGATGCTGTCCTACGATGCGCCGTTCAACATGCGCCAGCCAAGGCTCAGCCAAGTAGCGAATTTGAGCATCATTCCGGAGTATCCGCTGCATGATCCTGGTCTTCTCGGCCTTCGATGCCGCATCCAACTCCTCACTGCCGGCCCGTTGACGAAGCTGCTCAATCAGCACCGCGCAAGCACCTTCAAAGCGCATGACGCCATCCCAATCCTCAGCTTTCGCGGCCTCCAGCATTTTCGCGCTGCTATCCTCGATCGCTTTGTAAAAATCAATCAGCATGGGGGGCATGTAAAACTCTCCGTCGGGTTAAACCGATTGCAGATAGGCAGGTCCCTGCGCTCCGATTTGGGCCCACCCACTTGCGACATCAGCCAATAGCTCGCCGACTTCATCCAGCAAGGCCATGTCATTGCGCAGGTTGGACAAAGTCAGTTGCCTTACGCAATAGTCGTACAAGGCACCCAAGTTTGCAGCGAGTTCACCACCGTTTTCAAAGTCCAAAGGCGCAATCAAGCCCTCTTCCAGAATGCGGACCGCATGACTGATGTGCTTGCATTTAGCCTGTACATCACCCGCAACCATGGCAATACGCGCCGAAGCCAATGCTTGCTGCAATGCACCAAACAGCAACGACACCAGCTTATGAGGATTTGCGGCATCGACACTGGTTTCGGCATCCACTCGTTTGTAGGCTGCTGCGGAACGATTGCTGACTGAAGTGAACATGCTGGTTTCCCTTTGAGATGATTTCTATATCGGCAGGAAGTGTGCAAACTCAAGCTTCAATTTCGGTTTTAGTCTTTAGACTTATTCCAGGCCGTCACTTGCTGGCCTACATAGGTATTCAGAGCGTTCAAATTCGCCATCTTGGTATCCAAGGCCGAATACTGCTTGCGTAGCCGGGCCTCAACCGAAGCGGCACGGTCAGTGACCTTCAATTGCTCTTTTTCATTCTTCTTGAGCGTTTCATTCAGGGCATCTGACTTGTTCACCACGGCCCCGCCTGTCGCAAGAACACCTTTCCCTAGGTCACGCAACTTGATCGCAAAGCCATTCGTCATCGGATCATTGTTGTTGGCAGTAAACAGCTTTTGCAAAGTGTCGCCATTGTTGGCTGCGACCCCCAACTTGGCTGTATTCATGCTTAGTGAACCATCCCGAGCCATCTCAATGCCAACGTCGCTCAAACGCTGCAGACTATTCCCCTTGCTGGTTGATGAAACAATGCTGCGCAAAACACTTTGCATGCCCACAATAGTCGAGTCGCCCTGAAACAAGCCAGCGGACTTGGTCTCAGAATCATATTTCGTCAACTCAGTCAGCGCACTATTCAATTTGTTGTAGGCAGTAATGAGATCCTCCACGTTCTTGACAGCCGTCGTGACGTTTTCACTGACACTCACGGTCACCGGCTTCTTCGTCTCTCCGCTGAGCCCGTAGTCTGTGGTGGTCGTTGCCAACAAATCAATCGTCACTCCGTCTACATAGTTCGTCAGGGTATTGCTTGGAGAAGTAACGGCCAGACCGTTGATGCGAGCCCTCGCATCCGAGCCCAGTTGCACCGGAATTCCTGCGGCTGCCATGCCGGCAGCAGGACTGTTTTGGGGGTCGAAAATCAGACCTTGCAGACCCACGTCTGCGGATTGCACCCGGAATCCATTCGCAGCACCCAAGCCCTTTGCGCTGAGCAATAGCCGCTCCCGGGTCCCGTCATTGAACACCGCCGCAACCACTTCGGCACCGGATGTATTGATCTTCGAAGCCACATTGGCCAGCGTGTCACCCGCTTGCACCTTTACATCCACACTACGGGAGGCCCCTGCGGTGAACGTTGTGCCACCTTCATTCCAGGCCCCGACCTGAAACTTCAAGGTACCGGCGGCCAGGGTTGTCCCTTTTGCCATGGGGGCAGAAGCATTGGACTGCTGTTTAGCGAGTGCATCCACATCCAGTGAGAAGCTCGTCGCCGTCGCCGTCGGCGAGGCCTTCACGCTGACCGCATTCGTGTCTGAAGCTGACGCGGTACGCGCAGACCAGACAGAAGGGTCCGAAACTCTCGTCGCAACGTCCGTCAAATCGGAGAACATGGACTTGATCTCGCCGAAAGAGGACACCTGCGCCTGAATGTTCGTGCTTTTGGTCTTGAGCGAAGTCAATGGCGCCTTCTCCAGGGCCACCAGTTGCGACACGATGCCATTTACATCCAAACCACTTCCGATACCGACGGATGAAATCGCCATGGCGAACTCCTGAACTCATAGATCAGTGAATTGTGGTCTTACTCTTGGGCTTTCAGTCACAAGAAAAGTGGGGCTTTCCAGACAAAAAAGGCGGCAAACCGCAGTTTGCCGCCTTCACAGTTGCCGCGCAGAGGATTAACGCAGAAGCGCCAGGACTCCTTGTGGCAATTGGTTGGCCTGCGCCACCATGGCGGTACCAGCCTGCTGCAGGATTTGGGAGCGAGACAGATTGGCAGTTTCTGCCGCGAAGTCTGCATCCTGAATCCGCGAGCGAGAAGCAGAGAGATTCTCTGTCGAAGACGCCAGATTGGAGATGGTGGTGTCAAACCGGGACTGCAACGCACCAAACGCTGCGCGCTGACTGTTCACCGCAGCAATGGCACCATCCACCGTCGTCAGCGTGCGAGTAGCCGAATCTACGGTTGACACGTCCATGGTGCTTGCCGCCTGCAGCTGACTGGCCGCTGCGCCTGCCGTAAAGTAAGCCACGCCTGCAGCCCCGCCGGTGCTGCTGATACCAAAGGTTTTGTCCGAATCAAGCGTGATGGCACCCGTCACGTAGGCACTATCTGCACCTGCAGTTGCAATGCCACCCACCGTAATGGCAGCACCGGCAGCGGCATTTTTGTTGTCGAGCTTGATGTCATTGCCGGTTGCATTTGTCAGGGTGACACCGGTTCCGTCATCATTCAGCCGTGCAGTCACGCCCGTTTGCGACGACTTGTCATTGAACGCAGAAATAGCGGATGCAAGTCCATCGGCAGTGTTTCCCGTTGTGGAGAAGGACACATTCACCGCAGTGCCATTGTCGGAAGTAATGTCCAACGAGAAACTATTAGTCCCCAGCGCCGACAGGTCTACTTCCGTGCGGGCCGTAGCACTCACGCCCGTTGCCCCTGTTTTTGCATTGATATTCTGTGCCACAACCTTCGCGCTATCTGCTGCAGCCACAGCGACGGTGGAAGTTCCCAGTGATCCATTGATCACCACCGAATCTGCTGCAATTGTGCTTGCCCCGCCGGCCACTGCTTTGGACACATTGGCATTGGCGGTAGATCCGGTCACCAGATCACCCGCAGCACCCGCAGTGGCCGCCACTACCGATCCGATCCGGTTATTCCCGTACTTGGATGTACTGAAGTTGGTAGTGTTGGTGGTAATCGTCTGATTTGCGTTCGCACCGACCTGGAAGGTACTGGAACCTTGCGAACCATCCAACAGGTTCTGCCCGTTGAACTGGGTTGTTTTGGCAATGCGGTCCAACTCTGCCGCCAGTTGACTTACTTCCGCATTCAGCGCGGCCCGGTCACTGGCGGAGTTGGTCGCGTTGGCCGATTGCACTGCGAGTTCACGGACCCGCTGCAAAATGTTGCCGGCCGAACCCAATGCACCTTCAGCGGTCTGCGCCATGGA
>CAUOXL010000018.1:0-105917 GCA_963508575.1 uncultured Rhodoferax sp.
CCTGAGCCTCAATGTGCCCTTGTTCGCCGGTTTTGCGACCCAGAACCGCATCAAGGAAACCCTGGCGCTGGAAGACAAAGCCCGCACCGACCTGGAAGCCAGCCGCCGCACCATCGCCCAGGCCACCCGCACGGCCTACTTCGGCGTGCAAAGCGGCCAGGCCCAGGTCAAGGCCTATGAAGCGGCCGAAGCCTCCAGCCAAAGCGCGTTGGACGCCAACAAACTCGGCTACCAGGTGGGGGTGCGCATCAACATCGATGTGCTCAACAGCCAAAGCCAGCTCTACAGCACCAAGGCCACCCTGGCCAAGGCGCGCTACGACGTGCTGCTGGGCGGCTTGAAGCTCAAGCAGGCCGCCGGCACCCTGAAGGCCGAGGACCTGGCGCCTATCAACAGCCAGTTGCTGCCGTGATGCCCGCCAGGGATACTTTGAAGTAAAAAGTACCTCTGGCGCATACGGGACGTGCGCTGGTAGCTATGAATTGCATAGCAATTTGCGCTATTTCCTATGAAGAACAGCGGCCACTTCGGTGGCCGTTTTCGTGGCGGCGCCCCGGTGCGCAGCACCCAGCCCCAGGGCGGCGGCTTGCATGGCGTGCAGCCGCGATTCATCCAGGGTGATTGCCACAGCCTCTGTCACGGCGTGGGCGATGTCTGCACACGGCAGCGCAGCGCCTGCCTGTGCCGCCAGCGTAGAGGCTTCGGTGAAATTGAAGAGGTGCGGCCCCATGAAAACGGGCACGCCGCAGGCCGCCGCCTCGATCAGGTTCTGCCCGCCCAAAGGCGCGAAGCTGCCACCCAGCAAAGCCCCATGGGCCATGCCGAAGTACAGCGCCATTTCGCCCAAGGAGTCGCCCACCCACACGTCGGCAGCCTCTGGCGCTTCGCTCCACTGGCTACGCCGGGCCACGGTGTAACCGCCGTCAGTAAACAGCTGCGCGACTTCGGCGAAACGCTGGGGGTGGCGTGGCACCACCAGCAACTGGAACGGCAAGGGGCCGGATTCCAAGGCACCGCCCCCCGCCTTGTGCAAGGCCAAAGCCGACACCGCCCCCTCTTCTCCGCGGACTCCATGGCTTTCATTTGCTATGGTTTCAGGAGCTTCTCGCGCAGATTCCACAAGGGCTAGAGGCCATTTTTGCTTCAAAATGTCGAGCAGCATCTGCTCTTCGCCTTCCCGTGAGCTGGCAAACATGAGCACCGGGCGGCCCGCGTCTGCACGCCAGACACGGCCTTGGGCCAGCAGCGCGGGGTCAGGGGTGGCATCGAACTTGAAATTGCCCAACACCGCCAGCACCGGCGCACCCAAAGCGCGCAGGCGTTGCGCATCGGCCTCACTCTGGGCCCACACCGCATGCAGGCCACAGTACGCCGGGCCCGCCAGCCAGCGCATCCGCAAAGATGCTTGGTAGGTCTTGTCGCTCATACGGGCATTGACCAGGCACAAGGGCACCCCGCGCTGGGCGCAGCCGGCCACCAGATTGGGCCAGACCTCGGTCTCCATCAGCAAGCCCACATCGGGCCGGAAGTGCGCCAGAAAGCGGGCCACGGCCGCAGGCGTGTCCCAGGGCTGCCAGACCTGCACGTCGCCTGCCTGCAGCAAAGCTTTGCCGGCCTCGCGACCCGTCGCGGTGCCGTGGGTGAGCACCAGGCGCATGCCGGGCAGGCTTTCGCGCAAACGGGCCAGCAAGACGGCAGCGGCACGGGTTTCGCCCAAGGACACGGCGTGCAGCCAGACCACCGGAGCACCACGTGCGCCGCCTGCTGGCCAAGAGGCAAGGTCCAGCGCATCGTCGTAACGGCCAAAGCGCTGCTCCACCCATGCGCCATACAGCGGCTCCACCTTGGCGCGGCGGGCCAGTTTGCGTCGCAGCCAAGGTTGGGCGGCATAGGTCAACAGGGAATAGAGGGCGCGTACCAGCATGGTTTCTCGGTGGGCAGATTCAGCGGCTCAGCACCGGCGTCGCCAGTGCCTCCCAGGCGGACCACACGGCATCCACGTCCGGGCATGGCTGTGCGACCACGCTGCATTGGCGCGCGGGCTTGCCGCGTGCATCCAGCGCTGCAGGGCCGGTGCGCCAGGCAGTGTCGAAGTTGTAGATCTGCACATGGGGCAAGTCCAGCGCCACGGCCATGTGGCTCACGCCGCTGTCCACGCCCACCACGCCAGCGCAGCGGGCCAAGGTGTCGGTCAGCACATCCAGCCCCACGGCGGGCAACACCCAGGCCTCGTCCAGCCCGGCGGCAATCGCCTGGCTGGTCGCCAGCTCGCGGGCACCGGCATGGGGCAAGGCGATGCCAAAACCCGCGTCGTTCAAGCGGCGGCCCAGCGCCATCCAGTTCTCCAGCGGCCACTCCTTGTCGGCCCGCGAGGTGCCATGCACCAGCGCCACCAGCGGCTTGCGGGGGACAAAGGGGTTCGCAGCCTGGCCCCGGCGTTGGGGCAGCGGCGCACTCAGGGCCTTGGATTGGCCGACCAGCCCGAAGCGCAGCGCATGCGCGGGCGTGTAGCCCAGCGCCTTGGCACACAGCAAGCGGCCGCGCTGCACCGCATGCACATGGGGCTCCAGCGCAATGGCCGTGTCGGCCACCCAGCGTGTGGGCGCCTCGTAGCCGGAGCCTTCCGTCTGGTTGGCCATGGCGTAGCGGCGGCCCTCGGGCGTCGTGCGGGCCAACCAGGCCACCAGCGCGGATTTGCTCAGGCCTTGCAGGTCGATCACCGCGTCATACGCGTCGCGCTGCAGGTCGGCCTTGAAGCTGCGCCAGGCGGCGCGGGTCGCAGCGGCAAATGGCTTTTTGCTCCAGGCGCGAAGGTCACAGGGAATCACGCGCGCCACGCCCTCGCAGCGCGCGACCAGGGGCGCAAAGCCGCGCTCCACCACCCAGTCGATGCGGGCGTGCGGAAAGGCCGCGCGCAGGTCCTGGACGGCGGGCATGGCATGCACCACATCGCCCAAGGACGAGAGCTTGACGATCAGAATCTTTTGCGGCGCTTTCAATGCGAAGCCTCCACGAGTGCGGCATCGGGTTGGATGCGCCGCACCCACTCCATCAGCAGGGCCCGAATGCGGGCCAGCGCTTCGGGCGTGCGGCCCTCGCAGCGCATGACCAGCACCGGGGTGGTGTTGGAGGCGCGCAGCAGGCCGAAGCCATCGGGCCAATCGACGCGCAGGCCGTCCACGGTATTGAGGCGGGCGTCGGCATCCAACCTAAGTGTGGCCAGTAACTTCTCCACCAGCCCATGGGCTTCGCCTTCCTGGCAGGCGATGTGCAGTTCCGGGGTGATGTGGCTGTCGGGCAGTGCGTGCAGCACGGCGTTGGCATCTGCACTGCGGCTCAACACCTCCAACAGGCGGCAGGCGGCATAGGTGCCGTCATCAAAGCCGAACCAGCGGTCGCCGAAGAACAGGTGGCCGCTGATCTCGCCGCCCAGGGGCGCATTCAGCGCGCGCATCTTGGCTTTGATCAGCGAGTGGCCGGTGCGGTCCATCACCGGCACGCCGCCAGCAGCATCAATCACCGGCGCCAGCCCCTGGCTGCATTTGGCATCGAACACCACTGCCGCGCCGGGGTGGCGCGTCAACACATCGGGGGCGAGCAACATCAATTGCCGGTCAGTATGGATGGTTTTTCCATCGCGGGTGACCACGGCCACGCGGTCGCCATCACCATCCAGGGCCAGCCCCAACTCGGCATCGCCTTCGCGTAAAGCGCGCACCAGGTCCGCCAAATTTTCGGGACGGCTGGGGTCGGGGTGGTGGTTCGGGAAATTCCCATCCACCACGCTGTGCAGTTCCTTCACTTCGCAGCCAATGGCGCGTAACACCGCAGGCGCGCTGGCACCGGCCACGCCGTTGCCGCTGTCCAGCACCACCTTCAGGGGGCGGGCCAATTGAATGTCTTGGACGATGCGCTCCAGGTAGGCGGCGTACACATCCGTCTTCGTCACCGCTTGCGCAGGCGGGGGTAACACCTCTGCACCCTGCGCACTCACCAGCAGCGCTTCCATGCGCTGGCGCAGGTCCTGCACCGCATCGCCATACAAGGCCTGGCGGTGCAGCACCATCTTGAAGCCGTTGTCGTCCTTGGGGTTGTGGCTGCCGGTCACCTGAATGCCATGCGGACACAGGGTATGGGTCGCAAAGTACAGCTGGGGGGTGGTGCTCAGGCCAATGGCTATCACTGGCACACCTGCCATTGCGAGGCCTTGCATCAAGGCCTCTGCCAAGGCGGGGCTGCTCAGGCGGCCGTCCCGGCCCACCGCCACCGCCCCGCCGCCCTGCTCCCGCACCAGCGCACCGTAGGCGCGGCCCAGCAGCTGCGCCACGTCCGGCGTCAGCGTGGAAGGCACAGTGCCACGGATGTCATAGGCTTTGAAAATTCGGGGGGACAAGAGCATGCAGCGCGGGGTTAGGGAAGAGGCCAATACCGCCCTCTGGCGGGTGGGCTGGATTGTAGGCGGCAGGCACATGTCCGGAAACGGCTAGTCCCACGCGCTTCGCTGCGTATCATCACTGGCATGCCCTGCCTCCCGCTCACCACACCCGCCGCCACGCCAGCCCCTGTAGCCGCGCGGGCGTCTGGTGCGGTGTATCCGGCAGGCAAGCATGGCGACGATGCCGCTCGCTACCTGGCGCTGCAGGCGCGGGACGCGCGGTTTGACGGGTGCTTTTTCACCGGGGTCACGAGCACGGGCATTTACTGCCGGCCGGTGTGCCGGGTGCGCACCCCCAAGGCGGAGAACTGCCGCTTTTTTGAGCGCGCGGCCCAGGCCGAGGCTGCAGGCTTTCGCCCCTGCCTGCGCTGCCGGCCCGAGCTTGCCCCGGCCCAGAATGCCGCCCTGCACTGGAGCACCCAGGACGCCAGCGCCCTGCTCGCCTTGCAAGCGGCAGATTGGATGGAGCAAGCCGCATCGACAGAGGACGCACCGGGCATGGCTGCTGTGGCAGCACGTTTGGGCATCAGCGACCGGCATTTGCGCCGCATCTTCGAGGCGCACTGGGGCATCACGCCGCTGCGCTACCTGCAGACGCGCCGCCTGCTGACCGCCAAACAGCTATTGACCGACACGCGGCTGCCCGTGGCGGACGTGGCCGCCCTCAGCGGATTTGCCAGCGTGCGCCGCTTCAATGCGGTCTTTGTGAAGCACTACCGGCTGCCACCCACGGCGCTGCGCAAATCGGCCGGTTCCGACTCCCACACCATCAAAGCCGGGGCTCAAAGAAATAGCGATCCGCTGCGTGGTCTGGCGCCAGAGGCTGCGGCATTCCGTTTTCATGCGGCCTACCGCCCGCCCTTCCACGTCCAGCACTTGCTGAATTTTTTCGCGCAACGCGCTATTGCGGGTGTGGAATGGGTGGACCCGGAACAGGGCTTGATACGGCGCACCGTGAGCCTGCAACACCAAGGTGCGGCCCTGCGTGGTTGGGTAGCCGCGCAATGGATGCCGGAGCAGCACCGGGTGCAGTTGCACATCAGCGAGTCGCTGGCCAGCGCCCTGCCCGTCGTGCTCCAGCGCATGCACGCCTGGCTGGACCTGGATGCCGACCCGGCGGCGATGGACCCCGTGTTGTGCACCGACTTCCCCTGCACCGAAGGCATGCGGGTGCCCGGCACCATGGACGGACTGGAGCTGGCGGTACGCGCCGTCCTGGGCCAACAAATCACCGTGAAGGCAGCCCGCACCTTGACCGCACGGCTGGTCGGCCATTGCGGTACGCCCCTGCCCCATGCGCCGCATGGTTTGGAGCGCTGTTTCCCCGACGCCGCCACGCTCGCGGCCCTCTCGCCGGACGCCTTGGGCAGCCTGGGCATCGTCAAGCAAAGGCAGCACGCTATTCTGTCGCTGGCCCAAGCGGTGCAATCAGGTGCCCTGAACTTGCAGCCCTTCGGAGATGTGCCTGCCACCATGGCGCAATTGCAAGCCCTGCCCGGCATAGGCGCATGGACTGCGCACTACATCGCCTTGCGGGCGCTGCGTTGGCCGGATGCGTTTCCTGCGGGCGATGTGGCGTTGCAGTCCGCATTGGGCGTGCGCGAATCCAGCAACCCATCCGCCGCAGCGGACACGCGCTCACAACGTTGGCGGCCCTGGCGGGGCTATGCCACGGTGCGGGCGTGGCATTCACTATCAAAAACATAGCTAGTCGCGCAGTTTCCACGAGCGCTAGAGGCCTATTTCATGAAAATTCCCAGTACCGCACGCCTGTCCCGCTGGACCAGTCCCTTAGGCCCCATGCTGCTCGCCGGTCATGATGCCGGACTGCTAGGCATCTGGTTTGATCAGCAGAAGCACTACCCGGACATCACCGGTCTGCCATTCGCCCCTCACCCCAGCACCACCGAGGCGCAAGGGCAACTGGCGGCCTACTTTGTAGGCGAACGCACTCGCTTTGCACTGAAACTGGACTTCAGCCATGGGACCGTTTTTCAGCAAACCGTCTGGCAAGCGCTGTTGGCCATTCCCAGCGGCCTTACCATCAGCTATTCCGCCCTGAGCCGGCAGATCGGCAAACCCGCCGCAGTCCGCGCGGTGGCAGCCGCCGTGGGGCGTAACCCCTTGAGCATCGTGGTGCCCTGCCACCGCGTGCTGGGCAGCAAGGGCAGCCTCACCGGGTATGCCGGTGGTCTGGACCGCAAAGCCGCATTGCTGAACCTCGAACAACGAAAGCCCTGAGTGAGCATCAACTCCACATCCTCACCCTCACCCGCCACCAAGACCTGGGTTGTCGATTTCGTGCTGCTGGCCGCCATTTGGGGCGCGTCGTTCCTGTTCATGCGCACCAGTGGCAAAGCCTTTGGTGCCTTGCCTACTGCGGGCTTGCGGGTGTGCATCGCCAGCCTGTTTCTGCTGCCCTTGCTCGCGCTGCGGGGCCAGTTGCCCGCACTGCGTAGTCACTGGAAGTTGTGCTTTACCGTGGGGGTGCTGAACTCCGCCATTCCATTTGCTTGCCTGTCGTGGGCGCTGTTGTCCATTTCCACCGGCTTGTCCGCGCTGCTCAACGCCACCGTGCCGCTATTCGGCGCCGCCATCGCCTGGTGGTGGTTGGGGGACAAGTTGCAGGGCTCCCGCGTGCTCGGGCTGGTGGTCGGCTTTGTCGGGGTGGCCATGCTGGCACTGAACCGTGACGCTGCCGGCGCTTCGGGTGCGGGTTCCAGCGCACTGGCTGTGCTCGCCTGTTTGACCGCCTGCCTGTTCTACGGCATTTCTGCCAGCTTCACCCGCCGCTTTTTGCCGGGCGTTCCGCCCCTGGTGCTGGCAACCGGCAGCCAATTGGGAGCTTCCTTGGCCCTGCTGCCTTTGACACTTTGGGCCTGGCCAACCAACCCCGCGCCCTTGCAGGCATGGGGTGCGGTCATCACCTTGGGTGTGGTTTGCACCGGCCTGGCGTATGTGATCTTCTTCCGGCTGATCGAGCGCACAGGCCCTTCGCGCGCCCTGTCCGTCACCTATGCCATTCCGGTGTTCGCCATTCTGTACGGTGTGGTGCTGCTGGGTGAATCGGTCACCTGGTGGATGGGCTTGTGCGGTGCGGTCATCATGCTGGGCACCTCACTCTCCACCGGTTTGCTGTCCTGGGGCAAAGCGCCCTTGCCACCGGGGGACTAAAGCAGTCCGGCCATCACGTTCACACTCAAGGCCAAGACCATCATGTTGAAGGCAAAGGCCGCCAGACTGTGCAAGAGCGTGAGGTGGCGCATGGGCCGGGAGGTGACCACCACATCCGACACCTGGGACGTCATGCCCACCACGTGGGCGTAGTACAAAAAATCGAAATAGTCTGGCGGCAGAACACCCGGAAACAGCAGCCCACCGCCAGCGGGGTGGCCTTTGAGCTCGGTCTGGTAGTACAGATGCGCGTAGCGGAAGGCAAAAATGCATTGCATCAGCAACCAGGAGCTCACCAGCGCCAGCAGGGACACCAGCACATGGCCCACACGGGCCAGCACCGCCATCTCGCGGCTGTTGGACAGGAGCATGGCAATGGCCGCCACACTCGCAAATGCCGACAAGAGCAAGAGGCTGAACCAGATCACGCTGGGCTGGTCTTGAGACTGCGCACGGGAGCGCGTACTGTCTGCATCAAACACCAGGGCCAAGCGCCACGCCAAAACCAGGTAGGCCGTGGCACCAGCGATCCAAGCCACCAATCCTTGTAACGCCGGAGTCCATGGGCTGGGTAGTGCCGCCACGCCCAGCCCTACGCAAGTTCCCGCTACGAGACGTTGATGTCCGGTTGTGCGGGAAAGTCGATGTGTCCACATGGTCCGATTGTGCGCCCCGGGAAGGCTGGCCGCCGAAAAACAAAAAAGCCGTTGCATGTGCATGCAACGGCTTTTGAAATATGGCGGAGTGGACGGGACTCGAACCCGCGACCCCCGGCGTGACAGGCCGGTATTCTAACCAACTGAACTACCACTCCTGGTAGCGGTAACCATCCGCTCTGTGTCTTTCGACACGGAGCCAAGTCGCTTCCTTGCGGAAGCTGTTACCGACTTGTTGCCGTTTACCCTGCGGTAAAACCTGGCGACCCTACGGGGATTCGAACCCCGGTACTCACCGTGAAAGGGTGATGTCCTAGGCCTCTAGACGATAGGGTCAAAACCTAGAAAACTTTTCAAGAAAAAAGCCGTTGAATGCTCAACGGCTTTTTGTCAAATTTGGCGGAGTGGACGGGACTCGAACCCGCGACCCCCGGCGTGACAGGCCGGTATTCTAACCAACTGAACTACCACTCCTGGTAGCGGCAACCATTCGCTCTGTGTCTTTCGACATGGAGCCAAGTCGCTTCCTTTCAGAAGCTGTTACCGACTTGTTGCCGTTTACCTTGCGGTAAAACCTGGCGACCCTACGGGGATTCGAACCCCGGTACTCACCGTGAAAGGGTGATGTCCTAGGCCTCTAGACGATAGGGTCAAAACCTTGGAACGTATCCGTTTCAGAAGAATTGGTGGAGGTAAGCGGGATCGAACCGCTGACCTCTTGCATGCCATGCAAGCGCTCTCCCAGCTGAGCTATACCCCCAATTTCCTGAATATGCTGCTAAATTTTGTTTAGCTTTCTATTCAACTTCCGAGCCTCAAATTATATACAAGTTTTTCAGGCTTTAGCAAGTCGATCCAAAACTTTTGTTCTTCCACTGAGTTCCAGCACGGCATCCAGGGAAGGCGTTTGCGCGGTACCCATGACCAGCACACGCACCGGCATGGCCAGTTGCGGCATCTTCAGACTGTGTGCAGCCAACACTTCTTTGATGACGGCGGCAATCGACGCCTTGTCCCACACGCAGGCCGCCAGCTTTTCTGCCAGCGTGGCAATGGCGGGCTTGACGGCTTCGGTCACGTGCTGGGCGAGTTCAGCTGCATCGACCCGCACATCCGCATAGAACTTCGCCGCCCACTGGGCCAAAGCCACGGTGGTGTCGCAACGGTCCTTCAGCAAGGCGCACAACTGGGGCAAGTGGGAGTCCACCGTCTCTGCGGGCAGTTCCACGCCCAGCTTGGCCAGTTGCACTGCGACCAGTTTGGCCAGGCGGGTGTTGTCCGCCTGCTTGATGTAATGGGCGTTGACCCACAGCAGCTTGGCAGGGTCCCATTGCGCAGGGCTCTTGTTCAGGTGGGTGCCGTCGAACCAGCTCACCAGCTGCTCTCGGGTGAAGAGCTCTTCATCCCCATGGCTCCAGCCCAAGCGGGCCAGGTAGTTCAACATGGCTTCGGGCAGGTAGCCGCCCTCTTCGTAGGCGGTCACGCTCACCGCGCCACGGCGCTTGGACAGCTTCTGCCCGTCATCGCCCAGAATGACCGGGCAGTGGCCGAACTCGGGCAGGGGCGCGCCCAGTGCGCGGAAGATGTTGATTTGCCAGGGCGTGTTGTTGATGTGCTCATCCCCCCGGAACACGTGGGTGATCTGCATGTCCCAGTCATCCACCACCACCGCAAAGTTGTAGGTGGGAATGCCATCGGTGCGCACGATGATCAGGTCATCAATCTCGCGGTTACTGATAGTGATGGGGCCCTTGACCAGGTCGTTCCAGGTCACATCGCCGACCTGCGGATTGCAGAAACGCACCACAGGTTTGACGCCTGCAGGAATGGGCGGCAAGGTTTTGCCGGGTGCGGGGCGCCAGGTGCCGTCGTACAGCGCTTTTTCGCCACGGGCTTTTTTGGCCTCGCGCACCGCGTCGAGCTCTTCGGGCGTGCTGTAGCAGTAGTAGGCCTTGCCTTCTGCAATCAGCTGGTCGACCACCGCCTTGTAGCGCTCCAGACGCTGCATTTGGTAGACCGGGCCTTCGTCATACTCCAGCCCCAGCCAGCGCATGGACTCCAGAATCTGGTCCACCGAGTCCTGGGTGGAGCGGGCCACGTCGGTGTCTTCAATGCGCAGTACAAACTCACCACCGAAATGGCGGGCGTAGGCCCAGGAATACAAAGCGGTGCGGGCGGTTCCCAGGTGCAGAAAACCGGTGGGCGAAGGGGCAATGCGAGTACGGATTTTGCTCATGTCAGATAGTTTGCAAACCACGCGCCAGATCGGCGGTGATGTCGTTGATATGGTCCAGGCCGACGGCCACGCGAATCAGGCCCTGGCCGATGCCGGCGGCCTGACGCTGCACTTCCGACAAGCGGCCGTGCGAGGTGCTGGCGGGGTGCGCTGCCAGCGTCTTGGTGTCACCGAGGTTGGTGCATAGCGAGAGCACTTGCATGCTGTCGAGTACATGGAATGCGTTCTTACGCGCTGTCTCTACATCAGGTGCCTTCACCTCAAAGGACAATACGGCGCCACCACAACCGGACTGCTGGCGCATGGCCAATGCGTGCTGCGGGTGGCTGCTCAAGCCGGGGTAGTACACCCGCGCTACCTGTGGCTGGGCTTCCAGCCAATGGGCCAGCGCCAAGGCGGTTTCCGACTGCGCCTTCACACGCAAGGCCAGAGTTTCCATGCCCTTGAGCAGCACCCATGCATTGAAGGGCGCCAGCACCATGCCGCAGGTGCGGATCACGGGCAGGAACATCTCGTCGCGTTGTTTCTGGGTACAGCAAATCGCACCCGCCATCACACGGCCCTGGCCATCGAGAAACTTGGTGCCGGAATGGATGATGAAATCCGCACCCATGCTGGCCGGGCGCTGCAAAACCGGCGTGGCGAAACAGTTGTCCACCGCCAGGAAGGCGCCCGCGCTATGTGCAATGTCGGCCAAGGCCTGGATGTCACACACCTCGGTCAGCGGGTTAGTCGGCGTCTCGGCAAACAACAGTTTGGTGGTCGGGCGCACGGCAGCCTTCCAGGCTTCAACGTCGGTTTGCGACACAAAGGTGGTTTCCACACCGAACTTGGCAAACTCGCGGCTGAACATCGGAATGACCGAGCCGAACACCGATTGCGAACAAATGACGTGGTCGCCCGCTTTCAGCAGCGCCATGCCCAGCAAGAGAATGGCCGACATGCCGGACGAGGTGGCAATAGCCGCTTCGGTGCCTTCAAGTGCTGCCAGCCGGATCTCCATGCTGGTGACGGTCGGGTTGCTCACGCGGGAGTAGGTAAAGCCGTCTTCCTCCATGGCAAAACGCGCAGCGCTGGAGGCGGCGCTGTGTTGCACATAGCCGCTGGTCAGGTACAGGGCTTCAGAATTTTCGCCGTATTGGCTGCGCTCCAGGGCCGCACGCACCGCCAGGGTGTCGTTGTGCAGGCCTTCGGGCAATGGGATTTGCGTCATGCTGTCAGTCAGCGTGGTTGGGCAGCGCCAGGCGGGAGGTATCTTCCTGGCCTTCTTCAGCACCCACGCGGTTTTCGTTCAGGCGCGCAATGTCGTCCGAGGAAATGTCTCCGGTGACGTACACGCCGTCAAAGCAGGAGGCATCAAAACCCGCCAGCTTCTTGCTCAAGGAACCCACGGCTTTCTTCATGCCATCCACATCCTGGTAAATCAGGGCATCGCAACCGATGATTTCACGCACCTCTTCGACGGTACGGTTGTACGCAACCAGTTCCTTACTGGTGGGCATGTCGATGCCGTAGACATTGGGGTAACGCACGGGCGGCGCGGCGCTGGCCATGTAGACCTTGCGGGCACCGGCGTCGCGCGCCATCTGCACGATTTCCTTGGAGGTGGTGCCGCGCACGATGGAGTCGTCCACCAACAGCACATTGCGGCCCTTGAACTCACTGGCAATCACGTTGAGCTTCTGGCGTACCGATTTCTTGCGCACGCCCTGCCCGGGCATGATGAAGGTGCGACCCACATAGCGGTTTTTCACAAAGCCTTCGCGGTAGGGCAGGCCCAGCAACTGGGCCAGTTGCGCAGCGCTGGGGCGGCTGGATTCGGGGATGGGGATGACCACATCGATTTCGTTGGGCGGCACGGTGGAGATCACGCGCTTGGCCAGCGTCTCGCCCAGGTTCAAACGCGCCTGGTACACCGAGATGCCGTCCATGACAGAGTCCGGGCGGGCCAGGTACACAAACTCAAAAATGCAGGGCATGAGCTGCGCATTCACCGCGCACTGCTGGCTGTGCACCGTGCCATCCAGCGCAATGAACACGGCTTCACCGGGCTGCACATCACGCACAAACTGGTGGCTGGTGCCTTCCAGCACCACGGATTCGCTGGCCACCATGTGGGTGCCATCCGCGCCCCTGCCCATGCACAGCGGGCGAATGCCGAAGGGGTCGCGGAAGGCCAACAGGCCGTGACCGGCGATGTGGCAGATCACCGCATACGAGCCCTTGATGCGCTGATGGACGCGGGAAACGGCCGTGAACAAATCCTGCGGCTGCAGCGGCAGGCCACGGGTGGAAACCTCAATTTCGTGGGCCAGCACGTTGAGCAGGACTTCGGAGTCGCTCTCGGTGTTGATGTGGCGGTGGTCCAGATTGAACAACTCCGCCTTCAAGGCTTTGGCGTTGGTCAGGTTGCCGTTGTGCACCAGCACGATGCCGAAAGGGGCGTTCACATAGAAGGGCTGCGCCTCTTCTTCGCTGAAAGCATTGCCCGCCGTGGGGTAACGCACCTGGCCCAAGCCAGAGTTGCCTAAAAGCGCGCGCATGTTGCGGGTGCGGAACACATCCTTCACCATGCCCTTGGCCTTGTGCATGAAGAACTTGCGGTCCTGCTGGGTGACGATGCCAGCGGCGTCCTGCCCGCGGTGCTGCAAGAGCAACAGCGCGTCGTAGATCAACTGGTTTACGGGTGCGTTACTGACAACGCCAACAATTCCACACATAGGATTTCACTCACTCAGGTAAATACTTGCCAAAATCTTGCGGTAGCAGGGGCTTGAGGCCCTTGAGTGCGGCGCCGGTGATATGGGGCCCCGTAGCCTCCGTCCACCACACACTGGTGTGCAAGGGCGTCATGCCCACCACCACGGTCACTGCCAACAGCAGCAGTACCCCGCGCACCAGGCCGAAACCGGCCCCCAACAAGCGGTCGGCCGGCCGCAGGCCCACCGCCGCAATGAGCTTTTTCACCAGAAAGGCCACCAGCCCGCCAGCAAAAATGGACGCCACAAACACGATGACGAAGCCGGCGGCATAGCGGATTTCCTCGCCCGCACCCGACATCGACAGGTGGACCGCCACGTCCGGCGCAAGCCACTGGGCCAATACAAAGGCCAACGCCCAGCTCAGCACCGACAACACCTCGAACACCAGCCCCCGCCACGCCCCGACTACCAGGGACACCAGCAACACAGCCAGAAAAATCCAGTCCACGGTGGGCATGCCGGGCTCGCTTTAGAGTTCCAGAATGGCCGCAGGAAGGCTCAACTTTTTGATCTTGTCGGCCGCTTTCTGGGCGTCCGCCTTGCTGGCAAAGGGACCTATGCGCACCCGCGTGCGCTGGTTGTCTTTGGTGCCCACCACCTGGGTATAGGTCTTGAAGCCGGCTTTTTCCACCTTGGAGCGGGCTTCCTGCAGCTTGCCGGGCTCGTTGTAGGCACCCACTTGCACCACGAAGCGGCCGGTGTCGGTGGCTGCTTTCTTGTCGACCTTGGGCTCGGCATGCTTGGCCTCGTCAGGGGTTTTGCCTTCGAGCAGGGCTTGCGCTTTGGCAGCGTCTGTGGCCTTGGCATCGGTTTTGACGGCCGCAACGGGTTTCTCTGCAGGCTTGTCTGCCACTTTCTCGGCAGGCTTCACTTCAGGCTTCTTGGGCTCGGGCTTGGCTTCCGCCTTGGGCTCCGGCTTGGCCTCGGGCTTCACTGCGGCGGTCTTGGTTTCGGTCAGGGCCACCGGGGCGGCCGGCGCACTGGCGGCAGGTGCGGCAGGCTCTTCGCGCTCCTCGATCACCACACCACTGGCTTGGGCTGCGGCGGGCAAAACGGGTGCGCCCAAGGGGCGGACTTTGCCCTTGTCCGGAATGTCGATGGGAATATCCACGGCAATCGGGCGTGGCTGGCTGTCAAACAACAAGGGGAAACCGACCACCCCGATCAGCACCAGCACGGCAGAGCCCACCAGGCGGTGGCGTGCGCGCTTGCGCATGGCCTCTGCGCTCTCGGATGCGGTGGGTGGGGTGGGCTGTTCGTCGCCACCTTTGCGAAACTTGAAAAAGGCCATGAGCGGAAGACTTAAGGGTTCAGATGTTTGGCTTGCAGGCGCGGTGTGCCCTGTTGCAGAACGCCGCCCACGGTGTAGAACGACCCAAAGACGACGATTCTATCAGCGGGGTCTGCCTGGCAAAGAGCCGCTTCCAGCGCTTGCATGGGGTCCGCATGGGCGCTGGCCGACGCGTCTTTGCGGGTGTTCTGGGCTTGCCATTGGGCCAGCAGGCTGGCGCCGCTGGCGGCGCGCGGGCTGGGCAGGTCGGTGAAATACCAGCGGTCTATCATGGGGCCGACCTTGGCCAGCATGGGTGCCAAGTCCTTGTCGGCCATGGCACCAAAAATGGCGTGGGTGGTGGGGAAGAAGCCCATGGCATCGAGGTTGGCCGCCAGCGCCGCCACCGAGTGCGGGTTGTGCGCCACGTCCAGCACCAGGCTAGGCTGACCGGGAATGATCTGGAAGCGCCCAGGCAGCTCCACAAAAGCCAGACCATTGCGCACCGCCTGCGCGGTGACCGGCAGGCGCTCGCGCATGGCGGTCAGTGCGGCCAGCACGCCGGCCGCGTTGACCAGCTGATTGGCGCCGCGCAGCGCCGGGTAGGCCAGCCCGCTGTAGCGCCTTCCGCGCCCGGCCCAGCCCCACTGCTGCTTGTCGCCGGACACATTGAAATCCGTGCCCACCTGCCAGAGGTCTGCGCCAATCTCCAGCGCGCGGTCCAGCACGCTTTGCGGCGGCACCGGGTCGCTCACCACCGCCGGGCGGCCGGTGCGCATGATGCCAGCCTTCTCGCGGCCAATGGACTCGCGGTCGGGGCCCAAAAACTCCATGTGGTCTAGGTCGATGCTGGTGATGATGGCGCAGTCCGTGTCGATGATGTTGACCGCATCCAAGCGCCCGCCCAGGCCCACCTCCAGAATGACGGCGTCCAGCCCTTCTTGCGACAAGGTCCACAGGATGGCCAGCGTCGTGTACTCAAAATAGGTGAGCGCGATTTCAGCGTCTTTTTGGCACCTGGCGCTCTCCACCTCTGCGAAAGCAGCTACAAATTTAGTAGCAGGCGCCGCTTCGCCCAGCAGACGCATGCGCTCCTCAAAGTGCACCAAGTGGGGCGAGGTGTACACGCCCGTCTTGTACCCGGCCTGCCCGAGAATGCTTTCCAGCATGGCGCAGGTGGAGCCCTTGCCGTTGGTGCCCGCCACGGTGAACACCGGGCAGTCAAACCGCAGGCCCATGCGCTTGGCTACCTCTTGCACCTTGCCCAGCCCCAGCTCAATGCCGTTGATGCCCTTGGGGTGCATGGACTCGATGTAGGCCAGCCAATCGGCCAGAGAAGATTGCACGGTCAGGGAGGAAGTAGCGGGTGTGTGTTCCATAGCGGGCGCCATTGTCGCCCACCGGCAATGCACTGCCACAATAGAGGGATGACCATCCTTTACGGCATCCCCAACTGCGACACGGTAAAAAAGGCCCGCACCTGGCTGACCGAGCACCATGTCCCCCACACCTTTCATGACTTCAAAAAGCAGGGTGTACCCGCCGACCTGCTACCCGGCTGGATACGCGCTGTGGGCTGGGAAACGCTGGTGAACCGCAAAGGCACCACCTGGCGCAAGCTGGACGAGGCCACCCAAGCCGCCGTGGTGGACGCCACTTCGGCCGCCCAGCTGATGCTGACCAACGCCAGCGTCATCAAGCGCCCGGTGGTCGTGTGGGCCGACGGCACCGTAACCGTGGGCTTCTCGGACGCCGCCTTCCAAAGCCGGGTGGCCTAAAATCCTGCCCTTGCGCTGATGCGCTGAAGCGCGGGGCGCCGCCCTCTTCTCTTTACTTTTCCACGTTTGACCATGACCACCACCCACTTTGACAACGTTTCCGTCACCACCAAAGCCAATGTGTACTTCGACGGCAAGTGCGTGAGCCACGGCTTCACCTTGGCTGACGGCACCAAAAAGTCGGTCGGCGTCATCCTGCCCGCCACCCTGACCTTTAACACCGGCGCCCCCGAGATCATGGAATGCGTGGGCGGCAGCTGCGATTACAAGCTCGACGGCTCTGACGTCTGGGTTACCAGCGGCGAAGGCAGCAAATTCAACGTGCCCGGCAACGCCAAGTTCCAGATCCGCGTGACCGAGGGCTTTGAGGCTTACCACTACATCTGCCACTTTGGTTGATCTGCGGTTGCCCGGCGCCTAGTCGCCCAGTCCGTTTACTCCTAATTTCATAGCTACTCGCGCACATTCCGCGAGCGCTACAGCCCGATTAAGGCCAAAAACATGTCTAACACCATTCTGCAAAACATCCCCGTCGGCCAAAAGGTCGGCATCGCTTTCTCCGGCGGCCTGGACACCAGCGCTGCCCTCTTGTGGATGAAGCAAAAGGGCGCCCTGCCCTACGCTTACACCGCCAACCTGGGCCAGCCCGACGAAGCGGACTACGACGAAATCCCCCGCAAAGCGATGGAATACGGCGCCATCAAGGCCCGCCTGATCGACTGCCGCCCCCAGCTGGCTGCTGAAGGCATTGCCGCCCTGCAGGCAGGCGCCTTCCACATCACCACCGCTGGCAACACCTACTTCAACACCACGCCCCTGGGCCGCGCCGTGACCGGCACCATGCTGGTGACCGCCATGAAGCAGGACGATGTGAACATCTGGGGCGACGGCTCCACCTTCAAGGGCAACGACATCGAGCGCTTCTACCGCTACGGCCTGTTGACCAACCCGTCCCTCAAAATCTACAAGCCCTGGCTGGACCAGCAGTTCATTGACGAACTGGGCGGCCGCTCCGAGATGAGCGCCTTTATCACCGCCAACGGCTTTGGCTACAAGATGAGCGCCGAAAAGGCCTACTCCACCGACAGCAACATGCTGGGCGCCACCCACGAAGCCAAAGACCTGGAGTTTTTGAACTCCGGCATCAAGATCGTCAACCCCATCATGGGCGTGCCCTTCTGGCGTGAAGACTGCGTGGTCAAGGCCGAAGAAGTGAGCGTCACTTTTGAAGAAGGCCGCCCCGTCGCCCTGAACGGCCAGCGCTTTGACGACTTGGTGAGCCTGATCCTCAAGGCCAACGAAATCGGCGGCCGCCACGGCCTGGGCATGAGCGACCAGATCGAGAACCGCATCATCGAAGCCAAGAGCCGCGGCATCTACGAAGCCCCCGGCCTGGCGCTGCTGTTCATCGCCTACGAGCGTTTGGTGACCGGCATCCACAACGAAGACACCATTGAGCAATACCGCGACAACGGCCGCAAGCTGGGACGCCTGCTGTACCAGGGCCGCTGGTTCGACAGCCAGGCCATCATGCTGCGCGAAACCGCCCAGCGCTGGGTCGCCAAGGCTGTGACCGGCACCGTGACCATGGAACTGCGCCGCGGCAACGATTACAGCTTGCTCAACACCGAGTCCCCCAACCTGACCTACGCGCCCGAGCGCCTGAGCATGGAAAAGGTGGAAGACGCGCCTTTCAGCCCGCTGGACCGCATCGGCCAACTCACCATGCGCAACCTGGACATCACCGACACCCGCGCCAAGCTTGGCATCTACAGCAATGCCGGTTTGCTGGAACTGGGCAAGGGGGATGATTTCTTGAAGTTGGGTAAGTAAGCCCTAGCGGAAGCGCCAAAAAAAAGCCCGCCAAGTGAACGCTTGGCGGGCTTTTTTTGCTTCTGTCAGTTCGACTCATCAAAGCGAGCAAGCTTGTCATCAGTCGAATTGATAGGACTTGCTCGAAATTGCGTTTTTGGCGACCCAAGCTTTTAGCTGGGTGTCGTAATGAGTGCCATCTGCTGCCCGCGTAGCTGCATCATCAAGCTTTGAGGTCAGAGTTTGAAGTACGCCGAGCACGCTATTGCGCACAGCTTCAATGTCTCGAACCGCCTTCCAACTCTCAAAGGGTTTGTCCTTCTTGGGAAGGTCCATTCCATGATGCTCCTCAAAATTTGGACACGAACACCGATAGGTAACCTGAATCCCAACGGATCGGGCCGTCAATATTGCTTCGGCAATATTTCTGTTGACTGAATAGGCTGGACTATTTTTCTCGCCATCTTTTGTCTTTGGGGAATCTATGTCGTGCAAAACCGAGAAATCGATCCTGAAGTGCGTAAGCATTTTTACCAAGATAGCTATCGTGGCCTTCCCTCTTGCCCTGACGATCAATGGGCGCTGGCTAATTGGATAGTTGACTTCATTTAGCCGCATTGCCTCATGAAAGGCTGCAAACTCAGTATCACCCTCGACAATAACAACACGATCACCGAAAAACATCTCGGACACGCTTGAATCAAAAAGCATCAACGCCTTGAGGTTTTCAACTTCCTCGTCGGCAAACTTGATCTTTTCAGACCGGTAAATGTTTGGAGGTAGATGGGCCTCAACTCGATGAAGGCGAACAATAGTGGTGTGATCTTTGAGTGGATCAATAAATGCGGGGTGATGAGTGCTCAACATGACTTGCCAACCTGATTCGGCAGCCAAAGCATATAGATGCTCTTTTGCAGCACGTACGGCAGATGGGTGCAGTGCGGTTTCTGGCTCATCAATCAACAACATGTAGCCGGGAAGAAATCCATCCTCTTCTTTGACCTCGCCAGCGCCGACATCATCTACCTTCTTGAGTTTGTCTGCGAGGTTTTGAATTTTTGCTTCATCGGCTTTAGTCTTCTTAGCTTTCGCTTCAAGTTTTGCTAGATCTGCCTTATCTTTCTCAATCCCTTTTTGAACATCTGAAAGACGGTTCAACTCCGATCTAACTTGAAGCATTGACCAAAACAAAGCGCGCTGCGAACCCGTACCTTGTTGATCCCAGCGTGCTTGACCGTCTTTCTCAGAAATATCTACTCTTGAACCATTGCTAAGACTTTTTTGCGGATCAAAGCCTATATCACCAAGAGATACGGTGAGGCGAATTTCCGCCGAGTTAAAGACCTTTTGATAAGAGGAATTGACTTGCGATTGAATTTTGTCGAGTTGCTCTTTGAAATCGGCTACCGGCCTCTCTGCTTCGGCTTGGAGCTCAGAAATTTTTTGCTCAGCGCAGATTCTTTGTCGTCCATCAAGGCTTTGTATCTGCGTGTCACGGGCTCTAACACTAGCGTCAATAGTTTTTTGTGCTCTTCCTGCGGGTCGTCTAGCGAACCGATACGGAATGGCTGAGGCAGGCGACTATTGAAAACAGTATCGAGGCCGGATGCCCGGCCATCGTCAGCGTACTCCTTGGCTTCTGGGTCCCATGTCGTTCGGGTCGGCTTCCCTCCATTGGTTGGCCACTCCCATTTGGACCGAACCAGAAGCAAACCATCAGATTCCTCTTTCCACTTCTCATCGACATTTGCCGCTGCTTTGGGGATATGGACCCATAGTTCTACTGAGGCGGAGTTGCCATTCGAGTTTCGATTGAAATCCTCTGGCTTCAATTCGGCTTGCTTGACTGCCAATTCATATGCACGAAGAACAGTGGTCTTGCCTGCATTGTTGGCGCCGACAAGACAGACAATTTCATCCAGCTCTATCGTCAATCCATCATTCCCGATACAGCCGATATTTTTCACGTGCATACGCACGAGATGCGATCGTTCCGCCATTGTTTTCTCCCTGTTTCAGACGTCATTTGACTTTTTAAAGGCTGACAACTCAAGACACAAACAAGCCTTGGTGATCCCGGCAATACTGCAACCCGCCAAAGCGCTTGGCGTTATTCCAGCAAAACTTACCTTCGGGGTAGCTAATCTTCTCACGGTAGTGGGCGCAGATTAGCTTCTTGGCCAGCGTCGTATCGGGCGCTGCAGGCTCGGCCGTCGCATTCAAAACTACGGGTGCAGCAGGCTTGGGAACCTGAGCTACCGCAACCAACTGGGGCTTGGGCTGCAAGTAGTTGGGCATGGCCAGCAGGTCTGGCGCTTGGTGTTGGCGCTTGAGCTTTTCGCCCCATTCCTTGACGGTTTCTCGGCTGCGCATATTCACGGCCGCTTTCAGCACGGCACCAATGCCAATGTTGTCGGCAAACTTATTGTGCCAGCTGGGGAACTGGTCTGCCTTGATGAGGTACGACGTATCCAGCACCTTGGGGTCTGGCCGCTGGATGATGGCCTTGGGGTGCAGCATGACCACGTGGTGAAAGTCCAGCTTTTTGTCGGTGCGGCCCACGATGCCCAAGGTTTCCATCAGCTTGGACAAGATGCGCTCATGCCGCAGGCTTTGCTCCAGCGGGCTGGGGATGCCGTAGCGCCCTTCGTCGTACACCGCAGTGAACTCGCCGTGGGCGTTGACCTCCACATTGGCGGCGTAGTTTTTGGTTTCCAGCAAAAACAGGTGGCCTGCGCGGTTGATGATGAGGTGGTCGATTTGCGCCACATCGCCATCCACCACCACGCGCAGGTCGTGCAGAAGTGCGTGGTTCTCGCCGCCCTTGAAGTAGCTGTTCAGGTAGAAGGCTGCCTCTTTCTCGCCCTGAATGCCTTTTCGCAAGCGCAGCAGCTCTTCACGGAGTTTGTTTTTTGCCAAGCGTCCAGCACTGGCGAATTTTGCAAATCTTCCAAAAGCGCCAAGCGCTTGGATTTGTCATCGGCTGATTTGATCAGCATATTTTTTCTCTCCCTCTTCGCTATGCGCTGAACTGTACTCGAGGGAGGCGGTCTACTTTCTGTTCAGCCCTTGGCGCGCTTTTCCGGCGACAGATAGGGGGGAAATCGGCCTCTAGCGCCTATGGAATATGCGAAAGCAGCTATCAAAAAAATAGTGATTCGACAAACTCCCGTCTGCCAGGTCCTGCACAATTTATGAATCCACCAAAGATGCCGATTAGATTGATACAAACATGACTCGTGGACTAAACTAGTCCGCACCCATTCACCCACTAGGAGTTTCAGGATGACTATTGCCAGACGCCCCCTTGTTGCAGCAGCATTTGTTTGGATGGCAGCCCTGCCCTGTGCCCATGCCCTGGAGCCGGTGAAGGGCAAGGTGGTCTTGACGATTACCGGCAAGGTGGCAGAAAAGAACAGCGCTGATGGCGCTGCCTTCGACCTGGCCATGCTGGAGAAACTGCCACAGCAGACTTTCAGCACACTCACTCCCTGGGACAAAAAGCCGATCAAATTCAAGGGCCCTTTGCTGCGCGATGTGCTGGCAGCCGCCAAGGCCAGCGGTACCACGCTCAAGGCCGCAGCGCTGAACGATTACCAGACCAGCATTCCGCTGGAAGACGCCAAGAACTTTGACATGATCGTGGCCCACCAGATGAACGACCAGGCCATCCCGGTGCGCACCAAGGGGCCGTTGTTCATCGTTTACCCCTTTGATACCAAAGCCGAGTTGCGCTCCAACGTGTACTACGAGCGCTCAGCCTGGCAGTTGAAGTCAATCGCGGTGGAATAAGGGCCGGCATTGAAAGGCTCCAGCAAAAACAAGCGCTACCTGCTGTGGCTCGCCGTGGGCACCGGCGTGCTGGCGGTGGGCATGGCTGTTTTGCTGGCCTTGCAGATCACCCAGAAGCGGGCCATCGAGCAGGCCAATGATCTGCGTGCAGACTCGGTGACCGCGCTGGTGTTCCAGTTTGAACGGGAGTTTTTGCGCTTCCGCCAGACACTGGAGACCAATGTGATTCGCGCCGGCACCCCGGACGCCGAGGCACTCACCCTGCGCTATGACATTTTCTTAAGCCGCCTGACCCTGCTGCGCGATAACCCGACAACCGACCTTATCACCCACCGGGTCGAGTACCAAACGGCCATTCCCCATCTGGACGCACTGATTGCGCAGGCTGACAAGGTGATGGCGGCTGAGCCTCTGAACAAAAAAGAGCTAGCAGTTCTGTTGAAAGCATTCAATTCCATCGGGGTGGATGTGCAGGCCTTGAGCTCTGCGGCTAACTCGGAGGTTGCCGCTCTGCTGGAAAGCCAGGCAGGCACCATGCTGAAGCAAAACAAGCAGATCATCCAGCTCACCTTGGCTCAGCTGGTCTTTCTGCTGATGGCGGTGGTGGCGCTGGCCCTGCGGCAACGCAAGCAGGAGCAGGAACGCCAGGCCCTGGAAGACCTGACCCATGAGCTGCGTGAAGCGCACTTCCGGGCCGAAGCGGCCAACCGGGGCAAGAGCCAATTCCTGGCCAACATGAGCCACGAGCTACGCACGCCGTTCAACGGCATGCTGGGCATGATGAGCCTGCTGGAAAGCACACCACTCACAGCGGCCCAGACCGACTACATCAAGACGGCCAAGGGCTCTGCCAACCATTTGCTGACACTGCTGAACGACATTCTGGATGTATCGGCCCTGGAAGCCGGCAAGATGTCACTGACCCCCGAGCCGGTGCAACTGGGAGCACTGTTGAACGAAGTGAATGCGCTCATGCACCCGCTGGCGGTGGCAAAGCAGCTGAAGTTCTCCATCGTGGTGCAGGCCGAACTGCCTGCCTGGGTGCTGGCCGACGCCACGCGCCTGAAGCAGATTCTGTTCAACCTGGTGAACAACGCGCTGAAATTCACCGAAGACGGCGGCGTGACACTGACCATCGTCTCCCGCCCGCGCACGGATGGCAACACGGGTCTGGCCTTTCTGGTGGAAGACACCGGCATCGGCATGGATGACGAGGTGTTGTCCCGCTTGTTCCAGCGCTTTTACCAGGTGGATGGCGGGCTGGCCCGCAAGTTTGGTGGCACGGGCCTGGGACTGGAAATCTCGCAAACCCTGGCCCGCATGATGGGTGGTGCGATTGACGTGGAGAGCACACCGGGCAAGGGCTCGGTCTTCACACTGAATCTGCCGTTCACCATCTGCCCGGCCCCTCCTGCCGCCGCTGCGCCGTTGAGCATTCAGGTGTTCGCCCCCGCAGAGTCCGCCTCTGGATCCCGCATGCCCCTCGGGGGCGATACACAGCCCGCTTCTCAGGACGCGCACGCACCTGTGCCCGCATTGCGCGTGCTGGTGGCCGAAGACCACCCAGTCAACCGCAAGTTTGTGGGCATTTTGCTGGAGAAGATGGGCTGCAAGGCCACCTTCTGCGAGAACGGCCAACTGGCGGTGGAAGCGGCCGAGCGCGAAATGTTTGACCTGGTGCTCATGGACGTGCACATGCCCATCATGGACGGGCTGACGGCCACCCGCACCATTCGCGCCATGGCCGGCCCGATTGCGCAGGTGCCCATCATTGTGCTGACTGCGGATGTGATGAATGACGCCAAAGAGCAGGCCCTAGCCGCCGGCGTGAACGACTTTGTAACCAAGCCAGTGCAGGTCGGCCAGCTGCAAGCGGCCATGCAGAAGTGCTTGGCGGCTGCGTCAGTGGCCCCCTCAAGTCCGGCGGCGCAGCCCTAACAAACCATGGCCCGGCAGGCCGCGTCGCAGGTAGTCCATGGCAATGGGCTCCAGCGCGGCGGCCTGGATACCCAAGTCGGACAAACCGGCCTCGGTGCCGCTGGCCACGTTGTCCACCTTCATGGAGTCGAGGTTGTCACCGCTCATGAGCGGCTCGCCGGGGGCTAGCTGCATCAGGGCGGCTTGCAAACGCCCCGCCCACTCGGGCAATGGAAAGACCGGGCGGCCACGCCCCTCGGCAATGCCGGCCCACACGCCGGAACCCTGCACCAGGGCGCCCAAGGTGTAGACCTGCGGGCCGCAAGCCTCCCACGCACCGGTGGCTCCTGCCGCAGCGCGGGCCTGTACCAGGCGCACCACAGCGGCGGCTACGTCTTCCACCCACACCGGCTGAAAACGTGCATGCGCACCCGCCAGGGGCATGACAGGGAACACCCGTTGCAGCTTGGCAAAAAGGTTCAAAAACTTGTCTTCCGCACCAAAGATGACGCTGGGGCGCAGCACCGATACAGCCAGGGCCGGATGGCTCAAGGCCCGTTCACCGAGGGATTTGCTGCGCAGGTAGCGCGAAGGCGCGGCGTCCGGCTGATGCGAATTGACCCCCAGCGCGCTGATATGTACGACGTGTGGCACGCCGGCGGCGACCGCGGCGCGGGCAAGGTTGGCGGGCAAGTCCACATGCATTTTTTGGAAAGATGCTTCAGTTCCGTGGAGTATGGCCACCAGGTTCACCACTGCATCGTGGCCGGCCAAGGCCTGCTGCAAGGCAATGGGGTCATGAACATTGAGCTCTGCCACTGTGACGGTGGGCAGGGTTTGCAGTTCACGGGCATTGACGGCGCGCCGTGTTGCAACCGTCACCGCATGGCCTTGCTTAACCAGTTTCTGGACCACGTGGCGCCCGACGAAGCCGGTGCCACCGAGAACAAAGATGTTTTTCATGCAGACAGGGTAGCCCCTTCGGGCTTCTGACTGCAAGCCAGGGGTTTAGATGACCACCGGCTCCGGCTCCAGCAGGATGCCGAACCGCTCGTACACACTGGTCTGTATAGCTTTGGCCAGCGTCATGACTTCACCGCCGGTGGCGCCATTGCCATCCACCCCTGCGCCACGGTTGACCAACACCAGCGCCTGCTTTTCATACACACCGGCCTGCCCTACCGACTTGCCCTTCCAGCCACAGGAGTCGATCAACCAGCCGGCGGCCAACTTGACCGAGCCGTTGTCCAGCCGGTAGTGCACGACCTTGGGGTCGCGGGCGATGATGTCTTCGCACTGCTCGGTAGTGACGGTGGGGTTTTTGAAGAAGCTGCCGGCGTTGCCGATGACGGCCGGGTCCGGCAGTTTGGTGCGGCGGACTTCACAGACCCAGTCGTAAATCTGGCGGGGGGTGGGCTCGGCCACACCATGTTCGGCCATCTTGCGCTCGATGTCGGCATAGCCCAGCACGGGCTTCCAGACCTTGGGCAGGGCAAAGCGCACCCGCAGAATCAAAGCGCGGTCTTTTAGGCCCAGCGGCTGATGCACGTCCAAATCACCGCTACTGGCGTGCTTGAACACCGAGTCACGGTAGCCGAAGGCGCATTGGGCCGCATTGAGGGTGAAAACTTGCCCGGTCTGCAGGTCAATGGCGTCCAGCGAGTCAAAGCGGTCTTGTAACTCCACGCCATACGCGCCTACGTTTTGCACCGGGGAGGCACCCACGGTGCCCGGAATCAAGGCCATATTTTCCAAGCCCGGCAGGTTCTGGTCCAAGGTCCAGCTCACGAAGTCGTGCCAGTTCTCACCGGCGCCGGCTTCCACAATGACCGCCTTGGCGGTTTCACCCACGACTTGGAGGCCGGGCACCTCCACTTTGAGCACCAAGGGCTTCACGTCGCCGGTCAGCACGATATTGCTGCCGCCACCCAGCACAAACTTGGGTGCGGTGGCCCACTCGGGGTCAGCCAACAGCTCCTGGACGTCTTGCTCATGGGTGATACGGGCCAAGGCCAGGGCCTTGGCAACAATGCGGAAGGTGTTAAACGCCTGCAGGGGAATGTTTTTCTCGACTACCATTCCCAGATTGTCTCATTGCATTTTTTAGAGCGAGCCCATGCCCTCATTTGATACCGTATGCGAAGCCGACCTGGTCAAGGTCAAGAACGGCGTAGAAAACACTGCCAAAGAAATCGGCACCCGCTTTGACTTCAAGGGCACCTCTGCCAGCATTGAAATCAAAGACAAGGAAATCACCATGATTGGTGATGCCGACTTCCAACTGGAGCAAATTGCCGACGTGCTGCGCAACAAGCTGACCAAACAAAGCGTGGATGTGCGCTTCCTGGAGTTCGGCGATTTGCAAAAAATCGGCGGCGACAAGGTCAAAAAAGTCGTGAAGGTGCGCAACGGCATCGAATCCGAGCTGGCTAAGAAGATCCAGCGCCTGGTCAAAGACAGCAAAATCAAGGTGCAAGCTGCCATCCAGGAAGAAAAAGTGCGCGTCACCGGCGCCAAGCGCGATGACCTGCAAGCCACCATGGCACTGCTGCGCAAAGAAATTACCGACGTCCCTCTGGACTTCAACAACTTCCGCGACTGATGCGCAGCACCGTCCGCTTTCTGTTCGCCCTGCTGCTGACCCCTGCGGCATGGGCTCAGACGGTGGCTATTAACGGCACCCTGGGCGACAAAGCGCTGCTGATCGTGGACGGAAGTTTCCCCAAGAGTGTGGCCATTGGCGCCACGCACATGGGGGTGAAAGTGGTATCCATGCAGGGGGACTCCGTGGTTGTCGAAATCGCCGGTAAGCGGATGACGCTGCGGGTGGGTGATGCGCCGGCCAGCGTGGGTGTCATGGCAGGGCAAGGCCCCAGCGGCAACCGGATCGTGCTGACAGCCGGAACCGGCGGGCATTTCACCAGTGACGGGAAAATCAACGGAAAAACCGTTCGCTTTTTGGTGGACACAGGAGCCACCGCCGTCTCTTTGGGGGTCGCGGAAGCGGAACGCATAGGCTTGAAGTACAGCAATGGCGACCGCGTGCAAATGAGTACCGCCAACGGGGTGGTGACCGGCTGGCGTATGACGCTGGACAGCGTGCGGCTCGGGGACGTGCAGGTCGCCGGGGTGGATGCCATCATCTCTCCGCTCTCCATGCCCTATGTGCTACTGGGAAATAGTTTCCTCGGCCGCTTCCAGATGAACCGGACTAACGACCAAATGGTGCTGGAAAAGCGGTTTTGAATGACTGGATGCTTGTGCAGGACGAGAACGCATACGAAGATCTACTGGGACAGTGGTCGGATCTAGAGTCCGGCCTCGGCGTGATTTTGGGAAGTCCGGGCAGCACCCAGCAGTTTGCTCACCGGGTATTGCAATACGACCGCTGGATGCAAGGCCTGATGCAGCGCGATCCGGATGTGGGCCTGTACCTCCTATTCCAGCTCGCCGGCAACTCACCGGTGGGCTACAGCGCATCCCACGCTTTGGTGTGTGCCGTGTTGTGTCACCTGGTGGCGGGCGAACTGCATCTCCCCCCCAAAGAACGCAATAGCCTGGTGCATGCGGCCCTGACCATGAACATTGCCATGACGGCACTGCAAGACCAGTTGGCCACCCAGACGGAACGCCCCAGCCAAGCCCAGCAAGACGCGATTCGAACCCATCCCATCAAAGGGGCCATGATGCTGGCCAACCTGGGTGTCGCAGATGACGATTGGCTGGACATCATCTCCAGCCACCATGACGAGACGCTGGACCAAGACACGGCTGCCGATGGAACCTTGCGACTGACGCGCATCCTGAAGGTCGTGGACCGGTACGCGGCCATGATTTCCCCCCGGGCATCCCGCACCGGGCGCAGCGCGATTGAATCCGCGCGCTCTGTGATGGCACGGGCGAATGCCAGCGTAGACGACATCGGCCAGGCCCTGGTGCGCGCCGTAGGCCTGTGCCCGCCAGGCACCTATGTACGCCTGGACAACGACGAATTGGCCGTGGTGGTGCGTCGCAGCAACAAGGCCAACCAGCCCATCGTCGTGATCATCAGCAAGGCCAGCGGAGAACTCCTTAGTCCCCCTCGCCTGCATGCCACCAGCGACTCACCTCCCCGCATCCGGTCGGCCCTGCCGGCAGCAGCAGTGCGCACACCGATGAACCACTTCTACCTGTTGCAGCTGGGCGGCCGCGCAATAGGCTTGGCCTGAGACGGCAAGCGGGCTGCGTCAGATCAGACGGCGTCTTTTTTCTTGCCCAACTTGGACTCTGTGCCCTTGATCAGGCGGGAGATGTTTTCTGCGTGACGCCAGATCAGGAAGATGGACATCACCGCAGTGGACAGCAATAAGTTGCGGTCCGTTACCCAGGCGACTCCGTCGCCAAAGGCGTAATAGGCAGGCGCAAACAAAGCTGCCACCAGGGACGCCAATGAGGAGTAGCGGAAGGCGTAGGCCACGATCAGCCAGGTGAGGCCCGTGGCGAGCGCTAGCCAACCGCTGGTCGCCACCAACACGCCCAACGCCGTCGCCACGCCTTTGCCGCCGACAAACTTGAAAAATACCGGGTACAGGTGGCCAATGAATGCAGCAAAACCTGCCAGCGCCATGGTGCCCTCGCCCAATCCATAGGGCTGACCCCACCATTGGATGGCGGCTACGGGCAACCAGCCTTTGACGGCGTCGAGCAGCAGTGTCACAGCAGCAGCGGCTTTGGAGCCGGAGCGCAGCACATTGGTGGCGCCGGGGTTTTTGCTGCCGTAGGTGCGCGGGTCGTTCAGGCCCATGACGCGGCTGACAATGACGGCGAACGACAGGGAGCCGATCAAATAAGCCAATATGCCCGCCAAAATCGGGAAAAGAAAAGTGGATGGTTCCAAAGCAACTCCGTATCACTGCCACAGCTGTGGGAAAAGGCCTATTCTGCCAGCCCACCAGACGTCTGCAGAACAGTCCTATGCCGAGATGCCCGCCGCCCCCCTGCGCTGCCTTACCTTGCGCTTGCCGGATTGCTCCGCTGCAGCCACCAGATGCGTGGAGAATGCGGCCACCGACGCTGGCAATGCACGCCCCTTCAAAGCCAAAATCTGCATACGCCGCTGCTGGAGTTGTACTTCTTCAAACGGTCGGGCCACCAGATGCCCGCTCTCCATCCAGGGCGCGGCAGTAAGAGAACTGGCCAACAAGACATCGTGCGTGCCCACCATGGGCAGAAGGGCCGCCGAGAAATTGCTGGTGACGGTTGCGGTGTAGTGCAGGCCCAGCATGCTGCAGCATTGATCGAACAACTGCGTAGCCGTAAGGCCACTGCTACCCGCCAACAAGGGGTACTCCACCACTTGCGCCACAGAAACCTGCCGCAGTTTGGCTAAGGGATGCTCCGGCCGCATGATGGCGCAAACGGGTGCAGCCGCCGAGTGCAGGAGCTGCAAGCCTTTCTCCGGTCGGGTGCTGTACTTCAACCCCAGATCAGCTTCACCGCGCAACACCATCGCCGCTACTTCATCGGGAGAACCAACCTGCAGATGGATCTGCGCTTGAGCATGTTGCTTGCGGAACGCCCCCAGCACCCATGGCAAAAAACCGGCTGCAAAGCCTTCAGTAGATGCCACCCGCACCAAATGTCTCTCCTGCTCTGCCAACCCCCGGATGTGCGCAACCAGTTGATCTGACTCCTGGGCCTGCGCCGTGGCATAGGCCAGAAGTTGGGCACCCGCATCTGTAAGACGCATGCCACGTGCCTGCCGTTCGAAAAGGGCGACTGACAAGGAGTCCTCCAGCTTGGCCAGCTGGCGACTCACTGCCGATGCCGCCACGTGTAGCTGGGCTGCTGCCTGATTGACCGACCCTGAGCGCGCAACTTCCAGGAAGTAACGAAGGGGCAAGCTTTGAAAGGAAACACGCATGGTCGATAGTTTGCCAAAATGGCAACAGTCTATTGCCATCTCTCTCATTCAGGCAAGCCCAATATGGTGTGAAATTTGCCTTGTGTCATGCGGCTTACATCTTCCGAATTCCGCGTACCCAAGGACAACTCATGCGCTTGCTTTCCTCACTCTCCATCTCCCTGCTGGCGATCAGCAGCCTGTTCATTTCCTCTCACGCTGCCGCCCAGGACGCATGGCCCACGCGCACGGTGCGGCTTGTAGTGCCCTTTCCACCCGGTGGAGGCACCGACATCGTGGCGCGCGCCCTCGGTCAAAAGCTGGCAGTGCGGCTGGGCAAGCCGGTAATCATCGACAACAAGCCTGGCGCTTCCACCATCATTGGTACGGAGGCTGTTACCAAAGCTGAGCCGGACGGGTACACCCTTTTGGTATCCGGCTCCACCAGCTACACCGTGAATCCGGCACTGCGCGCCAACCTGCCTTATGACCCGGCCAAAGACTTGGCGCCCATCGCGCTGGTGGCCCGCGCACCACTGGTACTGCTGGTCAATGCGAATTCACCCTACAAAACTCTGGCTGACCTGCTTGCTGCGGCCAAAGCCCAGCCCAAAGGAATCAACTACTACACCTATGGCGCCGGCTCGGCCCCCCACCTGGTGGGGACATTGATAGAGCAAGCAGCCCACGTTTCGATGCAGGATGTGCCCTACAAAGGCAGCAGCCAAGCCCTGATGGCCCTGATTGGCGGCGAAGTGCAAATGGGCATAGACACCGTGGCGGCTGCCGCACCGCACATCCGGTCGGGCAAGCTGCGCGGGCTGGCCATCCCCGGCTCCATGCGTTCCAGCCTCTTCCCGGAGATTGCCACCGTCAATGAACTCAAACTGCCAGGCGCCGCCTTTGACGGCTGGTACGCCATTGCAGCGCCTGCACGTACGCCCCAGGCTATTGTGAACAAGTTAGTGGCAGAGGTCAGCGCCGTCATGGCAGACCCGGACATGCAGGCACAAATTCGCGCCCAAGCCATGGAGCCCGTGAACGTGGGCCCCGCAGCGGTGCGCAAGCTCATTGACGAAGAAGTCACCCGTTACCGTGCCCACGCCTGGCGCGCCAAGATCGTGGTGGAGTAAACGCATGCATCGCCAAGACCTGCTGGACCACCTCGACCAGTATTTCAGCACCGGTGGCCTGGCCAGCGAGCTCGCGCGCCGCGTAGCCTTTCGCTCAGAGAGTGATACGGGGCAAAGTCCCCCGGCGCTGCACGACTACCTTGAGCAAGAAATGCAGCCTTGGTTGCATGCGCAAGGTTTTGTCTGCGAAATATTGCCCAACCCGGTGGCGAACGCCGGTCCGCTCTTGCTGGCCCGTCGCATCGAAGACCCGGCCCTGCCCACCCTGTTGAGCTATGGCCATGGCGACGTGGTCAGCGGGCAAGAGGGCGCTTGGCGCGAAGGCCTGGCCCCCTGGGAACTGCGCATTGAAGGGGACCGCTGGTATGGGCGCGGCACGGCCGACAACAAGGGACAGCACACCGTTACCCTGGCTGCCTTGGCCCACACCCTGGCAGCCCGCAAAGCCCAGGGGCGGGGCTTGGGCTACAACGTAACCCTGCTGTTAGAAACCGGTGAAGAAGCCGGCTCTCCCGGCTTGCGCACCATTTGCGAAACCTATCGCGATGCCTTGCGTGCAGATGTGTTTGTCGCGAGCGATGGCCCCCGCATCAGTGCAGCCAGTCCGACACTTTTCCTGGGTTCACGCGGGGCAGTCAACTTCAGCCTGTCCGTGCGTAGCCGGGAGCGTGCCTACCATTCCGGCAACTGGGGTGGCGTATTGGCCAACCCGGCCACGCTCCTAAGCCATGCGCTGGCCACCATGGTCAGCGCGCAGGGCCGTATTTTGGTACCGGGCCTGCTGCCTCCCCCCGTGCCCGACAAACTGCGCAATGCCGTGCGCACTGTGGAAGTCGGCGCCGACCCCGATGCCCCAACGCTGACCCCGGGCTGGGGCGAGCCTGGCTTGCGCCCCATTGAGCAACTGGTGGGCTGGAACACCCTGGAAGTGCTGGCCTTGGGTTCGGGCAACCCCAGTCGCCCCATCAATGCCATTCCGTCCAGTGCAGTGGCCCATTGCCAGTTGCGCTTTGTAGTCGGTACTGATTGGCAAAACCTGGAAGAAATTGTCCGGACGCATTTGAAAGCGCATGGATTTGACATGGTGGACGTGACCATCCAAATGGCTTGTGGCGCTACTCGGCTAGACCTGGAAAACCCATGGGTGGACTGGACACTAGCATCCATGCAAACCAGCTCCGGCAAAGTGCCTACCTTGTTACCCAACTTGGCGGGCTCACTGCCTAACGATCTGTTTGCCGATGTTCTGGGGCTGCCTACGCTGTGGATTCCGCACTCCTACCCGGCTTGCGCTCAGCATGCGCCCAACGAACACCTGCTGGGTTCGGTGGCGCGCGAAGGTCTGGCCATCATGGCAGGCCTGTTCTGGGACTTGGGCGAAGAAAACAACGCACCCTGGGTGAGCGGACGCACACAAGCCTGAGCTACAAAGGCATGGCGCACTGCACCGCCGTAGCGCCCAGCAACTGCACGCACACCTGCGGGTCCAGCCCCACCAGATAACCGCGCCGCCCGCCGTTGATGCAGATGCGGGGCAGCTCCAGAATGGTGGACTCGATGTACACCGGCATGGTCTTGCGCGTGCCAAACGGCGAGGTGCCGCCCACCAAGTAGCCACTGTGGCGGTTGGCCACCTCAGGTGCACAAGGCTCTACCGACTTGGCGCCAATCTGGCGCGCCAGATTTTTGGTCGATACCTTGCGGTTGCCGTGCATCAGCACCACCAGGGGCTTGGCGTCCTGGTCTTGCATGATCAGGGTCTTGACCACGGTGAACGGGTCAAACCCCAAAACATCGGCACTGTGCGTAGCACCGCCATGCTCCAGGTATTCGTAGGGGTGCTCGGTAAACGCCACCTTGTTCGCCTTGAGCAGCTGGGTGGCAGGGGTTTCAGAGACGTGGTCTTTTTTGGCCATAAGGGCGTATTTTCATACGCTTTGGAAAGACTGAAAAAGGCTGGAAGCAGTCGTTCAACGTTGGAGATGAGCGGGAGCCAAAGGCGATCCGCTCTCGATTGAAATGTTATGCCTCACGGCACCCTCATGTCTTCTGGTTGCCAATTGCTTCTAAAAACTCTACTGCCGCCAATTTTTTGAGATGCCTGGCTTCCTCGAGCGGGGTTGCGTAGCTGTCAATGTTTGTTCTGATCGCGAGGTCAGCACCATTCTTTACGAGTATGCGAAGTGCCTCCAAGTCCTCACGTACCGCCGCCATGTGTGCGGGAGTCCAGTCATTGACTCCTTTGGCGTTCACGTCTGCCCCGGCGTCGAGCAACAACTCCAGCAACTCATATCCCTCGGGACCTTCCCGGTCTAGTGCGGAGTGAAGAACCGTATAGCCCTCATTGTCTCGAAAACGAAGATCTACTTTTCGGGCAAGCATCCATCGAACTGATGCGACGGAACCGCAATCTATCGCATTGGTAATCCAACGGCGACCAAGAAATTCGTCCACGCCGTCCGGAAATCCGTCGATTAATTGTTCGAACTCTTGCCACTGCGCCTCGCCACCCGATGTGAGGAGACCAATGACATAGTCGTAATCTCGGTACTCGTCAGACTGAGGCATAACGTTAAAGGTGAGCCGCCGCCATAGGCGGCCGACTCTCGACTGAAATGTTAGATCGCACGACCAACAACCATGCGGTAAAACTCGTGACGATACCAACTCCGACGAACACGACGGCTGGAAACCCAACCCCAACTGACGTTTGGCTAATAGCAAGGCCGCCAATTGCTCCCAAGGCAGCTAACGACCACCATTTGAACTGCCCGATTCGCCGCAGCACAAAGAACGCAGGAACACCGACGACAAGCGCGGTTGGTGCGGCGACCAGAGAAGCCACGAACCAGATATAGACAAGTGTGGTGATGTCATGTGCGACAAAGGTTTGTTGGAGCGTGGTTGTGAACAAGAAGAACAAGAGCATTCCCAGCGCAAAAGCCAAAGAGGCAATGACTCCGCTTGCGCACAGAAGGACGCTCAGAAAGATGATTTGTCCGACAAGACGCATGCACATTCCCAATGCAATCTAACGCCCCAGGTTAACCGGCGCCGGAGCGCGAAGCGCGGAGGGCACCAACACTGGCCATGAAGATGGCGAAGCCATGGCCAGTGTTGGCGTCCGCGTTGAACCGACAGTTAGGCTGTGGCGCGAAGTGGAATAGAGAGCGAACTCTCATGAGTTCTTGCGATGTGCGTTGAACTTCAAAAGTTGGACTACACATTAATGCCGATCTGCTCATTTCGGGTTTCCTGGCATGACGCTTTCAAGAAACGACTTTGTACGGTCCCATTCTCTTTGGCGAGACTCGTGAAGCAACGCAACCAAGCGCCTCTTTGTTTCGAACAATCGCTCGTTGAATCGATCAGCTGGCGTTGGGTCAATGGTAGCTGCGGCAAGGCTCTCTTTGATATGAACTAGAAGTGCGTTGACGTCATCTTGCGGCTTACTGAGCGCATCTTTGCGTGCCTCGAGTGCCGCACGTACACGGGCGTGATATTCATCTTTTACCGCACGGGTCACACTTGCGGCAGATGGTATGAATCTGGAATCACCCATCGCCAGTGTCATGGACACCGCTTTGTAAGGAGTCAAGAGATACGCGGAGATGGTCTCGTACGTCGGCGACTCCAGGAGCACGTACGGGTCTGACAGCCCGTTCAAGTACTGCATTGTTGTGGATCCGGCAAAACTGTCGTGATAAGACCGCATTGAGAATTCTTTGGCTGCGGCCTCCACCGTTGCAACCTCCTCGGTCAAGCTGGCGCGCGAGGCATCCAGTTCCTTGTTCTTGGATTCCAGCGCGGACTGCCTCGCATGAAGCTCAGCGACCATGTGCTCAGTGGCCTGCTTTTTGTCCTTTAGAGATCTAAGTTGTTCCTCTAGTGCTGCGCGCTCCGCCTTTAGTCCTTCAATGGTGGGGGTGGTTGCGGCGATCGTTCCATGAAGGCGGCTAAGTTCAACCTCCTTTTCAGCAATTTGTTCGCTGAGAAGCTCCTTTTGGTACACAGGTAGAACTGTGTAGAAGTAGCCAAAGACGGCGAGACAAAGTAGTAAAGGCTGACTCAAATTAGACGCTCGGCTCAGCCACGCATCCAATGCAGGTGCATCTCGATTCGGCTGCATCAGTCCGTGATCTGGAATGTCTTTCCGTAGCGATTTTCTTCGGGTACGCATAAATCGAGATGCCTAACGTTGGAAATGTGCGGCGCTCGCGCAGCGAGTGTCCGCACGGTTGACCTGTTCCGTTTCGGCCAACAACACCTTTTGGCGCTTCACCTTTCGGTTCAAACCAAGCCCCTTTTTCGTCATCAGCCCACATAGCTGTGTCACTGCGTCCGTACGAAAAGCTTGCTTTTGTCCGCGCGCTGTGGCGCAGCTATGCACGCTACCAGAAAATGAGTGCTGTATAAATACCCAGTTCATGCGCTAGCGCCACTGTCTTAGCCGTGAACGGAACGTAATGTAGACCGCAAAACCCGGTTGATACATCCGAGTCTTGACGATACATACTTTGGATAAAAGGCTTGAAAGCCGCCTACTGTCTTGATCACTGTATTTTTCATGTGCGTTTGTACAGGTATATAAATTCCGGCAAACCCCGCACCTTGTAAGGAATGGAGTGAGCCAGTGATTTCACGATTTTTGCGCCTCGGAGTCAGCTTGAATATCTCCCTATCAGGTGTTTTTTTAGACATCCGTTTTCGCTGCACAACAGCCATCAGAAGAGCCATTCAATGGCCCCGCCAATCCGTCACACCGCCGGATCGCGAATCTCCCAGCGCACTTCGTCGATCTTTTTGAGCAGCTCTTCTGGTAGCACTGTGCCGTAAGCGTCGATGTTCTGGTCGAGTTGCTCCAAGGTGCGCACGCCGATGATGGTGCTGGCTACCTGCCATTTGGTGTAGCAAAACGCCAGCGCCATCTGGCTGGGCGTGAAACCGTACTCGCGGGCCAGCGCGTTGTACTTGCGGGCGGCCTTGAGCGCATCGGGCCGGCCCCAGCGCTGCTTTCGGGTGGACTCGAACTTGCGCAGGCGCCAGTCCGCCGACACATTGGCACCCATCAGGCCTTCTTCATCGTACTTGCCGGTCAACAGGCCAAAGGCCAAGGGCGAATACGGCAGCAGCGACACGCCCAGGCGGTGCAAGGTTTCGTCCAGCCCGTTTTCGACCGTGCGGGCCAGCAGCCCGTAGTTGTTTTGCACGGTGGCAATACGGGGCAGGCCATGCTGCTCCGCCAGGCGCACAAACTCGTGCACGCCATACGGGGTTTCGTTGGACACGCCGATGGCGCGCACTTTGCCGGCCTTGACCAAGGTGTCCATGGCGCGCAACTGCTCTTCAATGGCGCTGCCGCCCACGTTTTCATTGGCGGGGTTGTAGTACATGCCACCGAACATGGGCACGTGGCGCACCGGCCAGTGAATCTGATACAGGTCGATGACGTCGGTATTCAGGCGCTTCAAGCTGCCTTCACACGCCGCCACGATGTCCTCCGCGCTGAGGTTGCTGCTGCCGTTGCGTACCCAGTCCATACCCCGCGAGGGGCCGGCCACCTTGGTGGCGATCACCAGCTTTTCGCGCGCTCCGGGGTTGGCCTTGAGCCAGTTGCCTATGATTTTTTCGGTGAGGTTGAAAGTCTCAGCGCGCGGGGGCACCGAGTACATCTCGGCGGTATCAATGAAATTCACCCCCCGCTCCAGCGAGCGGCTCAGGATGGCGTGGGAGGTGGGCTCGTCCACCTGTTCACCAAAAGTCATGGTGCCCAGGCAGATGGGGGTGACGTGCAGGTCGCTGCGACCGAGTTGGATGGTTTTCATGGTGCGAAGTTTACGGTTTGGCTTATGCGTGGGTGATGAATGGCTTATGACGGAAATGGCTGATGCGCGGCGGCTTGCTGCGCCCGGGCTTCTTCCTGCAGGCGCAGCACCCGGCGCTGGACCTTGCCGGTGGTGGTCATGGGCAAAGCGTCTACAAACTCAATCTCTTTGGGGTACTCATAGGGTGCCAGCTGGCCTTTGACGTGCGCTTGCAGCTCCAGGGTCAGTTGGGCATGAAATCGGGCCCTAGCGCCCGTATCTTCTGCGCAAGTAGCTATGAAATCAGGAGCAATGACCACATAGGCCTTGACCAGCGCTCCGCGCTCTGCGTCGGGCTTGGGCACCACCGCCGCATTCAGGACGGCGGGGTGTTTGACCAGACAGTTCTCAATCTCGCCGGGGCCTATGCGGTAGCCCGCGGCCTTGAACACATCGTCACTGCGGCCCTGGTACCAGAGGTAGCCCTCGGCATCGCGGACTGCGAGGTCGCCGGTACGGCACCAGTCGCCGGTGAACTTGGCATCCGTAGCTTTCTGGTTCTTCCAGTAGCCCAGAAAGAAGATGGGGTCGGGCTGGCCGTGCACATCGAACCGGTGGAGCGCCACATCGCCGGGCACGCCTACCGGGCATTCGTTGCCGACCTCGTCAATCACCGCCACGCGGTGGCCGGGGTACGCCATGCCCATGCTGCCGGGTTTGGAGGGGTAGTGCCGATTGCTATTCCCGATGATGTAGTTCATCTCGGTCTGGCCGAACATTTCGTTGGGTTGCACGCCGAGCTGTGTTTCGCAATAGCCGAACACAGCGTCACCCACGGCCTCTCCCGCGCTCATGATGGCGTCGAGCTGGAGCTTGAACTGGCGGCGCACCGTCTTGCCCTTGGCTCCGGGATAGGCCTTCATCATGGCCTTGAGGGCTGTGGGGAACAAAAAGGTGTGGGTCACGCCGCAGTCGCGCATCAGCTCCAACGCGGTTTGCGGGCTGAAGCGGCCGTGGTGGGCCACGATGGGGCGGCCGAAATACAGCGTGGGTAACAACGCATCCATGAGCCCGCCGGTCCAGGCCCAGTCCGCCGGTGACCAGAACACCGCCTTGGAGCTGCGGTTCTCTTTGCCATCAAAGCCAAACCAGTTCTGGCTGGCCACAAAGCCACTCAGGTTGCCGATGAGCGCGCGGTGGGGAATCAACGCACCCTTGGGGTTGCCGGTGGTGCCGCTGGTGTAGATGAGCACTGCGGGCTCCTCGGCCAAGGTATTCACCAGCTCGAACACGGCGGGCTGCGCCTGCAAGGCGGCTTCCCATCGGGCGTCTTGCGGGCCGCTTAGCAAGGCCGCATCCGCATCCTGCAAGCCCACGCCCAACACTGCGCGCAGATGCGGACAGGCCGGGCGCACGCGGGCCAGCGCCGGCAGCGAGCCGGCATCGCAAATGGCGACAGCCGCCTCGCTGTCCTGCAGCCGGAACTCCAACGCCTCCGGCCCGAACAACATGGACAGGGGCATGGCCACCGCGCCCAGCTGCAGCACCGCCATGTAGGCCACCGCCGTCTCAAATCGCTGGGGCAGCACAATGCCCACGCGGTCCCCGCGCTGCACGCCCAGCTTCAGCAGCGCGTTGGAGAGGCGGTTGGCCTGCTCCTGCAGCTGCCAATAGGTATAAAAAGTGTCGCTAGCGCCCGGGGAATATGCGCAGATAGCTACTCTTTTTGTAGCATCCGACAGCTCTGCCCAGCGCCGGCTACACACCTGCGCCATGTTGAAATGTTGCGGCACCGCCCAGCGGAACGGGCTGTGCAGGGCTGCATAGCCGGCTGGGGGTGGTGACTCGTCGGATGTGTCTCTGCCTTGACTGACCACCATGCCTGGTCTCCTCATCGGTCCTTATGATTTGCACAATGTACCAAGCCCGACGCCCCCACCAAAGTGAATTCATTCCCATCCGCAACCTGAGCTACCACGTGCAAGTGTGGGGAGCGCCCGGCCCCGGCAAAGTACCTTTGGTGATGCTGCACGGCTGGATGGACGTGGCTGCCAGCTACCAGTTTGTGGTGGACGCCTTCAGCGAGAACCACTACATCATTGCCCCCGACTGGCGGGGCTACGGCAAAACAAAAGCACCTCAGACCGACAACTATTGGGTGCCCGACTACCTGGCTGACCTGGATTTTCTGCTGGACCACTACGCCCCTGACCAACAGGTGAACCTGGTGGGCCACAGCATGGGCGGCAATGTGGTCATGCTCTACGGCGGCGTGCGGCCTCAGCGCATTCGCAGATTGGTGAACCTGGAAGGCTTCGGCATGCCCGCCACCGTTCCAGCCCAGGCGCCCGGCCGGTTGGCCACCTGGATGGACGAGCTCAAAAAGCTGCACGCGGGCGACATGGCGCTCAAGGCCTATGACAGCGCAGACGGTGTGGCCCGCCGCCTCGTGAAGACCAACCCGCGCCTGGGCGCCGACAAAGCCGCCTGGCTGGCCCGCCACTGGGCGGCTGAGAATGCCGATGGCAGCTGGTCCATCCTGGGCGATGCAGCGCACAAGGTTACCAGCGCACAGCTGTACCGCGTGGAAGAAGTGCTGGCGATTTACCAGCGCCTGAGCATGCCGGTGCTGGCGGTGGAGGCCTCGGACAACAGCCTGGAGATGTGGTTTAACGGGAAATACACCCTGGCCGACTACCACGAGCGCCTGACAGTGCTGCCGCAGGTGGAAGTCGCCCGCATTGAGGACGCCGGCCACATGATGCACCACGACCAACCGGAGGTCTTGGCGGCGCTGATCGAGCGATTTATCCGCTAACTTTACAAGGCTGAAACACTGTCTATAGAATGAGAACGTCTCTCATTTTTATCCACAAACCTCTCTTATGAAGCAAATCAGCCCCCGCCGCATCGCCTTGACCGTCGCCCTGCTTGGTGCCTGCCTGCCTGCAGTGCAAGCCCAGGACAAGGTCCTGAACGTGTACTCCGCCCGCCACTACCCCGGCGACGTGCAGCTGTACTCGGCGTTCACCCAGGCCACCGGCGTCCAGATCAAGCGGGTGGATGCGGATGATGCGGGCATTCTGCAGCGCCTCAAAGCCGAAGGCACCGCATCCCCGGCTGACGTCATTCTGCTGGTGGATGCATCGCGCCTATGGCGTGCCGAAGTGGATGGCCTGTTTGCCCCGGTCAAGTCCAAAGTCTTGAATGACGCCATTCCAGTCCAGTTGCGCGGCAAGACCAGCGCTGAAGGCACCTCTTGGTTCGGCTTCAGCACCCGTGCCCGCGTGGTGGTTTACAACAAGGCCAAGGTCTCCAAGGACAACGTGGACACTTACGAAGAGCTGGCAGACCCCAAAAACAAGGGCCTGCTGTGCACCCGCTCCGGCTCGCACCCCTATAACCTGAGCCTGTTCGGTGCCATGAACGAGCACCTGGGCAGCGCTGCCACCGAAACCTGGCTCAAAGGCCTGGTCGGCAATATGGCCCGCAACCCCGTGGGCGGCGATACCGACCAGATCAGGGCCACCGCCTCCGGCGAATGCGGCGTGGCACTCACCAACACCTATTACCTCGCCCGCCTGATGCGCAGCGACAAGCCGGAAGACCGCGCGGTGATGGACAAGGTCGGTGTGGTGTTCCCCAACCAAAGCAGCTGGGGCACCCATGTGAACATTGCCGGCGGCGCCATGGCGAAAAATTCCAAAAATCCGGCCCTTGCCCAGCAATTTCTCGAATTTTTGGCCAGCCCCCAAGCACAGGAATACTTTGCCAATGGCAACAACGAATGGCCAACCGCCAAAGGCATCAAGATCAGCAACCCGGCATTGGAAAGCCTGGGCGGTGGCAACTTCAAAGCTGAAACCATTCCGGTGAGCATCGTCGGCATGAATCAGGTCAAGGTACAGCAAATGCTGGACCGCGTGGGCTACAAATAAACCCACCAGCCCGTCTGCCGGCGGCCTGACTGCACCATGCGGTCAGGCCGCTTTTTTATTGAGCGTGCGGCTCAAAAAGATCACCGGAATCAGGCCCACCAGCACCAGCACCAGGGCGGGCAACGCCGCTTCTCCCAAGCGCTCGTCCTTGGCCAGCTGAAAGGCCACCACGGCCAGGGTATCGTGGTCAAAGGGCCGCAGCACCAAGGTGGCGGGCAGCTCTTTCATCACATCCACAAACACCAGCAAACCCGCCACCAGGCTGCTGCGCACCAGCAAGGGCCGGTGCACGCGCCACCACAGGCTCCAGCCGGTCACACCCAGCATGCGGGAGGTTTCGTCCAGGGCGGCAGGCACCTGGTTGTAGCCGCTTTGCACGGTGTGCAAGGCCACTGCAGTAAAGCGCACCAGGTAAGCCCAGATCACGCCGATGACGGTGGTACTGATCCAGAAGCCTATCTGCCAGTCCGGCCGGGCGGCCTGCAGCCACCCCACCGGAATCAACAAGCCCACCACGATGACTGCACCGGGCACCGCATAGCCCATGCCGGCCAGGCTGACCACGGTGCGGGTCAGCACGGTCGGGGTGCGTCTGGCGGCAAATGCCAGCGCGAGCGCCACTGCACTGGCCAGTAGCGCGGTCAAGGCGGCGAGCTTGAAGCTGTTCAGGCTCCAAGCCACAAAATTGCCCCAGGGCAGAGGGCTGCCCTCCAGCCCCCACGCCTGCCACAAGGGACGCAGCATGAACAGCACCGGCAGCACAAAGCCCAGCAACACCGGCAAGGCACAGATTCCATTGGCCAACGCAGCGCGCACACCGGACAAGGGCACCGGCTGGGCCGCTGCTCTGCGCCCCTTGACTGCGGCATAGCGCATGCGACTGCGGGCGTGCAGCTCCAAGCGCAGCAGCAGCGCCACCAGCAGCAGCAAGACCACCGCCAACTGGGCAGCGGCAATCCGGCTGTCCAGCACCAGCCAGGCCTTGTAGATGCCGGCAGTGAAGGTCTGGATGCCAAAGTAACTGGACACGCCATAGTCTGCCAGCGTCTCCATCAAGGCCAGTGCAATGCCTGCCATCATGGCCGGTCTTGCCAAGGGCAGCGCGACAACTACGACCCTGCGCCCCAAGGAGGCCCCCAGCATGCGCGCTGCATCCATCAGGTGTGCGGCGCGCTCCAGGAGGGCCACCCGGACCAGCAGATACACGTACGGGTACAAGGTAAACACAAACACCAAAGCTGCGCCCCCCAGACTGCGTACTTCGGGAAGCAAGCGCCCTTCCCAACCGAATGCTGCACGCATCCAGGTCTGGAGCGGGCCACTGAACTGCAGGAAATCGGTGTAGGCATAGGCAACGACATAAGCCGGCATGGCCAGAGGCAAGAGCAAGGCCCACTCCCATTGACGCCGCCCCCGGAAGTCAAACAGGGTCACGGCGCATGCACACAAGCCCCCGACCAAGCCCACGCCCAGCGAAACGACCAGACTGAGCACCAGCGTTGTCCAGGCATAGTCGGGCAGTACCGTGAGAGACATTTCACGCAGCAGACCGGCCGCCACGCTATCCCAGCGCAACACCGAGGCGGACAGGGCCAGCAGGGGCAAAGACACAAGAAGGCCCACCAGCAGCAGCGTCAAGCGGGCGGGGGCCTCACGCAGGGCCATGCGGAGCGAATCGGGCATTAAGGCAAACAAGGACAGGGCATCCGTTGATATCGCAGCCCGGGGAACCCTGCCGCACCAAACGAGAATTGTAATTACCTACAATTTTGCCCATGTACCTCGAACTCCAAGACCTTTGCGTGCGCTATGCGAGCTCCCAGCCTTTGGCGGTCCATGCCGTGAGCTTCGGCTTGCGCGCGGGTGAAATCGGTGTGCTGATCGGCCCTTCGGGCTGCGGGAAAACGACCCTCTTGCGCGCCATTGCCGGACTGGAGCCCACCCATGCGGGCCGGATCTCACTGGATGGCATCACCGTCAGTGGCGAGGGCAAAGCGCTGCCGCCCGAGCAACGCCGCATGGGCATGGTGTTCCAGGACTACGCGCTGTTCCCGCACATGGATGTGAGCAAAAACATTGCTTTCGGCATCCACATGCTGCCTGTGGCGCAGCGCCAGGCACGGGTACACGAGGTATTGCGCCTGGTGGGGCTGGAAGAGCACGCCTCCCGCTACCCCCATGAACTATCGGGCGGCCAGCAACAGCGCGTGGCGCTGGCACGGGCGCTGGCTCCCCAACCCCGGTTGTTGTTGCTGGACGAACCGTTCTCCAACCTGGATGTGGACCTGCGCGAGCGCCTCGCCCAGGAGTTGCGCACCATTCTCAAGGCCGCCGGTGCCACGGCGCTGTTTGTCACCCATGACCAGTTGGAAGCCTTTGCCATTGGCGACCTGATTGGCGTGATGCACCAAGGGCGCCTGCACCAGTGGGCGGATGCCTACACCCTGTACCACCGGCCGGCCACCCGTTTTGTGGCCGACTTTATCGGCCACGGCGTATTCACGCCTGCCCGCGTGGAGTTGCATGAGGAAAACGGCCTCACCCACAAACACGTGGTGACGCCGCTGGGTGCACTGCACGGAATCCACCAGCATGAGCAAGACCGGCTGAGCCTAGGGCCCTGCGACATTCTGCTGCGGGCGGATGACATCGTCCACGACGACACGGCAGAGGTACAGGCGCGAATCGTCAACAAGGCATTCCGGGGCAATGAGTTTCTCTACACCCTGGCACTGCGCACAGGGGAACTGGTCATGGCCCATGTTCCCAGCCACCACGACCACCGCATCGGGGAATGGATTGGCATACGGCCGGAGGTGGACCACGTCGTGACCTTCCCCAGCGAAAGCCCACGGGGGTGATGGCACCTAAAATAGCGGGTTAACCACCTACAACGCAAGCAGGACCCGCATCATGGAAGCAGAACGCATCAACCTCATTGGCACCACCCTGGCAGACCTGACAAGCAGGACCCAAGAACTCAGGGGGTATCTTTGACTACGATGCCAAAGCCGAGCGCCTGCGCACCGTCAATGCATCGCTAGAAGACCCCGCGGTCTGGAATGACCCCAAAAAAGCCCAGGAACTGGGCAAAGAAAAGAAGATGCTCGATGGCGTGGTCGTCACCCTGAACGACCTGAGCAGCAATCTCTCGGACAACACCGAGTTGTACGAGATGAGCAAGGAAGAAGGCGATGAAGAGAGCCTGCTCACCATCGAAACCGAGACCGCTAAGCTCACCGAGATCGTGGAAGGCCTGGAGTTCCGCCGCATGTTCAACAACCCGGCAGACCCCCTGCCCTGCTTCCTGGACATCCAGGCCGGCGCTGGCGGTACCGAGGCCTGCGACTGGGCCAGCATGTTGCTGCGCCAGTACCTGAAATACGCCGAGCGCAAAGGCTTTACCGCCAATGTCGAAGACCTGACCGACGGCGACACCGCCGGCATCAAGAGTGCCACCATCAAGATCGACGGCGAGTACGCCTTCGGTCACTTGCGCACCGAAACCGGGGTGCACCGCCTGGTGCGCAAGAGCCCGTTCGACTCCTCCGGTGGTCGCCACACCTCGTTTGCGTCGGTGTTTGTCTACCCCGAAATTGATGACTCGATCGAAATCGACATCAACCCCAGCGATGTGCGTACCGACACCTTCCGCGCCTCCGGCGCCGGTGGCCAGCACATCAACAAGACCGACTCTGCGGTGCGTTTGACGCACATCCCCACGGGTATCGTGGTGCAGTGCCAGGACGGCCGCAGCCAACACAGCAACCGGGACGTGGCCTGGAAGCGCCTGCGCAGCCGCCTGTACGACTTCGAGTTGCGCAAGCGCCAAGAAGAACAGCAAAAGCTGGAAGACACCAAGACCGACGTGGGCTGGGGCCACCAGATTCGCAGCTATGTGCTGGACAACAGCCGCATCAAGGATTTGCGCACCAACGTGGAAGTGTCTGCCACCCAGAAGGTGCTGGACGGTGACTTGGATGTGTTCATCCAAGCATCGTTGAAGCAAGGCATATAGACCTTAGGACACCTTATGAAACTAACAAACGCTCAGATACGGCATTACAAGAGCCTTGCAGACATCCATGTCTCTCTGCATCCGAATGTGACCGTTGTAGTTGGTCCAAATGCTGTGGGGAAAAGTAACTTTGTAGATGCTCTGCGCTTTCTACGAGACGCAGCCAAAGATGATTTGGACCATGCAATAGTTTCAAGAGGTGGCTTGACACGAATTCGACAGAACTCAGCAGGACGCCCTTTCAATGTGGGACTTTCAATTGAAGCGCTGCAAACGTTTGACGAAAACACAGCACAAAATGCCGCTTATTCTCTAGAGATCGCAAGCGCGTCTGGCGGCAACTATAGGGTTGAATCAGAAGACGCTACGTGTTATCAAGAGATGACCTATCGTCAGGCGAATGGACAATACTCCGTTGGACTACAACCATCAGGCTTCACGCGCGACAAAGCTGGCAACTTCTCTGAAAAAGGCGTCTCCCCCCCGACATCACATCATTTTGGAGATGTCGAACAACTGGCATTAGGGCGACCCGCCGGTGACCTCGAGTTTCATCGACTCGGTGCAGATTTACACGCCTATATACGTGGATGGAAGTTCTCCGCTCTCTACCCGATAACACTTAGACAGCTGACTACCCCCGATACCGATGCTTCGTTACGAGAAGACGGTAGCAATTGGGCTTCAGTAATCCGCGCTGCTAAGCGAACTACCAAAGGTCGAAGAACTCTAGAACGTATCAATGAAATGATGCAAGTAGTTCTGCCCGATTTTCTTGAAGTCACAGTTTCGACTGTAGGCAGTTATTTAGTACCGAAATTTAGATTCGGACCATCAGCAACTGACTATAGAGAATTTGACCCCGTTCAGCTATCTGACGGAACCCTACGAATTTTTGGAATTTTGTTGTCTCTCTATCAATCACCAGCACCTACATTGATGATTGTCGAAGAACCCGAACAAACGGTTCACCCCGGTGTGCTGTCAATGCTTGCGGAAGCCTTTAAAGAGGTTTCGGAAGTTACCCAGGTAATTGTGACCACACATAGCCCACAACTCATAGATCACTTCGATCCTGAAAACATAAGGGTCGTGACAATGAATGGAGGGCTTACAAATATTGCACCAATCAAGCGGTCTCAGCATGAGGCTGTGAAACTTGGACTCATGTCTTTGGGCGAATTCATGGCAGCCGAAGGACTGCAACCTTCTCAACCATGACAGCCCCCAAGAGACTGATAGCAATTGTGGAAGGCGAAGGCGATGAAAGGGCTGTCCCAGAATTGCTCCGTCGCATATTGCATGCGCATGAGCGCTTTGATGTTGAGGTTTTGCGACCACAAAGGAGAGGTGACCTTCCAAAGGTCAGGGCAAATTTCTCCCGCTTTTTGCAAACAGCAGCACTAGAAGATGCGGCGATCCTATGCTTGCTTGATTTTGATTGCGCCGACTGTGTGGATGTGATTCGCGCTGAAGAGGACATGAGAGACCAAGCGAAAAAAATACGCCCAGATCAGCTATTCGATGCCTGCTTCATTGTCAAAGAATTTGAGTCATTGTTTTTATCTGACCCAAACTCAACCAAAGTCGCATTACCGCTGATTCCTAATGGACTGGAGTTTCCAGTAGAACCAGAGTTAATACGCGACGCGAAAGGCTGGCTATCAGATGCGCAACCTTCTGGGGCGGCTTACAAGCCAACTGCTCATCAGGCGAAGATAACTGCGCATTTAGACTTACATATTCTTTCCGAACGTTCACCCAGCTACCGTAGGCTTGAAACAGCAGTGCTGCGACTCACCAAATGACGCTAACACTTAATCTGCAAGCTCTGATCTTCGACATGGACGGCACCATGATCGACTCCATGCCCTCGCACAAACACAGCTGGGTGGAGTTTGCGCGCCGCAAACAGTTGCAGGTGGACATTGCCGACCTGATGCGCCGCACCACCGGCCGCACCGGCATTGAGTGCATGCGCGACTTGTTTGACCACCCGGAGATGGACGAGGCCATAGCCCTGGCCCATGTGCACGAGAAGGAAGCGGTGTACCGCGAAATCTTCTCGCCCATCTTTGCGGAAGTGGCGGGGTTCAAAGCATTTTTCAACCTGGCCCATGGCCGTGGCCTGAAGCTGGGCGTGGGCACAGCGGGCGACCGGCACAACCAGGCCTTTGCCTACCAACACCTGCAAATGCCGATTGCCCCGCTCACCACGGTGGGCGGCGACGAGGGCCTGCCGGGCAAGCCCGAGCCGGCCATTTTTCTGGAAGCTGCCCGCCGCATGGGCGTGGAGCCCGCGCGCTGCATTGTGTTTGAAGACGCGCCGCTGGGCATCGAAGCCGCCCGCCGCGCCGGCATGCGCGCCGTGGGCATTGCCAGCAGCCACCCTCCTGAGGAACTGGCCGGCCCGCACGTGCTGGCCGTCGTTCCTGATTACAACGCCTTGATCGCATCCCGTTTTTTGGAGACCCACCATGTTGCATCTTCGTGAGGCCTCGGGCCCTGCCGCCGTGATTCACCGCGGCGACTATTCCGCCCCCGCATTCTGGATCGACACCGTCGATCTCAGCTTTGACCTGGACCCCGCCAAGACCCGCGTGCTCAACAAAATGACGCTGCGCCGCAACCCTGACGTACCGGCCCAGCCGCTGCGTCTGGACGGCGAAGAGCTGAACCTCGCGCGCGTGCTGGTCAACGGCCAGGGCACCAGCTTCAAGATGGATGGCAACCAGCTGGTGCTGGAAAACCTGCCTGAAGGCAACGAGCCTTTTGCCTTGGAGATTTTCACGACCTGCATGCCGGTGAAAAACACCAAGCTTATGGGCTTGTACGTGAGCAATGACTCCTTTTTCACCCAGTGCGAGGCCGAAGGCTTCCGCCGCATCACCTACTTCCTGGACCGCCCGGACGTGATGGCCATGTACACCGTCACCCTGCGTGCCGACAAGGCCAAGTACCCCGTGCTGCTGTCCAACGGCAACCTGGTGGACAGTGGCGACCTGGAAGACGGCCCCAATGGTGCGCGACACTTCGCCAAATGGGTAGACCCCCACAAAAAGCCCAGCTACCTGTTTGCGCTGGTGGCGGGCCAACTGGTGGCGCGCGAACAGCGCATCACCAGCCGCGCCGGCAAAGACCACCTGCTGCAGGTGTTTGTGCGCCCCGGTGACCTGGACAAGACCGAGCACGCCATGAACAGCCTGATGGCATCCGTGGCCTGGGACGAAGCCCGCTTCGGCCTGCCGCTGGACCTGGAACGCTTCATGATCGTCGCCACCTCCGACTTCAACATGGGTGCCATGGAGAACAAGGGCCTGAACATTTTCAACACCAAATACGTGTTGGCGAACCAGGCCACCGCCACCGATGTGGACTACGCCAACATCGAGAGCGTGGTTGGGCATGAGTACTTCCACAACTGGACCGGCAACCGCATCACCTGCCGCGACTGGTTCCAGCTGAGCCTGAAAGAAGGCCTGACCGTGTTCCGCGACCAGGAATTCAGCCAGGACCTGTGCGCCGAACCCAGCGCCCGCGCCGTCAAGCGCATTGAAGACGTGCGCGTGCTGCGCACCGCCCAGTTCCCCGAAGATGCCGGCCCCATGGCCCACCCGGTGCGGCCAGACAGCTACATCGAGATCAACAACTTCTACACCGTCACCATTTACGAAAAAGGTGCCGAGGTGGTGCGCATGATGCAAACGCTCACGAGCCGCAAAGGGTTTGAGCGTGGCATGAAGCTGTACTTCGAGCGCTTTGACGGCCAGGCCGTGACCTGTGATGACTTCGCGCAAAGCATTGCCGAAGCCAACCCGCACTCCCCGCTGGCAAAGCTGCTGCCCCAGTTCAAGCGCTGGTACAGCCAGGCTGGCACGCCCCGCGTGGCAGCCCGCGGCGAGTACGACGCTGCGGCGCAAACCTACACCCTGCATGTCAGCCAGAGCTGCGCAGCCACGCCGGGCCAGCCGGTCAAAGAACCTTTTGTCATTCCGGTGAGCCTGGGCCTGGTGGGTGCTGCCAGCGGCGCTGCCCTGCCCCTGACGCTGGATGGTCAGACCGTGGGCGACAGCCACCTGTTGGTGCTGACTGAAGCCAGCCAGAGCATCACTTTCCAGAACGTGGCGGAAGAGCCCGTTCCCTCCATCCTGCGCGGCTTCTCCGCACCGGTGGTGCTGGACTTTGACTACACCGACGCCCAATTGCTGGCCCTGCTGGCCAACGACCCTGACCCGTTCAACCGCTGGGAAGCCGGCCAGCGCCTGGCCCTGCGAAGCGCTATCAATTCAATAGCTGCCCCCGCAGATTCCACGGGCGCCAAACCGCTAAATGATGCTTATATTGACGCCATGCGTGCGGTGCTGCGTCACCCCACGCTGGATGCCGCGTTCAAAGAACTGGTGCTGACACTTCCGTCAGAGACCTACATCGCCGAGCAGTTGGACGTGGTCGACCCGCAGCGCATTCACGCGGTACGGGAAGCCATGCGCCTGCAGCTGGCTACGGCCCTGCACGCCGACTGGGAATGGGCCTTTGCCGTGCACGAGAACAACGGCGGCTACCGCCCCGACCCTGTCTCCAGCGGTCGACGTGCGCTGGCAGGCATGGCGCTCAACTTCCTGTGCCTGGCAGCCACGCACAGCGGCGACGAGATCTGGCCCGGCAAAACGCTGCAGCGCTTCAAGGACGCCGGCAACATGACCGACCGTTTCAACGCCCTGCAGGCGCTGGTGAACTGTGGCCACGCACTGGCAGCCAATGCACTCGCACGATTCCATGCTTTGTTCAAGGATGAGGCACTGGTGCTGGACAAGTGGTTTGCCCTGCAAGCAGGCACCAGCGACCGCGGCGGCCAGGTGCTGCCCGCTGTGCGGCAGCTGCTGGCCCACCCGGACTTCAACCTCAAGAACCCCAACCGCGCCCGCAGCGTCATCTTCAGCTTCTGCAGTGCCAACCCCGGTGGGTTCCACCGTGCAGATGCCGCCGGCTATGTGTTCTGGGCCGACCGCGTGATCGAGCTCGACGCCATCAACCCGCAGGTCGCTGCCCGACTGGCGCGCGCACTGGACCGCTGGAAGAAGCTGGCCGAGCCCTACCGCAGCGCCGCGCGTGAAGCGCTGGCCCGCGTGGCTGCCAAAACTGACTTGAGCAATGACGTGCGCGAGGTCGTAGACCGCGCACTGGCTGACTGATTTTTACACTTAGGGACATCACATGACACAACGCATTTCGCTCACGCGCTATCTCATCGAAAAACAGCGAGGCAGCCAAGACGGCGGCGGCCAGGGCACCATTCCACCCCAGCTACGCCTATTGCTGGAGGTGGTGGCACGTGCCTGCAAAAGCATCAGCCTGGCCGTGACCAAGGGCGCCCTAGGGGGCGTGCTGGGTGCGGCAGAAAGCGAAAACGTGCAGGGCGAGATCCAGAAAAAGCTGGACATCATCGCCAATGAAGTGCTGATCGAGGCCAACGAATGGGGCGGCCACCTGGCTGCCATGGCCAGCGAGGAGATGGAAGGCATTTACACCGTGCCCAACCGTTACCCGCAAGGCGAATACCTATTGATGTTTGACCCGCTGGACGGATCGAGCAACATCGATGTGAACGTCAGCATAGGCACCATCTTCAGCGTGCTGCTCAAGCAGCCCGAAGGCCAGGCCGTGAGCGAGCAGGACTTCCTGCAAGCCGGCCACCAGCAGGTTGCGGCCGGCTACTGTGTTTACGGCCCCCAGACTACCCTGGTACTCACCGTGGGTGAAGGTGTCGCTATGTTTACCCTGGACCGAGAGCAAGGTTCCTTTGTGCTGACTCAGGAGAACGTGCGCGTCCCGGAGGACACCAAGGAATTCGCCATCAACATGAGCAATATGCGCCACTGGGCCCCGCCCGTGAAGCGCTACATCGACGAGTGCCTGGAAGGTAAGGATGGCCCGCGCGGCAAAGACTTCAATATGCGCTGGATTGCCAGCATGGTGGCCGATGTACACCGCATCCTGACCCGTGGCGGCATCTTTATGTACCCCTGGGACAAGCGCGAACCCGGCAAACCCGGCAAGCTGCGCCTGATGTACGAGGCCAACCCCATGGGCTGGCTGATCGAGCAGGCCGGTGGCGCGGCCTCCACCGGTACCGAGCGCATTCTGGACATCCAGCCGACCCAGTTGCACCAACGCGTGAGCGTGGTGCTGGGCTCGAAAAACGAAGTGGAACGCGTAGTGCGCTACCACGCCGAACACGCCGCCTAAGACCCTTGGCCCGATATAATTGCGGGCTCAGTCCGCCGGTGTAGCTCAGTCGGTAGAGCAGCTCATTCGTAATGAGAAGGTCGGGTGTTCGATTCATCTCTCCGGCACCACTCTTAAAACCCGTTGATCGCAAGGTCAGCGGGTTTTTTAATGTGCTGCGTATGTGCTCGACAAAGCATTATCCAACCGACTGGCCGCAACTTGCAAGCCTTCCGGTGCAACGTGTGCATAGCGCTCGACCATCTCAAGGGTCTTCCAACCGCCCAAACGCTGCAGCTCATGCGTGGGCGTGCCAGCCTCGCGGTGCCATGTCGCAAATGTGTGGCGCAGGTCGTGCCATCGGAAATCATCAATGCCTGCGCGTGACAATGCGTTACGCCATGCCTTGGTGTTGACCTGAACAATCGGGTTGCCCTCGTAGGTGAATACATGCGTGGGATGATCGCCCTTGCGCTTGTCCAGCACCTGCAATGCGGCCTCATTCAAGGGCACAGCATGAGCCTTGCCGTTCTTGTGCTGGTCAGCCGAAACCCATAAATGGCGGCGTTCAATGCTGACCTGTTTCCATTGGAGGCGCGTAACGTTGCTTTGCCGCAACCCGGTTGCCACCGAGAACACGGCCATGTCACGCAAATGCTCTGGCAATTGGGCCAGCAGCTTGGAGAACTCTTCACGCGTCAGGGAACGAATACGCCCACCTTTGTCGCGTAGCTGGCCGACCTTAGGCACACGATCTATCCACTCCCATTCAAAGCACGCTCTACGCAAGATGGCCCGCACCAGCGCCATATACCGGTTCGTGGTGCCAGGTGTCACCCCTTTGGCCCGCACTGCTCGCACTTGGTCTATCAACGCCTTGTTGATGTCCTTCAACTCTTTCCCCCCTAGATGGGGGTGGAACCACTTCAACATAGATATATCCCATGCCTGCGTTCGCTTGTAAGTTGTCTCCTGCAGAAACCGCTCTGCAGCTTCGTCCCATGTGCGCTTCGGCTTCACATCGAGGTGATCGACCTCCCATCGCTCCGCTTTCAGCTTGTCGTGGAGCTGCTGCGCCTGCTTTTTGATGGTCGTTTCGGCAGAAATTCGCAATGGCTGTAGCTCCCCCTTAACGGCGGGCAAGCGTATCCACCAAAAGGGCGAATTGGGGCGTTTGTAGAGGCTCATGCTGGCACCCCCTGCATGTCTCTGTCCAACATCGTTGGATTGCGTTTAACGTGGTAGCTATAGGGGTCGATGCGGGTGGGGAGGCCGGGACGGCTCAAGCGGTTGACAACTTCGGAATAGTCGCCACCGACCACGGAAAGCAGCAAATTAACCAGCTTGCCGCAATGTTGCTTTGCATTTTCAACAGCGGTATCGAACGCGATCTGTGCACCCTTGGCGATGGTCTTGATTACCGACTGTTCTTCGTTGAGGCACGCTAGGCAGGGGTATGCACCTGCGAGGTAGTGCCCTGGGCGCGTGAGAATGTCGAACGGGATATATCGGTCTTGAGCTCTCCACTCGACCTCAAAGCGCGTCCATCTGCTGGTGCTAGCTCCGAGCTGCTTACCCTTCTCGTAGATACGTGCGTACTTGCCGCTGGCCCGGTTGCCGATAGCAAGAGTTCGCCCTTTGGTGGACGCTTCACCCTCCAACCAATCACCCATGCAGGTGTGCGACGGTCTACGGCCGCCAGCGTTGAAGCCATCAGACTGATACTGTTTGACAGCCCAATCAATGCTCAGAAGCTTGCCCTCGAAATCGTCGTACGCAACGTCTGCACGCTTGATAACGGCCCCATGTTGCTCCAACCAATAGGACAGTGCGGGCCAGTCCGTGACCATGCCGCAACCTTTGCCCATGAGGCTGAAATAGACTCGCCCACGTTGTGATTCGCCTCCCCATGCCAGCACACCGGCACCATCTCCGAAGCGGGCCGAATGGCGGAAACCGAACATGCCCCGGCGCTGTTCAACTGCGCCAATGTCAATGAACTGCTGCATTTGCTTAAGCAGCCACACATAGGACATTTCCTCTGGAGGGACAACGGAAAATGCTAGTGCATCGATGAATGCAGCTCCCGTTGGTGTCGCTTCATTTGAGGCAAGGAATCGGGCTTCAATCCGACGACCACCAACGACAAACGATGAAATTTCCTCCCCTGTTTCTTCGTCCAACCGAACGAAATCAAGAGGTGGATTTTTGGTGATCTTTCTCCCCGTAGTTACTACACGGGGGGCACCGTGCGCCACGCGCTCGTGCGAGCTAAAGCTCGCCCGGCCCGCGTCGCATGGCGCGGCGCCCGCAAGGAACTGACCACCATCAGATGAACAACTATCAAACATGGAAACACCTTGTGAAAAAGGCTTGCCCACAGCGAAGTGAAGCCAGCCAAGTTAATGACGCTTCGCAAAAGCATTAGTGGGGTGTTTCCAGACTCTGCGGTGCTGGGCTCTGCGAGTAGCCCGATGGTCACCGTCTGGGAGCAGCGCGTACGACACATTGCGTACGTTTATCGCTATTCGGTTTGCGCCCCGATGATATGCGAACCGCTCATGTGAAGAAAAGGGGCTACACCCGCTTTGCTTCCCATTCGTCAGGTTCTGTATCGTCTAAACGACGAAATGAATACGTCACACGCTTCGCGTCGCGGTCATACGCTGCCACCACCTTGAAGCTAGACCCCAGCAAACCGATAAGCATGGGATCATCCGACAGCAGGTCAGCAATGCGCATGACATATGGCTGATTGAGATCGAGAACTTTGGGGGATGGATACTTTTTCATAACCCAAACCCCAATACAGGCTTTTCAAGGCGCGCGCGAGTCTGTAGCGCTCCTGCACCACTTCCGCGAACAAACAACACTGGTGTGCCTGCGCCCTGCTCATGCACGCATGGTTGGCGTTGGCCTGCTTGGCTTGGTTGGTCGGGTATCCCTCCCAACGCTAACCATGGGGGCGTTGCCCCCATACCCCCAACTGTTTTAACTACGTACATTGTGTGACTCCGATGTGTTGAAAAATCAAAAAACATCGTGCACATGCACAGCATCACCAGAGAGAAGCCGAATCCGCTAGGCCTTCGTAATGAGAAGGTCGGGTGTTCGATTCATCTCTCCGGCACCACTCTTGGAACCCGTTGATCACAAGGTCAGCGGGTTTTTTTGTGGTCACCAGCCCCTCAGGGTGCTGTGATCAGGCCCATACGCTCACAAAGCGCATAGGTCGTGTTCCAGCAATCCTGCAAGGTCGCGGCATATTGCCGGCACTCTTCCTCGCTAAAGTTGTGTCCTTGTTTCTCAATGGTCAGCGCATGTTGCGACAAGGCTGCCAAGCCCAAGCTCGACGCAACCCCTTTGAACGCGTGCCCCAACTCCAGCAGTGCCGTGGTGTTGGTTTGCTCCAGTGCCGCCAGCAAGTCGGTATAGCAATGTGCATCGCTGCGCATGGCTCCATCCAACAGTGACTGGTAGCCCTGCAGGGTGACCCCCACGCACAACTCGCCGATCATGGCCATGTTCAAATGCTCCGCGACATCCCCCGCCCGAAACCTGCGGCGCGGTTGACGGGGTGCGTGTGGAACGGCGGGAAACGCAGTGTTTGTTGCAGACGCCACGTTTTTTCCGGCGGGACTGCTGGCGTTTGCTGCCGGTGTTGTTGCCAGGGATGCGCCACGGGTACCAAATCGTTGCACCAACATTTTTTCCAGTTCATGCACATTGACCGGCTTGGAGAGAAAGCCATCCATCCCGGCAACACGGACGCGGTCTTTGGACTCTTCAAACACGTCCGCCGTCAAAGCGATGATGGGCACTTCCGAATAGGGTGCCGGCATCCGGCGGATGATCTCGGTCGCCTGCAAGCCGTCCACATCCGGCATATGCAAATCCATAAGCACCATGTCCGGCAGGTCGTTCTGGATTTCCTGCACTGCGATGCCTCCATGTTCGGCAAAGCGAACGGCATGGCCCATGTTCTTCAGAAGAGCGGCGAGGTATTTGCGGTTGATGACATTGTCCTCCGCGACGACCAGGTTCAAGCCTGGTGTGCCAGGCGCACGACGGACTGGCGCAACTTCTTCGACGGGTACTGGCGGAGGCTGACTCCGCTGTAGCGGCAAGATGACGGTGAACACACTGCCTTTGTTCTGCACGCTACTGACTTCGATGTCGCCCCCCATGCGACGCGCCAGGTTTCTGGAAATTTCAAGCCCGAGGTTGCGGCTACCTTGCCGCCGCACACCGCTGGCGGTGCCCGGTTCAAAGCGCTGAAAGAGTGTGGCCATGACTTCAGCGGACATCCCCGGCCCTTCATCACTCACCCGGACGCAGAGCTTCACACGCTCCTCCCCCTCCTGGGAAAACATGGACAAAGGAAAGACTTCCAGCAGGACCGTGCCACGCTCACTGGACTTCAGGGCATTGGACAACAAGTTCAGCATGATTTGCTTGACGCGGGTACCGTCGGCCAGCACCCACTGGGGTAGTGCCGGATCGAGCGATACCGTCAACACGATTCGCTTCTCCAGTGCAGCAGGACGCATCAAAGCCTGTGCATCCGTCACCAGCGAGGGCAGATGCAGGCTCTCTGGCTTCAGCGTTATCTCGCCTGACTCCAGGGCTGAGGCGTCCAGGAGGTCATTGAGCAGACTCAGCAAATGGTTCGCTGAACGCCGTGTGGTCTTGATGTAGTCATCCTGCTGGTCATTGACCGGGGTGGACTCCAACAAGCTGAGCATGCCAAGCATGCCATTGAGGGGCGTCCGAAGTTCATGGCTCATACTCGCCAGAAACTGTGATTTGCCTGCATTGGCAGCCTCGGCCTTCTGATTGGCAGCTTGCATCTGTTCGTACAAATGCTGCATGTGCTCCCGCTCTTGTTGACTCCGTCCTTGACGGACGGCGATGGCCGCCGCAGATACCAACAGAAGGAGCGACAGTGCCGCCATCAACCGCAAGCTGGTTTGCGCACTGTGAATCTGCTGTGCCCTGGCTTGTTCCTGTCGGGCGCTTCCCAGCACGGCGGCGCGCATCATGAGGGCATTCATGTCTGCGCTTAGCGTTTGCATTTCCCGCACCAGCGGGTGCCAAGCGAGAGCATTTGTGACCTTGCGCTCAAGGTTAGCGTCAGCCGACTGCAACACCTCGGCGAGCCGTGCCCGGACTTTCAAAAACTCTGGGCTTGTGCGTATATCTGCAGCGACCGGCGTGTGGTCCAGGAACGCTATCCGGTTTTCCAATAGCTTCCGAGCAGACGCGAGTGCGTCACTGTCGGCAGGCCCCTCGCGGGCAGTCGTCATCTCAAGCACATGCAGGAAACGAAGGTATTCCCGCTCCACCTGGTAGATAGGCGAAATGAAGGGCTCGCTAACGTCAGCTTGCTGTTTGCGTGCATCCCGGAGTTCACCATGCACCTGCCACATCAAAGCCAGCACAATCGCCATTGACAAGACAGTGGCCCCCAGCAGCCACATGTGCCGCAGTTGCAGGGGCGTCATTCTGGTCACTGGGGCTCCGTCCGCTTGCTAGGGCATGGACCTTCTATTCAACCGTCAGGCCTTGGCGCTGCCAGGCAGATCGTTTGTAATAGGCTGCCAAATGCTCTTCAGCCTTGTTGCCAAAGGAATGGACCATGAACCCCAAGCCTTGGAAGGCAAGCGGCAAGGTGCCCCAAGGTGCCTGCCCTGAAGCCACACTAGCCAGCAGAGCGACAGACACAAAGCACACCATGCAATTGAACCGGATGGAAGACATAGACGCATCCCTTTTTTGCAAAAGTCACGCAATAATACGACAGATACGAGTTATTTGGTTTAAATATTTAAAACAAAATAAAACACATGAAAGCCCCTCAATCCTAGCCCCAATGCCGTCAATAAATTGATTGCTTTAAATTCTTGTAATTTTTATCAAATTCGATATATTGGCAGACATCAGCTAATTCTTCATGGCACCCATCATGGCTACCAACTTCCATCAGCCCTCGGTGAATGCACTGTTTGACGCCATGCCCTTGCCCCTGATTACATTCGGGGTCAACGGCGTCGCCACCTTCGCGAACCGCGCTGCGCGCCTCCATCCGGGCAAACCGGTGGAGGCCATGAGCGGTCGCATCGTGGTCAAGGAGCTAGCCCGAGCAATTACCCTGGGTAAGATCAAACTACCTTACACCGCTGAGGTAGGCGTGGCCGACGGTAAAAAGCTCAAAGGCCAGTTCATGGCAGGCCCCTCGGGCCTTGACATCGCTTTCGTGGCGTTGCCTGAAGAAAAAGAAGAAAGCCATGCAGGCCCCGGTGTGCAAAGCCGTATGGGGCTGGAGCAAATTATCGAGCTGCTTCAGGATGAAGTGGGCCCGCCCATGCGCAAGCTGACAGGCATGCTGGGATCTCTGCCCGAAAGCGAAGAAGGCAACCGGCTGGAGATGGCAGCAGATGAACTGAAAGAGCGCCTGCGTCGCCTGGCAGACTTGCTCGCGGTGTTCGGCGAAGAAGCCATGCTGATGGATGACCGCATGGACCTCGGCGCCCTGGTCGAGCAAACACTGGACGCACTCAAGCCCAAGGCCGTGCAAGCCAAAGTGCGCTTTGAAGTCAAACCGCCAAACAGCACGTTGCCCCCTATCTACGGCAATGCCCGCCTGATTAAGCGTGCCTTATACGAATGCTTTGACAACGCCCTTACCCATTCCCGGCGGGAAGTCAAAGGCGGTGTGGATTGCGCGGTGCAGATCGGCTACACCCTCACCGGTGAGCATGTGCTGATCAGTGTGCGCAACCAGGGCGCCATTGCCCCGGAAGACAAGGGCATCGAGACCCGCGACCTGTTTGCCGCCCGCAGCCCCACCCAGGCCAACGGCCGCCTGGGCCTGCCGCTGGTGAATCGCATAGTCGGACTGCACGGGGGCAATATGCGCATGTCCATTGTGGACGGTGAAGACACCCGCGTAATGATCGAGTTCCCTACCGGTGCCCCCCAGCGCGGACAAGCGAATTTGGATATGGAGCAAGCCCAGCGCTACGCCGCAGACCTCGCCCAGTTGATGCAACGCCGCAAAAAGGAAGATGCAACATGAGACGCAAAGCTCTGATCGTGGATGACCAACCCGACATCCGCAAACTCATCATGATGACCATGGAGTGTGAAGATTTCGATCTTCACGAAGCAGACAACGGTGAAGCTGCGTGGATGGTGGCCCAGAAGCTTCGTCCGCAGCTCATCCTTCTGGATGTGATGATGCCAGGTGCCCTGGACGGCTACCAGGTGTGCGAAAAGGTCAAGGCGGACCCTTTGTTGTCAGGCATGACCAAGGTCATCCTGCTCACCGCACGTGGCCAGAAAACAGACATTGAGCGAGGGCATGAAGCCGGCTGTGACGCTTATCTGGTCAAGCCATTCAGCCCGATTGAACTGCTCGACACGGTGGACCGATTGGTCCCGTAAGCAAGGCAGCACGCCATGGGCTATCCACTTTGGATACACCGGGCAGGCCGCCGGCTGGCCCCCCCGTACCGGATAGGTACCATCATCCTGTCAGCCACTTTGGCGGCAATGGTGCTGATGGGTTTGGCGTTGGGTATCTATACGGAATGGCGAATCGCGGCGAGCAGCACACACGCTGGCCTGCCATCGCTGGACAGCCAACTACTCGGGGTGGCACTGCTCCTGTCCGTGGCGCTTTTGTGGGGCCTGCACACCATCATCAACCGGGCTCTCGAACCCGTGCGCGAGCTGACCGAATTTGCGGCCCAGATTCCCCTGCGGATGGGGGATGAGCTGCATTTACCCAAGGCCAGTGTCGAGGTAGCCCAACTGCAAGCCGCCATCAACCAGGCGAGCCGAGGCATGGCGGCCCAGGTCAGCCGGGTGCAAACCATCGTCAACACTGCGGCAGAGGCCATCATCGGCCTGGACGAATATGGCCGGGTGTCCACCACCAACCCGGCGGCCTCCAGCATGTTCGGACGTTCCGAGGATGCCCTGCTGGGGCAGTCCATCGCGTGTTGCGTGCCCGGACTCGACCATGCCGCGCTCCAGGCGATGTTCGGCCAGGGCATGGAGCATGCGATGAGCATCAGCCGCGTCACCCGGCATGACTTCATGGGCACCCGTGCGGATGGCACCCTGTTCCCCGTGGAAGTGTGCCTGGGGGAAGTCAAGAACGACAATGCACTGCGATACGCCTGCATAGTCCGCGACCTCACAGACGAACGCGCGGCACAAGAAACCTCCGAACTCTATGAGCGCACACTGGCCAGCAGCCACAACGCCGTGTTCATCACCAACTGCAAGATGGAGCACCAACCCATCGTGTACATCAACGATGCGTTCCAGCGCTTCTTGAACCTGCCGCGCTGGGACATTCTGGGCGAAGGCTTGACCTTGCTGCGTGGAAAGAATGTCGATGATCCGGGAGTGCGTGCGCTGACCGAAGCCGTGCGCGAACACCGCAATGCCAACGTCACGATTCGCCGCGAACTGGAATCCGGAGAGTTTCAGATTGCAGAAGTTTCCTTGTCACCGGTGATGTCGGATCAGGGCACCCTCACCCATTTCGTAGGCATCGTTTCCGACATCACCGCTCGCGTGCGGGCGGAAGAAGCCATGGCCGAGCGCCGGGCGCAACTGGACGCCATCTTCAGCCTGAGCCCGGATGGCTTCGTGATGTTTGATGCGCAAGACCAATTGGTATTTGCCAACCCCGCGTTTGAACGGATGACCGGCCTCTACAAGAACCGTTCGGCTCCGGTGTGCCTGGCACAGTTCGAGCAACAACTCGCAGCCCTCTGTGATGAAAAACATCCGCCACCCAACATGCGTGGCGAACAGTCAGAGGCTTCATGGGAAGAGAAACTGCAACTCCTGCGCCCGCAACGCAGGGTCGTGCAGGCACGGTCCCGGCGCCATGAAGCGGGGCGCCGAGAAACCATTCTGTACTTCCGTGATGTGACCCATGAAGACCAGGTAGACCGCATGAAAAGTGAGTTTCTGACAGCCGCCGCCCATGAACTACGGACCCCGATGGTCAGCATCTTTGGCTTCTCCGAGCTGCTCACACGCCGCAAATTCACCGAAGAGCGGCAGACCGATATGTTGCAAACCATCCATAAGCAATCCGGTCTGCTGGTCAAAATGATTAATGAGTTGCTGGACTTGGCACGCATTGAGTCTCGCGGGGGCCTTGACATGCAGATCACAGCCCAGCCTCTGAGCGCCATGGTACATAGCTGCATCCAAGGCTTGATGCTCAAGGACACCGATCGCCCGGTGTTGCTCGCAGATTTGCCGGACCTGCAGGTTCTGATGGATTCCGAAAAGATGCAGCAGGCCCTCAGCAACCTGGTCAGCAATGCCTTCAAATACTCCCCTCAGGGCGGCGATGTCTCTATCGCCGTGCGCACAGCGCAGGACGGCGGTGTGCGCTACGCCATTGTGGATGTGCGTGACCAGGGCATAGGCATGACGCCGGAGCAACTGGAGCGCGCTTTCGAGCGCTTCTACCGCGCGGATGCCTCTGGCAACATCCCCGGAACCGGTTTGGGCCTGAGCCTGGTCAAGGAAATCGCCGAATTGCACAAGGGACGCGTTCAACTGCAAAGCAGCGTGGGTGTGGGAAGCACTGCCAGTCTGTGGATTCCCTTGGCCGCGACGTAACAGTGGATGCCCAAGCCGTACTAGGCAGCGGCGAGGAACAAAGAGTTCAGTGAGCGGACGCGTCCTGCTCCAGTAGCTTTACCGTCAGCGCATCCAGATAACCGCACAGCCGGTCCGCACTCAGCGGCTTCTGGTAGCGCACCACACGCGGGGGCAAACGGGCATGTGCCATCAACGCCTGGGGTGACATGGCGCTCAGGGCAATCACATCCATGGCCAACAAACCGGGGACATCGGCCACCGCCTGTACCAACGCAAATCCATCCATGGGCTCCATCACGAGGTCGGTCACCAGAAGGTCTGGCCGCAAGGCACGGATATGCTCCAGAGCCTGCTCCGCCTGGTTGATGATGGTGAGTTGCACCGAGTGCCCGATGCGCGCCAACAAGGCTTTGAAAAGTGCAATCTGCACCGGATCATCCTCCACCAGCAGAATGCGCAAAGGGCGACTCCCTGCCACACCGGCCAGGCCGGCATTCCGCGAGTTCAGCAGTTGGTCCACGCTGTTGCGGAAGATGCGCCGGTGTCCCCCGGGCGTAATCCAGGCGTCCAACTCACCGTGAATCACCATCTTCTGCACAGAAGTAGTGGACAACCCCAGAAGCTTGGCCGCCTGCTGGGTTGTCAAAACGTCGCGTTCTATGCTCATCGCTCAGTACTCCCCGTGCAAATTGATGTACCCGTCATACCGAAGCTGCGGGCCATACCTACAAAAACGAATCAACGAACCATTTTGGTGATTATGAATGATTTAACCCAAATAAACAATTATTTGATTTTATTGATTTGCCAGCATATGTAAACACCTTACGCAGATGACAGGCAGGGCTCCGCCTCGAGGCGCACTACCGCTTCAGGGCTCAAAATGGATGGCATGTTCATCTTTTCAAAAATCGTAGGCTGGTTCACACAGCCGCTGACTTGGCTGTTATTGGGCATGGCGCTGGCCTGGGTACTGTCTGCCAAGCGCCCTGCCCTGGCACGGCGCGCACTGGCGGCGGGGGTGCTGCTGTTGGCGTTGAGCGGCTGGCAGCCGCTGCCGGAAATCCTTTTCCGTCACTTGGAGTCCCGATATCCGGAATTCGCACCTTCAGCCGACCTGACCGGGTACGCAGGGGTCATCGTGCTAGGAGGTGGAACGGAGAGTGGCCGCTTGCAGCAAAGCCATTTGCAGCCGCTGATCAATGACGGCGGGGAGCGATTGGCAGTCTCTGCAGCACTGGCCCTGCGACACTCCGCATTACCCTTGATCTATACCGGCGGCGAAGGCGATCCGGCGGGTGGCGGCCCCAGCGAAGCGGCGCGCGCCCAACAGTTCTATGCGAGCTTCCGTATTCCGGCTGCACAAGTGCGGTATGAAGCCGAATCCCGCAATACCTATGAAAACGCCATATTCACCGCCAAACTTCCCGGAGTGAACCGGCATGAGCGCTGGCTGCTGATGACCTCCGCCTGGCACATGCCCCGTGCCATGGCCACGTTTCAGAAAGCCGGATGGAATGTGACCGCCTACCCAGTGGACTACCGGGCCGAAGACACAACAGTATGGACCCGCTATTCGCTACGTGCAGGTGTGTCTGACTGGCAGCTGGTACTCAACGAACTGGTGGGCCTGGTGGCTTACCGTCTGAGCGGCAGGTTGTAAGCGGCAAACGCTACGCAGAAGTGTCTTTGCGGGCCCGCACCTGGTCGATACGGCGACCTTCCAGAGTCACCACTTGGAAGGTCCACTCAGCGACCACAATCTGTGCCCCCGGTTGCGGCAACTGGCCGCTGACGGCCATCAACAAACCGGCCAGGGTGTTGTAGCGCCCCCGCTCTTCGTCAGGGAGCTCCTCTTCAATATCCAGGCGGACCTTGAGTTCGCCCACCGGCATCAGACCATCGAGCAGCCACTGGCCATCCTGTTGCAAGGTGGCCCAGGCCTGCTCCTGCGCATCCGGCTGTAGCTCTCCGGTGATGGCTTCCAACAGGTCGTGCGGAGTCATCAGGCCCTGGACCACACCGTATTCGTCCACCACAAACACCATGCGTGCCGACTTGTTGCGAAACTGCTCAATGAGCTCCATGCCCGACAAGGTCTCAGGCACATACACAGCAGGTTCCACCAGCGCCCCAATGCTGTAGGGATAGCGCACCCCCCGTTCGAGCAAGCGCGCCACACTCACAACACCGACCACATCGTCCAATGAACCCCGGCACACCGGGTACCAGGAGTGCGCATTCTTGTCCGCCGCACCGCTGGCCTGCTGCAGGGCGTCGGCCACGGTGGAAGTGGCGTCCAGCCACTCGATATCCACGCGCGGCAGCATCATGCTGGTCAGCGGCCTGTCGTCCAGATGGAACACATTGCGCACCATCTGGTGCTCGTGCTCTTCAATGATGCCGGCATCCACCCCTTCTTCGAGGCTGGCAGAAATCTCTTCCTCCGTAACCGCCCGGTTGTCGGAGGCGTTCAGGCGCAAGATACGCAAGGTGGCATGGGTTGCGAAAGACAGCAGCTTGACAAAGGGTTTGGCGCCGGTGGCCACCCAGGTCATCGGGATGGCCAGGGCGCGCGCCACTGTCTCGGGGTACAGCTGCCCGATACGCTTGGGCACCAGCTCACCGAACAGGATGGTGATGAAGGTGATGCCGGTGACCACCAGCGCCGTCGCTGAAACTTCGGCCACGCGGCTGGAGAGCGAAAACTGCGTCATCAACCAGTTCGCCACGCCGTCGCTGAAGGCTGCCTCGCCCACAATGCCGTTGAGCATGCCGATGGAAGTAATGCCCACCTGCACCACCGACAAAAACTGCGTCGGGTTGTCCAGCAAGGCCAAGGCCGCCTTGGCTCCCTTGTCCCCCGCTTCCACCATGGTTTGCAATCGCACTTTACGGCTGGCAGTGAGGGCCAGTTCCGACATGGCGAACACGCCATTCAACAGGGTAAGAACAAGAATGAGCAGGAAATCCATGAAAGCCAAGCGAGAATCGAGACCATGGCAATGTACCTTATCGGTGATGTTCAGGGCTGCGACAGCGCGCTGGAACGACTCACCCGACTGATCGACTTCTCCCCCAGCCGCGACACCCTGTACCTGCTGGGCGACCTGGTGAACCGTGGCCCCGAGTCTGCCGACGTGTTGCGCCGCCTGATGCGCTACGGCGCTTCAGCCCGCTGCCTGCTGGGCAACCACGACCTGCACCTCCTGGCCGTGAGCTACGGCGTGCGCAAACCCGGAAAGAAAGACACCCTCAGCGATTTGCTGCATGCCGACGATGCCCCTACCCTGCTCTCTTGGCTACACCAGCAGAAGCTGGCACTGCTGGAAAAAGTGGGAGATACAGAGCTTCTAATGGTCCACGCCGGCGTCCTACCTGCGTGGACAGCTACAAAAACCATAGCACTCGCCAATGAAGTCGAAGCGGCACTGCAGAGTTCCGATGCCGCAGGCTTCTTCCAGCAGATGTACGGCAATGGCCCCGACACTTGGGATGACAGCTTGCAAGGCGCAGAGAGGCTGCGGGTGATCGTCAATGCGCTCACGCGCCTGCGCTACTGCACGCCTGAGGGCACCATGGAGTTCGCCCACTCGGGCAACTTGAGCGAAGCGCCTGCGGGCTATGTGCCCTGGTTCGATGCACCGAACCGGCAAACCGCAGGTCACGTGGTCGCCTTCGGCCATTGGTCCACCCTGGGCTGGTTGAACCGCCCGGATGCCTTTGCGCTGGACAGTGGTTGCGTGTGGGGAGGATGCCTGAGTGCACTGCGTGTGGCACCCGCTGCATCAGGCGGACTGGACACGAAATTGCTGCAAGTGCAATGCGCTCAGTCCCAGGCACCCGGGGACTGAGCGAAGCCCAAAAGCTCAGGCGGACTTGAACAGTGCCGCGACTTTGCGCTTGGGCTTGATGTTGGCAGAAATGCCGCGGCTGGAAGGTTTGGCCGCAGACTCCCAGGAGGGAGCTGGTGCTTCAGCCGCAGGCGCGCTGGGCTCGTAAGGCTTGTCAAAGAACGGGTCACGTGGTGCAGGCGCCGGACGTCCATAGTCCCGGGGCGCTCGGCTGCGGTAGGCGTCATCCCGCTCGTTGCTGTGGCTGCGGCCACGACCTTCGCTGCGGGGACCACGGCCGTTGTCACCACCCTCGGCGTACATGCGGCGGCCGTCATTGATGCGACCCTGGGTACGGATGTCCGGACGGTCTTCGTCAAACTCCACGGCCTCCAGCTCGATCTTTGTTTTGATCAGCTTTTCGATATCAGCCACCAAGCGCGCATCATTACCGCCACCGACAAAGCTCACTGCCAGGCCGGAGGCGCCGGCACGACCGGTACGACCGATGCGGTGCACATAGTCTTCGGCATTGAACGGAATGTCCATGTTGAACACGGCCGGCACGTCCTTGATGTCCAGACCGCGAGCAGCCACATCAGTACAGACCAGCAAGTCCACCTCGCCTTTTTTGAAGGCTTCCAGCGCTTTCAGGCGCTCGTCCTGGCTCTTGTCGCCGTGCAGGGCGGCAGCACGCAGACCGTCGCGCTCCAGGGCGCGGGTCAGGCGGGCGCAACCGAGCTTGCTGTTCACGAACACAAAGGCTTGCTTGATGTCTTTGCTGCGCACGATCTGCAAGAGCGCGTGGCGCTTGTCATCGTCGTTGACGCGGTAGAAGTGCTGCTCCACGGTGGAAGCGGTGGCGTTAGAGCGCGCCACTTCAATCGTGATCGGGTTTTGCAGGTAACTATTCGCCAGGCGCTTGATTTCGGGCGAGAAGGTGGCCGAGAACAGCAAAGTGGTACGGGTCTTGGGCAGGTAGCTCAGGATGCGCTGCAGATCCGGCAGGAAACCGATGTCCAGCATGCGGTCGGCCTCATCCAGCACCACATATTCGACCTGGTTCAACACTGCGTTCTTGGCTTCAATGTGGTCCAGCAAACGGCCGGGGGTCGCCACCAGCACTTCCACACCGGCTTTCAGCTCCAGGGTCTGGGGCTTCATGTCCATACCGCCGAACACCACGGCGCTGCGCAGGTTGGTGTACTTGGCGTACAGCTTGACCTGCTGGGCCACCTGGTCCGCCAGTTCGCGGGTAGGCAACAGCACCAAAGCGCGAACGGGGTGGCGGGCGGGGGAGGTGGAAGCGTTTTCGTGCTTCATCAAGCGCTGCAGCAAAGGCAGTGCGAATGCGGCAGTTTTGCCGGTACCGGTCTGGGCGGCGCCCATCACGTCTTTGCCGGTCAGCACGACGGGGATAGCCTGCGCCTGAATCGGCGTCATGGTGGTGTAGCCCATTTCCGCCACGGCGCGGGCCAGCGGGTTGGCCAGCTGCAGCTGGGCAAAAGCCATGGTGGGCGTGTCCGCGGTGAGCTCGTTGGAGGTCACGGGAGTGGGAGTCAATTCAGTAATCAAATCGGTAAGGCATAGCCATAAAGAGTGCTATCCATCCGATAGCGGGTCGCCCAAAGGAAGTCAGGGCAAACCCCGATTATCCTCTAGTTCCCGATTTCCACCACGTGCACCGGTGGAGGGTGGGGGCTAGATTCCCCGCCGGGCCGCCCCCGCAGCGACTAAGTGGAAGCGGTGGATGACTCAATGAACTGGGCCAGTTCAGCCGACCACTCTGCGGACTCTGGTTGCAAGGTTTGCAAGGACTCAATCTCGACTCCGGCATCTGCCAGCATCTTTTCGGAAGCGGCATTCACGCGCTCCTGGTGAGCCTTCTTTTCAAGGTACACCACCCGCTTGATGCCGACCTGGATGATGGACTGCACGCACCGGGGGCACGGGTATTGGGTCGCATAGATGGTGGAGCCGTGCAATGGCAAGGTTGTGCAGTTCAGGATGGCATTCTGCTCGGCATGCACGATGTAGCTGTGGCGCGAGTTCAGCGGATCGCTGTCGTCGTCCTGCCAGTAATGTTCATCATGGTCATCGCAGCCACGCGGCAAGCCGTTGTAGCCCACGCCGGAAATCTTGTTGTCCGGGCCGACGATGCACGCGCCATTGCGCTTGCGGGCGTCTTTGGAACGGGCGGCAGCCAGAAGCGCCACGCCCATGAACATGGAATGCCAGTGAATCAGAGAGTCGTTTTTCATAGCAAGCAGTGGTTTTGGGCAGTCTAGCACTCCCCCTGGAGCCTGGTTGCGGCGCCGCTGCTACCTACGATGTTGCCGCTCAGTTGGGGCAGACGCGCTCCCCGGTTGCCTTTCTTACGAAGCACAACTTGTCACCCGGCAGGCTATCGTCGGACTCCAGCCTTTGCTGTTTGCGTGCGTCTTGCGCTTTTTGTTGCTGCATCGCCGCTTGTGCCTGCTTGTCGCGTTGCTCGCATTCGGCTCTGGCGTCTGGCGTCGGGTATTTATTGCAAACCTCTTGCGCCCGCGCAAGAAAGCTGCTGGGACCGCACCCAGCGAGCAAGCCCAAGACCATCACAACTGACATCCACAAACCGCACCTACGCATCGCTCACCCCCTGTGAAATCACCGTTTTCTCGACCAGCCGGTCGTCCCCCAGCACGATCAGGCTGAAGAGCAGTTCGTCGAGGCTGGAGGCCAGCGCCGTCTTGCGGGCCAGCAGCGGCGTGGCGTGGGGGTTAAGGACCACAAAGTCGGCCTCGCAACCGGGCAGCAGGTTGCCCACCACCCCATCCAGCCCCAATGCGCCTGCGGCACCGGCGGTGTGCTGCCACCACAGGTGCTGGGGCGAGAGCGAGAGGCCGGGTTTTGTCTGGCCTTCGCGGCCTACGTAATACGCAGCCAGCATGGTGTGGAAGGGGCTGAACGATGTGCCACCGCCCACATCACTGGCCAGGCCGTACTGGTAGCCCACCCGGTCCGCACCTTCGTAGTCGAAAAAACCACTTCCCAGAAACAGGTTGCTCGTGGGGCTGACAGCGGCAGCCGCGCCGGTGTCGCGCATCAGGGCGCGGTCGTCATCGTCAAAGTGGATGCAGTGGGCGTAGATGGCGCGGTCGCGCATCAGGCCGAAATCGTCGTAAGTGGCGAGGTAAGAGCGGGACGCCGGGAACAACTCACGCGCCCAGCTGATTTCGTCTTTGTTCTCAGCCACATGGCTTTGAATCCACACGTCCCCATAACGCTTGGCCAACTCGCCCGCGCCGCGCAACTGGGCCTCGGTGCTGGTGGGCGCAAAGCGCGGGGTGATGGCGTAGCCCAAGCGGTCCACGCCGTGCCAGCGCTGGATCAGCGCCTCGGTGTCGCGCAGGCTCTGCTCGGTGCCGCTCACGCTGTCCTGCCCCTGGTTCACCAGATAGTCCGGCGCATGGCGGTCCATCAGCACCAGCCCGGTGATCAGGCGCATGCGCCGGGTTTGCGCCTCGGTGAACAAGGCGTTCACCGACTCGGGGTGCGAAGTGGCGAAGGTGAGCGCGGTGGTGACGCCGTTACGCAGCAGCTCTGCTATAAAAAACGTAGCTGCTTGCGCACTGTGGTCGGGCGCAGAGAAGCGATTTTCTTCAGGAAAGGTGTAATTTTCCAACCACGGCAGCAAGCCGCTGGCCGGGGAACCGATCACGTCAATCTGCGGGTAGTGGATGTGCAGGTCAATGAAGCCCGGCGCGATGACGCGCCCCGGGAAATGCTGCACGGGCACTTGCGGGTACTGCTGCGACACAGCGCTGTACGCACCTATGGCTTGCACCACCTGGCGCCCCAGCGCGTCAGGGCCGACGACCAGCAGGCCGTCTTGCTCATACCGGGCACGGGCCACGCCCTCGCTGCGGGGGGCGAACCAGAGAAGGGAGGCGCGAAAAGCTTTCATGTATGCAAGCTTAACGGAGGTAGGGCCCCGGCCAAAGAGCAATGTCTGTACTTGGCAATTGTCCGGCACAGGGCACAGCTACCGGCCCCCCATGGGCCGGACGCCCCCCCCACACGCACACCTCAAGGAACGTCATCCGCCAGGGAGCCCACATGGCATGGAGAGAGCAAGTCCAGATGGCCCGGGGCTTGTCGGTTGAAGCACCCGCAGCCACCGCCTTGCCAGGCCTGAGGTCAAGGACGGGGGCGCGTCACCCACCAGGCCGAGGCCACGATCAGCAATCCACCAAGCCAGCCTTGCAGCGTGAGGCGCTCGCCCAGCCAGACCACCGCGATCAGTGCGCCCCACAGAGGCTCGCTGCCCATCAGCAAGGCCACCCGCGACGGGCTGGTGCGCGAAGCCGCGTAGTTCTGCACAAAGAAGGCCAACAAGGTGCACAGCAAGACCAGAAACGCCATGGCACCCCAAAACGATACGCTGCTCGGCAGCGGCGTCCACACCGGGCCTTGCCCGACGACCATCAGCAGCCCCGAGCCCAGTGTCATCACGCCCATCTGCACCGCAGTCATCGTGAGGGCAGGCAGGCCATGGCGCTGTCCATGACGACGCGTCAGGCAGACCATGACGCCGCGCAGGAAGGCAGCCAGCACCATCAGCGCATCACCCCATGCCAGCGCCTTCACACTGCCGCCGTGCTGGAACGCCAGCAGGCCCGCGCCCACCAGCGACAACGTTGCCGCCCCCAGCACCGTGCCGGTGGGCCGGACTTTGAGCAACCACCATTCACACAGGGGTGTGAACGCCACACACAGGCTGATCAGAAATGCCGCATTCGACGCGGTGGTGAGCGAGACCCCGAAGGTCTCACAGACGAAAATGGCGAGCAGGTTGGCCCCCAACAGCGAGGCACCCGCCAGCGCCGAAGGCCAGGATGCCACGGCCAGACCGCGCAGCGCGGGCAACAGCAGCAAAAAGGTCAGCCCGAAGCGCAGCAGCAAGAACTGCAGCACCGGCACCTGATCGGTGGCGATCTTGGCGGCGCTGTAGCTGCCGCCCCAGACGATGGCGACGAGCAGCAGCATCGCCTCAATCGGGCCCAGAAATGCCCTCGAAGCAGTTGGCGCTTTGGCAGCGCCTGCGGCCAGCGAGGGCGCGCTCATGGCTGCACCACGTCTGCAAAGCTGCGGATGATTCGTGTTGACATGCCTTGACCTCCTGGGTGTTATTGGCCAGTGGATTGTTCTATGGCCTTTTCGCATTGACTAGACTGCGTGGCAGAACAGGAGTTGTGCCCAGTGAGAACAGATGACTTTCTTGAGGTGATGCACGAGCTGGTGGCCTTCGTGCGGGTGGCCGAGACGGGCAGCTTTTCAGCCGCTGCCCGGCAGCAGGGCGTGACGCCATCGGCCATCAGCCGGCAGGTGGCCCGCTTGGAAAAGACGATGGGGGTCTCGCTGTTGCAGCGGACCACTCGGCAACTGCGCCTGACCGATGTGGGGTTGGAAGTGCTCGCGCATGGTCGCAGCATGATCGCCGCCGCACAGGCAACGCTGCAGGTGGCCGAAGGCTATGTCGGCGAACCGCAGGGCCTGGTCCGCGTCAGCGCGCCCAAGGCGTTCGCGCGCCACATGCTCCAGCCTGTGTTACAGGATTTTCTGCAACGGCATCCGGCGGTGGACGTGCATCTGATGGTGGTGGACCGCCCGGTGGACCCCTTGCGGGAAGGCGTGGACCTGGTGATCCGACTGACCGACGACCCGCCACAGGGCATGGTGGCGCGTGCGCTGATGCCGGTGCGTCAGCTCTTGTTGGCCAGCCCGGCCTACATCCGTGCGCATGCGCCGCTGCGCACGCCCGAGGACCTGATGGGGCACAGCTGCCTGTCGATTGGTGAACAGGCGCACGACAACCGCTGGCGCTTCCTGCGTGCTCAAGAGCACGTGGACGTTGCCGTCACAGGCCGCTACACAGTCAACCATAGCGAGATGCGCCTCGCGGCCATAGAAGCGGGACTGGGTGTGGGCTGCGTGCCCGATTTCGTCGCACACGAGGCACTGGCAGCCGGACGGGTGGTGCGTCTATTGCCCGAGTGGAGCATGGACACCAACTACCACGGCATGGCCTACCTGTTGTATGCCGCATCGCGCTACACGGCGCCCAAGGTCCGCGTGTTGATCGATGATTTGTTGGCCACCTGGCGACCCAGTGCGCCGGGTGCGCCGGGTGCGGCGAACCGCAAGCAATTCAGTTCGTAAGGTACGCGGCCCACTCCCTCGTTGCGGGGCGCAAACCGGAGCAGCGAGGCCCGGAAGGGGTGCAAGGCTCAGTGGGCGCGCAGCGTGCAGCTATCGCCAATGCCGTCGCGCCAGACGCGCACTTGCGACAAGCCGGGGAATTCAGCGGCCATGGCGCGCCAGATGAAAGCAGCCAGATTTTCCAGCGTGCCAGGGCCCAGGCCCTCCACTTCGTCGAGCAAGTGGTGGTCCAGCTGAGGTCGCAGCACCTGAATGGCGTTACGCAAATGGCCCAGGTCCACCACCATGCCGGTGTCAGTGTCGGCGCTGCCGGCCACCGTCACTTCGGCGTGGTAGGTGTGGCCATGGATGCGGCGGCTGCCGGCGATCTCTTCGGCGTCATCCACCGTGCGCTTCAAGGTGTGGGCAGCATCAAAGAAGAACTTCTGGCTGACCTCGCAGCTGCGGGGGAGCGGGATGGCAGGTGCTTGGGTCATCGGATGCCTGTGATCTTGTGGGTTTGCAGAGAGAGGCGCCAGGCCGGGCGTTGCATGCACTGGGTGATGCAGGTTTCGGTGTTGGCTGCGCGCTGCGGGCTGTCCATGGGCTGCAGGTAGCGGTGCTTGAAGTCCGCCGCCTCGCACTCTTCCAGGGTGATGCCGGCCTGCGGCCACACCAGTTTAAGTTCGTGGCCCTGGCGCTGTATCCACTGGGAGCCGGCTTTGGGGCTCACGCAAATCCAGTCGATGCCCTCGGGCGCCAGCACCGTGCCATTGGTTTCCACTGCGATCTGGAAGCCCAACGCATGCAGCGCGGCTATCAGCGCGGTGTCCACCTGCAGCAGCGGCTCGCCGCCGGTCATCACCACAAAGCGGTGCGCCGTGTCGCCAGCCGGCCACTGCGCAGCGATGCGCTCGGCCAGGGCCTGCGCGGTGCTGAACTTGCCACCCAGCGTGCCGTCGGTGCCCACAAAGTCGGTGTCGCAAAACTGGCAGACGGCGGTGGCGCGGTCCTGCTCCCGGCCGGACCACAGGTTGCAACCCGCAAAGCGGCAGAACACGGCCGGGCGCCCTGCGTGCGAGCCTTCGCCCTGCAGGGTGTAGAAAATTTCTTTGACTTGGTATGCCATGGCCGTTACACAACCACAGCGAATGAGCGGGAGAAACAACAAGCGGCCACAGACGTGGCGGCGAGGTTTTTGTACATGGTAGTCCTCTACATGGCTCCGGAACACAAAAGGCAAGGCCCGCCGGAGCAGCGGGCCTTGGGGTGGATTTTACTGTGCCGCTCTGCAAACGGTATACAGCGCAGCAGATACTATCTATTTGATAGCTGCCTGCGCAGACAGTACGGGCGCTAGAGGCTTATTTGGCACTCAAACGCCGCACCTGGGCGGACCAGAGTGCTTGGCGTGTGCTCAGCGAAAGGTCTCAAACACCTCATCCAAGCGCTGCACGTACTTCTGGCGCACCGATGCATCGATGAAGCTGGCGTCAAAGCTGTTGCGCGCCAGCACATACGCGTGCTGAGCGTTCAAGCCCAACGCGGCAAAGGTCTGGGTGAAGTTCTCGTTGAGGTAGCCGCCGAAGTAGGCCGGGTCGTCGGAATTGACGGTGGCCATGATGCCGGCGTCCAGCATGGTGCCGATGTTGTGCTGGGCCAGGGTGGGAAACACGCGCAGCTTCAGGTTGGACAAGGGGCAGACGGTCAGCGGCATCTTGTCGGCAGCCAGGCGCTGCATCAGCGCCGCGTCGTGGATGGCTTGCACGCCGTGGTCGATGCGCTCGACCTTCAGCACATCCAGCGCGCTCCAGATGTAGGCGGGGGGCGCTTCTTCACCTGCGTGCGCCACCAGCCGGAAGCCCAACTCCCGGGCACGGGCATAGACTTTGGCAAACTTCTCAGGCGGGTGCCCCACTTCGCTGGACGCCAAGCCAATGCCCACAATCTTGTCGCGCAGCGGTAGCGCCTGCTCCAGGCATTCAAAGGCTTCCTCTTCGCTGAGGTGGCGCAAGAAACACAAGATCAGCGAGGCCGTCATGCCGAACTTGGCAGGCGCATCCGCGCAGGCGCGGTGTAGGCCGTTGATCACCGTCTCGGCGCTCAGGCCGTGGCCGGTATGCGTTTGGGTGTCAAAGAAAATTTCGGTGTGCAGCACGTTGTCGGCTTGCGCCTTGGCCAGATACGCGCAGGTCATGTCGTAGAAGTCCTGCTCGGTCTTGAGCACCATAGTGCCCTCGTGGTAGATGTCCAAAAACTCTTGCAGGTTGTTGAACACATAGGCGTCGCGCAGGGCCTGTTCGCTGGGAAAGCGCAGCGGCACGTGATTGCGCTTGGCCAGCGCAAACATGAGCTCGGGCTCCAGCGAGCCTTCTATGTGCATGTGCAACTCAGCCTTGGGCATGGCGCGCAGCAAGGCGGGCAGCCGGTCGGCAGCAACAGGGCGAACAGTGGGGTGGTGGCGCATGAGCAAACTCCAAAAAAAGGGCCGCACGAATGCGGCCCTTTGACTTACCGGGTCACCATTACTTGGCGCCGGGAACCTTGCCTTCCACGCCCTTGACGTAGAAGTTCACGCCGGAGAGGAACTTGTCGTCAGCGGTTTCGCCGTCTTTCAAGACTTCCTTGCCGGTGTTGTCCTTGAGCGGGCCTTTCCAGATGGCGAAGGTGCCATCGGCCAGACCTTTCTTCACTTCCTCGACCTTGGCCTTGGTCTCGGCAGGCACGTCTTCCGCGATGGAAACGATGTCAATCGCGCCTTCCTTCACACCCCACCAAGAGCCGCTATTGCCAGTCCATTGACCTTCCAAGGCATCTTTGGTGGCTTTGACGTAGTACGGACCCCAATTGATGATGGCAGATGCCAGGTGGGCCTTGGGGCCATAGGCGGTCATGTCGGAATCCCAGCCGAAGGCACGCTTGCCCTTGGCCTCTGCCGTCTTCAAGACAGCAGGCGAGTCGGTGTTCTGGAACAACACGTCGGCGCCGGCATTGATCAGGGCCGTGGCGGCTTCGGTTTCTTTTGGTGGATCAGACCAGGAGTTCACCCAAACCACTTTGGTCTTGATCTTGGGGTTGGACGTCTGCGCGCCCAGGGTAAAACTGTTGATGTTGCGGATCACTTCAGGAATCGCCACCGAAGCCACCACGCCCAGCGTGTTGGACTTGCTCATCTTGCCGGCAATCAGACCTGCCATGTAAGCACCTTCGTAGGTGCGGCTGTCATAGGTGCGCATGTTGTCGGCCTGTTTGAAGCCGGTGGCGTGCTCGAACTTCACGTCCTTGAATTCCTGCGCCACTTTGAGCATGGGTTCCATGTAGCCGAAGGTGGTACCGAAAACCAGCTTGTTGCCCTGGCCGGCCAGGTCACGCATGACGCGCTCGGCGTCCGGGCCTTCTGCCACGTTTTCAACGAAGCTGGTGACCACTTTGTCACCGAATTCTTTCTCAATCGCCTTGCGTCCCGTGTCATGCGCAAAATTCCAGCCACCGTCGCCGACAGGTCCGACGTAGGAGAACGCGATTTTCAGCGGCTCTGGCTTGGGTGCTGGAGCCGGAGCAGACGCCGCAGGTGCAGGCGCCGGCGCAGGCTCCTCTTTTTTGCCGCAACCGACCAGTGCGGCACCGGCAACCGCCGTCAAGGCAGCCACCTTGAGCAGGGATCGTTTCTGTAAATCTGTCATGTCACTTCCTTAAAAAAAGAGAGAAAACGAAAGGTCGGGGTATCAGGACCCGGGATAAAACGGCTTCCCGATCGAAGCCGGCATGTTAATCCGTATCCAGTGCGGGTTGCGGGAAATCAGGGCCAAGACCACGATAGTCGCAAGATAAGGGAGCATGGTCAAGAACTGGCTGGGCACTTCGACCCCTATGCCTTGCAGGTGGAATTGCAACATAGTCACGCCCCCGAACAGGTAAGCACCAAGCAATACGCGTGCCGGACGCCAGGTGGCAAAGGTGGTCAGGGCCAGGGCAATCCAGCCCTTGCCCGCCACCATGCCTTCCACCCACAGCGGGGTGTAAATGATGGAGATGTACGCTCCGGCCAATCCGCACAAGGCACCGCCGCAAACCACCGCCATGAGCCGGATGGCCCGCACCGGGTAGCCCAACGCGTGGGCGGATTCCGGGCTTTCGCCGACACTGCGCAGAATCAGGCCCGCCCGGGTGCGGTACAAAAACCAGATCAAGGCGATGACAAAAAGCACCGTCAAATACACCATGGGGTGATGCCTGAAGAACGCAGGTCCGGCAAACGGAAGGTCCGACAACCAGGGGATCGCAAAACTGGGGCGCTCAGGCATTTTTTCCTGCACATAGGAAACGCCGACAAAAGCCGAGAAGCCGGCACCGAAAAGACTCAGTGCCAAACCGGTGGCGTACTGGTTGGTGTTCAACCAAATGACCAAGCCCCCGAAAACGGCCGCCATCAATGCCCCTGCCCCCATGCCTGCCGCAAAACCGGCCATGTCGCTGCCGGTGTGCACCACCGCAGCAAAGCCGGCAATGGCCGCGCACAGCATCATGCCCTCGGCCCCGAGGTTCACAATGCCGGCTTTTTCATTGATCAGCAGCCCCAGCGAGGCAATCGCCAGCACGGTTCCGGCGTTCATAGTCGCTGCAATCAGCAGTGCATAGGCATCCATTACGTTGTTCTTTCTGTGGCAGAAACCCACTTCAATCGGTAGTTCACCAGGGTGTCGCAGGCCAGCAGGCTGAAAAGCAACAGGCCCTGGAACACCCCCGTCAGCGACTTGGAAAGCCCCAACCGCGACTGCGCCAACTCCCCGCCTATGTAGAACATGCTCATCAAGAGGGCCGAGAACACCATGCCCACCGGGTGCAGACGCCCCACAAAGGCCACGATGATGGCGGCAAAACCGTAGCCTGCAGGCACATAAGGCGTGAGTTGGCCGATGGGGCCCGCCACCTCCAGTCCCCCTGCCAAGCCAGCCAGGCCGCCAGAAACCAGCAGCGCCGTCCACAGGGCCTTGCGCCCCGAGAAGCCGGCGTAGCGAGCCGCGGCCGGGGCCAAGCCGCCCACCTGCTGGGCAAAGCCCGCCCGGGTCCGGAACAGATACATCCAGACCCCGGCCACGCCCACAAGGGCAAATACCAAGCCGATATTCAAGCGCGAGCCCTCGAACAGCTTGGGGATACGGGTTGCCGCTTCAAAGGTTTTGCTTTGCGGAAAGTTGTAACCCAGGGGGTCTTTCCAGGGGCCATGGACCAGAAAGCCCAGCACCTGCACCGCCACATACACCAGCATCAGACTGACCAGAATTTCATTGGCGTTGAACTTGTCCCGCAAAAACGCCGTGAGGCCGGCCCAGACCATGCCGCCAGCAATGCCCGCCAGCACCACCGGCACGACGATCCAGCCTCCCGTGGTCTTCTCCGCCAACAGGGCTACCCCGCTCGCGGCTATGGCGCCAATGATGTACTGGCCTTCGGCTCCGATATTCCAGACATTGGATCGGAAGCACACCGCCAGCCCCAGCGCAATCAACAAAAGAGGCGTCGCTTTGACCAGGAGTTCCCCCAGGGCATAGCCGCTTTTGATGGGCTCCCAGAAGAACACCAACAAACCGCGCACCGGGTCTTTGCCCAGTGCCAGGAACAAGGCCGTGCCAATCAACACCGTCACGACCAAGGCCAACAAGGGCGAGCCATAACTCCAGGCCTGGGACGGCTGGGGCCGCGCTTCGAGTTTCAATCCAGCTTTAGCCATGGGCCACCTCCGTCACTGATGCCCCTGCGGCGGCGCCGGAACCTTCCCACAATCCACTCATCCATTCCCCAATCTTTTCCACCGTGGCCTCTGCCACCGGCACCGAGGGCGACAGGCGCCCGCGCGCAATCACATGCAGCCGGTCGCTCACCTCAAACAACTCGTCGAGCTCTTCGCTGACCACCAGCACCGCGCAGCCGGCATCCCGCAGCGCCAAAATGGCACCACGGATCTGCGCTGCGGCCCCCACGTCCACGCCCCAGGTGGGTTGGGACACGATGAACAGCTTGGGCGCAGCGTCAATTTCGCGGCCCACGATGAACTTCTGCAAATTGCCGCCCGAGAGCGAGCGCGCAGCCGCCGTGGGGCCATTGGCTTTGACGTTAAAGGCTTTGATGATGCGCGCGGCATGGTCTTCCAGCTGGCGCACCCGGATCCAGCCGCCGGCAAACTTGGGCGCCGTGATGGACTCGGTGCGCGTCAACAACATGTTCTGCGCCAGACTCAGTGTGGGTACCGCGCCACGCCCCAAACGTTCTTCGGGCACAAAGTGCAGGCCCAGCTTGCGCCGGCCGCCGGGGTGCATGGCGGACACGTCCGCCTTGCCCATGGTGACACTGCCTTTGGGGGCACGCACGTCTTCGCCGGACAAGGCGTACAGCAGCTCTTTCTGGCCATTGCCGGACACACCGGCAATGCCCACCACCTCGCCTGCATGGACGGTCAGTGACACCCTGTCCAGATCCATGCCGAACTGGTCTTCACACGCCAGGCTCAGGTTGTTGACCGTCAGCACCGGGGATCCGGCCTGCTGCGGCCGATGCTCCAGCTGGGGCGGTTCCGCACCGATCATCAGGCGGGACAGGGACGCGTTGGATTCGTCCGCCGGATTGCACACGCCAGTGACCTTGCCGCCGCGCAACACGGTGCAGGCATTGCACAGTTCGCGGATTTCGTGGAGCTTGTGCGAGATATACAGAATGCTGCAACCCTCAGAGGCCAGCTTTTTGAGCACCACAAACAGCTTCTCCACCGCCTGGGGGGTCAGCACGGAAGTGGGCTCATCGAGGATCAGCAACTGCGGGTTGGTCAGCAGGGCACGGATGATTTCGACCCGCTGCATCTCGCCCACGCTCAGGGTGTGCACCGGGCGGCCGGGGTCGATGTCCAGGCCGTATTCGGCGGCCTTGGCCGTGATGCTGGCGGTGACCTGTTCCAGACTCTGCGCCTTGTCCAAACCCAGCCACACGTTTTCAGCCACGGTGATGGTGTCAAACAGGTTGAAGTGCTGGAACACCATGCTGATGCCCAGGGCCCGCGCCTCTTTGGGGTTGCGGATATTCGCGGGCTTGCCGTTAAAGAGCACTTGGCCGGCGTCGGGCTTGATGGAGCCGTAAATGATCTTCATCAAGGTGGACTTGCCGGCACCGTTTTCGCCCAGCACGGCATGGGTCTGGCCGGGCAGCACCGTGAGCGATACATCGCTGTTGGCGATCACGCCGGGGTAGGCCTTGGTGATGCCGGTGAGTTGCAGTCGCGGCGGAGCCGCCGGGGACGAAGTGGATTCCATACGGGCGTGTTGTATTTATTTATTCTTTGCGGAGTTCCGCGGCTACCGACTTGATGCGTTCCCGCAGCCACTTGTTGGAGGCACTGGTGTGGGTGCGGGCATGCCAGAGCTGGTAGTACATCATGCGGGGAAACTCCACAGGACAAGGCAATATTGTGACCGGCAGCGCGTCCACAAAACGCTCACAGTATTGCCGGCCCGTGGTCAACACCAGCAAGGTTGATGCCACCATGCCCGGAATCAGGCTGAAATGCGGGCAGCGGGCCACGATGTGCCGCTGTAAGCCGAGCGCGCTGAGGTGGTCGTCAATCACGCCCTTGGCCCCCGGATGGGTGGCGCCCGGCGCAATGTGCTCAGCCTCCAGCCACTGGGTCTGGTCCCAGCCACGGCGCACGGCCGGATGCTTGTTGGAGACCAGGCACACCACCTCATCACCGAACAAACGGCCCAGGTGCAGGTCATCCGGGGGTTGGGGCCAATTGCCGATGACCACGTCAATCTCCCCCTCTGCCAATTGGGTGCGGTAGTCGGAGGCGGCGCTCAGCGGGTGAATATCGATCTGGGAGAAAGGCGCCTTTTCCTTGATCTGGGCCACCAAGCGGGGCAAGAACAAAGGGTCCAGGTAGTCGCTGGCGGCCAGACGGAAGGTGTTGCGCGCCGATTCGGGCTCGAACCCCCGCGCATCCGAGAACAACATTTCGGCGGCACGCAAAATGCTGGCACTGGGTTCGAGCATGCGCAGCGCCGTCTCGGTGGGCACCATGCCGGAGCCGGAGCGCACCAACAAAGGATCACCGGCAAAGTCGCGCAAGCGTTTGAGCGATGCGCTGACCGCCGGCTGGTGCATGCCCAGACGGATGGCGGCTTTCGACACGCTGCGCTCGGTCAACACGGTATGAAGGACCCTGATCAAATGAAGGTCTATCTTGTCGAAAAGGGATTGGTCTCTCATACACAGCGTTCAATTGGACCCATATGCTAATGCGTATGGAAACGGAACCCCACCCGGATTACCCTCCCGCACGAGGAAGCATTGCATGACCACGATCCCCCATCAACCCATCCAGTTTGTGCGCTGCGGCGCCATCGTCACCCTGCGCGATGTTCCCCCCACCCGCACCCTGCTGGAGGTGCTGCGCGAAGACCTGCACTGCACCGGCACCAAAGAGGGCTGCAACGAAGGCGACTGCGGCGCCTGCACCGTGGTCGTGGGCGAGGCGGTCAACGGCACACTGCACACCAAGGCGGTCAACAGCTGCATCAAAATGGCCCACAGCCTGCACGGCAAAGCCCTGTGGACGGTGGAAGACATTGCCGCCGACGACGGCCGCCTGCACCCCGCCCAGGAAGCCATGGTGCAGTGCCACGGTTCGCAATGCGGCTTTTGCACCCCCGGCTTTGTCATGAGCCTGTTTGACCTGTACCGCCACCACGCCCATGCGGGCGAGCCCATCACCCGGGACGACGCCCTGCACGCCCTGAGCGGCAACCTGTGCCGCTGTACCGGCTACCGCCCGATTCTGGATGCGGCCCAGACCATGCTGGGCCAGCCGGCCGTGGACCTTCGCGAGGCGGAAACGCTATCAAAATTGAAGCTACTCGCGCAGGAAGGGCGGGCGCCAGAGCCCGATTCTTCTTATTTTTCGCCCACCACCCTGCCCGCCCTGCTGGCGGCGCGGGCACAGCACCCACACGCACAAATCGTCGCCGGATGCACGGACGTGGGCCTGTGGGTCACCAAGATGCACAAGGATTTCCGCCGCGTACTGGACGTGACCCAAGTGGCCGAACTGCGGCGCGTGGAGCATTACCCGCACCACATTGCCATAGGCGCTGCCGTCACCCTGACGGATGCGTTTGCCGCCCTGGTGGCGGACCGGCCGCAACTGGCCACCTTTGCCAGCCGCTTTGCCGGCTTGCCGGTGCGCAAGGCGGGCACGCTGGGCGGCAACGTGGCCAATGGCTCGCCCATTGGCGATTCCATGCCCCTGCTGATTGCCCTGGGCGCCAGCGTGGTGCTGATGGCTTGGCGTGGCAAAGGCAGCAAAGCGAAAGCCGTGCACCGCGAGCTGCGCTTGGAAGACCTCTACACCGGCTACCGCCAGAACGTCATGGCGCCGGACGAAGTGCTGGCCTGGATCAAGGTGCCCAAGGCCGTGCCTGCGGAGGGACCAAGCGCCGCGCCGGGCCGCCCCCAGCAAGCGGGCGCCCCCTCGGGGGGCAGCGCAGCACACGCAGTGGCAAGCGTGGGGGTTCGCGTCTACAAGATATCCAAGCGCTTTGAAGACGACATTTCTGCCGTCTGCCTCGCGCTGAACCTGCATATCGAGGGCGGCATAGTCACCCACGCCAGCATCGGAGTCGGTGGTGTGGCGGCCACGCCGGTGCGTGCGCTCAAAACCCAGGCCGCCTTGCTGGGCAAACCCTGGAGCGCGGCCACGGTCCAAGCCGCCCAGGCCACTTTGCGAGGCGAGTTCAGCCCGATTTCCGACATGCGCGCCAGCAGCGCCTACCGGGTGGAGGTGCTGGGCAACCTGCTGCAGCGCTACTGGCTGGAGAGCCAGGGCCTCACGGCCATCAATCTAGAGAGCTACGTGCCTGAAGGAGAAGCCGCATGACTGCCTCCTCCATGAATTCAACGCGCATGCCAACGCTCTCCCCCGAAGTCGCCGCGGCCGTTCCCACCCCCCGCGGCCCGGCCGCCGGCGTCAACCAGTTCCATGAAAGCGCCGTGGCCCAGGTGGCCGGTGCGGTGCACTACATCGACGACCTGCCCGAGGTGCGCGGCACCCTGTATGCCGCCCCCATCCTCTCGACCCACGCCCACGGCAAGCTGCTGGGCGTGGACAGCACAGCCGCGCGCGCCATGCCCGGCGTGGTGGACGTGGTGCTGGCCGAGGACATTCCCGGCGACCCCATGCTGGCCGCTTTTGCCGGCGACGAGCCGGTGTTTGCCTTGGACACGGTGCAATTCGTCGGCCAGGTGGTGGGCGTGGTGCTTGCCAAAACGGTGATGCAGGCCCGCCATGCCGCCCGCAAAGTGCAACTCAAGATCGAGCCCTTGCCGGCCATCCTGTCGGTGCAGGAATCCATCCGCGCCCAAAGCTTTGTGCTGCCGCCGGTCAACGTGCGGCGCGGTGATGCGGATGCAGCCCTGAAAAGCGCCCCCCATACCCTGCAAGGCACGTTGGAAGTCGGCGGGCAGGAACACTTTTACCTGGAGGGCCAGATAGCCTACGTGCTGCCGCTAGAGCAGAACCAGTGGCTGGTCTACAGCAGCACCCAGCACCCGGGTGAAGTGCAGCACTGGGTGAGCCACGCTTTGGGCATCGACAACCACGCCGTCAAGGTGGAGTGCCGGCGCATGGGCGGCGGCTTCGGCGGCAAGGAAACGCAGGCCGGCCATCTGGCCGTGTGGGCGGCCATTGCGGCGGCCAAAAACCGCTGCGCCGTGAAGCTGCGGCTGGACCGGGACGACGACTTCATGGTCACCGGCAAGCGCCACCCCTTTGCGTATGAATACAGCGTGGGCTTTGACGACACCGGCCGCCTGACCGCCCTCAAACTGCAAATGGCGGTCAACTGCGGTTTCAGCGCCGACCTGTCCGGTCCGGTGGCGGACCGCGCCATCTTCCACACCGACAACGCCTACTACCTGCAGGATGTAGACATCACCTCCTACCGCTGCAAAACCAACACCCAAAGCCACACCGCATTCCGTGGCTTCGGCGGCCCGCAGGGCGTGGTGCTGATTGAGGCGGTGATGGGCGACATCGCCCGCGCGCTCAAGCTGGATCCGCTGGACGTGCGCATGCGCAACCTCTACAGCGATGAGGCCATCCCCGGCACCGATACCGCCAATCCCATCCGGCGCGACACCACCCACTACCAGATGAAGGTGGAGGACAACATCCTCCAGCCCTTGCTATCAAAACTGGAGCTATCCGCGCAGTACCGGCGTCGGGTAGAGGTCATTTCGGCATGGAACCAGAGCAGTCCGGTGCTCAAGCGCGGCATCGCCATCACGCCGGTCAAGTTCGGCATCAGCTTTACCGCCACACTGTTCAACCAGGCCGGCGCGCTGGTGCATGTGTACACCGACGGCAGCGTGCAGGTGAACCACGGCGGCGCCGAGATGGGCCAGGGCCTGAACACCAAGGTCGCCCAGATCGTGGCCGACGAACTGGGCATTCCGTTTGCCCGCGTGCTCAGCACCGCCAGTGACACCAGCAAGGTGCCCAATGCCTCGGCCACCGCAGCCAGTGCAGGCACCGACCTCAACGGCCGCGCAGCCCAGTTTGCCGCCCGCCATGTGCGCGACAACCTGGCCGCCTTTGTGGCCGGGCTGGACGGTTGCGGCGCGGGGGCCGTGCGCTTCAAACATGGCGAAGTGTTTTCGCCCAGCACCACCCGCAGCTTCGACGAGGTGGTGAAAATGGCCTATGCCAACCGCATCCAGCTCTGGAGCGACGGCTTTTACCGTACGCCCAAGATCCACTACGACAAGACGACGCTGACCGGCCGCCCCTTCTACTATTTCGCGTATGGTGCAGCGTGCACCGAAGTGGTGATCGACACCCTGACCGGCGAGAGCAAGGTGCTCCAAGTGGACATCCTGCACGACGTGGGCCGCAGCATCAACCCCGCCATTGACGTGGGGCAAATTGAAGGCGCCTTTGTGCAGGGCATGGGCTGGCTGACCACCGAGCAACTGGTGTGGAACGACAAGGGCTACCTGGCCACTCACGCGCCCAGCACCTACAAAATCCCTACTGCGGCGGATGTGCCCGAGCACTTCAAGGTGGACCTCTGGCACGAACCCAATCGGGAAGACAATGTGTTCGGCAGCAAAGCGGTGGGCGAGCCGCCTTTCATGCTGGGCATCAGCGTGTTTGAAGCGCTGCGCGATGCGGTGGCCCAGGCCAAAGGGCCGGGGGCGACTGTGCAACTCACTGCACCGGCTACGGCAGAGAATGTGTTGAAGGCGCTCAAGGTCTGAGCGCCTGAAGGGTGGAACTACACCCCCGCCAGCGAACGCAGCCCGCCGGGGTCCACCAGATTGACCGTGCGTCCGGAACCGCTGATGAGGCTGCGTTCGCGCAGGTGGCGCAGCACGCGGGACAGCGTCTCGGGGGCAATGCCCAGTTGGGCCGCAATCAGGCGTTTGCGTTGTTGGAGCTGCACCGCGCAACCACCTTTGTCATTCGATTCAGCGTGTTGCAGCAGCCATTCGGCACAACGCGCCTCGGCACCTTTGGCCAGGCGGCTCACGGCCAGCTCGGTTTGTTCACGGTGGGCCATGGCCACGCCGGTCAGCATGGTGGTGCTGAGCTGGCGGTTGGCGGCCAGCGCGGCCTGGAATTCCGCCATGGGGATGCGGCGCAGCACCACGTCGGTCTGAGCGACCACGTCCATGGCGGCCGGCAATTCCAGCACGGCGGCGGTCGGGTCCACCCAGCCGGGGCCTTGCATCTGGCCAAGCTGGTGCTCCAGCAACTCATCGCGATTGCCCGGCGTGCCGCTGATGCCGAAGATGACGCGCCCGCTTTCCAGATACCAGGCGGCTGCTGTGGCGTCGCCACGCCGCAGCAACACGCTGCCGGCCACCCGGCGCTCAGGGCTGCTGTGGGTCAATAGCGATTGAATTGCGGTAGGTACAGGTGCCAACATGGGCCTGACTGTGCCTGCCCGCTGCCCTGGGCGCCTTGAGACAGATCAAACATTTGCGCACCGCCCCGGCGAAGCGGCACGGACTACACCACCAGAATCGCCCGGAAGTCGTTCACGTTGGTGTGCGTGGGGCCGGTGGTGAACAGGTCGCCCAAGGGCTGGAAGAAGCCCACCGCGTCGTTGCGCTCCAGGCAATCGGCCAGCGACACGCCGGCAGCCGCTGCCCGCGCCAGCGTGTCCGGGGTCACCAGCGCACCGGCGTTGTCCTCGACGCCGTCAATACCATCCGTGTCGGCGGCCAGCGCCCACACCTTGGGCTGGGCTTGCAGGCCCTGGGCCAGGCCCATGCAAAACTCCCCGGCACGTCCGCCACGGCCCCGTGCCGCACCTTCGCGGCGCGGGCGCACGGTGACGGTGGTTTCGCCGCCGCTCAAAATCACACAAGGCTTGGCAAAGGGCTGCACCGCAGAGACGGGCTTGAGCGCCGCTGTGCGGGCCAAGGCCGCATGCACCTTGCCGACTTCGCGGGACTCGCCCTCCAGTTCATCGCTGAGGATGTAGGCGTTCAGGCCCATGCTGCGGGCCAGGTCAGCGGCGGCCTCCAGCGACTGCTGGGGCGCGGCAATCAGGTGCACGGTGTTATTGGCAAACACGGCATCATCGGGCTTGGGGGTTTCGAGCACGCCGCTTTCCAGCGCTTTGAGCACAAAATCGGCCTCCAGCGCGGATGCACCGTGCGCAAGGCGCTTCAAAATTGATAGCGCATCCGCACAGGTCGTGGGGTCCGGCACCGTGGGGCCGCTGGCAATCACGCTGGGGTCGTCGCCGGGTACATCGCTGATCAGCAGCGTCACTACCTTGGCGGGGTAGCAGGCAGCCGCCAGGCGACCGCCCTTGATGGCGGAGAGGTGCTTGCGCACGCAGTTCATCTCCTGGATGCTGGCGCCGCTCTCCAGCAGCAGTTTGTTGATGCGCTGCTTGAGCTCCAGGCTGATGCCAGCCTGCACACCATCCGCATCCCACTGTGCGGGCAGCGTGAGCAAGGAGGAGCCGCCGCCGGAGATCAGGCAGATCACCAGGTCGTCTTCGGTGAGCCCTTGGGTCAAGGCCAGGATGCGTTGGGCGGCGGCCAGGCCGGCGGCGTCCGGCACCGGGTGGGCGGCTTCCACCACCTCAATGCGGGCCGGTGCGGCGTCCGCCGGCAGGGGGGGCGTGTGGTCGTAGCGCGTGACAACCAGACCCGAGAGTGGCAAATCTCTCGGCCACAGCGCATCCAGCGCATGGGCCATGGCGCCCCCGGCCTTGCCCGCGCCCAGCACCAGGGTGCGGCCTTTGGGTGGCGCAGGCAGGTAAGCACCCAGCGTATGGGCAGGCAAGGCCTGGCGCACTGCGGCCCAGTACAGCTGGCTGAGCAACTCGCGGGGTGCGATCTCAGAAAAATGGGCGGGTGCTTGGGTGAGGGGTTCAGTACTTGGCATAGTCATCGCTTCACGCAAAGAGATTGGGGGAAATTACATGGGCACTTTGCACGCGGACCAGCAGCGCGCCATGAGGCCATCGCGCTCCAAAAATAGGAGCATATTGCGCAATATCGACGGGCGCTAGAGGCCAATTTGTGCCTCAACGCACCAGGCAGGGGCGCTTGGGGTCGAACTTCCAGCCGGGGATCAGGTACTGCATGGCCATGGCATCGTTGCGCGCACCTAGGCCGTGTTGCAGGTAAAGCTGGTGGGCTTTTTCCACTTCGGCCATGTCCAGCTGGACGCCGAGGCCGGGGGTCGTAGGCACCGCAATTTGGCCGCCCACAATCTGCAGCGGGTCTGTGGTCAGGCGCTGGCCGTCCTGCCAGATCCAGTGGGTGTCAATGGCGGTGACCTTGCCCGGTGCAGCGGCGGCCACATGGGTGAACATGGCCAGCGACACATCAAAGTGGTTGTTGGAGTGCGAGCCCCAGGTCAGGCCCCAGGTCTGGCAGACCTGTGCCACGCGCACCGAGCCCTGCAGGGTCCAGAAATGCGGGTCGGCCAGGGGAATGTCGACCGACTGCAAGGCCAGCGAATGCGCCAGCTCGCGCCAGTCGGTGGCAATCATGTTGGTGGCAGTGGGCAGGCCGGTGGCGCGGCGGAACTCGGCCACCACTTCGCGGCCGGAAAACACACCTTCGGCACCGCAGGGGTCTTCGGCATAGGCCATCACACCATGCAGGTCACGACACAGGCGCACCGCGTCATTCAAGAGCCAACCGCCGTTCGGGTCCAGGGTGATACGGGCTTGGGGGAAGCGGGCATGCAAAGCGCGGATGGCTTCCACCTCTTCTTCACCGCGCAGCACGCCGCCCTTGAGCTTGAAGTCCTGAAAGCCGTAGCGCGCATAGGCGGCTTCGGCCAGGCGCACCACGCTGTCCGCGTCCATGGCTTTTTCGTGGCGCAGGCGCTTCCAGTCGTCGGCCGCATCCGGCTCGCTGATGTAGGGCAAGTCGGTCTGCTGGCGGTCGCCCACATAAAACAGGTAGCCCAGCACCGCAACGCTGCTGCGCTGCTGGCCGTCGCCCAGCAAGGCCGCCACCGGCACACCCAGAAATTTGCCCAGCAAGTCGAGCAAAGCACTTTCCACCGCAGTCACGGCATGGATGGCTACGCGCAAGTCAAAGGTCTGCAGGCCACGGCCCTCGCTGTCGCGTGCCGCAAAGGATTCGCGCATGCGGTTGAGGATGGCGTTGTAGTTGCCAATCGGCTGGCCTACTACCAGGGACGCAGCGTCTTCCAGCGTCTGGCGGATTTTCTCGCCGCCGGGCACTTCGCCCACACCGGTGTTACCGCTGCTGTCGGTCAGGATGACGAGGTTGCGGGTAAAAAACGGTGCATGCGCACCGCTGAGGTTCATCAACATGCCGTCATGCCCGGCAACCGGGATGACGCGCAATGCAGTCACCACCGGGGCGCCGCGCACAACAGATGATTCAGACATCGGCATAGTCAATCTCCTTGGCGGGACACAGGCTGCAACCGTGCAGCCCGCCCTCACAGGTAAGACATCATACAACTAAACCCGTTCTGCCTGGGACCTTCTCAGACGGTCCTTGCTGTTCGCCAGATGGGTCCGCATGGCGGCCCTGGCCGCATCGGCATCCTGATTGCGGATGGCGTTGAAGATGTATTCGTGCTCGCCATGCACCCGCTGGAGGTAGCTCAAGCGGCCTTCCGGTGCACTGTTGGCGGTATTGATCCGGGTGCGTGGAATGATCACCGTGCCGAGGTAGGTCATCAAGTCCGCAAAATGGCGGTTACCCGTGGCCTTGGCAACTTCCATATGGAAACCGAAGTCCGAGGGCACCGCATCCGAGTCCTCCTCGATCGAACGCTGGAAGGCATCCAGCATCGCCTGTATGGACTGCAGATCCCCTGCGGTGCGGCGCTGGGCGGCTAGGCCCGCCGCTTCGGTTTCCAGGGAAATACGCAGCTCCAGCAAGGCAATCACGTCTGCCACCATCGCAAAATCCACATCGGCAATCTGAAAGTTGCCGCTGGGGGCCGGATGCAAGGCAAAGGTACCCACCCCATGCCGGGTCTCCACCAGGTGACTAGCCTGGAGTCGGGAAATCGCCTCGCGGACTACGGTGCGGCTGACCTCAAAGCGCCCCATGATTTCCGACTCCGTGGGCAGCTTATCGCCCGGCTTGATCACCCCCTCGCGGATGCTGGCCGCCAGGCTCTCCACGACCTCATGCACCAGCCCCTTGGAGCGACGCGGACGGGATAGCTCCAAGGCATCAGAGGCTGTTTGGGGCGCCGAAACCACACTAGGGGTTTGTACTAGGTTCACGGAAAATTCCTTGACAGAGAAAGAACTCGAGTCACAATTTAACACATCAGACGACATACAACCACTCTTTCAGCGCTCATTGTTTATGACCCCCAAAGTACACCACACCTTACTAATGACCGGCGCTGCAGGCGGCCTGGGTACCGCGATGCGTGATCGCCTAAAAGCCAACTGCGAAGTCCTGCGCCTCTCTGACCGCAGCGAGTTCGGCCCCGCCCGCGCGGGGGAAGAAGTGGTGTTGGCAGACCTGGCCGACGCCGCCGCGGTGGATGCCATGGTGAAGGGCGTGAACGCCATCGTCCATTTCGGCGGCATCTCGCTGGAAGGCCCGTTCGAGCCCATCCTGCAAGCCAACATCCTGGGGGTCTACAACCTGTACGAAGCAGCCCGCAAGCACGGCGTGAAGCGGGTGGTGTTCGCCAGCTCCAACCATGTCACCGGCTTTTACAAGCAAAGCGAAACCATCACCCTGAACCACCCTGCCCGCCCGGACAGTCTGTACGGCGTGAGCAAGGCCTTCGGAGAAGACCTGTCGCGCATGTACTTTGACCGCTACGGCATTGAGACTGCTTGCGTGCGCATTGGCTCTTCGTTCCCCGAGCCCAGGGACCGCCGCATGCTGGCCAGCTGGCTCAGCTACGACGACCTGCACCGCCTGGTGACCGCCTGCCTGACCGCCCCCGTGATCGGCCACACGGCCATCTTCGGCATGTCCGATAACGCGGTCACTTGGTATGACAACAGCGCGGCCCGCCACATCGGGTACGTCCCGCAGGACAGCGCCGACCCCTTCCGCGCGGCGGTCTATGCCAACACTCCGGAGCCGGACATCACGGATCCGGCGGTGATTTACCAAGGAGGAAGCTTCCTGTTCCAGGGCGAGCCCATGACCGCACACCTGCCCACCAAGAAGTCTTGAGCGCCATGCAAAGCACTTTGAGCAAGTACGAGCTGTTTTGCGACTCCCGGGACGCGGTGGGGGAAAGCCCGGTCTGGTCCGTATCGGAGCAAGCGCTGTATTGGGTGGATATTGAAGGACGCTGTATCCACCGGCAAGACTGGGCGACCCGCACACGCAAGACCTGGCGGCTCCAGGAACGGGTGGGCTGTATCGCCCTGAGCACCCAAGGAACGGTGATTGCGGCCATGGAAAGCGGTGTGTTTGAAGTCACCTTGCTGGAGGCCCCGGATGTCCAGTTCACCCGCCTGGCCAGCGTCGAGCACCCCGAAAATGACATGCGCTTCAACGATGGGCGCTGTGATGCCAAGGGCCGTTTCTGGATCAGCACCATGGTGCGCCAGATGGCACTCTCCAGCAAAGCGGGCGGTATTTACTGCCTGGATGAACGTGGTTTGCAGGGGCCCGTGATGAAGGGCTTCATTACGGCCAATGGCATGGCGTTCAGCCCTGACAGCAAGACCGCCTATTTGTCGGACTCGCATCCGAGCGAGCAGATGATTTACAAGCATGCCTTCGACTTGGATCAAGGCACCTGGGGGCCTGCGCAAGCACTGGTGGACATGAAGCCTTTGCCCGGCCGGCCCGACGGTGCCGCAGTGGACACACAGGGCTGCTATTGGATTTGCGGCAATGACGCAGGCCAAGTTCACCGCTTCAGCCGCCATGGCGACCTGCTGGAGTCCATCCGGCTTCCCATGAGCAAACCCGCCATGTGTGCCTTCGGTGGCCCGGACCTGCGCCACCTGTTTATCACCTCGATTCAGCCGGCAACGCCTGTTGCCGGATTTGATGCGGCCCTGGACGGCGCCGTACTGGTCGTCGAGCCCGGCGCGCAGGGCATGGCAGAACCTCTTTTTTCCCGCTTCCCCGTTCGCTAAACCCAACTTCCTATCAGGAGACAATCATGAAATTGATCTACTCAATCATTGCGGCTGCAAGCGCTGCGTTCTGTCTGTCTGCGCAGGCTGCAGAATTCAAGTCCGCCGACATCCACAACTCGGATGACTACCCCACCGTCACGTCGGTCAGGTTCATGAGCGAAGAACTGAAGAAGGCCTCCGGCGGCAAGCACAGCATCAAGGTGTTCAACAAGGGCGCATTGGGCACCGAAAAGGAAACCATTGACCAAGTGAAGATCGGCGCGCTGGACATGGTGCGCGTGAACATCAGCCCCATGAACTCCGTCTGTGCCAAGACCAACATCCCGGCGCTGCCTTTCCTGTTCCGCTCTGTGGAGCACCTGCACAAAGTGTTGGACGGCCCCATCGGTGAAGAAATCGCCAAGGATTGCGAGGCACAAGGCTTTGTGGTGTTGGCGTACTACGACTCCGGCGCCCGATCCATCTATGGCAAGAAGCCGATCAAATCTGTGGCAGACACCAAGGGCCTGAAAATCCGCGTACAGCAGTCCGACCTGTGGGTGGCACTGACAGCGGCCATGGGCGCCAACCCCACCCCCATGCCTTTCGGTGAAGTGATGACTGCCTTGAAGACTGGCATCATCGACGCCGCAGAAAACAACTACCCATCGTACGGGTCAGGCAGCCGGCACTTTGAAGCGGCCAAGTTCTATAACAAGACCGAGCACTCCATGGCCCCCGAAGTGTTGCTGTTCTCCAAGTTGACGTGGGACAAATTGCCAAAAGCTGAGCAAGATCAGATCCGCGCAGCGGCCAAGGCATCGGTTGCCTTCAACCGCACCGCCTGGGCAGCCTATGAGAAGAAAGAGTTCGACATGGTGAAGGCTGCCGGTGTCGAAATCGTGGAAGTGGACAAAAAGTCCTTCCAGGACGTCATGGGCCCTGTTTATGACCGGTTCGCCAACACCCCTGACATGAAGCGCCTCGTGAAGGCCGTGCAAGACACGAAGTAATTCGCGCCTGAGCGCTACCTCCCGGCACAGCAGCCGGGAGGTTTGTATTCTTCACCGGAGCTTTCTATGTACACCCGCTTCTGTGCCACGCTATCCAAGCTCAGTTTGATGCTTGCGGTGGCAGGCCTCATCGTGCTCATTGCTTGCGTGCAATACCAAGTGATCGGGCGCTATGTTTTCAATGACACCCCTACCTGGGCAGAGGCTTTGGCCATGCTGCTCGTGATCTACATCACCGCACTTGGTGTGGCCGTGGGCGTACGCGACGCCGGCCACATCGGCATGGATTCCATCATCAGCCTGTTGCCTGAAAAAGTGCGCTTGAAGCTGGAAATCGTGATCCATGTCTTGGTGGGAATCTTTGGCGCACTGATGGCCAACAACGGCTATATCTGGGCCGCCCTCAAGTGGAATGACCAGAAACCCATGCTGCCCATCCCGTCCAGCATGGACTACGTGCCCCTTGTCATTGCCGGCGTGCTCGTGGTCCTTTTTTCAATTGAACATGTGATCGCTCTGGTGCAGGGCAAGGAAGTGGTGCCAGCATGGAACTAACCGTTTTGGGTGTGAGCTTCGGCTTGCTGTTAATTATTGGCGTGCCCGTTGGTTTCGCCGTTGGCCTCGCGTCAGTGGCCACCATCATTGCAGCCGGCTTGCCGGTAGCCGTGGTGTTCCAGAAGATGGTGGGGGGCATGCAGGTGTTCTCTTTCCTCGCCATTCCGTTTTTCATCTTTGCCGGCGAGTTAATGCTGCATGGCGGCATTGCCCAGCGGATCGTGCGCTTCGCCAACAGCATGGTGGGCCATGTGCGCGGTGGCTTGGGCATGTCCAACGTGGTGGGCTGCACGCTGTTCGGTGGCGTAGCCGGCTCGCCAGTGGCTGACGTGTCTGCCATGGGCTCGGTGATGATTCCGCTGATGAAGAAGGAGGGCTACGACACCGACTATGCGGTGAACGTAACCACCCACGCCTCATTGGTTGGCGCTTTGATGCCCACCAGCCACAACCTGATTCTGTACACCCTGGCCACTGCCGGCATCGCATCAGTCAGCGTATTGAACATGATGCTGGCCTGTGTGTTGCCCGCCCTTCTATTGACCGCCTTGAACTTGCTGGCTGCCTATGGCGTAGCTATCAAGCGGGGCTACCCCACGCGTGGCGTCTTCCCCGGATGGGGTGAGGTGTTTAACAGCTTTGTCGCCGCACTGCCGGGCTTGCTGATCGTGGTCATCATCTTGGTCGGCATCTTGTCGGGCGTGTTCACCGCCACAGAGTCTGCTGCCACAGCGGTGCTGTGGGCGCTGCTGATCACTGCCGTTGCCTATCGCTCCTTGTCATGGAAGGACTTTGTTAAGTCCTGCGCCAAAGCGAGCAAGACGACCGGTGTGGTGCTGTTCCTGATCGGTATCTCCAGCGCCTTCGGTTACTTCCTGGCGATGTATGACGTACCCGAACGCACCGGCGAACTAATGGGGACCATCACCCAGAACCCCTGGTTGATCTTCCTGATGATCAACCTCGCCTTGTTCGTGCTGGGTACTTTCCTGGACATGGCACCCACACTGCTGATCTGCACACCCATCTTCCTGCCGATTGCCCAGCAATTCGGCATGGACCCGACCCAGTTCGGCGTGGTGATTTTGCTGAATTGCGCGCTGGGTCTGAACACGCCCCCCGTGGGGACCACGCAGGCCGTGGGCTGTGCGATCGGGGGCATTTCGATAGGTCAGGTCATGCGCACCATCATGCCGTTCTACGGCGCCTTGCTGGCTTGCATGATGCTGGTCACCTATGTGCCTGCGTTCTCCCTCTGGTTGCCCAACCTGGTATTGGGGCATTGATGGCCATGGCTACACCACTCACCATACGCATGCATGACGCCGACAATGTGGCGATTGTCGCGAACGACGGTGGCCTGGCGGCAGGGACTGTCCTGAAAGACGGACTGACGCTGGTAGACCGCGTGCCGCAAGGCCACAAGGTTGCGCTCACCGCCATTGCCAAAGATGCTGCGGTGCTGCGCTACAACGTGCCTATCGGCTATGCCTTGAAGGACATTCCGGCCGGGGCTTGGGTTCATGAACGCCTGCTCCACATGCCCGAAGCGCGCACGCTGGACAACCTGCCCAAAGCGACTGCACCCGCCTGGAACGCTGAGCCCTTGACCGGCTACACCTTCGAGGGCTACCGCAACGCCGATGGCTCTGTGGGCACCCGCAACATTTTGGCCATCACGACCACAGTTCAATGTGTGGCCGGCGTGGTGGACTTTGCGGTCCAGCGCATCAAGGCCGAGTTGCTCCCCCGCTACCCGAACGTAGACGATGTGATTGGCATTGAGCACGGCTACGGCTGTGGCGTGGCCATTGATGCACCGGACGCCATCATCCCCATCCGCACGCTGCGCAACATTTCCAAGAACCCCAACTTCGGCGGTGAGGTGATGGTGGTGAGCCTGGGCTGCGAAAAGCTGCAACCGGAGCGGCTGTTTCCACCGGTCAAAAGTGCTATAGAAATAGTAGCTGCTAGCGCAGACTCTACGAGCGCCACAGGCACAATTGGCACCAAAACAGCGCCAGAACTTGATGTTGTCTGCCTGCAAGCCGAGCAACATGTGGGCTTCATGAGCATGATCGACTCGGTATTGGCCTCTGCCGTGCCGCACCTGGAGCGGCTCAACGCCCGCCGGCGTGAAACCATCCCCGCCAGTGAACTGGTGGTGGGCGTGCAGTGCGGTGGCAGCGATGCGTTTTCAGGCGTGACGGCCAATCCGGCCGTAGGCTTTTGCACCGATTTGCTGGTGCGCGCCGGGGCCACCGTGATGTTCTCGGAAACCACCGAGGTACGCGATGCGATCGAGCAAATGACGGCCCGCGCCACCACCCCCGAGATTGCTGACGCCATGGCCCGCGAAATGGCCTGGTACGACGCTTACCTGGGCCGTGGCCAGGCGGACCGCAGTGCCAACACCACCCCCGGCAACAAAGCGGGCGGCCTGTCCAACATTGTGGAAAAGGCCATGGGCTCCATCATCAAATCCGGCACGGCGCCCATCAGCGGGGTGCTGTCACCGGGCGAGAAGCTCCAGCACAAGGGCTTGCACTACGCGGCCACGCCGGCCAGCGACTTTATCTGCGGCACCCTGCAATTGGCCGCCGGTATGAACCTGCATGTGTTCACTACCGGCCGGGGCACGCCTTACGGGCTGGCGGAGTGTCCGGTCATCAAGGTGGCCACCCGCACCGACCTGGCGCGCCGCTGGCACGACTTGATGGACGTGAACGCCGGTCGCATCGCCGATGGCGAGCTCACGATCGCTGATGTGGGCTGGGAGCTTTTTCACTTGATGCTGGACGTGGCCAGCGGGCGCAAGAAAACCTGGGCCGAGCACTGGAAGCTCCACAACGCACTGGTGCTCTTCAATCCGGCTCCCGTGACCTGAGCCGGAACATCGCCCTCTCCTTCCCCCGATTTGACTGACACGAGGTTTCACCATGTCCTACCCAGAACCCTACCGCCCCTTCCCCAACCAGTTCAAGAAAGATCTGCTCGCCGGCAAACGCCTGATCGGCTGCTGGGCTTCCTTGTCCAGCCACATCAGCACCGAGGTGCTGGGCGTTGCCGGATTTGACTGGATCCTGCTGGACGGCGAGCACTCACCCAACGACGTCATTACCTTTGTACCGCAGCTGATGGCCCTCAAGGACAGCGTGAGTGCACCCTTTGTGCGTCCCACCTGCAACAACCCCATTGAGATCAAGCGTCTGCTCGATGCCGGCTTCTACAACTTCCTGGTTCCTTTTGTGGAAAGCGCCGAAGAAGCCCGGCAGGCTGTATCCGCCACACGGTATCCACCGGAAGGCATGCGCGGCGTTTCTGTGGCCCAACGCAGCAATCGCTACAACGCCATCCCAGGCTATTTCCAGGAAGCCAACCAGCACATGTGCGTGGCGGTGCAGATTGAGAGCCGCAAAGCCGTGGCGGCCACCGCCGAGATTGCGGCAGTTCCGGGCGTTGACTGCATCTTTGTGGGCCCCTCGGATCTGGCTGCGGGCTATGGTCATCTGGGGAACGCCAACCACCCTGAAGTGCAAGAGGCCATTGCCCACGTATTTGCTCAGGCCAAAGCCCAGGGCAAGCCGACCGGCATCCTGGCACCGGTCGAAGCCGACGCACGCCGCTACATGGAAATGGGTGCCACCTTTGTGGCCGTGGGCAGCGACCTCGGCCTGTTCCGCAACGCCACCCAGGCTTTGCGCGACAGGTACCTGGGCTAACGGATAGCAGCGCGTTCTGCTGCGTGCCCCCCGCCCTTCGGGCTCCTCCTTAACCTCCGCAAAACTCGCTGCCACCCAGTCTCTTTGGTTCTTCTATTTCTTTTCCACTCCATCGCTCAAACACTATGACTACTCTCGGATTTATCGGCCTCGGCATCATGGGCAACCCTATGGCAGGTCACCTGCTGGCAGCCGGCCACACGGTGTACCTGAACACCATGGGCTCCGTGCCCGAAGCTCTGTTGCAAGCAGGCGGCAAGCCTTGCGCCACCGCCAAAGAAGTTGCGCAGAAGGCCGACATCATCTTCTTGATGCTGCCCGACACGCCGGACGTGGAGCTGGTGCTCTTCGGCGCCAACGGCGTGGCCGAAGGCCTGAGTGCCGGCAAAACCGTGGTGGACATGAGCTCCATCTCGCCCATGGAGACCAAAGTCTTCGCCCAGAAAATCAATGCCCTGGGTTGCCAGTACATGGACGCTCCGGTCTCCGGTGGAGAAGTCGGCGCCAAGGCGGCCAGCCTCACCATCATGGTGGGCGCGGAAGAAGCCACCTTCAACGCCATCCTGCCCTTGCTGCAGCACATGGGCAAGAACATCACCCTGGTGGGCGGTAACGGCGACGGCCAGACCACCAAGGTGGCCAACCAGATCATCGTGGCTCTGAACATTGCCGCTGTGGGTGAGGCACTGCTGTTCGCAAGCAAGGCAGGTGCCGACCCCGCCAAGGTACGCCAGGCCCTGATGGGCGGCTTTGCGGCCTCCCGCATTCTGGAGGTGCATGGCGAGCGCATGGTCAAACGCACCTTCGCCCCCGGCTTCCGAATTAGCTTGCACCAGAAAGACCTGAACCTCGCCCTGAACGGCGCCAAGGCCATGGGCCTGGCTCTGCCCCAAACGGCTGGTGCCGCGCAGTTGATGCAAGTGTGTGCCGCCAATGACATGGCCGGCCTGGACCACTCCGCTCTGGTGCGTGCCCTCGAAATCATGGGAGCCCACGAAGTGGCGAAAGGCTGATGACCGACGTACGCGGGGTTAGGATGGCGGGCATCGCCCCTTCCTGTCGCGCCAGCGGCACCACGCCATGCTTCACCTCGACACGACCCTGACCTTCTTCGCAGCATCGGTGCTGCTCGCCCTCTCGCCCGGACCCGACAACGTCTTCGTGTTGCTGCACTCCGCCGTGCATGGGCGCAAAGCCGGGCTGTTGGTGGTGCTGGGTTTGTGCAGCGGCCTGCTGTTTCACACCGCGGCGGTAGCGCTGGGGTTGGCGGCTGTGTTCGCGGCTTCGGCCGCCGCGTTCACGGCGCTCAAGCTCTTGGGGGCGGCTTACCTGCTGTACCTGGCCTGGGGCGCATGGCATGCTCCGGTGGGCATTGCCGACACGGCCACTGAAAGCGCAATGTCGCCCCTGCAGACCTACCTGCGCGGCGTGATGATGAACATCACCAACCCCAAGGTCGCCATTTTCTTTCTGGCCTTTTTGCCGCAGTTTGCCGATCCGGCCCAAGGCTCCATGGCGCTGCAAATCGTACAGCTCGGTGCTGTGTTCATGCTGGCGGCGCTGCTGACCTTCAGTGCCGTAGCGTGGTGCGCCGCCGGCTTCGGACAAGTCTTCCGCCGTTCGCACACCGCTCAGCGCATGCTGAACCGGGTCGCCAGCGTGGTGTTTTTGGGCCTGGCACTGCGTCTGGCGACTTCGCAGCGCTAAGGCGACTCTTCATCGGTTCCCATGGTCCCTGCGACCTGCAAGGCAGTGGCCCGCCGCTTGGCGAACAAGCCTATGTCAGCCGCCAGCCAGCAGCCCCCCCACGCTAGCCAGACCACGCTCCCGCAACGGGTTGACGGGCAGGCCAAACCAGTCGTCGATCACCGTGCTGTAGAGGCTGCGGAAGTCAGTGGTGTGGTGCAGGTTGCCTTCGGCATCCAGCTGATCGAGGGCGGCACGTTGACCGTGGATGCCCCCGCGCACAGCCCCACCCAGCAACAGCACCGGCCCAGCGGTGCCATGGTCGGTGCCTTGAGCGGCGTTTTCCTTCGGCCGGCGACCGAATTCGCTGGAGACGACGATGAGCGTGTCGCGCCAGAGGCCACTAGCGCGCAGGCGCGTGCTGAGTTGCTGCAGTCCGCGGTCCAGCGTCGTCATCAGATCACCATGCCGGGCCAACAGTTCGGAGTGGGTGTCGAATCCATCTAGACGCAGGCGAAGCACAGGACTGCGCACGCCGTTGCTGAGCAACCAGTCACTCAACATCACCTGCATGTCGATGGGATCCGAAAAGGGGGGCACCGTGGGCCGCGGTGCATTGCGCAGGCGTGCCGCCACCTGCAGGCGCACGCGCTCGCCACTGTCCACCATCTCGGCCAGATGACCGCGCAAGCCCGAACGGCTTTGCGGACTCGTAGCCAGAGTGGCTTGCGCCTCGGAAAAAAATGCGCCGAGGTCACGGCGCATACGCAACAGTGGCACGCTGGGGCCACTGGCAAACATATCGTCGGCGCTGAAGCTGATGGCCGCCGCATCCAGCTGGGCGGCGCTGAAACTGGCCGCATTGCGTCGCACCACCTCCGCCCACCAGCCCTCGATCGCGCGCGTGCCATTGGCCGTGTCGGCACTGTCCCAGATCGCAGCCGATTCAAAGTGCGACAGCCGGGCTTGGGGATAGCCCACGTCCTGCAGCACCGCCAGCTCACCGGCTTGGTACAAGGCAGCTGCGGTACCCAAAGCCGGGTGCAGTGCCAGCTCGTCGTTGAGGGGCAGTACCGAGGCCGCCGCCAGGCCCGCTTTGGGCCGCAAAGCCCGGTAAAGCGGGTCGCGGTAAGGCACAACGGTGTTGAGCCCGTCGTTGCCACCAATCAGGGTCAACAAAATCAAGCGACGCGTGCCCAGATTGGTCGGTTTAGCGGCTAGTGCTGGCAGGCTGAGGCCAGACAGGGCTGCACCCATCAGGCCCAGGCTGCGGCGGCGGTTCATGGCAAGGTGTGTCAAGGGACTCTCCAGGTCAGGGGGTTGAGGGCTTATTTGAGGTTGAAGGCAGGGTCACGCAGCATGGCGGCCATGCGCTCGGTCAGGTCCGGGCTGGGCGCGGTGGCCAGCAGCGGGGGGACGGGCAACAGTCCCTGTGCCAATGGCAGGTTTTGCCACCCTTGCCACGGGGCTTGCGGCCGGCCGGCATGCGGCAGGTCGGCGGGGCGCATCGTCAGCTTCTGGCGTGCGGTACCAGACTCCAGCACCGCGTTGAGGGGGCCATGCGTCCGGTCCGCCAAGGTCGGCTCCAGGCCGCTGTGCAAGGCCTGCAGGTCAAACACCAGGTGACCCGGGCAGTACAGCATGCCCACCGGCACGGTGGCCGGATTACAACCCTCGCCGGACTCAAAGCCGGATTGGCTCAAGTAGGCCGGCCAGCGCTGGCCGTCCAGTTGGACCCAATTCACAAACGCATTTTGCCGCTGGCCCTGGGGCCGGACAAAGCGCACAGTAAGACTACGCACGGTGGCAGGCAACTGGGCACGGGGAATGAGCAGGGTTTCCCACATCGGTTTGAACGTCTCTTGGCCAGCACCGATGACCGGGCTGGCACAACGGGGCTGTACCTCGGCCACTACCTGTCCATCGACCTCAACACGCAGCCTGCCGCTGGCGGCGCCGTCTTGTTCAAACGAGAAGCGGAGTAGCAAGTCGTCAGCCTGCGCGCGCTGGGCCAACCAGCCGGCCTCGCGGCAGCCCCACAGGGCACTCAAACGTTCGGCACGCTGGCGCACGGTTTCCGAGGTGAGCCAGCTGACACCGGTTCGCCAGCCTTTGACGGTAGGGGGCTCGAACAGGTCTTGCCCCATCAAGCGAACCTCCTCGGCCAACAAACCCAGGTCGGGCTGTACCAAACCCACGCTGCGCACCATCCCCACCAACAGCTCCACGGGCGACTTGACCAGCTGCCCCCGGTTCTCAGCGGCCCAAAATCCGGGGCTGAGCAACATCGCACGCAGCAAGGGACGCATGGCAAAGTCGTGGCGCCTCAATACCTGCGCCAGTCGCTGCAGCTCAGCCGGATCGGGGTTGGGCGAGACAAATTCGCGCATGAGCTTGTCGGTGATGAACAGCGCGGTGCGTGGATGCTTCAGCAGAATGCGCAGGCAGTCCTCGCGGGTCAGACGACCACGCTGGCCCAAGAAGGTCTTCTCGCCCCGGTCGGCATACTCCGGGCGGAATCGGTAGCCGAAGTTCCCCTCGAAATCCACACTGTGGCCGGCCAACGCCCGGGCCAGTTGTTTGATGTCAGTTTCGCGGTAGTGGCCCTCACCCAGGGTGAACAGCTCCAGTAACTCACGTGCAAGGTTCTCGTTGGGCGCTTGGCGGGTATTGATCGCGTTGTCCAGAAAGATCAGCATCGCCGGATCGCCCATCATGGCATGCAGCAACTGGCCTACGTTGTGCTTGCCCATGCGCTCGATGGTCTGCAGCTGCTCATACATCAGTCGGGGCGCCAGCACGTCGAAGTATTTGGACGTGAAATGGCCGTGCCAGAACAGTGCCAGACGCTCAGCAAACGGCGTGGGGGTGCTGATCATGCGGTCCAGCCACCAGACCCGCAGCTGCTCCATCTCTTGCATGCCACGGTGCGTCAGTGCACGCTCTTCGGAGGGGCTCATCTCGCGGTTGGTGCCGCCCATAGCGGCGGGCACATAGTCGCCCAGCTGGTCGCGGTACTCAGCGGGCGAGACATGCTGCAAAAAAGCCGGGGGAGGCGCCAGCACAGGCTGCTTGTCCAGACTGTCAAGCAGACGCTCTACCGCTTGTTGACGGCTTAAGGGCTGCAAGGCCTGGATTTCGTGCGGTGCGGCCCCAAAACCCGTACGCGTGAGCAGGTGACGGGCATCATCCACGCTGAGCGCCTGGGCACTGCCCTGCCCCGCCAGCAGGCCCAGCAGGGCCAGCAGGGGGGGCAAAGCGAGGCGGCGTGTGCGCATCAATGGGCGCTGCCAGTGGCGTTTCATGGGTAGGTTCTCCTTTGATCAAGCCGCCAAGGGGGCGGTGGTGAGCACGCCGTTGTCGATGTGCATGCAGTGGTCGAACAGGTGCAGCAGCGCCGGGTCATGCAGCGCCGCCACGACGCAAGCGCCACGGTGCGCCGCCAGCAGACCTCGCAGCACTGACTGGGCGTTGTCGCGGTCCAGGTGGGCCGTGGGCTCGTCGAGCAGCAGCAGCCCGGTGTCGGTGGCGGCCACGCTGGCGCGGGCCAGCGCCAGGCGCTGCTGCTGGCCGGCCGACCAGGTGGACTGGCCATCGCCCACGTCGGTATCCAGACCCCTGGGCAGCTGGCGTACAAAATCGTCAAGGGCCACACTGGCCAGGGCCTGCCACAGGCGCTGCTCCGGCAGCTCAGGCTGGCCCGGTGCCAGGTTCTCGCGCACGCTACCGCTGAACACCGCAGCCTGGGCAGGCACCAAGGTGGCCTCACGCCGCAGGCGCTGCGCCTGCACCACCTCAGCATCAAGCCGGATCTGCCCCGAGCGGGCGGGCTCCAGCCCCGCCAACACTGCCAACAGCGTGCTCTTGCCGGCACCGCTAGCGCCCGACAGTGCGTAGCTGCGGCCGCGCACCAGCCACAGATCCAGCCCGCCCAGCACTTGGCGACCATCTTCGTAGCCCAAACACAGCGCCCGGGTACTCAGTCGGGTCCAGCCGCTGGCTTGCAAACGTGGGAGTTCTTCTTCAACAGGCGCTTGCTGCAACGGCTGCAAAGCACGCCATCCGCTCAGTTGACCGGCCAGCATCGCGAAGTCGGCCGCCAGAGAACTCAGACTACCTTCAGCTTGACGGGCATACTCGTACACCATAAAGACGCTGCCCAGAGCGATGGCGCCGCCCACCGTGGCATCAGCCCGCACCACATACAAAACCACCAGGCTACCCCAGAACAGTTGCCCCAGCACATCCACCGCGCCCCACTTGCCTTCGTTGATGAGCACCAGCCGGGCCAAGGGGCGTAGCACTGCGGCAAGCCGCTGGCGCACCACCGCTAGTGCACCGGCTTCCAGCCGCAAAGCACGCAGGGTGCGCAATTGCACCAGGAGCTCGCCCCAGGTGGCGGTGTTGCGTCGCTCGGCTTCGTTTTTGACATCCGACAGGCGCAACATCACCCGGTCAAAGCACAGACTGATTGCGCCCAGCAACAGCAATCCAACTGCAGCAGCGGCCCCCAGCCATACATCGAGCAAACTCAGCGCCACCACCGGCCCCACCAGGCGCACCGCGCTTTGCAGGTAGATGTACTGGCTTTCGGCAAAGTCATTGAGGGCCTGGCTGCCCTGCATGGCGCGCTGGGACACCACCAAGGGATGCTCGCGGCGGTGCCAGGCCAACGGCGCACGCAGCAGACGCTGCATCAGACCCAAGGCCAGGTCTTGGCGCGCAAACTGCGCCACCTGCCGCTCCAGAATCCGGCCACTGGCGTGGCACAGCCAGGCCAGCAGCACCAGACCCAACAGCGCAGCCAGCCAGCGGGCAGCCACCGGTGCACCGGCCAGTCCCAGGCTTTGCAACTGGTTGACAGCTTGCCCTGCCAACCAAGGCAAGGGCAGGCGCATCAACTCGGCACTCAGCAGCAAAGCAGCGGCACAGCCCAAGCGGCGCCGGTGGCCGATGGCATGGCGCCACAGGCCTCGCCACGCATCGACCAAGGTGGCCAAAAGGCCGACGGGAGGAGTGTTTTCAGGTGCAGTCATGGATCAGGCCTGCGCCAGCAGGCGTTCGGCGTCAAACAAAGGGCGCAGGGCCTGGCCCAGCGCGCTCAGGCTATGGTCACGCTGCAACATGGCGGCGTGTTCACCGGGAATCCGCAGCGTGCGCAGCGGCACCCCCAGCAAACGTTGCCAACGCTGGACCCGGGCCTCGCGCAGTGAGGGGGCATCACCCAGGGGCTGCACAAACCAGGCTTCGCCATCAAACCCTTGCAATGGTTGGGGTCGCTGCGTGCGATAGGCAGCACACAGGTTGGCCGCGCCTTGCACCAACAGTGAAAACAACGCCACATCGACGTGGGCCGGAAGCGCCTGGCGGGCCAAGCTCTGCAAGCGGCTGCCGGCGAGGTCGGCCTGCTCCAGCAGCTCGTGGGCCAACGCGAGCGCGGGCTCTGCCGCCCGGTCGCGCAGGCCAAATCCGTCCCACAGCATGTCACGCAAAGCACTGCGCAGAGCCATGGCCGCAGCCTCAGGGGCATCTTGCTGGGGGGCCTCAGTGCCGGCATCGGCTGGATCGGGGCAATACGGGTCCAGCAGCAACAGCCGGGCCACGCGGCGGCCGGCACCTTGCAGCTGGTGGCACATCTCCAGCGCAATGGCGCCACCGGCCGAATAACCACATAGCTGGATGTCACCATGGGGCTGCACGGCTTGCACATCGGCCACAAAGCGGGCGGCCAACGCAGGCATATCCAAGCTTCCGGCCGAACCGCCCAGGCCTACCGCCTGCAAGGCCAGGCAAGGCAGGCCCGCCGGCAGTTCACGCACCAGGCCGGCGTACACCAAGCCGGCCCCGCTACCGGGTGGCAACAGGATCAGCGGGGCCGGGCCGGTGCCCCCCACGGGCCGGCTGCGCAACCAGAGTTGGCGACCGCTGCCGACCTCGGCCGCACCGTTGTAGCGGGCCAAACCCAGTGCCAGATCGGCCACGGTCGGGCGATCCAGCAGCATGGCCAGCGGCAGCTCCACCGAGAACTGTCGCTCCATGGCCAGCAGCAGCTCTACTGCCGCCAGCGAATCACCGCCATGCTCAAAAAAATTGTCATGCAGGCCCAGCTGCGGGCGCTCCAGCACCCGCCGCCACAAGTCCAGCAGCGCCGCCTCGACGTGGTTTCTGCCAGTGCTGGCAAGCTCTGCGTCTGCGTCTGGCTGGGGCCGGTGCTCGGCCACGGGCTCGGGCAGAGCCGCGCGGTCCACCTTCCCCCCCAAGGTCATAGGCATGTCGCGCAGCAGCACCAGTTCAGCAGGCACCATCACCGCTGGCAATTGCTCACGCAACAGCGCCCGCAGCGCGGGCAAGGACTGAGGGGTGCCCAAGACCAGATAGCCCACCAGGCGCGCGTCAGTCCCGGCACCCGGCCAGACTTTGACGGCAGCGGCCGCCACGCCCGGCAAGCGGCTGAGGCAGGCGTCAATTTCACCCAACTCCACCCGCTGGCCACGCAGCTTGACTTGCAAGTCGTTGCGCCCCAAGAAGACCCAAGTGCCATCGGGCTGTTGCCGGGCCAGATCGCCACTGCGGTAGACCCGGCGGCCGTCGGCCAGCCGGACAAAGCGGGCGGCGCTGGCCTCCGGGCGTTGCCAGTAGCCTGGCGCCAGCAGTTCGCTGGCGATGCACAGCTCCCCCACCGCCCCCTGGGGCAGCGGCTGCAAGGCGTCGTCCAGCACCATCACCTCATACCCCGGCAAGGCCTGGCCAATAGGCAGGCTGGAGGCCGCCAGATCGGCGGCGGTGACCTGGTGCGCGGTGGCATCGATGCAGGCCTCCGTGGGTCCGTACACATTGATCAGCGTGGCCTGCGGCCAGCGGGCCATGACCCGCTGGGCCAGGGCGGGAGCCAAAATCTCGCCACCCAGCACCACGCGCCGCAGCGACAGATCGGCGGGCGCACTGTCGAGCATGGCCAGCAACCAAGACGGTGTGGCGTCCAGCACAGTGCAGCGCTGCTGTTTCAGCGCGCTCCACAGGCGGCGCGGGTTCAGACGCTCATCGCTGTCAATGGCGCGCACGCTGCCGCCGTGCAGCAGGGGCAACAAGGCCTGGGCCAGCGAGGCGTCAAAGCCGGGTGAGCTGTGCCAGGCTGCCCTGCATGAGGCGTCCAACACCCCCCAGGCGCCGGGCATGCTGAACTTGCGCAGCAAAGCCGCCTGGGTGAGGGGAACCCCCTTGGGTTGGCCAGTGGAGCCAGAGGTATAGAGCAAGCAGGCCAACGGGTGGATCGGCCGGCCCGGCGCATGGCGCGGTTGACGGGCGATCCAGGGCTGCTCTGCGTCCAGATGCACCAGACAGGGCACCAGGCCGCGCAGGTCTTGGTCGTGGCTGGACACGCTAACGAGATGCTGGGCGCCCGCATCTGCCAGCAGAGTCTGCAGCCGGGCACGTGGTTGATGCACGTCCAAGGGCAAGGCCACGGCCCCGGCTTTCCAGATGGCCAGCAAGGCCACCAGGCATTCGCAGCTGGGCTCCAAGGCCAGCGCCACCACCTGGCCAGCGGCCAGCGGCTTGGTACACAGATGGTGGGCCAGCTGATTCGCATCCCGCTCCAAGCCGGCGTAGGTCAAGCGACGCACACGGTCAACCACCGCAGTGGCGCGTGGTCGCTGCCGGGCTTGGTGCGCAATCCGGGTATGCAGGCTGTCGTTCATGCCACTTCTCCTTCCAAGTCCGTAGGCAGATGCGCCCTGCGGTGGCGAAGCCAGGGAAACAGGCTGTGCAACAGTGTGAAGACCAGCGTCAGACCCAGCAGCAGCGAGACCGCGCCCAACACCGGATCAAGTCCACCGCTCCAATCAGTAGGCGCTTGCCAGGCCCAGGCCACCAGCGCAGCATTTCCGGCCAGCCAAAGCGACAGGCTGGCGGCACCGGCCAGCCCTACCCGCAAGCGCCTCAGCCCATGGCCAGCAGAGCCCACCAGTCCTTTGGTACCCCAGCTCAAATCACCGACCCGGGCCAGGGCATAGGCCCACAGCACGACCTGCATCACCGGGTTGACCCACAACAGGTACTCACACGCCCGCCGTAGCACCGTGCCGCCTTGTGGCCCCATGGCACGGGCGGTCAGCAGCGTAGCGGTCGCCGGAGGCAGCAGCAATAGCAGTGTAGCGGCCACAGGCAAGGCATGCACCAGCATGGCCACTTGGCACACCCCCGCCAGCGTAAAGCCCAGGTCGCGCACAAGCGCAGCCCCACGGCCACTACCCCCCTGAACCCGCTGCCCCCATCCAGCCACACCCCCCAGGGCCATCCCTCCGACCCAGGCCAACGGCCAACCCCACTGTCCCTGTTGCCACAGCGCGCTCATGGCCTGCAGGCACAAAGCCCCCCCAAGAACCAGCAAGGCCGGGGCCAGCAGTTGCTGTGCCAGGAGCAATACTTGCCACAACATGGCCCAGGCCAGATGGCCGTTTCGGCCGGTATGGCCCAGCCGTTGGGCCCATTGCGACAGCAGCCACAGGCGGCAGGCAGTGGCCCCGTTATTCCAACGTCGACGCTGACGCAGCAATTCAGGCAGGGTGGTGCAGGCATCGGTCTGCGCATGGGCCTCGGTGCAAAAGCCCAGCCGCCAGCCACCGGGTTGCAACACGATTTCGCTGCCCATCACCCGGTCCTCGGCCAAAAACATCAAGCGCTGGCCAAACGACTGCGCCTGCAGACCATGGAGGTAGCGCCCCAAGGGGTCTGCAGCAGGCTGACGGCATGCGAGCTCCAGCGCCGCCTCATTGCACAGCGCTTGGCGCCGCTGCGGGCTGATGGCGCGCCAACGGAACCCGCAAAACTGACCGGGCAGCACGCTCAGGTGGCCGCTGAACTGCTCTGCCGGCCAGCTCACCGCCGCTTGGCTGGCAAAGTCCATGAACTGCCAGCCCCCCAGCAAGCCAGGCGCATCACAGGCGCTGTGGATGTGTGAGGCCAGCGCCGCTGTGCGCGGCTTGGCAGCAAACCTGGCCAACATGGCGCTGACTGCCTCGGGGGCCACCAAGGTGCCCGTATCGAGCTGAAAGCACAGCCGGGGTTCCACCCGTGCACACACCAGGCCGAAGAACAAGGCATGCGAATGCAGCTTGCCGCGGTTGTGGCCTTTAACAATGACGAATGTGCGGAAACGCTCACCGCCCACCTCCAGGGCACACGCGTCAAACAAGCGTGTCCGGCCATCGTGCTGCAGTGCCTCAGCATCGACACAACCGGCCGTCAGCAGCCAGTCCAGCACCTCTGGCTGAACCTGACTCCGGCCATCTATGACCAGGCAAACGGCGGCGTCACCGGCACAGCGTTGCCGCGCTTCACGGGCCACCCGCAGAGCTGCCAGCAAGGCGTCCAGCGTCGCGATCAGCTGTGTAGCCGGCTCATTGAACATGGTGATGCAAAACAACTGGCGCAGCGGTGCGGAAGACTCCAACGCGCCAGCGGCCGGCGGTGCCAATGTGAACTCCAGAATGTCATCGTGGCTGCGTGATCGCGGCGGGCTCATCGAGGAGGTACCCGGAGATGCAAGCTCGACACCTGAACACCCCCCTTTGACTCGTACACCCAAAGGCCGTCTCCCGCCTCGCGTCAAACGGGACTTCTTCGGTTCTGCACGTGTGGTAATCAAAAGGCTCTCCTTCTGGTGGCTGCATATCCTTTCATTGTGTGAAGACTGGCCGCCGGACGCTTCCATCACAGTGCCACCGCTTTGGCTAGCGTGTCACCCCCTGTCATGACAATCCCTATGCTCGAAAACCCAGGGGCACCCTTCCCGGACGCCTCCGGCTTGGCGCTAGCAATGGCGTTTGGCGTATGTCGATGGCGC
>CAUOXL010000019.1:0-105825 GCA_963508575.1 uncultured Rhodoferax sp.
CTAACGCCAACCCCGCGTTCAGTTACGAGCTTTACAGCTTCAACCTTGAACTCCCGGCTGAATTGCCTTCTCGTTGCCATTTGCAATCTCCTGTTTCATCGACCACCTTAACAAAATGTCTTTGAAACCGGCAGCAGCCCACACAGTCTTCAGGAGTTCCGTGAACTCACCTCCAGCGGCCTCATAAGGATTACCCTTTTTCACTCGGAAAGTCGGGAACATCCGGTCAGCCCCAGCGGCTTTCACTCGCTCAAGATAAGCGGGTAGACCCAGACGGATTAGCTCAGGGTGCAGCGGGATGCGCCGCTCCTCACCGTTTTTGACAGTCTTCTTGATGCCCTTACCGGCTGCGCTTCTGGCGTTGAAGTCCAGATAGTGGATGCCCTCAGAGACCCCAAAGTCACATTGAGGGTTAAGCTGACAGACTTCGCGGGGCGTGCACCGGAAAACAGACAGATGATGGGGAACCAGTACATGGCTTCCTGTTGTGGATCGGCCGCAATGGCTACGAAATCTGGCCCTTCGAACAAGGTTTTTAGCTCGGGGAACATGAGCGCACGTTGTTGATCCTCCCCCTCCTCTCGGTCACCCGTGTACTCGATCCCATCCACGATCAAGGCGGGGAAGCCCTCGTCGCCGTAGTCCCGCCGGGAGTCCCTGAGGAACGCCTTTAGGGGCGCACGGTAGTTGTCCGTGTAGGTCAGCGGGGACATTACCTTTTCGGCATTGCTGGCCAACAACGCGGAGATGCTGACATCACCCTTGTCGAACTGTGCCGCCCAATCTGAAGGCAACCGGCAGATGTTTCGTAGGAAGTCCGTGACATGGAGCTGGCGGATTGAACGCACAGGGGTCTTTGCCCCAACCATTTCCCGAAACAACTCCAAGCAGCGCACCACCTTGCGGGTGTAGCCGCTCTGCTTTTGGGCCTTCAAGTGGCGATCTATGACCGTCCCTAAGGTCAACTGCACGGGAGTCGCTACGGCAGTTAGAGGGGACACTGGAAGCGGCGGCGGGGCCACGGCCTCACGGCCATGCAGGCGGCGGGTGCTGGGCTTGATGTACTCCGTGTCCAGGGCAGTCGCCAGCTCAAACACCAGCGCTTTGAAGCTGGGCGAAGCGCTGTCGAAAGGGATGCCCGCTTCTCGAAGAAAAATTGCAGCGAGGCCAGACAATGGCCCAGCGTTGGTTGCAGACAACACATCACCTGCAATAGTCGCGAGCAAATCGTGAATATTGAGCAGCGGGTCTCGTGGCTCCATGCTTCTGATCGCCGCATGCTGCTCGCGATTGCGGTCTTGGGCGACTCGAACAGCGAAATCTCGGATGGCCTCTTCTGAAAAATCACTCAGGGGCACCGGGCGGGGCTTCAGGGCATCGGCCTTTATTTTCTAGCGTGCCTCTTCAATGACGCCTTCAAACGCGATGTAGTGCATCAAAGCAAGCCTTTCGGCCTGCCGAGACGCCTTCATGCGCAGGTTCACCATTGGGAATGGCCCAATGATGCCCTTCAAATCTTCAGGAATATAGAACCGGAAGTACGCCCTACCGTCAGTTTTGACGTGGTATCTAGACCAATCTGGCATTGTTTTCCCCGCTTCAAAAAGCCGGAGCAGTTTCGCTACATCAGCAAGCGAACTGTCCGGTTTTGTGTCCGTGCGGGGAAACGTAAGTGATTGATTTGGCTTAATAGCTTTTGATTTCAACTACTTAGCCAAACAAAAAAGAACCTTGGGGTGGCTGATGGGGCTCGAACCCACGACAACAGGAATCACAATCCTGGACTCTACCAACTGAGCTACAGCCACCGTAGACGAAAATTATAACCTGAAATTTCAGGACAAAAATCAATTCAAGACTGTTTTGACAGTGTCGGGGGCAGAAACTTTGATCTGAACCTTGAAGCGCTGCTTCAGACTTTCATAGTAAGCACTGCTTTCTGCCGCAGCAACCCACTGGGCGTACTGCGCTTGCTCCTGCTTGCCTTGGGCTTCTTGCACCGGATTCCGAGGAAGCACCTTGTTAACACGCACAACCACATAGCCTTGCCCGCCGACCTCGACTCCAGCAAACGCTGGCAATTTCACAGGGTTGATCTTCAAAGCCGCATCAACCACAGCGCTAGCCAAACCTTGCGCGGCATCACGGGACACTGTTACAGCAGCAGGCATGCCCACCGCAGCAGCATTGGCTTGCAAGGCCGTCAACTTCTCGACACCTTCCTTCTTGGCTTGCTCCAGCGCACGACTGGCGACCAAGCGTGCGCGGACTTGGGACTTCACCTCGTTAAGGTCTAAGGGGCGGGCAGCACTGTACGCCACCACACGGGCAGAGACCAACTGGTTGGCACCCAGTTCCAGCGCTTCGGTATTACGCTTGTTTTCTAGGGAATCTTTGCTAAAAATCGCCTCCAGCAACTTGGCATTGGCCAAGGGCCCGGCAACGCCAGGCATGGCTTGTCTCTGAACATTAGAGGCCGTCTTCACCTCCAGCTTCAATCGCTCAGCAACGGGCTTCAGACTATCTGATTGTTCATACACGCCGTTGGTGAAGGCCTCCGCCACTTCGGCGAACTTGCGCTGGGCCAATTGCGCGCGCAACTCGGGCTCCAGGCTGGCACGTGCCTCTTCGAATGTAGGTTGCTTTGCACCTTTCACATCCACCAGCTTGATGATGTGAAAACCGAAGTCGGACTCCACCAGGTCGCTGATTTCACCCTTCTTCATTGCAAAAGCGACGTCCTCAAAAGGCTTGACCATCGCGCCACGGCCGAAGAAATCAAGGTCGCCACCGCGAGCCGCAGAGCCAGGGTCCTGGGAATTCTTTTTGGCCACTTCGGCAAATGAATCTGGAGCCTTACGCACTTGCGCCAACAGCGCTGTCGCACGCTCCTTGGCCTTGGCACGATCGGTTGACGACATATCCTTGGCCGCAGTGATCAAAATGTGGCTGGCCCGGCGCTCCTCTTTGGCACTCAGGCGGCTTGCATTTTGCTCAAAATATGTCTTGAGGTCCGACTCACTCACAGACACCGTCTTTTTAACGGACTCCAGATCCAGCACCACGTATTCCACGTTGGCGGTCTCGGCGGACTGGAACAAAGCCGTGTTCGCTTGAAAGTAAGCTTCGATATCGGCATCCGACGGATTGATTTTGCTCGCGTAATCCGCTGGGCTGAAACGCAAAACCTGCACTTCGCGGCGCTCAAAAAAAGCGTTCAACGCCAAGTCTGAAAGTGCCTTAGGAGAAAACGCAGTCCCTGTCACTGCGGATTCCACTTGCATCAAAGACAGGTCACGGCGCACACGAGCCTCAAAACCCTCCGGGGTCAACCCTTGGCTCGCAGCCAATTGGCGGTAACGCTCCATGTCCAACGTGCCATCAGGTTTGCGCAAGCTAGCGATGGTCGGGTTTTGTTGCAGCTCTCGAGCCAAACGTGCATTGCTCGTGGTCATGTGGCCGGCCTGCACCGCCTCTGCCATCACCCGCTCACGTACCAGGCGCTCCAGGGTGGAGTAACGCGCTTCCGCAGAATCCAGCAGTTTCGCATCCAGGTTCGGGACAGAAGCACGCAAGCGGTCCACTTCACTCTTGTGAGCGAAGTCCCATTCTTCCTGTGTGATTTTGGTGTTGCCAACGGTTGCGACTGTTGCCCCGCTACTAGCCATGCTTTTATAGCCGTCCACACCGACCAGAACGAAGGCGGGGATGATCAGCAAGAACATGAGGAACATCAAGACCTTCGTGTGCTTGCGAACAAAATCAAACATGCGCTAACTCTCCATGTGAACAACAAAAAAGGCGAACAATTTGTTCGCCTTTGCTGGGTGGGGGTGGTGGGTGATGACGGGCTCGAACCGCCGACCTACGCCTTGTAAGGGCGCCGCTCTACCAACTGAGCTAATCACCCCCCGAAAACCGGATTTCAGTTCAGGGCATCTTTCAATGCTTTACCTGGACGGAACTTGGGAACTTTGGCAGCCTTGATTTTAATCGCAGCACCTGTGCGTGGATTGCGCCCTGTGCGAGCAGCACGCTTACCAACCGCAAATGTACCAAAACCCACGAGCGACACTGTACCGCCTTTTTTCAAGGTCGTCTTCACTGCGCCGATAGTAGATTCTAAAGCGCGTGTAGCTGCTGCTTTGGAAATGTCAGCATGCTTAGCAATGTGCTCGATCAATTCTGTTTTATTCACAAGGACCCCTTAGTCGGAAGCGGAGTTAGACAAAGTCTCTTCAAATTTTTGATCGCTAGCTCCCTGGATGGTTTGTGCCATGCACAAAACTTTAGCGGAACCAACACGATACGGCGACTGCTTTTAAAACAGCGCGGAGGCGAATTCTAGACGTAAAAGCATGTACTTCCCCTCGATCCGATGATTTTTATTTGTATGCGATTGTGAGGTAGATCGGGTGGGCCGAAACGGTAACTTTTACTGGGCGCGGGCACGGATTTCGGGCACTGCTTTTTGCAGGTAATACGCCATGGACCACACCGTGAGCACCGCAGCGATCCAGATCAGGCAGACGCCCCACAGATGTGTGTCGATGAGCCCGAACAACATACCGTCGTACAACAAGAACGGTATCGCCACCATCTGAACCACCGTCTTCAATTTGCCAATCATGTGTACGGCCACGCTCTTGCTGGCACCGATTTGCGCCATCCATTCCCGCAGGGCTGAGATTGCGATTTCACGTCCGATGATGATGAGCGCCACAAACACATCGGCGCGTTGCAAATGAACCAGGATCAGTATGCAGGCGCATACCAAAAATTTGTCGGCTACCGGGTCCAGGAACGCTCCGAAAGATGAGGTCTGATTGAGCTTGCGAGCCAAGTAGCCATCCAACCAATCTGTCAGCGCGAACAGCACAAACATGACTGTGGCGACCAGGTTACGTTCATAGGTGCTGGCCATGCTCTCGGGCAGATAGAACACGCCCACAATGAGGGGGATCGCGAAAATTCGCGTCCAGGTCATGATGGTGGGGATGGTGGTAAACATGGCTGGATTGTGGCACGCCTTAGTGCAGTGCCCGGTAGATTTCCTCGGCAAGTTCACGCGATATACCGTCGACCATTGCAATGTCCTGTGCACTGGCTTGTTCCACCCCGCGTACCCCCCCGAATCGCTGCAACAAACGCGCGCGCCGCTTGGGGCCAATTCCCGGAATTTCTTCCAGCTTGCTTCCGCCAGTGCGCACCTTGGCCCGCGCTGCACGCATGCCGGTGATCGCGAAGCGGTGCGCCTCGTCGCGGATCTGCGCTACCAACATCAGGGCCGCTGAATCAGAACCCAGATAGACCTTGTCGCGCCCGTCGGCAAACACCAGCTCCTCCAGCCCGACCTTGCGACCCTCGCCTTTTTCAACACCCACGATCAGCGACAAATCCAACCCCAGACCTTCGAACACTTCTTTGGCCATGGACACCTGCCCTTTGCCGCCGTCCACCAACACCAAGTCCGGCAAGCGCGCACTGCTACTCGGGGTGGTGCCGCTATGCTTGGCCTCCCGGATCGCCTCGGCCATCTTGCTGTAACGCCGCGTGAGCACTTGCCGCATGGCGGCATAGTCGTCTCCACCGGTGATACCGTCGATGTTGAAACGCCGGTACTCAGCGTTTTGCATCTTGTGGTGCTGAAAGACCACGCAAGACGCCTGCGTAGCCTCGCCCGCCGTGTGGGAGATGTCAAAGCATTCGATGCGCAATTCGTCCAGATTCTCGAGCGCCAGGTCCAAGGCATCCGCGAGCGCGCGGGTGCGCGCCTGCTGGGAACCCTCTTCGGCCAACAAGCGTGCCAGCTGCAAGCCTGCATTGGTTTGGGCCATTTCCAGCCAGGCACGGCGCTGCTCGCGGGGCTGATGAATCGCGGAGGCCTTCACGCCGGTTTGTTCTGCCAGCGCCTGCATCAGGCCCTTGCTCACCGGCTCACTCACGACCAACACCGAGGGCATGGGCACCTGGATGTAGTGCTGGGCAATAAAGGCTTCCAGCACCTGCACTTCGACCGATGCGGTCGCCACGCCCTCTTCGGCAGACTCCATGGCCGAGGCGTCCTCCACGTGCACCGGAAAGTAAGGCCGGTCGCCCAGATGGCGGCCGCCGCGCACCATGGCCAGATTCACGCAGGCCTTGCCGCCTTGCACCTTGACGGCCAGGATGTCCACATCCCGGTCCGACACGTTGTCCACCGACTGCTGGTGCAACACATTCGACAAAGCGGCCACCTGGTTGCGCAGCTCGGCTGCCTTCTCGAACTCCAGCTTCTCGGCGTGCGCCATCATGCGGGACTCCAGACCCCGCATCACATCCTGCGCTTCACCGCGCAGGAATCGCTCGGCATTCGCTACGTCTTGCGCATAGTCCAGCGGCTGGATATGACCAACGCACGGGCCCGAGCAGCGCTTGATCTGGTACAGCAAGCAGGGCCGGGTACGGTTCGCAAAAATCGAGTCCTCACAGGTGCGCAATCGGAACACCTTCTGCATCAGCAGGATGGCCTCCTTCACCGCCCACGCGCTGGGGTAAGGGCCGAAGTAGCGGTGCTTCTTTTCCACCGCACCGCGGTAGTAGGACACGCGGGCGAACTCCACCGGCTGTGGCGCGCGCGCCGGAACAGCGGCATCGGCGGGAGCCATGTTCTTGGGTACCGGCGGGGTGCCGGTCATCTTCAAATACGGATAGCTTTTGTCGTCCCGAAACAGGATGTTGTATTTGGGATTCAGCGTTTTGATGAGGTTGTTCTCCAGCAGCAGCGCCTCTGCTTCGGAGCGCACCACGGTGGTCTCCATGCGCACGATCTTGCTGACCATGTGCCCGATGCGGGTGCCGCCATGGTTCTTCTGGAAATAGCTGCTGACGCGCTTTTTCAGGCTGATGGCTTTGCCCACGTACAGCACCTGGCCGTCGGCATCGAAATAGCGGTACACGCCCGGCAGGGACGGGAGCGCCGCGACTTGACGCAGCAACTCTTCAGGATGGGTATCACTCATGGGGCGCTATTGTCAGCCCACGCCGCGCCCTTGTGCACAATCGCGCGCATGTCCTCCACGCCCGCAAAACCACTTACTGCACTTCACACCCCGGCCCCCGCTTGGCGCTGGGACGTGTTCTGTCAGGTCATCGACAATTTCGGCGACATCGGCGTGTGCTGGCGCTTGTGTGCGGACCTTGCACAACGCGGCCATACCGTGCGCCTCTGGGTGGACGACAGCAGCGCGCTGGACTGGATGGCACCCGGAGCGCGCCAAGGCCAATGGCCCGGCATCAACGTGCGGGCCTGGGAAGAAGCCGCGGACATTGCCACGCTGCGCGATCTCCCGCCGGCGGATGTCTGGATTGAAGGCTTCGGATGCAATATTGCTCCTGAATTCATAGCTACTCACGCACACTCCACAAGCGCTACAACCTTAAACAGCATCAAACCTCCGGTCTGGATCAATCTCGAGTACCTGTCCGCCGAAGACTATGTGGAGCGCTGCCACGCCCTGCCCTCACCGGTAATGCAAGGCCCTGCCAAAGGCTGGACCAAGCACTTTTATTACCCTGGCTTCACCGAGGGCACCGGCGGCCTCTTGCGGGAGCCGGCCCTGGAAGCATGGCAAGGCGGGCGAAATGAATCCTGGCGCGGTGCATGGCTGGCCGACCATGGCGTCGCATGGTCTGGCGAGCGCCTGATCAGCCTTTTTTGCTATGAGCCTGCCGCGCTTGCGCAGGCCTTGGCTGACTGGATGCGCGCCGACACCCCCACCGTGCTGCTGGTGACACCGGGGCGGGCAACGCGGGCAGTAGCTGAAGTGTTGCCCAAGGCAGAAGCCTTCGCAGGGCTGGCGCTACACAACAGCCCGCTGCGCCTTCACCACCTCGAAACCCTGAGCCACCCTGACTTTGACGCCCTGCTGCACTGTTGTGACCTCAATTTCGTGCGTGGAGAGGACTCGCTGGTGCGCGCGCTCTGGGCCGGCCAACCCTTTGTCTGGCACATCTACCCCCAGGACGACGGCGCGCATGCAGACAAACTCACTGCCTTTCTGGACTGCATGGGAGCAGATGCCACCGCGCGGCAGTTGCATTCCGCATGGAACGGACTGCCACTGAAGGGCGACGCCCCAGCCATGCAAACCGCTCCGGATTGGAGCCACTTGCCACTCAATGCATGGCGTGAGCAGGTGCAGGTCTGGCGCGAGCGCTTACGACAGCTGCCCGACCTGGTCAGCGGCCTGCTCAGTTTTGTAGAGAAAAGGCGATAAAATACGAGGCTTTGCTGAATTTGCCGCCTGAACTACGTAGGTTTAAGGGGGGCAAATCATGCCCCGCCGCAGAACGCGGCCTACAGTCGCTGTACGCGACAAACGTCATCGCAATCCTATGAAAATCGCACAAGAAATCCGCGCCGGCAATGTGATCATGCACGGCAAAGACCCCATGGTCGTCCTGAAAACCGAATACAGCCGTGGCGGCCGCAACTCTGCCACCGTGCGCATGAAGCTCAAGAGCTTGATCGCCAACTTCGGTACCGAAGTCGTGTTCAAGGCCGACGACAAGATGGACCAGATCATTCTGGATAAGAAGGATTGCACTTACTCCTACTTCGCCGACCCCCTGTATGTCTGGATGGATGCTGACTACAACCAGTACGAAGTCGAAGCCGAAAACATGGGCGACTCCTTGAACTACCTGGAAGACGGCATGACCGCCGAAGTGGTGTTCTACGAAGGCAAAGCCATCTCCGTCGAACTGCCCACCAGCGTGGAACGTGAAATCACCTGGACTGAGCCTGCTGTGAAGGGTGATACCTCCGGCAAGGTTCTGAAGCCTGCCAAGATCGCCACCGGCTTCGAAATCGGCGTGCCCATCTTCGTGGCCCAAGGCGACCGCGTTGAAATCGACACCCGTACCGGCGAATATCGCAAGCGCGTCTAATCCACGCACTGCACAGGTCCTTAGGGGCCCTCGAGAAAAAGCTCCTTCGGGAGCTTTTTTTACGCCCGCAGATAGGCCGTGAAAAGCGGTACATCTCTTGCCTTCAGAGTGCCACGAAACTGCCGCACAATGAAGCCATGGAAAACACGCAAAACCTCAACGAAAGCCGTATCGCCAACGCCTGGGCGGACCTGCAAAACCACTCCGACCAAGGCGGCGCCTTGGACCAGGACGCCTACCGGCTGGCCTTTGCCGACCCCGAATTCCTGCTGCGCCGAGAGACGCGCGGCATCCGCATCCAGCTGGAAATGCTCAAACCCGATCTGGACCAGACCGCGCAAGGCGTGGACAACACCGTGGTGGTTTTCGGGAGCGCACGCTTCCCGTCTCCAGAAGACGCAGAAGCATTTGCACAAGCTGCAGAGGCCTCCGGCGATGCCCGGCAAATCGCACTCTCCAAGCGCCACTTGCGCAATGCCAAACACTACGACAACGCACGGCTGTTTGCCCGCCTAGTCGCTGGTCACAGTGCCCGCAAACCCAAGGAAGAACGGCTGTTCATTTGCACCGGCGGCGGCCCCGGCATCATGGAAGCAGCCAACCGGGGCGCCCACGAAATGGGTGCACTCACCCCCGGCCTGAACATCACCCTGCCGCATGAGCAGCGGGCCAACCCCTATGTGACGCCGTCCCTGAGTTTCAAGTTCCACTACTTCGCGACCCGCAAGATGCATTTCATGATGCGTGCCAAGGCGCTGGTGGCGTTTCCCGGAGGCTTCGGCACCCTGGACGAGCTGTTTGAAGTGATCACGCTGGTGCAGACCAAAAAGGCCAAGCCAGTGCCCATCATCCTGTTCGGCACGGACTACTGGAAGCGCCTGATCAACATGGATGTGCTGGTGGAAGAAGGCGCAATATCACCCGAAGACCTGGACCTGCTGCACTACACCGACGACCCGCAGGACGCCTGGGACACCATCCGCAATTTTTACGGACTGCCGAATTAAGGCCCCCACGCTCCGCCGCTGAGCGGGTCGGTGCCCCCCCCCAAGGGAGCTAATTTGGCTACGCCGCTCGTCGAGATGCCTTGGGGCGGCCCGGCGGCAAATTACCCTCAGGCCGCAACCGCCAGGCGGCGTGTGAACCCAGCCCCACCAAAGCACCCGTGGTCCAGAACACGACCGACACCCCCACCACCACGCCTGCCGTGCCAAAAAGCATGGGCATGAGCACGCTGGAGAGGTTGATGGTCATCAACCGCAGCGCAATCGCTTGGCCATGCAGCGCATGCGGCGTGATCTGGTGCAGGGTGCTCATGATCATGGGTTGCACCGTGCCCAGCGTCAGCCCCAAGAGCACCGAGCACACGCCCATGGCCCAGGCACTGGGCATCAAGGGGTAGAGCGCGAAAAGCAGCGCCGTCACCACCATGGCGGTAGTGACCACCGCCCATTCGCGCAGGCGCGCTGCCAGCAGCGGCAAAAACACCCGCACCACCGCTGCCGCCACCGCAAAAGCACCGAGGATGGTGCCTATGACCGAAGCGCTATAGCCACGCTCATGCCCCAGCACCGGCACCACGAAGGTGTGCACGTCCCAGCAGCTGGAAAGCAACCAATTCACCAGCAATAGCCGGCGCATCATCGGCTCCTTGAGCAGGGGCCAGGCACTGGGTGGCACACCGTCGGCGTGCACGACGGGTTCCAGCTCCCGCGTGCTGCGCACACACCACCACGCCAGCGACGGCAGCAGCGCCGTCAGTGCAAAGGCGGCCACAAAGCCGTTGTGGTCTGCCACCTCGCCGCCCAGCCAGACGCCGGCATGGTCAATCAACAAGCCTGCGCACACCGGCCCCAGAAAGTTGGAGATCGCAGGCCCGATGGACAGCCAGCTGAAGACGCGGCGCAAATCCGTAGCGTCTGCCGCCGCCCGCCCCACGTGGCGCTGCAGGGCAATGGCGGCAGAACCGGTGGCGCCTCCCATCATCAGGGCCGCAAAACACAACACAGCAAAATGCGGGTAGAAGGCCGCCGCAGTGGCCCCGGCGATGGATGCCAGCACCGCCCAGGACACCGGCTTGCGCAGGCCGTGCCGGTCGGCAAAGCGTCCGGCCGGCAAGGCCAGAAACACCTGCGACAAAGAAAACAAGGCCAGCAAAAAGCCCACCGCCAAGGGCCCGTAGCCGTGCTGCAAAGCCCACAGGGGTGCCGCCAGCCGCATGCCGGCCATGCTGGCATGCAAGCAGACATGGCCGCTGATGAGGCGCAAGAGCGCCCAGGGGCTTTGGGCTGCGCTCGCTGCGGAATGCGCCGGAGAGTGCAAGCCGCTCATAGGCCGGCGCCGTCGGCATCTCGGTCTAAATCACGATCTATGGGCAACAAAGCCTGCGCTTGGGTGTCGGGGAGTGCCTCCACCTTTTTGAGTGCCCGCCCCATAGCACGGCTGCGCACTTCGGCGCTGTCCAGGGTTTTGAGCACCGTCTCGGTTTGCGACTTGACCTTGGCCAACACATCGCCGAATTTGCTGAACTCGGTTTTGACGGCACCCAGCACCTGCCACACCTCGCTGGAGCGCTTTTCCAAGGCCAGCGTCCGAAAGCCCATTTGCAGCGAGCTGAGCATGGCCAGCAAGGTGGTGGGCCCGGCCAGGGTGATGCGGTGCTCGCGCTGCAAGACTTCCATCAGCCCGGGGCGGCGCAACACCTCGGCATACAAGCCTTCGGTCGGCAGGAACAGGATGGCAAAGTCGGTGGTGTAAGGAGGCTCCACATACTTCTCGGAAATCGACTTGGCCTCCAGCCGTATGCGCATTTCCAGCGCCTTTCCGGCAGCCTCGGCAGCGGCGGCATCCGCCCTGCCCTGCGCGTCCAACAGGCGCTCGTAGTCTTCGTTGGGGAACTTGGCATCAATCGGCAGCCACAGGAGCTCACCGTTGTCTGACTTGCCGGGCAGCTTGATGGCGAAGTCCACCACGTTTTTGCTGCCGGGGCGCGTGGCGACCTGCGTGGCGTACTGGTCGGGCACAAACACTTGCTCCAAGAGTGATGCCAGTTGGGCCTCACCGAACATGCCGCGAGTTTTGACGTTGGTGAGCAAGTGCTTCAAGTCGCCCACGCCCTGCGCGAGCGACTGCATTTCGCCCAGCCCTTTGTGCACTTGCTCCAGCCGCTCGGCCACCTGCTTGAAGCTCTCACCCAGACGCGCTTGCAAGGTGGTCTGCAGCTTTTCATCCACCGTGGCGCGCATCTCGTCGAGCTTGGCGGAGTTGGTGGTTTGAAGCTGTGCCAGTTGGGCCTCGAGAGTCTGGCGCACCTCGGCCATGCGGCGGGCATTCGATTCGCTCAGAGCGCTGAGCTGGTTGGCCAGGGTGTCGGACAGGGTCTTCTGCAAGAGCGCGAGTTGCTGGCCGAAGGCGTCGATCTGGGTGTTCTGGGTGCGGGTGGCTTCGGCGGTTTGCTGCACCAGGCTTTGCTGGAAGCTGGCCAGGTTCTGCGCCAGCTCCTGGCGACCGCTGCGCGCGCTCTCTTGCACCTCGCGGCGCAGCTCCCGCTCCACGCGTTCGCTGCTGCTTTGCAGGCGGGCCAACAGCTCCTGGCGCTGGGCCTCGAGTCGGGCAGCCTCCTGGGCACGGACCTGCGGGTCGGTATCAGCGCGGCCACGCAACAGCAGCACCAGCAACACCAGTTGCGCCAGCCCCAAACCCACTCCCGCCACCACCATCCATTCCGTCATAGATTCCTTCTAGTTATGCATCATTTTGGCAGCCAGCGCTTACAGAATAAGCGCAAGCAGCTATCAATTCAATAGCAATCACGCACGGACGCAAGGCATGTTGTCCCCATGCGTGATCGTGCCCTCCGCCCAAGCTTCAGCGCCGAACGGCGCCCAGTGTGTTCACGGGGGTGAACACCTCGCCCGACGCAAAAAAGCGCAGCAGGTTGTCCGCAGCCAACTGGGCCATGGCCCGGCGCGTCACCAGCGTGGCACTGGCAATGTGCGGGGTCAGCACCACGTTGGGCACTGTCAGCAAGTCCGGGTGCACTTGGGGCTCACCTTCAAACACGTCCAATCCGGCAGCCGCAATTTGACCGCTACGCAGGGCCTGGGCCAGCGCCGCATCATCCACAATGCCGCCGCGCGCAATGTTGGTGAGCGTGGCGCTGGGCTTCATCTGTGCCAACTCCGCCGCACCGATGCTGTGGTGCGATTCGGCCGAGTACGGCAGCACCAGCACCAGATGGTCGGCTTGCGCGAGCAGCGTGGCTTTGTCTACGTACTGCGCGCCACACGCGGCTTCCAGCCCGGCATCCAAGCGGCTACGGTTGTGATACATCACTTTCATGCCGAAGCCGTGGAAACCGCGCCGCGCAATGCCCTGCCCGATGCGCCCCATGCCCAGAATGCCGAGCGTGGAGCCATGGATGTCGGTGCCGCAAAACATGTCGTAGCGCCAGCGCTTCCACAAGCCAGCGCGCAAAAAGTGCTCGCTCTCGGCCATGCGGCGGGCGGTGGCCATCATCAGCGCGAAGCCGAAGTCGGCGGTGGTCTCAGTGAGCACATCCGGGGCATTGGTGCCCTGCACGCCGCTGGCCGTCATGGCCGGCACATCGAAGTTGTTGAACCCCACGGCCATGTTGGCGCAGATTTTGAGTTGTGGACAGGCCTGCAGCAGCTCGGCACTGATGCGTTCACCCCCCGTGGTCAGCACGCCGTCTTTGCCTTGCAGGCGGGCGGTCAATTCTTGGGCGGTCCACACGGCATCCGACTGGTTGTGTTCGACCTCGAAGGCCGCCTCCAGCTGGACGAGCACTTCGGGGAAGATGGCGCGGCTGACCAAAATACGGGGCTTGGAGGAAGATGTTGTCATGCTGAAACAGAGGGTTGGGTGGCGGGCACGTCGGGGGCGTCCACCGGGCTCGGGATTTCAAACACCTGGCGCAGGTAGGCCAGGTATTTCTCGTCATCGCACATGTTCTTGGACGGTGTGTCGGAAAGCTTGGCCACCGGTTGACCGTTGCAACGCACCATCTTGATGACGATTTGCAGAGGCGTGTAGCCCAAGTCATTGGTCAGATTAGTGCCGATGCCGAAGGCCAGCTGGCAGCGCCCGCGGAACTGCTGGTAGAGCTCGATGGTGCGCGGAATGGTCAGTCCGTCGCTGAAGATCAATGTTTTTGTACTGGGGTTCACCCGGTTGCTGAGATAGTGCGCAATCATGCGCTCTCCCCAGGTGAACGGGTCGCCGCTGTCGTGGCGTGCGCCGTCGAAGAGCTTGCAGAAGAACATGTCAAAGTCGCGCAGGAAGGCGTTCATGCCGTACACATCGCTGAGCGCAATGCCCAGGTCACCCCGGTACTCTTTGGCCCAGGACTCGAAGGCGAAGATCTGGCTGTCCCGCAGGCGGGGCCCCAAGGCCTGAGACGCTTGCAGGTATTCGTGGGCCATGGTGCCCAGTGGCGTGAGCCCCAGCTTCATGGCGAGCAACACATTGCTGGTGCCGGCCAACTGGCCGGGGCGGCCCGCTGCATTGCCGGGGCTGTGCAGGGTGCCGAGCTTGGCGCTGAGCACGCGCAGCACCTCGTCATGCCAGGCACGGGAGAAGCGGCGACGGGTGCCGTAATCGGCAATCTTCAGATCTTCCAGGCCCTCTGCGCGCAACTGTTCGATCTTGGTGTCCAGACGCTTGCGCCCTTCCACAAAATCCGGCACACGCTGGGTGTTGCGGAAGTACACCTCGTTCACGATGGCCAACACCGGGATTTCAAACAGGATGGTGTGCAGCCACGGACCGACGATGCTGATGTCCAACTCGCCGTTGGCCAGGGGCGTGACGGTGATGTACTTTTCGTTGAGGCGGAACAGGCCCAGAAAATCCACAAAGTCGCTCTTGATAAAGCGTAAGGACCGCAGGTAGGCCAGCTCACTCTCTTGGAAGTGCAGGCTGCACAGCGAGCGGATTTCCTCGCGGATTTCAGCCGCATGGGCCGCCAGATCCATGCCCTGGTTGCGGCACTTGAAGCGGTACTCCACCTGCGCCCCGGGAAACTGGTGCAGCACCACTTGCATCATGGTGAATTTGTAGAGGTCGGTGTCCAGCAGACTGGTAATGATCATGGGGCGTTCAGGCTGCCATGCGTGGCAGCGGGAAAAATTGCTATCAATTCAGGAGCTGCTTGCGCACGAAGGATGTGCGCCAGCAGCCGTTTTTATTCACATCTGCGTCATTCCACCCAGCGGGTGAAATCGGCCACCGGCACGCGGGGGGTGTGGAAGGTGTTGACGGGCGCATCCGGGTCGGCGTAACCGAGCGACATGCCGCAGACCAGCATTTCCCCCTCGCCTGCACCGATGTGCGGAAGGATGATGCTGGAGAAGCCGTTCCACGCCGCCTGTGGGCAGGTGTGAAGGCCGCGCCCTCGCGCCGCCACCATGATGTTTTGCAAAAAAGCACCATAGTCCACCAGCGAGCCGCGCCCCATGACCTTGTCGATGGTGAACATCAGGCCTACAGGCGCATCGAAGAAGCGGAAGTTGCGCTGCTGCTGGGCGTGCACTTTGTCTTTGTCGGCTTTGCCAATGCCCAACAAGCCATAGAGCCCCCAACCGTTCTCGCGACGGCGGTCAATATAGGGGCTGACCCACTGGGCTGGGTAGTAGTCGTACTCTTCCTGGTATTGCGCAGCCAACTCGGGGTTGGTGCGGATGGCGTCGTGCGCGGCACAGGTTTTTTCCACCAGTGCGTCGCGGCTCCCGCCTTGCAGTACATACACCTTCCAGGGTTGGCAGTTGGTACCGGAAGGCGCGCGGCTGGCCACATCCAGAATGGCTTCAATATCTTCCCGCGCAACGGCCTGGGGCAAAAAAGCCCGGATGGACATGCGGGAACGGATGGCGTCATCGACGATGGCGGCGGTCATTGCAAAGTCTCCAGGTGTGATCGCAAAGCATCAGGCAGCGGGGTTCGCCTGAGCTTGCAAGGCATGCGTGCTGCTACATGCGAGTGATTTTGCCAGTGATAGGGAGACGCACGGGCCCGGGAGAGGGCAAGTACCAGCGTTCAGTGACAAATGGGTGAAAAGCAACCCGCGTCCTTGGTTTTAGGAAATTCACCCTATTTTGCTGCGTCGCAACATAAAGTGCTTGCATTAGGAAACGCGCTCCCTATAATTCGCCACATGCTGCACTGCAACATGAAATCCACAAGGATAGATGTTCACGGCGCAGATGGTGATTTTTACCTTAACTCTTGGAGATCTTTATGCTGACCGTTGAACAAGTAATCGCCTCCCACAAAGCCAACATCGAAACCCTGTTTGGCTTGACCAACAAAGCCTTCGAAGGCGTGGAAAAGATTGTCGAACTGAACCTGACTGCTTCCAAAGCAGCCTTGGCAGAAGCCGCGACCCACACACAAACCATGTTGAGCGTCAAAGACGCCCAAGAGCTGCTGGCCCTGCAATCCGGCCTGCTGCAACCTTTGGCTGAAAAGACCGCTGCTTACAGCCGTCACCTCTACGACATCGCTACGTCCACTGGCGCTGAATTCACCAAGAATGCGGAAGCGCAAGCTGCAGATGCCCAGAAGAAGTTTGCCGGCCTGGTCGACAGCGCTGCCAAGAACGCTCCTGCAGGCTCTGAATCCGTGGTTGCCATCATGAAGAGCTCTGTGGCTGCTGCCAACAATGCACTGGAATCTGTGCAAAAAGCGGTTAAGCAAGCCACTGAAGTTGCCGAAGCCAATTTCAATGCTGTGGCCGCTACTGCGACCAACGCCACCAAGGCAGCAACTGCGAAAAAGCGCTGATTGGGATAAGGGACACTAAAACAATTAAGGTTTTTTTGTCCCTGCCCCTAGTCACCAAGGGAAAACCCTGAGATAATTCAATCATTAGAAACTTCCCAGTTTCCACCGGTTGTCTCCTCGGGTCCTTTCGAAACCTTCAGGTTCAGGGATCCCTTCAAGGCCTCGTTGCAAAACGGGGCCTTTTTTTTATTTGCTACGGGCAGCCAATGCAGCCTTGAGCTCCGGGATCAACTTGAGCATAGCCTGACGTCCGGCTTCGATGGAGCGTTTGCGGGCACCGAAGTCCGAGCTACCGATGCCCATCAAGGCCGGGCGCACCACCACATCCGCCTCTTTCAGTTCAAAGCGGTTAATACTTTTGCCCATGATGGAAAAGGTCTGCAGCAGGATGTCGAGGGTCCCTCCCGTCAGGCTACCTTCCGGAGGGCTGGAAATATCCACCGCAATCACAAAATCCGCCCCCATGCGCCGTGCCGCCACAACAGGCACAGGAGATACCAAGCCCCCATCCACATATTCCCGCCCGCTAATTTTCACCGGTTGAAAAACCGCTGGTACCGAACTGGAGGCTCGAACAGCAGTACCAGTATCCCCCCGCTGAAAAAGTACGTCATTGCCATTGTTCAAGTCAGTCGCAACGATGCCCAAGGGTATGGGCAATTCCTCTATCAACTTGCCCCCGACCTGTCCATTCACATACTTGGCCAAAGCATCGCCGCGTAACATGCCGCGGCTGAAGATAGGCAAAGTCCAATCCGCAATGGCTGCCTCCTCCATGGTTTCAGCTACGCGCTGAAGCTGAGTCCCGTTTTTGCCACTGGCGTAGATGGCAGCGACCAGACTACCCGCCGAGGTGCCTGTCACCAGGTTGGGTTTGATACCGTTTTCCTCCAGAACCTGAATGACGCCTACATGGGCAAAACCACGCGCAGCGCCTCCACCCAACGCCAAACCAATCTTGGGAGGTGGCTTAGGAGCAGTGCCTGCAGGCATGCTCACTTCCGACCCGAGCGCAGCGCTGCCCTTGTCCGTAGGAGGCGCGGAAGCACACCCCACTAAAAACACAAATGGGAGCAATACCCAGGTCATACGCATTTTTTCTTGAGACAACATCGATATACACCTTGAAAATCTGGTCCACCTAACCATTGTCGCCAGCCGGTCAAGCACACTCGAAAAACCATCCGCATTCACATAACATCACCCCATCAAGCACACTACCCAAAAGGAGTCCTCGTGAAAGCCATCTGGTTCATCGGTTTTATTGCCATCGTACTGCCCACACTGATCTTTTTTGCGGGACAGCTCGGCTTTCTGACGGGGAAAGTTCCGCAGGACTTGGGCGTCAAAGACGGGCGCCTAAAACCACCTTCGAATACGCCCAACAGCGTCAGCAGCCAGGCCAAGCTCTATCCGGATCACCCCTTACGCGGCTATGCGGACATCGCCCCCTTTACATTCAGCGGTGATGGGCAGTCGGCCCTGAAGAAACTCGCAGGCATTCTTCGCCAGATGCCAAAAACAGTATTGGTTACCGAAACAGCGGATTACCTCTACGCTCAGAGCACCACACCGACGTTGAAGTTCACCGACGATGTCGAGTTCTGGCTAAGCCCTACTGAAAACGTGATTCACGTACGCTCGGCAAGCCGTATCGGTCGCAAAGACTTTGCCGCGAATCGCACCCGCATAGAAAACATAAGGGCCCAGTTCCATCAGAACTGAGCCCTTTAAGCCCACTGAGCGATTCGCAGCGGGCTTTCAGCTTTCCAATTGATCAGCCGGCAGTAGCTTCTTCAGGCTTGGACTTGCCCTCTTTCTTAGGCAAGGGCTGGATGTCGAGGACCACTTCGTCCTTCTCATCCAAATCTACCGTCAGGCGGCCACCATCCACCAAACGACCGAAGAGCAACTCGTCGGCCAAGGCACGACGGATCGTGTCTTGGATCAAGCGCTGCATCGGGCGGGCCCCCATCAATGGATCGAAGCCCTTCTTGCCAAGGTGCTTGCGCAGCTTGTCGGTAAAGGTTACATCCACCTTCTTCTCGGCCAACTGGGTTTCCAGTTGCAGCAAAAACTTGTCGACCACACGCAGAATAACGACCTCATCCAAAGCCTTGAATCCGACGATGGCGTCCAAGCGGTTGCGGAACTCCGGCGTAAACAATCGCTTGATGTCCATCATTTCATCACCGGCTTCGCGCGGGTTGGTGAAGCCGATGGTCGCCTTGTTCATGGTCTCGGCACCCGCATTCGTGGTCATGATGATGATCACGTTGCGGAAATCTGCCTTGCGGCCATTGTTATCCGTCAAGGAGCCATGATCCATGACCTGCAACAACACGTTGAAGATGTCCGGATGCGCTTTTTCGATTTCGTCCAACAACAGTACCGCGTGCGGCTTCTTGGTGATCGCTTCGGTCAACAAGCCGCCTTGGTCAAACCCCACATAGCCTGGAGGCGCACCGATCAAGCGACTGACAGCATGGCGCTCCATGTACTCACTCATGTCAAAGCGAATCAGGTCGATGCCCATGATATAGGCCAACTGCTTGGCTGCTTCTGTCTTGCCCACACCCGTAGGACCACTGAACAGGAATGAGCCGATCGGCTTGTCACCCTTGCCCAGACCCGAACGCGCCATCTTGACAGCGGATGCCAGAACATCCAAAGCCTTATCCTGACCGAAGACCACACTCTTGAGGTCACGCTCCAAGGTCTTGAGCTTGCTGCGATCATCATTCGACACATTGGCTGGGGGAATGCGCGCGATCTTCGCCACAATCTCCTCGACCTCTGTCTTACTGATGGTCTTCTTGCGTTTGCTTGGCGCCAAGATACGTTGAGCGGCGCCAGCCTCGTCAATCACATCAATCGCCTTGTCAGGCAGGTGGCGGTCATTGATGTATTTGGCGCTCAGCTCAGCTGCTGCTTGCAATGCAGCCACGGCGTACTTCACGTTGTGGTGCTCTTCAAAGCGAGATTTCAGGCCCTTTAGGATTTCCACTGTCTGGTCGATGGTCGGCTCGACGACATCGACCTTCTGGAAACGGCGAGACAACGCTGCGTCTTTTTCGAAGATGCCGCGGTATTCGGTAAAGGTGGTCGCACCGATGCACTTCAATTGACCGGAGCTGAGGCTGGGCTTCAGCAAATTGGACGCGTCCAATGTGCCACCCGACGCTGCACCCGCACCAATCAAGGTGTGAATTTCATCAATGAATAGCACGGCATTGGGTTTTTCTTTCAACGACTTGAGCACTGCTTTCAAACGTTGCTCGAAGTCTCCGCGGTACTTGGTGCCTGCCAGCAAAGCGCCCATGTCGAGCGAATACACCACGGAGTCCGCAAGGATTTCTGGCACATCGTTCTGGGAAATGCGCCACGCCAAACCCTCAGCGATCGCAGTCTTACCCACACCCGCCTCCCCCACCAACAAGGGATTATTTTTTCGACGACGGCACAGAATTTGGATGACCCGTTCGACCTCATAGTCGCGGCCAATCAGAGGATCAATCTTCCCTTCTTTGGCCAACTGATTCAGATTCTGGGTGTACTGCTCCAAAGGCGACGCTTTTTCGCTCTTTTCACTCACACCCTCTTCGCTCTCAGCCGGGCTCTCATTGGACTTGGCAGCCTCAGGCGGATCGGTCTTCTTGATCCCATGGGCGATGAAGTTCACCACATCCAATCGGGTCACACCTTGTTGATGGAGGTAATAAACCGCATGCGAGTCTTTCTCGCCAAAGATGGCCACCAGTACGTTGGCACCGGTTACCTCCTTTTTGCCACTGCCAGTGCTTTGGACGTGCATGATGGCACGCTGAATGACTCGCTGGAAACCCAAGGTCGGTTGGGTGTCCACCTCATCCGTGCCCGCGACTTGGGGCGTGTTGTCTTTGATGAAATTGGTGAGCGACTTGCGTAAATCATCAATGTTTGCGGCACATGCGCGCAGTACTTCCGCCGCGCTGGGGTTGTCCAGCAAAGCCAACAACAAGTGCTCTACGGTAATGAACTCATGGCGCTGCTGACGGGCTTCCACGAAAGCCATGTGCAGGCTGACTTCCAATTCTTGGGCAATCATATGAATTCCTTTTTTGCCTTGTGTTGATTAACTGTAATCCGATTTCGGAGGGGCAGGACCGAAGTTTTCACTTTCCCCTACAGATCTACGGGCTCACTGACACATTTCAATGGGTGCCCGGCTTTATGGGCCGCTTCGAGAACTTGATCGACCTTGGTGGCTGCAATATCTTTGGGGTACACACCACAGACACCTCGCCCGTCCAAGTGGATCTTGAGCATGATCTGCGTCGCGGCCTCCAGGTCTTTGCCGAAAAACTCCTGAATGACGAGCACCACAAACTCCATGGGTGTGTAGTCATCATTCAACATGACCACCTGGTACATGGACGGGGGTTGAACGCGCTGGGTCAAGCGCTCCAACACGACTGTGCCGTCATCGCCACCGGCAGGTGGCGGCTTCACGACGGGAGGTTTGGGGATGTTTGTAGCCATGAAATAATTCTATAGAGCAAGAATGCAACTCAAACCCTGGCTGGTCAATTGGGGGCGAGCTTAAGATTGTCGATGGGCAAACGATACAACCGCGTCCATCAAACGCTGCACGCGGCTCCAAAAGTCGCCAGGCAAGTGAAGGCGTTTCTTTACATATTGTCAATCATGACCTTGCCAAACCCGGAACAACTCACCTGTTGGGCACCGTCCATCAGTCTTGCAAAGTCGTACGTAACCCTCTTGCTGGCGATCGACTTTTCAATCGAGCGGATGATGAGATCAGCCGCTTCCTTCCACCCCATATGGCGTAACATCATCTCAGCAGAAAGGATCTCGGAACCCGGGTTGACATAATCTTTGCCCGCATACTTAGGCGCCGTTCCGTGGGTCGCTTCAAACATGGCCACCGTGTCGGAAAGGTTCGCACCTGGTGCGATGCCGATACCCCCCACTTGGGCGGCCAAGGCATCGGAAATGTAGTCACCATTTAGGTTCAAGGTCGCGATTACGCTGTATTCCACAGGCCGCAATAGGATTTGCTGCAGAAAGGCATCAGCAATGCTGTCCTTGATAATGATGTCTTTACCTGTGTTCGGATTTTTGAACTTGCACCAAGGGCCGCCATCAATCGGCTGGGCGCCGAACTCATGTTGCGCCAGCGCATAGGCCCAATCACGGAAGCTGCCTTCGGTGTATTTCATGATGTTGCCCTTGTGAACGATGGTCACATTGGGTTTGTCATTGTCAATCGCGTACTGGATAGCCTTACGTACCAAACGCTCCGTCCCCTCACGGGATACAGGCTTTACACCCAGACCAGAGGTTTCGGGGAAACGGATTTTCTGAATGCCGAAGTCCTCGCTCAATACCTTGATCAGCCGCTTCGCCTTTTCTGAGCCTGCCTCAAACTCAATGCCAGCGTAGATATCCTCAGAGTTCTCACGGAATACGACCATATTGGTCTTTTCCGGCTCTTTCAGGGGGCTTGGGACACCTTTGAAATATTGGATTGGACGGAGACACACGTACAAATCCAGCTCCTGGCGTAGAGCTACATTCAATGATCGGATGCCTCCGCCTACAGGCGTAGTCAATGGCCCCTTGATAGAGACCAAGTAGTCCCGCACAACGTCCAGCGTTTCTTGGGGCAGCCACACATCGGGACCATAGATCCGGGTGGCCTTTTCACCGGCAAAAATTTCCATCCATTCGATCTTGCGGGTGCCGCCGTAGGCTTTTTCCACAGCAGCATCAACAACTTTCAACATGACTGGCGTAATGTCCAGGCCAATACCATCCCCTTCAATATACGGAATGATAGGGTGATCGGGCACATTCAATGTTTTGTCATCATTGGCGGTAATTTTTTGACCTTGCAACGGTATCTGAATGTGCTGATACATATGAACTAAGCTCCGCTTTCCCTGGATGTCGGCGACGATTGAAAAACTCTCAGGGCCTAGCGGCCCAAGAATGCAGATTGAGATTTCATTCTAGTTGTAAAGTATGGGCCTGCATTTCACCCACGGGCCACAATCAGGGCTCAACCACTTGCCAGCGAGACTGGCCTCTGTCGAATGAAACATCTGAAATTGTTGCTTGCCACAGCACTGTTGGCCGTAGCCACATTTTCTGGAGCCCAAGAGGCCCCACAAATGGATTTACCCCGCATCAAATTGGGGGTTGGTATGTACCAGATTGAAGCACAAGTAGCCCGTACACCAGAGCAGCGCAGCACCGGCCTGATGTACCGCAAAGAAATGCCCCAATACGAAGGCATGCTCTTCGTCTTTGAGCAACCCTCGGGGCTATGCTTCTGGATGAAGAACACCCTGATTCCATTGACTGCTGCATTTATTGCAGACGATGGCACCATAGTGAACCTTGCGGACATGAAGCCACAAACCATCGACAACCATTGCGCCCTGCGCCCTGTGCGCTACGTGCTCGAAATGAACCGGGGCTGGTTTGCCAAACGAGGATTAAAGGCCGGCACCAAATTGACCGGTGCACCCTTTGAGACGTGCACTCAATAAATAGGCTACCCCAACGGCATCAAAATGCAAAAGGGCGGCAGACCGAAGTCTGTCGCCCTTTACTGTATGACCCAAGCAGGCTCGCCGGCCTGCACGAGCCTTACACCGCTACCGTACTGAGCGCTGCATTCAAGGTTGCGCTAGGACGCATGATGGCGTCCAGCTTAGCCGTATCGGGCAAGTAGTAACCACCGATATCGACAGCTTGCCCCTGCACCGCTGCCAGCTCAGCAACGATGGCTGCTTCTTTAGTCGCTAGCTCTTTTGCCAACGGTGCAAACTGAGCTGCCAAAGTAGCGTCTTCAGTCTGGCTTGCCAACTCTTGCGCCCAGTACAAAGACAAATAGAACTGGCTACCACGGTTATCCAACTGACCTGTCTTGGGGGATGGATTCTTGTTGTTGTCGAGCAGTTTGCCGGTCGCAGCGTCCAGGGTTTTGGACAAAACCTTGGCCTTGGCATTTCCGGTTTTCAGACCCAAATCTTCAAGGGACACCGCCAAAGCAAGGAACTCACCCAAGGAATCCCAACGCAAGTGGTTTTCTTCTACCAATTGCTGCACATGCTTGGGCGCTGAACCGCCCGCGCCGGTTTCGTACATGCCGCCACCCGCCATCAAAGGCACGATGGAGAGCATCTTGGCTGAGGTGCCCAGCTCCATGATGGGGAACAAATCCGTCAAGTAGTCGCGCAGGATGTTTCCGGTGGCGCTGATGGTGTCCAGGCCACGGATCACGCGCTCCAGCGTATATCGCATCGCCCGCACCTGGCTCATGATCTGGATGTCCAAACCGGTGGTGTCGTGTTCGTGCAAGTACATCTTGACTTTGGTGATCAACTGGGCTTCATGGGGACGGTAAGAGTCCAACCAGAACACGACAGGCATACCGGAGTTACGTGCGCGGTTAACTGCCAACTTGACCCAATCACGGATCGCGGCATCCTTGACCTGGCACATGCGCCAGATGTCGCCCGCTTCCACGTTCTGGCTCAGCAACACTTCGCCTGTGGCCAGATCAGTGATGTTGGCTACGCCGTCTTCGGTGATTTCAAACGTCTTGTCGTGCGAACCGTACTCTTCAGCTTGCTGAGCCATCAAGCCCACGTTCGGTACGGTGCCCATGGTCTTGGGATCGAATGCACCATGCCACTTGCAGAAGTTGATGATCTCTTGATAGATCCGGGCAAAGGTCGATTCGGGCATCACAGCTTTGACGTCCTTCAGGCGGCCGTTGGCGTCCCACATCTTGCCGCCGTTCCGAATCATGGCGGGCATGGACGCGTCCACAATGATGTCGTTGGGGGAGTGGAAGTTGGTGATGCCCTTGGCAGAGTCGACCATGGCCAGCTCTGGGCGGTGCTCGTGGCAGGCATGCAGGTCACGCTTGATTTCGTCTTGCTTGCTCTGGGGCAATGTGGCGATCTTGCCGTACAGGTCCGCCATGCCGTTGTTCACGTTCACGCCGAGTTCCTTGAACAAGGCGCCGTGTTTTTCAAACGCATCCTTGTAAAAAATCTTGACGCAGTGGCCGAACACGATGGGGTGGGACACCTTCATCATGGTCGCCTTCACGTGCAAAGAGAACATTACGCCGGTCTTGCGTGCATCTTCAATTTCACGCTCATAGAACTCCAGCAAAGCCTTTTTGCTCATGAACATGCTGTCTATCACTTCGCGGTCCAGCAAAGAAACTTTAGGCTTGAGCACAATGGTCTGACCGCTCTTGGTGATCAGCTCCATCTTCACGTCCCGTGCGCGGTCCAAGGTGATGGACTTTTCACCGTGATAGAAGTCACCATGGTGCATGTGGGACACGTGTGAGCGTGATGCTTGGCTCCACTCGGCCATGCTGTGGGGATTTTTGCGGGCGTATTCCTTGACTGCTTTGGGCGCGCGGCGGTCTGAGTTGCCTTCACGCAAAACGGGGTTCACGGCGCTGCCGGTGCACTTGGAATAGCGGGCACGGATCGCCTTTTCTTCATCCGTTTTGGGGGCTTCAGGGTAGTCGGGAATTGCGTAGCCCTTACTTTGGAGTTCTTTGATGCAAGCTACCAACTGGCCGACGGAAGCACTGATATTGGGCAACTTGATGATGTTGGCGTCCGCTTGCAGGGTCTTTTTACCCAGTTCCACCAAGGTGTTGGGGACCTTCTGGTCGTCTTTCAGGAAGTCAGAAAACTCGCCCAATACGCGGGCAGCCACAGAAATATCCGACTCCACGACATTGATGCCTGCAGGAGCAGTGAATGTCCGGATCAAGGGCAAAAAGGAAGCAGTGGCCAAACGGGGGGCTTCGTCGGTCAGTGTGTAGATGATGGTCGGTTGCTGGGTGCTCATCTCTAATCTCCAAAAAATGATGTTTTTGTTGCTGCCCTATTTATTGAAACTGGCAGCAATCTCCGGATAGTGCGTGATTGTGCTTTCAGTGGTCTGACCCGGAGTGCAATTTTTGCAATACGTTACCGCAATATGAAATTTAGCACCACCTCAAGGAAATTATTTTCCTTGTGCAGCGCAACATCGCCATGAAAAAAGGCCCGAAGGAAACCCTCCGAGCCTTTTGGATCCTCAAGAAAATCAGGCGAAATTCTTGGCGGCGAAGTCCCAGTTGACCAGCTTATCGAGGAATGTTTCGACAAACTTTGGACGCATATTGCGGTAGTCAATGTAGTAGGCGTGCTCCCAAACGTCCACAGTCAATAGCGCTGTGTCGGCAGTGGTCAGGGGGGTACCCGCTGCGCCAGTATTGACGATGTCCACAGAGCCATCCGCCTTCTTCACCAGCCAAGTCCAGCCGGAACCGAAGTTGCCTACTGCAGACTTCACGAAAGCCTCCTTGAACGCTGCGTAAGAGCCCCACTTGGCGTTGATGGCAGCAGCCAATGCACCAGTGGGTTCGCCGCCGCCCTGGGGCTTCATGCAGTTCCAGAAGAATGTGTGGTTCCAGATCTGAGCTGCGTTGTTGTACACGCCGCCGCTGGACTTCTTGATGATCTCTTCCAGAGACATGCTCTCGAACTCAGTGCCTTTTTGCAGATTGTTCAGGTTTACCACATAGGCGTTGTGGTGCTTGCCGTGGTGGAACTCCAGCGTTTCCTGGGAGTAGGCGGGTGCCAGTGCATCAATCGCGTACGGCAATGGGGGCAAGGTATGTTCCATGAAATCCTCGTAGTGGGTGGGTTAATGACAAAACTGATTGTAGAAACTAATTAAGTCGGGTTGCTTGAACCGAGAGATCAACCGTACCGTCGGAGAGGGTTGCATGCACTCGCTGGCCGGGCTCCATGCTTTTTACACCCGTGACAGCGACACCCTGCTGGTCGCTCAGCCACGCGTAGCCTCGCTTCAACACCAGAGAGGGGTCCAAGAGGCCCAGCCGCAATTCGGCCCGCTGCAGTCGCTCCGCTTGGTCCCGCAAAAATGACAGCCGGACCGCCGGCAACTTCAACTCCAGGCTTTGACTCCGCGCCGACTCTTCTCTCAGTTGCGCAAACGAAGCGCTACGCAAACCATGCCCCAAACTTTGCAAACGCATGGCATGGGCTGCCACCAGCCCTGATGGACGCCCGGCTCGCGATGCGACTCTGTCCAATCGTTGGGATTGCATATCCAACACACGGTGTGTCGCACTCACCAAACGGTCCATCAACAAGTCCGCAGCCGCCTCGCACACAGCGCTGGGGCTTGCAACCATCTCCGCAGCTGCAGTAGGAGTGGGGGCACGCATATCTGCCACAAAGTCAGCAATGGTGAAATCCGTCTCATGCCCTACCCCGCTGACCACGGGCACCGGGCTCGCACTGATCGCTAACGCCAACTGTTCGTCATTGAAGGCCCACAGGTCTTCCATGGAACCACCACCTCTCACCAAGAGAATGACATCCAGCGGAGTACCACGTCCGTCCATGTCACCGGCACGGGACAGCAAAGCCTGCAGGGATCGCACCAACTCAGCGGGTGCAGCGTCGCCCTGTACCGCAGCAGGGGCAAGGAACACAGGAATGTGAGGCACCCGCCTGCGCAAAGCGGTGGCGACATCGTGCAATGCCGCCGCACCCAAAGACGTGACCAAGCCGATACCACGCGGCATGGCTGGCAAGGGCCGTTTGCGGCCCGGGTCGAACAGCCCTTGGGCCTCCAAACGGGCCTTGAGGCGCAAAAACTCCTCGAACAAGGTTCCTTGCCCCTGGCGCCGCATGCTCTCCACAATCAACTGAAGGTCGCCGCGTGGGCCATAGATGTCCAAACGACCGGAAACCTCGACCAAAGCCCCATCTCGAGGCGCGAAGTCCAGGCTGGTCGCAGCGCGCTTGAACATGGCACAACGGATTTGCGCGTTCTGGTCCTTCATGGAGAAGTAGCAGTGGCCGCTGGCCGCACGCGAGAATCCGGAAATTTCACCCGTCACGCGTACAGGGTTGAAACGGGCGTTCAGGGTGTCCGCCAGCGCCCGGCAAAGCGCGTCCACCCGCCACACCTGACGAGATACAAGGGAATCATCCATCATGGTTGCCCCAGAGAATCAAGCGAGTCCAGGAAGCAGCATCGATGCAACAAAAAAATCATGCTCATACAACTCATAAGCGCGGGAGTATGCCCTCAGTCATCTGGGCTGACCTGCTGACAGCCGGGCAGTCAGCTATTGACTCTTGTCAACATGCAGCGAACGCAGGGTGCTGGGCCATAATCCGCAAGCTTTTAACTGCGCGGAGATCCCCTTTTGTTTTCCATCATTCAAGCTGCCGGCTGGCCGATCTGGCCCCTCATTGCCTGCTCCATCCTCGCTTTGGCCATCATCATCGAACGCTTTATCAGCCTCAAAACAGCCAAAGTTGCGCCTCCCCGTCTTTTGGAAGAGGTGCTGAGCGTGACCAAGGCATCGGTACCGGGCCCGGATGTGGTGAGCCAACTGGAGAAGAACTCTGCATTGGGCGAGGTGCTTGCCTCTGGTTTGCGAGCAGTCCAAAGCGATCCGCGCTGCTCCGAAGACGATTTGCGTGCCACCATGGAAGGTGCCGGCCGGCTGGTCGCGCAGCGGCTGGAGAGTTACCTGACGGCGCTGGGCACCATCGCATCCGCAGCCCCTTTGCTGGGCTTGTTCGGTACCGTGGTTGGCATGATTGAGATCTTTGGCTCCCAGGCTCCGGGCAGCACCGGTAGCGGGAACCCGGCGCAGCTGGCGCATGGCATCTCGATTGCCCTCTACAACACGGCTTTCGGCCTGGTGGTGGCCATTCCGGCCCTGATTTTCTGGCGCTACTTTCGCAGCCGGGTGGACGCCTATTTGCTGACGCTCGAGTTGAGCTCAGAGCATTTGCTTCGTCACCTCAAATCACTGCGCTAATAGGGCCGGGCCATGAACTTCCGTCGCCGCCAACAGGACGAGCCAGAAATCAACCTTATCCCGTTTATTGACGTGCTGTTGGTGGTGCTCATCTTTTTGATGCTCTCCACCACGTACAGCAAATTCACCGAACTGCAACTGAAGCTTCCCGTGGCAGATGCGGATGCCCAGCGCGACTACCCCAAAGAGCTGATCGTGGCGGTCAGTGCTGACGGCGCCTACAGCATCAACCGCCAACTGCTGGCGGGTCGCAGCCAAGAGAGCTTGTCCGCAGCGCTCACCGAAAACGCAAAGGCCGGCAAAGACACCGTGATCATCATCAGCGCCGACGCCAGCGCCCGACATCAGGCCGTGGTGACGGTGATGGAAGCGGCACGTCGCGCGGGCTTGAACCAAATCACCTTTGCGACCCAGTCCTCCGGCAACGCCGGCAAGTAAAGCATGGCGGCAGCGCTGCAAGCAGCCATCACCCGGGCCTGGCAAGGCCACGGCCTGTTGAGCACGGCCCTGCTGCCCATTTCCTGGCTCTATGGAGCGCTGACAGCCATTCACCGCCAAACCTACATCAGCGGTCTGCAGCGCAGCGAAAAGCTGCCCGTTCCCGTGATCGTGGTAGGCAATGTGATCGCTGGCGGCGCCGGCAAAACCCCCACGGTGCTGGGCGTGGTGGCCCACCTGCAGAGCCTGGGATTCAAGCCCGCCATCCTTTCGCGCGGCTACGGCGGCACTCACCAGTCACCAACAGTGGTCATGGACACCAGCTCCGCGCAAGACGTGGGCGATGAGCCCTTGCTGCTGCGACGCTCCTCCGGGGTTCCTGTGGTCGTAGGGCGCGACCGTGTCGCTGCAGGCAAACTACTCTTGCAAACCCATACAGGTATCACCCACATCATCTGCGACGACGGGATGCAGCACTACCGGCTCTATCGAGATGTGGAGATTTGCGTGTTTGACTCACGAGGCGTGGGAAACGGGCGCTTGCTCCCTGCGGGCATGTTGCGACAAGCGTGGCCACGCCTGCCCGTCTCTGCAGCCGGGCAAGCTTCGCAGCGATTGCTGGTACTCAAGACCGGCAGCTCATCGCTCGATGGGCACCAGGCTACCCGCACTCTGTCCAAAAAGGCAGTGAACGGAAATGGGCAAAGCATGGCGCTTGATGCACTCCGGCAAGCCGACGCCCCGCTCCATGCGCTTGCCGCAATAGCACAGCCGGAGAACTTTTTCAGCATGTTGCGCGCGGAAGGCTTAGAGCTACAGACCACGGAAGCACTACCAGATCACTATGATTTTGATAGCTACTCACGCGCATCTGACAAGCGCAAAGTCCTGATTTGCACAGAAAAAGACGCCACCAAACTGTGGCAACACCGTCCGGATGCCTGGGCCGTGCCTTTGCTCCAAACCTTACCCTCGTCGTTTCTGGCGGCACTCGACCAAGCGCTCCTGCCACACCACTCGCCACCGCTATCATCACCCCATGGACACACGACTCATTGAATTGCTGGTTTGCCCCGTCACCAAAGGGCCCTTGGAATTTGACCGCGAGAAGCAAGAACTGGTTTCGCGCAGCGCCCGCTTGGCCTACCCGGTACGGGACGGCATTCCCGTACTGCTGGAAAACGAAGCACGGGTATTGACTGACGCCGAACTGGACGCCTGAGCATGACCTACACGGTCCTCATTCCCGCCCGCTTGGCGTCCACCCGCCTGCCCAACAAGCCTCTTGCGGACATCCTCGGCCTGCCGATGGTGGTGCGCGTCGCGCAACGTGTCAAAGCAGGACTCGATGCATCCATCCGTGTTGTGGTTGCCGCAGACGACACCAGCATTGTTGCGGCCTGTGAATCCCACCAGATTGAATGCCTGCTGACGCGTGCGGATCATCCCTCCGGCAGTGACCGCCTGGCAGAGGCCTGTGCCTTGCTCGGGCTCGAAGATGACGCTGTCGTAGTCAATGTGCAGGGGGACGAGCCCTTGATCGACACCGGCTTGGTCTCCGCCGTGGCCAACCTCCTGCAGACCCATCCGCATGCCACCATGGGCACCGCAGCGCATGCAATCCACGACGTAGCCGACTTCAATAATCCCAACGTGGTCAAGGTGGTGACCGACGCCAGCGGCCTGGCCCTGTACTTCAGCCGCGCGCCTATCGCGTGGTGGAGAGATGGATTTGCCAATGGCATTGACACTTTGCCGGAGCCGGCCCCACTGCGACACGTGGGCATCTACTCCTACCGCGTGGGATTTTTGAAGAGCTTTCCTACGCTCCCGCAGGCGCCCATCGAAGTGGTTGAAGCCCTGGAGCAGTTGCGCGCCATGTGGCACGGTCACCGCATAGCAGTGCACATCACACCCACGGCTCCCGGCCCCGGCGTGGACACCTTGGATGACTTGGAGCGGGTACGCTTGCTGATCCAAGGCAAGGGCTCCATCACGGCATAGCAGTCTGTAAGTTTGTCGCCGGTGAGGCCGTGATATTCTTGCAGGCTGATCGCCCGTCATAAAAGTGCGCTGAACAATGCGCCCACGGAGACGCGCTGGCTTTTTTGTTTAATCCGAGGTATTCATGAGACTGATTCTGTTGGGCGCACCAGGCGCTGGCAAGGGTACGCAAGCAACTTTCATCTGCCAAAAGTACGGGATTCCCCAAATCTCTACCGGCGACATGCTGCGCGCCGCCGTGAAAGCCGGCACGCCTTTGGGCCTGCAAGCACAAGCCGTCATGGCCTCAGGCGGGCTGGTCAGTGACGAACTCATCATCAACCTGGTGAAAGAACGCCTAGCCCAAGCCGATTGCGCCAATGGTTTCCTGTTTGATGGATTCCCACGCACCATCCCCCAGGCCGACGCCATGAAGGCAGCTGGTGTTGCTTTGGACTACGTAGTGGAAATCGATGTGCCGTTCGAGGCCATCATCGAGCGCATGAGCGGTCGCCGCTCACACCCTGCTTCAGGCCGTACGTACCACGTGAAGTTCAACCCCCCCAAAGTTGAAGGCCAGGACGACGCAACCGGCGAACCTCTGATCCAACGTGATGACGACAAGGAGGAAACCGTCAAAAAGCGCCTGGAGGTCTACAGCGCTCAAACCCGCCCTCTGGTCGAGTACTACTCCACATGGGCCCAAAACGCACCGGCTGCTGCACCGCGCTACCGCGCAATTAGCGGCATGGGCGATGTAAGTGACATTACCGCGCGTGTTCTGGACGCCTTGTCCAGCTAAAGATAGCCCTGCCACATACCGCTACCGGTGAACACCCGTAGCATTAACATGAAGGCTCCGCAATAGAGCCCACAACGACGCCCGATGAACTCCATCGGGCGTTTTCATTTCATCGCTCCGGCAGAGCGTTAACACATTGGGGGCAAAGGGCACATAAGTGGCGATCCTCCCCTAGGAGCATCCTCCTCCCAAAAGTCATTTGTCAGCACTTGCACAATTCGAAGAACTGGTTAAAAATACAGCCACTGGATAAGAGGACAGTGTGTATAAAAATCCAGTCCGTAGTATTCCAAGGAGCCAATATGCTTGAAAGTCCAAAACTCACTGCCCGCCAGCAGCAGATACTTAACCTGATTCAAAGCGCTATTGCCCGCACAGGTGCCCCCCCTACACGCGCGGAAATTGCAGGTGAGTTGGGTTTCAAGTCTGCCAATGCAGCAGAAGAACATCTTCAAGCCTTGGCCCGAAAAGGTGTCATTGAACTCGTCAGCGGCACATCACGCGGCATCCGACTCAAGGGCGATACGCTGCGCTCCATCCAGGAAACACGGCTCAAGCAATTCGCTCTGCCCTTACCCGATTTCGCGCAATTGGCACTGCCTTTGGTCGGCCGCGTGGCAGCTGGGTCGCCCATCCTTGCCCAGGAGCATGTAGACCAAACCTACTATGTTGAGAACAGCCTGTTTCAGCGACAGCCTGACTACTTACTCAAAGTGCGCGGAATGTCCATGCGGGATGCAGGCATCATGGACGGCGATTTGCTCGCAGTTCAAGCCACCAAAGACGCCAAAAACGGGCAAATTATTGTGGCCCGTCTGGGCGACGAAGTCACGGTCAAACGCTTCCGCCGCAATAAGCACCTCATCGAACTCCATGCAGAGAATCCCGACTACCAAACTATCGTAGTTGAGCCTGGCGAGCCTTTTGAAATTGAAGGCCTCGCTGTGGGCCTGATTCGTAACACCATGTTGATGTAACCAACCAGGCGAAACCATGACCATCAGTACTCTCACCTTTAGTCTTCTCGGACGTCTACTTTTTCGTAAGTGGCTTGGTCGCCAACACTCAGAGCCTTGTTCAGACCGGAGCACAAACCATAGAGGGGAATCGCATTCCATACCCTCCCCTCTATTTTTTGCAACCGAAAGGACATATTCGATGGTGGACAAGCATCCATTGCGCTTGAAGACACCTCCCCTACGCATCGCGAGGGTTATTGAAAGTGGTCAATCCCGCAGCCATGTAGGCCGGATGGTAATTTCCGGCCGCATGGCGGATGTCTGTGCTGAGCTAGATCGGCTCGCTGCCTGTGAGGCGGCGTAAACATCCGAGTTGACAGGCTGGTGCTAGCGCACCCCAGCAAGGCACAATGTCGTTCATGAACATTGTGATTCTTGACGACTACCAAGATGCTGTGCGCAAATTGAATTGCGCAACGAAGCTCGATGCCTACCAAGCGAAGGTATATACAAACACTGTCAAAGGACTAGGGCAACTTTCAGTTCGGCTGAAAGATGCTGACGTCATCATCCTGATACGGGAGCGCACGCAAATTACCCGCGCCTTGATCGAGAAACTCCCGAGGCTCAAACTCATCGCGCAGACCGGAAAGGTCGGCCCCCATCTGGACGTGCAGGCGTGTACAGAAAAAGGAGTCGCCGTCGCGGAAGGCGTTGGCTCACCTGTGGCGCCCGCTGAATTGACTTGGGCCCTTATCATGGCGGCCATGCGCCGCATTCCCCAGTACATAGGGAATTTAAAGCACGGCGCCTGGCAGCAGTCCGGCTTGAAAGCCGGCTCCATGCCAGCGAACTTTGGCATCGGCAGCGTACTTCGCGGAAAAACGCTGGGAATCTGGGGCTACGGGCGCATAGGACAACTGCTTGCGGAATACGGAAAAGCTTTCGGCATGCATGTCGTGGTCTGGGGAAGCGAAAGCTCCCGCGACAGGGCAGTCGCGGACGGATACGCTGCAGCGGCAAACAAAGAAGGATTCTTTTCCCATTGCGACGTCATTTCACTGCACCTCCGCCTGAATGACTTCACCCGAGGAGTCGTCAAGTCCAGCGACTTGTCTTGCATGAAAACGACCTCACTACTGGTTAATACATCACGTGCCGAGCTGATTGAGAACGATGCCTTGATCAGTGGCTTGAACCGTGGCCGTCCTGGCATGGCAGCTATTGATGTGTTCGAGGCAGAGCCCATTCTTCAAGGGCATGCATTATTGCGGTTGGAAAACTGCATTTGCACGCCACATATAGGCTACGTAGAACAAGACAGTTATGAGTTGTACTTTGGAGCGGCCTTTGACAACGTAGTCAACTACATCAAGGGAACACCATCAAACATCATCAACCCCGGAGCGCTACAAGTCAGGCGTTAGGCTACACCCCGTCTACGAATACCAAACCTAACTTGCTGATTTACTTTCTGCAGGGACAACGCCCGAGACATCAAAATCGATCAAATTGGCCACTGGGGCAGTTTCGCTTACGTTCGCAATATCCGGTATATCCAGCACTACATCAACTTCCTGCATCAGTAGCGTATTCACTGGCAAGCTGGCATCAATCGGGCCAGGACCGGTCAAATAGGATGCCGCTTCTCTCACGACCGACTTGGTAGCACTGAATGCCGCAGGAGCTCCATCCAAGGCATTTACCAAACGACTACCTACCGCATGCAACATCAGCATGTCTTTGAACACCTCAAGTTCAAAAATCATTCGGTTTGGAGCATCCGCTTGACGCAACATAGTTGCTTGCAAGAAATCCAGTGCCCCATGAGAAGGCCAAAGCTTTACAAGCTGCTCGCAAATCTCCGGACAAGCATCTAAACCCTCACCCTTCCTAGAGAAATCAGAGTACTGTGGAACATACCCTGTAAACACCGCGTTGAATTCATCACGGTAGCTATCAAAATCCTCTTTACGGCTCAGCGTGTGAAAGATTGCCAGGAGATCCAGATACACCAACGGATTAATGTCTCCTGCCTCTGCCGCATGCCCTGCCAGCAACGCAATAGCTTCCTCGTGCTGACCCAAGGTCATGAAAAACTCTGCTTGCTGGCGTATATCCAAGACCTCTTGGGTATTTATTTCCCGCAAACTGGCTGCCAAACTATGCGAAAAATCCCGTACATTCCCCTGACTGTGTAATTTTCCAGCGACTTGGCCTTTAATCTCCTTGGGAGTAGGCTCTACGGACCCTTCGCCGAGAAACCCGAAGTCGAGTTCAATATCTACCAGCGCTCCGGCCGGCTCCTGCCCATGGCCCGCCGCAGGATCTACAACTAGTTTTGGATCTTGAATGAGGGCGCTATGCCTGCTGAGGACTTTTGCAGACTCAGGACTCTCACCGAAGTCAGAATCCAATCCAACGTCCTGGTCGCCAGCCGGCGTCCACCATGGGCTACCTTGGCCGTTCTTTTTCTGGCGCCAATAGAGCCACACACCTCCAGCGGCCAAAAGTAAAACTAGCCCCCCCAAACCCACAACCAACGGATTCTGGTACCTTTCCTCCTCTGCGCGTTCCAATCGCCCCATCAGCTCTTTTACAAGACGCTGATTCTGTCCAGAAGCCTCATTTAATCTTTGAACACTGCTTTCCAAACTATTCAACCGTGCCGTGTCACGCATGACATCTTCCGGAGAGAGATTCAGCACACGCCAGAGAGCGGCTGCCTCACCGCGCTTCTGAGCGTCATCCGTGGGGCTACTCATTAGTTCCGCCGTGACTTTCAGCGGTATGTCCCTTCCCAAAGACAGATCCAATGGCGCGAGACGCAATCTCGACTTTCCCGTAGATAACACCTTGGGAGCTGCGGTCTGGCTCGAAGCTTTCTCACGGCCCTTCACTTTAGACCCAACGGCTGCCGATTTGACCGACGGACCTCCGACCGAGCCTGCTTCTGCTGGAAGCAAGTCCGACGTGACATGCTCGCTACGACTCGCGGAACCCGAAGAGGGCTCGATCAGGACAGGAAGTGGAGCAACCGAAGCCGATACGGGTGCCGCTTCAGACGCGATATCCGCCAAAAAAACATACCGCCTTGACGTTTTAGCGGTGCAAGCTGAACGCAAATGGAGCGTAACAACCGGTTCATCGACCGCAAGTCGGGAAGTAATCCTCACTTGCCAAGTCTGCCCCGCCACGGGAGGCTCACTAGACACAGTCACCCTTCTTCCCTCGACCTTGTTCTCCCCATAGAAAACATCAGCCTCGAAGCACAGGTCCGTCACATCCTCGTCTCCAGCAGCGGAAACGGGAACCACAATATTGACTGGCTGTCCCACAATGGCGCCCCCGCGCGCGCGCCCGAGAGTAAGTGCGTGACTGCCTAGCGACAGCACAAGCAACATGACAGCAAGTGAACAGGACTTGAATTTGAAAGCGTGCATCATTGTTACAAATGATTCTCGCACATATCATGACTCGACTCTCACCATTGCAAGGTAGGCGCAGTGCCGGGACACGGACAACATACCTTGCATCTAGCCGCTTTCAGACGCCAAGGAGACATGCCTAGCAGTTCAAATAGTTCTGCGGAGCGACAATTCCCTCTCAACTCACCCCATATCAGTCACCCATAAGACAGGCCATGGACGAACCCATTCTTACTATTGAAGAACGCTCAGCCATCAATGGCGGCCGCTGGTTCTCAACGCTTTCACCTTCCCTGAAACATGACATTCTCCGATGCGCCTACGTCAAACGATTCAAAGATGGCGATCTGATCGCGGCCCGCGGGGAGCCGCCGGAGGAGTGGATTGCATGCGCAAAAGGTGCGGTGCGTGTGAGTTCCACATCGATTTCAGGAAAGCAAATTACGCTGACCTATGTCGAGCCGGGCATCTGGTTCGGCGATGTGTCAATCTTCGATGGCGACCGGCGGACCCACGATGCCTACGCGCACGGAGAAACCACAGCGTTATGCGTTGCCAAGGCAGACTTCAAGAAAATTCTTGCCACCCATGTCGAACTGTACGAAGCCATGTTGCGTCTCCACGCGCGGCGCATCAGGCAACTGTACGGATTGGTCGAGGACCTCAATACTCTGCCACTCAGGGCGCGGCTCGCCAAACAGCTTTTGCACTTGGTGCGCAGCTATGGTGTTCCTTCGCTGAGCGATGGGAGCGAAGTTCGTATCGGTCTTCAGTTGGCGCAAGAGGAACTCGCGCAGCTGCTGGGGGCATCACGTCAACGCGTGAACCAGGAGCTCAAAGCCATGGAACGCGAAGAGGCCATTCGCATAGAGCCAGGTGGCTTGGTCATTCGGGATCGGGCTGCACTCATGCGGGTCATCGAGTCCGACAGTTAACCCTTTTTCCATTAACTAAACACTGCACGTGCATGAGTGAATTCGATCATTTTGTGGGCACACGCAGTGTGTCCGGCTCACATGCCCTTGACGAGGCAGCCCTGCATCAATGTCTGCTCCAACATCTTCCAGGTTATGCCGGCCCCTTGACAATCGAGATGTTCAAGGGTGGTCAATCCAACCCCACCTATAAACTCAATACGCCAGCGCGCAGCTATGTCATGCGTGCAAAACCTGGGCCTTCAGCCAAGCTACTCCCTTCCGCCCATGCCATCGAGCGTGAATTTGCGGTGATGCAGGGACTTAAAGGCAGCGAAGTCCCGGTTCCGGAGATGCTGTGTTTATGTGAAGACGAAAGCATCATCGGGAGGGCTTTCTACATCATGGAATTCATGCAGGGCCGAGTGCTGTGGGACCAATCCTTGCCGGGGATGACACGTGCTCAACGCAGTGCCATTTATGACGAAATGAACCGAGTGATCTCGGCGCTTCACACCGTCCCCTTTTCCGAAAAAGGGTTGGCAAGTTACGGTAAGCCAGGAAACTACTTCGAGCGCCAGATAGGCCGGTGGAGCAAGCAATATGTTGCATCCATCACCCAACCCATTCCGGAAATGGACCGTTTGATGGAGTGGCTCCCTGCCCATATTCCGCCCATGGCTCGGGATGAATCCATGGTCAGCATTGTTCATGGAGACTACCGGTTGGACAACTTGATGTTCTCCCCAGAAGATCCCCAAGTTTTGGCGGTGCTGGACTGGGAGCTTTCCACGCTGGGTCATCCGCTGGCAGACTTCAGTTACCACTGCATGACCTGGCACATTCCGCCAGGCGCCTTCCGCGGCATCGGTGGACTGGACCACGCAAACCTCGGAATCCCTTCCGAGGCGGACTACATCGCAAAGTATTGTGAGCGTACGGGTCTGGCCACCCCTGACCAATTGAAAGCGGACTGGAACTTCTACATGGCCTACAACATGTTCCGGATCGCGGCCATTCTGCAAGGGATCGCCAAACGCGTTGAAACCGGTACCGCATCCAGTGCGCAAGCCGTGAGTTCTGCGACAGGTGCCAAACCCCTGGCACAACTCGCCTGGCGCTTTGCCTCCCGCAGCTGATCACCCCCCTTCCCCGACTGATTTCTAACGGAGAACCCATGGACTTCGACTATTCGCCTAAAACCAAAGAGCTACAACAACGATTGCTGCGCTTCATGGATGAGTACATTTACCCCGCTGAAAGCGCTTACCACGCTGAAATCGCGGCCAATACCGACGCAGGCAAGCGCTGGACACCACTGCAAACCATTGAGTCACTCAAACCCAAGGCGCAGGCAGCCGGACTGTGGAATCTCTTTTTGCCAGTCGACAGTGCCGAGGCAGCCGGGTTTCATGGTGCTGGACTGACCAACCAAGAGTACGCACCCTTGGCAGAAATCATGGGAAGAGTTATTTGGTCCAGCGAGGTATTCAACTGCTCGGCACCCGACACCGGCAACATGGAAACGATCGCGCGGTATGGCTCAGAGGAGAGCAAACAGCGCTGGCTGAAACCGCTGATGGACGGGAAAATCCGTTCGGCATTTGCCATGACCGAACCGGCTGTCGCATCCAGCGATGCCACCAATATTGAGACCCGCATCGAACGCCAAGGCGATGAATACGTCATCAACGGTCGCAAATGGTGGATTTCAGGGGCTGGTGATCCGCGTTGCGCGATCTACATCACGATGGGAAAAACGGATCCGGATGCCCCCCGCCATTCGCAGCAAAGCATGGTACTGGTGCCGGCAGGCACACCGGGCATCACAATTTTGCGCCCCCTGAATGTCTTCGGCTACGACGACGCTCCGCACGGCCACATGGAAATGGTGTTCGACAATGTGCGTGTGCCGGTAGGCAACATTTTGTTGGGCGAAGGGCGCGGCTTTGAAATCGCCCAAGGGCGCTTAGGCCCGGGACGCATCCATCATTGCATGCGCTTGATCGGCTTGGCAGAGCGCGCGCTGGAGCTGATGTGCAAACGTGCCAGCAGCCGGATTGCTTTCGGAAAGCCGGTGGCAGCGCAAACAGTGACGCAGGAACGCATTGCAGAAGCCCGCTGCAAGATCGATATGGCACGGCTATTGACGCTGAAAGCAGCCTGGATGATGGACGTGGGCGGCAACAAGTTCGCCAAAAATGAAATCGCCATGATCAAAGTCGTCGCCCCCAATATGGCCTGCGAGGTCATCGATTGGGCCATGCAAGCACACGGTGGCGGCGGCATGTGCGACGACTTCCCACTGGCTTATGCCTACACCTGTGCGCGCACCCTCCGGTTTGCCGATGGCCCAGACGAGGTGCACCGCAATGCCATTGCAAAACTGGAGCTGGGGAAGTACGCGGTGAATCCCAGGCCGGTGGAGATGCCAGTCACCCGTGGCTGCTGAAACAAAAAAGGAGCATCCAATGCTGATTGCTCCTTTTTTTATAGCGCCTTACGCTTAATTCACGAGCGCACAATAGCTATTTAATCGAGTATCACCAAGGCAGGTCCGGCATACCAGACCAGAGCTCATCCAAGTCCGGAAACTTCCATTTGGCCGGATCTTCACGGCTGATGATCTTGTCCAAGCACCCTGGGCGGGACAAGTCCACAACCTCAGGAACAATACGCATCTGCGACTTGGTCGAATAAAAGACCTTGACGCTTGGCGTGGTTAAAGATTTAGCCGTCTGCTCAACGACGACCCCCAAGCGCCCAGAACTTAGCTGCACCAGTGAACCAATAGGATAAATGCCCAAGCTTTTCACAAAGGCCTGAAACACCTTGACATCAAAGTGGCCACTCGCCCACTCTGCCATCTTGCGCAATGACTCGGCCGGATCCCAGCCCGGCTTGTAAGGGCGGTTGGACGTGATCGCGTCATACACATCGCATACTGCCCCCATCTTGGCAAACAGGCTAATCTGTTCGCCCTTCAATCCCTTAGGGTAGCCAGATCCATCAACCTTCTCGTGGTGATGCAGACACACATCCAACACCATAGGATCCACGGCGCTACCTGTTTGTAGCAAACGATAGCCTTCTTCCGGGTGTGTCTTGATGATTGCAAACTCGGCGTCAGTCAACTTTCCCGGCTTGTTCAATACATCCATGGGCATAGCCGCCTTGCCTAGGTCATGCAACAGTCCGGCAATTCCCGCAGAGCGGGCTTCCTCTTCACCCAAGCCCAATTGCTTGGCCAAGGCCACCATCATGGCGCATACGGCCACAGAGTGCATGTAGGTGTAATCGTCGGCGGTCTTCAATCGGGCCAAGCTAATCAAGGCCCCTGGGTTTCGCGTAACTGAATCCGTGATCTCCTGTACCAACTGCTTGGCACCGCCCGCGTCGACTGTTTTGCCCATACGCGCTTCTTCGAACATCGAAAGCACCGCCTGTTTGGCTTGGCGGCAAATTCTTGCCGCGCGCACCAACTCATCCTGCACAGGTAGTGGCCCCACGTCCCGGCAAGACAACACTGCTTCACGCAGCTCAGCTTCCACTAGCGCTTCCGACTCCGCCTCGGATACAGCCACTTCACCAACGGCAACATCAAGCCCCTTGCCGCAGTCAATCCAAACCTCTCGAATCGCACTCGCTCGGATCGTGCTGATGTCTTTGGGGTCCGTGATGACGAATCCCGAGCGCCAGAAAGGATGCTCCATCCAAGAGCCGCAAAACTCTTTCAGGTGCATTCCCACGACAAGCTGTCCGACGGCAATTTTCTTTAGCATAGAGGTTTGCGAACGGGGCTATTGCTGTGCGACTGGGTACTATGAAAAGCACCGTTGCGATGCAGATACAGCATTGCCTATGGAGCGAAAAACCTCCTCACGCACACACAACTTCAAGCCTCATCCCCGAGGGACTTTTATTCAGTGCAAGTGGCGAGGTTTGCGACCTCCGCCATGCCCGCTGGAAGCACCACCCGAACCCCGAGGAGGCTTTCCGATTTCCAATGAGTTCACCAGATCATCAAAACGGCGGGAGAACAGTTTATCGATCTCGGTGACCAGCCCGCCCAACTCGGAACCATCGAAATGCCGCTCCATCAAGTTAACCATATCCTGCACCAGGATGTCCCTCTGCACCTGCATGATGGCTGCGGGATCTGGACCTACAAAAAGCATTACGAAATCATCGCGGGACTCTGTTCCAGGCACCGCCTCTTCTTCGTCAAACTCTGTATCGTAGAAAGTGACCTCAATGGCAGCCCCTGATACGGCGACTTCGTTCAGATTCATGCAGACTTCATCCAATGCTTGGCGAAAGTCATCGTCCCCGGGGACCGTCCAACACATCCGCAGCACATTCTCTTGTGCGTCCATCTGAATACCGGGCTCGTCTTCATAACTGCTTCTCGCCCCATCAGCGAGAGACTTGGCGCCCGCGTACTGCCAAAGCGGCTTGAGCGCCTCCTGCAATTGAATATAGGTAACTTCGGGACGCAACACGACCTGGCCGTGAACGTGAATTTCAAACGTAGCGTTGAATCGTGACATAAGACTCTTTTCGTGTGGTGCCTGAGACCGGAATCGAACCGGTACGCCCGTTATTCACGAAGCGGCGGATTTTAAATCCGATGTGTCTACCTATTTCACCACTCAGGCACGGGCGTCTATTGTCAAACAAAAAATGCCCTAGCAACCGTAGGCTGACAGGGCATTTTGACCAGATAAATCTGGAGGCGCGGTCCGGAGTCGAACCGGACTAACCGGATTTGCAATCCGGGGCATAACCGCTTTGCTACCGCGCCGACTTCTCACTTCCTCAACCTAGGTAAAGGAATAAAAAAGGGAAGCATGAGCTTCCCTTTTTAGGAACTGGAGCGGGAAAAGAGTCTCGAACTCTCGACCTCAACCTTGGCAAGGTTGCGCTCTACCAACTGAGCTATTCCCGCGTTTCAAGCCTCAAATTATAGCGCCATTTTCAAGCTACCGGGGCAAAGTCAAAAACTTTTTGCATTGCCCCGACAGACGCTCAATGCTTCACAGCGGGCGCAGAGGTGTCTGAAGAAACTGCTTGCACCGTAGTAGCCACCGGCTCTTCGTCAGGCAAAGGGACCGGCTGTGACTCCAGAGCCAACTCAAGCACCTGGTCTATCCAACGTACAGGCACAATCTCGAGTCCGTTTTTCACGTTTTCAGGGATGTCCTGCAAGTCTTTAGCATTCTGCTCGGGGATCAAAACCGTCTTGATTCCACCGCGCAATGCCGCCAAGAGCTTTTCTTTCAAGCCCCCTATCTCAGTCACTTCGCCCCGCAAGGTAATCTCGCCCGTCATGGCGACATCGCCACGAACCGCAATACCCGTCAATGCAGACACAAAGGCCGTTGCCATCGCTGCACCGGCACTTGGGCCGTCCTTGGGGGTAGCGCCATCAGGCACGTGAATGTGGATATCCTTCTTCTCAAAGGTCTCATCTTTAATCCCCAAGCGACGGGCACGGCTTCGAACGACCGTGCGCGCAGCTTCCACAGATTCCTTCATGACATCACCCAGTGAGCCGGTGCGGGTTATCACCCCTTTGCCGGGGGTCAATGCGGCTTCAATCGTCAACAAATCACCGCCGACTTCTGTCCATGCAAGACCGACCACTTGACCCACTTGGTTCTGCTCTTCTGCGCGACCATAGGTATACCGGCGCACACCCAGGAAGTCATTCAAGTTTTCTGCGGTCACGACAACCTGGGCATGCATTTTCTTGAGCAAAAGACCTTTGACAACTTTGCGGCAAATCTTGGACAGCTCACGCTCCAAAGAGCGAACTCCCGCCTCGCGTGTGTAATAGCGCACGATGTCTCTTACTGCCGCTTCCGAGACAGTCAGTTCTGACTCTTTCACGCCGTTGTTCTTCATCTGCTTGGGCAACAGATATGTGATGGCAATGTTGGTCTTCTCGTCTTCGGTGTAACCCGACAGACGAATCACCTCCATACGGTCCAGCAACGCTGGTGGGATGTTCATAGAGTTGGAAGTCGCCACAAACATCACGTCGCTCAAGTCATAGTCCACTTCCACATAGTGGTCACCAAATTTATTGTTCTGCTCCGGATCCAACACCTCCAACAAGGCACTGCTGGGGTCACCACGGAAGTCCGTCCCCAACTTGTCAATCTCATCAAGCAGGAACAAGGGATTCCGCGTGCCTACCTTGGACAAACTCTGGAGTACTTTACCGGGCATCGCGCCAATATAAGTTCGGCGATGACCGCGGATTTCTGCCTCGTCGCGCATACCACCTAAAGCCATACGCACGTATTTGCGGCCGGTAGCTTTGGCAATGCTTTGCCCCAAGGAGGTTTTACCGACACCGGGCGGGCCTACCAAGCAAAGAATGGGCGCCTTCACTTTGTCTACGCGCTGTTGAACGGCGAGATATTCCAGAATTCGGTCTTTGACTTTGTCGAGGCCGTAATGGTCTTCGTTCAAAACGCTCTCGGCATTCGCCAGGTTGTGTTTGATCTTGGTTTTTGCAGTCCAAGGCAGGCCGGTCAGCACTTCAATGTAGTTGCGCACCACTGTCGCCTCAGCAGACATGGGAGACATCAGCTTGAGCTTCTTCAGCTCCGCCTCGGCCTTTTTCAATGCCTCTTTGGGCATCTTCGCAGACTTGATCTTTTTCTCAATTTCTTCGATGTCTGCGCCATCTTCACCTTCGCCCAACTCCTTCTGAATGGCCTTGACTTGCTCATTCAAATAGAAATCGCGCTGGTTCTTCTCCATCTGCCGCTTGACCCGACCACGGATTTTCTTGTCGACATTCAATATGTCGACTTCGTGTTCGATCTGCTCAAACAGATTTTCCAAGCGGTCTTTGACCTCAGGCAGACTCAATATAGCCTGTTTGCTGTCCAGTTTGAGCGGTAGATGCGCAGCAATGGTGTCAGCCAAGCGGCCTGGATCATCAATGCTGGAGATGGAAGTAAGAATCTCAGGGGGAATCTTTTTGTTGAGTTTGACGTACTGGTCAAACTGCTGCATCACCGCACGACGAAGTGCCTCTACTTCGCTGCCCGCCTTGCGGCTGACATCTGCCACCTCAGCAGGTGACTCAATGGGAGTGACGTTCGCCGAGAAGTGCAATTCACCTTCAGAAATCTGATTGACGGTGGCACGTTGATGGCCCTCCACCAACACTTTAACGGTGCCATCAGGCAACTTCAGCATCTGGAGGATGGTGGATACGCACCCCACATCAAACATATCAGAAACAAGCGGATCATCCTTGGCGGCTGCCTTTTGAGCTACCAACATGATGCGACGTTCTGCCTCCATGGCCGCTTCCAAGGCTTTGATACTCTTGGGGCGTCCCACGAACAGTGGGATCACCATGTGAGGGAAGACAACCACATCGCGCAAAGGCAAAAGCGGCAGCTCCAGGGGAATTGCAGGCAAGGGAATATGGCCAGACATAGGAAAACCTTTACGTTACCTGTGGAATATGGACTGCAAAGCCCGGATTTCAAGCACAACCCGATTATGGAAAATCGGGCCACCCCACAAGTGGGATTGGATACCCCCAAAATCCCTGCTTATCAGGCAATTGGGAGGCATTCCGGTTTATGCCTTCTTGGCAGACTCGCGATAAACAAGCAAGGGAGGCTTATTTTCCTCAATGGTGGATTCATCCACCACCACTTTTTCGACATTGCCCGCATTGGGTAACTCGTACATGGTGTCTATGAGCGATTGCTCCAGAATGGAACGCAAGCCCCGGGCACCTGTTTTACGAATCAACGCCCGCTTGGCAATGGCTTGCAAAGCTGCAGGACGAATCTCCAACTCTGCGCCCTCCATCGCCAGCAACTTGGCGTATTGCTTGACCAAGGCATTCTTGGGCTCTGTGAGTATCTGAACCAAAGCATCCTCAGTAAGCTCAGCCAGCGTTGCAACCACCGGCATACGCCCCACCAATTCAGGAATCAACCCAAACTTGATCAAGTCTTCAGGTTCAACTTCCTTGAACACTTCGGTCAATGCCCGCTGTTGCTTGCTCTTCACCGCAGCGCCAAAACCGATACCAGACGACTCTGTGCGGCTTTCGATCACTTTTTCCAAGCCCGCAAACGCACCGCCGCAAATGAACAGGATGTTGGTGGTGTCAATTTGCACGAAATCCTGGTTTGGATGCTTGCGCCCACCCTGTGGCGGAACACTCGCCATCGTGCCTTCAATCAGCTTCAGCAACGCTTGCTGAACGCCCTCCCCCGACACATCGCGCGTGATGGAGGGGTTGTCTGACTTGCGTGAAATTTTATCGATTTCGTCGATGTAGACGATGCCGCGCTGAGCGCGCTCAACGTCGTAATTGCAGCTCTGCAGCAGCTTCAGAACGATGTTTTCGACGTCCTCGCCCACATAGCCAGCCTCCGTCAATGTGGTCGCATCGGCCATCACAAAAGGCACATCCAACATGCGCGCTAGCGTTTGAGCCAAAAGCGTCTTGCCGGAACCGGTGGGGCCAATCAACAGAATGTTGCTCTTGGCAAGTTCGACATCGTCTTTTTTGGCTTTTTCTTTGTGCTTCAGGCGCTTGTAGTGGTTGTACACCGCTACCGCCAAAGTGCGCTTGGCGGGTTCCTGACCGATCACATAGTTATCGAGGTTCGCCTTGATATCTGCTGGCGTGGGCAGGTCGCTGCGCGCGTCCTTGTTTTCGGTGGTCGCTGGCAATTCATCACGAATGATTTCATTGCACAAATCGATGCATTCATCACACACAAAGACGGACGGACCAGCGATGAGCTTCTTCACCTCATGCTGACTCTTTCCGCAGAAAGAGCAGTACAGGGTTTTTTCGCTGGTTGAGCCTTTTTTCTCGGCCATGAATGTCTGCCTTTTTTAGCTAAGTTAAGCAATGATAACCAAATGAAAACGGTGCCTGTCCGTCGGAAAGGCACCGCTTAGGTGGGCATGCTGCCCGTACCAATCAGGGGCGTTTTGCAATCACCTGATCGACCAGACCGTACTCCTTGGCCTCATCAGCTGAGAGGTAGTAATCACGCTCTGTATCGCGTTCAATTTTTTCTAAAGGCTGACCAGTACGCTCCGCAAGAATCTTGTTCAGTTGTTCGCGGGTCTTCAGGATTTCACGGGCGTGAATTTCAATCTCTGTCGCCTGACCTTGTGTACCACCCAAAGGCTGGTGAATCATGACCTTCGAGTTCGGCAGTGAAAAGCGCTTGCCTTTGGCGCCGGCCGCCAACAGAAATGCACCCATGCTCGCGGCCATGCCGGTACACAGGGTGGACACATCCGGCTTGATAAAATTCATGGTGTCAAAAATCGCCATACCGGCGCTCACAGAACCGCCGGGCGAATTGATGTAGAAGGAAATATCCTTGTCAGGATTTTCACTTTCAAGAAACAACAGCTGGGCCACCACGAGGTTGGCAGTTTGGTCATTGACCGGCCCCACCAGAAAGATCACCCGCTCCTTCAAAAGACGGGAATAAATGTCATATGAACGCTCGCCACGTCCCGATTGCTCGATGACCATGGGCACCATTCCCAGAGCCTGGGTTTCGATTGCGCCGGACATTCCGTATTTCACGTTCATAAGCTCTCCAAAATGTAGGGTGTAACTGTACAGAAAAAGACAGACAAAAATGCAAATGGGGCTTAAACGCAGGACTGCAAGTCCCGCGCAAGCCCCATTTCGCTAAGACGCAAAGCTTGCGCCTGCGCCTTGTTTTAGCTCTGACCCATCAATTCGTCAAAGGACACAGACTTGTCCGTCACTTTGGCCTTGGACAAGATGTACTCGGTCACGTTGTTTTCAATGACCACTGCTTCGACTTCGGCCATGCGACGGTTGTCACCGTAGTACCAACGGATCACGTCGGCAGGCTTCTCGTAGCTCGCAGCCAACTCTTCCACGTGGGCCTTGATTTGCTCAGGCTTGGCAGCGAGGTCGTTGGAACGAACCAACTCAGCCACCACCAGACCCAAACGCACGCGGCGCTCTGCTTGGGGGCGGAAGATGTCATCAGGAATTGGGGCCTTGTCGGCATCCTTGATACCGCGTTGCTTCAAGTCAGCGCGTGCATTTTCCACCATGCGGTCCAGTTCAGCTTGCACGCTGGACTTGGGCAAGTCCAGCTCCGCCTTGGCAACCAAGGCATCCATAGCGGCTTGCTTGTTGCGGGCCAGCAGGCGGTGCTTGACTTCACGCTCCAGGTTCTTGCGAATATCTGCACGCAAGGCTTCCACGGTGCCGTCGGCAATACCCAAGGACTTGGCCAACGCGCCGTCCACTTCGGGCAGGTTAGCGGCTTCGAGCTTCTTCAGGGTCACCAAGAAGTCAGCGGTCTTGCCGGCCACGTCTTTGCCGTGGTAGTCCGCAGGGAATGCCAAGGGGAAGGTCTTGCTTTCGCCGGACTTCATGCCGCGCGTTGCATCTTCGAATTCTTTGAGCATCTGGCCGTCACCCAGGATGAACTGGAAGTCAGCAGCCTTGCCACCTGCAAAAGGTTCACCATCGATCTTGCCTTCGAAGTCCACCGTCACGCGGTCGGTGTCTTGGGCCGCGCTGTCTTGTGCGCGTTGGGCAAAAGTACGGCGCTGTTTGCGCAGGATCTCGATAGTCTTGTCTATGGCTTCGTCAGTGACGTCTGCAGTCAACTTCTCGACGTCGGCACCAGCCAAGTCTGCAATTTTGACTTCAGGGAAGACTTCGAAGATGGCGTCAAACGCCATCTGGCCTTCAGGCGCAGCTTCACTTTCGGAAATCTTGGGCTGGCCGGCAACACGCAATTTGGCTTCGTTAGCGGCCGTGGCAAACGCCTCGCCGACTTTGTCGTTCATCACCTCGTAGTGCACCGAGTAGCCGTAACGCTGGGCCACGACATTCATCGGCACTTTGCCAGGACGGAAACCGTCCATTTTCACGGTGCGGGCCAACTTGCGAAGACGGCTGTCAACTTCGGACTGGATCACACCCACGGGCAGAGTCAACGTAATCTTGCGCTCCAGCTTTTCCAGAGTTTCTACAGTAACGGCCATCGTTTACTCCTAATGTTGGTTTGGCAGGAATTTCACCTGCGGCATTGCAGGGATGCCATGTAAGGTTGGTGCGCGGGGGGGGACTCGAACCCCCACAGTGTTGCCACCGTCAGGACCTAAACCTGGTGCGTCTACCAATTTCGCCACCCGCGCTAAAAACAAAACACGGGAGTCCAGAGCCCTGCAGAACCTGTCCACCGAGCCCCGACTTCCCGTTTGAAATCGGTCAGCCCGCTATTTTAACCTGCAAGCGGGGACCTTCTTTTCAAGTTGCTGAAGGAATCTCTCGTTTTACCCGGAACCATGCCGCATACATGGCCGGCAAAGCCAGCAAAGTCAGCACGGTAGCCACAATCAAACCACCCATGATGGCCACCGCCATGGGCCCCCAGAACACCGAGCGCGATAGGGGAATCATGGCCAGCACTGCCGCCGCCGCAGTAAGCACGATGGGGCGCAGGCGGCGCACAGCAGACTCCACAATGGCGTCCCAGGCCGGAATGCCCGCAGCCCTGTCCTGCTCGATCTGGTCAATCAAAATCACCGAGTTGCGCTGGATCATGCCCATCAAGGCAATCACCCCCAGCAAGGCCACGAATCCGAATGGCCGGCCCAACAAGATCAGCGCACCGGCGACACCCGCTATACCCAAAGGACCGGTGATAAACACCAGCAACGAGCGGCTGAAGCTCTGCAACTGCAGCATGAGCAGCGTGAAGGTCAGGAACAGCATGATGGGCACACCCGCCACGATGGACGCCGAGCCCTTCGAGCTCTCGGCCACTGCACCGGCCACTTCAATGCGGTAGCCATTCAAGCCTTTGCCCGCCCATTCAGCTTCCAGTGCTTTCATCTGCGGCAGCAATTCGGCTGTCACCGTCGCGCCTTGTAGGCCTTCGACGATGTCACTTTGCACCGTGATCGCATAGTCACGGTTCTCGCGCCACATCACACCGGGCTCCCAGGTAAATACCGGCTTGGCGATCTGGGTGATCGGGATGGACTTGCCGCTGCTGGTGGGCAGGTAGGCATTGGCAATGTCGGTGATGGCGTTGCGCTCGTCCTGGGGTTGGCGCAACACGATATCGATCAACTTGTCGCCTTCACGGTACTGGCCCACGGTGGTCCCGGTAGACAAGGTCTTGGCGGCCTGAGCGATGCTCTGGCTGCTCACACCCAATGCGCGGGCCTTGTCCTGGTCAACCTCGAGGCGCAAGACCTTGACGGACTCGTTCCAGTTGTCGTTCACGCCTCGCGTATTGCTGCTCTGGCGCATGGCAGCCTTGACCTCGTCGGCACGCTCACGCAGCACCAGCGGATCGCCCCCCACCACGCGGAACTGCACCGGATAGGCCACAGGCGGACCATTGGGCAGCAATTTGACACGGCCACGGACCTCGGGGAACTCGCTGGCCAACAAGGCCGGCAACTTCACCCGCAGGGACTCACGCACCTTCAAGTCCACCGGAATGATGATGAGCTGCGACACGTTGGTTTGCGGGAACACCTGGTCCAATGGCAAGTAGAAACGCGGTACCCCCGAGCCAATCCAAGTGCTGACCGAGGCCACACCGGCTTCCTGCATCAGGCGGGCTTCCACGCGCTTGGTGACTTCCTGGTTGTTGGCAAAGGACGTTCCTTCCGGGAACCAGATATCCACCAACACCTCGGGGCGGCTGGAGTCCGGGAAGAACTGCTGCTGCACCTTGCCCATACCCACAATGCCCAAGGCAAACACCAGCACGGTGGCGCCAATCGTCATCCAACGGTGCTGCACACACCAGTTCACTGTGCGGCGGAAGGCGTTGTAAAACGGAGTGTCAAAGTGCTCTTGGTGCGCTGATTCGCCGGCATGGTGCGGCTGACTCTTGAGCAACCAGTTGCCCAAGTAAGGCACAAAGTACACCGACACCAACCAGCTCAGGATCAGCGCCAGCACCGTCACCGCGAAGATGGCATAGGTGTATTCGCCAGTGACCGACTTGGCCAAGCCGATGGGCAGGAAGCCCACTGCCGTGATCAAGGTCCCGGTCAGCATGGGCATGGCGGTCACTTCGTAGGCGAACGTGGCTGCACGCACTTTGTCGTAGCCCTCCTCCATCTTGCGGACCATCATTTCCACGGCAATGATGGCGTCATCCACCAGCAAGCCCAGCGCAATGATGAGCGAGCCCAGCGATATTTTGTGCAGGCCTATGCCCCAGTAGTACATGCCCAAGAAAGTCACGGCCAGCACCAGCGGAATCGTGATGCCCACGACCAGGCCGGGGCGCACATCCAGAATCCAGCGCTTCCACAAAGGGTGGTTGCCCGGACGCTTGTGAAGCCCCAGCGCAATGAAACTCACCGCCAACACAATCACGACCGCCTCAATCAGCACCCGTACAAACTCGTTCACCGAGGTGGATACCGACTTGGGCTGGTCCTGCAACTGCACCAGCTTGATGCCTGCCGGCAATGACTTTTCAATACCCACAAAGGTTTTTTCCAGTGCGCGCCCCAAGGCGATGATGTCGCCCCCCTTGGCCATGGACACGCCCAGCGCGATCACTTCCTTGCCCTGGTGGTGCACCTTGACGGACGGTGGGTCCACATAGCCCTTTCCGATGGTGGCAATGTCTTTCAGGCGGAACTGGTTGCCGCTGGCGCCGCGGATCGGCATGTCCGCCAACTGCGCGACCGCGTTGAACTGGCCGCCCACGCGCACTTGCACCACGTCCAGCGGGGTCTGCACTGCACCGGCGGATTCCACCGCGTTCTGCTGGCCGAGCTGGGCCAGCACCTGGCTGAAGTCCAGCCCCAGCTGGGCCAGGCGCTTCTGGGAAATCTCGATATAGAGCTTCTCTTCTTGCGCGCCGAACAGCTCCACCTTGGCCACATCCGGCACGCGCAGCAAGCGCTGGCGCACATCGTCGGCAAAGGTCTTGAGCTCGGCATAGTTGAAGCCATCGCCTTCCAGCGCGTAGATCACGCCATACACGTCGCCGAAGTCGTCATTGAAAAATGGACCGACCACCCCGCCCGGCAAGGTGCCGCGCATATCGCCGATCTTCTTGCGCACCGTGTACCAGACATTGGGGACTTCGCTGCCTTTGCTGGAGTCCTTGATCTGGAAAATGATCTGGGATTCGCCGGGCTTGGAGTAGCTGCGGATCTGGTCGGCGTACTGCACTTCCTGCAATGTGCGCTCAATCTTGTCGGTCACCTGTTCCGCCACTTGCTGGGCGGTGGCTCCTGGCCAGTAGGTGCGCACCACCATGGCGCGGAAGGTGAATGGCGGGTCTTCGTCCTGACCGAGCTGGAAATAGGCAGCAGCGCCCAAGAGCATCAGCACGATCATCAAATAGCGGGTCAGCGCGGAATGCTCCAGCGCCCATTTGGAGAGGTTAAACCCCTTGCTTGGTTCCTGGTTCATGGCGACCTCACTGGCCCGCAGCAGACGCGGCTGCGGCGGAAGGCGCTACAGAATCCATAGCTGCTGGCGCATATGGGGCGGGCGCTAAAGCACCTTTTTCCTTGTAAATGGAGACTTTCTGGCCAGGTGACAACACATGCACCCCGGCCACCACCACCTGCATACCGGGCGCCAGGCCCTGGGTGATGACGGCGTCATTGCCGTCTGCCGTAGCCACCACCACGGGCTGGGGTTTGACGGTCATGGTCGCGCTGTCCAGCACCCACACGCTGCTTCCCTGGCCTGCCTTCAACAGGGCCGAGGTTGGCAACTTGATCACTTGCACCGCACCGCGGTCCAAGGCTTTGGGGAACACCGACACCGTGCTGCCCAAGGGCAAGGCATCTTTGGCCTGCAGCGCCACCTTCACGATGAAGGTGCGGGTCACGGGGTCGGCGCTGGCGGCGACTTCGCGCACCGTGCCTTCCACCTGGGTTTTGCTCGCCCACACCCGCACATCCACCTTGGAGCCTTGCTTGATCAAGGCCACTTTGTCTTCAGGCACGGAGAACACCACATCGCGCGGACCGTCCTGGGCAATCTGCACCACCGGTGTACCTGCAGCCACCACCTGGCCGACTTCCGCATTCACTGCCGTCACGACGCCCGACACATCGGCCACCAGTGTGGTGTAGCCCGCTTGGTTGCCTTGGTTGTGAAGCTGGGCCTGCGCCTGCTCCAGTTGGGCCTGGGCGGCTTTGAGGGTTGCATCGCGGCGCTCCAGCTCGGCGCCGCTGATGAAGTTCTGGTCGCGCAGCTCTTTATAGCGCTTGAAGTCGGCGGCTGCGAGGTCGCGGTTGGTCTGGGCGGCGGCCATTTGGGCGCGGGCGGCTTCCGCTGCGAGCTTGTAGTCCTGCGGGTCCAGCTGGGCAATCACCTGCCCGGCTTTCACCGTCTGCCCCAGTTCCACAGCGCGGCGCACCACTTTGCCGCCCACGCGGAAGCCCAACCGGGACTCCACACGCGCCCGCACATCGGCTGAAAACTCCAGGCTCGACTCGATGTTGCCCACCCCCACCGTCATGAGCTTGACCGCACGCACCGGCTCTTCAGGAGGCGCGGGCTTGGAACAGGCACTCAGCAGCAAGGCGCTGAGCAATACCGGCGTGGCAAGGAGAAGTTTGTGAGGGGACATAGCGACAGCGGAGTGAGGTTGGACGGGTAGCCAAAAACAGTTCGGCGACTAGTTAATGACCAGTTGGTTAGTAATCTAAGCGGCGTACTGATCTTTGTCAAGCAACAGGCACAATGCCGCCCATGCCCGCCTTGCCCGAACCCGCTGCTCCCTTGGCCCCAGTCGCCGCCCCCATCACGCATTACGAAAACTTCCCCGTCGCCTCGGTGCTGTGCCCGCCCCACCTGCGGGCCCCGATTGCCGCCATTTACCACTTTGCCCGCACTGCAGACGACATTGCCGACGAGGGTGACGCCAACGCCGACGAGCGCCTGGCCGAGCTGGCGCTGTACCGCAGCGGCTTGGATGACGCACCCGAGGCGCTGGCCCGCTGGCCGCAAGTCTTCGGCCCGCTGCGTGCCCAGCGCGAAGCCCATTCCCTGCCCGCCCCCCTGCTGCACGCCCTGCTGGACGCCTTTGTCCAAGACACTGAGAAAACACGCGACGGCAGCGGCTACCGCAACCACGCTGAGCTGCTGGACTACTGCAGCCGCTCTGCCGACCCGGTGGGCCGCCTGCTGCTGCACCTATACGGCGTGCAAGACAGGGATTCGCTGGAAATGAGCGACGCCATCTGCTCCGCCCTGCAACTCATCAACTTCTGGCAGGACCTGAGTGTGGACATTCCGCGTGGCCGTTTCTATCTGCCGCAGGATGCCTGCGAGCGCTTCGGCGTGAGCCAAGCCGACATGGTGGCGCGCAAGCAGACTGAAAACGCTACTAAATTGATAGCCTCTTGCGCAGATATCGCAAGGGCTAGCATGCAAAAAGGCTCCAAACTCGTACACCGCCTGCCTGGCCGTGCGGGCTGGGAGCTGCGGCTGGTGGTGCAAGGTGGCCTGCGCATTCTGGACAAAATCGCCGCCATGGACTACCGCACCCTGGAGCGCCGGCCCAAACTGTATGCGTGGGACTACGGGGTGATGGTGTGGCGGGCTTTGTGGATGTGAAGTAACAGCCTTTGTTCGGCAACGTTTGTGGCGGGCAGCGGGAGTCGGGGAATGCGGTTTGCTCCGTGTCCCCCGCCCGCTTTGCGGGCTCCTCCTTGACCTGCGCAAACCGCATTCCCCGACTCCCGCTTGGGCACTCGTTGCGTCAAAAAGCCAACGCCCGGCCTCAACGACAATACCCGCCATGACCCCAGAGCAATACGTCCAGGAAAAAGCCGTTGCATCCGGCAGCAGCTTTTACTACGCCTTTCTTTTCCTGCCCGCACCGCGCCGCGCCGCCATCACCGCCTTTTATGCCTTCTGCCGCGAGGTGGACGATGTGGTGGACGACATGGTGGACGCGGGAGTCGCCGCCACCAAACTCGCCTGGTGGCGTTCTGAAGTGCAGCAGTCCTTCAAGGGCAGCGCCACCCACCCGGTGATGAAAGCGCTACTGCCCCACGCCGCCGCCTACAACATCGAAGCCCGCCACCTGCTGGCCGTGATCGACGGCTGCCAGATGGATCTGGAACAAACCCGCTACCTCGACTACCCCGGCCTGCAGCGCTACTGTCACCTGGTGGCCGGCGTGGTGGGCGAAGTGGCAGCCGGCATCTTCGGTCAGACCGACCCGCAAACCACCCAGTACGCCCACAAGCTGGGCCAGGCCCTGCAGCTCACCAACATCCTGCGCGATGTGGGCGAAGACGCCATGCGCGGCCGCATCTACCTGCCGGTCAATGAGCTGCAACAGTTCGATGTGAAAGCGCACGAAATCCTCAAACGCACTTACTCTGACCGCTTCGTGGCGCTCATGAAGTTTCAGGCCCAGCGCGCCCAAGGTTTGTACGACGAGGCCCTGGCCCTGCTACCTGCTGCGGACCGCCGCACCCAGAAGCCCGGCCTGATGATGGCCAGCATCTACCGCGCCCTGCTCACCGAGATTGAGCGCGACAACTTCCAGGTGCTGCACCAGCGCATCAGCCTCACCCCGCTGCGCAAACTGTGGCTGGCGTGGAAAGTGCAGGCGCTGGGGCGCTTGTGAGCCTGGCCCCCACGCTCCGCCGCTTTGCGGGTCGCTGCCCCCCGAGGGGGCGCGGCTCTCACCTGGGGGCGGCCCTGTGGTGGAGCCTGGCCCCCACACTCCGCCGCTTCGCGGGTCGTCCATGCGAGTAGCAGTCGTCGGGGCCGGCTGGGCGGGCATGGCGGCGGCGGTGACGGCCACCCAAGCCGGCCATACCGCTATTGTTTTTGAAGCAGCCCGCGCAGTCGGAGGGCGCGCCAGAGCCTTGAATGGCGTGTTGCCGGACGGTACGCCCGTGCTGCTGGACAATGGGCAGCACATCCTGATTGGCGCCTACACCCGCACCCTGGAGCTGATGCGCACCGTGGGCGTGGACCTTGCCACCCACTTGCTGCGACTGCCGCTGGACTTGCGCTTTGCCGACGGCGAAGGCCTGGCCTTGCCGATGTGGCCCAGCCCGCTGGATGCGCTGGCGGGTATCGCCACCGCCCGTGGCTGGACCTGGGCCGACCGCTGGAGCCTGCTGCGCGCCTCGGTGGGCTGGCAATTGGCAGGCTTCCGCTGCACGCCGGGCACCAGCGTTGCGGAGTTGTGCCGAAATCTCAGCCCCACCATCCAAGCCACGCTGATAGACCCGCTATGTGTCTCTGCGCTCAACACCCCAGCAGAGAGGGCTTGTGGCCAGGTCTTTCTGACCGTGCTGCGCGACTCGCTGTTCGGCGGGCGCGGCAGCTCTAACCTGCTGCTGCCCACAAGCGACCTCTCCCGCCTGTTTCCGGCTGCAGCCGCTCAATGGCTAGAGGCACGCGGTGGCGAGGTACGCACGGGCCTGCGGGTGACCCACCTGCAGTGCGGTAACGATGCCGGTGCGCAAACGCCTGACCCCCACCCCGCCAGCACGCCGACTACCAACGACAGCCCCGGGACGACCCTAGCCGCCAGCCGTTGGCAAGTGAACGGCGAATCGTTTGATGCCGTCATCTGGGCCACTTCATCGTCCAATGCGGCCTCCACGCTCATGGAATCTGCGCAAGCAGCTCCTGAAATCATAGCAAGCAGCTTGCAGCAGTGGGCCACTACGGCTGCGGCCTTGCAGTTTGAGGCGATTGCCACCGTCTATGCCCATGCGCCGGGCGCCGCCCTGAGCCGCCCCATGGTGGCGCTACGCGATGACGCGAACCACCCGGCCCAGTTTGTGTTTGACCGCGGCCAGCTCGACGGCACGCGCGGCCTGCTCGCCTTTGTGGTCAGCGCCAGCGACGGCGACAAAGAGACATTGGAGCGTCAGGTGTTGGACCAGGCACGCACGCAGTTGGGGCTGGAACTCACACCTGTGCAAACCGTCATCGAAAAACGGGCCACCTTTGCCTGCACCCCAGCCTTGCAGCGCCCCGCGCAGGCTGTGGCGCCCGGCCTGTGGACTTGTGGCGACTATGTGGCCGGCCCCTACCCCGCCACCCTAGAAGGCGCCATCCGCAGCGGAATGGCAGCCGCAGAGGCGCTGGGTCCGACGTAATCAGCCGCAGATCGGCCGCAAAAGCCCGGCCACGCAGGCGACAAGCTGCCACCGGAACCCGGCCTGCGCACGCTAGACTGGCAAGCAAAGCTTCTGGAGATTGAACGTGAAACTGGCATTGAAACTGGTGGGCCTGCTGCTGGCCCTGTTGCTGCTGGCCGCAGCCGGCGTGGGCGGCTGGTACCTCTACCAAAAACAGCCGGTGCGCAGCGGCGTGGTCGAACTGAGCGATCTGGGCAGCAAGGTGACGGTGCGCTATGACGAGCGCGGCGTGCCCCACATCAGCGCCCAGAATGAGGCAGACCTTTACCGCGCACTGGGCTATGTGCATGCCCAGGACCGCCTGTTCCAGCTGGAAATGGTGCGTCGCCTGGCCAATGGCGAGTTGGCCGAAGTGCTGGGCCCCAAGTTGCTGGAGGTGGACAAACTGTTCCGCACCCTGGGCCTGCGCGAGCATGCCAAAAAAGTGGTGGCCACTATGGACCGCAGCACACCGGCCAACCAGGCCTTGCTGAACTACCTGGACGGCATCAACCAGTACCAGGACAGCCACCGCGCCCCGCTGGAGTTTGAGCTGCTGGGCATTCCCCAGCACCCTTTCACGCCGGAAGACACCTACGCCGTGGGCGGCTACCTGGCCTACAGCTTTGCTGCTGCCTTCCGCAATGAACCGGTGATGACCTTCATCCGCGACACGCTGGGCCCCGATTACCTGCGCGCCTTTGACCTCGACTGGCACCCTGAAGGCGTGATCACCCCATTGGCGCGCCTGAACGGCAGCGACTGGAACAGCCTGAACCGCATCGCCACCGTCAGCCTGCAGGCCACCGAGCTGGGCGGCATTCCCCTGCTCGAAGGCAGCAACGCCTGGGCCATCTCCGGCAAACGCACGGAGTCCGGCAGCCCCTTGCTGGCGGGGGACCCGCACATTGCTTTCTCGGCCCCGGCGGTCTGGTACGAGGCCCACCTGAGCAGCCCGGGCTTTGAATTGTTCGGCCACTTCCAGGCGCTCAACCCCACTGCGCTCCTGGGCCACAACCAGGATTTCGGCTGGAGCCTGACCATGTTCCAGAACGACGACATCGACCTCATCGCCGAAAAAGTGAACCCCGACAACCCGCAACAGGTCTGGCACCAGGGCCAGTGGGTGGACATGGGCACGCGCTCCGAGCTCATCCAGGTCAAGGGCGCCCCCCCGGTGCGCATCAGCTTGCGCAGCACGCCCAACGGCCCGGTCATCAACGACGCATTCAAAGACAGCCTGGGTGCCACACCGATCTCCCTGTGGTGGGCCTTTCTGACGACCGAGAATCCGGTGCAACAGGCGTTTTATGAACTCAACCGTGCCGACACCCTGGAGAAGGCCCGCAACGCCAGCAGCAAGATCCACGCGCCTGGCCTGAACATTGTTTGGGCCAACGCCCAAGGCGACATCGGCTGGTGGGCCACCGGTTTGTTGCCCCAGCGCCCGCAAGGCGTGAACCCCACCTTCATTCTGGATGCCGCCAAGGGCGAAGACCTGAAGCCCGGTTTCTTCGCCTTTCGCTTCAACCCGCAGGAAGAAAACCCGGCACGCGGCTACATCATGTCGGCCAACCACCAGCCCCAGCCCAAGAGCGGTGTGCCGGTGCCCGGCTACTACAACCTGCCCGACCGCGCCCAGCGCCTGGATGCCCTGCTCAATGTGCCGGACAAGAAGTGGAACAGCACCGAGGCCCGTTCACTGCAGCTGGACACCGCCAACAACTATGGCCCGCGCATTTTGCGCAACTTGCTGCCGGTCATGGACGCCGTGCTCACCGATCCGAACGACAAAGCCTTTATGGAGCCCCTGACCAAGTGGGACGGGGCTTACACCGAAGACAGCATTGCGGCCACCCTGTTCACGCAAATGCTGTATGAGTTGTCCAAAGCGGCTTTTGCCGACGAGCTGGGACCGGTGCAGTTTGAGAACCTGTTGCGCACCCGCGCGCTGGACCATGCCGTGCCTCTGCTGGTAGCAGATGCGAAATCCCCCTGGTGGGACGATGTGAGCACCAGCGCCAAAGAAAGCCACTTTGAGACCGTGCGCATCGCCTGGTCCAACACCCTCAAGCACCTGCAAGGCCTGTACGGCACCAGCCTACTGGATTGGCGCTGGGGCACCGCCCACACCCTGACACATGGCCACCCGCTGGGACGTCAGAAGCCGCTGGACAAAATCTTCAATGTGGGGCCCTTCTCTGTGCCAGGCGGGCGTGAAACGCCCAACAACCTGTCGTTTCCCCTGGGCCCGGCCCCTTGGGCCGTGAGCTACGGCCCCTCCACGCGGCGGGTGATCGACTTCGCGGATGCCAGCAAGGCCGTGGGCATCAACCCGCTGGGCCAAAGCGGCGTGTGGCCTGACAAACACTACGCAGACCAGGCCGAGAAATACGTCAAGGGCGAGTACATGCGCATGTGGCTGGACGAAGATGACATCGCCGCCCACACCGAAAGCACCCTGGTGCTGCGCCCGGCGCGCTGAAGTGCGGGCTTAAATACCGTCGCTGCGGAGCAAGTCCTGCAACTCCTGCAAGCTGGCCACCGTGGCGTGCGGGTGCTGCTCGTAAGTCCAGACGTGTTCTTCGCGGTTGACCCACACCGTCTGCATGCCGACCCCTAACGCGCCCAGCACGTCCAATGCAGCGTCGTCGCCGATGTGCAGCACCTGTGCGGGCGGCACGCCTACGGCATGACAGGCGGCGTGGAATATCTTGGGGTCCGGCTTGCCCACCCCCGCATCGCGCGCACTCACACTGGCCGCAAAGAAGCGGCCTATGCCCACGCGGTGCACATCTGCATTGCCGTTGGACACGGCCACCACCGGCCAGCGGGCGGCCATGGCTTCCAGCAGGGGAATGGCATCGTCAAACAGTTCGACCTGCATGCGCGCGTCGAAAAACACCTCGAAGGCGGCTTCGGCCAGGGACGTATTGTCCCCCGCGCGCTGCAAAGCCAGGCGGATGGACTCGCGCCGCAGCACGCTCAGGTCATGCGCGTGGTCGGCCCAGCGGGCCTCGGTGTCTGCGCGCAAGATACGGCGCTGGTGCGGGTCGGCGTAAAGCGCGGCTGTCTGCGGTGCATGCGCCAGCAGCCAGTGGTGAAGAATGTCCTCCGCCCGGTGAATGGCGGGCCAGACCGGCCACAAGGTGTCGTCCAGGTCGAGGGTGATGGCGCGAATCAGGCGCAGGTTCAGCATGTGGAGGCCAGGCATGGGGCGGCTACTATTGGGAGTGTCATTCACCCCATTGTCCTTCCAAGTTCGACCCCTCAGTCCGTGCCCACCATGCCGCCCACACCTTTGCTGACACCGCTTTCCATGCCCATCCCCACCGGCGAACAGCTCAAAGCCGCCCGCCTGGCCGCTGGCCTGAACCAGGCGCAAGCCGCCGAGCTCATGGGCTATTCACTGCAGACAGGCAGCCGGGGTGGCCTGCAGTCGCGCACCTGGCAGGCGCTAGAGAGCTCCACCGATGAGCGCAACATGCAAGGCCCGGTGTTCGCCATGTTCTTGCTGCTCACCGGCCAGCACCCCACTTTGCAACTGGTGGCCAAAGAGCCCGAGGCCGCCGCCTCCGACAAAAGCCCTGACGCTGCCTGACCCATCTCCTGCTACCGGACAATCCCGCCATGGCACTCCCCTCTCCTTTTTCTCCCGAACCCTCCTACACCCACGGCCAGGAAGCCCGCACCGCCGTGCTGCTGTGCAACCTGGGCACGCCGGACGAGCCCACCACCGCGGCGGTACGCCGCTATCTGGCGGAGTTTTTGAGCGACCACCGTGTGGTCGAAATCCCGCGCCTGCTGTGGCTCCTGATCCTGCACGGCATCATCTTGCGCGTGCGGCCTGCCAAGTCGGCGGCCAAATACGCCAGCGTATGGACACCGGAAGGCTCCCCGCTCAAGGTCTGGACCGAGAAGCAGGCCAAGCTGCTGCAAGGCTGGCTGGGCCAGCGCAAGCACCAGGTCAAGGTGCGCTATGCCATGCGCTACGGCAGCACCAACATCCCATCGCAACTGAGCGCGCTCAAAGCCGAAGGCTTTACCCGGGTGCTCATCGTGCCGGCCTACCCGCAGTACAGCGCGACCACCACCGCCAGCGTGTTTGACGCGGTGTACCAGTGGGGCCAGCACACCCGTTCCATCCCCGAGCTGCGCTTTGTGAACCACTACCACGACGACCCCGGCTACATCGCCGCGCTGGCGGCCAGCGTGCAGCGCCACTGGAAAGCCCATGGCCGCCCCGACCAACTCGTGATGAGCTTTCACGGCGTGCCCGAGCGCACGCTGCACCTGGGCGACATTTACCACTGCGAATGCTTCAAGACCGCACGCCTGCTCGCCGAAGCGCTGGGCCTGCGCAAAGACCAGTTCAAGGTGACTTTCCAATCCCGCCTGGGCCGCGCCAAATGGCTGGAGCCCTACACCGAGCCCACCCTGATCGAGATGGGCAAGGCTGGGGTGAAGCGTGTGGACGTACTCTGCCCCGGCTTCACCAGCGACTGCCTGGAGACGCTGGAGGAAATCAACATGGAAGCCCGCGAAGCCTTTCTGCACGCAGGCGGCAAAGAGTTTCACTACATCCCTTGCCTGAACGACGACCCCGAGTGGATCACCGCCCTGTGCAAGATCGCCGAAACCCATCTAAGTGGCTGGCCCACCCTGGAAGTCCAGGACCCTGCGGAGCGTGAGGCGTCACGCAAAGCAGCTCTCGCGTTGGGCGCCAAGCAATAAGCCGGAACACCCGGTTTGCGGGCGGGCGCATCACGTCGCCGTCCGCCCACGACGCCCCAACTTTGCGGCACCGTTCACCCTGCCCCCTACCGCTCCACCCTGCATGGAGCCTGCTGGGCCAAGTGGGGAGCACTGATGGCAGCACTGACCGCATCCATGCCACCAAGCTCGGCCACCGTTACCACTACGGATTACGGCGAAACACCGTACTGCGCGACAGCGCACAGACTCAGCAACTGGACGGAGCGCGACACCGTCAAAGAAGCCGCCTGGAGCCCCCCGGCGTGACTAGCGTCGTCGACAACATGACCATGACTTTTTGAGACCCGCCGGATACCCGGTGCACTCCGGTCGGAGATCAACCCGTGGGCGCTGCAAAAATGCTACAAAATTTGTAGCTATCAGCGCTTATCAGACGGGGGCTTAGCCTTCCATGAGCTCACATCCGGGGCCAGTACCACGCGGTTGCGCCCGGCCGCTTTGGCCAGGTACAGGGCGACATCGGCGCGACTCAGCAAAGCATCAAAACTGGCATCCGATGCGCATTGAACCGCCACACCGATGGAGACGGTGATGGCCACCCGCACATCACCCACCTGGAATGCCAAGCCCTCGATGGACGTCCGCAAGCGCTCGGCCGCTGCGACCGCACCGGCTGCGTCCTGATGCTCCAAGACCACGGCAAACTCCTCCCCGCCCTGGCGGGCGGGGAGTTCGTTGGCGCGGCACACCGCCTTGAGGAGGCCGGCCACCTGCAGCAGTGCAGCGTCGCCGGCATCATGGCCATAGCGGTCATTGATGGATTTGAAATGGTCCACATCCAGCACGGCCACCGCAATGGCCGTGGTGGTCCGTGCTGCATCGGCAAACCGGCGTTTTCCCATAGTCGCCAGGGTCAGGCGGTTGGGCAAGCCCGTCAGATAGTCCGTGGAAGCGGCTTGCTCCCATTGCCGGCGCAGACGTTCTGAGCACAGCAGCAGGTAGGCCGTCGTGCCCATGACGGGCAATATGCCGCCCAGCAGGGGCGTCAACAAATTGGTCGCACTGGTGTCGTCCATGATCGTCCAGTAGGAGGAGAGACCCACCGAAAGATAGAAAAGCGCGCGTAGGGATGCAATCAGTACCACGAAGGCAAAAATCCACTGCAGCACCGTGCGGCTATGCGAGCTGTCGCTACCTTTCTGGCGCCGCAGTAACAGCGTACTTTGCCAGCAGGCCATCAACCAAACCAGGGTGACAATCACAATGCGGACGTTCGCATGGGGCCAAATGACCAGGAAGCTGTAAATTCCCAGCCCTCCTGCCAGCACCGGCAGGAACATGCGGTGCTGTGCCGGCAGACCGTAAAACTGCCGGAGGGCAAAGGCGTAATACATGGGCCCGCCCATGATCAACAGGTTGGCCGCAGTGAGCCCCCAGGGCGATGCAAGCACCCGGGGAATCGCAAACAAGACCGTCCCCACCGCCAACATCATGGTGCCCAGCCACCAGCTGGTCGCACTCGGGCGCAAGCTGTCGGGCAGATCCGAACGGATCAAGCCCAGGATGGCGCCGTTCACCAGCGACATCAAGGTGGTGCAAAAGAAGATGGTGGGGGGATCCAGGCTCATTTCACCGCTAGCCCGCACTCTGTGGCAGAAGATGGCGTGTGGCCCGCCATAGCCATCACCTCACGGGCCCTCAAATGCTTGAGGCGGTGGTCGGTCCAGACCTGCCGCCAGCGCCGGGCACCGGGCAGGCCGTGGCGCAGGCCCAGCATGTGGCGCGCAATGCTGTACCAGTGGGTGCCGTGCTGCGCGGCCTCGCGCTCCATGTAGTCCACCATCTGGGCTTCCACCATGTCGCGGGTGATCTCCCGCTCGGGGGCACCGTAAAACGCGTTGTCCCATTCGGCCAACCACCAGGGGTTGTGGTAGGCCTCGCGGCCCAGCATCACACCATCCACATGTTCCAAGTGGCCCGCCACTTCGGGAGTTTTGGTAATGCCGCCATTGATGGCAATGGTGAGGTGCGGAAAGTCTTTTTTGAGCTGGTACACCAGCTCGTAGCGCAAGGGCGGGATTTCGCGGTTCTCTTTGGGGCTCAGGCCCTTGAGCCAGGCGTTGCGGGCATGGGCAATGAACACGGTGCAACCGGCATCGGCCACCGTGCCCACAAAGTCGCGGACAAAGCCGTAGCTTTCTTCTTTGTCGATGCCGATGCGGTGTTTCACCGTCACCGGCACGTCGACCGCATCCACCATGGCCTTCACGCAGTCCGCCACCAGCGGCGCTTCGTTCATCAGGCAGGCACCAAATGCGCCGCGCTGCACCCGCTCGCTCGGGCAGCCGCAATTGATGTTGATCTCGTCATAGCCCCACTCCTGGCCCAACTTGGCAGCACGCGCCAGATCGGCAGGCTCGCTCCCGCCCAACTGCAAGGCCACGGGATGCTCTTCAGCATTGAAACGCAGGTGGCGCGGCACATCGCCATGGATGAGCGCGCCCGTCGTCACCATCTCGGTGTACAGCAGCGCATGGCGGGAGAGCAGGCGGTGGAAATAGCGGCAATGGCGGTCCGTCCAATCCATCATCGGAGCAACGGACAGGCGCCACAAGGAGTCCGGCTTGGCGGACGGGTGTTCTAAAGCGGGCATGGGCGGATTATCCCAGCCCCGCCGCAAGCCGCGCCGACAAGACCTTGTTAACCCGGCCAACAGGGAAACTGTGCCATGGCACCAGGACGCGTCATGGGGTCACACACCACGGAGCCTGCTGGTGTGCCAATCCCATCCACAAGGCCCACGCCGAGGCCCCTGCCAAAGCCGCTCCGGCAAGGCGTATGCCCCACGTGCCATCGCCCATGCGCGACAGGCCCAGCCGCAGCCAGAACCAGGGGCCTGCCATCATGGTCAAGGAGGTGCCCAAGGCGAACAATGCCATCGTCGCCGCGCCGGACACGGGTTCGCCGGACAAAGAGGCCAGCAGCAATGCCGAATACAGCAAGCCACAAGGCATCAGGGACCACACCAGGCCCAGCCCCATGGGCGCAGCCAGCGCACTTCCCGCTGAAGCGTGGCGCACCCGGGCCCACACACTGCGTGCTCCCGCTTGCAGCCACAAAGGCTGGCGACCCGTGAAGAGAAGCACCAGCCCCAAAACGGTGGCGGCCACATGCAGCAAAGACCAGACCGGCCGCAGTGCGGCGGATTGCACCGTGAGCCAGCCCAAGCCTTGCACCGACGCAGCCGCCAACGCGCCCAGCGCGGCATAGCCGATGACCCTGCCCACCTGAAAACTCAGCATGGCCGGCGTACCTTGGGCGCCTGCGGCCTGCCCTATGCCGGCACACGCGGCACCGCACATGGCCACGCAGTGGGGCCCGCCCACCAGGCCCATGAACAAAGCGGTCACCGCCAGAGACGTCTGCATCCGGGCCGATCAAATAATTTTGGAGAAGCGCGCGCGCGTGCGGTCGGTTTGCAGGTAGCGGTCAAACACCATGGCCACGGCGCGCACAAAAAACCACCCCTGGCTGGTCACCTGGATGCCACTGTCGTCCAGCGACACCAGACCCTGCCCTTCCAGGCCGCGCAAGGTGTCGAGCTCGGCGGCAAAGTAGGTCTTGAAATCCAGCAAATAAGCGAGGTTGATGGACTCGAATTGCAATTGCCCCTGGCACATCAGCGCCATGATCACCGCGCGGCGCACCAGGTCATCCCGCGTGACCGCCATGCCCCGCACGATGGGGAAGCGCCCCTGGTCCAAATAGTCGTAATACTCTTCCAGGGTCTTGGCATTCTGGCTGTAGGTGGCGCCAATGCGGCCGATGGCCGACACGCCCAGGGCAATCAAATCGCAGTCCGGCTGGGTGCTATAGCCCTGAAAGTTGCGGTGCAAGCGCCCCTGGCGCTTGGCGATGGCCAGAGAGTCATCCGGCAGGGCAAAGTGGTCCATGCCCACATACACATAGCCCGCCCCCATGAAAGACGCCAGCGAATGCGCCAGCATGGACACCTTGGACGCCGCCCCCGGCAGCTCCACGGTGGCGATACGGCGCTGGGGCTTGAAACGCTCGGGTAAATGGGCATAGGCGTACAGCGCAATACGGTCCGGCCGCAAGGCATTTACCTGCGCCAAAGTGCGATCAAAGGACTCGGGGCTCTGGCGGGGCAAGCCATAAATCAGGTCCACATTGATGGACTCAAACCCACGGGCCCGCGCTGCTTCCACCAAAGCAAACACCTGCTCGGCAGGCTGCACGCGGTGCACGGCCTTCTGGACTGCGGGGTCAAAGTCCTGGACCCCAAAGCTCAGGCGGTTGAAGCCCAGTTCGGCCAGGGTATCCAGGCGGGTGGCATCGACCGTGCGGGGGTCCACCTCTATCGAATACTCACCACCAGCGGCAAAGTTGAAGTTGCGGCGCAGCATGGCCATGAGCTCCCGCAATTCCGCATCACTCAAAAAGGTGGGGCTACCACCGCCCAGGTGCAGTTGGCTGACCGATTGTCCGGTCCCCATCAGCTTGGTGTGCAGCTCCACCTCCCGCGTTAGGTAACGCAAATACGTGGCCGCCTTGTCGTGGTGCTTGGTAATAATCTTGTTGCAGGCGCAGTAGTAGCACAGCGATTCGCAGAACGGGATGTGCACATACAGCGACAAGGGCAAGGCCAGTGCGGCGGCACCGGAGCGGCGTTGCTGCAGGGCCTGGGTATAGTCGTCCGCACTGAAGGCTTCCACAAAGCGGTCCGCCGTGGGGTAGGAGGTGTAACGCGGCCCGGAGACATCAAACCGGGTCAACAACTGTTCTGAGATGGGTGCGGGTGAGGCTGCGGATGCAATGGCTGCGTTCATGAATACTCCAAGCTAGCGCACAGACTGTGAACGAAGCGCCCGCCAAGCTCCTTGATTTACATCAAGGAGTTTCGGGAAGACACGGACCATAATTGACTTGCATCAGGAGATCACCATGTTCGAACACGCCATGCCCACTGCCAAGTCTCACGACGCCCACGCTTCCATTGCCATCGCGCCGGTGGGCACAGCGCCATTGAACACCCACACCATCAAAGTGGCATGCTCCAACTGCAACCTGCGCGAGCTGTGCATGCCGCTGGGACTGAGCCCCACCGAGCTGGACAAGATTGATGACGTGGTGGCGAGTCGCCGCAAGGTCAAACGCGGCGCAACCCTGTTCCGCAATGGCGAAAAGTTCACCAGCCTGTTTGCCATCCGCACCGGTTTCTTCAAAACTTGTGTGGCTTCGGAAGACGGCCGCGACCAAGTAACCGGTTTTCAGATGGCCGGCGAAATCGTGGGGCTCGATGGCATCGTGAACGACCACCACACCTGCGATGCGGTTGCGTTGGAAGATGCAGAAGTCTGCGTCATGCCCTTTGACCGCATTGAGGAGCTTTCACGCGAGGTGAGTTCGCTGCAGCGCCATGTCCACAAAATCATGAGCCGCGAGATCGTGCGTGAAAACGGCGTGATGCTGCTGCTGGGCAGCATGCGGGCCGAAGAGCGACTGGCCGCCTTTTTGCTGAACCTGGTGCAGCGCCTGCATGCGCGCGGATTCTCGCAATCCGAGTTGGTCTTGCGTATGACGCGCGAAGAGATTGGCAGCTACCTGGGCCTGAAACTTGAAACCGTGAGCCGGACTTTCTCCAAGTTTGTGGAAGACGGCATTGTGGAAGTCAAACAGCGCCACGTGCGCATCCTGAACACCGATGCCCTGAAGGACATCGTCAACCCCAAGGTCTGCAACTGAGCACGCCCTCAGCCCCTAGTCATTGACTTCCCTGGGGCTCATGCCGAGCAAGGCCGTCAAGGCGCTGGAGGCCAGCGTCACCCCCCAGAAAACGAAGAACGCCAGGGTGTAAATCCCTTGGCGTGAAAGCGGTAGCGCCGCATCGTGCCAATGCAGGTCGTGGGGGTCAATGAATGCGAACACCACGATCTCCAGCGCGCAGGCCGCAAGAAAAGCGGGCCAGATCACGGCCATCCATTTGGCAGTCTTCATGCGGCGTACCTCTATGTCCGCTTAGCGGGATGTGGTGGATGGCACCACACCAGTGGCCGCATGGTTGCGCGCCTTCATGGCAGGAGCCAGACTTTCCGGCTGAGTGGCAAGCTTTTTGTTGAGCTCCAAGCCTGCCTGGTAATAGTTTTCATCGACGATCGGGTCCGTACCGCTGGCCGCCAGATAGAAAGTCAGGAAACTCGCCACCACCACGATCAGGGGGCCGGACACCACCAGCCACACATGACCGAACTTCCACCAGGGGGCTGCGGGAGGAGTTGATGTTGTAGGGTTGGACATACACAGTCTTTCTTAACGCGGAACAATGAACACGGACTTTTCGCTCACGACCCCGGAGGCAGGGGCCGATGTCACCGTGAAGTGGATGGGGTGCGAACCGGGGGGAGCCGCCTCGTAGGGCAGCTGTACGCGCACCGCGATCCAACGGGATTCGGTGGGGCCGACCTCCATGCTGGCATCGGTAGCCACCGTCAGACCCGGCAGCCCTTCGACGCTCACCGCATAGGTTTGCGGGCTTTCCAGGGTATTCATGATCTGCAGGCGGTACACATTCTCCAGCCGGCCGCCCGACACGATTCGGGCCAAGGTGCCGCGGTCACGCTCCACATCGACCTTGAAAGGCGCGCGCAACCACAGGCTGGCCAGCATGGCCATCACCACGGCCAGCAAAATTCCGGTGTACACCAGCACACGGGGGCGGAGCACGTGGCGCAAGGTTTGGGCATGGGTCCAGTGCTGGCTCAAGGCGTTCTGGGTGGAGTACTTCACCAAGCCTCGGGCATAGCCCATTTTGTCCATGACGGTGTCACACACATCGGCACAGGCACCACAGCCTATGCACTCGTACTGCAAGCCTTTGCGGATATCAATGCCCGTGGGGCAGACTTGCACGCACAGGCTGCAGTCCACACAGGCACCCAGTTTCAAGGTCGCAATATCGGCTTTTTTGGAGCGGGCACCGCGGGGCTCGCCACGTTCCTGGTCGTAGCTCACGATCAAGGTGTCTTTGTCAAACATGGCGCTTTGGAAGCGCGCATAAGGACACATGTATTTGCAGACCTGCTCGCGCATGAAGCCTGCGTTGCCGTAAGTGGCAAAGCCGTAGAACAACACCCAGAAACTTTCCCACGGACCCAGGGCAGCATCAAATAGTGCAGCGCCCAGGCTGTGGATGGGTGTGAAGTAGCCCACAAACGTAAAGCCGGTCCACAGGGCCACGGCAATCCACATGAACTGCTTGGCGGCTTTGCGCCACACTTTGTCAAACGACCATGGGCCTGCGTCACGCCGCATGCGGGCAGAACGGTCGCCTTCTGCCAGCTTTTCCAGCCAGAGAAAAATTTCGGTATACACCGTTTGCGGGCAGGCATAGCCGCACCACAAACGCCCGGCCACCGCCGTAAACAAAAACAAGGACAGCGCGGAGATCACCAAAAGGCCGGTGAGGTACACAAAATCCTGCGGGTACAGCACGAGCTTGAAGATATAGAAGCGCCGTGCCCCGAGATCGAACAGCACCGCCTGGCGCTGCCCCCATTCCAGCCACGGCAATCCATAAAACACCAGCTGGGTCAGAAACACCAGCGCCCACCGCCACTTCGAGAAATAGCCCGATACGCTGCGCGGATAAATCTTTTTGTGCGCTTCATACAGGGCAATCGTCTCTTCGTCGGCACCGGGAGGCGGGGCGATAGGCCCCTTGTCCGGCGACTCGGCGATAGGAATCACTTTTCTCTCGGCAGTGGGGGCAGGTGTGCTCAAGGAAGATCCTATGGATGGCAGCCGGGCTTACTTGGCTGCACCGGTGTTGGAGAAGCCCCAGACATAAGAGGCGAGCACCTTGATCTGCGCAGGAGACAGCTTCTGCGCCTGCGCAGGCATCTGGTTGACCTTGCCGTTGTTCACCATGGCGATGATGGCGTTCTCACCGTAGCCGTGCAACCAGATGTCGTCGGCCAAATTGGGCGCGCCCAGCGCCTGATTACCCTTGCCATCTGCACCGTGGCAGGCTGCGCAGGCGGCGTACTTGGACTTGCCCAAGGCCGCGCGGACCGAATCATGCGGACTGCCGGACAGGCTGAGCACATAGTTCGCCACATTCTTCACGTCATCGGAGGTACCCACGGCTGCCGCCATGGGGGGCATCTGGCCGATGCGGCCCTGGTTCAAGGTCTCCATGATCTTGTCCGGTGAGCCGCCATGCAGCCAGTCTGCATCGGTCAGGTTGGGGAAGCCTTTGGAACCGTGGGCGTCCGAGCCGTGGCACTGAGAGCAGTTGTTCATGAACAAACGCTCGCCAATGGCGTGGGCCTGGGGGTCCTTGGCCATGTCTTCAGGAGTCATGCCATCAAAGCGCGCATAAATGGGGGCAATGTCGGCATCACCCTTGGCGATTTCAGCTTGCAGCTGGCCCTTGGAGGTCCAACCCAGCTTGCCGCCGAAGTTGCCCAAGCCGGGATAAAAGGCCAGGTACACCGCACCGAACACCAGCGTGATCACGAACAAACCGACCCACCAACGGGGCAAGGGGTTGTTCATTTCACGCAGGTCACCGTCCCAGACATGGCCGGTGGTGTTGTCATGGGCAGTCATGGCCTTGGCTTTGCCGCTGAACCACAACAGGAACAGGCAGGCCACGATGCCGATGACCGTGATGGCGGTCACATAGACCGACCAGAAGTTGCTTGTGAAGTCACTCATTTTGATTCCTTATGCGGCTCAGTCCTGCTCGAAAGGCAGATTGGCAGCCTCTTGAAAATCGCTGGAACGGGTCTTGGACCATGCCCAGCGAACAATGGCGATAAAGACCACGAAGCTGATCACCGTGGTGATGGAACGCAGGGTGTTGACGTCGATGTCCATGCTCATCCCCTTACTTCAGCGCCAGGCCCAGGACCTGCAGGTAAGCGATAGTGGCTTCCAGCTCAGTCTTGCCCTTGACCTCTTCAGGTGCCTTGGCAATCTGCTCATCGGTATAGGGCACGCCCACGGTGCGCAGTGCCCTCATGCGACTGGGCATTTCGTTGGCAGCCACCATGTTTTTCTCCAACCAGGGATAGGCCGGCATGTTGGACTCCGGCACCACATCACGCGGGTTGATCAGGTGGATGCGATGCCATTCATCGCTGTATTTGCCGCCTACACGGGCCAGGTCCGGACCGGTGCGCTTGCTGCCCCACTGGAAGGGGTGGTCGTACACCGACTCACCCGCCACGGAGTAGTGGCCATAGCGCAGTGTCTCAGCCCGGAAGGGGCGGATCATCTGCGAGTGGCAGTTGTAGCAACCTTCACGGATGTACACATCACGCCCGGCCAACTGCAAAGCGGTGTAGGGCTGTATGCCTTGCAGAGGTTCCGTCGTGGATTTCTGGAAAAACAGGGGAACAATTTCCACCATGCCGCCTGCCAGCAACACCAGCAGGATCAACACGATCATCAGAAAGTTGCTGGTCTCGATCTTCTCGTGCGACAGACCGGATGTACTTTTTTCGTTTGCCATACCAAGGTCCTTTCAAGCGTGGGCTGCTGCGGGAATGGCCACGGTATTGGCGCGTCCGGCAGTAACAGTCATCAGGGTGTTCCAAAGCATGATCAACATGCCGCCCAGGTACAGCAGGCCGCCGAGCAAGCGCAGCACATAGAAGGGGTAGGTTGCCTTTACCGACTCCACAAAGGTGTAGGTCAAGGTACCGTCAGGGTTGATGGCGCGCCACATCAGGCCTTGCATCACACCGGCAATCCACATGGCAGCGATGTAAATCACGATGCCGATGGTGGCGGTCCAGAAGTGCAACTCGATAGCCTTGACGCTGTACATCTGCTTGCGGCCGAACAGGCGGGGAATCAGGTAGTACATGGACCCCATGGTCACCAGACCCACCCAACCCAGGGCACCGGAGTGCACGTGGCCCACGGTCCAGTCGGTGTAGTGACTCAAGGCGTTCACCGTCTTAATGGACATCATGGGACCTTCGAAAGTGGACATGCCGTAGAAGGACAAGGACACGATCAGGAAGCGCAGGATGGGGTCGTCACGCAGTTTGTGCCAGGCACCGCTCAGCGTCATCACGCCGTTGATCATGCCGCCCCAGCTGGGTGCCAACAGAATCAGGGAGAACACCATACCGACGGACTGGGTCCAGTCGGGCAAAGCGGTGTAGTGCAAGTGGTGCGGGCCCGCCCACATGTAAGTGAAGATCAGCGCCCAGAAGTGGACAATGGACAAGCGGTAGCTATAGACGGGACGCTCTGCCTGCTTGGGGATGAAGTAGTACATCATGCCCAGGAAGCCGGCGGTCAGGAAGAAGCCCACAGCATTGTGGCCGTACCACCACTGCACCATGGCGTCTTGCACACCGGCGTAGGCGGAATACGACTTCAAGAAGCCCGCAGGAATGGCCGCACTGTTCACCAAGTGCAGGATGGCCACCGCGATGATGAAGGCGCCGAAGAACCAGTTGGCCACATAGATGTGCTTGACCTTGCGGGTCCCCACGGTGCCAAAAAACACCACCGCGAAGGACACCCAGACCAAGGTGATCAGGATGTCAATCGGCCACTCCAATTCGGCATATTCCTTGCCGGACGTGAAGCCCAGTGGCAAGGAAATGGCTGCGGCCAGAATGACCAGCTGCCAACCCCAGAAGGTAAAGGCCGCCAGCTTGTCGCTGAAGATGCGCACATGGCAGGTGCGCTGCACCACGTAATAGGCAGAGGCGAACAAGCCGCAACCGCCGAACGCGAAGATCACTGCATTCGTATGCAGCGGGCGCAAGCGCCCATAGGTGAGCCATGGAATACCGAAGTTGAGTTCGGGCCAAGCGAGTTGGGCGGCGATGATCACGCCCACCAACATGCCGACCACTCCCCAGACCACCGTCATGACGGCGAACTGGCGCACAACGGTATCGTTGTACGCCGTCGCCTGCTGATTTGGAAATGCCATATTTACCTCTTCTTGGATTGCTTCACAGCAAGTGTCTGCCGGCCTCTACAAATACGGGTTGACCCACATCAACTGGCAGAGAAAAAGCGGGGAACCTTTTCAGGGTTCGCGCAGGATGCGCTCGCCCTCGGATTCGATGTCCTCGAACTGCCCCCGGTCTATGGCCCACCAGAGCCCGGCCAGAATGAAAAACACCAGCACCACCGACAGGGGAACGAGCAAATACAAGATGTCCATAACTACTCCTGGGTGAGGGGGACCAGCGGCCCAGTAGGCGCAGCGTGCGGGGCAGGAGGGTTCAAGGGTGCAGACAGACGCAAGGCGTTCAGCACCACCAACAATGAACTGCAAGCCATGCCCAAGCCGGCCAGCCATGCCGGCAGATAGCCGGCCACCGCCAATGGAATACAGGCAGCGTTGTAGGCCAGGGCCCACCCCAGGTTCTGGCGCACCACTTGCATGGTCTTGCGGGCCAGCACCCAGGCGCTGCTCACACTGGACAGCGTGTCGCCCAGGGCGACGAAGTCAGAGCGCGACTGCGCAATCGGCACCGCGCGTCCGAAAGCGAACGACACATGGGCCCCCGCCAGCACCGGCCCGTCATTCAGCCCATCGCCCACCATGGCGACCACGTGCCCGGCGGCCTGCAGCTGCTGCATATAGGCCAACTTGTCCGACGGCGAGCACGCGCCACGCACATGATCAATACCCAAGCGGCTGGCCATGGAGCGGGCGGCTTCCACACGGTCGCCTGACAAAAGATGCACCCCTATCCCCATGCTTTGCAAGCTGCGTACAACCGCCAAGGCATCTTCCCGCACCTCTTCCTGCAAATGGAAGCTGGCCACCCAGCCCGAGGCATCGCTCAGATACACGACCGGCCCTTCTGCCTGTACAAAAAAGCCCTCCGATGGATCACTTGCGCAAAACGAAGCTGACCCCAAGCGGAACAGGCCCGCCATAAGGTCATCCGCCACCGGGGCCGCACCGATCGCCGCCTCTACGCCCTGCCCTGCCAGCTCGCGCGAGCTGAGCACCTGCCGTGGGCTGATGCCTTCCCGTTCTGCCGCCTGCACCAATGCCCGCGATAGGGGATGCAAGGACTGTGCGGCCAGCCCCGCTGCAGCAGCCAGGGCAGACGCCCTGCTGACGCCCGCACGGCAGGCGACCGACTGCAAGGCCATGGCGTCGCGCGTCAGCGTCCCGGTCTTGTCAAATACCACCGTGTCAGCAGCAGCCAACGTTTCAAAGACGGGCAGGCTGCGGACCAAGAGACCATTGCGGGCCAGGTTTCCGGCTGCGGCCAGCATGGCAGCCGGCGTGGCCAGCGAGAGCGCACAAGGGCAGGTCACGATCAACACCGCCACCGCCACCATCAGAGCATGGGCAGGGTCGGTCGGCCACCTCCACACGGCAGCACCAACAGCAGCAATGAGCACGCCGATCAAAAAAGGTTTGGCCCAACGGTCGGCCATTTGCGCCGCGCCGGGCTTGGTGAGCGAGGCACTTTCCATGAGGGCCAGAATCTGGGCAAAGCGGGTGGATTCACCCAGCGTCTGCACCCGCACCTGCACCGTGCCTGACAAGTTGTGACTGCCCGCAATCACGCTCTGCCCCGCGCCACGCTGCAAAGCATGCGACTCACCGGTCAACAAGGACTCATCCACCAGGGTGTGCCCCTGCTCGATCACACCATCGGCCGCAAAGGTCTCGCCGGCATGCACTTGCAACAGGTCGCCCACCACCAGGCGACGCATGGCAACGCGCTCAAAACTTCCGTCGGCAGCCCTGCGTTGCACACTGTCAGGCATGCGATTCATCAAGGCATCCAGCGCACCGGCCGTGCGGTCGCGCAAGCGAAGCTCCAGCCAGCGGCCTGTCAGCAAAAAAAACACAAACATGGTGAGTGAGTCGAAATACACCTCGCGCCCGAAGATGCCTGCCGGATCAAAGGTGCCCGCAGTACTTGCGGCAAACGTGATCCCCATGCCAAGGGCCACCGGCAGGTCCATGCTGATGCGGGCGTGGCGCACGTCCGCCCACGCCTTGCGGAAAAACGGTCCGCAGGAAAACAGGATGACCGGCAGCGACAGCACCCACGAGGCCCAGCGCAACAATTGCTCGTATTCGCCGGTCAGGTCACCGGGGCGGGCCTGGTAGGCGGGCCACGCGTACATCATCACCTGCATCATGCACAGGCCGGCCACCAGCCATTGCCAGAGTGCTTTGCGGGATTCGGCCTTGCGCCGCTCTATGGCGAACACATCGTTGGCGGGTACGGCGCGATAGCCTGCAGCTTGCACCGCGTGCATCCAGTCCGAGGGTTTGACATGGTCTTGCGACCAGCGCACCTGCGCGCGCTGGCTGGCTGCACTCACACGGGCTTCCTGCACTCCGGGCACGCTGCGCAATGCATCCTCGATCGTCAAGGCACAGGCTGCGCAGTGCATGCCCTCGATCACGACATTGGATTCCCAGCAGCTGGCATGCGTCGCAGACTCCCGACTGAACGCACTCCATTCCGCGGCGTGATCGACCACATGCAAAGCATCAGCGGGCGCATCCATTGACAAAGGCACAGGCCATGGTGTGAGACTCATGGCCGGAATTGTCCCGGCACCCGCAGCAAGGAACCTTGATGCAAATCAAGCCCTGCGTCCGGCAGCCGCGTAATCTTCCGTCACACCCATCAACCGGAGTTTCGCTATGTACCAACGTATTCTTGTGACCACCGACGGCAGCAAACTGTCGCAAAAAGCCGTGACCACGGCCATCACACTGGCCGGACTCACCGGCGCTGAACTGGTGGCGCTCAAGGTAGTTCCCCGCTACCCGCAGTCTTATTTTGAAGGTGGTATCGCCCTTGCCGGCGCAGAGGTGAAGCAAGTCGAAAAAAGCTGGGCCGATGCGGCCCAGAAGGTCGTGGACGCCGTCAAGAAGACAGCAGAGTCCAAAGGCGTCAGCACCAAAGCGGTCGTCGTCCGTTCAGATGTCATTTCCGACGCCATTCTCAATGCCATCAAAAAGCAAGGCTGCGATCTGGTAGTCATGGCCTCCCATGGTCGCAAGGGCATCAAACGCCTGTTGCTGGGCAGTGAAACCCAGCATGTACTTACGCACGCCAGTGTTCCGGTACTGGTTTTGAAGTAATTGGGCAGTTTCCCCACGCAAATCGCGGGACGGCAGCTATAAAAACTATAGCAAGCAACCGCCGGATGCTGGCGGACGCTTGCTAGACATCCTCCCGGTAACGACCCCGGATCTCCAGTACCTCGTCAAAGCCTTCGAGGAAGGCCTGGACACACTGCGGGTCAAAATGGCTGCCGGAGCCCGCATTCAAAAAATCTACCGCTTCTTCCAGCGTCCATGCCTTTTTATAGGGACGCTCCGAAGTCAGGGCATCAAACACATCAGCCACCGCGACAATGCGACTGAAAAGGGGAATATCCTCCCCCTTCAGGCCTTGGGGATAGCCGCTGCCATCAAATTTTTCGTGGTGCCCCAATGCAATTTCCGCCCCCGCCTGCAATACCCGGGTCGTGCTGTCCTTGAGCAGTTCATAGCCGAAAGTGGCATGACGCTTCATGATCTCAAACTCCGCTTCATCGAGGCGCCCCGCCTTGAGCAGTATGTTGTCAGTTATGCCCACCTTGCCCAGGTCATGCATGGGCGCGGCTTCCAACAGCAGTTCCTGCTGATCCACCGGTAAGCCCAGGTTTTTGGCAATCAGCTGCGAATAGTGCGCCATGCGCATGATGTGAGCGCCCGTCTCCGGATCACGGTACTCGGCTGCCTTGCACAAGCGGAACACCGTATCGCGTTCACGCTGCAGGATGGTGGCGGTCGCCTTGCGCACCTCGGAGGCCAACCACTCCGCATGATCTGCCAGCTTGCGCCTCGCACTGCTCAGGCTCAGCATGTTACGGGCACGTGCCAGGAACTCCACCTTGTCCACCGGTTTAGCCAGGAAGTCATTCGCGCCGCTATCCAAAGCCCTGTACCGCACCTGCTTCTGGTCATTGGCCGTGATCATCAGGATCGGCACATCTACGCAATGGGGCAGCGCCCGGAATCGCTGGATGAACGCCAGCCCGTCCATGTCCGGCATCATGTAGTCCACGATGACCAGGTCGGGCGTATGACTGGTGGCCCAAGCCAAGCCATCCAGGGGGCTGGTAAAGGTATGGCCCTGACACGCTTCGAGCTTTTTGATCAACGCACTGAAAAGAATCAGGTTGATTTCGGCATCATCAATGATGAGTACATCCTGCATGCTCACAGTATGCCCCTGAAAACGACTGTCATGATCCGCCCTCCCAGCTACGCGCTTCTGCCCCGGCTGTACCGGGGGATATAAGACTGTCATCGCGCCCAGCGGGCGGCTTGACGGCGAGATCAGACGCTATACGCCGGACTTTCTGCTGAAGCTCGTCCGACTTGATGGGTTTGGCAATGTAGTCATCCATGCCGGCCTCCAGGCACAAGTTGCGATCTGACTCCATGGCGTTCGCCGTCATGGCAATGATGGGAATCCGGCGGCCGGACTCATTCGCCCGGATATGGCGGGTTGCTTCCAGACCATCCATGACCGGCATCATCATGTCCATGAGGATCAAGTCATACGGCCGCTTGGGCCACATGTCGATGGCGATCTGGCCGTTGCCCGCCACGTCAACACGGTGGCCCCATCGCTCCAGCAAAGTCACTGCCAGTTTCTGATTGACGGCATGGTCCTCCACCAGCAGGATGTCCAAGCCCGGATGGGCATCCCGGATGGAATGACGGGTTACCAGCACTGAAGGTCTGACCTTGTGCAACTGCAACACGCCAGAGACCAGCTGCAACAACTCCTGACGCACGATGGGCTTGGAGAGATAGCCCGCAATACCGGCCTGGCGGGAGCGCTGGCCATCCCCCTTCACGCCTGCAGACGACAGCATCACCATGGGCAGATTGCTGCAGCCCGGCAGGCGGTGCACCAGCAAAGCCGTAGAGAAACCATCCATCTCCGGCATGTGCCCATCCAAGAGCAACACGTCACACGGAGCCCCCTGCTGGGCTGCGGCCTGCGCTTTGAGCCACGCTAGCGCACCAGGACCGGAATCCGCCTGACTGATGCGGGCACCGGCGGATTCCAGCATGCCACAGACCACCTCGCGGTTGACGCGGTTGTCATCCACCAGCAGAACATGCAAACCGTCGAGCCGCAGCATAGCCGCAGTCTCCACAGGCGCTGAGGCGTCGGGGACCAGGGCCATCGTGAAATGAAACACGCTCCCCTGCCCCGGGGTGCTTTCCACCCAGATCCGTCCGCCCATGCCCGCGACCAGACGGGCGCAAATAGTCAAACCCAAACCTGTTCCACCGTACTTCCGGGTGATGGAGCTGTCTTCCTGCGAGAACGCATCAAAGATGCTGCTCAGTTTCTCTGCAGGAATGCCAATGCCGGTATCACTCACCGACAGGTGCAGCAGCGGCTTTCCATCCCCGGAACTTTCCTGGCGCACCCGCAACACCACCTCACCGCGCTCGGTGAATTTGATCGCGTTGCCCAGAATATTGACCAGCACCTGCCGCAAGCGCCCGGGGTCCCCCACCAGGGCGCGTGGTACATCCGGAGCGACATCCCACACCACCTCCAGGCCCTTGTCATGGGCACGTAACACCAGGGTCTTGAGCGTGTCTGCCACGGTGCGCTCCAGGTTGAAGGGGATGGACTCTATATCCATCTTGCCGGCTTCAATCTTGGAAAAGTCGAGAATATCGTTAATCACCCGCAACAGGGCCTCGGACGAGGTTTTCACCATGTCCAGGTACTCCTGCTGCTCTGCATCCAACCGGGTGTCCAGAAGCAGCTCTGTCATGCCAATCACTCCGTTCATGGGAGTACGGATTTCGTGGCTCATGTTCGCCAGAAAATCAGACTTGGCACGGTTCGCCGCTTCGGCAGCGTCCTTGGCTTTCTGCAACTCTTCGGAAATGTAGCGGGCCTGGGTGACATCGCTCAGGTAACCATTCCAGACGACGCGACCATCAGGTTTCTGTTGCGGCCGGGACTCCCCCCGCACCCAGAAGATTTCCATGGTCAGGGCATTGACCACCCGGAAATCCAAGCCCCAGGGGGCACCACTTGCGGATGCCTTGATCAGCGACGAAGACACTTCCAAGCGATCCTCCGGATGCACGCACCGCAAGAAGGCCTTGGAGTCGTCTATCAGCACTTCCGTACGCACGCCGGTCATGGTTTCAGCAGCCTGGCTCATGAAGGCGATCTTGAAATGCCCCTCCTGGATTTCTGAATACTGGAACACCGCCACCGGTATATAGCGGGTCACCTCACGCAAACGCTCATCCGCCTCTTTGACACGGGTGACGTCCTGCCAAATGCCGGTAAACACCGTCGCACCATCCGGGGCCATCTCCGGTTCAGGACTGACCTCAGTACGGAGCCATCGGATCGTTTTGTTCGGCAGTTGGATGCGGTATTCGCCTTGCCATGCTTCCCGGCGTATCGCTGCCTGGTACAGGCCATCCCGTACGGCGGGCCAGTCCTCCTTCAGCACCTGCCGGGAAACTAGTTTCGGGTCATCCAGCAAATCCTGCACCGCGATGCCGCGCACTTCTTGCACCCGGTCATTGACAAAGGTATATCGCGCGCCCCGTTCACTGACATGCACCTGAAACACCACGCCCGGCATGGTGTTAGTGATATGGCGCAGACGGGCCTCGGCTGCCTTGATGTTCACCTCCATGCGTTTGCGGGCCGTAATGTCCGTGCGGATGGCTATGTACATATTGGGCTTGCCACTGTCATCCTTGAGAGGGACGATGGTGGCATCCACCCAGTAGAGCTGGCCGGACTTGGATAGATTGCAGATCTCCCCGCGCCACACTTTGCCCGACGCAATCACCGCCCACAAATTGGTGAAGTACACCTTGTCCTGTACACCCGAATTGATCAGTCGGTGGTTCTGCCCCAGCAGTTCCGCGCGGGAATATCCGCTGAGCTGACAAAACTTGTCATTGGCGTACACGATGTCGCCGGCCGCATTGGTAATGCTGACGATGGCATGCTGGTCCAGGGCAAATTTTTGGTTGGCCAGATCCGTCAAAGCCAACTGCAGGTCTTTCTGGCTCTCCTCTTTCTGGCGGACCAGGGTACTCATCAATTCCGACAAGGATTCCAAGGAGTCATCCTTGAGGGGAAGATGGTCGGGATCCAGCTGGGCCAACAACGCCGATGCCGTGGCACGCAGGGAGTCCATGGCACGCGTGCGACCCTGCAACTCTTCACGCAGACGCGTGTTGCTGACTGTCAAGTCCACAGAGCTGAGTTGCAGGCTGCGGCTTTTCAGTTCCAGATCGCGGTCGTTCTGCAGATAGGCTTCTTCCACCTGATCCAGCAAGGGCCCCATACCCTTGAGTGCCTGGCACGCAGCCGGCGAAAGCGCAGCGCCCTCTGTCCATTGCGCAAGCTCCTGTTTCACCGCAGCCCAAGCCTGCGGCTCCAGCCCCAGGTGGCGCTTGACCTGGCGTGCCAGCAGTTTGTGACTCAGTAGACGCTCTGCCTCTTTCATGCCGATTCCGAAAAATAGGTGATGGTCATGGTCTGGTTATGCAGAAGACACTGCGCACCATTGTGCGCCGGGCTGATTTCTCCATACGAGTAAAAACCGGCCAGAGTCGGCCCTTTTCCTAGCACCGTCGCGACGGCTTCCACCTCCTCGTCCACCCGCCCGCCCATGACCAGCTTGCGCCCCACACAACTCACCATGAGGGCGAGTCCGTCGGGTGCTTGGATCTGCAGCGCTTGTGCGGCCTGCTCAGCACCATTCACCAGTGCGTCGGTACCCGCCTGCATCATGCGCAGGTAACCGCCCTCCTCCACGTCACCGGCCAGGGTGATGCTGCCCTCGGCTTCATCGATACCGAGAATGGTGCGCAACAAACCCTCCTCTTTTCCACCAGCCGACACCACTGAGAACGGGAAAAGCAAACCGGACGCAGGCAAGTCCCTGGCATGCTCTCCCAGATAGCGCTTGTAGGTGGTCAGCGCCGGCTCATCGTCCAGTGAATAGAGCACGTTGCGGCGGGCGTGGGTCACCCTGCGGGCCGGACCAAAGGCCGACCAGCCGCCATACACCCCATGGGATACCTTCAGACGGCTGCCGTACAGGCCGGCACACACCAAGCGGGTGTCGCTGACGCCGGTGTTGTCCAGCACCACCGTGCGTACAAAGGCAGCCCCATCGCCGGCCAGCCCGCCCACAATCGGCACGCCGGCACCCAATACCTGCGACATACCGAGAATGAGTGCACTGCCGTTGATCTGCACACCCTGTCCCAGCACCACCACGGCACGCAAGTCCTCACGGGGCAGACCGGATGCGAGACGCACACCCGCGTCGAAGGAGTCGTCCATATCCCTCAGCCCGGTGGCGGCAGCCTGCATGCGGGTGGAGTCCCAGCGCACGGCCGTCACAGTCAGGGAGTCATCGGCCACCCCGTCGCCGCAAATTTCGCCGGCGGTGGAGCATCCCATCAGAACGGCACCGGCAAAGGCGTGATGCAATTCGGGCTGGGCAGCGCGCAAAAGCTCCTCCTTGCCAAAGGCCAGCACCCACTGGGGCTTGGTAGCAGCCATAGCTGACAAACCCTCCAGCGCTGGAGTATGGGTACGCCATGTGGCTTGAGTGACTTGCATGCATCGGCCCCGGAAAGTTGGAATTTGCAACCCGTCGCCATGGTACGGCACTTGAGAGACAAATGCACAGAAATTAGCATTTATCTCACACTTAACAAATTTACCGTATTCTAGGCCGGCTTGTACTGGTCGCGCAACAGGTTTTTCTGCACCTTGCCCATCGCGTTGCGCGGCAAGGCCTCTACCACCACGCAGCGCTTGGGCACTTTGAAGTTGGCCAGCATGCCTTTCAGTGTGGCAAGCACCTGCGCCCCGTCCACCTGATGCCCTGCTTTGGGCACCACCACGGCCACACCCACTTCACCGAAATCGGCATCCGGCACCCCGACCACGGCGCTCTCGTCCACGCCCGGCAGGTTGTTGATATAGCCCTCAATCTCGGCCGGGTAGACGTTGTAGCCACCGCTGATGATCAGGTCCTTGCTGCGGCCGACGATGGTCACATAGCCCTTGGCATCGACATGGCCCACGTCCCCGGTTTTGAAGAAGCCATCCGCAGTGAACTCCTGCGCCGTTTTTTCCGGCATCTGCCAGTAGCCCTGAAACACATTAGGCCCCTTCACCTCGATACCCCCGGTGTCACCGGCCTGGACGTCTTGGCCGGCCTCGTCGCGCACCCGCAGTTGCACACCCGGCAGGGGCTGACCCACCGTGCCCACCATCCGCTCGCCATCCGCTGGTTTGCAGGGGTTGGAGGTGAGCATCACGGTTTCGGACATGCCGTAGCGCTCCAGAATCGTGTGGCCGGTGCGTGCCTGCCACTGGCGGTGCGTGTCCACCAACATGGGCGCGGAACCCGATATGAAGAGACGCATATTGCGGGTGGACTGGGTGTTCAGCCCCGCCTCGGCCAGCAAGCGCACATACAGCGTGGGCACGCCCATGAACACCGTGGCCCGCGCCATCATGCGCAAGGCCGTTTGCGGCTCGAACTTGGCACACCACAGCATCTTGCTGCCATTGATGAGCGCGCCGTGGATGGCCACAAACAAGCCATGCACGTGGAAGATAGGCAGGGCGTGTATCAGCACATCGCCCGCTTTCCAGTCCCAATACTCTTTCAGCACGCGGGCATTGCTCAGCAAATTGCCATGACTGAGCATGGCACCTTTGCTGCGCCCCGTGGTACCGCTGGTGTAAATGATGGCAGCCAGATCGTTGGCCGCGCGCGGCACCGGCGTGTGGGTACGTGGGAATTTGGATGCCCGCTCCAGCAGCGTGCCCGTGCGGTCGTCGTTGAGGGAGAACACATACTGCGTGCCGGCCAGAAACGCCATTTTGCTGAGCCAGCCGAAGTTGCGACCCGCACACACCAGCACCGCCGGCTTGGCATCGCCGATGAAATACTCCATCTCCGCGCTCTGGTAGGCCGTGTTGAGCGGCAGGTACACCAAACCCGCCCGCAGCGTGGCCAGATACAGCACCAGGGCTTCCACCGACTTGTCCACCTGCACCGCGACGCGGGTACCTGCCGGCAGGTCCAGAAAGCCGAACAGGTTGGCCACCATGGCGGTGGCCTCGTCCAGATCGCGCCAGGAATAGTGCAGGCCGCTGTCCGTCTCTACCGCAACGGCATCCAGGTCAGCAGGAAAAGCTGCACGCAGCGCGGCGAAAAGGTTGTGGTCCTTAGTTGGTGTGTTCATAGCGGGATTTGAAACGTTCATGATTACGTGGGAAAGATGGCAGTACGGGAGCGGGTCAAAACACCGGTGCTCGCTTGGCCAGAAAGGCACTGATGCCTTCCCGGTGCTCGGCGGAGTCGGCGTAGGCGTAGGGGTTTGGGCTGACGCCCGACGGCCCATTTGCTATTAAATCAGGAGCTGCTTGCGCATATTCCACGGGCGCTAGAGGCCGATTGAATGCCCGAAGTGTCTGTTTGTTCAAGCGGGCCGCCTGTGGAGCCAAACCGGCGATGCGCACTGCGACATCGCGGCAGGCATCGTCCAGCGTTTCTGGCGTGTGCACGCGGGTCAAAAAGCCATGAGCCAGCATGGCGGCAGCGTCAAACACCTCGGCGGCGAGCAGCATGGCGCGGGCCACGGTGGCGCCCGCCACCTGCCCCACCAAGGCAGCTTCCCGAGGCGCCATGGGAAAGCCCAGGCGCGCAATCGGCGCACCGAAGCGGGCGGTGTCAGCCGCCAGGCGCAGGTCGCAGCAGCTGGCGATTTCCATGCCCGCACCCATGCAGTTGCCCTCGATGCGCGCGACGATGGGCACATCGCAATCCAGCATGGCCTGCAAGCCGCCCCACACCACGTGCTCATGGAAGTGGCGCAGCTGCGCCTCGTCAAAGCGGAAGGACGGGTACTCGGCAATGTCGCCCCCAGCACAGAACTGCCCTTGGTCGCCCTGCAGCAGCACACAGCGCACACTGGCGTCCTGCTGCACAGCGGTAAACACCGCCTTCAGCTCCGCCCACATGCTGCGGGACATGGCGTTGAACTTGCCCGTGTGGGTCAAGGTCAGCCGCCAGACCCCGGCGGTGCCGAAAGCCGCGCGCTCGATGGCAATACCACCCGACATATCACCCCTAGTCCAGTTTGGCGCCGGACGCCTTGACGACTGCCGCCCAGCGCTTGATTTCAGCACTCACAAAAGTGCCGAACTGCGCGGGCGTGAGCTTGCCGAACTCGGCACCGTTGTTGGCCCATGCGGTCTTGATTTCGTCAGCTGCAGCCAGGCGGTTCACCTCTTCCACCACACGCGCCTGCACATCGGCGGGCGTGCCTTTGGGTGCCCACAAGCCGTACCAGGTGGTTACGGTGTAGTTGGGCAGGCCCAGTTCGGCGGCGCAGGGCACGTCCGGAAACGCAGGGCTGCGCTTGGTGCCGGACACCATCAACGCCTTGATGCGTCCACCCTTGATGTGGTTGGCGGATGAACCCAGCCCGTCAAACATCATGTCCACACTGCCGGCCATCAAATCCTGCAAAGCTGGACCGGCTCCGCGGTAGGGAATGTGGGTGATGAAAGTGCCCGTCTGCTGCTTGAACAATTCGCCTGCCAGGTGGTGGGAGGTGCCGCCACCTGCGGAGCCGTAATTCATCTTGCCGGGGCTGGCTTTCACCTGCGCCAAAAAGGCCTTGAAGTCTCCGGGCACGTTTTTGGGGTTCACCACCAGCACCTGGGGCACGTTGGCCACCAGCGCGAGGGGGATGAAGTCTTTTTCAATGTCGTAGTCCAGCTTGGTGTACATGCTGGGCGCAATCGCGTGATGCACCGCCCCCATGAACAAGGTGTAGCCATCAGGCTGTGCCTTGGCCGCAATGCCGGCGCCCAGGGTGCCGCCTGCGCCACCCCGGTTGTCAATCACCAACTGGGTGCCAGTGAGCTTGGGAAACTGCGCAGACAGGGGGCGCGCAAACGCATCGGTGCCGCCACCTGCCGGAAAAGGCACCACCAGCGTGACCGGCTTGGCGGGCCACTTGGCTTGTGCCAGAGCACTTGCCGGCGCCAGCGCCCACGCAACGGCTGCAGCGGAACCCGCGCCCAGCAAATTGCGGCGGCTTAGCGCCGCATCAGGGTGGAGTGGGAAATGCGTGTTGTCCACATTGCCCCTGTCGTGATTCGCCATGTATGTCTCCTGCTCGTACTGTTAGAAAAAACGTTCGCACACACTAAAACAGATTACTCACCGCGCTGGCCACCGGAATGTGACCACTGGCCAGCACATTCTTTTGCAGCCAGCTGCGAAAGCCGGGAATGGGCGAGAGCGTGGCAAAAGTCTTGAGTTGGGAAAACTCTGCCTTCAGGGTTTCGACCAGCGAGGCCGGCGAATCCCAGCTGATGCGCCGCAACTCCAGAAAGCCCACATCAAACCAGGTGGAGAACATGTATTCCATCTCCACGTCCAACGCCTGCAAGCGCTTGTCAGTTTTGGCGGCGGACTGCATTTCAGCCCGCAAGTTCACCAGAAAGCGGATGCCGGCGGCGTCTGCACTGAAGCGCTGCAGCAAGCGCGGGCGGGGAGAAACGGTGGCGCGGCGGTAGTGCACCTCGGCGGCCGCCTCGTCCGGTGTGCCCAGGGCCGCCGCAAACTCGGCTTGGGCGGCCGGGGCCTTGACCGGGTCGGCAACAAACATTTCGCTCATCAGCAACCACAGGTCCAGCCGCCGGGCGGGTGTGGCACCGGCGTACCAGGCCATCAGGGCCGCAGTGCGGCGCCCGCCTTCGACCTCACTGACCCGCTCGTCGATGACCGCCTGGAGCTTCTGCAAGATGCGGCGCAACACCCGCGGCGACAGCGCCTCATGCCCCTGGCGCAGGTTGGCCTGCAATCGCTCGCGGGTGCTACGGGAACCGGCACGCTTTGCAGCCAAGACCGCCCCGTCGTTTGCTACTTTTTTAGGAGCATCTTGCGCAGACTCTGCATGCGCTGGTGTCGTATTTTCCTTAAAACTGCGCGGCAGCAGGCGGCTCACTTTGCGGTTGATCCAGGAGTCCAGCGTCATGCCAGCAACCTGCTCTTTCCGTGGCGGGCAAACTCCCGCAGGGCATCGCGCTGGCACATCAAATGGTTGCGCATGGCAGCGTCGGCGGCTTCGGCGTCCCCCGCACGAATGGCGGCGAACACGGCCAGATGCTCACCCAGGCTCTGCTCCAAGCGGCCGGGGGCATGCAGCTGCTGCAGGCGGGCCAGCTTGAGGATCTTGCGCAAATCCGCAATCACCTGGGCCAGCCAGCGGTTGTCCGCCAGGGTGATGATGGCCTCATGGATGCGGCAGTTGGCGGCATAGTAGTCCGGGATGCGGCGCGCAGCCGCGTGGGCCTGCAGGCTGTCATGCAATGCATCCAGCGCCGCAATATCAGCAGCGGTCGCTTTGCGGGTGGCCTCGAAGGCGCAACGCCCTTCGAGCAGTGCAATCACCGGAAAAATCTCATCCAGATCCTGCTCCGTCACCTCGCTGACAAAACTGCCCCGGCGGGGCTCATGGCGCACCAGGCCCTCCGCCGCCAGCACCTTGAGTGCTTCCCGCAACGGCGTGCGGGAGATGGCCCATTCGGTGCACAGCGCGGCCTCATCAATAAACGCGCCCGCGTGTAAAGCCCCCTCAAAGATGCGGGCGCGCAGCCGGTCGGCTACGTCGTCATGCAGGGAATGGGGGGTGGCTCGCATGGGGTGGGGCGGACTCCATAAGGCAGATCAATATCACGTAATTTCTCATAATTACGTGTAATTACAAATAATCGTAAATTACCGCTGTTTTTTTCCCGCCCCGTGTTTACCCTCGGGGCGGAAACCTGCTTAGGGTAAATGTCAGTGGGACCGGCGGGCTGCCCAAGCCCACAAGGCTGCACCACCCACAATCATAGGCACGCACAACCATTGGCCCATGCTCATGCCGGTCTGCTGCTGCAGCCACAAGAGATGCGCATCCGGCTCACGGAAGAATTCGGCAATGAACCGGAACACGCCATAGCCGAACAAAAATGCTGCGGCCACTTGCCCCTGCTTGCGCGGCGTACTGGCATACCACCACAGCAGCACAAACAGCAGCAGCCCTTCCAGCAAGAACTGGTAGATCTGCGAGGGATGCCGCGGCAACGGGCCGCCATCGCGAAACACCATGCCCCACGGCACTGACGGATCAGCCACCCGCCCCCACAGTTCACCATTAATGAAATTCCCCATCCGGCCGGATGCCAAGCCCGTGGGCACACAGGGCGCCACAAAATCGGCGACCTGCCAGAAGGGCTTTTTGCGGGAAAGCGCAAACCACACCATGGATGCAATCACGCCCAGCATGCCGCCATGAAAGCTCATGCCCCCCTGCCAGACGAACAACACCTCCAGCGGATGGGCAAGGTAATAGGCCGGCTTGTAAAACAAGCAGTACCCGATGCGCCCGCCCAGTACCACGCCCAGCACACCCAGGAACAGAATATCTTCTACATCCTTGAATGACCAGGCGCCGCTGCCCTGTACTGCAGCATACGGCGCATGCCGCAGTCTACGAGCGCCCAGAAACAAAAAAAGCCCGAAGGCTACGAGGTAGGTCAGCCCGTACCAGTGCACGGCGACCGGCCCGAGTTGCAGCGCAACCGGGTCAATGTGGGGATGATTCAGCATGATGTACCAGAAAAACCCGAGGCCTGATGCGGCCCCGGGCGGGTGGGTTTAGTCGAGCAAAGACAGGTCGCGCACCGCGCCCTTGTCTGCAGACATGACCAGCTTGGCATAGGCCTTGAGGGCAGCAGTCACCTTGCGGGGGCGGGGCTGTGCCGGCTTCCAGCCCAGCTTGTCCTGCTCCACACGGCGGGCTGCCAGCTCTTCGTCAGACACCAACACATTGATGGAGCGGTTGGGAATGTCAATGCGGATGCGGTCGCCATTGCGAACCAGACCGATCGCACCACCTGCAGCGGCCTCCGGTGAGGCGTGGCCAATGGACAGACCCGAGGTACCCCCCGAGAAACGGCCATCGGTCAACAGGGCGCAGGCCTTGCCCAAGCCCTTGGACTTGATGTAGCTGGTGGGGTACAGCATCTCTTGCATGCCGGGACCGCCCTTAGGACCTTCATAGCGCACGATGACCACATCACCCGCCACCACCTTGTCAGCCAAGATATTGGCCACAGCGTCGTCTTGCGACTCCACCACATGGGCGGGGCCTTCGAACACCAGGAGGCTGTCATCCACACCGGCGGTTTTGACGACACAGCCGTTCAGGGCGATGTTGCCGACCAGTACCGCCAGGCCGCCTTCTTTGCTGAAAGCATGTTCGATTGAACGGATGCAGCCTTCTGCGCGGTCCGTATCCAGGCTGGGCCAACGGGCCGCCTGGCTGAACGCGACCTGGGTAGGAATGCCACCGGGGCCGGCCATGTAAAAGGTCTTGACGGCATCCGATGGGTTGCGGGCAATGTCCCACTGGTCCAGCGCGTCCTTCATGGTCTTGCTGTGGACGGTAGGTACGTCGGTGTGCAAGCGGCCTGCGCGGTCCAGCTCCCCCAGAATGCCCATGATGCCGCCAGCGCGGTGCACGTCTTCGATGTGGTACTTATTGGTGTTGGGTGCGACCTTGCACAGCTGCGGCACGATCTTGGACATGCGGTCGATGTCGGCCAAGGTGAAGTCAATTTCGGCTTCCTGCGCAATCGCCAGGATGTGCAGAATGGTGTTGGTGGAGCCGCCCATGGCGATGTCCAGCGCAATCGCGTTCTCAAACGCCTTAAAACCCATGGAGCGCGGAAGGATGCTGCTGTCTTCTTCTTCGTAGTAACGCTTGCACAACTCCACCACCAGGTGCCCAGCGCGCTTGAACAGTTGCTCGCGGTCAGCATGCGTAGCCACTACGGTGCCGTTGCCGGGCAGGGACAAGCCCAGGGCTTCGGTCAGGCAATTCATGGAGTTGGCCGTAAACATGCCGGAGCAGGAACCGCAGGTCGGGCAGGCAGAGCGTTCCACTTCAGCCACGTCGGCATCGCTGACCTTGTCGTCAGCCGCCATCACCATGGCGTCAACCAAGTCGAGCTTTCTGAACTCGATTTTTTGAGATGTAGGGTTAAGCAGCTTGACCTTGCCAGCTTCCATAGGGCCGCCGGACACAAACACCACGGGGATGTTCAGGCGCATGGCGGCCATCAACATGCCGGGGGTGATCTTGTCGCAGTTGGAGATGCACACCATGGCATCGGCGCAATGCGCGTTGACCATGTATTCCACTGAGTCGGCAATCACGTCGCGGCTGGGCAGCGAATACAACATGCCGTCGTGGCCCATCGCAATGCCATCGTCCACGGCAATGGTGTTGAACTCTTTGGCCACACCGCCTGCTGCCTCAATCTCACGCGCCACCAACTGGCCCAGATCCTTCAGGTGCACGTGACCGGGCACGAACTGGGTGAAGGAGTTCACCACGGCAATGATGGGTTTGCTGAAGTCAGCATCCTTCATACCGGTGGCGCGCCACAAGGAGCGGGCGCCCGCCATATTGCGGCCGGCAGTGGATGTTTTGGAACGATAGACAGGCATCTTGATTAATGGAGATTCGGTTGAACGGTGAGGGATCTGCAGCAATTATCCCCCAGCCCCTGTTAGCGGCGTTTCTTTGACCCTTGAATACCCATGGCCTCACGCTGACGATCTATACGGGCCTGTTTGCGCGCATTTTCCCTTTCCATGGTTTTTCGCTTGGTATAGCCGTAGCTATCCGCCCATGCCCACCAAGCAATCGCCAAGCCGAAGGGAGTCAACACCTGCCACCAAGCCCAGTTCGACACGGGCTCAATCAACAGATACTTCATGACCAGAAGCACCAAACCCAAACCCAGAAAATACATAGTCCTTGCTCCGTAGTATTGCCCCTGTCCCGACAGCGGGGCAAACTGCCTTACTAGAATTCGATACGAGCATGGTATCCAAACCTGAAGGGGTCGAGATGAAACAAGGTTTTTTGATCAGTACTTTGGTTTTTTTCCTGGCGACTGGAGTCGCACCTGCGGCAGTGGCGGATCAATTGCTGGCCACCTCGCGGAACTGCATGACTTGCCATATGGTGGATAAAAAGATCCTGGGCCCGGCTTTCAAAGAAGTGGCTATCCGATACAAAGGGGATAAAGGAGCTGCGGATCGCTTGGCGACCAAGATCATTCAAGGGGGCAGTGGCGCGTGGGGCACGGCTTACATGCCGAAGAACGCGCAAGTCACTGAGGCTGAGGCCCGCAAGTTGGCGGCCTGGATTCTTTCGCTGAAGTAAGGCCCTAGTCTTAGGGCTGCCGCATTGCTCGGCAGCCCATTCCGCTCACCTGGCCCCCTCAGCAAAGGGGCATGCTAATAAAGTCAGTAAGCTTGGCCCAATTGGTCCAGAATCGCTGGGTTCTCCAGTGTGCTGGTGTCCTGCGTGATGGATTCCCCCTTGGCCAGCGAGCGCAGCAAACGACGCATGATCTTGCCGGAACGGGTCTTGGGCAGGTTTTCGCCAAAGCGAATGTCTTTGGGCTTGGCAATCGGGCCAATTTCCTTGGCCACCCAGTCGCGCAGTTCTTTGGCAATCGCCTTGGCCTCATCGCCTTCGGGGCGTGAGCGCTTGAGCACCACGAAAGCGCAGATGGCTTCACCCGTCAGATCATCCGGACGCCCCACTACGGCAGCCTCAGCGACAAGATCGGACTTGGCAACCAAGGCAGACTCAATTTCCATGGTCCCCATGCGGTGGCCGGACACGTTGAGCACGTCGTCGATACGGCCGGTGATACGGAAGTAGCCACGGTCCGCACTGCGCACTGCGCCGTCGCCGGCCAAGTAGTAGCCCTTGAGTTCGTCAGGGAAGTAGCTTTTCTTGAAGCGCTCCGGATCGTTCCAGATCGTGCGAATCATCGACGGCCATGGGCGCTTCACCACCAGAATGCCACCGGAACCATGGGCCATTTCGTTGCCGCTTTCATCCACGATAGCGGCCATGATGCCGGGCAAGGGCAAGGTGCAGCTACCAGGAACCAGAGGCGTAGCTCCAGGCAATGGGGTCATCATGTGTCCACCGGTTTCGGTTTGCCAGAAGGTGTCCACGATAGGACATTTTTCGTGGCCCACGTTCTTGTAGTACCACATCCAGGCTTCGGGGTTGATGGGCTCGCCCACGGAGCCCAGTATGCGCAAACTGGACAGGTCAGAACGGTCAGGATGCACAGACGCATCAGCCTCCGCTGCCTTGATCAGCGAACGGATGGCAGTGGGCGCGGTGTAGAAGATGGTGCACTTGTGACGCTCAATCATTTGCCAGAAGCGGCCCGCGTTCGGAAAGGTCGGCACACCCTCGAAAATGATCTGGGTGGCGCCGGCAGCCAAGGGGCCGTAGGCCACGTAGGTATGACCGGTAATCCATCCGATGTCGGCGGTGCACCAGAACACATCATCCGGCTTCAAGTCAAACGTCCAGTCCATCGTGAGCTTGGCCCACAACAAATAGCCACCTGTGGAGTGCTGCACACCCTTGGGCTTGCCGGTTGAACCCGAGGTGTAGAGGATGAATAAGGGATGCTCAGCGCCCACAGGGACGGGGGTGCAGTCGGTGCTTTTGCCTGCCAGCGCCTCATCAAATGTTTTGTCGCGCCCGGCCACCATGTTGCAGGCGGTCTGGGTGCGCTGGTACACATAGACAGTCTTGATGGAGTCACAACCACCCATGGCAATACCTTCGTCCACAATGGACTTCAGAGGCAACTCTTTGCCGCCGCGCATCTGGTAGTTGCTGGTGATGACAGCCACCGCGCCTGCGTCAATGATGCGCTCCTGCAATGCTTTCGCAGAGAAGCCACCGAACACCACACTGTGGGTGGCGCCGATGCGGGCACAGGCTTGCATGGCGATCACGCCTTCCAGCGTCATGGGCATATAGACCAGCACGCGGTCACCCTTCTGGATGCCATCGGCCTTCAAGGCGTTGGCGAATTGACTGACTCGGGCCAGCAGCTCTTTGTAGGTGGTCTTGGTGACTTTGCCATCATCGGCTTCGAAGATCACGGCTACTTGGTTTTCCGTGGGCGTGCCGATGTGCTTGTCCAGGCAGTTGGCGGAGGCGTTCAACTCGCCATCGTCAAACCACCTGTAAAAAGGCGCGTTGGATTCGTCGAGGGTGCGGGTGAAGGGCTTGTTCCACACCACATTGGCCTTGGCCAGCCGGGACCAGAAACCTTCAAAGTCTTTGTCAGCTTCCGCGCACAGGGCGTTGTAAGCCGCCATGCCGGAAATGCGCGCCGCCTTGACGGTGGCCTCGCTGGGCGGGAAAACCCGGTTTTCAACCAGGACGGACTCAATGGCAGAGTTGGAAGCGCTCACAGGTTTGTCTCCTAGGAATTATGAAAAACTGCAGGAATGGTTATCTCACGCACTTACAAGTCACTGACTGACGCAGGTCAAAAGTGGCCTTCAGGATAGCGAGTGTGTCATTCGCTAAACTCGATGGGTTCGCGTTTATACGCTTTCCACTTCGCCAAAGAGACAGACCATGACCACCTCCATCCGCCAGGCCGACCTGATTGAATCCGTGTCTGCTGCGCTGCAGTACATCAGCTATTACCACCCCGCCGACTACATCGCCCACTTGGCCCGCGCCTACGAGCGCGAGCAAAGCGCAGCCGCGAAAGACGCCATCGCCCAGATCCTGACCAACAGCAAAATGAGCGCTACCGGCCACCGCCCGATCTGCCAAGACACCGGCATCGTCAACGTGTTTCTGAAAGTTGGTATGGATGTACGCTGGGAAGGCTTTACCGGCAGCTTGGACGACGCCATCAACGAAGGGGTTCGCCAAGGCTACAACCACCCTGACAACACCCTGCGCGCTTCGGTGGTGGCCGACCCGGAATTCCTGCGCAAGAACACCAAAGACAACACACCGGCCGTGATCTTTACTGAGATCGTCCCGGGCAATACGGTCGAAGTGACCGTAGCAGCCAAGGGAGGCGGCTCGGAGAACAAGAGCAAGATGATCATGCTCAACCCTGGCGACAGCGTGGTGGACTGGGTGTTGAAGACCGTGCCCACCATGGGCGCAGGGTGGTGCCCGCCGGGCATGTTGGGTATTGGCATCGGTGGCACTGCCGAGAAAGCGGTACTCATGGCCAAAGAAAGCCTGATGGACGACCTCGACATGTACGAGCTGCAAGCCAAGTCGTCCCGCGGTGAAGCGCTGGACAAGGTGGAAGAAATGCGCCTTGAGTTGTACGAGAAGGTCAATGCCTTGGGCATTGGCGCGCAAGGCCTGGGTGGCCTGACCACCGTGCTGGACGTGAAGATCAAGATGTACCCCACCCATGCGGCCAGCAAGCCCGTGGCCATGATTCCCAACTGCGCGGCCACCCGCCACGCTCACTTTGTGTTGGATGGCTCCGGCCCTATCTACATCGACCCGCCTAGCCTGGACCTCTGGCCCAACGTCAACTGGACGCCCGACACCCAGAAGAGCAAGCGCGTGGATCTGAACACCTTGACGCCAGCCGAAGTGGCCAGCTGGAAACCCGGCCAGACATTGCTTCTGAACGGCAAGATGCTGACCGGCCGTGACGCTGCGCACAAGCGCATACAAGGGATGCTGGCCAAAGGCGAGAAGCTGCCTGTGGACTTCACCAACCGCGTCATCTATTACGTGGGCCCGGTAGACCCTGTGGCTGGCGAAGCGGTGGGCCCCGCCGGCCCCACCACAGCCACGCGTATGGACGGCTTTACCGACATGATGCTGGCACAAACCGGCCTGATCGCCATGGTCGGCAAGGCCGAACGCGGCCCGGTCGCCATCGAAGCCATCAAGAAACACCAAAGTGCCTACCTCATGGCCGTGGGCGGCGCGGCTTATCTTGTCTCCAAGGCTATCAAACATGCCAAGGTGGTGGGCTTTGAAGACTTGGGGATGGAAGCGATTTATGAATTCGATGTCGTGGACATGCCGGTCACCGTGGCAGTGGACTCGGGCGGCACCAGCGCCCACATTACCGGACCGGCAGAGTGGCAGAAAAAGATTGCCACCGGTGAATTCAAAAGCATTCCGGTGACATCCCGCTAAGCCCTTGTCCAACCCAAGCCACTGCCCCATCGGGGTATTTGACAGTGGGGTGGGTGGCCTGAGCGTCCTGCGTGCGCTCAGAGCCGAACTGCCTCACGAAAAGTTCGTCTATGTGGCCGACAGCGGCCACGCGCCCTATGGAGAGCGGGATGACGACTACCTGATCGAGCGATCCCACACCATCGTTCGCTGGTTCAGGGAGAGCCATCACATCAAGGCATTGGTTGTGGCCTGCAACACCGCAACCGCAGCGGCCATTCATGTCCTTCGGGAAGCCCATCCTGGGCTACCGATCATCGGCATTGAGCCCGCGCTGAAGCCGGCAGTGGCACAGAGCAAAACCAAAGTCATCGGTGTAATGGCTACGCGAAGCACACTCCACAGTGAGAAGTTCAAGCGGCTGCTTTCCTCGCTGGAAAGCCAGGCCACCTTTGTACTGCAACCCTGCTCCGGCCTTGTACCCGCCATTGAAGCGTTTGACACTATCAAAATAGGAGCTGCTTGCGCAGAATATACGGGCGCCATGGGCACTTTTGGCTCAAATTCTGGGGAAATGGACACCTTGGTACTGGGATGCACCCACTACCCTTTCGCAGAAACATCGTTGCGCGTGCGCACCGGTAACGCAGTTTCTTATCTGGAGGGTGGGGTGCCAGTGGCAAAGCAGACCCGACGATTGTTGGAGGCCGCAAACCAACTCCAAGGCGAAGGGCAAAGGATTTCGAGCAATGTTGCGTTTTACAGTTCAGGCGAACCGACTGCATTGGCATCAGCAGCCCTTCGGTGGCTTGGCTTAGAGAGTACTGCGCTGCCGCTGGGTGCTTAAACCACGCACCGTGGCGTGCCCGGAGGGGATCGAACCCCCGACCCACAGCTTAGAAGACCGAATAAAAATCTTCCGCAACCCTCATAAAATCTAGATTTCTTGCCGAAAAATCCATTATTTGGGACACTCTTGGGACAATCGAGAGGTTATCCACATGGCAAGTTTTGAAAAGCGGGGTGAGTATCAATGGCGCGCAAAGGTCCGCCGTCAAGGGCAGCCGGGACTTAGCAAGACCTTCGACACTCGCAAGGATGCAGAAGACTGGGCCCGCGAAGTCGAGCGCAAGATCAAGCGCGGAGAAATTGACGACCTTGATCCTACGACTCAAAAGACCACTGTAAGCGCGGCTATCAAGAGCTACAAGTCAGAAGTCGTACCGACACTGGCTCGTGAAGGAGCAGGCACGGTCAATGTCTACTTGGTACGAATTGAAAACGCTTTTGGCAAATTGTTCGTATCAGCCTTACGCACACCAGCGCTCAATGAATGGGTACGCTCATTGAAGGACGAGGAATTGAGCGCCCAAACGATCATCCATCACATCCACACACTCTCAGCGCTGATTGGGCATGCACAGACCTACCTGGGTGTCCATATGCCCGCTGGCAATCCCGCGCGGCTGATCAAGCGCCCTGCCCCTTCATCGGCTAGAGACCGGACATTGAAGGCCGGGGAATTCGATCTTTTGATGCGGGCAGCAAATGCACCTGGCAATGGCGCAGATATGGTGGGCGGCAAGATGCTGGAGCCAATGATTCGGCTCGCTCTAGAGACCTCCATGCGGCAAGGTGAACTACTGGCTATGGAATGGTCATGGGTAGACAGGGCTAACCGGGTCATCAACCTGCCAGCAGACAACACAAAGAACGGAGAAAACCGCAGCGTGGCTCTGTCCAGCAGTGCGGTGAGTGTCTTCGAGTCACTGACTGAATCCCCTGGACGAGTCTTCTCAAACTGGAAAGATTCGCAGAGCTTTCAGAAACCCTGGCAACGCCTGATCAAGAGAGCAAAGGCTCTTTATCTTGAGGATTGCAAAAAGTCAGGAACAAAGCCAGCGCCGCTGATGCTGGAAAATTTGCGCTTTCACGATTTGCGGCACCACGCAACGACCCAGCTTTTTTCTAAAGGACTGAATCCCTTTGAGGTGGCCAGCATGACCGGCCATAAGAGTATGCAAATGCTTAAGCGCTACACCCACGTAGACGCTCAAAATCTCGCCAAAAAATTGGGGTAAGGGTTGGCCAGCCAGGAGGGACTCGAACCCCCTACCCACGCCTTAGAAGGGCGTTGCTCTATCCAGATGAGCTACTGGCTGCGCGCTGTGGAATTTTACATGCAGACCACCTATCTAAATGGATAGCTGGCCGGCGCCCAATTACCCGCAAGAATTTTATACACACGTATTTATTTAAGTGTGTATAATTATGGTGCGGCGCTCAAGTTTCATTAGCGCCCCCAACCCTAAGGTGAAATTATGGAAATCGACGAGCAAGCAGAGCTTCTTGAAGAACTCTTAACTTTTGATAAGACGGATTACCCACATTGGCGCGGTGACGTGGGCAAATGCTGGGTTGATGTGGAAAAAGAGGAAATAACAATCGTCGGCTGGTATTCGGACATGGGGGCAAAGACAAATTCTTACCGGCTAATAGTTCAGTACAAAACAAGGAATAACAAATCCGGCGCAAAGAGTTGGATCGAAGCCACCGGGTGGGATGACAACGGGAAAGAAATAAAAGAAAAGGTATTTGGTTCGAGTTTTGCCGATGCGGTTGATGTGCTTTTGCAGTATGCACAAGAGGGGGGAAGAGGAGTTCGGGCAATGGCAACCGTAGTTGCCAATCAGTGCACAGTCAAACGCAACGATCCGAACTTTGGTCAACCAACCCCCAGCGGAGAATTTCCAGAACTTATTTTTTCTCCTACCAAACCGACTCCTCAAAAGGGACGACCAATCGAAATAGGTGGCAAGCGGATCCAAGTTTATTTGGATGACATTTCAATTGAAGTTGCCAAGATAATTGGAAATGACAACGTCAGTGAAGGCATTCGCAAGTCGCTCGCACACAGTCAACAAGCAGGCCTAGGAAGTTGAAGTACCCCTTGCGGTAGGCCACTGGACACCTAGAGATTTGGGTTATCCCGGAAGCCTATCTAAACGGGTAGGTGCGGACAGTCCAACGGTCAACATGGGGCCGCTGCGCTCGCCCATCGGTGCCGCTGGCACCTTCCCCCCGCCCCGTGCCCTGCGGGCGCGCCCACAAGGGGCGCTGCACGGGTCCCCTGTCTGCCTTCAATGAAGAGGGGCAGCGGCTGCGCCGCCTAATACCCAGTCTGTCGCCTTGGCGGCGGAGCTGGCACACGTAAAGATCGCCTGCTTGTCTGCCTTGAGGCATTTCAGCCAGCCCTCCAGGTAGCTTGCATGGCCCTCGATGGTGCCTTCCACCATGCCCAAGTGACCCATGGTGAAAGCTGCTGACAGCTCGGCCGTTAGTTCTTCCATGGCGTAGGCGTCGTCGCCAAAGCGCTTACCGAAGGTGCGCGCCAGGCGATCTTCATGGCCGGTCCAGTGGGCCAGCTCGTGCAGAGTGGTTGCGTAGTAGCTGGCCTCATTAGTGAATCGTTCGCGGTGTGGCATGCAAACTTCGTCCTTGCCGGGGACGTAGAAAGCACCATCAAAGCCGTGGCGGATCTTTGCGCCGGTTTGCAGAATGATTTGCTCGGCTTCCTCGATTGCACTGAATTCTTTAGCCGGTGTGGGGGTGGTCAGCTCTGCGGGGAGGCCGTCGATCTGTGCCACGTTGAACAGGAAGAAAGCCTTGGCCATGGGATAGCTCTTTGCATCCTCTGCATCGTCTTCTGCCCGGCGCTCGACTTTCTGAAAGTACACGCCCATGGTGGATTTCTCGCCCTTGCGCACCTGTGCGCCCATCGCTTCGGCCTGTTTGTAGGTGAGCCAGAGATTGGAGCTGTAGGATTTCTCCGCAGCTTGAGCCCATAGAAGAAGGACATTCACGCCCCGATAAGTTTCACCGGTTTTTGCATTGCGGGGCATGCCGCTGGCGGCTTGCGTCCAGCGTTGCATACCTTTGGCAGCGCCCTTTTCCATGATGGAGATGATCTTGTCGGTAATGGTTTGACGAATGCACATACAGAGCCCTTTGTGGTGGTTGTGAGGGCTTCGATCTGTTGCCCTCTCGCTCTGACCTGGCGCATCCCCTCTGGGGACGGGAGGGGTGCATTTAGACGTTAAAAAACGGACTTTCTAGCCCGTTGTCTTCATCGCCCCCACCAAATCCCCGGCATAACTGATCGGGCGTTTGGTGGGGGCGTCGGGCTAGTGGTACGTTTTTGGGTGTTCGGTCTTAGGAGTCCCAGCGCCGAAACTGGCGTGACACAAAAGCGCAGCGACTGGCGCGATAGTTTTTCACTGGGGCGACACGCGAAGTGTCAGGATTCCGACGTTTGACGCGTCAAAGGTTGAAATCTTGACACTCCGATTTTTGATGCGTAGAGCCCCTCTCCAGCACAAATTGCACAACCGTACACCTCAGCAAACGGACACATTGCAGCTCAAACGCGTGAGCTAACATCGGCATGGAAAAATTGAGATGGAGTTTTGGATGGTGAATGAGCGTAAAACGGAATCCTTGGTTCGAGACGGCCTTCGTGCGCTGGGGTATTACGAGCCGGAAAACGGCATTACCGTTGAAGAGCAAAAATCCGAAGTCGCAAGGGTCAGAACCCTACTTTCAAAATCAAGTAAGAACTCGAAAGGTAATGCGGGCTATCCGGAATTCATCATTTCGAGCAGAAAAGACACCTCATTTTTGATTGTTTTTGAGTGCAAGCCAGACGTTAGGAAGCACGAAAGTGCGACACGGAATAAGCCAGTTGAGTATTCTGTGGATGGAGTTCTGCACTACGCAAAGCACCTTTCAAAGCACTACACGGTGGTGGCAGTAGCTGTAAGCGGATCGACAACCAGCGCCTTAAAAATTTCAAATTTTTTGATCCCAGCAGGATCTACAGATGCCAAGCCGCTTTGCAATGAAGCCGGCTTGGCTGTTACCAACGTGATTCCCTTCGATGACTACTATCGACTGGCGTCATTTGATCCAGACGTAGCAAAAAAGCGGCATTCAGATTTGCTAGCTTTTTCCAGAGAACTGCATGAATTGATTTGGACCAAAGCAAAGGTTTCCGAAGAAGATAAGCCGTTGCTCGTAAGCGGGACACTTATTGCCTTGATGAATGCACCCTTCATCAAGACTTTCGGCGCTTTGCCAGCCGAGGATATCCAAGATGCTTGGCTTAGTGCGATCAAAAAAGAACTCGACAAAGCAGATATCCCGCAGGCCAAAAAAGACACGATGCTGCAGCCGTATTCAACGATTGCAGTTCACCCTAATCTCGGTAGACCTGACAGCAAAACAGCAAAAGAATATCCTGACGGCGTCTTCAAAGAAGTGATCGCTCGGATCTGCGATAACGTCTGGCCCTACATAAACGTGTATCACGACTTCGATGTCGTCGGCCAGTTTTACGGAGAGTTCTTAAAGTACACCGCAGGTGACAAAAAGGCTCTGGGAATTGTTCTAACACCCCGTCATGTCGCGGAACTTTTCTCGCTGCTTGCTGATGTGAGCCCTGAATCTAAGGTTTTGGATATATGTGCGGGTACGGGCGGTTTTCTGATCTCAGCTATGCAGCACATGCTTAAGAAAGCCGTTACCGAAGAAGAGCGTAAAGACATAAAAAGAAATCGCCTGATAGGAATTGAAAACAGCCCGAAGATGTTCGCCCTAGCTGCATCAAATATGATTTTGAGGGGAGACGGAAAGGCTAATCTTCACCAGGCAAGCTGTTTTGACGAAGCCATCATCAAGTCAGTTAAAAAGATGAAGCCGAACGTTGGAATGCTCAATCCACCGTACGCACAATCTAAAAGTGACGCTGAACTTCATGAACTCTACTTCGTGAAGCAAATGCTTGATTGCTTAGAGACCGGTGGATTGGGTGTTGCGATTGTCCCGATGTCTTGCGCCATCTCACCTAATCCGGTGCGTGAAGAGTTAATGAAACATCACACGCTTGACGCGGTCATGTCTATGCCCGCAGAACTCTTCTATCCAGTAGGCACCGTTACTTGCATCATGGTCTGGATCGCGGGCAAGCCGCATGTCAAAACCACGAGAAAAACTTGGTTCGGTTATTGGCGTGAAGACGGCTTTGTAAAGACCAAACATAAAGGCCGCATAGACCAAAACGATACCTGGCCAGCGATACGTGACCGATGGATTGAGATGTATCGAAACAGAGAGGTCCATCCAGGAGAAAGTGTCATACAGAAAGTTTCTGCAGTTGACGAATGGTGCGCTGAGGCATACATCGAGGCGGACTACACCAAATTAACCCAGGCAGATTTTGAGCGTACGGTCAAAAACTATGCAATTTTTAGGTTAACGGGCATCCAGGGTAGCTCAGACATGGAAGGTGAAGATGCCTAAGGTGAGCGACCTATTCACTTTGGAGTATGGACACAGTCTTGAACTGAACAGACTATTCCAATCCATTGAAGCAAGTGCTGTTAATTTTGTTGGACGCGCCGCCCGAAATAACGGTGTGACAGCAAGAGTTCAACCCATCCCCGGTTTGCCTCCAGCTCCCGCTGGAACCGTAAGTGTTGCGTTAGGTGGTCAAGGCGGTGCAGGCGTAGCCTTCTTGCAGCCAAACCCATATTACTGTGGCCGTGATGTGATGATTCTCACACCGAAATTGAGGATGAACGAGCGAGAAAAACTTTGGTGGGCAACTTGCATTTCAGCTAATCGGTTTAGATTCGGCTTCGGGCGACAAGCTAATAGGACACTGAAAGATATTCGACTCCCTGAACCAAGGGAAATTCCCAGATGGGTTGGGGATGTTGATTTTGGAAAAGTATTTGCGTTAACGCTGAATCAGCTGAAAAAGCTTTCTACTCAGCCACCCGTCTCTGCTCCCCTGGCCATCGCTTCGATGCGGGTACCTATCAGCGAAATATTTGAAGTCAGCTATGGAACTAGCCTTGAATTAAACAGACTTTTGAAAGACCCATCTGGCATCAACTACGTAGCGAGAACCGCGAAAAATAACGGCGTCGCTGCAAAAGTTTCGCAACCCAAAGGTGTGGTGGCAATTGCAGGAGAATGCCTATCGGTCGCAGTAAGCGGATCGGTGCTAGAAACCTTTGTCCAGATGGATCCCTTTATTACCGGCTTCCACATAATGGTCCTGCGCCCAAAGAAGCCCATGTGCATTGAAGAGCTCATGTTCTACGCTGCTTGCATTCGAGAAAATCAGCAGCGCTACAGTTATGGTCGCCAGGCCAATCGCACCCTAAAGGATTTGTTAATTCCTTCAAGGGAAGCGATTCCGGCATGGGTTTACGGAGCGTTGACGCGAGTTTCTGACACACTGACCCAACAGCCAGAGGTGTAAATCTCTATTTACCGGCGTTAGCAGGGTCCCAAACAACTCGGTCATTGATCGAGTAAGCGTATGACTCCGACTGCTTACCCCTGCCCGCGTTGTACACATTCGTCTTCGCCCACATCTCGTTGTATGGCCACGTGCCGGCTGCTGAGCCCCATGCCGTCCCCTTTCCGTTTATGTAAAAAGCCCGGTTTTCCGCTGGCTTGTTCTCCAAAAACTTCCTGTAGTCCTGTTTGAACTGTGGATTGCTAGTCGGCAGTGCTTCGACGTCATCCAGCGCAATAGTGGGTGCCACTGCTGGAACGTTTTCAGTGCTCGATGACAGAGTTACATCAAAGCGCTTCGCTGCGAAGTCCGACCCTTCAACGGCATTCAGTGCTTCTTTGCCAAAGGCTTGAAACCAAACGCTCAAGGCAGCCAAATCGGTGTCTGCTGCGCTCTGAGAAAGCACGGCTCGTGGCATTGAAACCCCGGCCGAATATCTAATTTGACGATTAGATTTGCGAATCAGATCCATTTGCCATAGGACTGGGCTATCCCCTAGCTCTTTCATGGCAATGGGGTCTGCAAGATACGGCCTCACCATGCCGTTCAGGTGTCCAAAGGTATCAAGGTCATCTTTCACATTTGTTCTCTCGATGCCGCTCAAGAATGCGGCGAACCCCCCATATGACCGGAGATGGGAACACGCATACGAAAAACTGGAATTCGACACTCCATACGTCTGAGCGACAGTGCCTGGAATATTTGGACACATCCAGATACCACGGCTGGGAACATTAAAGTAATACTCTGAAGTCGTCGAGAACGTGACGAACTTCAAAGGGGAACCTTTGTCTTCGTTTAACAATGTGACATGGACTAGGTTCTTGTCCGAAGGTCGGTGAAAGAAGTCGTAGCGCTTCATGACTTTCCACTCACCTTTTGGAATTGGAACCATTGGACCGAAGCCCATATCGACACGATCAGCAGAGAACGACACGCCCGTCTGAACAGCCGTAATTGGCACTGTCTGCGCGAAGGCACTGGAAACGGCGATGGCGGCCACGAATGCGGCTTTTTTAAGTGGGGTCATATTTCCTCCCTGATTTCTAAACTAAGCGGACTGAGCTTCAACCAGCTTCAGTACGTGCGGCTGGTCTTTCCAAAGAGCCATGTAGTCACGAGCACCGACACACGTGCCGATAGCGAAGCACAGCGGCTCAAGTGCTAGGCGTGCGAGTTTGCCGCGCCAAGAGCCTTTTTCCACCACACCCATCTGATACGCAAGCTCCCGTGCACGGTGCAAAGCGATCGGACGCATGATGTCTTCAGCAAGTTTGGACTTGCGCATCAGCTTGACATACCCAATTGCCCATGAGTGGTAACCACGCACAGTCGTTTCGGACAGGTTCTCCTTTGTGTAGGCCAAATCTGCGCGCCACACATCTTTTGGGATCTCCCCTCTTGCAAAAAAGTGCGTGCAGATCACCCGGCTGCTTCCGCCGCCTCCACTACTGTTGCTGGTGGAGCCAGTATCTGAGGAGTTAGCGGCATCACGTTCATTGGTCGTGTTGTTGTATGACGTATCAGCCGTGGTCCCCAGGACCGTTGAAGAGTCTTCATTTGGCCCGCTATAGATCGTCACGCCATCGCTGCCGAGGTAGCCAGTAATAGTCCGCCCACCGCCGCTTGAGCTGGAGTAAACGACTGGGTCCGGAATCGTGCCACCTTGGGAGACCAGAATAGTTGATCTACATGTGTACACACCACTCAACACCATGAGTCCCGCGTTGCAGCCCTGGATTGAGATCGCCGACGATACCGCAGCGGGACGACTACTGTTTGAAGATGGTTCGTACCGGATCTCAGGGCCTTCGTTTTGGTACTGCTGAGCCATGGTGCTGCTTGACGCGAGCCCTAGAAATACCAAAACAGCAACAGACACCTTGTTCATTTTGAATAGCATGATTTACACCTTAATTCGTTAAATTTGACTTTGTACAATTGAAAAATTCAAATGTACAAAGTTGTACAACTTTGTACATTTGATGCTGGGGTATTATTTGCTTTTGTACATTTGAGACTTCGATTTGTACAATTTGTAGAACTGGTTTATCGCTCTCCCATAGCCCTCCTGACTGCCGCAACTGCATCAACCGGCGTATTGAATTGAGTGTTTCTCACGATTTGGGCAGCCCGCAGCCGTACGGCTTGCGCTTCCTCAAGGGTGCTTACTTTCAGGCGCATGGGCTCCCGGCGCACGCGGAGTTCGAAGTGGCGGAACACTAGGCCCTTCGTTTGTGGCTGCTGATCCTCCAATTCCTCGGCAGCTCGGCGCACCGCTCCGCAATGCTTTTCTTGCAGCTCACTCAGAATCGCCTCGGGATCAATGGGTCCCGGCGTTCTGCCTTCGGTATGTGCCAGGCGTCCCAAGTAAGCGATGTGGTCGCGCACGGCCTCTTGCTGCATGGGGTGCCCGTCAGGTAAACACTCAAGCAAAGTGTTGAATACCAGGTCTTCCCCAAAGCGAATCAGATTGGCGCGCTCCGCTTCTTTGCGGCGTGCGCGAGCTTCATTTAAACGGCGAACGTCGCTCACCAGCCCCTCGAACTGGTGGCTCATTTCCGCACCCCAACGCCAGCCAATTCTTGGATCTGAATGATCATTTGGCGGGTGGTGTGCACCCCCTCCAGATAGCCCCGCGTGAAGTCATCAAAGGCCTCGATCACCATGATCTCCGACAGTTTTTCCATGGGGCAACTGAAAACGTCCTGACCATCCAAATAGGCGTCGAAGTCGTCGTTCCCGCTGAAAACTGGGATCTCTGGCAGCGTGGGTTTATGGGTAGTGGTGGTCATAAAAACTCCTTCAAACGGGCTCGATGCCGAACTTCTTGAAGATGCATTGAAAGCGGCGATTCCCGTTTTCAAAGTACTCGTGGACCTCTTGTTGGGGCGCAATCGAATCCAGCGAAATGGCTGCGATGCAGTCTGTGTGGATGCCTAGATCGAGCGCTCGCAGTTGATTCATCTGGAATGGGAAAGCGTGCGCGTTATAGAGTCCAGCCAGCAGACGCGCCACAGCGCGGGCCTGTCCGGTATCAGACGACTCACACAAAGAAACAAGGCGCCGAAGTGCCGGAACCCCGTCCGAAAGTGCCTTTTCAGCAGCCTCTTCGTATGCGCGCATTTGCGCAAAAAACGGATCGTCCCCGCTCAGGACTTCGTTCTCTGTCGCAATCACTCGTTGCTTGGCTCGTGTCGTCATTTCGTGCTCACTTTCTGCCCGACGGGCGGTTTGGTTTCCGGCTGTTAGCAGGCTTCCCGGTTTGGAGCGGTGCCGTCTTTGTTTAGGACTGCCCCAAATCGATCTAACCCATTAACTTTTTTCTTCCCAGTTTTTTCACGTTTGCCGTGTGAATAAAGGAATTCGGTTCGGGGGCTTTGCAAAGCGAAGTGGGGAACGTAGTGACGACACGAAGCGATGCGGACGTGGAATAAATAGCGGCTGGGGAACCCTGGGGAACGAAGTGACGACAGGGTGACGACAGACGCGGTTTATGCCGCGAAAGCCGCTTGCAAAGCCCCCGCACCGAATTACATTCACACGAAAGGCAAACGTGAAAAAACTGGGGAGTAAAACGCGATAGATCGATTTGGGGCAGTGGCGCGCGCCGAGCGCCCCTTGCTGGCCACCGGCCAGCACTGACAACGAGTGAAACGAGCTTTGCCGCAGGGCGGCGGCTGATGGCTGTTGGTGCAGGCGGTGTGCCGCTTGCGGCTTGCCGCTGCACCTGGCAGTCCGCAAGCGGAGCGCGCAGTGCATGGCGAAGCCTTGCACTGACGGAAGAGGATGGGAACCAGACATGGCTGAGACCGATAGGGCTCAGGGCGCAGCCTGACAGCCGTGCGGCGAAGCCGCCTGCCCCAAAGGCCTCTGCTTTTAATGCAGTTCGTAGATTAACTTTCCGACGAAACATCATTTCGCCCACGCTTCCAGCTTTTGCTTCAACGTTTGCGGTTGACCTGGAAGGGACTCTGTCTTTTCTTGCGCAGGTTCCTTGGGCACACCTTTAGAGCTAACCACCACAGCGTTTCTCGCCTCATTCCAAATGAATTTCATGCGCTCTGGACTAATTGCTGAGCGAGTGCTCTTGCTGGCTTTGGGCAATTCCTCGGGAGTGGGCAACAACAAAAAATCGAGATCGTCAGACATCCGAAACCTCCTTTTCATGGTCGCGCTCCTCCCAACTGCACGCGAAGTACAGAAGGTCTAAAGAGAAATCCTGCCGAGCGTCACTTTGAAGTTCGAGTCGAACGTATCGGTCACACCCTCGCTGTGCCACCCAAGCTTTTCTTGATTCGGGAGAAGACAGGACCTCAACAGTCAGACAAGCGTGGCTGCACCTCAAACATGCGTGCGAACTCGCCTTTTCAGCGACAGCCTCAATCGCCTTTTCCACCAACAAAAGAACATCGTCTTGTGCGCGGAATTCAAAGTAGCCCAGGGCTTTGGCGAAAGTCGAAGAAGCTTTTTTAGAGAGCATCACAGTCCTTTCAAATTTGTGGTGTGGTCAACGGACGAACAGGAATTCATTGCTGTGTTGTCAAAAGTGCCTGCGCAAGGCCTTTAGAGAGTAAAAAAATCGCAGGCAAACCAAACGCCCAAAGGGTGAGTGCGTCCATCAATTGACCGTTGGTGATACCGGGCGCGGACCGGCCTAGCGCCACGGCCAACAGTGGCGCGTGCGACTCTGCGGCGCATAGCAGGACGAAGAAGAGGCCGAAAGAGACAAACGCCCATACCCCCAGCTTCGCCAGAAAGAGAACTTGTGATTTGGTGTTCATTGCCCACCGCCTTCAGGCGAGACAGGGCTCTTTACTGGAAGTCGAACGCCCAAACCTTTGGGCGTGAGCCCACTCTGAAAACCAACCTTTGTGTGGTCAGCTGTGTCGCGACCCAAATGAGAGGCAAATGACTGCCCGATGAACGCGAGGGCGTGGTCAGTCAAAACGAAGATGAGCTGGAATGCTCCGCTAATCAGCGTCAGATTCATCACGCCGAAAAGCAGCAAGAATGCACAAATTGAGGCCAATCCAGTGACGGAATTGCCCTGCGCGGATGCCATAGCAGGCAAAAACAAATAGGCCTGCAGCGTGCCAACAGAGCTTGTCAGAAATTTTGTGTGTGAGGCCTACCATGTCACCAAGGAACATGAATGCCAAGCAAGACACGCAAACCCAAAGCAGCACCGTTGCTGCCCACCATCCCCAAAGAACTCATTGACCAGTTTGTCAATGGCCCCA
>CAUOXL010000020.1:0-81822 GCA_963508575.1 uncultured Rhodoferax sp.
GAGTCCAGTTGGTTGGTGTTGGCCCCCAGTGCGAAGTTGGCCGTGGGCCGCAGCAGGGCGCGGGCCTGTTCGGCTTTGGCCAGGTTGGCCTCATATTGGCTTTTGGCGGACTGGTAGCTGGCGTCATAGCCTCGGGCTGCGCTATACAGGTCTTGCAGGCTTTGGGCAGACGCGTGCGATGCGGCAAGGCCGATGGCCAGGGTCCAAGCGAGGGGCAAGAGGCGCGGTCGGAAGCTGGTGGGGCGTTGCATGGAGGGCTTTCTCAGTCAGTGGGTCAAAAGGGGATGAATGCCGGGCACGGTCACTGGGATGTCAATAGCGCGGGACGCCGGCATCCCGCTCCACGGACCACGCGTCTATGCCACCTGCAATGTTGGCCAGACCCTCAAAGCCGCGGCTCTGCAAAAACAGGGCTACTTGCATGCTGCGCGCGCCGTGGTGGCAGAGGCAGGCAATCGGACGGCCGGCAGGCACGTCCTGCAAGCGGACTGGAATCACCCCCATGGGAATGCGGAGCAGCTCGAATCCGTCGGGCACCACGCTGGCCACGGCCAGTTCGTGGGGTTCGCGCACATCCAGCACCAAGGGCTGGCCCTGACCTTCTACGCTGGCGTACCAGGCTTCGAGGTCGGTAGGACGGATTTGATGGATCATGCCTATTGCACAGGAGTGGGTTTAAAACTGGAAGCGCTCGGGTTCTGCAAAGCCTTGCAGACGTTGGACCACGGTTTCCCAGCTGGCCACAGTGCGGAAGTCGGTTTCGCTGGTGCGGGTGACGATGGTGCAGTTCATGACCGGGTCATCACCCACGATGGCGCCCAGGCGTCCGCCCACATTCAGGTGTTGCAGCAGGTCGTGCGGAATCTGGCCGACCGAACCGCTGAGCAGGATCACGTCGAACTTGCCTGCGGATGCGCCTAGCTTGGAGCCATCGGCTTCGCGCACCGTAACATTGTGCAGGCCGGCGTGGCTAAGGTTGATGCGGGCAAAGGCCGCGAGCTCGGGCACGATTTCCAGGGTCAGCACCTGGCGGGCGCGGTGCGCCAACAAAGCGGCCATGAAGCCGGAGCCGGCGCCGATTTCGAGCACGCTCTCGTGGGACTGGACGGCCAAGTCCTGCAACATGCGGGCTTCCAGACGCGGGGCGAGCATGCACTGGCCGGCGGGCAGGGGGATTTCGAGATCGGCAAAAGCCAGGCCCTTGTGGGCGGCGGGCACAAATTCGTCACGGTGCACGTTGTCCAGCAGCTTCAGAACCTGGAGGTCGAGCACGTTCCAGGGGCGGATTTGTTGCTCGATCATGTTGAAACGGGCTTGATTCGGATGCATGGCGAAGTTTCCTTGGGTCACGTTAAACGGGTGTGCCAAATTTTACCGGCCGGTGGCGGGTGCCCCGCTCCACCAACGCCTGGCCCATTGCGCCAGATCGTCCATGTAGCAGTACACCACCGGAACGACCACCAATGTGAGCAAAGAGGAGGTAATCACGCCACCGATCACCGCCTGCCCCATGGGCGCGCGCATCTCAGCGCCTTCGCTCAGGGCAAAGGCCAGCGGCACCATGCCGAAAATCATGGCCAGTGTGGTCATCAGGATGGGGCGCAGGCGCACTTTGGCGGCGAGCAGCAGGGCTTCGGAGCGGGGCAATCCGGGCACAGGGTTGCCTTGTTCGTCAGTGCCACCTTCCCGGGCGCGGATGGCAAAGTCCACCAGCAGAATCGCGTTCTTGGTGACCAGTCCCATCAGCATCACCACGCCGATGATGGAAAACATGGACAGCGTGGAGTTGAACATCATCAGCGCCAGCACCACGCCGATCAGTGTGAGTGGCAGGGAAGTCATCAATGCCAGTGGTTGCAGGAAGCTCTTGAACTGGCTGGCCAGGATCATGTAGATAAACACGATGGCCAGCACAAGCGCCGAGATGGCGTAGCCGAAGGCCTCGGCCATGTCTTTGGTGGAGCCGCTGAACTTGTAGCTGTAGCCCGGTGGCAGGCTGATGCTGTCCATGGCCGTTTTGATGTCTGCGGACACCTCGCCCGCCGAGCGGCCGGACACGTTGCCGCTGATGGACACCTCCCGCGTGAGGTCGCGGCGGTTGATCTGGTTGGGGCCGGTGGACTCCCGCACATCTGCCACCTGGTTCAGCCGCACAACGCGGGCGCTGCCGTCTGCATTGCTGCCCACCGTGAAAGGCAGGCGCTGCAGGTCAGACGCGGCATCGCGGGCATCCGGTGCGAGGCGCACGTTGACGTCATAGGTCTGGTCATCCGGCGCGCGCCAGTTGCCCACGGTTTTGCCGGCAATCAGGGTGCGCAGGGCGCTGCCGATCTGTGCCACATTCAGGCCGAGGTCAGAGGCGGCGTCCCGCCGCACCTGCACGTCCAGCGAGGGCTTGTTGGGCTTCATGCTGGAGTCCAGATCGACCAAGCCCGGAACTTCGCGCACTTTCTCCAAGGCCAGTGTGGTCAAGCGCTCCAGTTCATGCGTGTCTGGGCCCTGGAGAGAGAACAGAATTTGCTTTTGCCCCCCCACGGCATCGAGCAGACCGACGTGGGTGACGGTAATGCCCGCTACATTGCGCAGGCGCTGGCGCAGCTTCACCGACATCTGGTCCACGCTCAGGCTGCGGTCTTTGCGGTCCACCAAGCGGATGTAGATGTTGGCGTAGATCTTTCCCTGGACGTTGCCGGTGTTGATGGTGGTGAGGGTGTAGCGCACCTCGGGAAACTCGCGGACGATGGCTTCCACCTGCCGCGCTCTGGATTCGGTCACTTCCAGCGAGGAGCCGACCGGCGTGTTGAAAGTGAGTGAGGTTTCCGAAAAGTCTGACTTGGGCACGAACTCGGTGCCTAACAAAGGCACCATCAGGATACTGCCCACAAAAATGCCGACCGCCATCAACACCGTGGCCAGCTTGTGGATCAATGCCCAGCGCAGGATGCCTTGGTATCCCCCTGCCAAGGCCTCGGTGCCGCGGTCAAACAGGCCGGTGACGCGGCCTATGGTCTTGTCATAAAGAGTGACCGGCATTTGGCCTTTGCCGTGGCTTTCAATGCTGGGGTCATGCCAGATGCTGGAGAGCATGGGGTCCAGCGTGAAGCTCACAAACATGGAGATCAGCACGGCTGCCACGATGGTGATGCCGAACTCGTGAAAGAACTTGCCGATGATGCCGCCCATGAAGCCTATGGGCAGAAACACCGCCACGATGGAGAGGGTCGTGGCCAGCACGGCCAGCCCGATTTCCTGGGTACCGTCCAGCGAGGCGTTGAAGGCGTTTTTGCCCATCTGCACATGGCGCACGATGTTTTCGCGGACCACGATGGCATCGTCAATCAGCAGGCCTACACATAGCGAAAGCGCCATCAGCGTGATCATGTTGATGGTGAAGCCGAAGGCGTTCATGAACAGGAAGGTGCCGATCAGCGCAATCGGCAGCGTCAGGCCGGTGATGACGGTGGAACGCCAGGAGTTCAGGAACAGGAACACGATGAGCACTGTGAGCACCGCGCCTTCTATCAGCGTTTGGCGCACGTTGTTGACGGACACCCGGATCTGGCGCGAACCATCGGTGATCTGCTCCAGCCGCACGCCGGGGGGCAGCTGCTTTTGCATCTCTGCCAGTGCCTTGACCAGGCCATCCACCACCACGATGGTGTTTTCATCTTGCGACTTTTGCACGTTCAACAGCAAGGTGCGCTGGCCGTTGTAGAGGGCCAGGGTTTCGGCCTCCTGGGCGCCGTCGGCCACGCGGGCGACCTGGTCCAGGCGCACGGGGGTACCGTTTTTGCGTGCCACGATGATGCTGCCGAAATCCTCCGGCCGCTGCATGCGGGCCTGCACCTGGATCACACGCTCCTGCTCGTTGGAGCGAATGGTGCCCAGCGGCAAGTCCTGGTTTTCATTGGTGACAGCGGTGACCACCTGGTCCGGCGTGATGCCAAAAGATTCCAGCGCCTGCGGGTTCAGGTAGAGATTGATCTCGCGCTTGGTGCCCCCCACCAGCGTGACCGAACCCACGCCGCGCACATTTTCCAGACGCTTCTTGAAGTTTTGCTCCGCCCAGTTGGTGAGCTCCACGGCTGTCATGGGGCGGGCCGTGTGCGCCGCGCCGGACCGCTCCAAGCAAGCACGCGCCCCCTCGGGGGGCAGCGCAGCACATGCAGTGGCAAGCGTGGGGGCGTTATTGGACTGCGCCGCGCCGGACCGCTCCAAGCAAGCACGCACCCCCTCGGGGGGCAGCGCAGCACACGCAGTGGCAAGCGTGGGGGCGTTATCAGGCAAGACGGCCACCGACCACACAGCGCGGGAAGACGGATCGAAACGCAAGACGCGGGGTTCTTTGACTTCGGTGCGCAGCAGGGGTTTGATAGCAGCCACTTTCTCACGCACGTCTTCAGCGGCTTTGCGGCCGTCGATATGCAGACCGAACTCAATGACGACCACGCTCTGGCCTTCGTAGCTGCGGGAGGTCAAGGCATTGATGCCGGCAATGGCATTCACGCCTTCTTCGACTTTTTTGGAGACTTCACTCTCCACAATTTCGGGTGATGCGCCAGGGTAGTCGGTAATCACGACCACCACCGGGAAATCGATACTCGGGAATTGGTCTACCTGCAGGCGCTGCAGCGAAAACAGGCCCAGCACCACCAGGGCCAGCATGAGCATGGTGGCAAACACCGGGTTCTGGAGGCTCACGCGGGTGAACCACATCAGTTGTTACCTGCTATGTTTTTAATAGCGGTTCCCGCACGCAGGGCGCCGACTGCACCGGCCAACACCGGGGTACCTTCGGGGATGCCTTTGACACGCACCATGGCCACGCCGTTGGCGTCACCGCGCTCGCCCAATTCCACGGTTTGGTGGGCCACTTTGTTGTCTTGTACCCATTGCACATAGGGTTGCGGCTTGTCGGTGCGTACGGCGCTCACCGGCAATGCCAGCGCGCGGCTGACACCCACAGCCAATACACCTTGGGCAAACAGGCCTTGGCGCAGGCCTTCGGCTTGGTCCAGGCTCAGGTACACCAGTACCGAGCGGCTGCCCGCCACCGCGCTGGGGTTGATGCGCGCCACGCGGGCTTGCAGCTTGAGGGCAGCGCCTTCCACCGTCAGTTGGGCCGTTTGCCCGGGCTTGACGCCTATGGAGTCGGCTGCAGCCAGGCTGGCTTCCACTTCCAGGCGGCTCAGGTCCACGATCTCCAGCACACGCGCATCAATCGCCACCCGCTCGCCGGCTTGGGCCAGGCGCTGGGCGACCTGGCCGGAGAGGGGCGCCCGCAGCACCGTGTCTTCGAGTGACTTGGTGGCCAGGTCCACGCCCGCCATGGTGGCGCGGTAGGAAGCCTCGGCAGCCGCCAGGTTGGCGCTGGAGGACTCGAGTGCGGTCTGGGAAATAAAGCCCTGGTCCACCAGCTTGCGGTTGTTCTCAAAGCTGCGGCGGGCGATGTCCACCTGCGCTTTGGCGGATTCCGCTTGTTGCTGCGCCTGGCGGGTGCGGGCCTGGTATTCGGTGGAATCCACCCTTGCCAGCACCTGACCGGCTTTCACCCTATCGCCCTCGCGTACGGTCAGTCCTTGCAGTTCGCCGGCGACGCGCGCTTTCACAAAGGCAGAGCTCACCGCCTTGATCGGGCCTGAGACCGGCAGGGTGCGCGTGAGCTCTACAGTGCTGGCCCGCACCAGATCTGCCGGGCCCAGCTCCAGGCTCACCGGCACTTTGAGTGCGGCCTGTTGGCTCATCAGCATTTCGTTCTCGGCTTTGTTGCTAGCGACGAGCCGCAGGCCCACGCCGGCTGCGACAGCCAGGCTGACGGCCACGGTGGTCCATGTGATCCAGGGTTTCATGGTGTCAGGTGGTTTGGGCTGCGGCGGGCGTGCGGACGGTCAGGCCTTGCAGCAAGTTGTCGATATGGGTATGGAGATAGGCAATGGGGTCCAGCGCTTCATCGCCACCGACACAAGAGCCGATGGAGTGACGCCACAGGGCCAGAAACACCATGGGAGCGACCAATAGGTAGATGCCATGGTCCACATTCAGCGGCCGGAATTCGCCGGAGTCCACGCCCCGCTGCAAGATGCGCCGTATCAATTCATTGCCGGGTTTGACCACTTCTTCCTGGTAAAAAGCGGCCAGCTCAGGAAAGTTCCCCGCTTCGCTCATCATCAGTTTGGAAATGCCGGATGCTTTGGTGGACCCCACACGCTCCCACCAAGCGATCAAGCAGTAACGCAAAAGTTCGGCGCTATTGCCTTGGAAACTTTCCAGCTCTTCGCCCCATTCAGAGAAGCGGCCGGAAATGTTTTCCCGTACTACTGCTTTGAATAGCTCTTCTTTGCTGGAGAAATACAAAAACAAGGTGCCCTTGGATACGCCCGCCCGCTTGGCGACTTCTTCGGCGCGGGTGGCTGCGAAACCCTTTTCGACAAACAGCTCCAGCGCCGCGGCCAGTAACTCGCCCGGGCGTGCATCTTTGCGCCGTTCGCGTTTGGCACGCGCGCTGGAAGCCATGTCACAAAGGGAGGAGAGTGCGGGCATAAATTACTGACTAATGGGTTAGTAAATGTAGCCAGGCCTGTGGAGCGTGTCAATCCACGTATCTTCGTAAGATGCAGGCCGGGAGCGCCACCAACGGCCTGTGGCGCTGATCAACCGTTTAGCGTCCTTTCTTGTTCAGGAGATTTCCATGAGTTCAGCACATCAAACCCTTACCCTGGGAGGCGGCTGCTTCTGGTGCACCGAGTCCGTGTTTGTGGAGGTCATGGGTGTGCTCGATGTCGAGTCCGGCTACAGCAATGGCCAGCTGCAGCAGCCCAGCTATGAGGCTGTATGCACCGGCACGACCGGGCACAACGAAGTTGTCAAACTTGTCTACGACCCGGACGTAGTGAGTACGCGCGAGTTGCTGGAAATCTTCTTTGTGATTCACGACCCGACCACCCTGAACCGCCAGGGCCATGACACCGGTACGCAGTACCGCAGCGGCATTTACTTTTCCACTCCGGAGCAGGAGGCGCAGGCCCTTGCGTTGATTGCCGAACTCACTGCCAGCGCTCACTACAGCCGGCCCATCGTGACCGAGGTCTTACCTGTGCGGAACTACTGGCCCGCAGAGGCATATCACCAGGATTTTTTTGCCCGCAACCCCACGCAAGGCTACTGCGTGGCGGTGGCTGCACCCAAGGTAGAAAAATTCCGCACAACTTTTGCGCGTCTGCAACGGCGTTGAACCCGGGCGGCACGGCGCCGTCTGCGCCAGCCGCATGGTGTCAGCGGTTATTGCGGATCGGCGAGTCTGTGACGATGCCCCAGTCCGCTGTCGGTTTGACCGGTGGTGCCAAGGTCTGGCCCACGCCGTACTTATCCACGTACCACAGCGCCGCCCAGACGATACCGATCAATGCGCAAGCGCCCGCTACCAGTTTGAGGACGGTGGGCCAGAGATCGGGGTCTTTTTTGTTTGCCATGGGTGCCAAGGTCAGAAGCAATGTAAAAACTCTGTGGCGCCCGCCAAGCGGGCGCCACAGCTCCTGAATGTATAGCAAAAGTACCCTCGGTACCCCGGTTTTCAGATGCCGTCGGGCGCTGCTATGCACGCGCTCAGGCTGGACATGGTGACGTGCCGGTGGCTGCAGTTGCGGGCGAGGTCTGCATCGTGACTGACTAGCAGCACGGCACACCCTTGCCGGGCGGCACTTTCGCACAGGACCTGCATGGTGTTGCGTTGCGTGATGGGGTCCAGACGGGAGGTCGGTTCATCTGCAAAAATGAAGGCAGGCTGCAACTGCATCAGGCGCAACAGCGCGAAGCGCTGGAGCTCTCCGCCGGACACCTCATGCGGCAGTCTGTCCAGCAGGTTCTCAGGCAGGCCCAGTGCCTCCATCCAGCGTGCCTGGCCGGTATCCGGCAGGGCATGCAGCTGGCGCACATCGGTCAGAGAGCGGCGCAGACTGCGGAAGGGGGAGAACGCTGCCGGCGGGTCCTGATACAACTTTTGGAACTTCCATGCCGGCAGTCCGCTGGGACGTTGCAATTGACCGGTATCTGCCTGTACCAGGCCCAGCAGTACATTGCCCAGGGTGGTTTTTCCGCAGCCACTCGGCCCGCTGATGGCGACGACTTCGCCGCAGCGTAGTTCCAGTTCCAGGTTTTCGAACAGGGTCCGTGCTCCATAGCGTTTTCCGATTCCCCGGGCTTGCAGCAAGGGGGTCTGTGCACATGGTGCAAACGGGTAGGCGGGCCAGTGTGCGGGCTGGGCCGCGATCAAGGCGCGGGTGTAGGCGTGCCTGGGATGTTCCAACACCTGCTGGGCGGGGCCTTGTTCCACGATACGGCCCTGGCGCATGACCGCGATCTGCCCGCCCAATTGGGCCGCCAGACCGAGGTCGTGGGTGATGGTCAACAAAGCCTGCCCCTGGGCTTGCGCATCCAACAACAGGCGACCGACTTGCGCGCAGGCCTCCGGGTCCAGGCCTTTGGTGGGTTCATCGGCGATCAACAGTTGTGCCTGGGCGGCACCTGCACAGGCGACCCCGACCCGTTGCGCCATTCCGCCAGAAATCTGGTGCAGCCATTGATGTGTGGCATGGCCCAGCCCCAAGCTTTGCAACAGCGCTGCCGCCTGGTGCTGCGCGCGCTCCCAGTCGGTGCCACGTGCGTAGCGCGCGGCTTCCGCCACCTGGTTTTGCATGCGCATCAGCGGGCTCAGCGCCGACCAGGGCTCCTGGGGCAGCATCATGATGCTGCGGCCCCACAGCGGCCGGGTTCGATCCCGTTGGCCGTCGGTCTGCACCCCGCTAATCCGGAGTGAACCACTGGCTTGCAAGGCGGCGGGCAGTGTTCCCATGATGGCTTGCGCCAGCAAGGACTTGCCTGCACCGGATTCGCCCACCATGGTGAGTCGCTCGCCCGCATTCAGGGCAAAACTACAGGCTTCCAGCAAGACGCGGCCATGTGCCTTTCCTGGCTCCGGCCGGAGGTGGATGCGCAGATCGTCGACCTGCAACAAAGATGTGCTCATGGGGTGTCTTTCAGTGGGGGGCGGGTGGCGGATTGCAGGGCAGCCACCACGAGCACCAGCAGCAGCACCGGACCGGCCAGCAGCCAGGGAGCTTCCTCGTAGTAGGGCAGGGCCTCGGTCATCATCAGGCCCAGCTCGGCGGTGGGCGGGCGAAGCCCGACCCCCACAAAGCCCAAGGCGGCGACGGCCAGTACCGCATTGGCCACGGCATAACTCCAAAGGCGCAGCAGATCGGAGCGCAACGGTGGCAGGACATACCAGCGCAACAGATAGGGCGCTCCGAAGCCCAGAAGACGCCCGGCCTGCACTGCATCGCCTGCCAGGGTCCGCTTGGCCCGGCTGCGCACCAGCCGGAAGAATTCGACCCAGGCCGTCAACACCAGCCCGCTGTAGAGCGCCCACTTCTGCCCCGGCGCCAGTGCTGCGACCAGCAGTACCCACAGCAGGCCGGGAACCGCCGCCACGCCGTCTGCACACAGGCACAACAGCCGGTCCGCCGCACCCTGTCGCCACGCAGCCCACAGACCGAGCACAGTGCCAAGGCCCACGGCCAACAGTGCGGAGCCCAGTGCGAGCCAGAGTGATACACGGACAGCTTCACCCAGCCGGGCCAGTTGGTCGCGTCCCAGGTGGTCGGTGCCCAGCCAGTGGGCGGCATCCGGCCGAGCCAGGGTCTGCCCCAGATCCTGGATCGCCGGGTTCTGGCCCAGCCAGGCACTGAGCAGACCCAGGAGCAACACCGCCAGCAGCGCTACCAGGCCCCAGCGTGGTCTGCCCGCGCAGGGGGCTGGTATGGAGAAGGACAGCCTGTGCTTCATGGGGCGCTCCTTCCTGCCGGCGTGCGCAAGCGCGGGTCTAACCATTCGACCGCAGCGTCCATGCACCCGTTGAGCAGCACAAACAGTAGTCCCATCGCCAGTGCGGTGCCCTGGACCATGGGAATGTCGCGCGCGAGAATGGCGTGAACCAATGCATGGCCTATGCCCGGCCAGGCCACCAGGCTTTCCACGACCACCACGCCCTCGACCAGAAGGACCAGTTGCATGCCCGCGTAGGCCAGGGTGCCCAAAGCCAAGGGAGCCAGTGCGTGTCGCGCCAAGGCTGCGGGCATGGGCATGCCCTTGGTCAGGGCAAACTCGAAGGCATCGGAAGCCAGGACCTGCCGCAGTTGTTCGCTGACCACTTGCGTGATACCGGGCAGCAGGGTAAGGGCCAGGGCCAGTGCAGGCAGCACCAGGTAGATGGCTTCACCATGCCCGGCGACCGGCAGCCAGTCCAGATGCACACCCAGGGCCAGCATCAAGGCCACGCCGAGTACAAACGCCGGGCTCGCACGCAGAAGGGTGCACAGGGGCTCAATCCAGCGCGCGCTCCAGTGGCCACCGCGCAGGGCCGCCCAGCCACCCAGCAGCAGACCCAATGTGATGGCCAGAAGCCATGCAGCCAGCGAGAGCTGTAAGGTGTGGCCCAGCTGGTGGGCGATTTCATCCACCACGGGGTCTCCCGAGACCATGGACGCCCCCAGTCGCAGTTGCAGCAGGTCAGCCAGCCAGTGCAGCAGTTGCAGCCAGGCCGGCTGGTCCAGCCCCAGCTCGGCACGAACCGCCTCCGCGGACGCGGTGTTGACCATGTCGTAGCCGTAGCGGCCTGCGGCAATGCGGTAGGCCGCATCACCGGGCAGGGCCCGGGTCATGACAAAGCTCAACACCCCCACGGCCCCGGCAACCAGTGCGCCCTGGCCCAGCAAACGCATGCCCTGACGGGCAGCCAGTTTCCAGCCCATGCTTACTTCACCCATGTGATCTGGCTGATACGGTAGCTGCGCTCCAGAGGATCGATGCTGACATTGCCGATACGTTTGCTGTTGGTGGCAGTGTGCTGGTACCAGGCTACCGGGATGACCGGCAGCTCGGCTTGCAGCACGGTAGACAGCGCGCCGCGCAAGCGGGAGCGCCGAGCCGGGTCGTTGGTGGTGCTCAGGCTTTCCAGTGCGCTATTGACTTGCGCACTTTGCCAGCCCATGGCGCCCCAGTCGCCCCCTTTGGGGCCGAAGTCCTGCAGCAGGCTGCCGATGGGGTCAGGCACGAGGGCGTAGTTGCGTGCGACCAGCGCCAGCTCCAGCGAGCCGTCCTGATGCCCGGCAGGGATTTCACTGGCATTGACGATGGACACACCAATCTCCATGCCCAGTTCCCGCAGTTGGGCCTGGATGGCAGTTGCCATGGGCGGTTGCTCTGGCCGGTCGGAGAAAGTGCGCAAGCTCAGTTTGAAAGGGCGGCCATCCTTGCGGAGCATGCCGTCTGCGCCCGCAGTCCAACCCGCGTCTTGAAGCAGTTGCCGGGCTTGACGCATGTCGCGTGTAAGAGCCTGCAGACCGGGCACATGCCACTCGTTCATGCCGGGCGTGAAGAGCTGGGTGGCCGCTGCTTTGGGCTCCCGCAGAATGGCCTGCGCGATGCCGGGGCGGTCCAGCGCCATGCTGATGGCCTGGCGGACTTTCACGTCCTTGAGCAATGGGTGGCCCGCATTGACCTTGAGATACAGGGTGCGGGGTATCGGCAAGGTGTGGAATTGCAACTTCGGGTTGCGTTTGAGGCGCTCAATGGCCACCGCATCGTGGGTGAACACCAGATCGGCCTGTCCGCTTTCGGCCAGCATGCCACGGGTCTCGCCCCGGCCGGTGGCCAGGTATTCCACCCGCTGTACGGCAGGGCGCTTGCCCGTCCCGCCCTCAAAAGCCACTGTCTCCATCTTTTGCGGTGCATTGATGCGTGCCACCTTGTAGGGCCCGGAGCCCACAATGGCTTGTACGCTGCCATCAGCCGCAAAAGAGGCGGGGGCGAGAATTTGCGTGCTGTTGTGTGCCAGGAAGGCAGGCAGGGCGGTGAATGCCTGTTTGAGTTCGATCTGAACCTCACCCTGTACCACAGCCATGCGTTGAATCGGTACGGTCCTCAGTAGTCCTGGCTGCGCCAACGCCCGTTCGAGGCAGCGCAGTACGGACTCGGGGGTCACCGGACTACCGTCATGGAAGACGGCGCCCCGGCGCAATGCAAAACGCCAGGTTTTCTGGTCCGGCGACACCGTCCAGCGTGTGGCCAGACCGGCTGCCAGTTGGCCGCCGGCATCCACTTCTACCAGTGTTTCGGTCACTTCCAGCCGGGTAAAGATATAGCCGGATTTGGAAGGGTCGAGGCTGCCGATCTCCCAGGGCGCTGCGATCTTGAGGAGGCGGCTATCCGCCGTGGGGCCGGTTTGGGCGAAGGCCAGAGCGCTGCCCGCCAGTGCGGAGATCAGCAGGGAGCGCCGGAGTAAGTTCATGGTGTGTGAATGCATTTTCGGGAGTGGAGTGGAAAAAGAGGAAGGGGTTGGCAGTCGGGTTGTCCGGGGTTCGGTCCTCAGTCCGCTTGCCGGGGCGCAAGGCCTTCGGAGGACGGTGTGAATACCGGCACCTGTTGTCCGTTGGCAGTCGGCAAAAACCGCAGCGCAACACGCTGGCCAATGGCAAGGGTGGTGAAATCACAATCCACCAGATTGCTCAACAGGGTGGGGCCCTCATCGAGGGTGATGTATGCAATGCAGTGCGGTACGCCGTGACGGGTCGATACGCTGAAAGAGTAGATGGTCCCGCGTCCGCTGGCGTCCATCCATTCGGTGTCCGGCAAACCGGTAAACGGGCTGTTCGTGCGCGGGTAGTGAAATGCCTTGCCGGTGCGGATGCAGCGGCGCAGGAGCAGGCGGCCGGCGTTGGCGGCATGCCAGTAGGCGGCCGTCTCCGGAGTGATCTCGGGGGATGTCATGGGTTGGGAGCTTGTCATGGTCAAAGCCTTTCCAGGATCAGGGTTGCGCTGCCATGGCGTGCACCCAGCTGGCCTCCGGTGCCATGCACCAACGCCAGGCCGCAGTTCTTCACCTGTACCGCGGGATGCGCCTCTCCGCGCAGCTGCCGGACGGCCTCTATGAGTTTGGTCATGCCCCCCCGATTGCCGGGATGGTTGTTGCATAAGCCGCCGCCATCGGTGTTGACGGGCAAACGACCCACGCCTGCGATCAGTTGTCCGTCGCTGACAAAGCGTCCCCCTTGTCCGGGTTCACAGAATCCCAGGTTCTCCAACTGGATCAGCACCGTGATAGTGAAGCTGTCGTACAGCGAGGCGTACTGGATGTCTGCTGGGGTGATTCCGGCTTCTGCAAAGGCCGTTGCCCCCGACTGGATTGCACCTGAGGCCAGCAGATCAAAATAGCCGCCATTCATGTGCTTGACCGTGAATCCTGCACCGGTCGGCGTAATCAAGGGTTTGCGCAGCGAACGCGCCACCTCGGGGTGGGCCAGCACGAGCGCTCCGCCGCCATCGCTGATCACGCAGCAGTCCAGCCGGCGCAAAGGGGTAGACACCAGGGGCGAGTTCAGCACATCCTCCACCGTGACCACCTTGGGCAACACGGCGTGCGGGTTGTGCTGGGCATGGTGCGAAGCGGCCACCTTGATCCAGGCCAATTGTTCCGACGTGGTTCCATGCTCATGCATGTGGCGCATGGCGCACATGCCATACATATTGGTAACCACCGGACCGTAGGGTAGTTCGAAGGGGGCCTCCGGAGCCGTCTGGCGCTGGTGGCGATGCAAGTCCTCCGGTCTCAGCTTGTCGGCCCGCGGGCGGCCGGCCTGGGTGATGAGCGCGACCCGGCATTGCCCGCTGTCTATGGCCCGAACTGCATGCGCGACATGGTTGATGTAGGCAGAGCCCCAGCTCTCGGTCGTGTCCAGATGGCGCAGCTTCAGGCCAAGGTACTCGACCAGGGCAAAGGGGCCTACGCCAGGCGCATCCCAGCCGGGGGCATCGCCGGCGCAGAAGTAGCCATCCACATCGGACAAGCTTAAACCGGCATCGGCCAGCGCACCGGCTGCGACGTCGGCATGCAGCTGTGCCGTTGATGTGTTTGTGGCATGCCGCGTGGGGTGCTCAAAGGCACCGACGACAAACGCCTTTCCTTTCAGCGTCATCGCTTGACCTCCTTGGCGGTGCTGGAAACGCCGCCTGGCCGGGGGGTGTTGTGCGCAGGGCTATGGCTCACAGGACCTCCGGTGCTTCTGCCCGTTGCCGGCCAGGGACAGGGTTTCGAACCCCGACCCCAAAAGACATGGCGGACAACGCAGCGGTGAATGACGCGCGACATAGAGGCGCTAAGGCAAGAGTTTTCATACGCACATGGCAGTAGACGTTGGCTGGTTTTCACAGGCACGGGCACGCAAGGGGTCAGGCGATTTTTCTAGGGGCAGCGTTCTTCACTGCGCGGCGAATCGCGGCTATGTGTTCAGGCGTCGTGCCGCAGCACCCGCCGACCACATTGAGCAAGCCTTCGTCGGCGAATTGGCCGAGGAGTCGGGAAGTCACTTCCGGTGTTTCATCAAACCCGGTCTCGCTCATCGGGTTGGGCAGGCCCGCGTTGGGGTAGCAACTGATAAAGGTGTCGCCCGCCGCAATGGCGAGTTCTTGCAGGTAGGGGCGCATCAGGGCCGCACCCATGGCGCAGTTCAAGCCGACGGTCAGTGGCCGCACGTGGCGCACGCTGTGCCAAAAGCCTGCAACGGTTTGGCCGCTCAGCACCCGTCCCGACGCATCGGTGACGGTGCAGCTCAGCATCACCGGCAAGCGTTCACCCGTAGCCTCGAAGCACTCTTCAATCGCAAAGGCGGCCGCTTTGGCGTTGAGCGTGTCAAAAATCGTTTCTACCAGCAGTACATCGACGCCACCTTCCACCAGCCCTTCGACCTGCTCCAGGTAGGCGGCGCGCAGCTCTTCAAAACTGGTGTTGCGCGCGCCGGGGTCATTTACATCGGGGCTGATGCTGGCGGTGCGTGGCGTAGGGCCTATGGCACCTGCTGCAAAGCGGGGATGTTCCGGGGTGCCGATCGCCTTGCAAGCTTTTTTTGCCAGGCGGGCGGCGGCCACATTCATCTCGCGTGCCAAGTGCGCAAGGTGGTAGTCCTCTTGCGCAATGGACGTGGCGCCAAAAGTGTTGGTCTCAATCAGGTCGGCACCGGCCAGCAAATAGGCGGTGTGGATGTCAGAGATGACCTGCGGTTGGGTCAGGTTGAGCAGTTCGTTGTTGCCCTTGAGTTCGTGCGGGTGGTCGGCAAAGCGCGTGCCGCGAAAGTCGGCCTCGGTGAGTTTGCGCTGCTGAATCATGGTACCCATGGCTCCGTCCAGCACCACAATGCGGCGCTGGAGGAGGTCGGGCAGCATTTGCGCCCGGGTGTAGACAGGTGGCTTGCGCATCAGCCGCCCCAAATGGTGAGCGCGTGGCCGATCATCGTGCACGGATCGACATGCCGTTCATCGACCTGGTCCGTCACGGTGTTCATAGCGTCTGTACCACGCCAGGTGTCAGGCGCATAAAGCCTTCCGCATATTCGATATGGCGCGCCGCAGTGATGCCGATATTGCGTTTGGCTTGCACGCCGCGCTGCTGGGCAACCCGCGTGTAGTAATGCCACAGGTGTTCTTGTCCGGCCATGCACTCGATTGCGCGGCGCTTGGTGTCCCATACATCGGTGATGTCCAGAAAGGTGTTTGGTTCCCAGCGGCACTGCTCAGGTTGATGGGGTTCGAAAGCATAGATGGGAGGTGCGCCGAGAACCTTCTGGCCGGGGTTATGGCCTTCTGCCTGCGCGATGATGCGCGCCTCCTGGGTCACATGCATGGCCAGAGGGTGATCGAAGTTGTAGGGGTCCTGCACCGAATGGCTCAGTACGAATTCCGGTTGCAGCGTGCGGTAGAGATCCACCAAACGAAACAGGGTGTCGTCATTCACACGCATGGGATAGTCGCTAATGTCCCAGAACTCGACCTCGCCCCCGAGGATGTCGGCAGCCCGTTGGGATTCGTCCTTGCGCGCGGCCTTGACCTTCTCCAGGGTCATGCCGGATTGGCGCCAGAGCTTGGCCGACTCTCCCCGCTCCCCGTAAGAAAGGCAAACGATCTTGACCCGCCAACCCTGTTTCACGTGGCTGGCAATGGCGCCACCCGCGCGCCAGACAAAGTCGGCAGAGTGTGCGCTGACTACAAGGGCAGTTTTAGTGTTGGACATCGATATTTCCATTCTTTGGTGAGTTAGATCGCGTGCTGATGACGCGGTGTACGCGCGCATCCACGCCTTGCTGGCGGGTACCACGTGCAGGGAGGACTTGCCGGAAGATCATGGCAACCTTGTTGTCTACAGTTGGGTGGGGTTGGGCACATCGCCATAGACTGCGAGGGGGTCAAACGTCTTGGCAGTTTCGGTAAAGTGCAAGGTGCCGCTGGGCAGTTCGACAGTGCGGTAAAAGCAGCTGCGGTAGCCCACGTGGCAGCTGGCACCACTGCCCGCCACTTGCACCCGCAACCACACGGCGTCCTGGTCGTCGTCGATGCGCATTTCCACCACGCGTTGGGTCAGACCGCTGGTGGCCCCCTTGTGCCACAACACGTGGCGGCTGCGGCTGAAGTAGTGGGCTTCGCCGGTTTTCATGGTGCGCTCCAGGGCATCGCGGTTCATATAGCCCACCATCAGCAGTTCCCCCGTGGCAGCGTCGGTAGTGACACAGGTGATGAGGCCATTGGCATCGAACTTGGGCGCCAGCGCGGCCCCTTCTTCCACCTGTTCAATGCTGGTGCGGGCTGCAAAAATAGGCCTAGCTTCAGTCATAACGGCGTTCCTGTGCGGCGGGGCAATGGAGGGCCGCCAGAACCTCCTGGCGGGCCTGGGCATCGGTGCGGTACAGGCCCCGCATGCGTTGTGTGAGCGTGGTGGAGCCGGGTTTGTGGACCCCCCGCGTGGTCATGCACATGTGCTGCGCTTCAACTACCACCGCCAGCCCACGCGGCTGCAAGGCTTGAAAAATCGTGTCGGCAATCTGGCTGGTCAGGCGTTCCTGAATCTGCAGTCGCTTGGCAAAGACATCCACCACGCGGGCCAGTTTGCTCAGGCCCACCACCCGCTTGTCCGGCAGGTAGGCAATATGCGCATGCCCCACGATAGGAACCAGGTGGTGTTCGCAATGCGACTCAAAGCGGATGTTGCGCACCAGTACCAGGTCGTCGTAATCCGCGGCTTCTTCAAAAGTGGCGCTGAGAACTTGCTGGGGGTCTTGACCATAGCCACTAAAAAACTCTTGGTAGGCGCGCGCCACCCGGTTGGGGGTGTCCAGCAAGCCTTCACGGGTGGGGTCGTCACCAGCCCAGCGCAGCAGGGTGCGCACGGCAGCTTCGACTTCGGCGAGCGCAGGGCGTTCACTCATGCGGCCACCACGCTGTTCGCCAAGCCTTTTTCCAGGACCTCGCGCGGCATGTTTTTGCCGATGAACACCATCTTGGACTCGCGCACTTCGCCTTCCGCCCAGGGCGCGCCCAGGTCGGAGCCCATGAGCATGTGCACCCCCTGGAAGACCACACGTTTGTCAAAGTCCTGGATGCTGAGAATGCCCTTGTAGCGCATCAGGCTGGCGCCGTGTACCTGCACCATGGCACTCAGGAAGTCTTCGATCTTTTCCAGGTCCATGGGCCGGGTGGCCCGGAACACGAACGAACTGATGTCGTCGTCGTGCTCATGGTCCACGTCGCGCAAGAAATCGGGCTCAATTTCCAAAATGGCATTGAGGTTGAAGCCGTGGATGTCGAGCACCTGATCGAGCGCCGCGACACCCTTGTGCGACTCTGCAATATTGGCGCGCGGGTTCATGCGCACCAGTCGCTGGCGCAATGCCAGCACCTCTGCCGGCGTGACCAGATCGGTCTTGGTGAGCAAAATGCGGTCGGCAAAGCCCACTTGCTCTTGGGCTTCATGGTGTTCGTCGAGCTGAAGGGGGGCGTGCTTGGCGTCGACCAGCGTCACGATGGCATCCAGGCGGTATGCCTGCGTGATGTCATCATCCACAAAAAAGGTCTGCGCCACCGGGGCGGGGTCCGCCAGCCCTGTTGTCTCGATGATCACCCGGTCGAACTTCACGGTGCCGGCTTTGCGTTTGGCAGTCAGCTCACCCAGAATGCGGACCAGGTCGCCCCGCACGGTGCAGCAAATGCAGCCATTGTTCATTTCCACAATCTGCTCGCCCTGGTCTTGCACCAAAAGTTCGTTGTCAATGCCGGCTTCGCCGAATTCGTTCTCAATCACGGCAATACGGTGTCCGTGCGGTTGTTGGAGGATGTAGTTGAGCAGCGTCGTTTTGCCACTGCCCAGAAAGCCGGTGAGGATGGTGACGGGGATGAGATTCGAGGACATGATGGATTCCTAGAGGTGGGGGTTAAAAGGTGGAGCCGCTGCGACCACGCAAGACCAGGGTGATCACAAAAACCCCGCCCAAAGCGGCTGTCACGATGCCGATGGGGAGTTCTTGGGGAGGCAGCAGGGTGCGGCACAACAAATCGCTGCCGAGCATGAGAACTGCGCCCAGCAGTGCTGCCATGAGCAACAAGCGGGTGTGCAAAGCACCGCACAGCGCACGCGCCAGATGGGGCACCATCAACCCTACAAAGCCGATCACACCGCTCAATGCCACAAAACAAGCGGTGGCGATGGCCGACATGGCAAACACCTCAGCCCGCAAGCGCGCGGGCGATATGCCCAGACTGAGTGCCGTCTCGTCACCCGCGAGCATGCCGTCCAGCGCATGGCGTTTTCGGGCCACAAACACCAGCAGCAAAGCCAAGCCTCCCCATGCCAGCGCCAGGTTGTCCCAGCGGGCCAAGCCCAGGCCGCCCAGCGTCCAAAACAGCACCGAGTGGGCTGCGCGCTGGTCACCCGCAAATACCAGATAGTGGGTCACTGCCCCCAGCAGGAAGGAGCTTGCCAGTCCTGCAAGAATGAGTTTTTCCGGGCCGCTCCCTTGGGTTTTGTGGACCAGGGCCAGTACCAGTGCAGCAGACACCAAGGCCCCGCACAGAGCGGCGAGCGGAAGCGTCCAGATGCCCAGCAGCTCGCCAGTGGTCGTGATGACGGCCACTGCGCCCGCGCTGGCCCCGGAGGACAAGCCGAAGAGGAACGGGTCCGCCAAATCATTCCGGGTCACGGTTTGCAGCATCACCCCCACCACGGCCAGCCCGGCGCCCACCAGCATGGCCAATAGCACGCGTGGCACACGCAGGTCTTGCACGATGCGCTGCAGCGGAAGCGCAACTTCACTGAGTCCCCAGGCCGGGGCGTAGGGGCCAGCGATGGCAGCCGCTACCTCCGCCCAGCGCATCGGGGTACTTCCGTGCGCGACCGAAAGCATGGCCAGGCCCACGATCAGCAGGCAAGTGCCCACGGTCATGGCAGTGAAGCGGCTTGTGCGCATCAGGGCTTGGAGGCCGACATGGCCCGGGCGATCTTCTCAACCGCCTCGATATTGGCGGGGCCGGGTGTGAGTTCGGCATAGCGCAGGCCGACAAAGCGCTTGTTTTTGACCGCGTCGGTGTCTTTCATGGCGGGATGGCTTTGCAGGAACTGCAGCAGCTTGTTCACGCCGTTGCCATCCTGGTAGTCCAGCAGTACCAGAAACTGGGGGTTGCGTGCCGCCACCGTTTCCCATGAGGTAGTGCCCCAGCTGGTGTTCATGTCGGCCATGATGTTGCTGCCGCCTGCGGCAGCGATCATGGCGGTGGGGATGGCGTACTTCCCGGCGGTGAAGGGCTTGTCCTCCCCGGAGTCGTACAAGAACACCCGGGGGGCGGATGCGCCTTTGGGCTGCTGCGGCAGCTTGGCAAGTCGCGCCTTCCACTCTGCGACATGGCCTTTGGCCACGGCCTCTTTGCCGAAAATGGTGCCCAGCTTCACATAGTCGGTGTAGAGCAAATCCATGCTGGCGGCGGGCCGCTGTTGGTTGACGTGGATGCAGCTCTCGGACAACACCAGCGTCTTGATGTTGTATTTGGCCAGGCTGGAGGGCGTTACCTCGCCGCCGACTTTCATGCCGTAGTTCCAGCCCGCAAAGAAGAAGTCGGGGTTGGCCGCCAGCAGGTTCTCAAGCGTCGGGTTCTTGGGTGCCAGCTCCGGGATCTTGCCCAAGGCCGCTTTGAACTCGGGCCCCGTCTTGTACCAGCCGGTGATGCCGGTCACGCCCACCATCTGCGGATTCAGCTTGAGCGCCAGCGCCATTTCGGTCATGTTCAGGTCGTGGATGACGGCCCGTTTCGGCGGGGCAGGGAAGGTCAGCGCTTCGCCACAACTGTCCACGGTGACGGGAAAGGTCTGGGCGCTTGCCAAAGTAGTGCTTAGCGCGAGCGTCAATAGACTCACAAAGTGGCGCATGGGATTTTTTCCTCGTAGTGATTAAAGAAACTGGTGCGTTGCCGGGCAGGTCCGGCCGGCGGCTGCGTGTCCATGACCAACAAGGGTTGTGCGGTGTCGGGGTGGGGCAGGTAGAAGGCGTGCAGGCCAAACACCTGGTGCACCCGTGGCGGACTCAGGGCCTGGTCCGCAGGAGCGCAAGTCACCATGGCACCGGCTTGCATGACCACCACGTGCTCGGCCCATTGCGGCACCAGGGCCAGGTCGTGCAACACGGCGACGACCGTAATGCCCAGGGTGCTGACGCCTTGCAGCAAATCCAGGGTGGCACGGGGGTCCAAATGGTTGGTGGGCTCATCCAGCAACAGCAGCCGGGGTGCTTGCGCCAGGGCCCGTGCCAAATGGGCCCGTTGCCGTTCGCCGCCCGACAGCCGGGATACCGCTTGATGCCGCAGCGTTTGAAGCCGGCACTGTTCCAGCGCGCGCTCCACCTGTGCATGTACCCGTTCCGTGGTCCAGGACGTCCGGTGCGGCAGGCAGCCCAAGGCCACGTAGTCCTGCACCTGCAGGCGGCCATCGGTCTGGTCGTTCTGGCCGAGTACGGCAATGCTGCGCGCCCGCTGGGCCGGGTGCATCGTGTGCAAGGGCATGCCATCCAGGCGTATCTCGCCTGCGGAGGCAGGCAATAGCCCGCCCATCAGTTTGAGCAGCGTGGACTTGCCGGCCCCGTTGGGGCCCACGATGGCCATTCTGTGTCCGGCGGCGAGCGACAACGAGACCGGCTGCACCAGTCGAACGCCTTGGGCGGTCGTGAACGCGGCCGCATCCAGCTCCAGCGCAGCGCCGCCCGGAGGGGGGGATGATGGATGCATCAGGCCACTTCTTCCGTTCGCTCCCAGCTCGGGAACGGGTCTTTGAATTCCGCCCAGCCCTTCATGCCCTTGCGGGTTTCGGTGAAGTTCAGGTGCATGGCTTTCCACGCCTGCTCAATGGCGGCGCGGTCCATGTGGGTGCCGATAAAGACCACCTCATTGATGCGGTCGCCATAGGGCTCTTTCCAGTTCTTCTCGATGCCGGCACGCGCGGGTGTGCCCTTGGCGGGCCAGCGTTCGCGCGGTGCAGCCGCCCACCATTGGCCCACCGGCTCGTGGGTGGCCACATTGCCTGCGCGGGAATAGCTCAGCACCCAGCTTGGGCGGCTGGCCAGCCAGATATAGCCTTTGGCCCGCAGCAGGCCTTCAAACGGCATTTCCATGAAGTCAGCGAAGCGCTGCGGGTGCAGCGGGTCATGGCTGCGCAGCACAAAGCTGTGGATGCCGTATTCCTCAGTCTCGGGGGTGTGGCGGCCCTCCAGCTCATGCGCCCAGCCCGGCATGGCGCTGGCGCGCTCCAGGTCAAATTTGCCGGTGCCCAGAATCGACCTGAGCGGCACCGCGCCATGGTCGGCGTACACCATCTCTGCTACCGGGTTCAGGGCCTTGATGACGGCGGCCACTTCGGCACGCCGCTTCAAGTCCACCAGGTCGATTTTGTTGACCACCACGACGTCGGCAAACTCGATCTGCTCCATCAGCAGGGTGGCCAGGCTGCGGTTGTCGTCCTCACCCGCAGTTTCGCCGCGCTGGGCCAACAGGTCTTTGCTGCTGTAGTCGCGCAGCAGGTTGAAGGCGTCCACCACCGTCACCATGGTGTCGATGCGGGCCACATCGTTGAGCGAGTCGCCGTCCTCATTGGTGAAGTCAAAAGTGGCAGCCACCGGCATGGGCTCACCGATGCCGGTGGATTCGATCAGCAAATAGTCAAAGCGCCCCTCGGCGGCGAGCTTGCGCACCTCCAGCAGCAGGTCTTCGCGCAGGGTGCAGCAGATGCAGCCATTGCTCATCTCCACCAGCTTTTCTTCGGTGCGTGAGAGGCCCGCGCCCGCGGCCTCGGCGTGTTTGTCGACGAGTGAGGCGTCGATGTTCACCTCGCTCATGTCGTTAACGATGACTGCCACGCGCAGGCCATCGCGGTTGGCCAGCACGTGGTTGAGCAGCGTGGTTTTGCCGGCCCCCAAAAAGCCGGAGAGAACGGTAACAGGCAGGCGAGTGTCGTGTGGCATGGCAGTCCTTGATGTCAAATCGGGGCTTCGCGCTTATGGGGTGTGCGCAAGCAGCTATCAAATGAATAGCAGTCTTGCGCTCCGGCGGTGGCGTTTCGGTTCAGTTCAGCTTCATGCCGGCCACCAGGTGGGTGACGTTGTGGCGCATCATTTGCAAGTAGGTGGCTCCTGGCTGGTCGGCGTTGGAGAGGGCGTCGGCATACAGGCTGGCGCCCAGGGTGGCCCCGGCGTCTTTGCTGAGCTGGGCGATGAGCTTGGGGTTGCTCATGTTTTCCACAAACACCGCGCGGATTTTTTCGCGCTGCATCTGCTTGATCAGCTTGGCCACCTGTTTGGCGCTGGGTTCGGTTTCGGTGTTCACGCCTTGCGGGGCCAGAAACTTCACACCGTATTGCGCGGCAAAGTAGCCAAAGGCGTCGTGCGAGGTGATGACCTTGCGTTTGTCGGCCGGGATGCTTGCAATGTGGGCTTTGATCCAGGCGTCCAGGGCCTGCAGTTCTTTCACATAAGCGTCGGCGTTGGCCTGGTAGGTGGCTGTACCTGCCGCATCAACCTTGCTCAAAGCCGCTGCAATATTGCGCACATACAGCGCCACATGGTTGGGGTTTTGCCAGGCGTGGGGATCAGCTTCCTGGGGCGCGTGGCTGGCGTGGGCGCCATGGCCCTTTTCGTCTTCCATGGCGCGGGCTTTCACACCTGCAGCGGCAGTCACGGTGTCTCCCTTGTAGCCCGAAGACTTGAGCAGCTTGCCCGCCCAGGGCTCAAAGCCCAGACCGTTGAGCACCACCAGCCTGGATGCCAGCAGGGTCTTGGCGTCGGAGGGCTTGGCTTCAAAGACGTGGGCATCTTCATTGGCGCCCACCAGGGTGGTGACGGCCACCCGGTCGCCACCGACCACGCGCACCAGGTCGCCCAGGATGCTGAAGCTGGCGGTCACCGGCAGCTTCTCGGCGGCATGGGCCTGGCTGCCCAGCAAAGCCAGTGCCGTGGCGCTGGCCAACAGATAGCGGCGGGGCAGAGAGGTGAGCGAGAAGGTGTCGAGCAAAGTCATGGCGAATGTCCGTAGAAAGTAAATGAAAGAAGGGGCGTGTTGTGAGGCTCAGGCCACTCGGTGGGCCCTGCCCCACCAGCGCGGCAGCCAGCCGCCGGGGGCGAGCAAGAGGGAGGCGGCATACAGCGCCCCTGCGCAACCGATGATGGTGGGGCCCGAGGGCGTGTCACCGTGGTAGGACAGCAGCAGCCCGGCCACACCGGCCAGCGCAGCTTGCGCACTGGCGTTGAGCAGTTGCGCAGGCAGGGTGTCGTGCCACAGGCGTGCGCTCACGGCGGGCAGCATCATCAGACCCACGGCCATGAGCGTGCCCAGGGTCTGAAACCCCGCCACCAGGTTGAGCACCACCAGCATCAAAAAGCCCTGCTGCCACACCCAGGGCGGCACACCGCTGCGATGCGCGGCCAGAAACACCGGGTCAAAGGTTTCCAGCACCAGCCCGCGGTACATCAGCGCCAGCGCCAGCACACTGACGGTGGCCACGCCGGCCACCAGCAGCAGGCCGCTGCTGTCCACGCCGAGTGCGCTGCCGAACAAGATGTGCAGCAAGTCCAGCTGGGTGCCATGGCTGGCAATCAGCGTCACACCCAGGGCCAGCGCCATGAGGTAGATGGCGGCCAGGCTCGCGTCTTCTTTCAGGGTGGTGAATCGGCTCACTGCACCGGCGATGCCCGCGACCAGCAAGCCTGCGACCACGCCTCCCAGCGCCATGGCGGCCAGGGACAGGCCGCTCACCATGAAACCGATGGCCACGCCGGGCAGCACCGCGTGGCTGAGCGCATCGCCCAAGAGGCTCATGCGGCGCAGCGTCAGGAACACGCCCAAGGGCGCCGCGCTCAGCGACAGCGCCAGCGTGGCCACCAGCGCGCGGCGCATGAAGGCGAAGTCGGCAAACGGGGAAATCAGGGCATCCCACAGCGGGCCCGGCAACGTGTCCATGGGCATCCTTACGGGGTGGCGGCCAGTCGCCGGGCCAGCAGGGTGTCGAAGTCCAGGCCGTTGATCTCGCCGTCGATGTCGCAGATGGCCGCTGTCTCGTCCCAGGCCTCGGCCATGGCGCGGGCACGGGCGAGGTTGGCGTCGGTCAATACCTCGGCCGTGGCACCCCAGGCGATGCACTCGCGCGCCAGCAAGAGGGTGTGGGGGAAATGTTGTTTCACCTGTGCGTCGTCGTGCAGCACGGCCACCACGGTGCGGCCCTGGCGCTGCCACTGCTGCACCAGGGTGAGCAGGCCCGCCGTGGTTTTGCTGTCCACCGCGTTGAAGGGTTCGTCCAGCAGGATGGTGTCAGCGTCTTGCACCAGCAAGCGGGCAAACAGGGTGCGCTGCAACTGCCCGCTGGAGAGTGTGCCCACGGGGCGGCGCTCAAAGCCCTGCAGACCCACCGCCTCCAGCGCCGCATCCACCCGCGCCAGCATGGCCGGCGTCGCGCTACCAAAGGCACCCGTCTGGGCCCATAGGCCCATGAGCACGCAGTCGCGCACCTCCAGCGGGAAGCTGCGGTCCAGCTCGCTGTGTTGGGGCAGGTAGGCGAGACGCAGGCCCGGTGCCCGGCTGATGTGCCCGTGAGGGTCGGCGTGGACCAGACCGGCCAGGCTTTTGAGCAGGGTACTTTTGCCCGCGCCATTGGGCCCGATCACGGCGGTCAGAGAGCCGCGCGCAAAGTGGCCACTCACATGGTGTAGCGCCGGGTGGCGGCGGTAACTTACCGTCAGGTTGTGCAACGCCAGGGCTGCGGACTGTGCCGGTAAGGTCATAGCGGTGCTGCTTCCAGGCTCGCCCACCACACCCCCAGCCACAGCAGGGCCAAGGCCGGCAGGGTGAGGGCGACACGACGCCATGCGGGCAAGGCCATGAAGCCGGGGCGTGTGTTTTTTTGGCGGGGGGAGGGGTGCGGGCTCACAAACTCAACTCATAATGCAACTTAATTGCGATATAGTTTAACGCAATTCAGTTGCATCTATGGTTCTAATGCAACTGAATTGCATTTCTGAGGATGTTCTGATGGCTTCTGTGAACCCACCGGCCCCGCCCGTGCTCAAGGGCGATGACCCGATTGACGCGCTCTTGTCGGCCCATGGCCTGCGCCGCACGGCGGCTACGCGCCGCGTGCTGGGCTGGCTGCTGGCCCACCCGGACACCAGCTACACCCATGCGCAGTTGCAGGAGTCCCTGGCCGGCGACCACGCCGAGCCCTTGGACCGCGTCACCCTCTACCGCCTGATCGACCGCCTGACGCAGGTGGGCCTGCTGCTGTGCCGGGTGGATAGCCAGCGCGTGCGCCGCTACCAGGCCATGCCGGCCAGCGTGCACGCCACGCCCCACTTTGAGTGCCAGACCTGCCACCGCGACCGCCCGCTGGCGGGTGCACTGCATGCAGCGGACCTGGAAAAGGCCGCGCAAACCGCCATCGAATCCCTGCGCGCACTGGGCTACACCGACATGCACCTGGACTTTGCGGTGCGCGGTGTGTGCGCCGACTGCGCCACGGGTGCCACATCCGCCAGTGCCAACCCCGGTCCCGCCGCATGATCGACAGCCAGGGCCTGGCCTATCGCTACCCCGGCGGTAGCGAGTTGCGTTTTCCAGATGTGCAAGTACCGCAAGGCGCCGTGCTTTTGCTCAGCGGCCCCTCGGGCAGTGGCAAATCCACCTGGCTGGCCCTGGTGGCCGCATTGGTGGCGCCCACTGCCGGTGCGCTGCAGGTAGCAGGACAGGATGTGCCTGCTCTGCGCGGCGCGGCGGCCGATGCCTGGCGTGCTGCTGCCATCGGCTTTTTGCCGCAAAAGCTGCATTTGAGCGAGGCGCTGACCGTGCATCAAAACCTGGCCATGGCGCAATGGGCCGCCGGCCGGGCCGAAGATGCCGCCCGCATCCACATGGCCTTGGCCGCGCTGGGTGTGGCGGAACTGGCCGGCCGCTTGCCGAGCCAGCTCTCTGGCGGGCAGGCGCAGCGCGTGGCGCTGGCGCGTGCGGTGCTGCTCAGTCCGAAAGTGCTGCTGGCCGACGAGCCCACCGCCAGCCTGGACGATGAAGCCGCCGCACAAGCCGTGAGTCTCTTGCTGAGCACCGCCGCCCAGCACGGTGCAAGCTTGGTGATTGCCACCCACGATGCCCGAGTGGCAGCACTGGTACCGCCTGCAGTTGATGGTCAAATAGGCTTCCAGCGCCTGGCCCTCCTGCGCGAGCAGCTATCAAAAGCGTAGCGCCATGAAAACCTTGTTTTTTGCATGGCGCTACCTCTGGTCCCGCCCCTTGGGTGCGGCGCTCAATCTCTTGCTGCTGAGCCTGGGGCTGGCGTCCATCACCTTTTTGTTGCTGGTGGGTGCGCAACTCAGCAAGGCTTTTGACCGCGATCTGGCCGGCATCGACGTGGTGGTGGGCGCCAAGGGCAGCCCCATGCAGCTCATCCTCTCGGGCGTGCTGCACATTGATGTGCCGCCGGGTAACGTGCCGATTCAGGCGGTGAAGGAGCTGGCCCAGAACCCCTTGGTGGCGCAGATCATTCCCATCAGCCTGGGGGACAACTTCGGGGGCTATCGCATCGTGGGTACCTCGACTGCCTATGTGGAGCACTACGAGGCAAAGCTCGCGCAGGGCGCGCTCTGGACGCAGCCCATGCAAGCGGTGCTGGGCGCGTCGGTGGCCAAGCGCCTGGGTCTGGAAGTCGGGCACACGTTTGTGGGCTCCCACGGTCTGGGAGCTGGCGGGCATTTGCATGGCGACAACCCCTATACCGTGGTCGGCATCCTGGCGCCCAGCGGCAGCGTGCTGGACCGGCTGATCCTCACCGACACCGCCTCAGTGTGGAAGGTGCACGAGGACTACACCGCCGTGGACGAGGACGACCGCAAGGTCATGGAAGAAGAGCGCGAAATCACCATGGCGCTGGTGAAATACACAACCCCCATGGCGGCCCTGAGCTTCCCGCGCCTGGTGAACACCACGACTGAGATGCAGGCCGCCGCCCCGGCGCTGGAGATCACCCGCTTGCTCAACATGTTGGGCCTGGGCACCGATGTGCTGCGCGCCTTTGCGGGCGTGCTGCTCCTGACAGCGGGTTTGAGCGTGTTCATTGCCCTGTGGAGCGCGGTGCGCGAGCGCCGCACCGACCTGGCCCTCTTGCGCATGCTGGGCGCTTCCCCCGCCAAAGTGGCGACGCTGCTGCTGAGCGAAGCCCTGTGGCTGGGCCTGTTGGCTGCCGTGTTGGGCGTGTTGCTGGGGCAGGGCTTTGCGCAGGCACTGGCCTGGTTTCTGAGTCTGGATAACTCGCTCTTGATCGGCGGCATGGTCTGGCCGGCCGGGCTGTGGGTGGTGCCGGCCCTGGCGCTGGTTGTGTCCTTCGCGTCTGCTTTGTTGCCCACCGTGGCGGCCTACCGTGTGAGCGTGTTGCGCTTGCTGCAAAGCCGCTGAATTGATTTTTTAACCCTGAGGAAATTTTATGAAAAAAAGCCTTCTAGCCCTCGCCCTGCTTGCGCAAGCAGCTATGTTTTCTGTAGCGGCTGAGACCGACAAAGAAACCAAGGAAGACATCGTCAAACACCGCGCCATGGCTGCGGCCCATGAAGCCGCTGCCAAGTGCCGCGAGGCAGGCAAAGGGGAGGCGGTGTGCAACAAGGAGCTGCAGGCGGCGTGCAAAGGCATTGCCATCGGCAAGTTCTGCGGCATGAAGCACGAGCACTGAACCCCGGTTTTCCCCGCGTGGCGTGTGGTTCAGCCGGCCGCACTACACTGCGGGCCTTCCCGGAGGTTTTGTATGCGCGCTGAAATGGGTTTTGTTCGTCGTCTGATGTCTGTCGTCGTGGCCTTGGGGTTGGGTGTTGCCTTGCCCGCCCTGGCGCAGCTCAGCTCGCCCATGCCCGGGGTGCCTGCCGGTAGCGGTGCCGGTGTGCACGGTGCCAACAGTCCGTTCGCTCCTTTGAAAGACCGCGCCGATGTGCTGCCCTGGTCGGTGCTCACTGCGGTCAAAACCAAGACCGAGAAAAACCGCTTGTTGCCGGTGTTTCCAGCCGACATCCAGGCGCTGAACAAAAAGACCCAGCGCATCCAGGGCTTCATGATGCCGCTGGAGCCCGGCGAAAAGCAAAAACACTTTCTGATCAGCTCTGTGCCGCTGACCTGTTCGTTCTGCCTGCCAGGTGGCCCTGAGAGCATGGTGGAAGTGAAGACCAAAACCCCGGTCAAGTACTCTATGGAAGCGGTGGTGGTGGAGGGCCAGTTCGCGGTGTTGAATGACGACCCCTACGGCCTGTATTACCGTATGACTGATGCGGTACCTGTCAAATAGCCCTCGTTTTTCTGCAGCGGCACACCTTTTCTGGAGCACTTCATTCTGGTTCTTGGTGGCGCTGACCATCGGCATGTCCTTGCTGCCTGGTGAGCAGATTCCCCGAAGCATAGTCTTTTGGGACAAGTCTCAGCACGCCCTCGGCTTTGCGGCGCTTACGGTGTTGGGTTTGATGGCCTACACATCGGCAGTGCCGCGCGTACTAGTGGGCTTGCTGCTGTTTGGCGCGGGCATTGAGTGCGCCCAGACATTGACAGGCTGGCGCCAGGGTGACTGGATGGATTGGCTCGCTGATGCCTTTGGCATCGCCTTGGGCACAGGCGCCATGGTGATGTGGACGCGCATGCGTGGTCGGAAACTTTTTCCGGATGTTTCCGACACATGAATTTCAAGCTCAAGCACCCCTTGCGTACCTTGCTCACTGGTGTTCTGGCCTTGCTGCCCTTGGCCGCGACCTTGCTGTTGTTGTCCTGGTTGTGGAGCTTTTTGGCCGTGTGGTTGGGGCCGGGGAGCGCGTTTGGCCAAATGTTGACCGGCATCGGCTTGGGCCTGACGGAGTCGGAAGTGATCGGCTACCTGCTGGGCCTGACGCTGGTGGTGGTGCTGGTCTATGCCTTCGGGCTGATGGTAGAGCGGGGCTTGGAGCAAAGTGCAGCCCAGCTTTTGGAGACATTGGTGCAACGTATTCCCGTGGTCCGCACGGTGTACGACGTGGTCCAAAAACTGGTGGGTTTGCTGAGCCGGAAAGATGGGGAGGAGTTGCAGTCAATGTCCCCCGTGTGGCTGTACTTCGGCGGCAAACCGGGCACCGAAGCTGCTGGTACCGACCACGGGGAGCGTAAGCAAGGCACGGCCGTACTCGGTTTCTTGTCGACGCCCCAAGCTGTGATGATTGGCGGCATGCCCTATCTGGGGGTGCTGGTACCTACGGCACCTGTGCCTGTGGGCGGTGGCTTGCTGTACGTGCCGCCAGACTGGGTAGAGCCTGCAGACATCGGCATGGAAGGGGTGACGAGCATCTATGTGTCGATGGGCGTCACGTCTGATCAATATCTGAGGAAATCCGTGCTCTGACGCCCGCGTAGCTAGCAGGCTAGCGCGTTAAGGCGCCAGTCGCTCGCGCAGCCACTGGCCGTCTTCACCAGCGCGGTAGCGCAAGCGATCATGCAGGCGGCTTTTCCGGCCTTGCCAGAACTGCCAGTTCTCGGGCTTGAGGCGGTAGCCTCCCCAATGAGGCGGGCGGGGTGGTTGCAGTAAAAATTGCGCAGCGTACTTGGCAGCATTGGTGACCAGCACAGTTCGGCCGGAAATCACCTCGCTCTGCGGTGACGCCCAGGCACCGATGCGCGAGTCCAGCGGGCGGCTATGAAAGTAGGCATCGCTTTCCGCATCGCTCACTTTTTCCACCACGCCTTCAATGCGCACCACGCGCTCCAGCTCAACCCAATGAAACTGCAGTGCGGCGTAGGGGTTCCCTGCGAGTTCCCGTCCCTTGCGGCTGTCGTAGTTGGTGTACCAGACGATGCCCCGCGCGTCATAGCCCTTGATGAGCACCACGCGGGTGGAAGGGCGCAAGTCGCTGCCCACAGTGGCCAGCGTCATGGCGTTGGGCTCGGGCACTTCGCTCTGGATGGCTTCCTGAAGCCAGCGGTCAAACTGCTGGAGTGGGTCGGCATGTGAGGCGTGCTCATCGAGTTCGGCACGTTCGTAGCTTTTGCGGAGGTCGGCAATGGATGTCATGCCTGCAGTATAGAAACTCCGGTGCTTGTAGGGATCTACAGCTTGCGTGACGATGGGCGAGTTTGTACCTGCTTGGTAACTATGCGCTTCGCAGAATGCTGCATTCCAAGTTACCATCCGGTGTGTAATTTAGTTACAGAATTCCTATGCCAGACACTACCTCTACTTCCGTCGCTTTGCACCCTGTCGTGGAGGCGGTGACCCGCCGCATTGCGGAGCGCAGCGCCGCCACTCGCAGCGCGTATTTGGCCCAAGTCGCGCAGATGGCTGACCGCAAGCCCGGCGCCGACCGCATGGGTTGCGCCAATGTGGCCCATGCATTTGCCGCCATGCCCGAGGCCGACAAGACCCGCGTGACCGGTTTGGACAAGCTCAAAATCGTGGCCGAAAAGGGCCCGAACATCGGCATCGTCAACGCTTACAACGACCTGCTCTCCGCCCACGCGCCCCTGCAGCATTACCCTGACCTCATCAAGACGGAAGCCCGCAAGCACGGCGCCACGGCCCAGGTGGCGGGTGGTGTGCCTGCCATGTGTGATGGCGTCACACAAGGGACGCCCGGCATGGAGCTGAGTCTGTTCAGCCGCGACGCTATCGCCATGGCCACGGCCGTGTCGCTGAGCCACGATGTGTTTGATGCGGCCCTCATGCTGGGCGTGTGCGACAAGATCGTGCCCGGCTTGTTGATCGGCGCACTGCACTTCGGCCACCTGCCCACCGTGTTTGTGCCTGCCGGCCCCATGACCTCGGGGCTGCCCAACAAAGAAAAAGCCAAGGTTCGCGAGCAGGCTGCCCAAGGCCTGGTTGGCCGCCCCGAGCTGCTGGCCGCCGAGAGCGCTGCGTACCACGGTGAAGGCACTTGCACCTTTTACGGCACTGCCAACAGCAACCAGATGCTGCTCGAAGCCATGGGCCTGCATGTGCCCGGCACTGCCTTCATCAACCCCGGCGATGGCGTGCGCCAGGAGCTGACCCGTGAAGCCGTGCGCACCGTGCTGGGTAAGTCAAGCGTGAGCGTCGACGGGCCGCCCCTAGACGCGAAGGCCCCCTCGGGAGGCAGCGCAGTACGCGCAGCGACAAGCGTGGGGGCGAAGTGCCCGCCTATCGGCCAGGTTGTGGACGAGCGCTGCATCGTGAACGCCATGGTCGCCCTGCTGGCGACTGGCGGCTCCACCAACCATTTGATCCACTGGGTGGCAGTGGCGCGTGCGGCCGGCATCGTGATCGATTGGAATGACTTCTCGTCCCTGTCGGACGTGGTGCCTCTGTTGAGCCGCGTTTACCCCAACGGCAGCGCCGATGTGAATCAGTTCCAGGCAGCAGGCGGCCCAGGCTATGTGATCCGCGAGCTGTTGGATGCCGGCTTCATGCACGCCGATGTGTTGACCGTGCGCAGCGGTGGTTTGCGTGAATTTACCGCCATTCCTTCGGCCAAAGCCGATGGCAGCTTGCAGTGGGCTGATGCAGGTGCAAGTAAAGACGACACCGTGGTGCGCCCTGCCAGCAGCCCCTTCAGCGCCAGCGGCGGCCTCAAGTTGCTCAAGGGCAACCTGGGCCGCAGCGTGATCAAGGTGTCTGCCGTACCGGACGACCGCCACATCATTGAAGCCCCTTGCCGCGTGTTCGACTCACAAGACGCGCTGCACAAAGCCTTTAGCGCCGATGAACTCAACCACGACGTGATCTGCGTGGTGCGTTGGCAAGGCCCTCAGGCCAACGGCATGCCCGAGCTGCACAAGCTCACCCCACCGCTGGCTGTGCTGCAAGGCAAGGGTTACCGAGTGGCGCTCGTCACTGATGGCCGCATGAGTGGCGCCTCCGGCAAAGTGCCGGCTGCCATCCACGTGTCGCCCGAAGCGGCAGCTGGTGGCCCGCTGGCCAAGGTGCGCGATGGCGACATCATCCGCCTGGACGCCAACGCCGAAACCCTGCAAGTGCTGGTGAGCGATGCCGACTGGGCTGCCCGCCCCTTGGACACCATGCCCGAAACCCTGCGCGCTGCCAACGGCATCGGCATGGGCCGCGAACTGTTTGCCAACTTCCGCCGCAATGCGCTGGCCGCGGAAGAGGGCGCCTGCACCTGGTTCTGAAACCCTGCCCCGTTCGCCTTGAGCCTGTCGAAGGGCTCGCGCGAGCGGTGTTCTGAGTGACCTGAATGGATCGAAACACCATGACCACATCAACTGCCTTTACCGCCTTGCAAGTCATGCAGGACGCGCCCGTGATTCCTGTCATCGTGCTGAACGATGTGGCCCATGCGGTGCCCCTGGCCCGCTCCCTAGTGGCCGGCGGTGTGCGCATGCTGGAAGTGACTCTGCGTACTCCCCAGGCCCTGGCCTGCATGGAAGCTATCGCCCGTGACGTGCCCGAAGCCGTCGTCGGTGCAGGCACCGTACGCAGCAAGGTCGATGCGCAAGCCGCAGCCAACGCGGGTGCTCGCTTTGCAGTCAGCCCCGGCTACACCAGCGCCGTGGGCCAGGCCTGCCGCGATTTGGGCCTGTCGCTGCTACCCGGTGTGGCCACCGGCAGCGAGATCATGATGGCGCTGGAAGATGGCTTTACCCAGCTCAAGTTCTTTCCCGCCATGCAAGCTGGCGGCCCCGCCATGCTCAAGGCCTGGAGCGGCCCGTTTTTTGATGTGAAGTTTTGCCCCACCGGCGGCGTGACATTGCAAAACGCCCCCGAGTTTTTGGCACTGCCCAACGTGGTGTGCGTGGGCGGCTCCTGGATCGTGCCGGCCGACGCCATGGCCAAGGGCGAGTGGGACAAGATCACCCAGCTGGCCAAGGATACGCAGGCACTGCGCAATTAGGCTACGAGGCAAATGGCCCTAAAAATGGTGCATGAGCGCCCTTTTAGGGCGTAAATCTTTATGCAAGTGTTTGTGTTACGTGCATGCGACACGAGTATGAGAGGGATTCGGTCACGCAGGCAAGCATGATCGCTTGGACTCAGAGTTCGCCCGGAAGATGCGCAAAGTCGCTCCTCTGGGAATGGGTAGTCCCCCTAGTGACAGAAGTGGGTGGGCATGAATAATGCATTCTCAGATGATTCTGATGGATGGAAGGCCGCTACTTATGTGGAGTTCGGACAATTTTTTACTCGATTTGTATGCATGTGCCGATCAGCCTTCACGATGGAGGGAAGCGCTCGATGGCTTGTGTGGAAGGACGGGGGCCCGTTCGGCAGTGGTGCAAACCTTTAAGGTGCAGGATGCACAGATTAGGATGCGCTGGGCTGCCCATGATTCGGGTACCTTGGCGTTGCGTCCCCCTGTTGCATCCAGTGTGGAGGATGAACGTAACCCCCGTTTTCATGCAACAAGCCTGACAAAACGGTTGAATCGCATCGTACGGGACGAGGATATTTTTGATGCCGATGACCCTAGGCAATGGCAGTTGAAGGCCCAACTGGAGCAAATGGGCCTGGGGCGATTCGTGGGCTCCCTGAAGGAGATTGCGCCTGATACTTATATGGCCCTGTCGCTTCACAAAGCGGCGGACGACCAGCAAGACTTTTCGTCGGACCAGATAGCGCAATTTTCTACGCTGGTTCCTCATGTGGGACAGGCCGCTGCGTTGTGCGAGCGTGTCCAAAAGTCGGTCAGCTGGACCGAACGTTTACAAAAGCATTTGGATCAGTTGCGTTGTGGGCTCATGGTCGTGGATGCACGTGGGCAGATACAGTGGCTTAACCGCAGTGCAGAGTTGCGGATGAGGACGCCAAGCCCCTTGATGCGCCATGGTAAGCAGCTGATGTCTCAGTCAGCAGACGTGTCGGCCCGCATCCTCAAACATATTGAAATGGTCGCATCCAGTGCTGATCCTCGAGGAAATTGGCGCTTTCTGACGCTTCAACATGGTGCGCAGCGTGTGCATGTGGCGTTACAACCCATGTTGGAAACGGAAGATTTCGCCGGTGAACACCGATCCGTTTTGTTGGTGATAACAGGGGGTGGCTATGACGAGGTGATACCTACGGCTGCACTGGTTTCCATGTTCGGGCTGACTCCGGCGGAGTGTTTGCTTGCCGAGGCGCTGATCCGGGGTCTCACGCTTGAACAATATGCCGCTCAGCGCGGGGTTTCTGTCGGTACCGTACGTTGGCACCTCAAACAGGTATTGTCCAAGACCGGTGCAACCCGTCAGGCAGATCTGATGCGCATTGTGCTGAGTTCGGCCGCCGCCCAGTTGGCCGGCAATGTGGTGGATGGCAGCCTGCCCTTGGAACTAGGTCCATGATGACGAGGACGGTGATGCTTGTAAGCGCTTAGTTCGCAAATGTGATCCATTCATGGTGCGCGATCCGCCAGCTTCCTTCGATAAACTGCATGGGTAGTGCACTGCGATTAGGGGCGTGGCGGTCTCCGGGGCCGAAGATGAATGGTTCGGCGGTGAAGTTGCTGGGAACGGGTGCCATGGATCGCAGTGCCTTGGTCACTGTGTCCCGGGTAATGGGCCCAGATATGCTGCGCAGCACTTTTACCAGCATTTGAGCCGCCATGTAACCTCCCTGTGACAGGGAACTCAAGGGCACCTTGTTGGCAGTCATCTGGTAGCGCCATTCGTTCAGTGGTAGGGATCTGCTGCCCCATGGTTCAAATTCGGCCATGGCGTATATACCTTCGCCTTGCGCCCCCAATGCGGTCAAGGTTTGGGTGGTGTAAGCCGGTGTCAGAAAAATATGCTTAGCATTTTTCAGGACGGGGCGCGCGGAACGCACCCATTCCACGACCTCTGGAGCAGTAAAAACAATTGCATCGCAGTTGCGGGCCCTGAGGCGCTGCAAGAGTGGATCGATGGGGTCACCAATGAGAAAACGCTCCATCAGGGGAGCCGGCTGTTTCATACGGCGGGACCATTCCTGAAGCACCGATTCAAAGGCCGTGACCATGTCGGGCAGATCCGGCGCTACCACGCATATGCGTTGTAGCTTTAAGTCACGCTGTGCAAAGGTTAATGCGTTGGCCAGGGACACATAGGGGCCCGCATTGACTGGCGCAATATTCGGACTATTGAAACACATGGGATCTACACCCCCGCCGGGGATAGACATCAAGCGTGCTTTGGCGTAGGCATTGTGGTTGACAGCGCATTCCAAGACGCTGGAGCCTCCCACCAGTGCAACTATGCTGCTATCCGCAATCAAGCGCTGTGCAGCCGTAGCCGCAGCTTGTGGCATTGAGCGGTCATCTTCCGAGATGTAAACCAGACGGCGCCCCTGTATGCCCCCTTGGGCATTGACTGCATCCAGGAATACCGCAGCGCCACGGGCCGCATCCGGTGAAGCGCCAGGCCCAGTCAGTGTGCTGATGGCTCCCAAACGAATGGGTTCCTGCGCCAGGGTCTTACTGCTACTGACGGAAAGTATTCCGAGCAACATGATGGTTCGCCACTGTCGCAAGGGGAGGAAGCGCTGAATAGGCATATAGCTTTCTGGTGTTACTTAACCTTTAGGAGTCGCTAGCGTAGGAGGGTTGCGTCGCACGGACCATCCGTGCCAACCCCACTTGTGTTGTACCAGCCCCCAAATTCCTCGCGGAGCCACAATGCTGACAACCATGGCTACGCTACCCATTCCGATCAGATACCAACCGCCCGTGAGTCCCATCCAGGTGGAGAGAACTTCGCGCAGCGCATACCAGATCAAGACGCCGATGATAGGGCCTTCAATGCTTCCAATACCGCCTATCAGCGTGGCAAACATCATCATCACGACCCAGTTCACATCAAATGCTGGATCAGGGGATACGAACATGTTGCCCATATAGTAGGCGGCTCCCGCCAAGCCGCAACCGAAGCCGGAGGCCACAAGCGCTGGAAAACGAACCCACCACACATCGACCCCTACACTGCGCGCGGCCAGCTCATTGTCCCTTACGGTCATCAGTGCGAGGCCCAGGCGGGATCGCATCAGGGCATGGATCCCCAGGACAGATCCGATACCGATCGCACAGGAGACCCAGAAACTGATGCTCTGGAAGAGCTCAAGATCTTCAATATGCGAGAGATCCAACATCAAGCCTGCCGTCGAGCCCGCAAAGCGGGATTTGGAAATGAGCAAACTGACAATTTCCGCAAACACCCACAGGCCGATGGAAAAATAAGCTTCACGCAGGCGGAACAAAGCCGGTGCGAGAATGGCGGCGGACAAGGCGCCTGCCAGACCAGCGACCGGCAACAACCAGTATGGCGGGATTCCCCAAGTGTTGGACATGAGAAAAAGGGAATACGCGCCAACCCCCACAAAAAGTTGATGCCCCAAAGACATTAACCCTGTGTATCCGGCAAGCAAGTTCCACATTTGGGCCATGCAGATGGCAAGCAGAATTTCAGCACACAGGCGCAATACACCAGCGTCGAGGTAGCGGGGCGCGAGGAAAGCCGCGACGAACGCAAGCGTGGCCAGAGCAATTTGTTTTTTCATTTGCGTTCTCCGGCCAAGCCCTTGGGGAGAAAAATCAGGGTGATGGCGAACAGGAGGTGGGCATAGAGGCTTCCGGCATTCGGGTCAAATTTTTGTCCGACCAACTGGGCTACCCCCAATGCTATACCGCCGAGCAGTGCGCCCCAGAATGAGCCAAGTCCGCCGATGATGACCACCTCAAAGGCGATGAGCATGCGTTCCACACCGGAGAATGGGGTGACGGACGTGCGTTGTGCTAACAAGAAGCCGGCGACCATGGCAAATGCCAGTGAAAGCCCCATGACCCGACTAAAGACACGCTCGGGAGTGACGCCCATGAGTCTGGCTACATGGGGAAAGTCCGCAGTAGCCCGGACCACCCGGCCGAACTGGCTGTGTCGCAGCCCCCAATGCAGAATGCCGAACAAGACGGCGGCGAGTGCCAAAACTGCTAAAGGGTAGACCCCCAAGCGCAATCCCGCGATGTCGAAGCCCGCGCTGGTCAACGCGCCGCCATCAATGGCGCGTGCATCCGCGCCGAACAGCTCCACCATGGCATTGCGCAGTACTACGGATAACCCGAAAGTCAGCATCAACGGAGTGAGCATGTCACCCTTGCGCATGGCCGTGTTGACGACAGAGGTCTGAAACCCCCAGCCCACGACATAGCCGATCACGGCGATCGGTAGCAAAAGCATCCAGGGTGGAACTTGTGGCATGGCGGCGACAAGAAAAATCCCAGCATATGCGCCCAACACAATGAATTCTCCATGTGCCAGATTCACGACCCGCATCACTCCAAAAACGAGTGCGAGCCCCAAACCGAATAAGCCGTAGAGGCCCCCCAGAAAAATGCCATTGATGACTGTACTGATCCAATCCATGCTATTTATTCTCCAAAGTAGGCCGCGGCTATCGTGCTTTGGGCTACGCCAGCGGTCGGTCCCGCCAAAGTGATGCGCCCCTTGAGCAGGCAGATCATGCGATCAGACACGGCGCATGCGCGCGCCACATCCTGCTCCACCAAAACAATGGACAGGCCTTCCGTGCGAATCCGGTTGAACGCCTGGTAGATTTCCTCCACCACTTTCGGGGCCAGACCCAAGGAAAGCTCGTCGCAGAGAAGGATGCGGGGATTGGTCATCAGCGCGCGGCCTATTGCAACCATTTGCTGTTGTCCGCCCGAGAGGTGGGTGGCCGGGCGTTTGCGGAAATCACGCAAGATGGGAAAGAGTCGGTAGACAGCGTCTAAATTCCAAGGGCCTGAGCGTTGGGTCATTTGCCCCATGAGCAGGTTTTCTTCAACGCTGAGCGAAGGGAACAGCATGCGTCCTTCCGGAACCAAGGCGACGCCTTGGCGGGCTATGGATTCTGTGGGGGTCCCAGTAAGGTTTTTTCCATCCAAACGGAGTTGTCCGTGACGTATGGGAACCAGGCCAACGACGGCATTGAGCAGTGTGGACTTTCCTGCTCCATTCGCGCCAATGAGTGCCATTACCTCGCCTTCGTTGAGGCTGAATGAAACATCGAAGACCGCTTGAAGATCTCCGTAGAACAGGTTCAGGGCATCGAGTTCAAGCAGTGGCATCAGCGGGAATTCCCATGTATATCTCACGCACTATCGCGCTATCCATGACAGCATGCGGGGTGTCATCCAGAAGTTTTTTACCAAAATGGAGCACCATGACTCGGTCGGCGACAGCTTTCAGGGCATGCGCAATGTGCTCGATCCAGATAACGGCATATTGCTGCTTCAGCTCGCGTACCAAGTCAACAATGCTATGGACCTCGCGTTCGGTAAGGCCGCCCGCCACTTCATCAAGAAGCAGCAATTGGGGGCTGCTTGCGATTCCTTTTGCGACTTCTAGCCGTTTTCGGTCCAGCAACGGAAGTGCACCGGCCGCTGTGCGTGCATGACGCCCAAGACCTGTCCTTTCCAGTGCAGCCAGGGCAGCGCCTTCAGCTTCTTGCCCATGCAACTGGCCGCCGAACGTTGCTGCGGCAAGCACGTTCTCGTAGACGCTCAGGTGCGCAAAGGGTTGCGGAATCTGAAAGGCACGCGCAACACCCAGTCGGGCCCGCATGTGGGCAGAGGTACCAATTAACTCACGGCCGCACAGTTTGATGCTTCCCCGTTCCGGGACTGCAACCCCTGTCAACATATTGAACAGCGAACTTTTACCCGCTCCGTTCGGGCCGATGACCCCCAGGCATTCACCCTGTGACAGGGTGAAGCTGATCTCATCGGCCACCACAATTTCTCCATAGGCCTTGCAAAGGCCCTGGACTTGCAGAACCGTTGTCATTTCAACTGGGACAGAAGTTTGAGCTCGCCCCCGAGCGGAATGTTTTTTGCCACCTGGTTATTGACCACGACCAGTTCGAAGGGGAATCGAGATCCGTCGGGTGTTTTTCTCCACTGTCCTGCCACGAGCTCTGTTTTGGCGACGCTCTTGATGGGGCTGTTCTTGAAATCCACCTTGCCAACAATGGTGTCGACAACGCAATCCTGGATCGCGTCACGGACTGCTTTTCGATCCAGCGGATCGGCTGCGGTTTTGAGCGCATGCAGAGCAACTTCCCAGATCGCATGGGTGTAGCCCAAAGGCTGGGTCCATTGATTGCCGGTGGTTTTCTCCCAATCTGCCGCAAATGCCTGCGCAGATTGCCCTGTAATGGAGGAGCGATAGGGGAAGGTGGGAGACCACCAAACTTCTGTGGTCATTCCATTGCCGGCACTGCCCAGGGCTTTCAAAGCGCTCGGGAACAGGAAGGCGCTACCCATGGAGCAGATCTCTGGTCGCAACCCAGTTTGTTGTGCCTGTTTCCAGAATGTTGCGAAATGATTTTCGTACATAAAGCCGGAGAGGATCTGGGTGTTCTTGGCCTTGAAGGATGCTATCTGGTTAGAGAAATCATCGGTGCTGATTTTGAAGAAGCTGGAGGCAGCCTCTGTGTAACCCCCGCTGCGGAGCATTGCAGGCATGCCACGGACAGGATCGGCCAGGGCTTGTCCGACCGGGTTGTCCACGTACAGGGTGCCGACTGTTTTGTTGGTCTTGACACTGTCCCACATGGCAATGAAGTTGCGGGTTACTTCATCAGCGCCCCAGAAAAAGTTGAACGAAAAGGGGAAGCCTTTGTTGACGTTTCCCTTGCGGGCGAACATGAACGCCTGCCATGGCGTCATGGTGCTGATCATCGGAACACCATGAACGTCGCATAGGGGACCTGCGGCAAACGTAGCTTCACCGTCTTGAACGAGCAACAGATCAACCTTTTCGCGCAAGATCAAATCACTGGCCACTTGTTGGGATCGATTGGCTTCGGACTGGTTGTCTTTGACAATGATTTCGACGGGATAGCGCTTGCCGCCAATCTCGATCCCGTCCTTCAGTTGTGCCCGCATTCTGGCAATGTGCCACTCGTCCGCAACGCCGAAGGGGGCCCGTACGCCGGAAAAGGCGGAAACATACCCGATCTTGATCGGTCGCGCTTGTGCGATTGCCACTTTCGGTAGTACGAATGCACCTGCCAAGGCGAGGGTGTGACGACGATTCAGAGCGTTTGGAAGTTTCATGTTCTAGGACTCCTGTGGATGGTGAGTGATGTCAAGGTACGTGGAACGAAGATCTGATCAATGGGGGCTTGTGCTTAAAAAGGTGCTTGGAATCCCCCTAATGCTTGTTCAACTAAACGAGCAAACTGGAGGGTTGTTCTGTCTTCCAGATAGGGGCCCATGGCTTGGACGCCGACGGGCAAGCCGTTGACCCGACTGGCCAGGGGAATGGCCGTGGACGGGAGTTGTGCAAAGGTGGCGAGGCCAGGCCATTGCAGTCCGTCAAGGTAGGGGCGCTCTTCGCCGTTCACCACAACTCGGCGATGCTGTTGGGATGCCGCCCCCAGGGCATCATGGCTATGGTCATGCTTATACGCAGCAGTAGACAAAACGGGACTAAGGACGATGTCCACCCCTTGGAACACGCGTTGCCAAGCACGCATCATCTGGGCTTGCTGCTCTAGCAAGTGATAGAAGTCACGGTGCGGCAAGGTGACTGCCCGGGCCATGCGCGCTTCGTAACTAGTTTCGTCGGCGCCTATGCCGGCATCGCGCAAGCGTTCAATGTCTGACGGGTCTAAGCCGCCGGCAATGATGGCGAAAAGCATTTCGATGTACAGGGCATGTGAAGCGCGCGCGTCGATTTCGTGCGCAACTGCGCTTGCTCCATCCAACACGGTGACGCCTTCTTTGCGGAGGTCTTCGCCTAGTTTCAACAGTGCGTCGCGGTAGCTATTGTCTAGGCCGAATCCCGGTGCATCCAGCCACAGGGCCACGCGGAAATCCGAAAGTTTGGTGTGCCGTGTCGGGGGCAGGGATACGCGCCATGCGGTGCCGTCCAGACCACTTGGCATGGTGAGAAGATCCATGGCCAGTTCCAGGTCAGCGGCGCTGCGAGCCATAGGACCTGCCACCACCAGCTCCACGGGCGAAAGTGTTCCCGGCATGCCAGGGATGTGTCCTCGCAGAGGGATGATGCCGTAGCTCGGCTTGTGGCCGAAGACTCCGCAAAAATGAGCGGGACAGCGGATGGACCCCCCGATGTCACTCCCCAATTCCAGTGACGTGAAGCCTGCAGCCAGAGCCCCTGCAGCACCTCCGGAAGAACCACCGACCGTATGAGCGGGGTTCCAGGGGTTGTTGGAACAACCATAGAGAGGGTTGTAGCTCTGGTGATCGCTGGCTGCCAGAGGCACATTGGTTTTACCGAAGACGATGGCGCCAGCCGCTTTCAGGCGGGCCACGGTGTCTGCATCGGACGCCGGAATATGTTTGGCGAGAAACGGAAAGCCGCAAGTGGCGGGCATGCCCGTGACCTCCCAGGTGTCCTTGATCGTCATGGACAGCCCATGCAGCGCGCCTGTAGGATTGCGCACGTTGTCTGCGGCACGGGCCTGCGCGAATGCCGCTTCCGCATCCTGTGCGACAACAAGATTCAAGGACGGGTTGTATTGAGCAACACGTTGAAGTTGCATCTGCAGCAATTCGACAGCGCTAATCTGTCGCGTTCGCAAGCGCTCCAGCCAGTCGGTGGCGCTGTGGTACTCAAAGGGCGTGCTTGATGTAGGGGCCATGGGGCGAGAGGATTTCAAGGAGGGGATTGGGAAGACCCAAAGAACCGGGACCTTGCATCGAATAGCAAATATCCCGGTTCCTCTAGGTGGATGCGCTCAGAGCTTCTTGTTTAGAAGGTCCAGGCGGCATTGATGGCGAACTTGGTCCCTTGGGCACGGTTCACGGCATTGAACTCGCGGTACAGGAGGGCAGAGACCATGGGCATACCGGAACCCAGCTCAAAGAAGTTCACGACTGGGCCCAGTGCCGTCACGCGGGACAGGTTGGCCGGATCCGCCGAGTTGGCGGTGGTGCCGGAACGGGTTCCTGCGCCCGTGTCCGGAGTGATTTGTTGGTAGTGGTAGCCGCCCAGTCCGACAGTCCAGGAACCGATGTGTTTGCCAACGGCAAATTCATGCTGGTACTCATTGCCCGAGGTGTATTTCGTGGCCGTGTTTTCATCATGAAAGTTCACCTGAATGCTGGACGAAATCTCATATCCGCCCGGGGTGATGTAGGTGAAGGCGAACGTGGGGGATACCGTGGAGTGGTTGCTGCCGGCATTGATGATGCGATCTTTGTTGTAGCCGCCGGTGGGGAACTGGAGCTGCAGCGATGCATTGGTAAACAAGCCGGGTGACGGGGTCCATCCCACGATCACGGGGGTGATGGTGATATCACCTATTTCCTGGGTCTTGCCAGTGAGGTTGATGCCTGCAGAACGAACGAACAGGTCATTGCTCATGTTCAGCGTCGGTATGACAGCAGCGAAGCCATATTTGCCTCCGAACAAGTCAATGTCGGTGGTTTTGATGAGGGCCACGGACAGGCTGTCGACCTTGATTTTGCTTTTGTTTGAGGCCTCGTTACCACTGTTGTCACGCAGATCAGAGGATTCGTAGTTTTCGTAGCGCAGTGCGACGGCTGGCAGGTCCGAGGGCGGAGGCATCATGCCCGCGCCAAAGGTAAACACACCGATGGGCGTGATGGGGGCTCCGTTTTCAACAGCGTGTGCCACGCCGGTTGCGGCCAGCAGGCACAGTGGAACAGAGATCAGGTTACTTTTGATTGACATAGACATCCTCGAGTCTTGGTGGTTGGGATGTGCTTATCGTAGGGAAGTGACTCGTGTGAGACGCCCCCCATTTAGGGGGGGGAGTGCCGGAAAAGCGCACAAGTCGCCGTTTCTCAGGGTTTTGTGCCCATTTTTGAGGGTATACCCCTGTGACTTTTTTGCACCCCAGTTTCTGATGACGGTGGTGCCGCAAGTCTTCTGCCGGGTTTTGCATTCCGTCAAAAAAACGGTGGTACAGGAATTGCTGGATGTCAGCAGATTCCCAGTCTGCAGGTCGTCATGCAAACCACATTTCCGTATGTTTCCAGTGCCCATAGCGCGCTCCCGGTGGCACCGAAAGCTTGGCACTATTGCGCTTTTTCTGAGGATGTCGACGAACACGCCGGATCCCAGCGTGAGTTTTTGCTGAGTTACGACCAGATCACCCCAGGCACATTCCAGGGGCAGATTCAAATGCTGCAATTGCCGGGCGTCTTGTTGGTGCATGAGCGCACCAATTGCGGTACCCGCCAGCGTGGTCGACTGGCGGACGGTTGCTACGGCTTTGCATCGCTGTACGAGATGGGGCAGACCACCACCTTTCATGGCATGCCTGTGCATTCAGACGCCATCATGATGGGGCGGGGCCATGAGTTGGACTTGTGCAGCGTGGGAGGAATGGGCCTGACTGCCGTGGTCGTTGATGCGGATTTACTTCGCACGGTGTGGCAGGAAATCTACCGCAGGCCCTGGAATTCGTGGTTCGACTATCCCACGGTCTCTTGTGTCAATGCCACGAAGTTGCAAGGGCTGCATGCCTTGCAGCGGCACATCTTGCAACGAGGGGTCAGCACGCCGGGTGTATTGGTTGATCCCGATGCCATGACACGTCTGCGTGATGAGTTGCTCTATCAGTGGATGGAGACGCTTCCTGAGGAACCCGATGTCTCGGATTTGCAAACAGTGTCCCGACGCAAGAAACTGGTTGACCGTGCGTGTGAGGTAGCGCTGGCGCAGCGTGAACATCCTCCGTCCATGTTGGCCCTGTGCAGGCAGGTTGGAGCGAGTCAACGCAAACTGGAGTACTGTTTCAAAGACATTGTGGGCATGACGCCCGCCCAGTTCTTGCGTACTTTGCGTCTCAATGCCGCACGACGCGCCATCAAAGCTGCTGGCCAGGAACATGGCATACAAGGCATCGCTGCGCAATGGGGGTTTTTGAGTGCGAGTGATTTCTCGTCTGATTTCAAACGCCAGTTTGGTGAATTGCCCTCCGGTGCGCGGTTGCGAGCGGTGTCACGCGCCCTCCTTCACTAGGGCGTAATTTGGCGTTCTGGGGGAGCATGGCCGTCCCGCGCGGTTGCGATTACAAACGCTTCTGGATCAGTTCGATCTTGTAGCCATCGGGGTCGGTCACAAAGGCAATCACTGTGGTGCCGCCTTTGACAGGGCCGGCCTCGCGCGTCACGTTGCCGCCTGCGGCCTTGATTTTTTCCACTGCGACGTAGGCGTCGGGCACGCCCAAGGCAATATGGCCGTAGGCGGTGCCCAACTCGTAGCTTTCGACGCCCCAGTTGTAGGTGAGCTCGATCTCAGCCTGACCGGGGTTGCCGCCTTCAAAACCGAGGAAGGCGAGGCTGTATTGGTACTCCGGGTTTTCCGAGGTGCGCAGCAATTGCATGCCCAGCACCTGGGTGTAGAAATCGATGGAGCGTTGAAGGTTGCCAACGCGCAGCATGGTGTGGAGGAAGTGCATGCGGCAAATTGTGCACCAGCGACTTCGCCCGGTTCGCGCATGGTGAATAATTCCGCCTCCATCCAAAGGCCCACCATGAGTACCTTCACCCAAGTCATTCTGTACACCGACATCGACGGTTTTGCCAAGTTTCGTGAGGAGACTATTCCCCTGAACGAAGGCAATCCGCAGTCCATGCTCTCGGAAGTGTTTGCGTCCGGCGGTTATCAGTTGCGCACCAGTCCGGTGGGCTTTCGCAGCCAGTACCATTGCTCGGGCCACACGCAGTGGTGCTTTATCTTGCAAGGCCAGATGGAGATCGGGGTGCACGGCAGTTCGCGCGTATTCGGGCCCGGCCAGCACTTTTACTCGGCAGATTTGCTGCCCGAGGGGGCTACGTTTGACCCCGCCATCCACGGCCACTGGAGCCGCCAAGTGGGTGAGCAGCCATTGGTTACTTTGTTTGTGCGGGGCTAATCGCTCGCCGAGCGAGCGGCCGCACCTTGCAAGGCGCCCGACAAGATGCGCCGCACGCCGGGTTGCCCGGCTTTGACTGCTTGCACCAAGCCAGCTGCCACGTCTTCGGCATGCACCGGCAGGTAATTCGCTGGGAGGATGGGCTTGAGCAGTTGGCTCAGCACGAGTCCGATGCGCTCGCCGGGGCGCTCGGGCTGGTTCAGCGGGCTGCGATCACCCACCAGGAGCGATGGGCGAACAATGCTGACACTGGTGTAGCCCAGCTGAGCAATCGCATCTTCCACCTCGCCTTTGACACGGTTGTAAAACACGCCGGACTTAGCGTCCGCGCCCATGGCGCTGACCACTCCTAATTTGGTAGCACCTCGCGCACGTCCCATCTGCGCTACAGCCACAATTGCCTCATAGTCCACCGCGCGGAATGCGGCCTGGCTGCCGGCTACTTTGATGGTGGTGCCCAGACAAACAAAAACATCGTCGATCTGCGGCAGCTCAGGGAGTGCCGCAAAGTCGACGATGTGTTGGGTCAGCTTGGGGTGGGTCCAGGGCAGCGTACGCCGCCCCAGACTGTGTGCCGCGCTGGTGTGTTTATCGGCTAGAAGAGCCGCCAGGACCGCGCGGCCCACGAGGCCCGTTGCCCCCGCGACCACCGCCACCCGGGCGTCCACCGCCGCCGAAGCCGCCTCCGCCACCACCGTATCCGCCGCCATTGCCACCTCCACTGCGGCCACCGCCGCCAAAACCACCGCCACCGCCGCCGCCGCGGCGGGCGCCACGGCCAGCCATCATATCGACGCTGGTGCGCATGGGGTCCGGTTGAGCGGTAGAGGGGCGCGGTGCGCGACCTTCGTGGGTGAAGCCTGCAGGTGGCTGGAATTCGGCGTTGCCGCCTTCACGGCGCGGACCACGGCCTTGTGCGGGACGCGGACCTTGCGAACGTGGGGGCTGGAACTCGCCACTGCGATCCGGGCCCCGGCCACCGCCGCCAGCATGTCCACCATTACCACGGGCGCCTTGGCCGCCACGGCCACCGCCATTCCCGCCGTTGCCACCACCAGCGCTGGCTGTGCCAGCGCGACCGCCGCCTTGGGAGGCTTTGTTGTCGCGCACGCGCTGCAGCATTTCGGTGCGTGCGGCCTTGGCGGCTGCCTGCATCACGTCACGGCTGGGCGGCTTGCCCGCGCCGCCCCAGATGGTCTGGCGGCCCATGGCAATGGGTTCAGCCTTCTCGCCTGGCTCGGGGGCAAATCCCTCGACCACTTTGACTTCGATTTTTTGCTTGGTGAAGCGCTCGATGTCTTGCATGAAGCCTTCTTCGTCCAGGCACACCAGATTCACAGCGGCGCCATCGGCACCAGCGCGGCCGGTACGGCCAATGCGGTGCACATAGTCTTCGCTGACATTCGGGATTTCGTAGTTCACCACGTGCGGCAGGTCGTCAATGTCGATACCGCGTGCCGCAATGTCGGTCGCCACCAAGGCGCGCACATCGCCGCTCTTGAAGCCGGACAGGGCTTGCGTGCGGGCGGCCTGACTCTTGTTGCCATGCAGCGCCATGGCGGTGATGCCGTTCTTTTCCAGGAACTCTGCCACGTTGTTGGCGCCGAACTTGGTGCGGGTGAACACCAACACCTGGCTCCAGTTTTGTTCGTTGATGATGTGGGCGAGCAGAGCCTTCTTCTTGCCGCGACCCACGGGGTGGATCACCTGGGTGATGCGCTGCACCGTGGTGTTACGCGGCGTCACTTGCACGCTCTGCGGGTTCTTGAGCAGGCCGTTGGCCAGCTCGCGGATTTCGTCGCTGAAGGTGGCGGAGAACAGCAGACTTTGCTTTTCTTTGGGCACCAGAGCCAGCACTTTTTTCACGTCATGGATGAAGCCCATGTCCAGCATGCGGTCGGCTTCGTCCAGCACCAACATTTGCACCTGGCCCAGGTCCAGCATGCCTTGCTGTGCCAAATCCAGCAGTCGGCCAGGCGTGGCCACCAGGATGTCCACGCCTTTTTTGACTTTGGAAATTTGCGGGTTCATGCCCACGCCGCCGAACACGACGGTGGAGCTGAGTTGCAGGTATTTGCCGTATTGGCGCACCGACTCTTCCACCTGGGCGGCGAGTTCGCGGGTGGGCGTCAGTACCAGGGCGCGGATGCCGGTGCCGCCAAATTTGTTCTGCGCGCTGCGGCTCATGGAGAGGCGGTGCAGCAGGGGCAGGGTGAAAGCTGCCGTCTTGCCGGTACCGGTCTGGGCGCCGCCCAGCAGGTCGTGGCCTTCGAGTACCAGGGGAATCGCCTGCGCCTGGATGGCGGTGGGCGTTTCGTAACCCTGCTCGCGCACGGCCTTCACGATGGCAGGGGCCAGCTTCAATTCTTCAAAGTTCATGGATTAATGCGTCCGTCCTGGACGCTTGGGAATCGGCCGTTCTGCCGGCACGCGGCACAGCAGTCAGTCAAAGGCAGATGGATTCAAAAGTGGGACGCCCTTGTCACATGGGGTCCCCAGCAAGGTGCTGGTATTGCGGGCAACTGAAAGCAGCAATCGGCTGTATTGTCGCACGCTTGGCAGAATGTCCGGAAAACGACACAAAGTGCCCGCCATGCCGGATGTGGGGTAACAAACTGTCAAACCACTGGTGCAGCCTGGGCGCGGCGATGAAAATAAGCCCACGATGAAGAAATACCCGTTGCGACGCTTGGGAGTGGCGCATGAGCCCAGTGACACCAAACCATCGCTGTCTGTGTGCATTGAGGCAGTGTTGGAGCGGAGTGATGCTTTGCTCGAGGATGTGCTGGATGGTTTGCAGCAGACGGTAGCAAGGGCTGGCAGTGATACCCAGCATGACCGTTCGCAACCATTGCGCCAAGCTGCAGTCGACCGTTTGAAGGCCCAGTCCGGTGAAGCCAAGGCAGTGTTCCGTGTGGAACTGCGTAGCGCGGTGTACGGCGGAGGGACTTTTTCCAAGCCCCAGATCAGTGCTGTGCGCTTTGATGACTTTCAGTTTCTGGCGGAGGAGCAAATCGACGCCAACATCGAGTTGGCCGTTACCGAGCAGGAGGTGGGACGCTGTGTGGAGGCGGTGCTTCCCGCGCTCAATGCCCTGGTCAGCAGTCTTATGGGCTGGGCCAGCGTCCAGGCCCATTTGAACCCTCTCAAGCCCGCAGTCTTTGTGCATGCCCTACGGAAAGTGTTCGGGCAGGCGGTGCCTGACGACGAGATGCGTTCGGCCGTGATGACCCCGGCAGCCGGGCTTCTGGGTGTTGCCCTTCACGCCTTGTACAAGGAGCTGGTGGATTGGCTCAAGTCCCACGGGGTCGAGCCTGTCGCGCCTTATGCATCTGCAAACTACCCGTTTGGTGCGTCCATGCAGGCCGGGGCGGCGGTGCCCCGCAGTTTGCTGACACTGGACAAGCTCCGGCGTTTGCTGTCCGGCGAACTAGACCCTCGCCCTTTGGTGGCAGGTAACGCAGATTTCACCCATACCGTACCCGCGTCATACGTGGCCCTGGAGGATATGAAACTGGTGGAGCCCATGCTCAAACGGTTGGCGCAACGTGCCCACCGTGTGGATTCGGACGCGGGCAAGTCCGCGTTACAAGGCGCACGCTCCACAGGAGAGGTTCTGCAGGGCAAGGCCCTGGGCAAGGAGTTGGGCCGGGAGGTCGTTCACCTGATGCTGGAAAACCTGCTGCAGGATCAGCGTTTGCTGGCCGGAGTGCGCGAAGCCGTAGCAGGGATGAAGCCTTTGTTGCAGCGTCTCTCCAGCCAGGATCCCCGCTTTTTTTCCGATCGCAAACACCCGGCCCGCCTTTTTCTGGATCGCATAACCCACCAAAGCCTGGCTTTTAATTCCGGTCAAGATGCCGGCTATCTCCGCTTTCAGGCCGCTTTGGACAACGCCATCATGGAGTTGGCCGCAGGGGACGTTGATGCCAATGCGTTCGAGCGCGTGGTGCGCAATTTGGAAGACGGTTGGGCCCGGGAAGAGCATCAGCACAAGCTGTTGGCTGCAGAGGCCGCCCGCAGCCTTGTACACGTCGAGCAGCGCAATATGTTGGCGCAACGCTTGGCCCAGGAGTTTGCGCAGCGCATGACCTTCAAGAACGCGCCTGACATGGTGCTGGCGTTCCTCTGCGGGCCGTGGGCGCAGGTGGTTGGAGAGTACCAGCTGCGATGTGCCGGCGGCGCTGACGACGCCGAAGGATACCTTGCCTTGGTGGATGACCTGATCTGGAGTGTGCAGCCCCGCTTGGTGCGCAAAAGCAGGGCCCGTCTGGTCAAGCTGGTCCCGCAGATGTTGCTCAAAATCCGGCAGGGGTTGAAGCTGGTTAACTATCCGGAGGAGAAGATTCTTCCATTTTTTGATGCACTGATTGATGTTCACGAGCAAGCGTTCGACAACGCCAAGTATGTGGCTCAACGTGATGCACCTGACCATGCAGTGGCGCCTGCCGCTGCGGTGGGCAAGTTGGATGACGAGCCTTGGGTGCCTGAGATGGGTGTGCGGATGCCTGGGTTTCTGACGCATGTAACGGTGCCGGAATCCGTGTCAACGGAGTCGCCCGAGCTTCCCGATCCCACTTTGCAGTCTGCTTGGAATGCGGGGAATTTGCGTGCAGGCTCATGGGTCGATCTGGCACTGGGGGGGCAATGGGTGCGGGCGCAGTTGTCATGGGCCAGTCCGCACCGGACTTTATTCATGTTCATGTCCAGTGGATGCCTGGCGCACTCCATGTCGCGCCGTACCATGGATCGATTGCGTGGCCTAGGGCTGATTCGTCTGGTGTCTGATGTTCACGTTATAGACAGTGCGCTGGACGAAGTGGCACGGGAAGCATTGCGCAATGATGTGAAAAATGCTTTTGACGCACCCTCACGCAGTGAAGGGTAGGAGGTAAGGTGCCGGGCAGTCGATAATACGGATTTACCGCTGAATAACCAGAATCGCAATGGCCCAATACGTTTTCTCCATGAACCGCGTCGGCAAGATCGTGCCCCCCAAGCGGCACATTCTTAAAGACATCTCCCTTTCCTTCTTCCCCGGTGCCAAGATCGGGGTCTTGGGAACCAACGGTTCCGGCAAATCCACCCTGCTCAAGATCATGGCCGGCGTGGACAAGGAAATTGAAGGCGAGGCCATTCCCATGGCCGGCCTGAATATCGGCTACCTGCCCCAGGAACCCCAGCTCGACCCGAACCACACAGTCCGCGAAGCCGTGGAAAGCGGCATGGGCAAGGTGTTTTCTGCCAAAGCACGCCTTGAAGAGGTGTATGCGGCTTATGGTGCGGAAGATGCGGATTTCGACGCATTGGCCGCTGAACAGGCCGAGCTCGAAGCCATCATCGCAACGGCTGGCACGGACTCTGAGCATCAATTGGAAATTGCTGCTGATGCCCTGCGTCTGCCCCCGTGGGATGCCAACATCGGCGTCCTGTCCGGTGGTGAGAAGCGCCGCGTCGCCCTCTGTCGCCTGCTGCTCTCCAAGCCTGACATGCTGCTGCTCGACGAACCCACCAACCACTTGGACGCCGAATCGGTGGACTGGTTGGAGCAGTTCCTGCAGCGCTATTCCGGCACGGTGGTGGCCATTACCCACGACCGCTACTTCCTGGACAACGCGGCAGAGTGGATTCTGGAACTGGACCGTGGCTCCGGCATTCCCTACAAGGGCAACTACTCCGATTGGCTGACCCAAAAGGGCGCCCGCCTGGAAGCCGAACAAAAGGGTGAAGAAGCCCGCGCCAAGGCCTTGAAAAAGGAATTGGAGTGGTCCCGTCAGAACCCCAAGGCGCGCCAGGCCAAGAGCAAGGCCCGTTTGGCCCGCTTTGAAGAATTGAGCGACTACGAATACCAGAAGCGTAACGAAACCAACGAGATTTTTATCCCGGTGGCGGACCGCTTGGGCAGCCAGGTGATCGAATTCAAGGGCGTGAGCAAGTCCTTTGGTGACCGCGTGCTGATTGACAATTTGAGCTTCAACATCCCTGCTGGTGCGATTGTCGGCATCATCGGCCCCAACGGCGCCGGTAAGTCGACATTGTTCAAATTGATCGCAGGCCGTGAAAAGCCGGACTCGGGTGAAGTTGTCATCGGCTCCACGGTCAAGATGGCATTTGTGGATCAGCACCGCGATGCATTGTCGGACGACAAGACCGTCTGGGAAGACGTTTCCGGTGGCCTCGATATCCTCAACGTGGGCAAGTTCCAGATGGCCAGCCGCGCCTATTGCGGTCGCTTCAACTTCAACGGTGGCGATCAGCAGAAGAAAGTGGGCATGCTGTCCGGCGGTGAACGTGGGCGTTTGCACTTGGCGAAGACCTTGATCGCCGGCGGCAACGTGCTGATGCTGGATGAGCCGTCCAACGATCTGGACGTGGAAACCTTGCGTGCACTGGAAGATGCGCTGCTCGAATTCGCCGGCACCATGCTGGTGATTTCACACGACCGCTGGTTCCTGGACCGCATCGCTACCCACATCTTGGCCGCTGAAGGTGACAGCCAGTGGACCTTCTTTGACGGTAACTACCAAGAGTACGAAGCTGACAAGAAGAAGCGTCTGGGTGAAGAGGGCGCCAAGCCCAAGCGGGTCCGTTACAAAGCCTTGAAGTAAAGGTCCGCACGACAGGCGAAGCCCATGCAGGAACCCAACCCGCGCTATCCCTCTCTGTACCAAGCAGCTCTCAAAGAGGCTGCCGCAGGTGGTTTCCATATCATGGGCAAGTTGATTGAGGCTTTGCGACGTGACCTTAAGACGCGGGAGGCTGCCTCTCGCGATCTCCGGGAGCGCGAAGTGCATACCGATTCGCTCAAGCAACTTTATCTGCATGAATCCACCTTGCGGGAGGGCTACGCTCCCGCGCTGATGGAGCAATTCACCCGACCTGTCACTGTAGTGAAGGCCGCCATGCCGAGGATTGCTGAAGTCCAGTTTGACCAGCTTGAGCTGATGGATGAGTTGCAAGTGCAGGAGAGTGTCAACATGGCCCGAGCGCAGCAAATGGCCATGCTTGTCGCGGAGGCCAGTCTCGCCGAGCTCAATACGCTGATCTGTGCCACGCTCGGGTTGCCGACGGTGCGACCCGAGAGCAATCCTTTGCGTCCGGAGTCCTATATCACGGCGCTCAGGTATTCGGTGGAGCGCACTCCGGTTTCCTCTGCGATGCGTGTGGATTGGCTGACCAGTATGGGGATGGCGCTGGGGGTAGAGTTGAAAGAGCAATATGCCCGGCTGGCAGCCCATTTGAAGACGCAGGGGGTTGTTGCGGCAGGATATGCCGTGACGCCAGCACCCTCAGGGTCCAGCGGGGCAGGGGGGGCAAGGTCGCGAGAAACTGCCGTATCGGCACCATATGCCGAACTTATGCGATATGGTGCACCCGGCAGTGCGGAGCGGGAAGCCCTGATCGCGAAGGAAATCCGTGCATCCAAGCCGCACTCGGATCCCGCATTGCTGACTTTGGATCGTTTGCGCAAACTGTTGGCGGGGGAACTCGATCAAATGGGAACCCCTCACCGGGTGGCTGCTTTCGCCCAGCAGTTCGCAGCCCAATTCGAAATGCCCCAGATGGATGGCATGCCGCCTGCAGAACCGCATTCTGATTTTGCCGCTACGGTCCCTGCTGCGTTTGAGGCCTTGACGGAAATGAAGCAGGTGGATCGCGTGGTGCAGCGCTTGGAGCAGCGCAGGTCTGGCGTCGCCTTTACGGGGGGGCTGGAGGGCCAACGGGCTGTGTGCGAAAGTATCCGGCGCAGTGCCACTGGCGTAGCGCAGGCTTTGAGCCTGGAAGTCGTGAGTCTGATGGTGGACAACATCGCCAGAGATCCCCGCTTGTTGGAGCCGGTTCAGAATCTGGTGCGTCAATTGGAGCCGGCATTGATGAGGCTGGCTTTGGTGGATGCCCGCTTGTTCACCGACAAGCACCATGCCGCGCGGCGCTTGGTGCAGGAAATAACCCACCGCAGTTTGGCCTATGCCAAAGTACAGAGCACCGGCTTTCTGGCCTTCCTGGACGAGGTCCGGGAGGCCATAGCGCCACTGGCCGATGCCAAGCCGGAAGGACCGGAGCTTTTTGCCAGAGCCTTGCAGGAGTTGCAAGGCATCTGGCAGCAAGAAGAGGCCAAACAGGCACTGGCACGCAATCAGGCGGTCAAAGCACTTGAAAACGCAGAGCAACGCAATTTGTTGGCTGAACGGATTGCACGGGACATTGATGCCCACCCGGATGCAGCCAAGGTCCCTGAGGTCGTTCTGATTTTTTTATGTGGCCCCTGGGCTCAAGTCGTGGCGCAGGCCCGTTTATCGGGAGGCAGTGGTTCTGCAGCCGCAGACAAGTACCAGGCGCTGATTTCTGCGTTGCTCTGGAGTGTCCACCCGGAGTTGGCCAGCAGGAATATCGCCAAGTTGACGAAGCTGGTTCCCTTGTTGCTGAGTACTTTGCGGGAGGGCCTGGAGAGCATTCAGTATCCCGTCACCAAGACCAGTGCCTTTTTGGAAGTGTTGATGGGCTTGCACCAAGCGGTATTCCGCAGTGTCCAGAGGGAAGGGACTCCGCCGGCAGTCAAACTGGAGGCCGATCCAGCAACAGTTACGGTCGCAGCGCGGCCGCCCCGTAGTCTTCCTGTCGAAAGTGGGGATCCATGGGTGGCGCCATCTGAAGCTCAGGACTCGAATTTCCTGGACATGCTGGACGAAATCCCTGCGCTGCCTGCGGAATCAGAAGGGCTTGCTCCCCTGGTGCCCAAAGCCGGGGTGGATACCGTTGCAGGAGGCTTGCCGCTCGGTTCGTGGGTCGAGTTGTATGCCAATGAGGAATGGGTGCGTACCCAGCTCACCTGGGCCAGCCCTCACGGAACGTTGTTCCTGTTCACGAGTGCGGCAGGGTCTACGCAGTCTATGACACGGCGTACCCATGACAAACTGGTGGCAGCGGGCCATTTGAGGGTGATCTCCGCGCAGCCGGTGGTCGACGGCGCATTGGATGCTGTGGCCCAGCAGGCCATGAAAAACAGCGTGGACTCTAGGCTGTAGCCAAGCGCTGGCGCACCATGCCAATGTGGTTGCGCAGCGCATACAGCTCGTCCACATACGACAACGGAAGAATCACTTTCTCGACCTTGGACTCGATCTCTGCAAGTTCCACCAGCAAGTCGGCCGCGCTGCCGTGGTTGGCTTCGAACCGGCTCTCGATATCACGCAATTGCCCATACCAGCGGAAGACACGAGAACGTACCCGGTAGGCGTACAGGGGTGGGGCGATTTTTCCCAAGGGCAGCAACACGGCAATGATGATGCCCAAGGCCAGCCACATGCGTTCCACCAGGTTGGCGAGTGTGAACGGGATATACCGCTGCAGGGTAGGAATGCCGTTCTTCAGCGTGCGCTCGGCCTCGGGCGCCAAGGCGAACTCACTGTGTGATGCATTCGGGAACTCCCGGGTCCGGTTGAACCAACCGGACTGGCTGTGGGTCTGCACAGCAGCTTGGGCCAACAACTGGCGCAAGCCGGGATGCAGGCCATCACGCACCAACATGCTGGTGGTGGTGGCAATCAGGTGCACATCCTGGGCGGGTACATTGCGGGCCAGATCCACCACACCACGCGGCAAAGTCACCGGCGAAATGAAGGGCAGACGCCGGGCGTAGGCTTCGTTCTGGGGGAAGTCCATCAGGCGTATGCCCGGGGTTTGGAGCAGCATTTGCACCATGGGTGCTTGCGGAGCCGAAGCGAAAACCACGGCATCCAGCTTCCCTTGCAATAATTGGATAGCCGCAGGGGTAGGCTCCAAATGGCTCAGGCGGGCTTTCTTCGGGTCCAGATGGTGCATGTCCATCAATGCGTTCACCAATGGGGGCACGCCGCTACCTGCGGTGCCGGCATTCAAGCGCAAGGTGCTGAGCTGATTGATGGAGTTCAGACGCCCGGATTCGCTGATGGCCGCTGCCGAGCTACTGCGATAAAAGAGCCAAATCGGTTCGACAAACAGGTTGCCCAAGGTGAGTAGCTCTTGCGCATCGTCATCCGCAGGTGCATGGGCGCTCCCCCCTTGAACAAAGCCGGCATCGGCTTCTCCATTCTGGAGGCGGCGCAGATTGTCTGCGGATCCTTCGGTGATCACGAGATCGACCGTGATGCCGTGTCTATCCAGCAGTTTGGCGTATTGCTCGCCCATTTCTGCATAGGCGCTTTGTTCCGGCCCGGTGAGCAAGGTCAGGTGTTTGGGGGGCAACGGGTCCAACCACCAGTAGGCCAGCCACATCAAGCCAGCGCCCGCAAACAACAAAGGGCTCGCAGAGGTGAAGAGGTCCCAGACCGCAAGCAGGGCCGCTTTGACAGGGCGGGGAAGTTGCAATGACATGCCGGCTATAGCGGGTGTTCTGCGTAGAACTTGCCACCGTGGTAGAGCAAGGGCGAAGCGCCGGCCCGGTGGCTGCAGCGTTCCACCTCGCCCACAAAGATCACATGGTCGCCCTCTTCGTACTGGCTGCGGTTGAAGCACTCAAAGTGCGCCGCCGCCCCGTTCAGCAAGGGGGCGCCATGGGCACTGCGCAAGAAAGCCACACCAGCATAGCGGTCGATGTCCTTGGTGGCGAACTGGATTGCCAGCGCTTGCTGGTCGGCCGCCAGAATGTTGATGGCATAGTGCGCGCCGCGGCTGAACGCCTCCATGGAACCCGCTTTTTGCGACAGGCTCCAGAGCACCAGGGGCGGCGCCAAGGAAACAGAGTTGAACGAATTGGCAGTCAAGCCCACCAGCGTGCCATCAGGCGCCTGTGCGGTGACGATGGTGACCCCGGTGGCGAACATGCCGAGTGCCTGGCGGAACTGCTGGCTGGAGAAATCGGGGGGCGATGCACTGCGTGCGCGTGAGGGCGGATTCATCCGTGGAATTTACCGCGCTTTGTGCTGTGACTCTGCCCGACAGGGCAAAACCTTTGTGTCAGGCGACCTTTACAATGCATCGCATGTTGAAAAGCCGTATCGCCTGTTTGGCACTTGCTATCATTTCAGTAGCTTCTCACGCAGATTCCATAAGGGCTTGTGCGGATTATTCCTTGAAAATACCCAGTGTAACGCCGGCGATGTGCGAAGCGGCAGGACTGCAGGACCTCAAGGCCCGGTCCGGGCAGGGGCGGGTGATCTGGGGGCGTGATGTGGGCCCCACGGAGTCGAACTTCAAGGTGCTGGTGATAGGCGGCATTCATGGAGACGAGATGTCCTCCACTTCGCTGGTGTACCACTGGTTGGGACTGGCTCTCACGCCGCCCTCGGATTCGCCGCTCAGCATTCACTGGCGTTTTATTCCCAGCCTGAATCCCGATGGTTTGTTTGCCAAGCCGGCGCGCCGCACCAATGGAAACGGGGTGGATTTGAACCGCAACTTCCCCACGCCGAACTGGGCACGGGATGCCAAGGTCTATTGGGAACAGCGTACCAAACGGGATCCGCGCCGGTGGCCGGGCAACAAGCCAGTGTCCGAGCCCGAGTCCCGGTTTTTGCTGGAGCAGATGGATCACTTCAAACCGAATTTGATTGTCAGTGTGCATGCCCCCTATGGCGTGCTGGATTTTGATGGTCCGTCTGTCCCCCCCAGCAAGCTGGGACGCCTGTACCTGGATCAGGTCGGGATATTCCCGGGCTCCTTGGGCAACTACGCGGGTGTGCACCGGCGTATTCCTGTCGTCACCATCGAGCTGCCCAGTGCGGGCCGCTTGCCGCAGGATGCGGAAGTGCGTCAGATGTGGATGGATTTGTTGCGCTGGACGAATGAGCGCCTGGGGCCTGCGGCTGCGTCCGGCACACCCTGAATCAGGCGCTGGGGCTATTGGAGATGCGGAGCGCGGCTTTGTCCGCCCACATTTGAAGGCTGTCCACCAGGTCGCGTTGGCTGAATGAGCAACTTTCTTCACTGAAGAGGGCACTGGACTCCAAACGGTCCATCAGCTGGTGCAGTACCTCGGAAAACTTTTCCGGTAGCTCGGCGAGCAATGCGCTCTGGCCGCGAGCCCAATCGGATAAACCATGGGCGCTCAAGTCACCCGCCCGGAAGCGGTCCAAGGCGTTCTGAAATGCGTGGAGTTGGGCTTGCGCGGAAGTGGAGTCTGCGTGCATACGGCTTAGTGCCCCAGAATCTTGGACAGAAAGTCGCGGCTGCGCTCATTCTGCGGGTGGTTGAAGAACTCGTGCGGCGTGTTCTGCTCCACGATCTGGCCTTGATCCATGAAGATCACGCGGTCAGCCACCGCCTTGGCAAAGCTCATTTCGTGGGTCACGCAGAGCATGGTGATGCCCTCGCTGGCCATCTCGATCATCACGTCCAGGACTTCCTTGATCATCTCGGGGTCCAGCGCCGAAGTCGGCTCGTCAAACAGCATGATTTTGGGCTTGAGGCACAGGGCACGGGCAATGGCCACGCGTTGCTGCTGCCCGCCGGAGAGCTGCAACGGGTATTTGTGGGCCTGGTTGGCAATGCGCACACGTTCGAGCTGCACCATCGCCTTTTCTTCGGCCTCTTTCTTGGGCATCTTGCCGACCCACATGGGGGAGAGGGTCAGGTTCTCCAGCACGCTAAGGTGCGGGAACAGGTTGAACTGCTGGAACACCATGCCGACTTTCTTGCGCACGTCGTCGATGGCCTTGACATCGTTGCTCAGCTCTACGCCGTCTACGATGAGCTTGCCTTGTTGGTGTTCTTCCAGGCGGTTGATGCATCGGATCATGGTGGACTTGCCGGAGCCGGAAGGACCGCACACCACAATGCGCTCGCCTCGGGTGACGGTCAGGTCAATATCGCGCAGTACATGGAAATGGTCGCCGTACCACTTGTTGACTTTGTGGAAGGTAATGAGGGGTTCGTGCATGGGTTGAGGGACGTGTCGGTGAGCCGGTGCGGGTCGCACCGGCGTGGCTCTGCGGGCGTTCGGCTCAGCGCTCCAGGCGGAAACTACTGACAATCTGTATCAGTGCGTGCGCCTGTTCTTTCAGGGCCTCTGCTGCTGCCGCATTTTCCTCCACCATGGCCGAGTTTTGCTGCAAGGTGTTTTCCAGCTCCCTGGCAGATTGTGAAACTCCGGCAATGCGCTCGCTTTGATCCTGGGTGGATGCGGAAATGTCGCCCATGAGGGACGACACGCGTTGGACCGCGACTTCCATGTCATGGATGATCTCACCCGCTTGCGCCACCAGCGTGGTGCCCGCACTGACCTGGCTGGTGCTGTCGTCGATCAATGCCTTGATCTCTTTGGCAGCGGTTGCAGACCGTCCGGCCAGACTGCGGACTTCACTGGCTACGACAGCGAAGCCTCTGCCTTGTTCCCCGGCGCGCGCCGCCTCCACGGCCGCATTCAGTGCCAGGATATTGGTCTGGAACGCAATGCCGTCAATTACGCTGATGATGTCGGTGATTTTGTGTGCGCTGGTGTGAATGTCGTCCATGCGTTGAACGATTTCCTTCACCACAGCGCCGCTGCGGGTTGCGGTGCCGGCGGCTTGAGCGGCCATGCTGTCAGCCGATTGTGCTGACACCGAGCTTTGCTCCAGGGTGGCGTTCAAGGATTCCAGGGTGGACGCTGCGGACTCAAGATGATTGGATGCCACTTCGGTGCGGCGACTCAAGTCCAGCGTAGACACAGCAACTTCGGTACTGGAGGCCTCTATCCTGCGCGCTGTCTGGCTGATATGACCGACCAGAAGGCGCAGCTTGTCCTGCATGGTGGCGATAGCTTCCAGGAGGCGCCCTGTTTCATCGTCAATGCGCACCTCTACCTTGGAAGTCAGGTCACCCGCCGCAATGCGCTCTGCCACCACCACCGCCCGGCCTATGGGCTGCGTGATGCTGCGGGTAATGCGCCAGGCAATCAGGGTGCCTAAGGCCAATGCAAAGGCGACCAAGAGCCCGCCCGCAATCAGGGCTTGTGCCTGGGCATGGCGGGCCTGCTGCGTGGCCTCCTGGCTGCGGGTGTATTGCAGCGCGACCATGCGCGAGAGTTGGTCGTTCCAAGCGACTTCGCCGGGGTTGACGCGCACCATCAAGGTCATGTTGGCCGCCACGGCGTCGCCATCCAGTGCCTGTTGAACCGCTTCAAGTATCTGGGGACTGGTGGTGCGGCTGACGGAGACGATCTCTTTCAGTAACTGGAGCTCTTCGTCACTGGCGTTGCCGGTTTGTACCAGGTCCGCCAATTCTTTTTCTTGTTCCTGGTAGCGTTTGAGCGTGCTCTGCATTTGCTTGCTTTGCTCCAAGGAGCGTGCATTGTCAATGGCATCGAGCATGACTACGGATCGACTCTGAATTCCCAGCGCATTCACACTGGCCAGCATTGCGTTAGCAAGCTGCGTTTTGCTCGCATAAACACCAGTGATGTCCTCCATGCCTTGCTGTAAGGTTTTGGAGGACCATTGGCCGACGGCGGCCACTGCAATGAGCAAAAGCAGCACCCCTCCGAAACCCCAGGCCAAGCGTGCGGATATGGATTTGGTAGGTAGTACGACCATGATGGGGTGTGCTTTCTGTCGCAGGCTAATTGCGGACGGTCAGTGCTGCAGGATTTTGCTCAGAAAATCTTTGGTTCGCGGCTGACGATTTTCCGGGTGGTTGAAGAACTCTTCCTTGGAGCAGTCTTCCAGGATCTTCCCCCCGACATCGATAAAGATGACACGGTTGGCCACCTTGCGCGCAAAGCCCATTTCGTGGGTGACCACCATCATGGTCATGCCTTCTTTGGCCAGCGTCACCATCACGTCTAGCACCTCGCCCACCATTTCAGGGTCGAGGGCGGAGGTGGGTTCGTCAAAGAGCATGACGATGGGGTCCATGGACAGTGCGCGGGCAATCGCCACGCGTTGTTGTTGCCCGCCCGAGAGTTGGCCGGGGAACTTGTCCTTGTGGGCCATGAGGCCGACGCGGTCCAGCATCTTCAAGCCCCGCACTTTGGCATCGTCGGCCGTGCGTCCCAGCACTTTCATCTGGGCGATGGTCAGGTTTTCCGTCACGCTCAGGTGTGGAAACAATTCGAAGTGCTGAAACACCATGCCCACGCGGCTGCGCAGCTTGGGCAGATTGGTGGTCGGGGCTTGCAGATCGGTGCCGTCCACGTAAATATGGCCTTGTTGGATGGGCTCCAGGCCGTTCACTGTTTTGATGAGTGTGGACTTGCCCGAGCCCGAAGGGCCGCATACCACCACGACATCGCCTTTGGCGATGTCGACGGAGCAGTTGTTCAGTACTTGCACCGGGCCGTACCATTTGGAAATGTTGTCAATCTTGATCATGTTGGAGTTTCCTGATTCGGGTTTCTTCGTGCATGGGCGCAGCCTTGACAGGTCGGGCGCAGGCCCATGCGCGTTTTAGCGGATGATGGCAATCTTGTTCTGCAGGCGTTTGACCAAAAACGACAAGGTGAAACACACCACAAAATACACCATTGCGGCCAGGATGTATGCCTCCTCGGGACGGCCGTAAATTTTGCCGGCGGTGACAAAGCCCTTGAGCAGATCGTAGGCGCCGATGGCATACACCAGCGAGGTATCCTGGAACAGCACAATCGTCTGGGTCAGAAGCACCGGAAGCATGTTGCGGAATGCCTGAGGCAGCACCACCAGACGCATGTTCTGGGAATAGGTCATGCCCAAAGCCTGGCCCGCATACACCTGGCCCCGCGGGATGGACTGAATGCCAGCCCGCATGATTTCGCTGAAATAGGCGGCTTCAAAGGCGATGAATGTAATGATGGCCGACAGTTCGGCCCCTACCGGCCGGCCGGTAATCAGCGGCACCAGCAAAAAGAACCACAAAATCACCATCACCAAAGGGATGCTGCGCATACCGTTGACATAGACGGTGGCGATCAGCGCCAGGGGCTTATTGCCGGACAGGCGCATCAAGGCCAGCAAGGTCCCGAACACTATCCCCCCCAGGGTGGCCACAATGGTCAGATTGACACTGAACAGGAAGCCGTTCAGCACAAATTTGCTGATCACTTCCATGTTGACAAAGCTCAGATCGAGTCCACCCATATCAATGTCCCCCCCCGGTTTGGGCCACGACCAGGCCGGGAATTTGAATTTTCTTTTCTACGAAATACAGAATGCGGTTGACGGCAAACGCCGAGAGTGCATACAGGGCGGTGACACCGATGTAGATTTCGATACCCCGTGAGGTTTCTTCCTGGGCCTGCATGGCAAACATGGTCAATTCCGCAATGGAAACCGCAAATGCCACCGATGAATTTTTCAGCAGGTTCATGGACTCACTGGTCAGCGGCGGCATGATGACCCGCAAGGCCATGGGCAGCAGGACATAGCGGTAGGTTTGAACGGTGGTGAATCCCATCGCCATGCCCGCATAGCGCTGGCCTTTGGGCAGGGACTGGATGCCCGCCCGCACCTGCTCTGCAATCCGTGCAGAGGTAAAAAACCCCAAGGCAAACACCACCAGGACAAAACTCGGGATGCTTTGCATGGAGGGAAAAAACTTGGGTGCCACAAAGTACCAGAGAAAAATCTGGACCAACAAGGGGATGTTGCGGAAAAGCTCTACCCAGGCCGTGGACAGTCGCACCAGCCACGGGTTGTGGGGCAGGGTGCGCAGTGTGCCCACCAGAAAACCGGACACCATGGCCACCACCCAGGCACCGCCAGCGACCGACAGCGTCCACTGCCAGGCCTCCAGCATCCACTGCAAGTAGGTGCGCCCACTGCCATCATCATTCAGAAAAACTTGCCAATCCCACGTCATAGAAACCTCACTTCATCCTCGAAGAACCGGATGTCGGTGTCCGGTCAATTCCACTGTCCCTTTGCATTCTCACCCGTGCATTAGAAAGAAACCCGCCACTGCCGTCGGCAGAAGCGGGTCTGTTTCCGGTCCGGGGTGGCCTACTTCTTGGCGTAGTCTTCCATGGGTTTGTCGTTCAGGTTGGCCCAGGCGGCCTTGGTGGCATCACTCGCAGGCAGGCCTACGCGGGTGTTTTTCGGGGGGATGGGTTGAACGAACCACTTGTCGTAGAGCTTGGCCAGTTCACCCGATTTTTGCAAGCCTTGAATCGTGTCATCGGCCACCTTCTTGAAGGCTGGATCATCCTTGGGCAGCATGATGGCGATGGGTTCCACGTTCAGGACTTCGCCCACGATCTTGAAGTCGGCGGGGGCCTTGGCGGTGGCAATATTGCCTGCCAGGATCTGCCCATCCATCACAAAGGCGTCGGCGCGGCCGGACTCCAGCAGCAAGAAGCTGTCGGCATGGTCTTTGCCGAACACTTCCTTGAAGTCCACACCGTTGGCGCGTTCGTGTTTGCGCAGGGTTTGCACCGAGGTGGTGCCTGTGGTGGTCGCCACGGTCTTGCCGGTCAACTGGTTGATGGAGGTGATGCCCGAGTTGGCCTTCACGGCAATGCGCACTTCTTCCACATAGGCGGTCAAGGCAAAGGCCACATCCTTCTGGCGTGTCGCGTTGTTGGTCGTGGAGCCGCATTCAATATCGACGGTGCCGTTCTGGATCAGGGGAATGCGGTTCTGGGAGGTCACTGGCTGGTATTTGATTTCCAGCTTTTTGCCGATGGATTTTTCCACGTTGGCCACAATGCGTTGGCACAGCTCCACGTGGTAGCCCACGTATTTGCCATCGCCCAATGTGTAAGAAAGGGCGCCCGAGGAGTCGCGCACACCCATGGTGATGGTTCCGGATGCTTTGACCTTTGCCAGGGTGTCGGCTGCATAGGCCGCATGTCCCAGGGACAGCAAAGAGATTGCTGCGATGGCTAACAGTGTTTTCTTCATGTGACTTCCTCGTAAAAGCTAAAGGTAAAGTGTGAGTCAAAGGCCCAAGATGCGGCACGTGCACAGTTCCAAAGAACCCGCGTGCGCATAGTAGTTCTTTTGCTCCCATGCCAACCCTTGGGTTTTCATGGGGGTGCTATGCAATATCAGCATGCTCCGATGTTAGCGAAATTGGAGCCCTTGCTTGAGAATTCTCAAGCAAGCTTTGTGCCCGGGACGGGCAAGCGCTCCTCCGGGAAGGACTTGCGCAGGCGCATGCTCCGGGTCTGTAACAGGCGGTTTACTCTGTCGCAACCTGAAGCACCAGTTTTCCAAAATTTTCGCCTTTGAACAGCTTCAGCAAAGTGTCGGGGAAGGTCTGCAGGCCTACCACCACGTCTTCTTTGCTCTTCATGCGGCCGTCTTTCAGGTAGCCGGCCATCTCGGCGACGGCGAGGTGGTAGCGGTCGGCATAGTCGAACACCACAATGCCTTCCATGCGGGCGCGGTTGACCAGCAGGCTCAGGTAATTCTTGGGGCCTTGCACACCGCCCGTGTGGTTGTACTGGCTGATGGCACCGCAAAGGACGATACGGGCTTTGCGGTTGATGCGGGACAGCACATCGTCCAGGATTTCGCCGCCCACGTTGTCAAAGTAAATGTCCACGCCGTCCGGGCAATGGTCTTTGAGCCCGGCACGCACAGCGCCGGGGCCGGCCTTGTAGTCGATGCAGGCGTCAAACCCCAATTCCTTGACCACCCAGTCGCACTTGGCGGGGCCGCCGGCAATGCCTACTACGCGGCAGCCCTTGATCCGGGCCAGCTGGCCTACCGTCTGGCCCACAGCGCCGGCGGCGCCTGAGATCACCACTGTTTCGCCGGCTTTGGGTTGGCCCACATCCATGAGGCCGAAGTAGCCGGTCATTCCCGGCATGCCCAACACATTGAGCCATTGGGTCAAGCTGCCCGCGCGCAGATCGATCTTGACCAGTCCCGCGCGTTTGAAATCGGTATGCGCCAGGGTGATGTATTCCTGCACACCGAAACCGGCACTCACATGGTCGCCGACGGTGAACTGGTCGCTCTTGCTGGCCACCACCACGCCGACGCCGATGGCGCGCATGACCTCCCCGATACCAACGGGGGGAATGTAGCTTTTGCCTTCATTCATCCAGCCACGCATGGCCGGATCCAGGCTCAAGGCCAGCGCTTTGAGGGTAACGCCGCCTTCGGCAGGCTCGGCCACAGGCTCGGTGGTGTGGCTCCAATTGCTGGCCTGGGGCATGCCGACAGGGCGCGCGGCCAGGCGGATCTGGTGGTTGGTCACAGCGGACAACAGGGTGGGTGTCATGGGGGCTCCGGAGAAAAGTATCAGCAAAAGTTCACACCGCCCATATGCTACGAAGCGCATGGGCGGTCGGCCCGCAATGCTAGCGCCGTAACGGGTCTTGGGCGGTAGCCAAGGTGACACGTGGCAGCCTGCGGGTGACAGGCGTCCCGCGTGTGCGCTCAGTGGGCCATGTAGCGGCCGGCACGGTGGTTGGTCGCCAGCGTCTGGTTCAGGGTGACGGCCCCCAGCACACTCAGCAGCACATGTTGCCAGTCGGTCACGCCGAAGGCCAGCAGCACGATGCTGCAGTCCAGCGCCATCTGGAGACGCCCGGCGCGCCAGCCATACTTGTCTTGCAGATAGAGCACCAGCACATTGAAGCCTCCCAAGCTGGCCTTATGCCTGAACAAAATCAGCATGCCCGTACCCATGAGCAAACCGCCAATGATGGCCGTGGCTGCCGGGTGCAGGTGTTCAAAACCCACCCAATGGGGCAGCAGGTTGGTCATTACCGCCATCAGGACGACGGTCAAAAACGTCTTGACAGTGAATACCCGCCCCATGCGCCGGTAGGCCAGCGCAAAAAACGGCAGGTTGATGGCAAAGAAGATCAGCCCGAAATTCCAGTCCGTGGCGTAGTGCAGCCAGAAGGCTACCCCGGCCGTGCCGCCGGTCAGCAGGCCCACCTGCTTGAACATCAAGACCCCCAGCGCGGCAAACAGGGTGCCGGTGAGCAAGGCTTGCACGTCTTCGGTGTGGCGGTGGCGCAGGGCAGCGTTGGATTCGGGCATCGGTTACGTGGATTCAGGCGGTTGACGTGTCCGAGCAGGTGACGCCTCCACAGCCATGAATCTGCGCTTGCGGCAGACGGTCCGGCTGGGAGAGCGTCCCGGTTGCCGGGTCGTAGCCTGCTGTACGCAAGTGCAATGCCAAGGATGCATCCATGCTTTGTGCATGCTGCGGGAACCAGATGCCCAGCTCATCGGCCATCTGCCGCAGTACCGCCAGGTCGCCGCCGTGGCCGCAGGCTTCCCCCTCGCGCATCACCTGCAGCACCACTTTGTGCTGCGTGGCATGGCAGTTGCCGGCGGCAAAGCCGGTGGCGCGCATCCACTGGTCTTCGCGGTCGAAGTGCTCCTGGGTGTGGGCAATCAGTTCCGACCACAGGGGCAGGAGCCTGTCATCGTCGGCTCGCACCACGCGTTCCAGCTGGGCCACAAACTCCTGGTGCACCTCGTCCATGACGGGCATATCGAGTACCAGAGCCTCGCTCCAGACCAGGGGTGCGGGGGCGTTGAGGGTTTCGGTCATTGCTTTTCTCCTTGATCCGGCCCAGCTTAGGGCCAGAGCGCATCCGGCATATTGACCCACATCAGGCCTTGTGCGCAGAGGGCAGTTGATAATCCTGCGCCATGACCATTTCTTTCCAACCCCCCTTAATTGCCCGCCCCGCTGACTTGGGCGCCACCCTGTTCCGCCAGGGCTACGCAGTAGTGGGGGCATCGCAAGTCGCCGGCCTGTCCGGTGTGCCGCTGGATGCCATGCTGGGCTGGTGTGACGGATGGAATGACCTGCCGCCCGACAACTACCTCAAAGATGGTGGCCGTTACCGCCGCCGCCGCCATTCCTGCTTTGTGCTGGACGGCCAGGGCGTGACTCAGGCAGCGCACCGCCCGCATTGGCAGCCCCTGGCCTACAACGCCTTGCACGGCGGCATGCAGCGCCACTTTGAGCCCATGGAGCGCAGCCTCACCACGCAGGCGTCGTGGCTGCAACTGCTGGCCTGGCTGGGCCGGGTGGCGGACGATTTGAAGGGCCACCACACCTGGTATGCAGAAGCGCACCAGTTCCGCATCGACACCACTGATGGCATAGGCCGCCCCACGCCCGAGGGCGCGCACCGCGATGGCGTGGACCTGGTGGCCGTGTTCATGGTGGCGCGCCATGGTGTCAAAGGCGGCGAAACCCGGGTGTTTGAGGCCGAGGGCCCGAACGGGCAGCGTTTCACGCTGAGCGAACCTTGGTCTTTGTTGTTGCTGGATGATGAGCGCGTGATCCATGAGTCCACCCCTATCCAGCCCGTGGCCGAGGGCGGCTACCGGGATACCCTGGTGCTGACCCTGCGTGCCGGTGGGTTCCAGGGCGAGGTTTAAGGCCTTTTGGCCCTCTAGCGCACGTGGAATGTGCGCATATAGCTACTAAATTGATAGCAATTTGCTAGCTTAGGCCGCTGCGCCAGCCAAGCCCGGCGTCAGCAAGCGCTGCATGAGTTCGCGCACCGTCTTGATCTGGTCGCCAAAGGGCAAGCGTCCGGCACCGCGGAAGAACAGGCCTTTTTTCACATCGCCCCGCAAAGCAGCAGCCAGCTGGTTGTCGATGCAAAACTGGCCCCAGCCCGGCAGGCCGTCACGCAGCCCGCACTGGCCCAGGCAGTCAAAGCTTTTGGTGCAGCGGCTCTTGGCGTGCACCACGGCTTGCAGCTTGGGCTCAATTTTCAGGTAGGCGCGCAGCCAGGGCGTGCCCACCGCGCGGGCGGGCAGGCCGGCGACGCTGGTGAACTCGACCATGTCTTCCTCGCGCGCTTCGGCCAGCACGCGCTTGAACTCGGCGTGGGCGTCGCTTTCTTCAGTCACGGCAAATGCGGTGCCCAATTGCACTGCGTCGGCGCCCAAGGCCTGCAGGCGCGCAATGTCTTCGTGGCTGCGGATGCCGCCAGCGGCAATCAGCGGGATGTGTTGCTCGTAGCCCGCGTCTTTGAAAAACTGGCGCACCTGGGGGATCACGTTTTCAAAGTTGAATCGGGTGTCTTGCAAGTCAGCGATTTTGGCCGCGCCCAAGTGGCCACCGGCCAGGCGCGGGTGCTCGATCACGATGGCATCCGGCAGGCGCTTTTTGCGCTCCCACTTTTTGACCAGTAGTTGCACACCGCGCGCGTCCGAGAGGATGGGGATCAGCGCTGCTCGGGGGTGGTCTTGGGCCAGATCCGGCAGATCCAGCGGCAAACCGGCGCCCACCACCACGGCATCAATGCCGGCTTCCAGGGCCCGGGTCACGTTGGCGGCGTACTCGCTGACGGCCCGCATCACGTTAATGGCCAGCAGGCCTTTTCCACCGGTGCGTTCGCGCGCGGCTTTGATTTCGCGGTCAATGGCCTCCAGGTTGGCGGCATTGATGCCGGCTTTGGCCTCTTCGCCGGGCGCCAGCTCACGGGTGCGCTCCATCAGGTCGGGGTGGTGGCGCCGCAAGTCCACGCTGGAGAGCGTGCCCACGCCGCCCGCCGCCGCCACGCTGCCGGCCAGGCGGTGGCCCGAAATGCCGATGCCCATGCCGCCTTGCACAATGGGCAGCACACGCCGGCCGGCGATGCGCAGTGCTTGCAGTCCGCTGGCTTGTAGCCAATCACGGGATTCTTGCGGTACGTCGGGCGTGGCGGTCTTGGTTTCGGTCATGGGGGTGCTCTAAGTTGGCCGCAGTTGGGCTAACGCAGAGCATAGGTTTGTGTGGACTGCGCAGGTTTGCGTTGGGTCAAGCAATGGCGCTTTGCTTGGCAGCCGGACACGAGAGAAAACAAGGTAGAAGAATTGCATGAATGCTTTGGTGCAGAGCCTGGGCGGACAGCCGCCCCGCGACGGGCTGTGGTATGACTGGGGCGCGCGGACAAGGCGCTCTACTACGCCAAGGAGCACGGCCGCAACCAGGTGTGCAACTACCAGATTCTGGTAGCCGACGGCAAGTTGATCGAGCAGGTGGCGGACGCAATGGATGTGGACCTGTTCTCAACAGGTCCACTGCGCCGCTGGGTGATTGGCGTTTAGCGGTCGCGCTCGAAAATGGCGGCAATGCCCTGGCCGCCACCGATGCACATGGTCACCAGGGCGTAGCGTCCGTTGATGCGCTCCAGCTCGTACAAGGCCTTCACGGTAATCAAGGCACCGGTTGCCCCGATGGGGTGGCCCAGCGAGATGCCGGAGCCATTGGGGTTGACCTTGGCCGGGTCTAGCCCCAGGTCATTGGCGACCGCGCAGGCCTGGGCCGCAAAGGCCTCGTTGGCTTCAATCACATCCAGGTCGTTCACCGTCAAGCCGGCTTTTTGCAAGGCCAATTTGGAGGCCGGCACCGGGCCTATGCCCATGTACTTGGGGTCCACGCCGGCGTGGGCGTAGGCCACCAGGCGGGCTAGAGGCTTGAGGCCGCGGGCCTGGGCCACGCTTTTTTCCATCAGCACCACGGCAGCGGCGGCGTCATTGATACCCGAAGCGTTGCCGGCGGTGACGGTGCCGTTTTCCTTGATGAAAACGGGTTTCAGCTTGGTCATGTCTTCAAGCTTGCAGTCGGGGCGGAAGTGCTCATCAGTCGCGTAGGCCACGTCGCCTTTTTTGCTCTTGAGCATGACGGGGGTGATCTGGCTGTTGAAGTAGCCGGCAGCCGTGGCTTTCTGGGCCCGCTGGTGGCTCTCCACCGCCAAAGCGTCCTGTTCTTCGCGGCTGATACCCCACTTGGCGGCAATGTTCTCCGCGGTCACGCCCATATGGATGGTGTGGAAGGGGTCGTGCAGGGCGCCAATCATCATGTCCACCATCTTGGTGTCCCCCATGCGGGCGCCCCAGCGCATGTTCAAGGATGCAAAGGGTGCGCGACTCATGTTTTCGGCGCCACCGCCAATGGCCACATCGGCATCGCCCAGCAGAATGCTCTGGCTGGCGTTCACGATGGCCTGCAGGCCGGAGCCGCACAGGCGGTTCACGTTGTAGGCCGGTGTTTCCTGGGCGCAGCCGCCGTTGAGGGCGGCCACACGGCTGAGGTACATGTCCTTGGGCTCGGTGTTCACCACATGGCCGAACACGACGTGACCCACGTCTTTGCCTTCGACGTTGGCGCGGGCGAGCGACTCGCGCACTACCTGGGCGGCCAGGTCGGTGGGGGGAATGTCTTTGAGGCTGCCGCCAAAGGTACCAATGGCGGTGCGCACAGCGCTGACGACGACGACTTCACGGGACATACAAGGCTCCTCTGGAAATAAAAGTGGGTGCAGCACGCAGTGTGCGCCGCAAGCAAGTCAGGCATCTTACGGTTCGCAAGGTCATGGTTTTGTCATGAAATTGACATTAGAGGCGCCTACCCTCCAGGGGTCAGAAATTTGCCCGTTCAGGAGTCGCCCGTGAGTTCCAGTGAAGAAGAATTGATCCGTCGCATCCGCAGCGACATGTTGGACAGCTATGACGAAGAGCTGGAAATGGAGCTCGACGAGCACAACCAGGACGCGCTGGCCGAGGCGCTGAGCCCCGAGCTGGGCGTGCAGCACAAGCAGGACCGCCGCACCTACTTCCGCGAGCTCTTCCGCATGCAGGGCGAGCTGGTCAAGCTGCAGGACTGGGTAGTGGCCACCGGTCACAAGGTGGTGGTGATTTTTGAAGGGCGCGACGCGGCCGGCAAGGGCGGCGCCATCAAGCGCATCACCCAGCGCCTCAACCCCCGTGTGTGCCGTGTGGCCGCGCTGCCTGCGCCCAACGACCGCGAACGCACCCAGTGGTACTTCCAGCGCTATGTGAGCCACTTGCCCGCCGCCGGCGAGATCGTGTTGTTTGACCGCAGCTGGTACAACCGCGCGGGTGTGGAACGCGTCATGGGCTTTTGCAATGACGAGCAGCTTGAAGAGTTTTTCCGCACCGTGCCCGAGTTCGAGAAGATGCTGGTGCGCTCGGGCATCCAGGTCATCAAATACTGGTTCTCCATCTCCGATGAAGAGCAGCACAGCCGCTTTCTGGGCCGCATCCATGACCCGCTCAAGCAGTGGAAATTGAGCCCCATGGACCTGCAGTCCCGCGTGCGCTGGGAGGCCTACACCCACGCCAAGGAAGCCATGTTGGAGCGCACCCACATTCCGGAGGCGCCCTGGTGGGTGGTGCAGGCGGTGGATAAAAAGAAGGCCCGCCTGAACTGCATCCAGCACTTGCTGAGCCAGATGCCTTATGAAGAAATTCCCCATCCCCCGGTGGAGTTGCCGGAGCGGGTGCGGCACGCCGACTACGAACGCCACCCTGTGCCGGCCGAGATGTACGTGCCGGAGATTTACTAGGCTACGAACCCGTTCTGGTGCGGCGGGGACTAGCCCCGCACATCGGCCACCGGCTGCTCGCCGAAATCCGCTCGGGCCAGGTAGGCCAGCACGCGGCGCGCAGCCTCGTCGGGGCGGGTGAGCTGACCATTGTTTTTCAGGCTTTCAAAGCTGCCCCGGTCGGGAAACTGCGTGGCATCGGCGCTGCGCAACTGGACTTGCATGTCGGTGTCGATCACGCCGGGGGCCAGTGAGCAGACTTTGGCCCCGTTCGAGGCCAGCGCTTCATCCATGGCCAGGCAGCGGGTGAAGTGGTCCAGGCCGGCCTTGGCCGCGCAGTAGCCGGCTTGCGAGGCCATGGCGCGCCGGCCCAGGCCGGACGACACATTCAGCACTTTGCGCGCTACCGTCCAATCGCGTGTGCCAGCCAGAAAGGCCGCGCAGAGCTGCAGGGGGGCTTCCAGGCCCACGCGCAGGGCATGGGCCAGGTCGGTGGGGGCACTGTCACGCAGCGGCACCAAGTCAGGGATGACGCCGGCGTTGTTGATCAGGGTGGCACTGGTGTAGCGCTGGACAGGTAAAGCCTGCAGCCACGCATGCAGTCGCGCTGCTGCAGTGGCCCCGTCGGCCAGATCGACATTCCATTGTTCCAATAGCGCTCCTGACGCTTCGGCTGCTTGCTGCAGTGCGGGCTGCGTGTGGCGCGAGAGGCACAGCAGCTGGTGGCCGGCTTGCAGCAGCTGCTCGGCCATGGCCAGGCCCATGCCGCGTGATGCGCCGGTCAGGATGGTGAGATGCAAGGGGGACGTGCTCATGGTCGGGCTGCTCGTATGGCTTTCAATTTGCTATGAATTCAGGAGCTGCTTGCGCTTATTTCATAAGGGCTAGAGGCCAAAAATGCGTGAAAAACCTAGTCGCGCGGCTTGCGCAGTGCGATAAAGGCCGCAATGCCCGTGAAGCTGACAATGAGCGCCACCACCCACCAGAAGCCATGCGGGTGATCCGCCAGCGGGATGCCGCCCACATTCATGCCCAGCAGGCCGGCAATGATGTTGATGGGCAAGGCCAGCACGGTCACGATGGTCAGCACGAACAGGCTGCGGTTGTTGGCCTCGGCCACACGGCCGGCAATTTCTTCCTGCAGCAGCTTGATGCGCTCTTGCAGCGCGGCCATGTCGCTCAGCGCCACGTTGAATTCTTCGGTGCTCTGGCGCAGGTCGCCCAGGTCTTCCTCGCCAATCCACTCGGGGGGCTTGCGCAGCAGGCGGAACAGGGCGGCCGGCTCGGGGGCCAGCAAGCGCTGCAAGCGCACCAGCAGCCGGCGCAGGGCGCCGAGGTTGGCGCGCTTGGGCTCCAGCCGGCCGGCGAGTAGGTTGTCTTCAATGTCGTCCACCCGCGCCGTGGTGTTGCGCACGATGTGGATCAGCACGTCACCCTGGTCATGCATCAGGTGCACCAGCAGGGCCACCGGGGTCCTGAGTGTTTCGCCCCGGCGCACGGCGTCGCGCAGCCGGTCAATGGAGCGCAGCGGCTGCAGCCGGGCACTGACCACCAGACGCGGGCCTACCGAGAGCCAGAGGGTGGAGATGTCAGACGGCTCAAACGCAAAGTCGTAGCTCACATCGTTGACCACAGCGACCAGCATGTCGTCGTCCAGCTCTACGCGGGTGGAGCGGGAGCCGTCGGTCAGGGATTCATGGAACAGGTCCGAGAGTTGCAGGTTGTCTTTGAGCCACTTGCTGCTGGCGGTGTGCGACAGGTTGAAATGCAGCCACACAAAGCCGCCCGGCTCCGTCGGTGGGTTTTGTAGCCATTGCAAGGCTTCGTCGCTGCTAGTGGGCGTGCCGGCACCCTGGGCGTCGAACACAAATCCGTAAATCAGGCCGCTGGAGTCGGCGCCGTAATTTTGGGCAGGGAGGTTCATCGGTGGGCGGGGCGTCATGGCTAGGCGTGGCGAGCGTACATGGTAGCGCGCGGGTGTGTCACAAGTGCTGCAGGCCGTGGGCCAGCGAGGCGACGGCGTCCTGGGTGAAGGCACCGGCCTCTATCTGCGCCAGGGTCTGCGCGGCGTTCAGGCACACAAAGCCGGCCACTTCTCCGTCCTGGTTGGCAGGTTCCCAGCCGTCGGCACATGCCCAGTTGTAGACCAGCAAGGTTTCGTCATGCCAGCAGCCGGCATCCATGCGGGCGGTGCGCACCTGGCCGGCGTCGTGCAGGCTGCGGCTGTCTTCCAACACGGCGCCTGCTTCTTCCTGCAGTTCGCGCAGGGCACAGCTCCAGGGCGATTCACCCGCTGGCAAACCGCCCGCCGTCACGTTGTCCAGCAGGCCGGGGTCGGTGGGCTTGGTCAGCGCGCGGCGCCCGCACCACAGGCGCCCGTCCGGCGTGAAACCGTTGATATGCACTGCATGGCTGCGTATGCCCAAAAAACGAAAGCCGGCGCGCTCTACGGCCAGCAGCGGCTGCTGCCCATCGGCTGGCGGCACCAGGCAGTCGTGGTGCCAAAAGGCAAAGGGCTCCTTGCGCCAGCCGTGCACCAGACCTCGCGCGTGGCATTGTTCGAGCGCGGTTTGCAGCACGGTGCTGCGTGCATGGCTGGACAAGCTCAGCGCCTGCCAATGCAAGCCGGGGGTGTCGCCGTCTGCCTGAAAGTGGCAGGCTGGCAGCAGCGTGGCCAGTAGGGCGGCGCGCTCCGGTTCCAGGCGGCCCAGTTGCAAGGGTTCGGCGTCGCGGCCGCCACTGATCCACAAGGTCTGCAGATCCGGTGGTGGCGGGGCGTTGGCGCGCCGGGCTGCATCTGCCAGGGTGTGGCGCTGGGTGGGTGTCAGGGCGGCGGCAAAGGCGCGCGCACCGGGCAGGCTCACCCCTGCGCTCCTTCGACCAGAAAGCGCACCCTGCGCACGCCATTCCACTCGTCGGCATCCAGCCGGAAGGCCAGTGTGACCTTGGGCGGCAGCGGCTCGGTGTGCCCGAACCAGATGCCGTCCACCGGCTCGCCCTGGTGCTTGAGCTTGAGGGCGAGGTGCTTTTCACCCACCAGGCGCTGGGACACGACCTCGACCTCCTCGCTGAAAGTGGGAGCAGCAAAGCCCTGGCCCCACACCTCTTTGTGCAGCGCATCGACCAGATCCACGCGGCGGTATTCGGCAGCCAGCGGGCCGTCGGTTTCCATGCGGCGGGTCAGCGTGGCGGCGTCCAGCCATTCCTGGGCCACCTCGTTCATGCCGTTTTCGAAGTCGTCAAAAAACTCTTCCGCCACCGTGCAGCCCGCCGCCATGGCGTGGCCACCGAACTTCAAGATCACACCGGGGTAGCGCTTGGCCACCAGGTCCAGCGCATCGCGCAAATGAAAGCCGGGAATGCTGCGGCCCGAGCCCTTGAGTTCGTGCTCCTTGCCTTCCGCCGCGCTGGCGGCAAACACAAAAGTAGGGCGGTGCAGCTTGTCCTTGATGCGGCTGGCCACAATGCCCACCACGCCTTCGTGGAAGTCGGGGTCGAACACGCAAATCGCGGGTGGAGGTTCATCGCCTTCGTCAAACAGGCTCTCCGCAATCGCAAAGGCCTGCTCGCGCATATCGCCTTCAATTTCGCGGCGCTCGCGGTTGATGCCGTCCAGCATCTTGGCTAGCTCGTCGGCGCGGCCTGGGTCGTCCGTCAGCAGGCACTCAATGCCCAGCGTCATGTCGCTCAAGCGGCCGGCGGCATTGATGCGGGGCCCCAGTGCAAAGCCGAAATCGAAGGTGGTGGCTACTTCCGCCTTGCGGCCCGCTGCTATAAAAAGGCTAGCTAGTCCCGCAGGCATGGCGAGCGCTCGCACCCGTTTGAGTCCTTGGGCCACGAGGCGGCGGTTGTTGGCATCGAGCTTGACCACATCGGCCACGGTGCCCAGCGCCACCAAAGGCAGCAGCACATCAAGCTTAGGTTCCCCCGCCCGCCCTGAGCCTGTCGAAGGGCTGGCTTCGACAGGCTCAGCCCGAACGGAAGCAAAAACGCCACGCTTTCGCAATTCCGCGCGCAGCGCCAGCAGGGTGTAGAACATGACGCCCACCCCGGCCATGGACTTGCTCTCAAAGGTGCAGCCCGGCTGGTTGGGGTTGACGATAACGTCGGCCTTGGGCAGCTCATGGCCGGGCAGGTGGTGGTCGGTCACCAGCACCTGCAGGCCCAGCGCTTTGGCCCGGGCTACGCCGTCCACACTGGCAATGCCGTTGTCCACGGTGATCAGCACATCGGCGCCGGATTGCTTGACGCGCTCGCTGATGGGGGCGGTCAGGCCGTAGCCATCGACCACGCGGTCGGGCACCAGGTAGTCCACATGGCGGGCGCCCAGCAGGCGCAGGCCGCGCACGGCCACGGCGCAGGCGGTGGCGCCGTCACAGTCGTAGTCGGCCACCACGCAGAGCTTTTTGTCCTGGGCGATGGCATCGGCCAACAGCACGGCGGCGCGGTCGGCACCCAGCAAGCCTTGCGGGGGCAGGAGTTTGGCCAAGGCGTCGTCCAGCTCGTCTTTGCCGGTCACGCCACGGGCCGCGTACAGGCGGGCCAGCAGCGGGTGCAGGCCGGCTTGCTCCAGCGCCCAGGCGGCGCGGGGGGGGATGTCGCGGGGAACGATTTTCATAACTTCAAAGGGTGGCCAGCAATTCAGCCGGCGTGGGCATGGTGAAGCGGCGCTGGATGCGGTTCCACCACGCTGTGTTTTGCAGCTCAAAGCTGGCGGCCATGCGCTCCCCGCACAGAGTGAGTTCCAGCGGCTGCTTGGCTTTGGCCTGGCGCAGCAGGGTGGCCACGAGGGTGGCATCCAGCGTTTGCCAGACGTGGGTCCAGGCAGGGGCGTCGTCCCGCAGGGCTGCGACTTCCAGCTGATGCTGCACGGACAGGGTGTCGGACTTCTCCATCGCCCCCTGAGGCAAAGCGCCGGTGCCGCTGATCCAGAAGGAGTTGACGGTGAGCCGCCGCTGGGCCGCCCGTGCGTCGTTCACCGGGTGGCGGTAGAGCAGCATCTGCATTTCGTTTTGCAGGCGGCGCAGGCTGCGGGCCTGGGGCGCACGCGGCATCCACTGGTCCACCCGGGGGCCGCAGGCGCGGGCCAGCGAGGCGGTGGGCAGATCGCGCAGCAGCTCGCCCTGGGCCAGCCAGGTGTGGTGGTTCAGCGCATGCAAGCTAATGCCATCTTCGGCAAAGTAGGGCTGCATGGCAGCGCGCAGGTCGTCAATCTCGTGGGCGTCCAGCGCCAGCGAGTCGGGGTGGTCCATGGCCACATGGTCGGCGTTGATTTGCCAGTGGCAGGGCGTGATCCAGGCCCAGCCCGTGTCGCCATGGGTGCGGGTGAGGCCCAGTTGGCGGGCGTCCAGTGCGGCCCAGGGCAGCAGCCCGTCAGCGCCCTGCAGGCCCAGGCTTTTGGCATGCACCCGCTCAAACAAGGGCGATAGCGAGTCTTCGGCACCCAGTAGGGGCGGGGTGGGGGTCAACAATTCGAGCAACTCCGCCAGATACGGGAGTTCCAGGCGGGGCAGGGCTTCCTGGCAGTGCGGGCCGGCCGGTGCTGCGAAGGGAATAAGGGTGTGCATACCCAGGATTGTCCCGCATGGATGCCACAATCCGGCGCTTGACGCACTTTGTAACCTCCCATGCAACTTCCCTTTGAGCTGACGATTGGCTGGCGCTACACCCGTGCCGGCCGCGCCACCCGGCGCAACGGCTTTATTTCCTTTATTTCCGGCGTGTCCATGCTGGGCATTGCGCTGGGCGTGGCGGCCCTGATCATCGTGCTCAGCGTGATGAACGGCTTTCAGAAAGAGGTGCGTGACCGCATGCTGGGCGTGGTCTCGCACATCGAGGTGTACTCGGCGGACGGCCAGGCGCTGCCCGATGTGGCCCGCACCATGGCCCAGTCCAAAGAGAACCCGCAGGTCATAGGCGCGGCGCCCTTTATTACGGCACAGGCCCTGATCGCCCGCGGGGAAGACATGAAGGGCGCCATGGTGCGCGGCATAGACCCGGCCCTGGAGCCGCAGGTGAGCGACTTTGCCACCGGTGCCCAGCAAGAGTCGCTGGCGCGGCTGGTGCCCGGCGAGTTCGGTGTGGTGCTGGGGGGCGAGCTGGCCCGCAACATGGGGGTGCGGGTGGGCGACACCGTCACCCTGGTGGCACCCAGCGGGCAAGTGACCCCGGCCGGCGTGGTGCCGCGCCTGAAGCAAATGACCGTGGTGGGCACCTTCGACTCCGGCCACTATGAATACGACGCCGCATTGGCCCTGTTGCACTGGGAGGACGCCGCGCGCATCTTCCGCCTGGAAGGCCCCAGCGGCGTGCGCCTCAAGCTCAAGGACTTGCACCAGGCCCGTGAGGTGACTGAGCAGCTGGCCCGCAGCTTGAGTGGTGACTTGTTGCTGCGCGACTGGACGCGCCAGAACCGTACCTGGTTTGCGGCGGTGCAGGTGGAGAAACGCATGATGTTCATCATCCTCACCCTCATCGTGGCGGTGGCTGCGTTCAACCTCGTGTCCACCCTGGTGATGACGGTCACCGACAAGCGCGCCGACATCGCCATCCTGCGCACCCTGGGTGCCAGCCCGGGCAGCATCATGGGCATTTTTGTGGTGCAGGGCGCGATGGTGGGCGTGATCGGCACCCTGGCCGGGCTGTTGTTGGGGCTGGGCGTGGCCTTCAATATTGACGTCATCGTGCCTGCGCTGGAGCAGGCCCTGGGCGCGAGCTTCTTGCCCCGAGATATTTACCTAATCAGCCGCATGCCCAGCGACCCCCAGCAGGCGGACATCGTCCCGATTGCGCTGATCTCCTTGTTGATGGCCTTTGTGGCCACCCTGTACCCGAGCTGGCGCGCCAGCCGCGTGAACCCGGCGGAGGCCTTGCGTTATGAATAAGCCCGTATTTTCGGTAGAACAAGCGCTGGCCGCCGCCCAGTACCAGCAGGTGGCTGACATGGCCGCCAGTACCGCCGCCACCCCTCCCCTTGGAGACGTGGTGCTGCAAGCGCGCGCACTGACCAAACGCTTTGAAGAAGGCCGCCTGGACGTGACCGTGCTGCACGGTGTGGACTTGCAGGTGCACCGGGGCGAAACCCTGGCCATCGTGGGCGCCTCCGGTTCGGGCAAGAGCACCTTGCTGCACCTCATGGGCGGCTTGGATGCGCCCAGCAGCGGCAGCGTGGAGCTGCTGGGCCAGCCGCTGGCCCGCCTTTCAGCGGCGGAGCAGGGGCGCATGCGCAACCAGCACCTCGGCTTTGTCTACCAGTTCCACCACCTGCTGCCCGAGTTCAGCGCGCTGGACAATGTGGCCATGCCATTGACCATTCGGCGTCTGGCGCCCGCAGAATGTGCGCAAGCAGCTATGAAAATGCTAGCACTGGTGGGGCTGGAACACCGCCTGCATCACCGCCCGGCCGAGCTCTCGGGCGGGGAGCGTCAGCGCGTGGCCATTGCCCGCGCGCTGGTGACAAAGCCCGACTGCGTGCTGGCCGACGAGCCCACCGGCAACCTGGACCGCAGCACGGCGGATGGCGTGTTTGAACTCATGCTGCAGCTGGCCCGCGAGCAAGGCACCGCCTTTGTGCTGGTCACGCACGACGCCAGCCTGGCAGCGCGCTGCAGCCGGCAGCTCAAGCTGGTGTCCGGCCGGTTGGTGGACTAAGAGGCCGGGGCCATGGGCGGCACCTGCTGGGTCGATACCCATGCTCACCTCGACGCGCCGGAGTTTGATGCGGACCGCAGCGCGGTGCGGCAGCAGGCGCGGCAGGCAGGGGTCGCGCATTGCGTGATCCCGGCGGTGGAGCGCAGCAACTTCGACACCGTGCGCCTGATGGCCCACGCCGGGGGCGACAGCTATTGTCTGGGCATACACCCTTTGTACGTGGCCGGTGCGCAAGATGCCGACTTGCTCGCGCTGGACGAGGCGCTCAGCACCCACGCCGCCGACCCGCGTCTGGTGGCGGTGGGTGAAATCGGGCTGGACTACTTTGTGCCCGCTCTGTGCCAAAGCCCCTCGCGCGAGCGGCAGGAATCCATCTACCGCCAGCAGCTCAAGCTGGCCCGCCAACACGGCCTGCCCGTGGTGCTGCATGTGCGCAAGTCGGCGGACCGCTTGCTCAAGCACCTGCGCGAAGTGGCCGGCCCGCACGGGCGCTGGCAGGGCATTGCCCATGCGTTCAACGGCAGCGAGGTGCAGGCGGCGGAATTCATCAAGCTAGGCTTCAAGCTGGGGTTCGGCGGTGCGGTGACGTTCGATCGTGCGCTGCAGCTGCGCCACCTGGCCAAAACTTTGCCGCTGGACGCGCTGGTGCTGGAGACGGATGCGCCTGACATCCCGCCGCACTGGCTGTACACCACCGCAGCGCAGCGGGCTGCCGGCCAGGCGCAGGGCCGCAACACGCCGGCGGAGTTGCCCCGCATTGCCGAATGCGTGGCAGAGATCCGAGGCATCAGCGTGGACGCATTGGCTGCGGCAGCTTTACACAACAGCCTGCAAGCCCTGCCGAAGCTGGGGGCGCTGCTGGTATAAATCCCCATGGCACGAAAAGCACCGATCACCCTCCCCGAAGTCAATTTCTCTGAAGAAGGCCCCATCCGCCACCTGCACCTGGGCAGTGAATGGATACAAGGCTCCATGCTGGTGGATGCACCCACGGTGCTGGTGCATGAATACATACAGCGCATGATGGCCTGGATGCTGTTCATGGACCCCCACACCCTGAAGAAGCGGCAAGCGTTGCAACTGGGCCTGGGCGCAGGTTCGCTCACCAAGTTCTGCCACAAAGAACTGAAGATGAAAACCACTGCCATCGAACTCAACCCGCAGGTGCTGCATGCCTGCCGCGGCTGGTTCAAGCTACCGGCCGACAACAGCCGCATGCAGGTGGTGCTGGCCGACGCGTCGGAAGAAATCAAGCAGGAGAAATGGCTGGGGGCTGTAGACGCCTTGCAGGTGGATCTGTACGACGAAGAGGCGGCTGCCCCCGTGCTCGACAGCGCCGAGTTTTACGCCGACTGCCGCGCCACTCTGACCGAAGAAGGATGCATGACCGTCAACCTGTTCGGCCGCTCATCCAGCTTTGACAACAGTGTCGACAAAATTGCCGAAGCTTTTGGCGAAGACGCCATCTGGGCCTTCAAGTCCACCCGCGAGGGCAACACGGTGGTCATGGCCCAGCGCACCCCCAGCCGCCCCAAACGTGCCTTGATGCTGGAGCGCGCCGAGTTCATTCAAAGCGAGTGGGGCCTGCCTGCGGACAAGTGGGTCCGCGTTTTCAAACCGGTGAAGTCATGAGCCCCCATTCCAAAAAGCTGCCTACCCCCCAAACTTACAACGGCCCGCTGGATTGGCGCCTGCTGGTCGAGTGGCTCAAGCAAGACAAAGTCATCTCCGAAGACGAGGCTCTGCGCACCGTTGCGCGCTGCTCCCAGGCGGAGAGTGCCCAGCACCCGCTGGTGCGTCTGGCCGCCGTGTCCATGCGCCGGGCTGCGGACCAGAAGCCGCTGGACATCGAGATATTGACCCAATGGCTGTCGCTGCGCGCCGGGTTGGACTACCTGCGCATTGACCCGCTCAAGGTCGATGTGGGCAAGGTGGCTGATGCCATGGGCGCGGCTTACGCAGAGCGCCACAAGATTTTGCCGGTGGTGGTTACACCCAGCGAAATCACGGTGGCCACGGCCGAGCCCTTCATTACCGATTGGGTGTCTGAAGTGGAGCGCCAGAGCCGCCGCAGTGTGAAGCGCGTGGTGGCCAGCCCGCAGGAGATCACCCGCTACACCGCCGAGTTCTATGCCCTGGCCAAGAGCGTGCGCGCTGCCAGCAAGTCCGGCGTGAACAACGGCGCCAGCTTTGAGCAGCTGGTGGAGCTGGGTAAGAGCAACAAGCAACTCGACGCCAACGACCAGGGCGTGGTGCAGGTAGTGGACTGGCTGTGGCAATACGCCTTCGACCAGCGCGCCAGCGACATCCATCTGGAGCCCCGGCGCGAGCAGGGCGTGATCCGCTTCCGCATCGACGGCGTGCTGCACCCGGTGTACCAAATGCCCATGGGTGTGCTCAATGCCATGACCGCCCGCATCAAGCTGCTGGGCCGCATGGACGTGATTGAAAAGCGCCGCCCGCAGGACGGCCGTATCAAGACCCGCAACCCGCGTGGCGATGAAATTGAAATGCGGATTTCCACCTTGCCCACTGCGTTTGGCGAGAAGATGGTGATGCGCATTTTTGACCCCGACAACGCGGTCAAAGACCTCGACGCCCTGGGCTTCAGCAGCCACGACGCCACGCGCTGGGAGCAGTTGGTCAAGCGCCCGCACGGCATTATTCTGGTGACGGGGCCCACGGGTTCCGGCAAAACCACCACGCTCTACTCCACGCTCAAACGCGTGGCCACCGAAGAGGTGAACGTGAGCACGGTGGAAGACCCGATCGAAATGATCGAGCCATCCTTCAACCAGACCCAAGTGCAGCCGCAGCTGGACTTCGGCTTTCCGCAGGGCCTGCGCGCTCTGATGCGGCAGGACCCGGACATCATCATGGTCGGCGAAATCCGCGATCTGGAAACGGCCGAGATGGCGGTGCAGGCCGCATTGACCGGCCACCTGGTGTTCTCCACCTTGCACACCAATGACGCGCCTTCGGCAGTCACACGCCTGATGGAGCTGGGTATTCCAGCCTACCTGATCAACGCCACTTTGCTTGGCGTGCTGGCCCAACGTCTGGTGCGCACCTTGTGCAAGCAATGCAAGGTGCGCGATGAAGAGGCCACGCGTGAAGCCTTGGGCGAAATGGTCAAACCCTGGCAGATCAACGGTGGCTACAAGCCCTACAAAGCCGTTGGCTGTGTGGATTGCCGCATGACCGGCTACATGGGCCGCATGGGTTTGTACGAATTGCTTGTGGTCACAGAAGGGTTCAAATCGCGGGTCAGTGGCGAGCCCGGCATTGACACCTTGCGCCGTCAGGCAGTGGCAGACGGCATGCGCCCGCTGCGTCTGGCAGGCGCCTTGCGTGTGTCGGAAGGGCTCACGGTGATGGAGGAAGTCATGTCCGCCACACCACCGCTCACTGGCTGAACGTCCTTATTTAGAGGCAGAATCGCCCGCTGGTTTTACTTGGAGATTGACAGTGCACATAAAAAGCCAAAAAGACTTTTTCTCGGGACTCATGTTCATCGTGGTGGGCGCAGCGTTCGCCATAGGCGCTAGCAACTACCAGCTAGGCAGCGGCGCCCGCATGGGTCCCGGTTACTTCCCGCTGGTGCTCGGCGTGTTGTTGGCAGTTTTGGGGATCGCCATTACTTTTACCTCTATGGTGGTGGAAACCCAAGACGGCGACAAAGTCGGCAAATTCGCCTGGAAGCCACTCTTCTTCATCATCACGGCCAACCTGGTGTTTGGCGCCTGCATAGGCGGCCTGCCCGTCATTGGCCTGAAGCCTCTGGGCCTGATCGTGGGAATCTATCTGC
>CAUOXL010000021.1:0-70272 GCA_963508575.1 uncultured Rhodoferax sp.
CTCGGCGGGGCTGAGCAGGCGCAGTTGGTCCAGCCGGGTGTGGGGGGCCTGGGCAGCATGGGCCAGCAGGGTGGCCAGGTGTGCGCCCAGGCGTTGTACTGTGGCCGCTTCAAAGAGTTCGGCGGCGTACACCAGCGTGCAGGCCAGATTGCCTTCGGTCTCCAGAACCAAGTCAAACTGCCCCCACGCCGACACAGGCCATCCAGAAGGGCAGATGGCTACTCGTACCTCCATCGCAAGAGCTTCTTCCATGGCTTGCCATAGTGCGTCCAGAGGTACGGGGTGGCTGCGACTTGAGGCCAGGTAGCCGCCCACAGCCTGCCGAAAGTCTGCAAAAGACTGCTGTGCGACTAGGGAAGCTTGCAATAGCAACAACGCCTTCTCGCCGGGCACCGCGACGCGCATATCCGTCTGGCCGCTATAGCGGTGCAGCACCACTAGGAATGCGGCAAGCAAGGTCAGTTCATCCCCCTGCCCTACATGCCTATCTAATGGCAAAACATGGCGCTGCATCAGGCGTGATGGCAACGCCGGACGGGCCCGGTCATACGGTAAAACCAATTCAGGATGCCCCTGCTTCCAATGCGCACGCCAGAAGGAAAGATGCTGCTCGAACTCGCTCGCAATCATGGTGTCGTCTCATGTATCGCGGCCCAAATCGTGGCCGCACAGAGTGAAGACGAAACAAGCCAGCACATTTTTAGTGCACTGCAAAACGACGGGCTAATGATTTGCGGCGCTGGATCGTCTATAGGCGGATGCCAACTCTCGTGAATTTCATGAACACCCCTCATTCCCAGAAGATCCGTCCAGCGACCCGACTGCTGCTCTCCTTGCTGTATCTTTCGCGCTGGCCCTTGGTCGTTGCCATGATCGCGTGTGTGGTCAATGGGCTGTCCAGCGTCTCGCTGGTTGCGTTGATCAACCAGGCCATCACAGCGCCTTCCGAAGGCATTTCCGCGCTGGCGTGGCGTTTCGCTGCGTTGGCGGTGCTCACATTGGTGAGTCGCATCGTCAGCGGCGTGCTATTTGCCCAACTCAGCCAATCTACGATGGGCAAGATGCGTGAACATATTTCGCAGCGCGTGGCGCATGCAGCCTTCAGGGACTTGGAAACACTGGGTGCGGCGCGCGCGCAGTCCATCGTGACCGAAGACGCCACGAATGTCTCCATGCTGTTCTTTGCGCTACCCAATCTGTTGATCCACGGCTCCATCGTTGCCGGCTGTCTGGCATATCTGGCATGGTTGTCCTGGCCGGTATTCCTGCTGGCCAGCGCGGTAGTGCTCATAGGTTCGCTGGGCTACCGGCTGGGCGATGTGCAGGCCGTCCGTGCCTTGGAAGCTGCTGGCCTGGCCCAGGACAAATTGTTCGCCTACTTCAATGCCTTGTTCTCCGGCGCCAAAGAGCTCAAGCTGCACCACGAAAGAGTCAATAGCTTTATGCGTGAATCATTGAACCCGGAAATAGACGCTGTACGCCAACACCGCACAAAAGCGTTTGCGTCTTACGCCGTAGGAGTGGGCTGGATACTTTTCTTGTTCTATGTGTTCTTAGGCGTGGTCATTTTCCTGCCCAGCCAGTTTGCGGCGATCGATGCCAAAGTACTGGCCGGCTATGTGATCGTGTTCCTGTTCATGCTGATCCCGCTGGATGGCCTGTTGAACAACCTGCCAACCCTGAATGCAGCCCGCGTTTCGCTGAACCGTATCGAAGACGTGTTGCTGGAACTACCCGAGGCGCACGACGAAACACCAGCGGTCGCCATCTCCCACTTCCAGAACCTATGCATTCAGGGCTTGACGCACCGCTACTACCGTGAAAAAGAAGACGGCGTGTTCCAGTTCGGCCCCATCGATCTGGAATTCAAACCCGGCGAACTCACCTTTCTGGTCGGTGGCAACGGTAGTGGGAAAACCACATTGGCGAAGCTGCTGGTGGGCCTGTATGCGCCGGAAAGTGCGGACATCCGCCTGGACGGAAATTCCATTACTGACGGCAATCGCGCACAGTACCGGCAGCTGTTTTCAGCGGTCTTCTCAGACTTCCATTTGTTCGAATCGCTGCTGGGCATTGGCACGGGGCAAGACGACTTGGATGCTCGTGCCAATGCGCTATTGGTCAAGCTGCATTTAGACCACAAGGTACGTGTTACCAACGGTGCATTCTCCACGCGCGAACTGTCCCAAGGCCAGCGCAAGCGTCTGGCTTTGGTGGTCGCGTATCTGGAAGACCGGCCGTTCTACCTGTTCGACGAGTGGGCAGCCGACCAGGACCCGGTGTTCAAGGCTGTGTTCTACCAAGAGCTGTTGCCGGAACTGGCCGCACGCGGCAAAGCTGTTTTGGCGATTACCCATGACGACCGCTACTTCCACCTGGCGGACCGTTGCATCAAGCTGGAAAATGGCCGGGTGACGGAAATCACCACATACCAGGAAGGCTTGCCTGTGGCTGCCTGAACGGCCCAGCTCTTGTTGTCAGATGCAGATCACTGCGCGGGGATCGAAAAGCCTCGCGCTGCCTGCAACAAGGCATCTCTCATTTGGTGCGACAGTTGTACCGCAGACATAGGGCCCGCAAAACCCCAAATATTGCGCGGCATCAGCGCCATACGGCCCGAAGTGCGCGCTGGCACAAAGCGCCAAATGGGCGATGTCAGCTTCTGTGCGATGCCGACCTCCGGGCCGGTCGAACTGATCAGCAACACAGACATTTCGCTCTGCCTGAGCAGGTCTTCAGAGGAAACGAAAGTCGTACCTTCTTTGGTCGGCCAATGCGGCCACAGCGTGACACCCAAGGCCTGAGCCACGCCACCCGCCATACTGTTGGCGGTGTAACTCCAATACATATCCTGCAAGCCAAGTTCCTGCAATACGGCCAAACGTGCACCTGCCAGCCCAGCATCGCGCAAACGAGCGCGGTCACCAGCCAAAGCGGCTTGCACCTCCTGCTGCACCTTTTTGCCTTGCTCGCCACGACCAACCAGCTCCGCAAAACGGTCAAATATGCGCAGGGCGTGGTCTAGCTGATTCACCTGCAAGTCGTTGTCATAAAAATGGAACAACACCGTGGGCGCGATACGCTGCAAAGCATCAAACAAAGCCGCGTGCCGGAAGGTGAGGCCCACAATCAGGTCCGGCTTGAGGCGCGCGATGGCCTCCAGGCTGGGCTGCTGGCGTGTACCGATATCGGGCACGCGAGCAAACCTGGCATTGTCATAGCCCACCCATTCGCGGTAGCGGTTCGGGTCCACCATGCCCACCGGCGTGATATCCAGCGCCGCCAGCGATTCTGCAAACATGAACTCCAGTACCACAATGCGCTGGGGCTGCGGTGGCAACACGGCACTACGCATGCCCACTACATCCGCAGCCAGCGCAATGCCCGTCCACCAGCACAGCAACACCAGAAAGAACACCCGCATCATGTGCGCAACAAACGCATCTGCTCTGAGACAGCAGGTGCAGGAAGAGTCAACAACATGGGACAACTGGAACACAGCATTTTTTCTCCGGGTAACAAATAACGCAAACAGCAAGTGCGCCGCACCCGCAAGGGGTTGGGTAACTCTGGGTTAGCAGGCGTGAGGTAACGAATCACCTGGCACAAAGGATTGGGCAGGCCGGTGTCAAAAAACTCTGCACGATCCAGCAAAAATTTCTGGTCCAGCTGGGCTTGTGAGTCGTCCACGGCGGTGGATAAAGCGTACTCCAAGGTATGGCCTACATTACTCCACAACACACGCGCAGCCATACGTACAGCACCAGCCAAAGCCTCCACCATGGGTGCCAGATGATCCACACACAGCGAGGCGTAACGTATGGCAGGCTCGTCAGATACAGCCCCCAAGGCATCGGCCGGCAGGTACAAGGCCTGCGGCATGCCATTGCACAAGAGCAGCACACAATCTTCCCATGGCATGTGCAGAGGCCGCTTCATCACCAACGCTGCCGCAACGGCGGCAGGTACGACCAGGCTGAAATAGTATTTGCTCCATTGCGACAGCAGCGCACGTGGATTGTCCCCATCGTAGTGCTGTTGCATGGCAGCCAACAGCAAAGGCAGATGCTCAGGCAAACGGCTCACAGACACCCGCAAACCTAGGCTTGCGCAGGCCTGTTCATTGCCGAGATGAATAGCCCGACCTGCAGATGCACATGCTGGCGGCAGCAAGGTAGCCAGACAGGTCACACACGGGCTCCCTTGCTACGCGCCCGGTTGCTGAAAGCCAGCATCCCCAGCAGGTACGGAGCCCCCATCAAGGCCGTCATGGCCCCTGCGGGTATCTCGGTAGGTGCCAGCAAGGTACGCCCCACAACATCGGCTACCCCCAACAAGATAGCCCCCAATAGCATGGCCGCAGGCACGCGCTGGCGGTGGGCATGAAAGCCCAGCAAGCTCGCAAAATGGGGCGTCACCAGCCCCACAAAAACAACCGGCCCCACGCTAGCCACCGCAGCGCTCGCAAGCATGGTTGCCAGCGCCAACGCCACCAAGCGCAGCCTAGCCACAGGAACCCCCTGCGCCGCCGCACTCTGCTCGCCCAGCAGGAGCAAATCCAATGGCCGTACGAGCAACCCCAGCAGTGGAATCGCCAGCAGGAGCCAGGGCAGCAAAGCAGCAGCATCGGCAGCGCTGCGCCCATAGGTGCCACCGACCAGCCACACCAGAAGACGCGCCTGCTCCACACTGTTTTCCACCATGAGCCACTGCGAAAGTGCAGCGCAAAGCCCCCCCAGCGCAATGCCAGTCAAAGCCACCGGCAATGGCGCCAGCCGATGGCGGCGATTCAATAGCAGCGTGATGCCCAGAACCACTCCCCCGCCCGATAGTGCAGCAGCCAGCATCCACAGGCGCGACAGCATCGGCGTAGCGACCAGTGCCAACAACACCGCCAAACCTGCCCCCTGTGTCACGCCCAACACTTCGGGACCGGCCAGCGGGTTGCGCACCACGCTTTGCAATAGGGCCCCACTGGCTGCCAGCAAAGCCCCCGCCATCATCGCCGTTAACAAGCGAAATAAGCGCAAGTCCACCAGCATCGCCGCAACTGTGTCCTGGCCGGAGAAAGCATGCCACCAGCGCGCCGGGCTTAACCACGTCTCACCAAAAGCCACAGCGCATCCGGCAATCAGCAGCAGCACGACCAGGCACAGCCCCACATAGCCTGTAAATGGCAGGGTGAAGCGCAGCACACGCGACCGTTCCGCAGGGGCCCCGGCCAGCACACGGTTGCGGTGGATCAGCATCAGCAGCAGCGGAGTCCCCACAACAGCCACCATCACTCCGGTAGACACAGTGGCATCCAGGTGCAGCGCCAGTACGGTGCTGTCGGCAGCCAACAAAATCACTCCGCCCCACAACGCGGCCAACGGCAGCAGACGGTGCAACCGGTGAACGCCCGCAGCCCGCAGCATATTGGGTGCGATCAAGCCGATGAAGCCCATGGGACCCGCCACGCTGACCGCGCCCGCCGCAAACAGCGTGGCGACCACCATGGTGATAAAGCGCAGCGGCTGCAGCGGCACACCGACCATGCGGGCGCCGTCATCGCCCAAGGCGGCCACTTCCAGCGAGCGCAGCAGCAGTGGCACGACGGCCAGCGGCGCACACAACCACCACCACACAGTCAACAAGCCCTGGCCGCCAGGCTGGTACAGCACACCATTGCTCCACAGCGCAACGCTGGCAATATCGTCTTCAAAAATAGTCAGTAACACGGTGGATACTGCAGCGAACATCAAGGAGCAGGCCGTACCCGCCAGCACCAGGCGCATAGGAGATGCGCGCCAACCACCCGCCGTCAGCATCGCCAGAGTGGCACCCAGCAATCCACTGGCAAACAGCAACGGCACGGAGGCCACACCACCCAGGGCAGGCAGCATGATGGCGGCAAATACCCCCAGCTGCGCACCACCCGTGACCCCCAATAGATCCGGCGCCGCCAAAGGATTGCGCGTCAACGCCTGGAACAACACCCCGGACAAAGCCAGTGCCGCCCCGGCCAGCAAGGCCGCCAGCACACGGGGCAGCCGCAGATCAAACAGCAGCAAATGCGCAAGCTGCCCAGCAGGCGCCCCCGCATCGGACTGCAGCCAGACCATCAGATCCGGCCCCAAGCGCATACCAGCAAGCAGCAGCGTGCACAACACGCCCAGTGTCCCCAGCTGGCTAGGGCCACCCCAACGCACACGGAGGTGCGGCAGCGTTTGTGCTGTCATGCCGCACGCGGAAGCGGCTGCGCCACCACGGAGCCGCCGTACGAGGGCAAGCACACGGGTTCACCACTTTCAGGGTGGTCCAGCCGCATCATCGGCAAACCAAAGGTTTCAGACAGACAGGCCGGCCGGATCATGGTGTCCGGCGTGCCCTGGTGCAGTATCTGCCCGGCGCGCATCAGCACAATATGGTCGCTAAAGGCGGCTGCCTGGTTCAGCTCATGCAGCACCCACACAATCGTCAGGCCCCGTTCACGGTTGAGCCGGCGCAGCTCCCGCAATACATCGATCTGGTGGTGGATGTCCAAATAGGTCGTGGGTTCGTCCAGCAGCACAATGCCACACTCCTGAGCCAGGGCCATCGCAATCCAGGCGCGCTGTCGCTCGCCGCCCGACAAGGCAGCCACCTGCCGCTCGGCAAATGCCTCTAAGCCCGTGGCCGCCAGTGCATCCGCCACACTGGCACGATCCGCGCTGCTGGGTCCTGAAAACATCGAACCAAAAGCATAGCGCCCGTAGGCGACCAGCTCCGCCACCGTCAATCCCTCGGGAATCTGGTTGAACTGGGCCAGCATGGTCAGGGTCTGCGCCAGCGCACGCCGCTTATAGCTGGCCAGCGGCCGCCCTTGCACCCGCACCTCCCCCTGCTGCAGTGGCTGCAGGCCCGCCAGGCTGCGCAGTAAGGTGCTTTTGCCACATCCATTGGGGCCACACAATGCAGTAATCTTGCCCGGCGCAATATCCAGGCTCAACCCGGCCAGCACCGGCTGGTCCTGGTATGCCACGTGGATATTCTGTGCCGACAGGGCCGGCACGATGGACGCTGGTGCAGTCCTATGGCTCATACATGATCACCGCTGCTACTCGGAACGGTTTCACGCCGCCTGCCCATGGCCTTGGGCCATGGCTACCAGTACCTTCCGCGGGCCCTTGAAAGGCGCACGCGCGTGGGCTGCCAACATGTTGTCCAGCATCAGCACATCCCCTTGCTGCCATGGAAAGACCACTTTGTGCTGCTCCAAGACGGCGCGCACATGGTCCAGCTCTTGGTCGGGAATCGGGCTGCCATCGCCGTAATAGACGTTGCGCGGCAGGTTCTCCTCACCCACACTGTCCACAAGGACTTCACGCGTGTCGGGCGCCAGTGCGGAGATATGAAACAGATGTGCCTGGTTGAACCACACCGCATCCCCTGTCACCGGATGCTGAGCCACACCCTGGCAACGCTGGCGGGTGCGCAACTCGCCCTCGTCGGTCCATTCAAATGCGATCTGCTGTTTGGTGCAGTAGGCCTCCACCTCTGCACGGCTCTCGGTGTTGAACACCCGCTGCCAAGGCAAGTCCAGACCGTTGCCGTAGTTACGTACGTACATCAAACCCTTTTCCATAAAGCGTTGGCGTACGTCCGGGTCCATCGCACGGTAGACCGCGCGGCTGTCGGCAATGGGGGTCTGCCCTCCTTCCTGCGCCGCGAGGTCACAGTAAAACCATATCTTCATGGGCCATTCGCGGGTGTATGCCTGCTCGTTGTGCAAGGGAATGTGCTGGTGCGCGGGATACTCCGTAGAGGTGTACACGCCGCCATGCACCTTGCTGCGTGGCGTAGAACCAAATTCATAGTTCAACAACGGATGCCCGAACGAAGCGGCAAAGGTACGAAAGACCTCAGGGCCACCTACCTCGAAGCCGCTGAACAAAACCCCGCCAACCTGCAGTAGATTCTGGTCCACCACCTCCTGCAGTCGCGGCTGCGCCTGCGTCAAAGCAAGGCCGGGCTGTACGGGGCTGACACGCATTGGGAAACCGGCTTCAATGCGGAGCTCAAACGTTTCAATACCGGGTACTTGCATATTCAGATGACTCCTTTTTGAAAATGGACAACAAGGCAACGGCAGCGCTGTAGCCGTCAATGGAGGGCAGCATTTCCACCCGTATCTGGTTGGCATCAAAAGGCAGAATAGCCAAGCTCTGCACGCCCCCGTTTGCCAGCAGCGACAGGAAAGGCATGTGCTCACCCGCAATGCCTACGCCTACAGCTTTGAGAGCGGCCTCCTTGGCGACCCACAGGCTGAACAGTGCGTCCTGCCGGGCCGCAGGTTCCAGGTTAGCCAAGCACACTCTTTCCACTGGCGTGCAGAGGTATTCGACCAAGCCGTCGAGCGCCCCCGGCACTTTTTCTTCAACGTCTACCCCGACCTGCCCGGCCTGGCTCATGGCAATGAGCCCCTTTGCACCGGCATGCGAAAGATTGAAATCGAGACCTGGAATATCCTGCAGCACGGGCTTTCCAAATGGAGTCCGCACTATGGTTAGCGTGGAGGAGAAGCCATATTCCTGTACCAGTACCTGGCGCAAGGCAGCCCGCATGCACGCATAGCGCACGCGATCATTGCGCTGCTGAAAGAACTGCAACTCCTGGCGCTCGGAAGGTCCCAGCATGTCCAGCACCGTTGCATCCGGCTCACAACCCAGATGCAGATGCACCGGCCAGCAGCGTACCTGTCCCTGCAATGCAGATTGAGGCGCCCCCAGGACGTAGCTACGCTGCAGCAACTCCATCACGCACTCTCCGCTACACGGTGCAGCGCGCAATCTTGCAGCCGCTGCAACAAAGCGCTTTGATGTTGGCGCAGGTAGAAGTGGTCACCATCGAACATATCTAGACTGAAATGCCCCTCGGTCTGTTGCTGCCAGGCGGCCAGTGCAGCTTCGCTCACGCGGGGGTCGCCCTTACCGCCAAACACATGGATGGGGCAGGCCAGCGGCCTGCGAGCAACATCGGTCCAATCTGCACACAAACGGAAGTCTGCGGCCAGCACAGGCAGCACCAGATCCATGAGCTCCTGGTTATCCAACAGCTCCGCTGGCATGCCGTTCAAGTGACGTAGTTCCTCTTTCAGTTGCGCCGGCTCCCGCAAAGCACGGTACCGCTGCACGTCGCGCCAACCCGGTGCAGCGGTGCCAGAGATACACAGCGCGACTGGCGCAGCTACGCCCATGCCGACCAACGCGTGGGCCAGTGCGTAGGCGACCAACCCGCCCAGGCTGTGGCCGAACAGCGCATAGGGGCGGCACACCTGGTCATGCAGCTCCAGCGCCAGTTGGTCTACCAAATCATCCAGACGCAGCGCAAAGGGCTCACCCATGCGGCTTCCACGGCCTGGCAATTCCACAGGTCGGATATCCAAGCCCGCAGGCGAGCTTTTGCGCCAGGGCGCATACATGCTGGCGCCTGCCCCGGCACAGGGAAAGCACAGCAACTGCATGGCCACTCAGGCCTGGCCTTGGGCCGCCAGATGCTGGCGCAGACTCAGTGGACGCATATCCACCCACACCTGCTCAATATGGGCCAAGCAGTCCTGCTTGTTGCCTCCAAAGCCAGCGTCCCGCCAGCCCACTGGCAGATCCTTGTAATCCGGCCAGATGGAATATTGCTCTTCGTGGTTGACCACCACCCGGAAATTCGTGTCTTTGCTGTCAAAACCCATGTGCGTGCTTTCTAAACCTGCTCGGTCGCATCGACCGCTGTATGCCTGGTAGACGAACGGCTGCGCGATTTTTTTACACCGTCTTGGCTGCTACGGTCCGGCGGCGGCATGCCCAGCACGCAGGTTTGGCAGTGCTCGGTAACTTCACGCACCATGAAATGCACCAAGGTTTGGGATACGCCCAACTCGGCGGCCGCATCTTTGAGCGAATGTTCGTCGATGCGCACCATTTCAAATGCCTTGCGGGTACGCTGCGGGAAGCCATCCAAGGCCTTGGAGACTTGCCGCAGCAAATCCCGGTGCATGGCCATGGCTTCCGGCCCTGCCGCCGGAGACGGCACGTCCATGCCATTGTCGGCGTCGATGTAGTGGCAACACTCGAACGCGCGACGGCGGTAGTGGTCTATGGCCAGGTTACGCACTACACGGATCAAATACGCCAACGGCTGGCGCAATGATTCAACAGGAGGAGCCTCCGTTACCTTGATGAATACATCGTGCACCACATCCTCTGCACGGCAGCGGCAAGCTGTAATGGCATTCGCGACATTGATTAATAGGTTCCGATTGGCGATCAGCACCGACCCTAGATCACCCTCCTGCATTAATACTTCCTGATGTTGTGTGTATTCCATACCTTCCCAGTAAGTGGTTAGTCCCTTGAGAATTCAAGTCTATATCAAATACGAATCATTCCTATTTTCTTTTAGTTTATTTAACATCGTCCTTCGGCAAAACACTGCGACACTCGCTCCAGGTAACCTGAACGAGTGACACTTGTTCGACAAATCGCCCTGCTTAGCAGCGTCAGGCTTCGACCTCAATACCCAGAGCACGCAAGTTTGAGTTTTGGGATGAGATTGATTTGGTGCTTCTCGGGGCCGAATGCAGAAGCCTGCGAACCTGCGAGATAGCAGAAAAAACCAAACTCGTGGTCGATCTGGTGGACGAGTCGGACAAGGACTTGCGTAACCACACCAACGGCTTGGCCAGAGCTCTTCCAGAGCACCCTAGCCGGCACGTTTACGCCGGAAAACACTTCGGTCGTCGAGATTGCCGGTAAGCCCCCCCCTGCACTGGCTTTGAATGGATTACCTTTGAATCTGCAATTTGAGGTGCTGAACAAGTTCACGGCCAGCACGGGGGCGGTGGCCACGGTGTTTGCCAAGACGGGCGATGACCTTGTGCGCATCACCACCTCCTGGAAAGACGAAAAGGGCGGCCGTACTGTGGGCACCTTGCTGAACCGCGCGCACCCTGGTTACAAGGCCACGCTGTATGGTCGCCAGCACATGACCCGCTACGACCCAATCCAATCAAGGACGCCAATGGCGCCGTGGTCGGCTTGTCCTTTGTAGGGCTGGACTTCACCGAATACCTGTCTAACCTCAAAGCCACTTTACGCACCTTGAAGAATGGCGACACCGGCTACTTCTACGTGTTGGATGCGCGACCCGGCAAGAGCTACGGCTCCCTCAATGTCCACCCCGCCGCTGAAGAGAAAAACACGCTCGAGAGAAAAACACCGGATGGCCGCGAGTTCATCAAGGAAATGCTGGAACCATGAACCATATTGGCAGTGGTCTGACGCAGGTTGTGCAGGCGGTACGCCAGGGCACGGAGAGCGTGGCTTTGGCCAGTTCCGAATTGCCCATGGCAACCAGGACTTGTCGGCCCGTACCGAACAGCAGGCCAGCGCAATACAAGAAGCGTCGGCAAGCATGGATGCTTTGGCCCGTACCGTGCGACAGAACGTGGACGGGGCCCAGCAAGCCAATGCACTGACCCAGTGTGCGTCCAGTGTGGCCGTACATGGCGGGGCCGTAGTGGGCCAGGTTGTACAGACCATGAAAGGCATCAACGAGTCCTCCGCCAAGATTGCCGACATCGTCAGCGTCATCGATGGCATTGCTTTCCAGACCAATATCCTGGCGCTCAATGCCGCCGTTGAGGCTGCTCGTACCAGTGAACAGCGCCGCCAGTTCTGCACAAAGTAATGGCGTCACGCAGGTCGGCAAAGCAGTGGTGCAGATGGACCAGGCCACCCAGTAAAACACTGCCTTGGTGGAGGAGATAGCAGCAGCGGCCAGTAGCCTCAAGGGTCAGGCCAATGCGTTGGTGCAGACGGTCTCTGTCTTCAAGGCGCCTAGCCGCAACAACGGTTAGGACGCTCTATCGCTGGATAGCCAGTCGTAGCACAGATTATCGTCCCGCATAGAAGCATCAACCCATATGACACGGGGTGTTGAGCTTCGCGTTGCTATTCTGCTAGGCGCGCTTCTGCTCGAACAAAGGGACATTCCACGCATCGAGTGAGAACAGCCATGCCGGATCAGGTGTCGTGCGCATCCAACTGTTCTCACTGGATATGCCTTGCACTTTGTGCACGCGCTCTTTGCGCGCCTCCTGATACCACTCATATGCGAGTTGCCAGTTATTCGTACCGGCAGCCATCAGGCACCGCACAAGGACTGCACCATCTTCGATAGCCATGGCTGCACCCTGAGCCATGTGAGGGCGCATTGGATGGCAGGCGTCGCCAAGCAAAACGACACGATTACGGCTCCAAGCAGGATCCGCAGGGCGTTCGTACAAAGGCCACTTTCTGACTTCCTGAGCGGCTGCTAGTAATCGGCGCGGTACTAAATGGAAATCGGCGAATTGAGCCATCATCTCACTTCGATCGACGGCAAGCGATTGAACATTCAGTGGCCACGCATCCTGAGGGAAACCTGCAACGAAGTAGTACTGATCACGGGCCTCGCTCAAGTAGTAGCCGATTACAAATCGATCATCGCTCCACCATTTGGTGAGATCCTCGGGAGGTTTTTCGTTCTCGTTCAGCTGTTTCACATCTACTAGTGCACGGAACGCAGCCTGACCGGTGTAATGAGGGGGCAGAGTATCGCAAACCTCTTTGCGAGTAACAGAGGACAAGCCATCTGCACCGATAACAAGATCGGCGAAAGCCTCGGTGCCGTCTTCAAACACAAGTTGGACGCCTTGCCCATCCTCTGACAATGATTGGAGTCGTTTGTTGAACTGCAGCGTACCTGGCCTTAGCGTATCAACCATCAATGCATGGAAGTCGCCCCGATGTACTGTCAGGTAAGGCGAACCATATTGCTCGGCCACAGCCTTCCCGAGAGGCAAATGAGCAATTACCTCGCCAGTGAATGCATCACGACTGGTAAAGGCTGCTGGTTTGCAGGCCAGAGCAATCAACGGTTCGCGAAGGCCGGCCCACTCTAAGGCTTTAACTACATTGGGCGTAAGATGAATTCCCGCCCCGAGCCTCGCAAAACTTGGAGCCTGCTCGTAGGTCGTGACTTGGAAACCCGATCCTTGCAGCATTGCAGAGACTGCTGCCCCCCCGAGGCCACAGCCTATGACAGCGATACGCTTCATGTCCGATCTCCTGAGTCAATATGGTCGTCATTTTTGCTTACGAGCCAGGCGGGCAGCGCCTCAACACGGTGCCAGAAGTCGGGATCCTGCTTGGGCCCATTGTTTGTCAATTTTCTAGTCATGGAACTACCTCCTTAGTTAACTACTTTGGTTTATGTTGGGTGAATCTGAAATTGGCGGGGGCAACGGGAAACGTTCACGAATCCATTTATTAATGCAACTTGATTGCAATAAAGTCTAGCGCAACTGTGCTGCAAATTCATGAATTCCCCCGAAAATCGTGCTACATAACTGATAGATGAAAAACGGTTTATGGATGGTCTTGCCGATGTCCACTGCGTCTGCGTCCATCTCAATCGCCCAAGTGATCGCGCCGGTCATGTCACCCGCGTGAGTGCCGACCATGCCGCGGTCCAGAGGAACAGGCCCTTCTTGACCTTGGTGTCTTGGGCGCAAGGCCTGAGTCCTTGGTGAGGCCGATTTACCCCACTTCGGGTCTGTGTAAGCAACCGATGGCATGACGCAGGCGTTGCCTCCAGCCGCACCCTCCTCCGCTGCCGCAAAAGTCACCTCAATTACTTCGGAAATCTTGACCGGTTCACGGTCTGCCCCTTGCATGAGGCCGGCCATCATTTCCACCACGTCCAAGCGCGCGCCCAGCGTGCAGTAGCACAGCGTCCTTTTCCAAGCCGCCGCCAAGGATTCAAGCCTCAACACACCCTTGTCAAAAAGTTAGAGGGAGCATCAACCCTTATGAGAAGGGATGTTGAGGTTCGCGTTGCTATTCTGCTAGGTGCGCTTCTGCTCGAACAAAGGGACATTCCACGCATCGAGTGAGAACAGCCATGCCGGATCAGGTGTCGTGCGCATCCAACTATTCTCACTGGATATGCCTTGCACTTTGTGCACGCGCTCTATGCGCGCCTCCTGATAGCCAGTCGTAAATCGCGCATTGGTCTTCAAACTCCCGCGTGCACATGCCGTGGCTGTTTGCTCTAGGGCATCCTCAGTCAGGTGCACTAAGGTATACAAGAGGTAGATGCACCAGGTGTCGCCCGTGTTTTGGTGGGTGGCGCGGTGAATACGGTAGATGGCCGGTTCGCGCATTCTTCGGGCACTTGCTCGTCCACGTAGGCGTTGCCAGACTCGATGAGGTAGACCGTAGGGCTACCTGCACGTGGGCCACGTCAAGAGCATCTGCATCAACTTCGGGCTGGGGCGCAACTACGGCGGCGTGTGTCACCTGCGCTGTGACGACACCGACCCCGAAAAAGAAGATACCGAATACATCAACGGCATCATCGACTCGGTGCGCTGGCGCGGCTTTGACCGGGGACAAAATGCCAAGACCGCGCCCAAGCCCTACTTCGACGTCATGTACAGCCGTTGGGTTCAGGCGAAGACGGTGTTGATTGTGACGGGGTCTGGTAAGCCCTTGGCTTGCAGGGCGGCATCGCCCTGCTCCCCAGCCCAGCGGTGGGCGGCGTAGGTGCCTTTGGCCAAATCACTCTCGATGATCTGACGCAGGAAGTTGCTGACGTGGGGCGGGGGGGGTGAGATGTGCTCATTTGAACGGTTCTATGCGGGCGTCTTCCAGCTCTGTGCCCCAAGCAGCATGCAACTGCATTCTTATGCACGGTATACCGATAAATCCATTTCAAATAGCTTCCAGCCTAATTGAAATCGGATCGGCATCAAGATCCTGGTATCCCCGGATTCTGTAATCCATGTTGTTGTTTCCCTAACCTGTGAGGGCGGGATTCTATACAGCGCAGTACATAGCCTCTAGGTCAGCTTTGAATCGGCGCCGACAGTTTCCAGGCCCGTGTACAGGTCTCCCCTCACGACCGCTGCCCTTGATACGATCGAGCAGACGCACAGCCACGCTGGCACGCAAGTCTGGTAAGGGAATCCACTTAGGGCTACTGTCACGGAGGAAGAAGCCATGACACTTTGGCCAAAGACGATGGGGCGTCTAACTGGCATCCTAACCCCAGGCATTGATTGAGCTTCTTCGCTTGGAAAAGTTCGAATCAGTGGTCCTGCGGTCAATCGTTCCAACCGCTCAATTGAGAATTGGGACTAATTCGAAGGAAAGACCATGAAGAAGATCGATCAGAACAAGCAGCCCGTCACCACGCAAGCCTCGCAGAAGACTGCCCGCACCCCCGGCTCCAACATGACCCGTTTGCTGGGTACCGAAGAGCTGAAGCAAGTCAGTGGCGGCAGATCCGGCCCGAGCCGGCGTGGTCGCGGTCACTGAGTAATCAGCCCCCGAATCGAAGCGCCCGACCTCGACCCGTCTTGGCGCTTCGGTCTGAGCGTCCACGTACCCAAGTAGCAGTCAAATTGGATACTTCAAGGGTGCGTGCTCGTTTCCATTGCCCCCCCCTAAGCCGCACATGCTGCCTCTGCTTCAAGACCTGGCCATTCAGTCGCACGCGCAGCGACTGCACGACAACCTCATTGTTCAGCGGTCGCGAACCGCAGAAGGCCTGGTGCAGTTCGTCGCTGCGGGTTGCAGACATCGTGTATTAAACAGCCAAACAACATGAACTCGCCGCACCGAAGTGCGACATTTCGGACATCCAGGCCGAGATCGAGCTGCGCAACGCTTTGGCACATTCAACTGACGGCGCGCATGACACCACAGCGCCTTTGGCACGGTCCGAATAGCCACCTGGCTCATATCAACCCACATTGAAGGATGTCGGCGATGTCAACTGACACAGCAGCAGACCCCTTGGAAGCATGGTTCGCGCAGGCGGCCACGAAGGCGAACTGCAGGCCGGAACACCTTGCGGCAGCCATGCAGGAAGATGGCTTTGCCCAAGATGAGGCATGGCTGCTTGCTGCACTCGCCCACGTTCGCTACAGCCCGCTGTCGCTCACTGAAATGATCCAGAGCAGCACTTTCGCCGACATCGCCAACACCATCCGGCGGCATGGTGCCTCGGCATCGCTCGGGGCCCGCATGAGTGCTCGGCAGGAACAGCGTGCCACCGCGCAGTACCCGTTCGACGAAGTCTGCGGGTGGCCCAACCGCATCGAACTGGCCGGCGGGGTCGGCATCGATGTTCAATTTGCCAGCTACTCGCCACGCGCAGCATTGCTGCACGGCTTCCTGAGTCCCGAGGAGTGCGATGGGCTGATCGAACTCGCCCGTCACCGGATACGAGCCAGCGAGGTGAGTGATTCTGTGACCGGTACATCGATGGTCGACTCTGCCTCCCGCAACAGTGCGGGGACTTTCCTGCGCAACGACGAATCCAGCCTGGTTGCCAATCTGAGATCAAGAGCCGAGGAACTGCTCGGGTGGCCTGCGACCCACTTCGAAGAATTCGAAGTGACACGCTACGAACCAGGAGCCGAGTTTCGCGAGCACATGGACTGCCTCGAACGTGACGAAAAGCCCGATTTCAAGCCCTTTGGCGACGCCGGAGACCGCATTGCTACTCTGGTGCTGTACCTGAATGAAGTCGAGGAAGGTGGCGCGACGCAGTTCCCGGTGGCCGGTGTAGAAGTGCGCCCGCACCGCGGCAGCGCACTGTTCTTTGCCTACCAGGAACCCGATGGCCTGATGGATGCATCGTCCCTGCATGCAGGCATGCCAGTCGTCCGTGGCTGCAAGTGGATTGCCACCCTTTGGATACATGCCCACGCCTTAGTCGACTCTCCCGAGCATGCTGCTACCCACATGGGGTAACTCGACCGAGCTACCACATCCGCTATCTGCTGCGAGCGATCATCCGTCTCGGCCTCGGCGGGCTACCTAAAGGGAGAACTACCCAGAGGCAAGGCGCCGGACGCTTGGGTTGGGATGGCCGCCCTGCCCGCCAAACTGGCCCGACATCAACACGGTGCAAATACACAGTATTCTGCGACGACTGCTTGGGTACACAAAGCACAAAGCCCGAACCGTTGCCAGTTCGGGCTTTTGTCTACCAGCTGTTAGCGAGACTAACTTCTTCGCAGGCGGCACATCCGTGCAGCTGCCATGCGCGACTTCCGCCGCCATGCCGATGCTTTCGCCCAGCGTGGGGTGGGGGTGGATGGTCTTGCCGATGTCCACGGCGTCTGCGCCCATTTCAATCGCTAAAGCAATCTCGCCGATCATGTCGCCCGCGTGGGTGCCGACCATGCCGCCGCCCAGGATCTTGCCGTGGCCATGTGCTTCCGGGGAGTCATCAAACAGCAGTTTGGTGACGCCTTCGTCGCGGCCGTTGGCAATCGCGCGGCCGGATGCGGTCCAGGGGAACAGGCCCTTCTTGACCTTGATGCCTTGCGCCTTGGCCTGGTCTTCGGTGAGACCCACCCATGCCACTTCGGGATCTGTGTAAGCCACGCTAGGAATGACGCGGGCGTTGAACGCAGCAGCGGCCAATTCCTTGTTACCTTGCAATTCACCGGCAATCACTTCGGCCGCCGCCACGTGCGCCTCATGCACCGCCTTGTGCGCCAGCATGGGCTGGCCCACGATGTCGCCGATGGCGAAGATGTGCGATCCTGACCAGGTCGCGGTCCGCGCCTTGCATCAGGCCGTCCATCATTTACACCACGCGCGGGTCCTCGGGCATGAAGGGCAAACGCACGGCTTTCGAACCAGCGGCAATGATGGCGCGCTTGAAGGCGATGACCTTCTTGGTGCCAGTCTTCTCTTGGGCAGTGCCAAAGGTTTCTTCCACTTCCAGGTGGTTGGCGCCTACGAAGTTGCCATAGCCACGCACGGTGGTGACCTTGCGCATCTTGGCCATGGCGGCCAGGCCGCCGGTCAGCTTGCCGATGACCTTTTCTTTATGGCCGCGCAGCTTGTCGATGTTGACCACGGGCGCGCCGAAGTCCACACCCAAGTCCGCCATGTGGCTGACTTCGTCCATGACGGCGGCCACGTGCAGCAGCGCCTTAGAGGGGATGCAACCCACGTTCAGGCACACGCCGCCTAGGGTGGCGTAACGTTCGACCACGATGACCTTGAGGCCTAAGTCTGCCGCGCGGAAGGCCGCGGAGTAACCACCGGGGCCGCCACCGATGACGACCACGTCGCACTCCAGATCGGCACTGCCACCGAAGCTGCTGGCCACCGGGGCCGGAGCTGCGGGTTCCGCTACAGAAACAGGAGCTGCTGGCGCAGATGCGGCGGGCGCTGCAGCCGGTTTTGCTTCAGAAACTGCACCTGCAGCATCCAGCAACACAACCACAGAACCCTGCTTGACCTTGTCGCCCAGCTTGACCTTGAGCTCGGTGACCACACCGCCGTGGCTGGCCGGGATCTCCATGGAGGCCTTGTCGGACTCCACGGTGATCAGGCTTTGCTCGGGTTTGATGGTGTCGCCGACTTTGACCAGCAGTTCGATGACCGCGACTTCGTCGAAGTCGCCAATGTCCGGAACCTTGATTTCTACGATTGCCATATTCAGGTTCCTGTCTTAGAGCAGCACGCGGCGGAAATCACCCAGGATCTGACCCAGGTACACGTTGAAGCGCGCCGCAGCCGCGCCGTCGATCACACGGTGGTCCCAGGTCAGCGACAAGGGCAGCATCAGGCGTGGCTGGAAGGCCTTGCCGTCCCACACGGGTTCCATCTGGCTCTTGCAGACGCCCAGAATAGCGACTTCAGGCGCGTTGATGATGGGCGTGAAGTAACGGCCACCGATACCACCCAATGAAGAGATGGTGAAGGTCGCGCCGCTCATGTCGGCGGGCCGAGCTTGCCGTCACGGGCTTTCTTGGCCAGCTCACCCATTTCCTGGCTGATCTGGAAGATGCCTTTCTTGTCGGCGTCCTTGATCACAGGCACCACCAAGCCGTTAGGCGTGTCGGCGGCAAAACCAGCTACCATTCAGCCGCCTTGCGCACAGAAATCCTGACACCCCCATTCAGCATGTTTTCTAAAATCCCTCTAACCGCGCTGCGAGCCTTCGAATCGGTAGCTCGCTTAGGTAGCTTCAAGGCCGCGGGGAGCGAATTAGCCGTCACGCCGACGGCCATTTCTCATCAAATCAAGTCACTCGAGAGCTGGTTGGGATTGCGTCTCTTCGAGCGTAGCTCGGCTGGGGTTTTACTGACTCCCACTGGACAAGCGCTGTGTCTAGACTGTCACAAGGCTTTTCAGTTGCTCAGCGAAGGCTTGGAGGCTATTCGCCCAACTGCTCCTGACAAGAACCTGGTTGTTACCACGACCCCGGCGTTTGCAGCAACTTGGTTGATTCCGCGCCTAGACGGCTTCCATGTCCAAAACCCGCACCTGCACATTGCTGTTGAGACCAGTGACGCTTTAATAGATCTCTTGCGAGATTCGCGCGTGGACCTTGCAATTCGCTGCAGCACGCGTGATTTTCCGTCGCTAACTCAACGCAATCTGTTTACCGAGTACTTCGGGGCTTACGGCACGGTAGACTTCGATGCCGATGGCACAACTCAGCCAATCAATCTGGTTGCCGTACGCTGGAGTACGCCCTCCCCCATTTCTGTGAGCTGGGACAATTGGTGTGACCTGGCCGGTCGCAAGGACTGGCTGGAGCGATCTATTTTCCGTCATTACGATGATGAACACTATGCACTTCAAGCCGTCCTTCATGGTCAAAATGCAGTCTTGGCCAGCTCCGTTCTAGTTGCAGACTTAGTCTCTGCAGGGAAATTGCAGCCGATTTATCCCCACGTGCGAATCCAGGGCGCACGTTACCTTGCCCTTTGTCGCCCAGGGCTTGAGCGGTCAACGACAATCTGTGCATTCCTCAAATGGCTTGAAAATGAGGCGCAACTGACGCGTGAGAAATTGGCAGCAGTGGGCGGAGGCCTTTCCATCAGGTAACCTCTTTTGCCGAGTTTGGTACTCCAAACATGCGATCAAACATCCATTGAAATATGAATGAGTAGAGAAAGAAGAATATAAACAAGCCGATGTTGAGCATCAGCGCTTCTAGCAAAGAGATGTGTAACCAGTAAGACACCAGTGGTAGAAGGGTGAATGTCAGTCCCCCTTCAAAGCCCGTGGCATGAAGAATTCGCCGTTTCAGGGTGCGCGCTCTGCACAGCTGCTTGGTTTCCCAATACTCGAACGCCGCATTAAAAACCATGTTCCATGTCACTGCGATGGCCGAGATCATCACTGAAAGTGCTCCTGAATAGGACAAACTTTCCTTGTAGATGAACGAGATCGCTGGTGCGATACAGAAAACTGCCACTGCCTCGTACAGAAAAGCCTGGAAAACCTTGCGAGAAATTCCTTGCATGCTACAACTCCTTCGATTGCATCGATTCCATTTCAGCCCGCCGGAACTCAAAAGTCACATCAAGCTTGGCCTCGTTGTATTGGCCGAACACGATAGGGTCATATGTGAAGGTGTGCACGCTGATATGGCTTTCCTCGATGACCACGAAGCCGCTCCAAACCCCAGGATCCTTGACGTCGTTTCCCTTGGCAAAATACACCTCCGGACTTGAGAGCTTCTTCATTCCTAGTTCGTTGGGAAGTTCATCTATTGACGCTTTGACGTTCTCACGAACATTCAAAAGGTGTCTATCACCTAAATACCCGTCAATGGTGATGTGTTCGCCAAAATGTTCAAACTGCAGTGGAATATGTAATCGACCCATGAATTGATCCCTTGTTACTTAATTCCATTAAAAAACTACATTGATGTGTCACCATTGCATTCATGTCTTTTGAACTCTGGAATTTGATTTCCATTGACACGATGGTGCGAAGCGTAATGTCCGTAATTGGGATCGGCAAATGAGTTAATTTCGCATGGGATGAACTCTTCTCATCGCCTTCAACGGATAGGAAACTCAACCGCCTGAGGCCAAGTATGGCGCGTCGTTCGGGCACACCCCCTCATCCATCTGCGCATCGCAGTCATCCCACAGTGGTGGTCCGCGCGCCGGGGATATGTGTGGAGGTTCTGAGTCAACCCCGATGTGGTCCAGAATCTTCCTGATCTACGTGCCCTCGGTAATGAAGGCGATCAGGTGCATCTGCCCACCACACAGCGGGCACAGCAGCGGGAAGACCTCATAGATGCGAGCGATCAGCACCGCCCACAGGTAGTGCGCTGCACGCTTGGGTGGTGCAGGTTCGGGCGTAGGAGCAATTGGATTACCCATCGGCTCGGGGCCTTCTGCGCCGCCGCACGTGGTAGTCGGCTCAGCCTGCGCCGTGGTTGGTTGTTCCGGGGTTGCGGCCATAGCCGTCACCGCTGCCCTGTGCGGAGAGTTCGGTGCCAGCACACCAAAGTAGCGATGCCGGTGCGTGCGCGGTGGTGGCACCAGCGCCGCAATGCGATCAATCAGCTCCAGCGGTGTGAGGTGCAGCTCGTCTATCTTGGCGCCACGCTTGTCCGAGCCAGGCTCGCTACGCTGCTTGGCACAGCGGTACACCAGCTCAACGCCCTCTTTGCGAAGACGGTCCATGGCTAAGGGTGGGCGGGCGCAGTAGCGCAGCAAGCGCTCCAGGGCTGCGCGGTCCTGTGCCTCAATGCAGACACCCGCATCGACTGAGAAACCGCTGTATTTGTAGGCCAGCATTTCTTTGACCTCGAAACTCTCCAAGAGCCCACGACTCACGAAGGCGCGCAGGATGCGCTTGCGCAAAGTGGCCTGCACTTGGAATACGGTATCCGCATCAATGCCAGTGGTCGGGTGGAAGATGATGCCTGACTCGGTAGCCTCAAGCACCCCTTCGACCACGCAGACATGGAAGTGCACATGCTCATTGAGGCTGGAGCCGAAGCGGTGAATGTGGACTTGGGGTTTTGCCAAGGCGATTGCGCCGATGTGCAGCGCCGCCTTGTCCACATTTACCGCACCAGAGCTATGGTCCTGTAGGCTTTGCGCAATCACCCGCAAGAAAATGCGCAGCACCATGTTCAGAGCTGCCCCGTCACGCTGCAGAAGAAAGCGCAGCCGCTTTAGTACCGAGAGCACCCACTGGCGCACCGGCAGACGTGGGAAAACGTGGTCCGTCAGGTGCGCGGCCGTCTCGGCCATGCGCCGCGTGGTGCGTGAAGGACATACACCCCAGCCCTTGCAGGAGAAGGCCACCAGGAAGTCATGTCCGCAGTCACCACAGCGAGCGCGGGCAAAGCCGTGGGCAAAGATGCCGCACTCCAGATATTTGCGAAAGGCTTGGCGGACATAGGGCTTGGGTGTGGTCGGTATAAATACTGTGCAAATACACAGCATTCTGCGACAACTGCTTGGGTACACAAAACACAAAGCCCGAACCGTTGCCAGTTCGGGCTTTTATTTATCAACAGTGAGCTTTGCTTATTTTTTTGGCCGGCGGCACATCCGTGCAGCTGCCATGCGCGACTTCCGCCGCCATGCCGATGCTTTCGCCCAGCGTGGGGTGCGGGTGGATGGTCTTGCCGATGTCCACGGCGTCTGCGCCCATTTCAATCGCCAGCGCGATCTCGCCGATCATGTCGCCCGCATGGGTGCCGACCATGCCGCCGCCCAGGATCTTGCCGTGGCCGTGAGCTTCTGGAGAGTCATCAAACAGGAGTTTGGTAACGCCTTCGTCGCGGCCATTGGCGATGGCGCGGCCGGATGCGGTCCAAGGGAACAGGCCCTTCTTGACCTTGATGCCTTGGGCCTTGGCCTGGTCTTCGGTGAGGCCGACCCAAGCCACCTCGGGGTCGGTGTAGGCCACGGATGGGATCACGCGGGCGTTGAAGGCGGCTGCTGCCAGCTCCTTGTTGCCTTGCAGTTCACCAGCGATGACTTCTGCCGCCACGTGGGCCTCATGCACCGCCTTGTGCGCCAGCATGGGCTGGCCCACGATGTCGCCGATGGCGAAGATGTGCGGCACGTTGGTGCGCATCTGGATGTCGACGTTGATGAAGCCACGGTCGGTCACCGCCACACCGGCTTTCTCGGCGCTGATCTTCTTGCCGTTAGGCGTGCGGCCCACGGCTTGCAGCACCAGGTCGTACACCTGCGGTGCGGGGGCGGTGCCGCCCTCTTCCGCCGCTGCAAACGTCACTTCAATGCCTTCAGGCAAGGCGCGTGCAGACACGGTCTTGGTCTTGAGCATGATGTTGTCGAAGCGCTTGGCGTTCATCTTCTGCCAGATCTTGACCAGGTCGCGGTCGGCGCCTTGCATCAGGCCGTCCATCATTTCCACCACGTCCAGGCGGGCGCCCAGCGTGCTGTAGACGGTGCCCATTTCCAGGCCGATGATGCCGCCACCCAAGATCAACATGCGCTTGGGGACTTCTTTCAGTTCCAGGGCGCCGGTGGAGTCCACCACGCGCGGGTCGTTGGGCATGAAGGGCAAGCGCACGGCTTGGCTACCCGCCGCGATGATGGCGCGCTTGAAGGCGATGACCTTCTTGGTGCCAGTCTTCTCTTGGGCAGTGCCACTGGTTTCTTCCACTTCCAGGTGGTTGGCGCCCACGAAGTTGCCGTAGCCACGCACGGTAGTGACCTTGCGCATCTTGGCCATGGCGGCCAGGCCGCCGGTCAGCTTGCCGATGACCTTTTCTTTGTGGCCGCGCAGCTTGTCGATGTTGACCACGGGCGCGCCGAAGTCCACACCCAGGTCGGCCATGTGGCTGACTTCGTCCATGACGGCTGCCACGTGCAGCAGCGCCTTAGAGGGGATGCAACCCACGTTCAAGCACACGCCGCCCAGGGTGGCGTAACGCTCGACCACGATGACCTTGAGGCCCAAGTCAGCCGCGCGGAACGCTGCGGAGTAACCGCCGGGGCCGCCTCCGATGACGACCACATCGCACTCCAGGTCTGCACTGCCACCAAAGCTGCTGGCCACGGGAGCCGACACCACTGGAGCTGACGCGGCAGGGGCCGCTACAGAAACAGGAGCTGTTGGCGCAGATGGGGCGGGCGCTACAGCCGGTTTTACTTCAGAATCTGCACCTGCAGCTTCCAGCAACACCACTACAGAACCTTGCTTGACCTTGTCACCGATCTTGACTTTGAGTTCAGTCACCACACCGCCGTGGCTGGCCGGGATCTCCATGGAGGCCTTGTCGGACTCCACGGTGATCAGGCTTTGTTCGGGCTTGATGGTGTCGCCGACTTTGACCAGCAGTTCGATGACCGCGACTTCGTCGAAGTCACCGATGTCCGGAACCTTGATTTCTACGATTGCCATATTCAGGTTCCTGTCTTAGAGCAGCACGCGGCGGAAGTCACCCAGGATCTGACCCAGGTACACGTTGAAGCGGGCAGCAGCGGCGCCGTCGATCACGCGGTGGTCCCAGGTCAGCGACAAGGGCAACATCAGGCGTGGCTGGAAGGCCTTGCCGTCCCACACGGGTTCCATCTGGCTCTTGCAGACGCCCAGAATGGCGACTTCAGGGGCGTTGATGATGGGCGTGAAATAACGGCCACCGATACCACCCAGTGAAGAGATAGTGAAGGTCGCGCCGCTCATGTCGGCAGGGCCGAGCTTGCCGTCTCTAGCTTTCTTGGCCAGCTCACCCATTTCCTGGCTGATCTGGAAGATGCCTTTTTTGTCGGCGTCCTTGATCACAGGCACTACCAGGCCGTTAGGCGTGTCGGCGGCAAAACCGATGTGGTAGTACTGCTTGTAGATCAGCGCATCGCCGTCCAGCGAGCTGTTGAACTCGGGGAACTTCTTGAGCGCAGACACGCAGGCCTTGATCAGGAAAGCCAGCATGGTGACCTTGATGCCGGACTTCTCGTTCTCTTTGTTGGTAGAGACGCGGAAGGCTTCGAGATCGGTGATGTCGGCGTCGTCGTGGTTGGTGACGGCCGGAATCATGACCGCATTGCGCAACAGGTTGGCACCGCTGATCTTCTTGATGCGGGACAGCTCCTTGCGCTCGATCGGGCCGAACTTGGCAAAGTCCACCTTGGGCCAGGGGATCAGGCCCAAGCCTGCACCATCGTTGCTGCCGGACGCCTTGGCTTGCGCAGCAATCGCCAGCGTTTGCACCGCACCGCTCATGACGGAGCGGGTGAAGCCTTGCACATCCGCCTCGGTGATGCGGCCCTTGGGGCCGGAACCCTTGACTTCGTTCAAGGGCACGCCCAGCTCGCGGGCGAACTTGCGCACGGAGGGGGATGCGTGGGGCAAACCGAGGGTAGTGCCACCAGGCGCATGCGCTGGCACAGCCAATGCAGCAGGCGCTGCCACGGCAGCAGCCACAGGTGCCGGAGCTGCGGCGGGAGCAGCTGGCACGGCGGCAACCGCTGCGGGAGCCGCAGCTGGCGCAGGTGCGGCACCAGCCACACCGTCCAAGATGACCACCAGATCACCGATGTTCACGGTGTCACCCAGCTTGACCTTGATTTCCTTGACCACACCGGCGGTGCTGGAAGGAATCTCCATGGAAGCCTTGTCAGACTCCACGGTGATCAGGCTCTGCTCCACCTTCACGGTGTCGCCGACCTTGACCAGCAGTTCGATGACGGCCACGTCCTTGAAGTCGCCGATGTCAGGCACACGCACTTCCACCGGGCCGGAGGCCGCAGGCGCTGCAGCAGCTGCCGGAGCGGATGCTACAGAAACAGGAGCTGCCGGCGCAGATGCTGCGGGCGCTGGAGCCGCTTTTGGCTCTGAAACCGGAGCTGCAGCAGCACCAGCGGCTTCCACCATTACGACCACGGAGCCTTCTTTGACCTTGTCGCCCAGGGCGACCTTGATTTCCTTGACCACACCGGCGGTGCTGGAAGGAATTTCCATGGAGGCCTTGTCGCTCTCCACGGTAATCAGGCTTTGCTCCACCTTCACGGTGTCGCCCACTTTGACCAGCAGTTCGATGACCGCGACTTCGTCGAAGTCACCGATGTCCGGGACTTTTACTTCTACCAATGCCATGTTGTTGTCTCCGGAGTTCTTAGGCGTACAAGGGATTCACTTTTTCCGTGTTGATGCCGTACTTGGCAATGGCTTCTGCCACCTTGGCCACGGGCACGGTACCGTCTTCGCTCAGGGCCTTCAGGGCGGCAACCACGATGTAGTGGCGGTTCACCTCGAAATGCTCACGCAGCTTGCTGCGGAAGTCGGAGCGACCGAAGCCGTCGGTACCCAGCACCTTGTAGTTGCGACCTTGCGGCACGAACGGACGAATCTGCTCGGCATAGGCCTTCATGTAATCGGTGGACGCGATCACGGGGCCGGTGGACTTGTTCAGCTGCTCAGCCACGAATGGCACACGTGGTGTTTCCAGCGGGTGCAACAGGCTCCAGCGGTCCGCGTCCTGACCGTCGCGGGTCAGTTCGTTAAAGCTTGGGCAGCTCCACACGTCAGCGCCAATGCCCCAGTCTTTTTCCAGCAGTTCTTGCGCCGCAATGCTTTCGCGCAGGATGGTGCCGGAGCCCAGGAGTTGCACGCGGGGTGCCTTCTTGGTGAGCGCGGGGCCGGCCTTGCACTGGTACATGCCCTTGATGATCTGCTCTTCCGTACCGGGCTGCAGGCCGGGCATGGGGTAGTTTTCGTTCAACAAGGTCAGGTAGTAGAAGACGTTGTCTTGCTTCTCGACCATGCGCTTCAGGCCGTGGTGCAGGATCACGCCGACTTCGTGGGCGAAGGTCGGGTCGTACGAGATGCAGTTCGGGATGGTGCCGGCCATGATGTGGCTGTGGCCGTCTTCGTGCTGCAAGCCTTCACCGTTCAGGGTGGTACGGCCGGAAGTGCCGCCCAACAAGAAGCCGCGGGCCTGCATGTCGCCAGCCGCCCAGGCCAGGTCGCCAATGCGCTGGAAGCCGAACATCGAGTAGTACACGTAGAACGGCACCATGATGCGGTTGCTGGTGGAGTAGCTGGTGGCAGCGGCAATCCAGCTGCTCATGCCGCCGGCTTCGTTGATGCCTTCCTGCAGGATCTGGCCAGCCTTGTCTTCCTTGTAGTACATGACCTGGTCTTTGTCGACCGGGGTGTACTGCTGGCCTGCGGGGTTATAGATACCCACTTGGCGGAACAGGCCTTCCATACCGAAGGTACGGGCTTCATCCACCAGAATCGGCACCACGCGGGGGCCCAGAGCCTGGTCGCGCAGCAACTGGGTCAGGAAACGCACATAGGCTTGTGTCGTGGAAATCTCACGGCCTTCGGCGGTAGGGTCGATCACGGCCTTGAAAGTGTCCAGGGACGGCACAGTGAAGCTCTCGTCCGCTTTGGTGCGGCGGTGCGGCAGGTAACCGCCCAAGGCCTTGCGGCGCTCGTGCAAGTACTTCATTTCCGGGGTGTCGTCTGCAGGCTTGTAGAACGGCACCTTGGGCAATTCGCTGTCCGGCACGGGAATGTTGAAGCGGTCGCGGAAAGCCTTGATGTCTTCATCGGTGAGCTTCTTGGTCTGGTGCACGGTGTTCTTGCCTTCACCGGCCTTGCCCATGCCGAAGCCCTTGACGGTCTTGATCAACAAGACGGTAGGTTCGCCCTTGTGGTTTACGGCCTTGTGGAAGGCGGCGTACACCTTCTTGGAGTCGTGGCCGCCACGGCGCAGGTCGAAGATTTCTTCGTCGGACATCTTGGACACCATTTCCAGGGTGCGGGGGTCTTTACCGAAGAAATGCTTGCGCACGTAGGCACCGTCGTTGGCCTTCATGGCCTGGTAGTCGCCGTCCAGGGTTTCCATCATGATCTTCTTGAGGGCGCCTTCCTTGTCGCGCGCCAGCAAGGGGTCCCAACCGGAGCCCCACAAGAGCTTGATCACATTCCATCCGGCACCGCGGAACTCGCCTTCGAGTTCTTGCACGATCTTGCCGTTGCCGCGCACCGGACCGTCCAGACGTTGCAGGTTGCAGTTGATCACGAAGACCAGGTTGTCCAAGCCTTCACGGGCGGCCAAACCAATGGCGCCCAAGGATTCGACCTCGTCCATTTCGCCGTCGCCGCAGAACACCCACACCTTGCGGTTTTCGGTGTTGGCAATGCCACGGGCGTGCAGGTATTTCAGGAAACGGGCCTGGTAGATCGCCATCAAGGGGCCCAGGCCCATGGACACCGTGGGGAACTGCCAGAACTCGGGCATCAGCTTGGGGTGCGGGTAGCTCGACAAACCCTTGCCGTCCACCTCTTGGCGGAAGTTGAGCAACTGCTCCTCCGTCAGGCGGCCTTCCAAGTAGGCGCGGGCGTACACACCAGGGGACACGTGACCTTGGATGTAGAGGCAGTCACCGCCATGGTTTTCACTCTCGGCGTGCCAGAAGTGGTTAAAGCCGGCGCCAAACAGGCTGGCCAGCGAGGCAAAAGAGCCGATGTGGCCGCCCAAGTCCCCACCATCTGCGGGGTTGTGGCGGTTGGCCTTCACGACCATAGCCATGGCGTTCCAGCGCATATAGGCGCGCAGACGCTCTTCAATTTCGAGGTTGCCGGGGGAACGCTCTTCGTCTTCCGGCTCGATGGAGTTCACATAACCCGTCGTGGCCGAGAAAGGCATGTCGATGCTCTTCTGGCGGGCGTGCTCGAGCAGTTGCTCCAGCAGAAAGTGCGCGCGCTCGGGGCCTTCGGCCTCGATCACAGCGCTAAGCGCGTCCATCCATTCGCGGGTTTCCTGGCTGTCCATGTCGGACGCGCCCAAGGGATTCTGGGGAACTGCTGCCATCAATGTCTCCTGTTTACTTTGGCGTAATTTAGTGCGGTCCGCCTAGTTTCTCATATTTTCACAAAATTTCAAATCATGCCCATTGATTCCGCATAACGGAATTTACTTGCTGCAATGCAGCACGCACTGCGATTACCGCATCTCCCCTCACCTACACTCGGGCCATGCCTTTTTACAAAGTAATTTCCCTACCAGAGCCAATGGCAATTCCGGCGGTGGAGCGTGCAAAACGATGGTGGCACCGGCTCACCCCCCACCGCCAAGACCGCGTGGCCATGCTTGCCCCGCTGGCAGCGGTCTTGCTCTTCTTTGCGGCCATCGTGGCAGCCCTGGGTTACCTGCGCCTGGAGGAAATGGACCGTGAACAAGAGGCCGTTCAGCGGGATGTGGAATACACCCAGCAACGCCTGCGCCTGCGCCTGCTGGAGCGTCAGGAGCAAATCAGCCGTATTGCCAGAGAACTGGCCAATCGGGAAATTGATGCTTTCGACTTCAAACTCCGGGCTGCCAGCCTGCTGGACCAGTACCCCGAAGTCCAAGCCATAGCGTGGGTCGATGACAAAAAACGCACCCGTGCCAGCCAGGGCATGGGAGCCAGTGCCATCGGCCCGTACTACGTCCCGGGGAATGTGCTGCTCAAGGAAGACAGGGACACCGGCTACACACTCACGCGTCAGTTGAATCAGTTGCTCTATGTCCAACCGCCTCCGACTCAAGACGAAGCACCGCTGCTGCAGATGTTTATCCCGCTGAACGACAAAGGCCGTTTTTCAGGTGTGTTGATCACGGAGTACTCCATCGATGGCTTGTACCGCTACGGCGTCCCCTCGGAAGTGTCGGCGCGTTACGCCATTTCTCTACAGGATTCCACAGGTCGACTGCTGGCGGGCACCAGCATCCCCAGCCGCAAGCTGGTCAGCCGCTTCCTGCCATGGACAAATCCCGGCAATGAGTACGCCATGCCGGTTTCACCGGTCGGCGCTGGTCTGGTGATTCGGGCCCAGGCCTACCGCGCCTCTCTGGGGGTCATCGGCAGCGGCCTGTTCTGGCTCGTGAGCGCGCTCAGCGTGCTGACCGCATGGATGCTGATCGCCAACTGGCGCCATACCCGTCGCCGCGTGCAGGCCCAGCAGGCGTTGATGTCCGAGACCAATTTCCGCCGTGCCATGGAGAACTCCATGCTGACCGGCATGCGTGCCATGGATCTACAAGGTCGCATCACCTATGTGAATGCGGCCTTTTGCCAGATGACCGGCTGGACCGAATCAGATCTGGTGGGGCGCACTGCGCCCTTTCCGTATTGGCCCGACAGCGAACGCGAGCACATTGCAGCCCGACTGGAAGAGGAGCTCACCGGCAACGCGACTCCCGGCGGCATTCAAGTCCGGGTCAAACGCAAAGACGGCGGCCTGTTCGATGCCCGCTTGTATGTATCCCCTTTGATCGACGCCATGGGGACACAGACCGGCTGGGTCACGTCAATGACAGACATCACCGAACCCAACCGTGTGCGCGAACAACTTACGGCCTCCCACCAGCGCTTCACCACCGTGCTGGAGGCGCTGGATGCCTCTATCTCTGTGGCCCCCCTGGGCAGTGACGAACTGCTGTTTGCCAACAAACTGTACCGACAATGGTTCGGTGTCCAAGCCGGTGGCCACTTGCAACTGGTGGCCGACGCAGGCATGCCCAACAGCCCGACCAACGATGACTCGGACGATAGTGTGGATTCCTTTGCCGGACTGCCCACCACCACCTTGCCTGACAGTGACTCTGAGAGCGCAGAAATCTTTATCGCAGCACTGGGCAAATGGCTGGAAGTCCGTACCCGCTACCTGAGCTGGGTGGACGGGCGTCTGGCCCAGATGGTGATTGCCACGGACATTACCACCCGTCGCCTGGCCGAAGAGCAGGCAGCCACCCAGGCAGAGCGCGCCCAGACAGCCAGCCGCCTGATCACCATGGGCGAAATGGCCTCCAGTGTGGCCCACGAGCTGAACCAACCCCTGACGGCCATCAACAACTACTGCAATGGCATGGTGTCCCGCATCAAGGACAAGCAAATCAGTGAACCGGACTTGCTGCTCGCGCTGGAAAAAACCGCCAAACAAGCCCAACGTGCGGGCCAGATCATCCAGCGCATCCGCAGCTTCGTGAAGCGCAGCGAACCCAACCGCACCCCCTCCGAGGTCTCCACCATGGTGGCTGAAGCCGTGGAACTGGCCGAAATCGAGCTGCGACGCTTCAATGTGCGGCTCAATCACTATGTGGCTGCTCGCATGCCACTGGTCATGGTCGACCCCATTCTGATTGAGCAGGTGCTGGTGAACCTGCTTCGCAATGCTGCGGAGTCCATTGACTCCGCACTGCGCCAAACTGTAGACCGGATAGTTGAGCTGCGTGTCACGCCTAAACGCATCGATGACAAACCGGTGGTGGAGTTCTCCGTCCAGGATACCGGCAAGGGCATTGCCCCGGAAGTCATGGCGCGGCTCTATGAAGCGTTTTTCTCCACCAAGTCGGATGGCATGGGTATAGGACTATCCCTATGTCGCTCCATCGTCGAGTCCCACCTGGGGCGGATGACCGCAGAGAACATCTACAATGGAGACGAAGTCGTGGGATGCCGGTTTTCATTCTGGGTCCCCTTGAACGACGCCGGCACACTGACCTATGCAGAGCCACCGCCCCCCCAACCCAACCTCGGATAACTGAATGAGCTTGATCCCCAAAAAAGGAACGGTTTACGTAGTCGATGATGACGAAGCAGTGCGCGATTCGCTGCAATGGTTGCTGGAGGGCAAGGGGTACCGGGTCCGGTGTTTTGATTCCGCAGAGTCTTTTCTCAGCCGATATGACGCGCGTGAAGTGGCCTGCCTGATTGTCGATATCCGCATGGGCGGGATGACCGGCTTGGAGTTGCAGACCCGCCTGATCGAAGCCAAGTCGCCCTTGCCCATCGTCTTTATTACCGGCCACGGTGACGTGCCCATGGCCGTAGACAGCATGAAAAAAGGCGCTATGGACTTTATCCAGAAGCCCTTCAAGGAAGATCAGCTGGTCAGCCTGGTGGAGCGCATGCTGGACCACGCCAAAGACACTTTTGCCGACTACCAGCTGGCGGTCAGCCGTGACGCCCTGCTCGCCAAACTGACGCTGAGAGAGAGCCAGGTGCTGGAACGCATCGTGGCGGGTCGCCTGAACAAGCAGATCGCGGACGACTTGGGTATAAGCATCAAGACGGTGGAGGCACACCGCGCCAACATCATGGAAAAGCTCAGTGCCAACACCGTGGCCGACCTGCTGAAAATCGCGCTCGGCCAGAATGCCCCAAAAACCTGACGCTACAAAATTTATAGCTACTTGCGCCCGCCCTGCCTCCGCTGCGGGCGTTTTTACTTCAAGACCAAGTATGACAGCCTCCACTACCGCCCAGATCATCGACGGCAATGCCCTCGCCGCCCAACTCCGCACGGACGTAGCCCGTCGCACCAAAGCCCTGCAGGCCCGTGGCCTCACGCCGGGGCTCGCAGTGGTTCTGGTTGGTGACAACCCGGCTTCGCAAGTCTATGTACGCAACAAAGTGAAGGCCTGTACCGATGCAGGGCTGCACTCTGTGCTGGAAAAATACGATGCCGGTATGACCGAGGCTGCATTGCTCGCCCGGGTAGAAGCGCTCAACAACGATCCGTCCATCCACGGCATCCTGGTCCAACTGCCATTGCCCGCACACATTGATGCCAACAAGGTCATCGAATCCATTGCCCCCGCCAAAGACGTGGACGGCTTCCACATTGCCAGTGCCGGGGCGCTGATGGTGGGCCAGCCCGGTTTCTGGCCCTGCACCCCTTACGGCTGCATGAAGATGCTGGAGAGCATCGGCTATGACTTGCGCGGCAAACATGCCGTCGTCATCGGCCGCTCCAACATCGTGGGCAAACCCATGGCCATGATGTTGCTGCAAAAAAGTGCCACCGTCACCATTTGCCACAGTGCCACGCCAGACCTTAAGGCGATGACCTTGCAGGCCGATGTGGTGGTGGCCGCCGTGGGCAAACGCAATGTGCTGACGGCCGACATGGTCAAGCCCGGAGCCGTCGTCATCGACGTGGGCATGAACCGCAACGATGAAGGCAAGCTGTGCGGGGATGTGGACTTTGAGGGCGTCGGCCAGGTGGCAAGCTACATCACCCCGGTGCCCGGCGGCGTAGGCCCCATGACCATCACCATGCTGCTGGTCAACACCATGGAATCCGCCGAGCGGGACGCCGCCGCGCGCGGCCTTGTTTAATCGCCCGTCGCCCGCATCTGCAAGTCTCCGAATCGCACACTTCCGGCACCATGAATCCACTACTCCAAAACGCACCCCTGCCCCTTTTCGACCGCATCACGCCTGCGGATGTCGTGCCTGCTGTTGATGAACTGCTCGCCAAGGCCGATGCCGCGCTGGAGCAAGTGACGGCAGCCTCTTTCCCCGCAGAGTGGAGCGCGATTGCGTCGGTGCTGGATGTGGCTACGGAACGTCTGGGTCTGGCTTGGGGAGCCGTAAGCCACTTGAACAGCGTGGCAGACAGCCCCGAGTTGCGCGCCGCCTACAACGCGGCCCTGCCCAAAGTCACCGAGTTCTGGACACGCCTTGGTGCCGATGAACGCCTGTTTGCCAAGTACAAGGCGATTGACACTGCCAGCCTGAATGCCGAGCAGTTGCAGGCCCACAAGAATGCCGTGCGCAACTTCGTGCTGGGCGGCGCCGACCTGCAAGGCGCAGCCCGTGAACGCTTTGCCGAGATCCAGGAAAAGCAGGCTGAACTAGGACAGAAGTTCAGCGAAAACACGCTCGATGCCACCGACGCCTTCAGCTATTGGGCCACTCTGGCTGAGTTGGACGGAGTGCCCGCCGATGTAGTGCAAGCCGCGCGCAGCGCCGCCGAAGCCGAAGGCAAAGAGGGCTACAAACTCACTCTCAAAATGCCGTGCTACCTGCCCGTGATGCAGTTCGCTACCAGCAGCACGTTGCGGGGCATGCTCTACCGGGCCTATGCGACCCGCGCATCTCAGGAAGCATCGGAAGAATTCCGCAAGTTCGATAACACCGAGGTCATCAACGGCATTCTGGCCCTGCGCAAAGAAGAAGCCCAGTTGCTGGGTTACCCGGACTTTGCGACGCTTTCGGTGGTGCCCAAAATGGCGGATTCCCCTGACACCGTGATCCGCTTCTTGCGCGACCTGGCCCGCAAAGCACGCCCCTTCGCCGAGAAAGATGTGGCCGACCTGCGTGCATTTGCAAAAGCCGAATTGCAACTGAACGATCCGCAACCCTGGGACTGGCCGTACATTTCAGAAAAACTCAAAGAGGCCCGCTACGCCTTCAGCGAGCAAGAGGTGAAGCAGTATTTCACGGCCCCCAAGGTGCTCGCCGGCTTGTTCAAAATCATCGAAACCCTGTTCGATGTGGAAATCCGCCCTGACACCGCGCCCGTATGGAATTCCGGTGTCTCGTTTTATCGCATGGAGCGGATGGGCCCGCAGGGTCGTAGCCTGATCGGTCAGTTCTACTTGGACCCTAGCGCCCGCAGCGGCAAGCGTGGTGGAGCCTGGATGGACGATGTACGCACGCGTTGGCTGCGTCCGGACAGCGGAACCCTGCAAACCCCGGTAGCCCACCTGGTCTGTAACTTTGCCGATGGCGTCGAAGTCAACGGCGTCAAAAAACCGGCCCTGCTCTCTCACGATGATGTGACCACACTGTTCCACGAGTTCGGCCATGGTCTGCACCATATGCTCACGCAGGTGAACGAGCGCGACGTCTCCGGCATCAGCGGTGTGGAATGGGATGCCGTAGAGCTGCCCAGCCAGTTCATGGAAAACTTCTGCTGGGAGTGGAATGTGCTCCAGCACATGACCGCCCACGTGGACACCGGCGAACCGCTGCCGCGTGCACTGTTTGACAAGATGCTGGCCGCCAAGAACTTCCAGAGCGGTATGCAAACCCTGCGCCAAATCGAATTTGCGCTGTTCGACATGCTGCTGCACTCCCAGCACACGCCCGGCAAGGACATCATGCCGCTGCTGCAACAAGTCAAGGATGAGGTTGCCGTACTCCAATCCCCGTCCTGGAGCCGCACCGCCCATACCTTCAGCCACATCTTTGCCGGAGGCTATGCCGCAGGCTATTACAGCTACAAGTGGGCCGAAGTATTGAGCGCTGATGCGTATGCGGCGTTCGAGGAAACTGTGGGCACCGACGGTAATGCCAACCCCGAAACAGGCAAACGCTACCGCACCGCCATTCTGGAAGCCGGAGGCAGCCGGCCCGCCATGGAATCCTTCAAAGCTTTCCGCGGCCGTGAACCCTCCTTGGACGCCCTCTTGCGCCATCAGGGTATGACGGCCCAATAATCGGGCTGATACAACAGACTCCATCGCCTCAAACCTTAAGGATCACGACCATGGCTACTCGCTCTTCAATGGCACTGGGCTTGGCACTGCTGGTCATGGCAGCTGCTACGCATGCACAAGGTGTCTACAAGATCATCGGAGCGGACGGAAAAGTCACCTTCTCCGACAAACCGCCCACCACCGCCCAAAGCGCAACCAGCACCGCCACACCCCTGGCACCCGGTGGCAGTACAGCCGGCGCTGACTTGCCGTTTGAACTGCGGCAGGTCGTGTCCAAGTATCCCTTTACCTTGTACTCCTCCACCCAATGCGGCCCCTGCGACACGGCACGCACGATGTTGAAGTCACGCGGTGTGCCCTTCAGCGAAAAAACCGTTACAACGGCGGAGGACAGCGAGGCCCTGCAACGCCTCTCTGGCGAGTCCAGCTTGCCCTACGCCACCATTGGCGCCCAAAAACTGAAGGGTTTCTCAGATACTGTGTGGACCCAGTACTTGGATGCCGCTGGCTACCCCAAGACCTCAATACTGCCCAAGTCCTACAGGTACCCGGCGGCCGCTCCCTTGGTCGCTGTGCAGAAAGCTCCCTCACCGAAAACAAGCCCAGTGGCCAAACCTGCGGAGGCTCCCCCCCCACCCACCCCGACGACCCCCTCGCCATCCAATCCGGCCGGCATTACGTTCTAAACGGTGCACCGCCACCAAAAAGCCCGATATCACTCGGGCTTTTTGGTGGCGGTGCAAATGAATATGGACAAAGAAAAAGCCCCAAGCAGTGAACTGCTTGGGGCTCTGACTTGGCGGAAACGGAGGGATTCGAACCCTCGATGAGGCTCTACACCCCATACTCCCTTAGCAGGGGAGCACCTTCGGCCACTCGGTCACGTTTCCTGACAGCCGGTATTATCTCACGACTCGGACCGGTTTTTTAAAAACTCTGGAACGAAAGCGATACTTCCTCTGCAAAGCTGCTCCCTGAATCGATCCCCAGCAGCAGCCTTTTCAGATAGAACTACGACTAGGCAAGCTGCCACGCAAGTACAGCGCCTTGCCGCGTCACGAACCCATTCCCCACTTTGAGGTAGATGCGGTGACCCCGTGTGGTGCACGCTTGCACCTGCTTGCGCAACTCCAACAATTGAGAGGCTTGAGGAATCACCCCATAGGCCTGCTTGAGCCAGTGTCGCAACACATTGGATTGCCGTGCCGGCGACAGCGCTTGCAAACTGCGAATATCGGGCCGGCCTATTGCCTCACGCTCCACCGAATGCCAATCCTCTTCGGCCAATTCAACCAAGAGCGACTCCGCTTCGGCAGCATGACGGGCACTGCGTGCAAATGTATCCAAAAATTTTGGGAAAACACGCTGCAAAGCAGGCAGCAACTCGAAGCGAATATGGTTGCGCGTGTACCGATGTTCTGCATTGCTGGGGTCATACACGCAAGGCTCGTTGTGGGCCGCAAGCCAATGCTTCAGTGCATCGCCGGCCACCTGCAATAGCGGACGGTGAAACACCAAAGTGCCGCGCTGCCAATACGCCGGCATGCCACTGAGCCCTGCCAGACCGGAGCCCCGGCCCAAGGCCAACAGGACCGTCTCCACCTGGTCATCAGCGTGCTGCGCCATTGCTATGGATTTAATAGCTATTCCCGCACATTCCATCTGCGCCAGAGCATCAAATGCCTTGTAACGTGCAATACGGGCCGCATCTTCCGGACTTTGCCCGGGAGCGGCATGGGCATGCACAGCCGTCACATGCAACGGGATACCGAGGCGGCTGCACACCGCCCGGCAATGGGCTTCAAAATCAGCGGCGGCAACCTGCAAACCATGGTTGACGTGGATGGCCACCACTTGTCCTGGCCATTTGCGGGCACAAGCCACCAATAGGGCTGATGAATCAGCACCACCGCTGTAGGCAACCCCCAAAGGCAAAGCGGGCTCAAAGGCCCGCATTGCTTGGTCAAATGACTGTGTCATGCAACACGGTCTCGCAATTACTTCCCGGCTGCTTTGGTGTCCGTAAAGCGGCCGTAACTTTGCAAGCGCTCATAGCGGCGATCCACCAACTCCTTGACTTTCAAGTCACTGATCTGGCGGAAAGCATCCGACAAGGCGCGCTTGAGCAATGCAGCCGCCTGTTTGGTGTCACGGTGAGCGCCCCCCACGGGCTCATTCACAATCTTGTCGACCAGTCCCAGCGCCTTCAAACGGTGAGCGGTGATACCCAAGGCATCAGCGGCTTCCTGGGCTTTCTCTGATGTCTTCCAGAGAATGGACGCACAGCCCTCCGGGCTGATCACCGAGTACACCGAGTACTGCAGCATGATCACTTGGTCAGCCACCGAAATTGCCAATGCACCGCCGGAACCACCTTCCCCGATGATGGTGGTGATGATGGGGACTTCCAACTGGGCCATTTCAAAAATGTTGCGGCCGATGGCTTCGGACTGACCGCGTTCTTCCGCATCAATGCCAGGATAGGCCCCGGGGGTGTCCACAAAGGTAAACACCGGCAACTTAAATTTTTCGGCCAACTTCATCAAACGCAGAGCTTTGCGGTAACCCTCGGGCTTGCTCATGCCGAAGTTGCGCAGACCGCGCTCTTTGGTGTCACGGCCTTTTTGTTGGCCAATCACCATGCAGGGCGTGCCATTGAAGCGAGCCAGTCCACCCACAATGCTCAGGTCATCCGCAAAGTGACGGTCACCATGCAGTTCGACGAAATGGGTGAAAATTTCGTTGACGTAATCAAGCGTATAGGGGCGCTCAGCATGGCGGGCGATTTTGGTGATCTGCCAAGGGCTCAGATCACTGTATATGTCTTTGGTGAGCTGCTGGCTTTTCTTGCTCAGCTGGTCAATTTCGGCAGAAATATCCACTGCCGACTCATTCTGGACGTAGCGCAACTCTTCAATCTTGCCTTCAAGCTCCGCAATGGGCTGCTCGAAATCGAGGAAAGTCTTTTTTGCCAACGTGTTTCTCCTTCTTGCGGTACAGACACAACCTGTGCCGGCACCCGTTAGTACGCGACCGGTAGAGGGTCGAGAGACCGCCAAATATACCAAGTTGCAACACTGCAATATGGCGCCCAGGCAGCGGCGACCTCGCGCGCATCGCTTCGACTCACCACATCGCCCGAAAAGTAGTTCTGACTGATGCCGCTGATCAAGCCGTCGTCATCCAGGGGGAGTACGTTCGGACGCATCAGGTGGAAGATCAAGAACATCTCAGCCGTCCAGCGCCCGATACCGCGAATGGACACCAGCTCAGCGATGATCTCATCATCTTCCATGCTGTCCCAGTCTTTGACGTGCAAGGCGCCGTTATCGAAATGCAACGCCAAGTCCACCAGGTACTCCACCTTGCGGGCACTCAAACCTGCCGCGCGCATGTCGTCCACTTTCAACTTGAGCACATTGGCCGGTGTCAGCTTTTTGGGCAGGACAGCGAATCGGTCCCACACGGTCTGGGCCGCTTTGACAGAAATCTGCTGCCCGACGATGCTCCGGGCCAGCGTCACAAATGCGTCGCCCCGGGTTTGCAGGCAGGCATCCCCGAATTGAGGGATCAGGCGCTTCATCACCCGGTCTTTTTTCATCAAGTGCTTGCAGGCCTCTTCCCAGAAATAGGGCGTGGTCACCTGCTCCACTACAACTGAGGAGGCAACGGCCATTACTGCGCCACCTCCCAGGTCGTACCGGCAGCGGTGTCTTTCAGCACAATCCCCTGCGCCAGCAGTTCTTTGCGAATGCTATCGGCCAGGGCAAAGTCTTTCGCCGCCTTCGCGGCAGCACGCGCAGCAATTCGCTGCTGAATGGTGACCTCATCCAGCCCTGCCCCAGACTGCAAGTATCCATGGGCATCAGACTGCAACAGTCCCAGGCAAGCGCCCAGCGCCTTCAACAAGGAAGCGGCCTCGACCGACTTGGAACGGTTCACTTCCCCCGCCAGATCGAACAACACGGCAACCGCTTCGGGCGTGCCGAAATCCTCATCCATGGCGGCCTTGAAACGGGCGGCAAACGGGTTGCTCCAATCAATGCTGATATCCATTGCCTGCACGTGACTCAGCGCGGTGTAGAGGCGCTTCAGCGCTTGGCGGGCATCGTCCAGATGGGCGTCGCTGTAATTCAAAGCGCTACGGTAGTGGGCACGCACAATGAAAAAACGCACGGTTTCTGCGTCATATTGGCGAAGCACATCGCGAATGGTGAAAAAGTTCCCCAGCGACTTGCTCATCTTCTCGTTGTCAACCCGCACAAAGCCGTTGTGCATCCAGACATTCGCCAAAGCCTGCCCGTGGGCGCCTTCACTCTGTGCAATTTCGTTTTCGTGGTGTGGAAACTGCAGGTCTGCACCACCACCGTGAATATCGAACGTGGTACCCAGCGTGGCGCAACTCATGGCCGAGCACTCGATGTGCCAGCCCGGACGCCCGGTACCGAACGCGCTTTCCCATTTGGCTTCCGGCGGCTCTTCCGGCTTGGCCGACTTCCACAGCACAAAGTCCAAGGGATCTTCTTTGCCGTCCAGCACCGCCACGCGTTCGCCGGCACGCAATTCGTCCAGCGATTTGCCGGACAGCTTTCCGTAGCCATCGAATTTGCGGACCGAGTAATTGACATCGCCATTGCTCGCACGGTAAGCCAGACCCTTGGCCTCCAGCTCACCTATCAAGGAAAGCATCTGAGGCACATATTCCGTGGCGCGTGGCTCAACCGAAGGCGGCTCAATGTGCAGGGCTCCGATGTCTGCATGCATGGCGGCGATCATCTCATCCGTCAGTTGGCGGATGGTGATGCCACGCTCTAGTGCACGCCGGATGATCTTGTCATCGATGTCGGTGATGTTGCGGACATAGGTAACCTGCAAGCCGCTGGCCTTCAACCACCGCTGCACCACATCAAAGGCCATCATCATGCGGGCATGGCCGATATGGCAAAGGTCATAAATAGTCATGCCGCAGACATACATCCGCACATGGCCGGGTTCTATCGGACTAAATGGCTGCAAGGAACGCGTCAGCGTGTTGAAAATGCGCAAACTCATGGGTGGCAAAGACCTGAACACAAAAACAATGAGCCCTTCACAACACGGATGGTCGCGAAGGGGCTCGATAGGGGTACAAAGGGGGTTTGCATCGGGGCGGGACGCGAACCCCTCAGCTACAATGCAACGCAGTATAAAGCCCCACGACAAGGGCTCTCACCGCGCAAGAATCCAAAGGCACTATGAAGCACGCCCCCACCAAGCTTTTCTCCGCAATCCGATGGATCGCATTGGCTGCCACCCTTTCCTTCGGTGCCGCCCATGCCGATGACTATGCCGAAGTAGCGCAACTGGTCCGTAATGGCAAATTACCCGAAGCCATGACCAAGGTGGACCAGTTTTTGAGCACCAAGCCGCGCGACCCACAAATGCGCTTCCTGAAAGGGGTGATTCAGCGGGATTCGGGTAAAGCATCCGAGGCAATTGCCACCTTCACCCGCCTGACCGAAGACTATCCGGAGCTTCCTGAGCCCTACAATAATCTGGCCGTGTTGTACGCGGGCCAGAGCCAGTATGACAAGGCACGCACAGCATTGGAAATGGCCATACGGACCAACCCCAGCTACACCACAGCCCACGAAAACCTGGGCGATGTGTATGCGAAGCTGGCAAGTCAAGCCTATGGCAAGGCCTTGCAACTCGATGCCGGTAACGCAGCAGTCGCCCCCAAGCTGGCCCTGATTCGCGAGCTGTTTAACCCTGCAGTCGCAAAAGGCCAGCGTCCGACCAGCACGGCAAGCTTGCCTGCAACTCCAATGGCTGCCAACAACGTAGCGACCCTAGGCAAACCGGCCCCCTCCTTGCCAGAGACACCGGCCACCAAAGCCCCCCCCAGCCTACCCGCAGCCGCCACCAAACCAGTGACATCGCCTGCGCCCGCTGCTGCGCCAACGCCAGTCGTTTCTGCGGCGCAAGCGCCTGTTGCGGCGCCGGCAGCCACTCCCGCCAAACCTAGCCCGGTTGAGTCCAGTAGCACGACAAATGCCAGCAAAGACGTGGAAAATGCGGTGCGGAATTGGGCCAAAGCTTGGGCCGCCCGCGATGTCAAAGCTTATCTGGCCTCCTACGGCAGAGAATTCTCCCCTCCTTCCGGGACCAGCCGCTCGGCTTGGGAAGCAGAACGCCGCCAGCGTATTACCAGCAAGTCAAAAATCAGTGTGAAGCTGGAAAACCTCACCATCACCGTCAATGGCAACAAAGCGACTGCCAAATTCCGACAGGACTACAAGGCCAACGAATTGGCGGTCTCCAGCCGCAAATCGCTTGATCTAAGCAAGTCCGGTGAACGCTGGGTGATCGTTCGTGAATCAGTGAACTGAAGTTCCGACCTCTCTATCCAAGGTGTTCATGAGCCTCCATTCAGCGCTGCAGAGCAGCTGCTTGTCGCGCCTGGCCTTGCCGCTAGCGTTCGTGGCATCGCTCGCTATCTTTGCCGATATGGCTTCGGCCAATGTTCGTAATGACAAAAAGGAAAGCAGGTCATCTGCGACCAAGCAGCCCCCCCCTGGATTGGATGCGGGGGGAGTAGCTGAAGGCCGGCTCATCGAAATCTACAACCTGATCGGTCAAGGCGCCGGCAAAGATGCTTTTATCAAAGCAGAACAGCTTGCCCGTGACCTACCGAACTTCCAGCTCGCGCAATTAGTGTACGGCGATTTGTTGATCGCCAGAACCCGGCCCGTCGCTACCCTGGGAGATGTCCCCCCGGCAATGGCAAAAGAAGCGAGCAACACCCTCAAGGATCTGCGCGAAGAATCGATGAGACGCGTCCGGGCCTTGAAAGAGCGCCCGCCGTCTGGCGCGATACCCGCACAGTTTGTGCAATTGGCCCCAAGCACACGACATGCCATTGCAGTAGATGCATCGCGCTCCCGGCTGTACCTGTTCGAAAACACCCCGACGGGCTTGAGCTTGATAGCGGATTACTACATTTCTGTCGGCAAAGCAGGCATTTCCAAAGCTGTAGAGGGCGATCAGCGCACTCCGCTAGGCGTCTACTACATCACCAGCAACCTTGATCCAAAGTCCCTCAAGGATTTTTACGGCTCTGGTGCCTTGCCCATCAGCTACCCCAACGTGCTGGATGCCAAACGGGGGAAAACAGGCAGCGGGATCTGGCTGCATGGAACACCACCGACCCAGTTCTCCCGACCGCCGCTGGCTACCGACGGTTGTGTGGTTCTGGCGAACCCTGATCTAGACCATATCATCCGCACTGTCGCGGTTCGTGCAACTCCCGTGGTGATTGCATCTCAGCTGGATTGGGTACCTCCCTCCAAGGCAAAAGCAGCAGGCAACGGTTTCGAAAATGCACTTGCCGCATGGCGCAATGCCAAAACTGCAGGTGACGTCAACCAGGTACTGACCCACTACACGCAGGACTTCAACAGCAATGGCAAGTCACTAAGCCAATGGACACCCCTGCTGAGGGGGGAATTGGAAAAAACCAAAGGCAGGACCATCCAACTCAAAGACGTCTCCTATCTGCATTGGATCGACAGTTCTGAAACCATGGTCACCACCTTTGGGGAAGTTGCCGAAGGGTCTCGCATGGGCTGGACCAAGCGCCAGTACTGGACCCGCCAGAACGGCCAATGGAAAATTTTTTATGAAGGAGTCCTTTGATGGTCCGTCGTTTACAAGCAGTCATCCAGTTTTTATTTTTCTCGTTTGTCTTGGGCGGCGCAGGGGCAGCGTATGCGCAAGAACCCGGCACCAAAGTGTTTTTCCAGACAAGCGTAGGCAACTTTGCCGTAGAGCTATACCCTGAGAAGGCCCCTAAAACGGTTGAAAACTTTGTGCAGTATGTGAAAGACAAACACTACAACGGCACCATCTTCCACCGTGTGATTCCCAACTTCATGGTCCAAGGTGGCGGCTTCACGACCTCCATGCAGCAAAAGGCTACTCGCGCGCCGGTTCCTTTGGAAGCCAACAACAAATTGAAGAATGACCGCGGCACGATTGCCATGGCCCGTACTTCCGACCCCAACAGCGCAACGGCTCAGTTTTTTATCAACGTCGTGGACAACCAGAACCTGAATGCCCCCCGGCCCGATGGATACGGCTACACCGTCTTCGGCAAGGTCATCCAGGGCATGGACACCATCGACAAGATCCGCAACGTCCCCACCTCCGGTGCTGGCATGTACCAGGATGTCCCCCAAACCCCCATCGTTATCCACTCAGCCACATTGGCTCCTTAAACCATGAGCAATCCACAAGTTGAACTCCACATCACCGGCTACGGTGTGATCACCCTTGAACTGGACCAGGACAAAGCGCCAAAATCCACTGCCAACTTCCTCGCCTACGTGAACAAGGGCCATTACAACAACACGATCTTCCACCGTGTCATCCCCGGATTCATGATTCAAGGTGGCGGCATGGAGCCCGGTATGGCCCAAAAGCCCACAGATGCTCCCATTGAAAATGAAGCCAACAACGGTCTCAAGAACGCCATGTATACCGTTGCCATGGCCCGCACGGGCGATCCGCACTCTGCGACTGCGCAGTTCTTCATCAACGTAACGGATAACGGTTTTTTGAACCACACGGCACCCAGCACACAAGGTTGGGGCTACGCCGTCTTCGGCAAAGTCGTCTCGGGCACTGAGGTGGTTGACAAGATCAAGGCTGTCAAAACCGGCCGCAAAGGCTTCCACGATGACGTGCCTAAAGAAGATGTGATCATCGAAAAAGCTGTCGCGCTGTAAATCCTATGCCGCCGGTGGACCTGCACGCACCGCTCCACTGGCGGCAGGTGGACTTCATCTCTGACCTCCACCTCCAGGCATCCGAGCCTGACACCCATGCGGTATGGGTGCAATACATGCAGCAGACTGCGGCGCATGCCCTCTTCATACTGGGTGACCTGTTTGAAGTCTGGGTCGGTGACGATGCACTGGATGTCCCCGGCAGTTTCGAAGCCGCCTGCGCAGAGACCATCCGCCAAACAGCTTCGCGCATTCCGGTTTTCATCATGCACGGCAATCGCGATTTCTTGATGGGGGCCCGGCTTGCTCAGGCCTGTAAGGCCACGCTTTTGCAAGACCCCACGACCCTGCACATCGCTGAAACTCGACTCGTTCTGACCCATGGTGATGCCCAGTGCCTGGACGACCAGGACTATCAGGCCTTCCGCCAGATTGTGCGGTCTACAGAATGGCAGCAGGACTTTCTCTCCAAACCGTTGGAAGAACGGCAACGCATTGCCGCGGATATTCGCCTGCGCAGCGAAGCGCAAAAAACCTCAGGTTTTGTGTATGCGGATGTAGACCCCCACGCCGCCCGCGAACTGTTGAACAACGCATCGGCCGACACACTGATCCACGGTCATACGCACCGTCCGGCAAGCCACACACTGGCTGATGGACGTAAGCGCTGGGTGCTCAGCGATTGGCATGTCCACGGGTCACAAAGCCGGGCCGAAGTTCTGCGCCTGCAGGTTCCGGCACACGGAGACGGCCTGGTATTGAGCCGACTCCCCCCCCAGGATTGCGGGTCCCAAGCCTAGGGCGCTGCAGCCTCTACCGCATCGATCTGCCACGGGTCCAGGAACTGCTCGGCATAGCGCAAATAGACACGCTCCCGCACAAACACATCAAACAGATCAGGATCGATATGCCCGCTGTCCCGGAACTTGCCCATGATCTGCATGGCCTGTGAGAGCTTCATGCCGGGCTTATAGGGCCGGTCCTTGGCTGTCAGCGCCTCAAAAATATCGGCGATGCCCATGATCCGCGCCTGGACCGACATCTGATCCCGCGTCAGCCCCTTGGGGTAGCCTTTGCCATCCATACGCTCATGGTGGCCGCCCGCATATTCCGGCACATTGCGCAGGTGTTTGGGCCATGGCAGCTGCTCCAGCATTTTGATAGTGGCCACGATATGGTGGTTGATGATCTCGCGCTCCGCAGCCGTCAAGGTACCACCCCGGATGCAGAGATTCTCCATCTCATCCGCTGACAGAAACTCGGACTCCAAGCCATCCGGATTGCGCCAGGTCATCCGGCTGCCAATGGAACGCACACGTTGTACCGCCGCATCACTCAAGTACTCGGTTCCGTAGTTGGTTTGACGCAGAAACTCCCGATCCGCGTCCCAGGCGTCGATGTCGGCACGCGCCTGGGCCAGCAAGCCAGCCTCAGCAGCCGGGTCTTTGGCATCCCGCAGTGCCAGCTGGGCACGCAATGCCTCCAACTCCCTGTCTCTTTTGATCACTTCAAACCGGGTATCCACCAATGCAATGCGGTCAAACAAGGTCTGCAGTTTGGTGGCTTTGTCCACTACGTGCACCGGCGTGGTGACTTTGCCGCAGTCATGCAACAAGCCCGCAATCTTCAGCTCGTAACGATCCCGCTCTTCCATGTGAAAGCTGGCTAACGGCCCGTCACGCGTTTCATCTACCGCTTGGGCCAACATCATGGTCAGCGCGGGCACACGCTCGCAATGACCCCCGGTGTAGTGAGACTTTTCATCGATGGCCACGTTGATCAGGCTGATGAACGACTCAAAAAGCGATTCCAGCTGGGTCATCAACCCGCGATTGGTGATGGCGATGGCCGCTTGCGAAGCCAGGGACTCCGCCAGGCTCTGGTCCGACATGCTGAAGCTACGCACCTCTCCGGTGACCGGATCGGTCGCATTGATGAGCTGCAGAACCCCGATCACTTCCCCCTCGTGGTCTTTCATGGGGACCGTCAAAAACGACTGGGAGCGATAACCGGTGCGCTCATCAAAGCGCCGCGTGCCTGAAAAGTCGAACTCTGCGGCTGTATAGGCATCGGCGATATTGACGGTCTGGTTGTGCAGGGCCGAATAGGCGGCCACCAGAGAGTCATTCGGTCGATCATCCGCGTCACGCAAGGGCAGGTCCGGGAAGTCAATAGGATTGCCTGACACCCCACCCATTGCGATATGGAGGGAGGCCGTCCGGATGATTTCAAAACGCAAGGCGCTCCGGTCATCTGTCACGCGGTAAAGCGTGCCGGCGTCTGCATGGGTAATGGAGGTGGCGGCCAGCAGAATGCTGTCCAGCAAACGGGTAATGTCCCGCTCCCGCGACAAGGCCGTACCGATCTCGTTGAGCTGTTCCAGCCGGCGCAGCAGGTCATCTACAGAGTCCACATACACTCCTCTCAAGAGTGCCCTCCCTCAAGGGCCGGGCTGATTGTTTCACAAGCAGCCCGGATATCCAACCGCCGGAATCAGCGTTTGAGCAGCACTTTGAGCACGTTTTGCAAGCGACGTGCCTGCGCAGCGTCAAACTCGGCAGAAAGCACCTTGGAGGTATCGTCCGCCCAGGTTTGGGCTGGCGCCGGATCGTTGCGGCGGGTCAACAATTGCAGCTGCAGTCCCCGGCGCGCATCCAGATGCTCCGCCGGCGTGGGAACCTCGGCGGCCATTTCCAGGCGCAACAGGTGCTGGGCGGCTGCCTCCGCTTGGACCGCGACTCCGGCACCCAAAGCCTTGGACCATGCGGCCCTGGCCTGTGCTGCCGCACGACCGCCCAGTTCTTGGGCCGAAGGCAACAGCGCCGCGTCACGCTTCTCCCACGCGGTGAGCAACTGCACCAGGGACTCGCCATGCGCTTGGGCCGCCAGCTTCTTGAGGGCCTGCTGGGCATTCTCCAGCGCATCCCGCTGGGCGCGGAAGGCGGTGTCTCCCAAGCGGGGGGCGCTGGATTGCGGCGTGCGACTGCGGTCGCCGAATCCCGCACGATCATCCCGGCGGGGGCCTCGGTCGCCGAAGCCGGGTTTGCCGCCGTCACGTACATCACGGCCACTGCGACCAGCGTCCTTGCGGTCACCCCACTTGGAAGCGCGTGGATCCACCGGCGTTTCTTTCTTCATACCGGGACGGTCGTCGCCACGCACCGCCACCACAGGCTTGGGTGCGGGCTTGGGCGCAGCAGCTGGGGCAGCGGGCGCCGCATCTTCAGTCGCGCCTGCTTCAGCAGCCGCTTGATCTGCTACGTTTTCTGTAGCTGCTTGCGCAGTATCCACGGGCGCAAGAGCTTGATTTTCCACTTGTGCAAGGGTTTGAGCAGCCTGCTCATTCGCACCCGCAGCGGCCACATCGGCCTGGGCTTGCGCCTGGCCGTGGAGGGCAGCGTCCAAGGCCGCCATGGCCGCACGGATGGCTTGCGCGTCACCGGAGGCATTGGCCGCTTCAAGTGCCTTGGCGGCTTCGAGCACCACGCGGTCGCGGGCACCTAAGGCGGCTTCGGCCTTTTCGCGCTCTGCGCTCTTGCGGTTGAAGGCTTCGTCAATCGGCTTGCGGAACGCATCCCACAGTTTTTGCTCCTGACGACGATCCACAGGAATCGCGTGCGCCTGCGCTTGCCAGCGTTGCTGCAAGGACTTGACCGCGTCAATGCGCAGCACGGGCATGGCGCCCAATTGCTTGGCCTCTTCAATCATGGCGTGGCGGGCGGCCAGGCTCTGGGCCTGCACGGCTTCCAGCGGAGCAGCCGCGTCGGCAAACGCCGCTTTCCACAAGGGCTGCAACTCGGCAAACATTTTTTCGCCCACGTGCCCGGCGTCACGCCAGCGGTCCGAGAACTGGTGCAGGATGCGGTTAAAGCCCTTCCAGTCATCATCCAGGGCCGTGCGATTGGCCGCTGCCCATGCCTTGATTTCCTCAATCAGGGCCAAACGCTGGGCGCGGTGTTCGGCAGACTCGGCCTTGACCTTCTCCAACCAAGCCTCGACCACCTTGTAGGCTTCGTTGCAGGCTTCATCAAAGCGCTTCCACAGCGCATGGTTGGGCACGCCGCCTTGGTCGGTTTGCTTCCATTGGTCACGTAGGGAGCGCAAGGTTTCCTGCATCTTGCGGCCACCAATGGCCTGGCCTTCGGGCCGCTGGAGCAGCCCCTCTGCCTTGAGCACCAGCTCCTCGCGGATCTGGTCGGCGCGCCAGCGCTGCCAGCCCTCCAGCTCGCCGGCAGCCGCCAAGGCGGCATGGGCCTGGTTTTCCAACTTGGTATCGATAAGCTTGCCGAATTCTTTGAGTGCATTGCGCAAGGCACCTGCAGCACCTGCGCTGGCTTTGCCGTGGCCCTCGCCTACTTCCTGCTCCACGGTGGCCAACGCAGCCTTGACAGCAGCATGGGCACGGGCACGCAGCTCCGGATCGACCTTGGGCTTGGCCATTTTGGGTTCAGCCACGAGGGGAACGCCACGCGCCACACGGATTTCATCCGCCCACACGGGAACAGGGGGCAAAGGCGCTGCGGCGTCCTGGGCCGCAGCTAGGGCGACACCGAGCGCCGCCTGAAACGCATCCCAGACCACCAGCAACTGGCCTTTGGAGGCGTCCAACAGCGCGGGAAACTTCACGTCCACACTGACCCAATTGGCGCTGGATACCAGAGCGTCGGCCTGCCCTTGCCAGTGCTGCACATCGGTACGCAACGCATCCACTGCAGCCTGGGCATCGACCAAGGGCTTGGTGGACAGCACTTCAATGCGCTGGGCCAACAACACGGCGGCCTCACGCTGCACCTGCACCTGGTGCTGCAGGTCTTCAATCCCGCGCACGCGCTCGGCCAGTTGGGTCTTGAGCGTCTGCAGAGGTTCTTTGCTCAAAGGCGCGCCCGCTTTGGCAGCGTCTCGCTGCCAGGCCAAGGCATCCGCCATATTGAGTTTGGCCGTGTCAATCAGGGCTTGGGCTTTGGCGGCCCATTCGGCGCCCAAGGCTTCCTGGCTTTTGGCGCGGCGGGCTTCGTCCAACTTCTCGCGCACGAGCTTGGCGGCACCCTTGTCTTTGACACTGAGTTCTTTGAACACGTCGGCCAGTTGTTCGGGCGCAGGTTGGGTCAACAACCACTCCCGGATACGGGACGCGCGCTCCCCCGCCGTGGCGGCAGTGAAGGCACCACCGGTCAGGCGGTCCAGGGTGGCGGTATCTGGGGTTTTGGCAGTTTGGTTCGACGTCACAGGGAGCTCAAAAGGTAATGGGTATGGGAAATGCAACCGTATATTTTCGCTGGGTTTTCAACACTGGCCTGATGTTTTTGACACCACCGGCCTGCAAAGACTAAATACACCCCGCAGCGCCTACAAATGCTGCATATGAAGCTATTATTTTTATAGCAAGAAAATCCTCACAGTTTCGTACAGCCCGAGAAAGCCTTGTCGCCCGGGCCGGCAGCAGCCGGGAAACGCCAGACACTCAGCCATCCCGCTACCAGCGCCACGCATCGCGCCACGGGCTCGCCATGAAAAAGCGCCCCGCAGGGCGCTTGCCGTCGCAGCTCGCCAGAGGGCGTTGGCTTACTGCTCGACGAAGGCGCGCTCCACCACGTAGTCGCCCGGCGTGGTGGTGTTGCCTTCCTTGAAGCCCTTGGCGTCCAGGATTTCTCGCATGTCTTTGTTCAAGCCGGGGCTGCCGCAGATCATGATGCGGTCGGTAGCTGGGTCCAGCGGGGGCAGGCCCAAGTCTTCAGGCAGCTTGCCGGACTCGATCAGGGTGGTGATACGGCCTTGGTGCTCAAACGCCTCGCGGGTCACCGTGGGGTAGTACAGCATCTGCTTGGTGACCATCTCGCCCAGGAATTCGTGCTTGGGTAGCTCATTCTTGAAGTAGTCGTAGTAGGCCAGTTCCTTCACCTCGCGGACACCGTGCACCACGATGACCTTTTCGTATTTTTCATACGTCTCGGGGTCGCGCGCCACGCTCAGGAAAGGTGCCAGACCGGTACCGCTGCCCAGCAGGTACAGGTTTTTACCGGGCAAGAGGTAATCAATCAGCAAGGTGCCAGTGGGCTTGCGGCCTACCACAATCTTGTCGCCCACCTTGATGTGCTGGAGCTTGGAAGTCAAGGGGCCGTCCTGCACCTTGATGCTCAAAAATTCCAGGTGTTCTTCATAGTTGGCGCTGACAATGGAATACGCGCGCAGCAGGGGTTTGCCGTTCTCTTGTTTGAGGCCGATCATGGTGAAGTGACCGTTGGAAAAGCGCAGCGCAGGGTCCCGCGTGGTGGTGAAGCTGAACAAACGGTCTGTCCAGTGGTGTACGCTTAAAACTGTTTCTTCCAGAAATGCACTCATGGGGGCCTTGCTTGAGGGTCAAACGGTGGAGCACCACACAGGCCACAAAGGCCTAGGGCGAAACCTTATATTGTAAAACTTCATACCCCTGAAGCCCGTTATATCAATATTGATTTGAGTCATGAGCCAGCACTTGTCTACTTCCGCTGAATCTTCCACCGCCTCACTACTGGTCGCCTGCCTGTGCGCCCAATGGTGCGGCACCTGCAAGGACTACCAGCCCCTGTTCACCGCGCTGCAGGCCGAGTTTCCTAGCGCGCGCATGCAGTGGGTGGATGTGGAGGACGAGGCCGATCTGGTGGACCCGATTGAGGTGGAGAACTTCCCTACCCTGTTGATTGCCCAGGGGGACCGCGCCACCTTTTTTGGCACCGTAATGCCGCACCTGGAGACACTGCGCCGCCTGATCCAATCCAGTGCGGCCGATGGAGCCCCCCCTGTGCGGGACGCCGAGGTACACGCCCTGGTTCAGCGTTTAGGAGTGCGCTGAGGCTCTGCTCTCGACAAGGGGCGCCACAGCGCCTCGCCCTCGGTCCCCGCCCAATCCAAAGCCCCCCGCACCACACTGCGGACTTGGCCTGCGGAGTCCACCAACACCGTAGATGGAAAAATCTTGATGCCCCAGGCGCGGGCCACATCACCCTGCGGGTCGCGCAACACGGGCAAGGTCAAGCCGGTGGACTGCACAAAGCGCGCTATCGCCTCCGGGCTTTCTTTGAGGTTGATGCTCAGCACGACCAATGTCGCTTTTTCGCGCTCGGCCAACGCTTGGAGCGAGGGCATTTCGGCCCGGCAGGGTTCGCACCAGCTGGCCCAGAAGTTGATCAGCACCACCTTGCCGCGCAGCGCCTGCAACGACCACACATGCCCTGCCGTGTCGACGGTCGGAATGGCGGGCGCGGCACGCCCACGCGGCCACGGCTGGACGTCGTAGCCCGGACTGGCAGAGTCCGAAGCGGCATGGACTACGGGTATCCACAGCGCCGCGAGCGCAGCCAGTGCGTGACGTCGACTCAAGCGTGATTCAGGCATAAAAAGAGCTGCTAGCGCCCATGGAATAAGCGCGAGCAGCTCCTGTATTGATAGCAACTATGAGGTTAACGCTCTGCCATCAGAGCTTGGCGCTCACCCAGGCTTGCACGCTGGCCAGCGCGCCGGCCAGCTTGGCGGGCTCGGTGCCACCGGCCATGGCCATGTCCGCCTTGCCGCCGCCCTTGCCACCGACTTGGCCCGCGACAAAGTTGGCCAACTCACCGGCTTTGACCTTGCCCGTGGTGTCGTTGGTTACGCCAGCTGCGATTTGCACCTTCTCGCCATCCACCGCGCCCAGCACGATGACCGCGGTCTTGAGCTTGTCCTTGAGCTTGTCCATGGTGTCACGCAGGGTTTTGGCGTCCGCGCCTTCGAGCTTGGCGGCCAACACCTTCACACCGTTCACCTCCACAGCACTACTCACCAGTTCATCACCCTGGGCAGAAGCCAATTTACCCTTGAGCGCGGCAACTTCTTTCTCCAGCGCCTTGACTTGGTCCACCATCTGGCCCAGGCGGTTGCCCAACTCAGCCACCGGCGTTTTGAGCGTGGCAGCGGCTGCGCCCACGGTGTCTTCCAGGTCCTGCAGGTAGTGCAGCGCGTTGGAACCGGTCACTGCTTCAATTCGGCGCACACCAGCGGCCACGCCGCCCTCGCCCACCACTTTGAACAGGCCGATGTCGCCGGTAGCGTGGACGTGCGTACCACCGCACAGTTCACGGCTGGAGCCGATATCCAACACGCGCACGGTTTCACCGTACTTCTCGCCGAACAACATCATGGCGCCGGTCTTCTGGGCGGACTCGATATCCATCACGCGCGCTTGAGCGGCGGCGTTGGCCAGTACTTCGGCGTTTACTTTTGCTTCGATCTGCCGAATTTGCTCGGCCGTTACAGGTGCGTTGTGCGCAAAGTCAAAACGGGTGCGCTCGGCATTCACCAGTGAGCCCTTTTGCTGCACGTGGTCGCCGAGCACTTCGCGCAAGGCTTTGTGCATCAAGTGGGTGGCGCTGTGGTTGCGCACCGTGGCGGCGCGCTTGGCGGCGTCCACATGGGCGGTCACGGCATCGCCAACTTTCAGGCTGCCGGTTTTGAGCGTGCCGTGGTGGCCGAACACATCGGCCTTGATCTTCTGCGTGTCGCCCACTTCAAACAGGCCGGCATCCGCGAACACCGCGCCCTCGTCGCCCACTTGGCCGCCGCTCTCGGCGTAGAAGGGGGTGGTATCCAGCACCAGCACGCCGTCTTGACCGGCTTTTAGCTCGCTAACCGGCGTACCGTCTGCGTAGAGCGCTACGATTTTTGCAGCTTGCGTGAGGTGCTCGTAGCCTACGAAGGTGTTGCCCGCGCCGGTGTATTCCAGCGCCTTGTCCATCTTGAACTTGCCGGCAGCGCGGCCCTTGGCCTTTTGCTGCTCCATAGCGGCTTTGAAACCAGCTTCGTCCACTTCGACGCCGTTCTCACGGCACACATCGGCCGACAAATCGAGCGGGAAGCCATAGGTGTCGTGCAACTTGAATGCCACTTCACCGGGTAGCACTTTCACGCCGCCAGCCAAGGCGTCGTCCAGGATTTGCATGCCGGTGGCCAGGGTCTCAAAGAAGCGCTCTTCTTCCACGCGCAGCACTTCGGTGATGCGCGCTTCTTGCGATGCCATCTGGGGGTAGGCGGCACCCATAACCTGCACCAAGTCCTTGACCAGCTTGTGGAAGAACGGGGTCTTCTGGCCGAGCTTGTAGCCGTGGCGGATGGCGCGGCGCACGATGCGGCGCTGCACATAGCCGCGGCCTTCGTTACTCGGAATCACGCCGTCACTCACCAGGAAGGCGGTGGCACGGATGTGGTCGGCAATCACGCGCAGAGACTTGTTGTTCAAGTCGGTGCAGCCGGTTTCGCGTGCTGCGGCTTTGATCAGTGCGTCGAACAGGTCGATTTCGTAGTTGCTGTGCACGTGCTGCAGGATGGCAGCCAAACGCTCCAGGCCCATGCCGGTGTCCACGCAGGGTGCGGGCAGCGGGGTCACGGCGCCTGTCTCGTCCATGTTGAACTGCATGAACACGTTGTTCCAGATTTCGATGAAACGGTCGCCGTCTTCGTCCGGGCTGCCGGGCGGGCCGCCGGGGATGTGGGCGCCGTGGTCATAAAAGATTTCCGAGCACGGGCCGCAGGGTCCGGTGTCGGCCATCATCCAGAAGTTGTCGCTCTTGTAGCGACCGCCCTTGTTGTCGCCGATGCGGATGATGCGTCCCTCTAGCTTGACGCGCTCAGGCGTCCAGCCGGCCTTGACGAAGATGTCTTCCCAGATGGCGTAGGCCTCGTCGTCTTCCAGATAGACAGTGGCGTACAGCTTTTCCGCGGGCAACTTGTACACGGTGGTCAGCAGTTCCCAGGCCCAGTTCAGGCTTTCTTTCTTGAAGTAGTCGCCGAAGCTCCAGTTGCCCAGCATCTCAAAGAAGGTGTGGTGGCGCGCGGTGTAGCCCACGTTTTCCAGATCGTTGTGCTTGCCGCCGGCGCGCAAGCAGGCCTGCACAGAGGCCGCGCGCACGTAGTTGCGCTTGTCGGAACCCAGAAACACGTCTTTGAACTGCACCATGCCCGAGTTGGTGAACATCAGAGTGGGGTCATTGCCCGGTACCAACGGGCTGGATGCCACCACGGTATGGCCTTTGGAGGCAAAGAAGTCGAGGAAGGATTTGCGAATGTCGGCAACACTCATTACGGGCTGGGTCATGACGGAATTTCTTCGAGTGGTGGATCTATATAACCCGCTATTATCGCCGCCACCGCCCCCTCAGGCCCACAAGAACAGTGCTCAGGCGAGCTCAGCGCTTTGCCCCATCAGAATTCGCTGATCCAGAAAACGCCACAGACGCTCGTCCGAACTGAAGGCGACATTGAAGCGCAACCAGCCTGTAGGCCGGGGCTCCACCAGAAACAACTGACCGGGCCCCAACATAATGCCTTCCTGGGTCGCCGACTGCGAAAGCACCGCACTGTCCGCGATGTCCGGATGGCGGGCCCACAAATACATGCCGGCCTCCGCCTCATGAAAAATTTCGAAACCCAGCCCCAGCAGGCGACGGCTGACTTGGCGATGCGCTTCACCCAGTCGGTCCCGCAAGGCTTTCAGATGCTTTCGCCAGCGGCCATCCGTGATGGCACCGAAGGTAATGCGTTCTGCAATGTCAGAAGAGGTCAGCCCGGCAATCATCTTGAGTTGGACAAACTGGGCGGACAAATCTGGCCGGGCCAAGAGGTAGCCCACACGCAAATTCGGCGAGATAGTCTTGGAATAGCTCCCCACATAGACCACCCGGCGCAGCTGATCCAGGCTTGCGAGAGTGGTTCTGGCGGTAGTGTCCATGTCGGCGTAAATATCATTCTCGACCAACACGAAATCATGCAATTCGGCCAATTGCAGCAATCGGTGCAGCTGCGCCACGGAGGCAACAGAGCATGTGGGACTCTGCAAGCGGGGTTGGGTAAAAAACGCTTTCGGCTTGGAAGTTGCCAGAATCGCCTCCAAGGCCGTCAGGTCATATCCGACGACCGTGCGCGGCACACCCACCACATCTACACCCAAAAAGCGCAACATGAACAAGAGATTGGGGTACCCCGGATCATCCACCAGCACGGTGTCCCCTGGCTTGAGCAAGCAGCGCGCCACCAGATCCAGCGCTTGGCTGGAACCATGGGTTAGCAAAACCTGCCCAGGGTCTGCAGTAATCTGGTGCTCGGCAAGCGTTTCCGCAATGATCATGCGCAAGCCCATGTGGCCATACGGCAAACCATAACCATCCAACTCGGAACCATCACTGGAGATTTGGCGCATGCTGCGGCGCACCGCGTCTCCAAACAACCAGTTGTGCGGTAGCCACCCGCAGCCCGGCTTGAGGGGCAGGTTCCGGTTCTCAAAAATCTGCTTCAAATACCAGCTTGCATCAAAACGGGGGGTTTCCACCGCACGGACCAGCGTCCCAAGTCCCCCTTCCTCCCGGCGCTTCACAAAAAATCCGGAATGGGCCCGCGAAACCAACCAACCTTGGGCCACCAGACGGTCATAGGCCTCGACCACGGTAAACACACTGACATTGTGGGCCGCGGCGAAAGCACGAATGGAAGGCAACTTGCTACCAGGCTTGAGCACCTGACCAGCAATCAAGCCCCGGAGTCCATCCACGATCTGGCTTACCAGGGGAGTCGCAATGTCGGGGCTAAGTGTGAGCATGAAACAATCGTAAAACAGACAGCAGGCACACCCATGCGCACCAAACTAGGGAAACTCTGTATAGGATTTTAGACCTGCACAGTGTCTCGAAATTTTCAACATTGTGTACATGGTTGTTTGCAATCGCGATTCCTATAGTTCAAACATACCTTTAACTAAGTCGGAGCACTTTATGCAAGCAGAACCCCAAGTCCTCAACGCGGCCCTGTATGGTCGTCGTCAATCCGCAGTGGCCCGCGGCGTCGGTCAGGCCCACGAAATCTTCATCAAGAAGGCTCTCAACTCGGAATTCTGGGATGTGGAAGGCCGCCGCTTCATTGACTTTGCCGGCGGCATTGCCGTGCTCAACACCGGACACCTCCACCCCCAGGTGATTGAAGCGGTCAAGGCCCAACTCGACCTGTACACCCACACCTGCTTCCAGGTCGTCGCCTACGAACCCTATGTGGAAGTGTGCGAACGCCTGAATGCCATGGCTCCGGGCAACTTTGCCAAAAAGAGCTTGTTGTTGACCACCGGTGCCGAAGCCGTGGAAAACGCCATCAAGATCGCCCGCGCTTACACCAAGCGCCCCGGTGTGATCGCCTTCACCGGCGGCTACCACGGCCGTACCAACCTGACACTGGGCCTGACCGGCAAAGTGGCGCCGTACAAGCTGGGCTTCGGTCCTTTCCCCGGCGAAGTGTTCCACGCCCTGTTCCCTAACGAATTGCATGGCGTGAGCGTGGCCGATGCACTGCACTCTGTGGAATTGATCTTCAAGAACGATGTGGAGCCAGAGCGCGTGGCAGCCTTCATCGTGGAACCGGTGCAGGGCGAAGGCGGCTTCTATGTCGCGCCCGCCGAGTTCATCTCCGGCCTCAAGGCGCTGGCAGACAAGTACGGCATCCTGCTGATTGCCGACGAAGTGCAAACCGGCGCGGGACGCACCGGCACCTGGTTCGCCAGCGAACAGTGGCCCGTGGCCCCCGACCTGATCACCACAGCCAAGTCTCTGGCTGGCGGTTTCCCCTTGTCCGGCGTGGTCGGCCGTGCTGACGTGATCGACGCACCGGCTGCCGGTGGACTGGGCGGAACCTATGCCGGTAGCCCTGTGGCGTGTGCAGCTGCACTGGCCGTGATGAAGGCGTTTGAGGAAGAAAAGCTCCTGCAGCGCAGCAAGGACATGGGTGCTTTCCTGGTCGAGAAGCTCAAGGCCATCGCCACCAAAGTGCCGGCCATCGGCGACGTGCGTGGCCTGGGCGCCATGGTAGCCATCGAGCTGTTTGAAGGCGGCGACGTACACCGTCCTGACGCTGTGCTCACCAAAAAAGTGGTGACAGAAGCTGCACGCCGTGGCCTGATCCTGCTGTCCTGCGGAACCTACGGCAACGTCATCCGCATCCTGGTGCCCCTGACAGCGTCCAACGCTTTGCTCGAAGAAGGTCTGGCCATCTTGGCCGACAGCTTCGCCGCTGTGGCCTGACAAAAACAGTTGGGCCGTTGTTGCCTGCGGGAGCAGCCTGCCGAAGATCGATGGGCTGCTCCCGCAGGCGCTGAAAATCGTCTGGAATTGCCGTGGGCTTTGTGACGTCAGGGTAGTCCTTGCACATGCTCCACCACCCTAGGACACCACAGGCCACACTGTCCTGCGGGGCGGCCCGTCTGTAATGCGAGATGCTGTGTATGCTTCCCGGGGTACCGGTGCGCTGGATGCGGATGCCGCAGACGCAATTGCTACGTTTTTCATAGCTGCCTGCGCACATTCCACGGGGGCCAGAAGCCATTTTTAACTGTATTGAGGAATTTTCATGTCCACATCGCCGCTTTCCCTGTTGAAAGACCCCAGCCTGCTCAAGACCGATGCACTCATCAATGGTCAATGGGTGGCCGGTGCCAGCCGCTTTGCGGTGGCCGACCCATCCAACGGCCAGCACCTGGCGGATGTTGCCAACCTGGGCGCCGCAGACGCGGAAGCCGCCATTGCTGCGGCCAACGCAGCCTGGCCCGCCTGGAAAGGCAAAACCGCCAAAGAGCGCAGCATCATCCTGCGCAAATGGTTCGATTTGCTGATGGCCAACCAGGAAGACCTGGCCCGCATCATGACCGCCGAGCAAGGCAAACCCTTTGCCGAAGCCAAGGGCGAGATTGCCTATGGCGCCAGCTTTGTGGAGTGGTTTGCCGAAGAAGCCAAGCGCGTCAACGGCGAGACCCTGCCCCAGTTCGACAACAACCGCCGCCTGATGGTGATCAAGCAACCCATTGGCGTGTGCGCAGCCATCACGCCCTGGAACTTCCCCCTGGCCATGATCACCCGCAAGGTGGCACCTGCCCTCGCTGCCGGTTGCACAGTGCTGATCAAGCCCGCTGAACTCACCCCCTTGACGGCCCTGGCCGCCGCCGAGCTGGCCATCCGCGCCGGCATCCCGGCCGGTGTGCTCAACATGATCACGGCCGACAGCCAGCAGTCGATTGCCGTGGGCAAGGTCATCTGCGCCAGCGATGTGGTGCGTCACCTGAGCTTCACAGGCTCCACCGAAGTCGGCCGCATCCTGATGGCACAAAGTGCGCCCACCGTCAAAAAGCTGTCGCTGGAGCTGGGTGGCAACGCCCCCTTCATCGTCTTTGACGACGCCGACATCGACTCCGCCGTGGAAGGCGCCATGGCCAGCAAGTACCGCAATGCCGGCCAGACTTGCGTGTGCGCGAACCGCTTCTACGTGCAGGCCGGCGTATACGACCAGTTTGTCGCTAAGTTCAGCGCCAAGGTCCAGGCCATGAAAGTCGGCAACGGCTTCGAAGATGGCGTGGTGCAAGGCCCGCTGATCGAAGATGCAGCTGTTGCCAAGGTAAAGCGCCATGTCGAAGACGCAGTGGCCAAGGGCGGCAAAGTGGAAACCGGTGGCAAGGCCCTGCAAGGCCAATTCTTTGAACCCACGGTGGTGTCCGGTGCGACCGCCGACATGCTGTGCGCCCGCGAAGAAACCTTCGGGCCCTTTGCCCCTGTCTTCAAGTTCTCCACCGAGCAGGAAGCCATTGACGCCGCCAACAATACCGAGTTCGGCTTGGCCAGCTACTTCTACAGCCGCGACATCGGCCGTATCTACCGCGTGGGCGAAGCGCTGGAGTACGGCATGGTGGGCGTGAACGTGGGCATTCTGGCCACCGAGCACGTGCCTTTCGGCGGCGTGAAGCAGTCCGGCCTGGGCCGTGAAGGCTCGCACTTCGGCATGGACGACTACATCGAAGTCAAGTACCTCTGCTTGGGTGACATCCTGAAATAAGCCTGCAACTGCATGCTTTACAAGCCGGCTGATGCCGGCTTTTTTTTGGCCAAATTCACTGCCCATGCAATATCAGCCTTGACAATATTTGCTTAGGCAATTAATATTCGGGGCATGCAAGCCACCCCCACCTCGTTTTACCGCCCAGACAACTACCGGCCAGAAGACAGCGTCGGCTACCTGATGCGCAGCATCCTGTCGCACGTGGCCCAGTCCGTGGAGCACCAACTCGCCCACACCGACTTGACCAACGCGCAATGGATTCCGCTCTACAAGCTCTACAACAAGCAAGCGTCCACCGTGGCTGAACTGGCCCGCGCCTGCGAGCAAGACAACGGTGCCACCACCCGCCTTCTGGACCGCATGGAAACCAAAGGCCTGGTTCAGCGGGTGCGCTCCGAGCAAGACCGCCGGGTCGTCAACATCCAGCTCACACCCGCCGGCATGCAAGCGGCCGCAGAAATCCCCCAGGTTCTCTGTGAGGTGCAAAACACGCATCTCGAAGGATTCAGTGCCGAAGAGTTTGAAAACCTCAAGGGCTACCTGCGCCGCATGCTGGACAACGCCCAACGCATCAAGGCAGCCAACCAAGCCGCTGCAAGCACTCCCTCTACCGATCGCTAAGCCCCTCATGCACGACACCCTCTCCCCCACTTCCCCCGCACTGCGCTGGAGCCGTTTAGCGCTCAGCGCTGTGGCTATTGCGTCTTTGAGCGCATGCGCCAACTTTTCGGGCATTTTTTCGCAAGCCAAACCCGTCAACGCCCAGCAAGCCGGCTTGTATACAGAAGCCATTCCCGCAGACAGCGTGGCTCTGAACAGCCAATGGTGGAAAGCCTATGGCGATGCACAGCTCAACCAGCTGGTGGACCAAGCCCTGGCCAACAACCCCAACCTGCGCGTGGCCCAGGCCCGCGTGCAACGGGTACAGGCCGGTATCGACAATGCCCAAGCCGCCAGCGCGCCGCAGCTGAACGCCGGCCTGGACGCGACGCATCAGCTCTATACCCGCAACGGTCTGGTGCCCTCCCCGATTGCCGGCAGCGAGCGCGAGGTTGCCACCCTGCAAGCTACCGGCAGCTGGGAGCTGGACCTGTTCGGCAAAAACCGGGCCGCGCTGGATGCTGCCATCGGCCAAAGCCGCGCAGCCGAGGTTGACGCCCAGGCCGCCCGCATGCTGCTGGCCAGCAATGTGGCGCGCAGCTACTTCCAGTGGCTGCGCGTACAAGGCCAGCTCGAAGTCGCCCAACGCACCCTGGCACAACGCCAGCAAACCCAACAACTGGTGAAAGACCGCCTGCAAGCCGGCCTGGACACCCAGCTCGAACTGCAACAGAGTGAAAGCGCCCTGCCCGATGCCCGCTTCCAGATCGAGGCACTCAAAGAGCAGGAAGCCCTGCTCATCAATGCCCTTGCCGCCTTGACTGGACAACAAAAGGGGGGCCTGGCGCTCACCAAACTTGCGTCAGCAGCTATCAATTCCGTAGCGGTCGCACAAACCAAGGTGCAAACCGTGCCCCTGGACCTGCTGGGCCGACGGGCCGATGTGGTCGCCGCCCGCTGGCGGGTAGAGGCCGCGACCCGCGATGTGGACAACGCCAAAACGCTGTTCTATCCCAACATCAACCTCACCGCGTTTGCAGGTTTTTCCAGCATCGGCTTTGACAAGCTGGTGCAAAGCAGCAGCGCCCAATGGGGCGTGGGCCCGGCCATCCGCCTGCCGCTGTTCGAAAGCGGCCGCCTGCGAGCCAACCTCAAAGGCAAAGTTGCGGATCTGGATGCCGCCATTGAAACCTACAACGCCGCAGTGGTGGACGCTGTGCGCGATGTGGCCGACCAGCTCGCTTCCACCCAATCCATTGAACGCCAGCAAGTGGAACAAAGCGCTGCCCAGCGGTCCGCCGAAGCCGCATACGCGATTGCCATGCAGCGTTATGAAGCGGGCTTGGGCAACTACCTGAACGTGCTCAACGCTGAGACCGCCGTGCTGACCCAGCGCAAGCTGGCCGTGGACCTGGCGGCCCGCAGCGTGGACACACAGATCCAGCTGATTCGGGCCCTTGGTGGCGGCTTCACTGACACCGACAGCGCAGTAGCCACCGCACGGCGAAACGACACCGTGGCGCGCTAGACGCCGACAACGCGCCCCACCAGAACACTGAACGCAATTGACAGAAAGAAACACCATGAGCACTGCATCCACCCCCACTACCACACCAGCTGGCAACCCCGCACGCAAAAAGGCCCTGACCGCCCTCTCCATCGTGGTGCTGCTGGGTCTGGCCTACGGCGGCTTCGAGTACTTTGGCGCACGCCACTCCGAAGAAACCGACAACGCCTATGTGCAAGGCAACGTCATTCAGATCACCCCCCAGGTGGGCGGCACCGTCACCGCCATCCTGGCCGACGACACCGACTTCGTGAAGGCCGGCCAAGCGCTGGTCAAGCTGGACCCGGCGGATGCCAAAGTCGCGCTGGACCAGGCCGAAGCCAACCTCGCCCAAGCGGTGCGCCAGGTGCGCACGCTGTATGCCAACAACGGCACCTTGTCGGCCCAGGTCACGCTGCGTGAATCCGACATCGCACGCGCACAAACCGATATTGCCCGTGCCACCGACGACCTGAACCGCCGCCAGGCGCTGGCAGGCAATGGCGCGGTCTCCAAGGAAGAGCTCAACCACGCCAAATCGCAACTCACCACGGCCCAGAACGCCCTGTCTGCCGCCCAGGCCGGCGTGGCGGCTGCGCGCGAGCAGCTCTCCAGCAACCAGACGCTGACCGAAGGTACCCAGGTCGAGACGCATCCCAGCGTGGTGGCCGCATCGGCCAAGGTGCGCGAGGCCTACCTCGCACTGCACCGTGCCGAGCTGCCTGCGCCGGTGGATGGCTATGTGGCCAAGCGCACCGTACAGCTGGGCCAGCGAGTAGCCGCAGGGGCGCCGTTGATGGCCATCATCCCGCTGAACCAGCTCTGGGTCGATGCCAACTTCAAGGAAGTGCAGTTGCGCAACATCCGCATCGGCCAGCCCGTGAAGCTCACCGCAGACTTGTACGGGAAAAAGATGGAATACAAGGGCACCGTCGCCGGTCTGGGGGCGGGTACGGGCGCTGCCTTCTCCCTGCTGCCCGCGCAGAACGCCACCGGCAACTGGATCAAGGTGGTGCAGCGCGTACCCGTGCGAGTCACGCTGGATGCCGAACAACTGGCCCAGAACCCGCTGCGCGTGGGCTTGTCCATGGAGGCCACCATCGATGTGACGGACCAGAGCGGCAAGTCTCTGGCCGATGCCCCCCGCACCACCTCGGCCACCCGGACCGATGTGTACACCGTGCTGGACCAGCAAGCCAATGACGAAGTGCGCAAAGTCATTGCCGCCAACCTGGGCCGTGGTGCCAAGCCCCATAGCCAAGCAGCCGCCCACACCGGCGCGGGTGTGTAAAAAACTATGAGCTCTCCCGCCACCTACACTGCGCCCGCCCCCTTACAAGGCTCGGCGCGTCTGTGGGGCACGATTGCATTGTCAGCCGCCACGTTCATGAACGTGCTGGATTCGTCGATTGCCAATGTGTCCCTGCCCGCCATCGCCGGCGATCTTGGTGTCAGTTCCAACCAGGGCACCTGGGTCATCACCAGCTTTGGTGTAGCCAATGCGATTGCCCTGCCCCTGACCGGCTGGCTCTCGCAGCGCTTCGGCCAAGTCCGGCTGTTTGTCACCAGCGTGCTTTTGTTCGTAATTTCGAGCTGGCTGTGCGGCATCGCCCCCAACATGCCCTTCCTGATAGGCGCACGTGCCCTGCAAGGTTTTGTGGCCGGCCCCATGATGCCGCTGGCCCAGACCCTGCTGCTCTCCAGCTATCCACCTGCGTTGGCAGGCATGGCCATGGCCTTATGGTCCATGACCACCCTGGTAGCGCCGGTCATGGGCCCCTTGCTGGGCGGCTGGATCACCGACAACGCCAGTTGGGGCTGGATCTTTTTCATCAACGTACCCATCGGATTCATCGCGGGCTTCGTGACCTGGTCGGTGTACCACAAGCGCGAGACGCCGACCCGCAAACTGCCGATTGACACCGTGGGCCTGGCGCTTCTGGTGATTGGCGTCACCGCCATTCAGCTCATGCTGGACCGCGGCAAGGAACTGGACTGGTTCCACTCAGATGAAATCATTGCCATGACAGTGCTGTCGGTGGTGGCATTCGCTTTTCTAATCGCCTGGGAGCTGACCGACAAACACCCGGTGGTGGACCTCAAGCTCTTCAAAGGCCGCAACTTTCTGACCGGTACCGTCGCCATGTCCGTCGCGTACGGGCTGTTCATGGGCAATATCGTGCTACTGCCTCTGTGGCTGCAAAGCTTCATGGGGTACACGGCCACCCAGGCGGGCATGCTGATGGCGCCAGTGGGGCTGTTTGCGATCATCCTCTCCCCCGTCATCGGCAAAAACATCGCCAAGCTCGACACCCGGCGGCTGGCAACCGTGGCCTTCCTGGTGTTTGCGCTGGTGCTCTGGATGCGTTCGCACTTCAGCACGCTGTCCGACTTCAACTCCATGATGATTCCGACCGTGATTCAGGGCATTGCGCTGGCCATGTTCTTCATTCCGCTCACCAGCATCATTCTGGGGGGCCTGCCTGCCGACAAAATTGCGTCCGCCTCCGGTCTGAGCAGCTTCAGTCGTGTCTTGTTCGGCTCCTTCGGAACCTCGATCTGCGTCACGCTATGGCAGGACCGGACGACCTTGCACCACACCCAGTTGACCGAGATGATCAACCGGGGCAGCCTGGCATCCAACCAAGCTATCGCAGGTCTCCAAGCCTCGGGCATGAGCACAGAGCAAGCCCTCAGCCAGATCAACCGCCTGATCGACCAGCAAGCAGCCACCTTGGCAGTGAATGACGTGTTCTACGCCTCGGCCCTGGTCTTCGTGTTGTTGATCCCGCTGGTGTGGCTCTCACGCCCGGCCCGCAGCGGTGCAGGTGCCTCTGAGGCAGCCGCCGGCGCGCACTGACTGCGAAACATACAAGCGAAAAAAAACGGGGCCTCGGCCCCGTTTCTTCATGCAGCTATGTGATCAGCTCAATTCAGGCCCTTGCGGGTTGCTGCTGCGTGCATTGCGGTTGACACCATTGTTCACCGACCATGGAATGGTGGGTGGACGATCCAAAGGCGCCACCTTCGTCAACAAGGCCTGCCAGAAGAAGCCGCTTTGAATCGCGATGACCGCAAACAGCATGTAGCTTTGTGAACTGGACGCCAGCCACAGGTTGTACACCGGCATAAACACAAACGGCGATACCAGCAAAGGCAGGCCGATGCGCAGCGCCTGCATGGACTCCAGCCCCTTGCCGAGGTTGAAAAGATCCCAGTAATAGTTGGTAAACATGCCCATCAGCATCCAGCAGCCCAAGTGCCATGCGTAGACGATGGCGTGGTTGCGCACCAGAAGCGCAATCCAGGGTTGGGAGGTTTCATCCGCATTCACGATCAAGATCATGAAAACACCCGTGGCCACAAAGACCACGAAGTAAATGAACATCAGAAATTTAAGCGCTCTGGACATGTTTTCCCCGGGGTTTGACACTGCGCAGCATCTTACCTGCAAGAAAGCGCTGCTTAGAGCAGCGTGACACCTGTTTTGGCCTGCACCGCCTCGCGGGTGACGCCGGGCGCCAACTCCACCAGCTTCAGCCCTTCCGGGGTGATGTCCATGACGGCCAGGTCAGTGATGATGCGGTCCACCACGCCCACGCCGGTCAGGGGCAAGGTGCAGCTGGGCAGAATCTTGAGGTCTTCGGTGCCGTCTTTCTTCTTGGCCACGTGCTCCATGAGCACGATCACGCGCTTTACGCCGGCCACCAGGTCCATGGCACCGCCCATGCCCTTGACCATCTTGCCGGGGATCATCCAGTTCGCGAGGTCCCCTTTTTCGCTCACTTGCATGGCACCCAGGATGGACAGATTGATCTTGCCACCGCGGATCATGGCAAAGCTCTGATCTGAACCGAAGATGCTGCTGCCCTTGATGGTGGTCACGGTTTGCTTGCCGGCGTTGATCAGGTCGGCATCCACTTCGTCTTCGGTCGGGAAGGGACCAATACCCAGCATGCCGTTTTCACTTTGCAGCCACACCTCTTTGTCGGCGGGCACGTGGTTGGCCACCAGGGTGGGAATGCCGATGCCCAGATTCACATAAAACCCGTCTTCCAACTCACGGGCCGCACGGGCCGCCATTTGGTCTTGATTCCAGCTCATGTTCAGACTCCTGCTTTCTCGGTGATAGTGCGCTTCTCAATCCGCTTTTCGGGGGAGGTGTTCAATACGATGCGGTGCACATAAATGCCGGGCAGATGCACCTGATCGGGGGCGATAGCGCCGGTCTCCACAATTTCTTCGACCTCCACCACGCAAATCTTGCCGGCCATGGCAACCGCCGGGTTGAAGTTGCGCGCGGTAAAGCGGAACTGCAGGTTGCCGGACTTGTCGGCCCGATGCGCTTTGACCAGCGACACATCCGGCACCAGCGAGCGCTCCATCACATAGGTTTCACCCTCAAACTCGCGCAGCTCTTTGCCTTCGGCCACCACAGTGCCCACACCGGTTTTGGTGAAAAAAGCGGGAATACCGGCACCGCCGGCGCGCAGCTTCTCGGCCAAGGTACCTTGGGGGGTGAACTCCAGCTCCAGCTCGCCCGCCAGGTACTGGCGCTCGAATTCTTTGTTCTCACCCACGTAGCTGGAAATCATTTTCTTGATCTGGCGGGTCTCCAAGAGCTTGCCCAAACCAAACCCATCCACACCGGCGTTGTTGGAAATGGCGGTCAGGTTCTTGGCGCCACTGTCTTTGAGCGCGTCAATCAGGGCCTCTGGGATGCCGCACAGGCCGAAGCCCCCGACACCGAGCAACTGCCCGTCCTGAATGATGCCTTCAAGCGCCGCTGCGGCGCTGGGGTAAATCTTGTTCACTGCGCGTATCTCCTAAGTAGATAAAAAGAACATGGGCGCTACGATACTACGTAACCACATACGTAGTTCCCCGTAAAGCCTTTCCCTCACTGCAACCCGCATGGATATTGACTACCGCCAAGCCTTTGACCTCGCGCCCGTCGGGCTGGCGCTATCGCGCAACCGCACCATGATCGATTGCAACCAGCGGCTCTGCGAGATGTTCGGGGCCGGCAAAGACCAGTTGGTCGGTCAGTCCTTCCAGGTGCTATACCCCAGCGCCGATGAATTTGAGCGCCTCGGTGCACGCATGGCCCCCTTGCTCAACCGCAATGGAACCTATGCGGATGACAGAATCATGAAGCGGCTGGACGGCCGCTTCAAGGGCGAAACCTTCTGGTGCCACGTGAGCGGCCTGGCGCTGAACCCCAATGCCCCGCACGAGGCCGGAATATGGACTTTTGAAGACCTGAGCGCCCTGCGCCCTGTGCGCGCCGAGCTCACCCCCCGCGAGCGGGAAGTCGCGGCCTACCTGATGCAGGGCCAGACCTCCAAACAAATAGGCAAAACGCTCAACATCAGCCACCGCACCGTGGAAATTTATCGCGCACGGCTGATGCGCAAGTACAAGGCGTCAACCACCGCAGATCTGGTGCACAAACTCATGGCGGGGTGAGCCCGCTCAAGGGTGTCCGTCACACCGCTGCATCAGCTCTGCCCTCTCCATCTCCAACACTTCAATCCGTTGCTCGGCGAGCCCAAGCTGCAGCAGGGCCGCCTGAAGCTCTGCCTCTAATCGCGCCACGTCAGCCGCCAAGGTGTCCGCTGCTGCCGTCACCTTTTCGCGGGTTGCGTCACGGGTCACCGTCAGGCCCGCAGTGACACCATCCAGCCAAGCAAGAATCTGAACCCGTGTGGTGTCTTTGTGCAGCGGTGTCTGCAGCGTGGCCTTTTTGACATCCGCCCGGCGGCACAACTCGCTCTGGGTCACACGGCCGTGGTTGTAGGGGTAGACGCCCTGGTGAGCCGCAATGTCGGCCTCGATCTCAGCCATCGCTTTGCGCAAACGCGCCAAAGCAGCTTCGGTGCGGGGGTTGCCGTTTTCGGTGACGGGCAGGTAATTTCGATCGGTCATGGCACGGACTCACTAAGGGTGAGTCGCGCAGTGTACTGAAGCTAGACTCCCCAGCACTTGAAAGGATCGCCATGACAACACACACCACACCCGCTCCCTACGAAGCCGACGCCTGGGCCGCCCTGAAGCAACTCGGTGACACGGCCGTGTCCACTGGTGGCATACACGCCTTGCTGCAGATGTTCATCAGCGTAGTGACTTCGGCCGAAGAAGTAGCGCGGGTGAGCGAAGAAGCCGGCCACCCCGAGTCCATGACGGCCCAGGTCATTTCCGAATGGGTGAGCTCCCAGTACGTGCCGGACATGCTGGCCCAAGTTCAAGGCTCCGGCGGAGCCTGAGTCTGCTGGCGCATTCCGCAAAGTGCGGGCTGCGTACGAATCAGTGTGTTTTCTGCTTCCACCCAGTTTCCTACAGTGGCGTGTAGGCAGCCCTGCCCCCACTCATACAGGCAAGCTATGGCCCCGCTTGCAACCGTGAAATGCATGGCATCACCCTGTTTTCCAATGGCCATGTCATGCAAATTCTTGAGGAGGAATGTTCGGCACTCAAACATGCATCACGCAAGCTGCGTGACATGAGCAAACTTTTCGGTTTAGAGCCGCTGCTGTGGGAGCCGATTGAATCCCGGGCATCAGAATGCGTGGCACTGGGCGTAAATCGCTTTGCGGAACAAATTGCTCACCACCTGCCGCCCTGGGTAGAAGTATTTCACCTGTGCGCTGAAGAAGTCCGCTACAGGACAGTGCCCGGTACAGCGCGGGATCTGCTATAGAGGTTCTGTCAGAGCGCTGCGGCATTTTCCGTACCTACCTGAGCCGCATCGAATCAGGTTCCGCCAATCCGACCTTGCTGGTGCTGGTGGCACTGGCCGACTCCTTGGGGGTATCCCCCGCAGACCTGCTAACGGAAGATTGACGAAAGCCTTATCGGCCTCAGCACTCGGGGCAGGCCTGCCCCTCCCTGTACCCGCTTGACCTTGAGGCCCTATCGATCGACGGCCAGCGGCGCCATGGATTTGTCAGCCCGCATGCCACTGCCCCAAATGGGACAACAGGACGATCAGACCCATTCCATTGATGACGATACCGACGCTGGTTTTGAGGTGTTTCATGGCGACAAACTCCTGGTTGAAAGGAACATCTGTGGTGGTGGTGCATAGGCAACGACCACAGCACCAAGAATGGTACGGAGCCGCATTGCCGCTGTAAAAGCAAAAAACTAAATGGCAGCCATAGCAACAGACAAACACACCAAAGAGCCCGTGTGCTGCCATCGGACTTGCCAGGCCTGATCGATTCAGTCCTGCGCACCACAACCCCGTCCTGCAGCGGGAGAATAGGACAGAATATCTGCCTGAACATGGGGGCTCGCCTCACCCGGCTGCCCATGTGTGAGACGCTCTGTGCATGCCCATTCATGACCGAGAAACCATGAGAAAGCTTGCGAGCCAGGCGCCCCTCTTAGAACAAGCACCTAGATCAAGGAGCACCATGTCCGTACACCGCCACAGGATGCACACTTTCACCGGCATGGTGTCTGTCGCGCTACTCACGGCCTGCGCGACCGGCCCGTTCACCGCCCCAACACCCGGCACCCTGAACTACATCGTCCCGCCGGCTCAGCCCGAAGCCGCCACCGGCAGCACTGCCAAGCCCGGCTGGGCGACGCGTACCTATGCCGTGGCCGCCGCTAACCCCTTGGCCACCGACGCCGGCCGCCAGGTGCTGGCCGCCGGTGGCAGCGCGGTCGATGCCGCCATTGCGGTGCAAATGGTCCTCACCCTGGTGGAGCCACAAAGCAGTGGCATAGGGGGCGGTGCCTTCCTGTTGCATTTCGATGGCAAGAACACCCTGGCCTTTGACGGCCGGGAAACCGCACCTGCTGGCGCAAGCTCGGCCCTTTTTCTGGACGTCAAAGGCCAGCCCTTGAAGTTCATTGACGCAGTGGTGGGCGGCCGGTCGGTAGGTGTGCCGGGCGCTGTTGCCATGCTCGCTCAGGCACATGCCCGGCACGGCAAACTGCCTTGGGCCAGCCTGTTTCAGCCGGCCATCACCCTGGCCACCCAAGGTTTTGCTATCAGCCCACGTATGGCCTCCCTGCTGGCTCAGGAGCCCCACCTGAAAAAAGACCCGGTTGCCGCTGCCTATTTCTATGACGCCGCCGGCAAGCCCTGGCCCGCCGGCCACCTGCTGCGCAACCCCGAGCTGGCTGCTGTGCTGCAAGGCATTGCCGAGCGGGGCCCGGCAGCCCTTCTGCAAGGCGAGGTCGCGCAGGCCATCGCCCGCAAGGTGCAAGACCACCCCACCAACCCCGGCAGCCTGAACACGCAAGACCTGGCCAGCTACCGTCCAGTAGTGCGCGAGCCCCTGTGCTTTGACTACCGCGCAACAAATGCAACCGGGCCGGGGCAAGACGTCCGCATCTGTGGCATGCCGCCACCCAGCTCTGGAGCCATTGCCATCGCCCAAATCCTGCGCATGCTCGACAGCACTCCCGCCACCACATTGCCCCTGGCGCAGGGCCTTCCCACAGCGGATTGGCTGCATCTCTACACCGAGGCATCGCGCCTGGCCTTTGCCGACCGCGCCCAGTACCTTGGTGACCCGGCCTTTGTGCAGGCACCGGGTGGCAGCTGGACCAGTCTGCTGGATCCCGCTTACCTGCGTAGCCGCGCAGCGCAGATCAACAGCAGTCCCCAGGGCAAGAGCATGCAAATGGCCCTGCCCGGCCAACCCGCAGGTACTCCGCTGAGCTACGCCCCCATGCCGGACCAACTCGAGTACGGCACCTCCCACATCTCGGTGGTGGATGCCTATGGCAACGCCGTCGCCATGACCACCACGATCGAGGACGCCTGGGGCTCGCGCCAGATGGTCAACCGGGGCAAAGGCTTATCGGGTGGCTTTTTACTCAATAACCAGCTCAGCGACTTCAGCTTCAGCCCCAAAGGGGGAGATGGCAAACCCGTAGCCAACCGGGTGGAACCGGGCAAGCGACCACGCTCCAGCATGTCTCCCACGCTGGTATTTGACGCAACCAGTGGTCAGCTACTCATGAGCGGGGGCAGCCCGGGTGGTGCACTCATCATCCACTTCACCGCCAAAACCCTCTATGCCAAGCTGCATTGGGGCCTGAACGCCCAGCAGTCCATCGACCTGCCCAACTTCGGCTCGCTCAATGGCCCCACCCTGCTGGAGGCAGGCCGCTTTGATGCTGCGACGGTGCAAGCCCTGAAAGCCCGTGGCCACACCGTGCTGGAGGTCCCCATGCCCAGCGGCCTGCAAGCCATTGAGCGCGCTGCCGCAGGCTATTTCGGCGGGGCCGACCCGCGGCGTGAAGGAATTGTGCTGGGCGACTGAGTCCTCAAATTCATCACTACTGTCCGGTAAATTTCCCCAGTTTCAAAACAACTCGGTCTGAGCGTGGATGTGCTCGAAGTCACCGCCCCTGAGCGCGTTGTCCACCATTTGCTCCAGAGTGACCTTCTCGAACATATTGACCTCTGTTAAGTGC
>CAUOXL010000022.1:0-64391 GCA_963508575.1 uncultured Rhodoferax sp.
GGGGGCGTAGCGGCGCTGTACCCGCGCTTACCCACATCTGCCTCTGTCCCGCAAGGGGGTCTTCCAATTGCACGCAAGCAGTCATGCTGACATGATTCATCGCCTTGAGCCCTTGCGCCATAGGGACATTCCCCGTGTGCAGCACATACAACCACCCGGGGGAAGCACGCGCCAAAGGTCATTAACTGCGGGCGACCACGAATTGGTATTCATTGAAGATGGGGTCGTCGAGGTGGCTATTCCATTTTTCGAGATACTGCTTGACACTGGTGTTGTCAGTTGCAGTCAAGCCGCAATCGGTTGTAAACGCGGTGGGACGGTTCAGACCGAAGATGAAACGCTCGCCCATGGCTTCCTTTTTTTGCAGGAATGCAGACACGCCTGGCGAATCGGATCGCCCCTCGACCACATCTTGTGAAACAAAGTCGACCCACAGGCGACTGTCCTTGTGTCCCAGACAAGTCGCCAATGCGCTCAATATCTTGCGATTCAGTTCGGGTTCGAAGTACATCGAACAACCCTCGTAAATCACGGCAGTCGCTTGGTGGGGGTCGAAGTCCGAAGCACTTAACAAGGCCTGCGCGACATCGTCATGATAGAAATTCACCGGGATGCCCTGGCGTCGCACTTGAGCGCTACCGGACATCATGGCCGCCACGCGCTCGCGCTCTGCCAGCATCTCCGGCAAATCCAATTCGAAATAGCGCACGTGGGGAAGCTCATCTCGTAACCTGAACGGGCGCATGTCCAAGCCTGCCCCCACCAAAACGATTTGCTTCAGTCCGGGTATGGAGCGCAGCATCTCATCTCCGTGCTGCGTGCGAGCCATGACCATGCCCATCAGTTGCGGGAAGAACTGGTGCAAACGCTGGGCCAGCAATTCCCCCTGGGGCCCTGCGGCTATCGCCGAATGTCCCGAATCGATGTGCTCACCTTGTCGACCAAAAGAATGGGATTCATGGGCGCGAACTCCGGCGATCATGCGTGCCGAGGCTTTGATTTTTTGCTCGAACAGTGCCGATGTTTTCTTGCTGGGCCCCAGCAACTGAATGGTCGGCTGGGCGAAGTAGGCCAGTTCGGCGGTAGCCACTTTTTGTCCGTTGGACTCGAACTCAATGGGCAAGGTCACTAGCACGCGTTTCCCTTGCGCGTACCGTTTTTCAATCAGCTGGTGTTCCCGATCAGGAATCCGGCAACGGCCAATCAAATGCCCCGTGCTGGGAAACTGATACTTGACGTTCATCGACACCAGCCACAAGGAAGCGGCTTCGGCGGGGTCGCATGGATGTATTCCAGTAAGGGGCACGCCACGGAGCAACGTCGTGAGAGCCATACCGCCCGTGTAGTCCGCCGACAAGGAAATCAGTGCCGCTTGATGGGTTCCATGTTGATTCGTCGTCGCTGCATTGAGGGGCAAGACACTTTCGCAAAAGCCGGGCCCGACCTTGGTGATCTGCCAATTGCTGGCCTTGAGCACCGGCACGGCTTCATGGAGCAAGGAATTCATGAGCTGCGGGTTGATACGGTTCGCGAAGTCGTCTTCCCAGCTCACGGGGGTCAGGGGGGGCGGTGCTTGAATCACAGGAATCCTTCGGAAGCAAAATGGAAGTGTGTGGATGCGTTTGCCGTCGTGCCGCAGGCAAATGCCATAGCCGGCCTGGGACATCTCGGGTCCCTTTGCAATCACTGCATTAATGGGTGAACCGGGTAACCATGCGCTAAATCTCGAATAACTGATCGGCGGCCTTGACGGGCGTTTTCAGGGGCGCTGCACACCAACTCCCTTGGTTGTGCACGTCATGGGGCTCATGATGATCTCTATAGGGTGTTTTTCAATCTATCGGCGACTCAATTCGCCCAGCAAGCTCTACTGTGCGCAAAACCAAGGGACTCTGCTTCCAGCATCGCGACACCGTTTTGCCCTGCGTGTCACCCCGTGTCATGACAAACCCTAGGTGTACCGATTTACCAGTGCCCTGCGCCACAGCGCTGGTGCATGGATAGAGATGACCACGCCAGACGGGGGCAGCTACCGCGAGGTGATCCAGGGCCAGAACTTGGCCCAGCGCCTGTTTGACATCCTGACCGAGAACGGCGGCATTGCCCCGGCCTGGCAGGTGCAAACACAGATGGGCCATATGCAGCAGCTCTTGGCTGAGGGTGCAGGTCAAAGTGAGATTGCCGCGCAACTGGAGGCCGGTGCCGGCGGCCACGCTTACCACGGCAACCAGGCCTATGCACTGGAAGGCAACGCTACCGAGAGTGCAGACTTCAAGACGCAGAGCTTTGGGGCGCTGGTGGTGCACCTGAACACGGATGCGGTACAGGCCAGTACCCATGCGCTACAGAGCTTGCAAGACCAGCAAACTGAGCACCGTGTAGCCACCAGCGAGCTGTACCGCGACACTGAGGGCGATGGCTACCTTGAAAAAACCCAATGGGTCAGCGCCACCGACGCACAAGGCAAGCTGCAAGGCATGCTGGTGCTGGACTACAACGGCAATGGGCAGATAGAGACCCGAGACATCTTGAACCTGGGGGGCAATGCGGGCCAGGCAGGTAACCACGCTGCAGATGCACAAGCGGCCACCGCCAACGCCCACTTGCAGCGCAACAACGACCACCCTGCAGTCCGACACCGAGGGCATGCGCTACACGCAGATGCAGGAGGCGGATGCAGAAGGCAACCTGCACACCATCAATGCGGGGCAGATGCTGGAGCATGAGGGCTACAAGTCCTTACAAAACAACCCCGCAAATTCACCCGTTTGGGGGATGCGTGCTTAAGGGTTAACGCGATAAGGTGCTGCACTTTGAACCCAAAATCTATGCCACGTGATATGCGCCTCATGCGCTGCCTTGCCCTTGCACTGCTCGCATTCGCACTAGCTGACACTGGGTTTGCACAAACCACCACTCGATCAGAGACACCCATCTACCCCATCAACAGTGTGGGCTGGTACCCCAAAACCGTGAACTATGCGCCCGATGAGCAGGACTTCATCGTCACCGCCTGCCCAGACCCGCGCACAGCTACGCCCCCGGTGCGCTGCACCATCATGCGCTACCGCTTCGATACCCAGCAGTGGCAAAGCCTCACTGACATCAACCCCCAAGCCAGCTATGACGACGTGGCCTACACCTGGAACGGTGACGCCATCTTTACCCAGGAATACGCCCCCTGCGAAAGCCCGCCCGCCAATGCCCCGCAACGCACCCAGTGCAACCACCTAGTGCTATTGGACCGCAATGGAAAAAAGCTCAAAAACCTGAGCACTGACTCCTTTAACACCTACGCCTTCCCCAGCCTCACACGCGACGGCACGCGCATCCTCTACTGGGGCGTGAGCAACGAGCTGCAGGCCGGCATGGGCGGGGGTGCTTGGGATGTGAAGGAGCTGGATATTGCCACCCAGCGCACCGTGCAAAAAACGGACTACCAGGCCGCCTTCCCCAAAACCACCCCGCGCTATATGCCGGACGGCAAGCGGCTGATGTTGGTGGCGGAGGAATATCCAAAGCGACCGAACGGACAAGATTTTTTAAAACCCGATCCTCAAACCGGCAAGCTCCGCGAGGTGTACTACATGAGCAAATTCGGTCGCAACATGACCGTCGTCGTAGATAGCCCACGCGCCCCCGTTCGCCCGTATTTTCCCACCCTCAAAAAAATGGAACGCGACGGTAAAGAAGTGTGGGAGCCCGTGGCCGAACACATGTGGCTGATGGTGCGCGACATCTCCCGCGATGGGAAGTTGGCTGTTTATGACGACCGTGGCATTGGCCTGTGCTTTCGCTTCATCGAAGATCCGCTGCGCAAGGAAGAATGCTTTGTGTACAAAATTTCACACGCCATGTCTGCATCCATAAGTCCTTCCAATAAGTCAGTGGTTATCGTGAACGGTGGCAGTGATCAGATTCCCATATTTTGGGTGCTGCGAATCATCGACGTGGCAACAGGCGACGCACAAACCATCCCCATGCGCTGGTAAATCAAACGGGAACAAACACCATGGCTAACGCAAACGGCACCTTGCCCTCGCACTGCTCACTCTCGGGTTGCTGGGCAACGGTGTTGCACAAACCACCACCCGGTCAGAGACCCCCATCTACCCCATCAACAGCGTGGGCTGGTACCCCAAAAACGTGAGCTATTCACCTGATGAGCAGGACTTCATCGTCACCGCCCGCCCATGCTCCGCAACGTATCCAGTGCAAGCACCTGGTGCTGCTGGACCGCAATGGTAAGAGACTGAAAAACCTTAGCGCAGACCCGTTCAACACCTACGCATTTCCCAGCATCACACGCGACGGAAAACGCATCCTCTACTGCGGAGTGAGCAATGGGCTGCAGGCCGGCATGGGCAGGGGCGCTTGGGATGTGAAGGAGCTGGACATTGCCACCCAGCGCACCGTGCAAAAGACCGACTACCAGGCCGCCTTCCCCAAAACCACCCCGCGCAACATGCCGGACGGTTAGCGGCGGATGCTGGTGGCGGAGGAATATCCCAAACGTCCGAACGGGCAAGACTTTTTAAAACCCGACCCTCAGACCGGCAAGCTCCGCGAGGTGTACTACATGAGCAAATTCGGTCGCAACATGACCGTCGTCGTAGACAGCCATCTGACGCCAGGGCAAGGGCTGGATGCCAGCACAAAAAACGCTGCCGGCGACTGAGTGGCAATCGGGGGACCAGGCCTGGATCGTGGATTTGTTCGTGCCGTTTGGCGGCGCACAAGAGGTCATGAGCGATCTGCGTAAACATGTGTTTGCGGGCCGCCCCATCCATCAGCTCGGCATGGGCGCTGGCGGTTCACTCCAGAAAATGACCTGGCCAGCGCAGCCCTAAAAGCCGCGCGTCTCAGCCCCGCTGCTATTCGGTCTTTGCGCCAGCCTCAAACCAGCGCTTGATCACGTCGCGCTCTGCATCGGTGATGTTGGTGGCGTTGTTCATGGGCATGAGTTTGCTCACGACCACCTGCTGGTAGATGGCTTGGGCGTGGCTGGCCACACGCTCGGGGCTGTCCAGCCGCACGTTCTTCATCTGCACCGCCTCACCGTGGCACATGTAACAGCGCTGCTCCAGCACGGGTTTCAGTTCCTTATAGCCAATTTGGCCTCCAGCGCCCGTGGATTGTGCGGGAGTAGCTCCTGAATTCATAGCAGAGGGCTGTGGTTCCGGCTTCATCCACACCAGCAAGCCGATGATGGCCAGCACGCCCACCGCTGCGTAAGGCCAAGGGTGCGCATTGCGACCGAGCTTGTAGCCATGGCGCAGCACAAAGAACTGCCGGATGGCCGCGCCCGCAGCCATCATCACGATCAACACCAGCCAGTTCTGCGGATGGCTATAGGTAAAGCTGTAGTGGTTGCTCAGCATGGCAAACAGCACGGGCAGCGTGAAATAGGTGTTGTGCACGCTGCGCTGCTTGCCCCGCTTGCCGTGGATGGGGTCCACAGGCGCACCCGCTTTCATGCTCGCAATCATCTTGCGCTGACCGGGAATGATCCAGAAGAACACGTTGGCGCTCATGGCGGTGGCCATCATGGCGCCCACCAGCAAAAAGGCCGCCCGGCCGGCAAACCAGTGGCAGGCCAGGTACGAGGCCACGCACACCAGCACCGCCACCAGCCCGCCCACGATGGCGTCCCCATTTTTGCGCTGCCCGAAGATGCGGCAAATGGCGTCATACGCCAACCAGAACACCACCAGAAAGGACAAAGCCACCGCAATGGCCGCATGCGGGTGCCAGGCCATGACAGACTTGTCGATCAGGTAAGTGCCCGCGCTCCAGAGGTAGGAGACCGTGAACAGCGCAAAGCCGGTGAGCCAGGTGCTGTAACTCTCCCAGTAAAACCAGTGCAAGTTGCCAGGCAGTTTGGGGGGCGCACCGGCAAATTTGACCGGGTGGTAGAAGCCGCCGCCATGCACGGCCCACAGCTCGCCGCTCACGCCCTGTTTCTTCAGATCCTCGTCTTCCGGCGGGGTCAGGCTGCTGTCGAGAAAGACAAAGTAAAACGAGGACCCTATCCACGCAATCGCGGTGATGACGTGCACCCAGCGCAGCAGCAGGTTGGCCCAGTCCAGTACATAGCTTTCCATCCGGAGTTCTCCTCAATATTCCAATCCACCGGCGGCGCCAGGGGCCGGGGTGGGCACCGTGTCGTCCGCCACTTGCAAGAGTTGGGCCGCCACCGCGACCGCAATGATTTCGGGCCGCTTGTCCCTGACCACCGGCACGCCTATGGGGCAGGTGACATGCGCCAGTTCGGCCTCGGAAAAGCCACGCTCCGCCAAGCGGCGGCGGAAGGTGGCCCATTTGGTGTGGCTGCCGATCAGGCCCACATAGGGCAAGTCACCGCGCTCGCGCTGCCGGCTCAGGCAGGCGGCCACGATGTCCAGGTCTTCGGCATGGCTGAAGCTCATGATCACGACCCGTGAACCCGGCTGCAGATCCGCCACGGCCGCATGCACCGGGTCGGAGTGCTCGCAACACACATTCACCGGCACCCGGGCAGGGAACACACCATCGCGGCTGTCCACCCAGGTCACATCAAAGGGCAGCCTTTCCAGCACATGGACCAGCGCCTGGCCCACGTGCCCGCCCCCGAACAGCCCCACCGGCCAGTGTCGGGGCGCCAAACGGGCCTGCAAGTCAGGCCCGTCAGCGGCGTGCACCAACTCAAACCGCAGCAGCACTTCGCCGCCACAGCACTGCCCCAGACTGGGGCCCAGCGCCACACGCCGCACCACGGGCAGCATCGCGCCACCGGACGCGTGGGTCTGCAACAGCGCACGGGCCTGTGCTTGCGCATCCAGTTCGAGCCGGCCGCCACCGATGGTGCCCAGCGAACCTGATGGCAGTTCAGCCAGCCAGGCGCCCGCATCCCTTGGCGCAGAACCACGGGTCGCAGACACGGTGACCAGCACCCCCGGCCCGCGGTCCAAGGCCTTCAGAAGCGCTGCCAGACTGCTCACAAACAGATACCTTTTAAGGGCTTTCGATAGGCCACAAAGCCCGGATTTGCGGCACAGTACGACAGCATCCAACCATCAGGAGCCCCGCTTTGCAGCCTTTGTTCCAGCTTTTTAACCGCCCACTGCCCATGCCCCTTGGCCGGCCTGCCCGTCGTTTGCTGAGTGCGGGCCTGTTGGCTGCGCTCGGTGCCTGCAGTGTGCCCACCGCCCCTCCGGCCCCCACCCCCGTGGCCGTCGCGCCTAGCCAACCCGTGGCGCCATCCGTCACCCCGGAGGTACTGCCTGCGCTGAAGTCGCAAGCGCTCACCCCCCGTGACTACCGCCGCGACGCCGCCAGCCACTTGTATGCACACAATAGCAAACGCATTTACACCGGCAAAATGCCTCCCCTGCTCTATGCCGTGGGCGTGCTGCAAGTCGACATTGACCGCATGGGCCAGGTCAGCGACATCCGCTGGATGCGTGCGCCCAGGCATGCCCCGGAAGTCATGGCCGACATCGAGCGCTCGGTGCGCGCCGCCGCACCCTACCCCGCGCCGGTGCGCATGGGCCATGTCACTTACACCGACACCTGGCTCTGGCACAAAAGCGGACGCTTTCAATTGGATACCTTGACCGAAGGCCAGATATAGCCCCCCCCACAATGGGTGCTTGGGACGGCCCGGCGCTAAAACCATAGTCAAGAGCCCCGGTAGGTGGAGTAGCTCCACGGGCTGACCAGCAAGGGCACGTGGTAGTGCTGGTCGGTGTACGCCACGCCGAAGTCCAGCGCCACGCGGTTCAAAAAGTTCGGCTCCGGCAGGGTCACGCCGCGGGCCTTGAAGTAGCCGGCCACATCAAACACCAGCCTGTACGTGCCTTGCTGCAGGCTTGCGTTGTCATAGAGCGGGCCGTCCGGGTTGCGGCCATCCGCATTCAACACAAAGCGCTTCACCAACATGGCCGTCTCGCCCTCCGTGGTGTAGAGCGCCACCGACATGCCCGCTGCGGGGGTGCCGTGCATGGTGTCCAGTACGTGCGTGCTCAAGCCCATGGCGCTTCCTTTGTTGCTGATTTCGCAAAGTGTATACACTTTTCTTCGTTCTCGGTATCATGCCTCGATGGAAACCAGCACCACCAGTTTCATCGTGGAGGCCATCACCGCCGCCATCGTGGACCACCAACTCACCCCCGGTGCCAAACTGGCCGAGCAAAAGCTGGCGGACCAGTTCGGCGTGTCCCGCACGCTGATCCGGCAGGCCCTGTTCCAGCTTTCGCGTAACCGCCTGATCCACATGGAGCCGGCACGCGGCGCTTTTGTGGCAGCCCCCTCAGTGGCCGAGGCGAGACAGGTGTTTGCGGTGCGCCGCATGCTGGAGGCCGGCATGGTCCGTGCATTCATCGCGGCAGCCAACCCGGAACACATCCATGCCCTGCGCCAGCACATTGCCGAAGAACAAAGCGCCGTACGCGGCGGCACCATCAGCAAGCGCACCGCCTTGCTGGGCGACTTCCATGTGCGCATGGCCCAGTTGTTGGGCAATGACGTGCTGGCACAGATGCTGATGGACCTGCTCTCGCGCTGCTCGCTGATCACGCTGATGTACCAATCCAGTGACCAGGCCACCCACTCGCACGAAGAACATGCCGCACTGGTGGATGCCCTCGAAGCCCGTGACGAAACCCTGGCCCTGCGCTTGATGGACGAGCACCTCCAGCACGTAGAAGCCGGCCTGACTTTGCCCCCTGACGAATCGACATGAACCCCACCTACGACAGCACCCAAGCCTACCCCCGCGATCTCGTGGGGTATGGCGAACACGTGCCCCACGCCCAGTGGCCTGGCCAGGCCCGCGTGGCCGTGCAATTTGTCCTCAACTACGAAGAAGGCGGCGAGAACAGCGTGCTACACGGAGACGCAGGCTCTGAACAGTTCCTCTCAGAAATGTTCAACCCCGCCAGCTACCCGGACCGCCACATCAGCATGGAAGGCATTTACGAATACGGCTCACGCGCCGGTGTGTGGCGCATCCTGCGCGAGTTTGAGAAGCGCGGCTTGCCCTTGACCGTGTTCGGCGTGGGCATGGCGCTGGAGCGCCACCCCGAGCTGACCCGCTGCCTGGTGGAGCTGGGGCATGAGATTGCCTGCCACGGCCACCGCTGGATTCACTACCAGAACATGGACGAAGCCACCGAGCGCGAGCACATGCAACTGGGCATGGCGGCGATTGAGAAACTGACCGGCGAACGCCGGGACCTGCCAAACGCCGTGCACGGCGTGGGCTGGTACACCGGCCGCGACAGCCCGCGCACCCGCCGCCTGGTGGCGGACTACGGCGGCTTTGCGTACGACAGCGACTACTACGGCGACGACCTGCCCTTCTGGATGAAGGTGCAAAAAACCGACGGCAGCGTGGTGCCCCAACTCATCGTGCCCTACACGCTGGACTGCAACGACATGCGCTTTGCCCTGCCCCAGGGCTACTCCCACGCAGACCCGTTCTTTCAGTACATGAAGGACACCTTCGACGCGCTGTACGCCGAAGGCGACCCTGAGGGCCTGAACGCGCCCAAGATGATGAGCATAGGCATGCACTGCCGCCTGCTGGGTCGGCCCGGCCGCATCACCGCACTACAGCGTTTTCTGGACCACATCGGCCAGCATGAACAGGTGTGGGTGGCGCGGCGCATCGACATTGCGCGGCACTGGAAAGCCACGCACCCCTACCAGGGCTGAGCCATGCACACCCCATCACCCCCTTTAACCCTGGAACAACTCAACACCCTGCCGCTGGCTGAGGTGGCCCAGCGGCTGGACGGCTTGTACGAACACTCGCCCTGGATTGTGGAAACCGCCTTGCAACAGCGGCCCTTTGTGTCGCTGGCCGCCTTCAAACACAGTATGGTGAAAGTGGTGGCCGCAGCGGGGCACGAACCCCAGCTTTCGCTCTTGCGGGCTCACCCTGAGCTGGCCGGCAAGGCCATGGTGGACCAAAGCCTCACGGCCGAGAGCAGCAACGAGCAAAGCAAGGCTGGCCTCACCCATTGCACGCCCGCCGAGTTCGACAAAATTCAGCGCCTGAATGCGGAGTACAACGAACGCTTCGGCTTTCCCTTCATCCTCGCGGTGCGCGGCCCGCGCGGTACAGGCCTCTCCAAAGCCGAGATCATTGCCACGCTGGAACGCCGCGTGCAAGGCCACCCGGACTTTGAATTGGCTGAGTGCCTGCGCAATGTGCACCGCATTACCGAAATCCGCCTAAACGACAAGTTCGGCTACACCCCGACCCGAGGCCATCAGGTGTGGGACTGGCAAGAGGCGCTGGCTCAACACACGGACGCAGCCTATGCAGGCACCGGCCAACTCACCGTGACCTACCTGACCGAAGCACACCTCGCATGCGCCCGCCAGATTCAGGCGGACATGCTGGCGGCCGGTTGCGACAGCGCCACCATCGACGCGGTGGGCAATGTGGTGGGTCGCTATGAAAGTGATAGCTACTCGCGCACATCCGACGTGCGCCAAGGGCCAATTTCATCCAAATCCCTGCTCACCGGCAGCCACTATGACACCGTGCGCAACGGTGGCAAGTACGACGGTCGGCTGGGCATTTACGTGCCCCTGGCCTGCGTGCAAGCACTCAAGGCCCGAGGCCAGCGCCTGCCCTACGCGCTCGAGGTGGTGGCCTTTGCCGAAGAAGAAGGCCAGCGCTACAAAGCCACCTTCCTGGGCTCGGGCGCACTCACCGGCGACTTTGATCCCGCCTGGCTGGACCAAGTGGACGCAGATGGCATCTCCATGCGCGACGCCATGGCGAAAGCCGGGCTGGATGTGAACGCAATACCCGCCATCCGCCGCAACCCTGCCGATTACCAAGGCTTTGTCGAAGTCCACATTGAGCAAGGCCCGGTGCTCAACGCGCTGGACATTCCGCTGGGCGTGGTCACCTCCATCAACGCCAGCGTGCGCTACGTGGGCGAGATCACCGGCATGGCCAGCCACGCAGGCACCACGCCCATGGGCCAGCGCCGCGACGCCGCTGCTGCAGTGGCCGAGCTGATCTTGCTGGTGGAGCACTGCGCCACCCAGGATGGCGACTCGGTAGGCACCGTCGGGCAACTACAAGTGCCCAATGGCTCCATCAATGTGGTCCCGGGGCGCTGCACCTTTTCGCTGGACCTGCGCGCACCTTCCGACGCGCAGCGCGATGCACTGGAAGCCAAAGTGCTCACCGGCCTGCGCCTGATTTGCGAGCGGCGTGGTCTGCAGCACAGCCTCACCCGCACCATGCAGGCCAGCGCGGCGCCCAGCGCGCCCGCATGGCAACAGCGCTGGGAAGCTGCCGTCACCGCCCTGGGCGTGCCCCTGCACCGCATGCCCAGCGGCGCAGGCCACGACGCCATGAAGCTGCACACCATCCTGCCGCAGGCCATGCTGTTTGTGCGCGGCCTGAATTCCGGCATCAGCCACAACCCGCTGGAGTCCACCACCAGCGACGACATGCAACTCGCCGTCGATGCGTTCAGCCATCTGCTGCATCAACTGGCCCAGAACTGAGCCCCCCATGACCACCCCCTACGAACAACTCGACGCCTGGATTGACGCGCACTTTGACGAGCAAGTGCGCTTTCTGCAAGAACTGGTGCGCGTGCCCACCGACACCCCGCCCGGCAACAACGCGCCGCACGCAGACCGCACCGCCGAGCTGCTGGCCACCATGGGCCTGCAGGCCGAAAAACACAGCGTGCCCGCCAGTGAAGTGCAGGCCGCCGGCATGCAAAGCATTACCAACCTGGTGGTGCGCCGCCAGTACGGGCAAAGCGCCGCAGACAGCGCGGGCCGCGTCGGCATCACCATAGCCCTGAACGCCCACGGCGACGTGGTGCCCCCCGGCGAAGGCTGGACCCACGACCCCTACGGCGGTGAGATCGCCGACGGCAACATGTACGGCCGCGCCACTGCGGTCAGCAAGAGCGATTTCTCCAGCTACACCTTTGCGGTGCGTGCCCTGGAGTCACTAGGCCTTCCGCTCAAAGGCGGTGTGGAGTTGCTGTTCACCTACGACGAAGAATTCGGCGGCGAACTCGGCCCCGGCTGGTTGTTGGAGAAGGGCCTCACCCAACCCGACCTGCTGCTGGCGGCAGGCTTCTCGTACCAGGTGATCACCGCGCACAACGGCTGCCTGCAAATGGAAGTGACGGTGCACGGCCGACAAGCGCACGCGGCCATTCCCGAGTCCGGAGTGGATGCCCTGCAAGGCGCGGTGCACATCCTCAACGCGCTGTACGCCCAGAACACGCTGTACAAGCAAGTGACGTCCGATGTGGAGGGCATCAACCACCCCTACCTGAACGTGGGCCGTATTGAAGGCGGCACCAACACCAATGTGGTCCCCGGCAAAGTGGTCTTCAAGCTGGACCGCCGCATGATCCCCGAGGAAAACCCTACGGAAGTGGAAGCCTCCATCCGCCAAGTGATTGCGGACGCAGCAGCCCAGGTGCCCGGCATCACGGTAGACATCAAACGCCTGCTGCTGGCCAATTCCATGCGCCCATTGGCCGGCAACCAACCGCTGGTAGATGCGCTGCAAAAACACGGCGAAGCGCTGTTTGGCGAACCCATCCCCGCCATGGGCACCCCGCTCTACACCGATGTGCGCTTGTTTGCCGAGCGCGGCATCCCTGGCGTGATCTACGGCGCGGGCCCCCGCACCGTGCTGGAATCGCACGCCAAGCGGGCAGATGAGCGGGTGAGTTTGGATGATTTGCGCCGCGCTACCAAAGTGGTAGCAAGGACGCTACTGGATTTGCTGAAGTCCTGATCTTTGGCGAAACGCCCCAATATTGGGCATTTTTCTTGCTAGACAGGTTCCATCTGTACACCTTGAAGGAAATCCCATGAAAAAGCGCCAGTTTCTCCACGCCATTGCCTTCGCTGCAGCCACAGTGGCCGCCGGTTCTGCCTTGGCCCAGGCCACGCCGATCAAGTTTCAACTGGACTGGCGCTTTGAGGGGCCGTCTGCCTTGTTTCTGACGCCAGCCGCCAAGGGCTATTTCAAGGATGCCAAGCTGGACGTGTCGATTGACGCGGGCAACGGCTCGGGCGCTGCAGTGACCCGTGTGGCCTCGGGCGCCTACGACATGGGTTTTGCCGACTTGGCCGCGCTGATGGAATTCCACGCCAACAACCCCGACGCGCCCAACAAGCCCGTGGCGGTGATGATGGTGTACAACGACACGCCGGCTTCGGTGATGGCGCTCAAGAAGTCCGGCATCAAAACGCCGGCCGACCTGAACGGCAAGAAACTGGGCGCGCCCGTGTTTGACGCCGGCCGCCGAGCCTTCCCCATCTTTGCCAAGGCCAATAATGTGAGCGGTGTGCAGTGGACGGCGATGGACCCCCCCTTGCGCGAAACCATGCTGGCACGCGGTGATGTGGACGCGATCACCGGCTTCACGTTCACCTCTTTGCTGAACCTGGAAGCCCGGGGCGTCAAGGCCGAAGACGTGGTGATCCTGCCTTACCCGGAATTCGGCGTGAAGCTGTATGGCAACGCCATCATCGCGTCGCCCAAGCTGCTCAAAGACAACCCTGCAGCAGTCAAAGCGTTCCTGGCCGCGTTTACCAAGGGTGCGAAAGACGTGATCGCCAACCCCGCTGCCGCCATTGCCGACGTCAAGGCGCGCGACGGCATCATCAACACCGAACTTGAAACCCGCCGCCTCAAACTGGCGATAGACACCGTCATCAACAGTAGCAACGCCCGTGCCGAGGGCTTCGGCCAGGTTAACGGCCCGCGCCTGTCGCTGATGGCCTCCCAAGTGTCGGATGCTTTCAACACCAAAACCCGCATCAACCCCGATGTGGTGTGGAACGGCAACTACCTGCCCTCCAAGGCTGAGCTCAACATCCTGCCCAAGAAATAAGCATGACAACACCAGCATCCCCCTGGTTTGTTGATTTTCAGGATGTCTGGCTTGCCTATAACGATGAGCTGCTGAAGCAGAACCACTTTGCGGTCGAAGCCATCGACCTCAAGGTGCGTAAAGGCGAGTTCATCGCCATCGTCGGCCCGTCCGGCTGCGGCAAGTCCACCTTCATGAAGCTGACCACCGGCCTGAAGATGCCTTCCAAAGGCAAGATCCTGATCGACAACGCGCCCGTGACCGGGCCCCTGAAGATTTCCGGCATGGCCTTCCAAGCGCCGTCCCTGTTGCCCTGGCGCACCACGGTCGATAACGTGCTGCTGCCGCTGGAAATCGTGGAGCCCTACCGCAGCCACTTCAAAACCAAGCGCAAGGAATATGAAGAGCGCGCCCGCAAGCTGCTGCAAAAAGTGGGCTTGGGCGGCTATGAGGACAAGTTCCCCTGGCAGCTCTCGGGTGGCATGCAGCAGCGGGCCAGCATTTGCCGCGCGCTGATCCATGAACCCAAGATGCTGCTGCTCGACGAGCCCTTCGGCGCGCTGGATGCCTTCACCCGCGAAGAGCTATGGTGCATCCTGCGCGACTTGTGGACCGAGCAGCAGTTCAATGTGATTCTGGTGACACATGACCTGCGCGAATCGGTGTTTCTGGCCGACACCGTCTACGTGATGAGCAAGAGCCCCGGCCGCTTTGTGGTGAAGCGCGAGATTGACCTGCCGCGCCCGCGCGAGCTGGAGATCACCTACACCAAAGAGTTCACCGACATCGTGCACGAGCTGCGCGGGCACATAGGCGCCATGCGCTCGACTGCGCCTGCGGCATCCGGTGCCATTACCCAATAAGGCGGCCCATGACAAACAAACGAGTTGAAGCGTGGGCCCCCTGGGTACTGCTGGTGGCCTTCATCCTGGTGTGGCAACTGCTGTGCACCGTGTTGGAGGTGTCGGAGTTCGTCTTCCCCAGCCCGGCGCGCATCTGGAGCCAGTTCTGGGAGTTCAAAGGCATCATCGCGGGCCACGCATGGCGCACCTTTTGGGTGACCATGGCAGGCTTTGGCATTGCCATCGTGGTGGGTGTGCTGCTGGGCTTTGTGATCGGCAGTTCACGCCTGGCCTACGCTGCGGTGTACCCGCTGATGACAGCGTTTAACGCGCTGCCCAAAGCGGCGTTTGTGCCCATCCTGGTGGTGTGGTTCGGCATTGGCGTGGGGCCTGCCATCCTGACGGCCTTTCTGATCAGCTTCTTCCCCATCATGGTGAACATTGCCACCGGCCTGGCCACGCTGGAGCCCGAGCTGGAGGATGTGTTACGGGTGCTGGGCGCCAAGCGCTGGGATGTGCTGGTGAAAGTGGGGCTACCCCGCTCCATGCCTTACTTTTATGGTTCGCTCAAAGTCGCCATCACGCTGGCGTTTGTGGGTACCACGGTGTCCGAGATGACAGCCGCCAATGAAGGCATCGGCTACCTGCTGATCAGCGCAGGCTCGGCCATGCAAATGGGCCTGGCGTTTGCCGGCCTGGTGGTGGTGGGCGCCATGGCTATGGTGATGTACGAGCTGTTCAGCGCGATTGAAAAGCACACAACCGCTTGGGCGCACCGCGGCTCACAGAACCACTAAACCATGGTGTGGCACGCACGTTTACAACTGGACTACCGGCGCGAGGCAGAGCGCTGCGTGGCCCGCTACGAGCACAGCGGTCCACTACGCATCCTGCAAAGCCTCTACCCTGAAGGCGAGGGAATTTGCCACAACGTGCTGGTACACCCCCCGGGGGGACTGGTAGGCGGCGACACCCTGAGCCTGAACATCACGGTAGGCCACGGAGCGCACGGCCTGATTACCACGCCAGGCGCCACCCGCTTTTACCGCTCTGAGGGCCCGGTGGCCACGCAGGAAACCCGCCTCACGCTGGAAGAAGGCGCGCGATTGGAATGGCTGCCACTGGAAGCCATTTGCTACGACGCCTGCCATGCGGTGAACCGGTTGCGCCTGCAGCTCGCGCCCGGCGCCCAGTGCCTGGGGTGGGACGTGACCGCACTCGGCCTGCCCCACGCGCAACTGCCGTTTCTGAAAGGCAGTCTGGAACAACACCTGGAGATACCCGGCATCTGGCTGGAGCGCGGCACGCTGCGTGCGGATGACCAACGGCTCATGAACGGCCCGACCGGACTGGATGGCAAGCGCTGCCTGGCCACCTTGTTTTTTGCCAGCGGTACGCCTTGGAGCCGCGCCGACAAAGAAGCCCTGCTGGACATGGCGAGGGCCACCTTGAAAGACCACGCCTTGGCGGCGACTGCCGGCGCCACCAGCCCCAATACCCGCACCCTCGTACTCCGGGTGCTCTCCCCCACTGTGGAGCCTGCCATGCAATTGCTGCGCGCGGTACGCCAGCAGTGGCGTGCCCATGCCTGGCAACTGGCGGGGCAAGACCCGCGCATCTGGGCGATGTAACACCCCTGTTCAAGGGCCAAGGGGGCCACGATAATGGCAGCAATGGCCGCTTTTGATTCTGACTTTTCGAGCTGCTCTGCCCTGGTGGTGGACAGCAATCCGACTTCCCGCTCTATCTTGGTGTCGCAGCTCCGCGACTTCGGTGTTGCCAGCGTCGCGCAGGCCGCCCGTGCGGGGGATGCACGCCGCCAACTGGAATACCGGAGCTTTGACTTTGTGCTGTGCGAACAGCACTTCTCCACCGATGCCATGTCCGGTCAGGACCTGCTGGACGACTTGCGACGCAATCAGCTCCTGCCCTTCTCGACGGTGTTCATCATGATTACCGCAGAGGCCACCTATGCCAAGGTGGCCGAGGCGGCCGAGTCCGCCCTGGATGGCTATTTGCTCAAGCCGCACAAAGCCACCCAGCTGGGGGATCGGCTGGTGGCCGCGCGGGTGCGCAAGGTGTCCTTGCAAGGCATATTCACGGCGATTGAAGAGGAAGACTTTGAGGAAGCCGCACGCTTGTGCCTGGAACGCTTTGAATCCAAGGGCCAGTTCTGGCTATATGCCGCACGCGTGGGGGCCGAGCTGCTGCTTCGCCTGGGCCGCACGGGCGAGGCGCAAAAACTCTACAAAGCCGTGGTGGATGCCAAAACCATGCCCTGGGCCAAGCTGGGGGTCGCGCGCTCGCAACTGGAAGCGGGGCAGATCAACCAGGCCACCAGCACCCTGGAAAAGTTGATCGGAGAGGACAGCGGTTACGCTGACGCCTACGACGTCATGGGCCGCGCCCAGTTCGAGTTGGGCCGCTTTGACAAGGCGCTGGAAACCTACAAGATGGCCGCCACCTTGACGCCGGCCTCCATCAGCCGGGTGCAGAACCTGGCCATGATGACGTACTACGCCGGCAAACTGGAAGAGGCTGAGAAGCTGCTGGACCGGACCACACGCCTGGGCCTGGACTCCAAGATGTTCGACGCCCAGACGCTGGTGTTGCTGGCCTTCACCCGGCTGGGCACTGCAGACCGCAAGGGCCTGCAGCGCTGCCATGACGACTTCCTGCGCCTGATCGAGAAGGATGATGAGAATCCACGGCTCAAACGGCTGTCTGCCATTGTGGCGGCTTTGAACCTCATCCAGCAACACCAATTTGCCAAATCGGTGGATGCCGTGCGGGAGATGGCCAAAACAGTGCAGGAGCCGCTGTTTGATTTCGAGTCCGCCAGCAACCTGGTGGCCCTGATGGCCCAACTGGCAGCCAAGGCGATTCAGCTCAATGAGCTGGAGGACACCATCGACGTCATAGGCCGGCGTTTCTGCAGCAACCGTTCGCTGACCGAGCTGCTGGCTGCCAGCGCCATGGCACACCCCCCCTATGCAGACCGCTTGCGGCAGGCGCAAACGCAGGTACTGGAGTACGCGGAAACCGCCATGGCGCTCAGCATGGCCGGTGATGCCACCAACGCCGTCAAAAACCTGATTCTTCATGGCCGCGACACCCTGAATTCCCGTCTCATCGACAACGCCTACCAGTTGCTGCAAAAGCACAGTGCCAAGGTCGCGTCTGCGACCGAGCTGCAGGAAGTAGTGCAGCAACTGAAGGTTCGCTGCGGCCCCTTGATCAGCCGGCCCTCCCTGGGGGAGCAGAAGCGGCAGGCCGGCGGCCTGGCCTTGCGCACCGGCAAGCGGGTAGCGCCGGAATATGCACGGCTGCCGGACCCGGCACCCGCAGCCCAGCCCCCGTCCGGAGCGCTCTTCCCCGGCGTTTAGATGGCCACCAGGCCGCGCACACCATCCACTTCCATGTTCTGGCCCATGCCGCGCGCGAGCACGGCGCCACGCTCCATCACGATGTAGTTGTCAGCCAGTTCCTGGGCAAAGTCATAGTACTGCTCCACCAGCAGAATGGCCATGTCGCCCCGGTCTGCCAGCATGCGGATCACGCGGCCTATGTCCTTGATGATGCTGGGCTGTATGCCTTCGGTCGGCTCGTCCAGGATCAGCACCTTGGGCCCCGCCGCCAGCGCGCGCGCAATGGCCAATTGCTGCTGTTGGCCGCCGGACAAGTCGCCGCCCCGGCGGTGCAACATTTGCTGGAGCACCGGGAATAGCTCGAACAGTTCTGCCGGAATCGGTGTGCCGGCCGGCTTGTAGGCCAAACCCATGCGCAGGTTTTCTTCCACGGTCAGGCGCGCAAAAATCTCGCGACCCTGTGGCACAAAGCCCATTCCCAGGCGGGCCCGCTCATAGGGGGTGAGCTTGTGGATTTCCTTCCCGCCCATGGAGATGGTGCCGGACTTGATGGGCACCAGGCCCATGAGTGATTTGAGCAGCGTGGTCTTGCCCACGCCGTTGCGGCCCAGGATGACCTTGACCTTGCCGACCTCGGCCTCCAGGCTCACGTCCCGCAGGATGTGGGAGCCACCGTAGTACTGGTTGATGTTTTTTACTTGGAGCATATGCAATTCCGTTCGGTCTGAGCCTGTCGAAGACCACGCGCGCACTTCGACAAGCTCAGTGCGAACGGGGTCTGCGCATTACCTTCCTAAATACACCTCGATCACACGCTCATCAGCCTGCACCTGGTCCAGCGTGCCTTGGGCCAACACCGAACCATCACACAGCACGGTCACGATGTCACTGATAGTGCGGATAAAGCCCATGTCGTGCTCCACCACCATCAGAGAGTGCTTGCCCTTGAGGCTCAAAAACAGCTCAGCGGTGCGCTCGGTTTCCTCATCCGTCATACCAGCGACCGGCTCGTCCAGCAGCAAGAGCTTGGGGTCTTGCATGAGCAACATGCCGATCTCCAGCCACTGCTTCTGGCCGTGGCTCAGGTTGCCGGCGAGACGCCCCACACTGTCTGCCAGGTGAATCGTGTGCAGAATGTCCGCCAAGCGGTCCCGCTGCGCAGAGTCCAGCTTGAAGAACATGGAGGCTTTGACGCCTTTATCCGTCTTCAAGGCCAGCTCCAGGTTTTCAAACACTGAGAGTTGCTCGAACACCGTGGGCTTCTGGAACTTGCGGCCAATGCCCAGCTGGGCAATTTCGGACTCTTTGTAGCGCAGCAGGTCAATGGTGCTGCCGAAGTACACGGTGCCGCTGTCCGGCCGGGTCTTGCCGGTGATGATGTCCATCATCGTGGTCTTGCCGGCGCCATTAGGCCCGATGATGCAGCGAAGCTCGCCGGGCGCAATATCCAGCGACAGGTTGTTGATGGCCTTGAAGCCATCGAAACTCACGTTCACACCTTCCAGGTAAAGAATGCGCCCGTGGGTCACATCCACTTCACCCTGGTTCGCCAGCCGCCCGAAGCCTGCAGTGCGGCCGCCAGATTCGGTCTGGGCCGTTTGCCCGGTCTGTGCAGCCAAGCGCGCTTCAACGCGGCGTGCGCCTTGTTCCAATAGATCGGGAGTCATGCTTTCCCTCCCTTCAGTTTCTTGATCAAGCCCACCACGCCATCGGGCAGGAACAGCGTGACACCGATGAACAGCGCACCCAGAAAATACAACCAGAACTCGGGGTAGGTCACGGTGAGCCAGCTCTTGGCACCGTTGACCAGGAAAGCACCGACGATGGGGCCGATCAGCGTGGCGCGCCCGCCCACGGCAGCCCAGATGGCAATCTCAATCGAGTTGGCCGGGCTCATCTCGCTGGGGTTGATGATGCCGACCTGCGGCACGTACAGCGCACCGGCCACGCCGCACATCATGGCGGAAATGGTCCAGATGGTGAGCTTGTAGCCCAGGGTGGAGTAGCCGCTAAACATGATGCGGCTTTCCGCATCCCGCACGGCCTGCAGCACGCGACCGAACTTGCTGCCCACCAGCCAGCGGGCCAGGAGGAAGAACAGCAGCAAGGTCAGCGAGGTCATGACGAACAAGGTCATGCGCATGCTGGTGGTGGCGATGGGAATGTCCAGAATGCGCTTGAAATCGGTGAAGCCGTTGTTGCCCCCGAAGCCGGTTTCATTGCGGAAGAACAGCAACATGGCGGCAAACGTCATGGCCTGGGTGATGATGGAGAAGTACACCCCCTTGATGCGCGAGCGGAAGGCAAAGTAGCCGAACACAAAAGCCACCAGCCCGGGCACCGCCACCACCAAAAACAGCGTGGCGGCAAAGCTGCCCGACAGCGCCCAATGCCAAGGCAGCTCTTTCCAGTCCAGAAACACCATGAAGTCCGGCAAAGCGCTCTTGTAGTTGCCGTCCAGCCCGATCTGGCGCATCAGGTACATGCCCATGGCATAGCCGCCCAGCGCGAAAAACAGGCCGTGGCCCAGGCTCAGAATGCCGGTGTAGCCCCAGATCAGACCCATGGCCAGCGCGCAGATGGCGTAGCACATGATCTTGGCGGTGAGCGCCACGGCGAAGTCGCTCAGGTGCAGGGTGCTGTCCTCCGGCACCATCAGGTTCAACACTGGCACCAGGGCACACAACACAACGGCGGCGGCCATGAAAGCGCACCACCCCATCCCCGTGAGCAAAGGCTTCTTGGCCGGTAAAAGGATGTCAGTCTTCATACTTCCCTTCCCTTCATGGCAAAAATGCCTTGCGGACGCTTCTGGATAAAGATGATGATGAAGACCAGCACCGCTATCTTGGCCAGCACTGCGCCGGTCCAGCCTTCGAGAAATTTGTTCAGAATGCCCAGCCCCATGGCGGCGTACACGGTTCCGGCTAGCTGGCCCACACCACCGAGCACCACCACCATGAACGCATCCACGATGTAGCCTTGGCCCAGGTCCGGCCCCACGTTGCCCACCTGGCTCAGAGCGCAGCCTGCCAGCCCGGCAATGCCGGAACCCAGCGCAAAAGCGTAGGTGTCAATGCGCGCGGTGTTCACGCCCATGCAGCTAGCAATCGGGCGGTTCTGCGTCACGCCGCGAACAAACAGGCCCAGGCGGGTTTTCTCGATCAAGAACCACACCCCCACCAGCACGGCGACTGCAAAGGCCACGATGATGAGCCGGTTGTAGGGCAGCGAGAGGTTGCCCAACAGTTGAACGCCGCCACTCATCCAGCTCGGGTTTTCCACACCGACGTTTTGCGCGCCGAACAGCGTGCGCACCAGTTGCATCAGCATCAGGCTGATACCCCAGGTCGCCAACAAAGTCTCCAAGGGACGCCCGTACAGGAAGCGGATCACGCTGCGCTCCAAGGCCGCACCGACCAGCGCCGAGGTCATGAATGCCACCGGCAAGGCAGCCAGCAGGTACCAGTCAAAGGCGCCGGGCAGGTATTTCTGGAACTGCACCTGGACCACATAGGTGGCGTAGGCGCCTATCATCATCAACTCGCCGTGGGCCATGTTGATCACGCCCATCAAGCCATAGGTAATGGCCAGGCCCAGCGCCACCAGCAGCAGGATGGACCCCAGGCTGAGGCCGCTGAACATGGCGCCCAGGCGGTCCCCCCAGGCCAGGCGGGCCTCCACCGCACCCAGGCTTTTTTGCAGTGCCGCTTTCACGCTGCCGTCTGTCTCCACCTGCAAGCGCTCGACCAACAGGGTTTTGGTGGCGGCCTGTGCGCTGTCGCCCAACTGTGTAGCCGCTTCCAGGCGCTTGACCGGGTCTTCGCTACCCAGCATGGCTGCAGCACGCAGCAGCTGCAGTTTTTCTTTCAGGTCCGGCACGCTTTCGGTGGCCAAGGCCTTCTCGAGCAAGGGCAGCTTGGCGGCATCCACCTGGCCTTCCAAGGTCTTGATGGCCGCGCTGCGCACGGTGGCATCGGGCGAGAGCAGGCTGAGTGCCGCCAGCGCGGTATCCAGCTCGCCGCGCATGCGGTTGTTGTTCATCACGTCTTCGGCGGTGTCCGGCACCATGACCTCGGCCCGGGTCACCGGGTCCACGCCCTTGCCATCCACCACCATCACCGGCACCTCGCCGATGAGCTTGACAGCATCATCCGACAGGGCCTGGATGAAGCGCACCGTACGGTCGTCCGCGCCTTCCACCGCCTTGTGCAAAGCCGCCACGCGGGCATCGCTGTCGCCGGATGCCATGCGTTTTGCCTCGTCAGCGCTCAGCGCATAAGCGCGAGCAGCTATCAAAAGCATAGCAATCATCAGCCATTGAAGTGTTCGTTTTGGCATACGCCAATATCTCCGGGGTAAAAACAACAAGCCGCCACGCCCTTTGCAAGGCTGTGGCGGCTCTGCTAGCAAGAAGCTAGCCTATCCTTGCCTAAGCCTTATTTCTTGGCGGGCTCGTCCGGCTTTTTGTCATTGCCTTCGATGTAGGGCGACCATGGCTTGGCCTTCACAGGGCCGGGCGTCTTCCAGACCACGTTGAACTGGCCGTCCGCCTTGATTTCGCCGATGAACACCGACTTGTGCAAGTGGTGGTTCTTTTCATCCATCTTGGACACGATGCCGCTCGGTGCCTTGAAGGTCTGGCCGGCCATGGCGGCGATCACCTTGTCCACGTCGGTGGACTTGGCTTTCTCCACGGCTTGCTTCCACATATTGATACCGATGTAGGTCGCTTCCATCGGGTCGTTGGTCAAAGGCTTGTCCTTGTGACCGGCAATGCCCTTGGCCTTGGCGTAGTCAGACCACTTCTTAATGAACTCGGTGTTGGCCGGGTTCTTGATGGACTGGAAGTAGTTCCATGCAGCCAGGTGACCCACCAGCGGTTTGGTGTCCACGCCGCGCAGCTCTTCTTCACCCACCGAGAATGCCACCACCGGCACGTCCTTGGCTTTCAGGCCGGCGTTGCCCAGTTCCTTGTAGAAGGGAACGTTGGAGTCACCGTTGATGGTGGACACCACGGCTGTCTTGCCGCCGGCACTGAACTTCTTGATGTCCGCCACGATGGTCTGGTAGTCAGAGTGGCCGAAAGGGGTGTATTTCTCGTCGATGTCAGACTCTTTCACGCCCTTGCTCTTGAGGTAGGCGCGCAGAATCTTGTTGGTGGTGCGGGGGTACACATAGTCGGTGCCCAGCAACACCCAACGCTTGGCGCCGCCGCCTTCTTTGCTCATCAGGTAGTCCACGGCAGGAATGGCTTGCTGGTTAGGCGCCGCACCGGTGTAGAACACGTTCTTGGACAGTTCTTCACCTTCGTACTGCACGGGGTAGAACAACAGGCCGTTCAACTCTTCCACCACAGGCAGCACGGACTTGCGGGACACGGAGGTCCAGCAACCGAAGATGACCGAGACTTTGTCCTGGGTCAGCAACTGCTTGGTCTTCTCCGCAAACAGGGGCCAGTTGGAAGCGGGGTCTACGACCACGGGTTCCAGTTTTTTGCCGAGCACGCCACCCTTGGCATTGATTTCGTCGATGGCCATGAGCACGGTGTCTTTCAACACGGTTTCAGAAATGGCCATGGTGCCGGACAGGCTGTGCAGGATACCGACCTTGATGGTGTCCGCAGCCATGGCAGGCACGGCCGACAAGGTGGTCAGAGCGACGGCAGCGGTGAGTGCCTTCAAAGTAAAACGACGTTGCATGTGGGCTTCTCCGGGGGGTTAAACAAATCCATCTCGCGTCTCGCAAAACAGTCTCGGAAGAGGTTTTGTGATGCGATGGAGTGACTGTAGGTTTGGCCACCCGAACCGGAAATACGCCGAGTGGCGTACACGCAGCCCCTGCCCGCTCTACAGGGCGACTGGACGCTCCCCCGCCTGGCATTTACATTGAGAAGCCCACCGCACGCCCCGTCAACTGCGGTTTTGCACTACTGATTTCATAGCTATAAGCGCCTATTTCATGAGCACCAGACGCCGATTTATGTCTCAAACCGCAGGCCTTGGCAGCATGGCCGCATTGGCCCACGCCCTGGCAATGGGGACGCATCCCCTCCCCGGCGGCATACGCCGCATCAGCGGGGATGTGCGCCTCAACGGCAAGCCCGCCAAGGTAGACCAGGCTGTGCTGCCCGGTGACACCATTGCCACCGGCGCCCGCAGCGAAGTGCTGTATGTGATGGCCAACAACGCCTACCTCATGCGCGACCACAGCGTGATCCAGTTCGTGCAGGAAGGGGCGGTCGGTGTCATGCGCTTGATCACCGGCAAGGTGCTGGCGGTGTTCGGCCCGGGCCCCAAGCGGCTGGAGACGCCGCTGGCCACCATCGGTATCCGGGGCACCGCCTGCTACTTGGAGACCATGCAGACCAAGCTCTACTTCTGTCTGTGCTACGGCACTGCCGACATCCAGCCCCTTGCAGATGCTGCCCAGGCCCGCAGCCTGACCACGCAGCACCACGATGCACCGCTGTACATCGGCAGCGAGGCAGGAACACCCTTGCTGGAAGCCGCCCCCATCAAAAACCACCGGGACATGGAACTCATCCTGCTGGAAGAAACCGTGGGGCGCCACCCCCCCTTCATGCAGCGGGAGTCCAGCGGCTACTGAGCACGGCCCAGGCAGAAGCTGGAGGCGGTGACCCCACCAAAAGCACCCTCGTCGTGGTAGACGCACGTTGCGGCATCGTCATAGGCCGCGCCCACCGCCACCATGAGGGGCAGCAAATGCTCTTCTCGCGGATGGCAGATACGGGCTGCGGGCGCGGACTCCCACTGCACCAGGGCTTCGGCACGCGCGGCCGGCGCGGCCGCCATGGTGTCCTGCAACCACTGGTCAAAGGCTTGGGACGGCGCTCCGCCCCCAGCGCCGAAGTTGCGCAGGTTGTGGTAGCTCAGCCCACTGCCGACGATCAATACCTCTTCATCCCGCAACGGTGCCAGCGCGCGGCCCAGGGCAATGTGCTCGGCAGGGTCCAAGCCCGTGCGCAGGGACATTTGCAACACCGGCACTTTGGCGTCCGGGTACATCATCGCCAAGGGCACAAAAGTCCCGTGGTCGTAGCCGCGCTGGGGGTCCAGCGCTACCGGCAAGCCCGCCTCTTGGAGCAAGGCCTGCACCCGCAGCGCCAGTTCAGGAGCCCCCGGTGCGGGGTACACCACCGAGTAGGTATGGGCAGGAAAGCCCCCATAGTCGTACAGCATGCCGGGCGTGGGGTGGGTGCCCAAGGTGAAGGCGCGCTCCTCCCAGTGGGCAGTCACCATCAGAATGGCGCGGGGCGTGCGGCCGATCTGGCGCGGCATGTCGGCCAGGCTTTGCTCCAGCAAGGCAAACATGGGGCGTCGGTCGGCCATCCAGGGCCAGGGGCCACCGCCGTGGGACACAAAGTAGGCAGGCAAGCGGGAAGTCATGGGTTTCTCCAATTCAAAGGGACATGGCACCGGGCTCAGTCCCCCAGGTTCATCGTTGCAGCCAGGGGCACACCGGCTGGCGCTTCATAGGCGGCCAGCACCCAGGCGCGCGGGCTGTTCAGCGCGGCCTCCTGCAGCAGCTCGGTGAGGGTGCGAATGGAGGCCCGGTCTAGTGCGGCAAAAGGGTCGTCCAGGCAAGTCAGCTCAGCACCACTGGCGCAGGCGGCGGCAATCCAGACCTTGCGCTTGGAGCCGGTGGACAACATATAGAGTGGTTTGGGCAGGTGCTCTTCCAGCCCGAGGGCAGATACCAGCGAGCTGCACAAGGCCGCATCCCAATGCGGCCACTGGCGACGGACCTGCTGCAGAAATTGCTGGGCGGGGGTCTGGTCCCAGGCGCTGGTACGAGCATCCATCCAGAAAGCCTTCTGCCGGTACGCTGCGGGCTGGCTTTGCAGGCTGATACCTGCCAGTTGCACACTGCTGCCGGCCACCGCCAAGTCACCCGCCAACATGCGAAGCAAGCTGGTCTTGCCCCGCCCTTCCCCACCGGTGACCAGGGTCACGCCCCGCTGCAATTGCACATCCAACGGGCCCCACAAGTTACGTGGCCCCACGTTGCAGCGCAAGCCACGAGCTAGGAGTACAGGGGTGTTGGGCACAGATTCAGCCGACATGGGGACACAAACTCCGGAAACAAAACGCTATAAAAACAGTAGCTATTCGCGCACAAGACTCGGGCGCTAGAGCCTTATTTTGCATAAAAAAAGGCCGGCCTCGCGGCCGGCCTTGCGGTGGGCGGCAGCCGGGGCTGCGCCGTTATCGCACTTACTGTTTGAGCGCTTCGATAGCGATGGTGATGGTCACGTCGTCGCCCACGTACGGTGCAAACTTGCCGGCATTGAACTCGGTGCGCTTGATGGTGGTGGTCGCGTTGGCGCCGATCACGTCTTTCTTGGCCATGGGGTGTGTGGTCAAGACAAAGTTGCTCAACTTCAAGGTCACAGGCTTGGTAATGCCCTTGATGGTCAGATTGCCTTCGACAGCCGCAGGGGTGTCACCGTCAAACACCACTTTGGTGGACTTGAAAGTGGCTTTTGGAAACTTGGCAGTATCCAAGTGGTCTTCGCCCTGGATGTGGCTGTTGAAAACCTTGGAGCCGGTCTCCACAGACTTCATGTCGATCACCACGTCCACCGCGCCGGTCTTGGCTGCCTTGTCAAAAGTCACAGTGCCGGTGGTGGTGTTGAAGCGGCTTTGCTGGTTGGACAAACCCAGGTGGTTGTAGGCGAAGTTGGCGAAAGTATGGGAAGAGTCAATCGCGTAAGTCACGGATTGAGCGCTGGCAGCACCAGCAAAAGCGGACAGTGCCAAGGCGGCAGCAAGAATAGTAGTACGCATGAAAACTCCTGATTTTCGGGTTGGTTAAAAAAGAACTGAAAAAACTGAAACTTACAACTTGCCCACGCCGGTCAGCGCGAGCTTGAACTTGACCTGCACGTCGTCAGCGACCATGGACGTGTCCGCCCACTCGTTCTCGCCGATCTTGAAGGCCAAACGCTTGAGCGGGAAGGCACCGGTCACGGTGGTGGTAGCGCCACTCTGGGCCAGGGCCACAGGCACCACGACATCACGGCTGGCGCCCTTGATGGAGAGCTTGCCGCTCACCTCAAACTTACCGCCCCCCAGTCCTTTGACTGCGCTGGACTGGAAGGTCGCTTGCGGGAATTTGGCCGTATTGAACCAGGTGGCCTTGGGCAACTCGGCATCACTCTCGGGCACCCCCAAGGTGGCGCTTGCAATATCCACGGTAAATGCAATCTTGCTGGCCGCAGGCTTGGCAGGGTCGAAGGCGATTTGCGCATCGAACTTCTTGAAACGGCCTTCCACCGGCACGCCCATCTGCTTGCTCACAAACACAATCTCGCTCTGAGCGGGCACCAACTTCTGCTGGGCAAAGGCGGTCCCCATGAAGGCAGACGCCGCCAGGGCGGTGGACAGAATTACACGGGAAACCATCATGTCAAATCCAATCAAAAAATCGGTCCAAAGGGTAGTCAGTCGCGGCCCGGCACCATACGGTTGATCAGGCCATCGCGGTCCACCCACTGGTGCTTGAGTGCAGCGGCAATGTGCAGACCGGCCAGTCCGATCAAGGCAAACGCACTAAGTTCATGGAAAGGCTTAATTAATTCTGCCAAGTCCTTGTCCACCGGCACAAAGTCAGGCAACGGCAAGACGCCGAACAGCACGATGGGGAAGCCGGCCGCCGAGCTGTACGCCCAGCCGATCAGCGGCACCAGGAAAAACAAGGCATACAGCGCAAAGTGGGTTCCGTGGTGGGCCCAGTGCTGCCAGGCAGGCATGGCTGCCGCAATTTTTCCGGGCAATTCAGGGGGACGGTGCGTCAAGCGCCAGACCAGGCGCAGCACGGACAAAGCCAGAATCGTCACGCCGGCCCATTTGTGCCAGTTGTACAGCTTGAGGCGCGTCGGCGAGAAAGGCAGATCGGTCATGTACAGGCCGACGGCAAAGATGCCGATCAGCGCCAGCCCCAGCACCCAGTGCAAGGCCATGGCCGTGCGGCTGTAGCGTTTGGTGCCAGCGTCAAAAGAAGAAGTGTGGTTCGATGCCATGGCGTCAAGTTTAGGGGGCATCAATTTCTGATTTTTGAATCCAATTGATGACTTGATTCAAAAAAAATGAACAAACAAGTTCCCCGACCCACCCCAATAAACAGGCTAGATACGACAAACGGCGCGGCTTAGCGGCCCGAGCGGCGCCTTTCGCGCAGCATAAACAGATACAGCCCCTCCACCTTGTCACGAGCCCAAGGCGTTTTGCGCAAAAACTTGAGGCTGGAGCCCACGCTGGGCTCGAAGGTAAAGCAGCGCACAGGAATGCGCTCACCCAAGCCGTCCCAGCCGTAGTAGCCGGCCAGTTCCGTCACGATGGCCTCCAGCGTTTTGCCGTGCAGGGGGTTGTTGGCTTGCGGGGCGGGGGCGGGCTTGGGGGCGTCAGTGCTCATGCAGGGCATTGTCGCAGCGTCGGCCACTGCGGTCTGCCCTAGCCCTCAAACTGCGGATGCAACTGGCGGATGCGGCTCATGGCCATGCCGGCCGCCGCCGTGCGCGTCTCCACGCCCAGCTTCACAAACACCCGCTCCAGGTGCTTCTTCACGGTCATGGGGCTGCTCCCCAGAATGTCGCCGATGTCTTTGTTGGTTTTGCCTTTGACGACCCAGTACAACACCTCGGCCTCGCGAGCGGTGAGCTTGAAGGACAGGCTCATGGCTTCAATGACGGCGGTGTCTGACACCTCGCGCATCACGATCAGCCAGTCGCCGCCGGCCTCGCTGTCGCCGATCTGCTGGTGCAGCCGGAAGGTCAGGCGCTTGGGGCCGCGCTCCAGGCTCAGCTTGGCGGGCTCGTCCCCGCGCGCCACGGTTTGCACGCAGGCTTGCAACCAGCCCAGCACTTCAGGCGGTGTGCGCGGCGCCTGGGTGCCGCAGTAACGCTCCAACAAATCGCGTGCCAAGGGGGTTTGCCACATCAGGCAGCCATCCGCAGCACGCACGGTGATGGTCGCGTAGCCGAAGGCATCCAGCGCATTGCGCGTCTGGCGCCGCTCACGCGCGCCGGCCAGGTGCACGCCCATGCGGGCCAGCACTTCCTTCGGTTTAATGGGCTTGGTCACATAGTCCACCCCGCCGCACTCCAGCGCCGCCACCAAATATTCCGTCTCGGTGAGACCGGTCATGAAAATGATGGGAATGTTCGTGGTCTGCGGCGCGGCCTTGAGGCGACGGGCTACTTCAAAGCCGTCCATGCCGGGCATCATGGCGTCCAGCAAAATCACATCCGGCAGGGCCTGCAGGGCGCGCATGAGCGCGGCTTCACCCGAAGTGGCAATCAACACGGTGTAGCCGGATTCATCCAGGGCGTCGTGCAGCACGGAGAGGTTGTCGGGCACATCGTCCACGATGAGCACCACGTCGCTATTGGCACGGTCCAGCGTGCCATAGGTATCGCCACGGTCGGGCGAGCCATGCAGACGGCCGGCATCACGCCGGTCAACGGAGTTCATCAGCGGGGCTTGCATCGAGCACTTTCTGCAGTTGTTCGGCCATGGTTTCAAACTGGTACTGGCGGGCCAGCGCCTCCTGCTGTGCGATGAAGGCAGAGCACTCGGGGTGCTGCACCTGCAGGCTCTGCAGCTGGTTCAACACGCCCCGGTAGTAACCCAGGCGCGCCACCTCCAGCAAGGCACGGCAGGCACTTGCGGGCATTGCGCCCACCGCCACAGGCTGCACACCGTCGGCCGCACGCGGAGTGGCTTGTACGGAAGTCTCGGCGACAGGCTTGTCCACCCACACCAGTTCCAACCGGCGCTCCAGCCAATCCAGCAACTCGCTGTGGCGCACGGGTTTGACGATGAAGTCTTCCGGCGGCAAGCCCAGCCCGTTGTCCAGCCCCCGGTCAAACGCGTTGGCAGACACGATGGCCACCTGCGGCTGGCTGCCCCCGAGTGCCGGGTTGCCCCGGATGCGGCGCAGCGTTTCCCAGCCGTCTATGCCGGGCATAGCCAAATCCAGCAACACCACATCCGGCTGCAGTCCGGCGGCCAGCAGGTCCAGACCATCATGGCCACTGGCGGCGGTGCGCACGTCAAAACCCAGGGGCTCCAGCAGACTCACCAGCAGCTCGCGGTCTGCCTCCTCGTTGTCCACCACCAGCACTTTGCGGCGCGCTCCTGCATACGCCACGCGCGGCTTGCTGTGCGCAGGGGCGGGCTGCGCACTGGCGGCAGGCATGTGCAAATCCGGCAAAAACAGCCGCACCTTGAACACCGAGCCCTGGCCCGGCACACTGGTCGCCGACAACTCCCCGCCCATCAGGTCGGTGAGCATCTTGGCAATGGTCAGGCCCAAGCCCGAGCCGCCGGACGCTAGCGCTGCGCCCGATGCCGCCGTGGACCCGCGTGTGAAAGGCTCAAAGATGCGGTCTAGTTCTTCAGCCGGCATGCCGGGGCCGGTGTCATGGACTTCGATGTGCGCTATCTCCCGTGCGTAACGCAGCACCAGGCGCACGCTGCCGGTCGCTGTGAACTTGATGGCATTGCCCAGCAGGTTGATGCAGATCTGCCGCAGCCGCTTTTCGTCCGCCCGCACCCACTCCGGCACATGGCCCTGCACTTCAAACTGGAACTGCAGCCCCTTGGCCGCCGCCTGCAACTCAAACATGCCGGCCAGTTCGGCCATACCGTTGGCGAACTGCATGGGCTTGACATTGAGCGTGAGCTTGCCACTTTCAATATGGGCCATGTCCAGCGTGCCCTCGATCAGCGACAGCAAATGCTCACCGCCCCGCTTGATCACGCTGACCGCCTGTTTGCGGTGGGGCGGAATGGCCGCATCCTCTCCCATGAGTTGCGCATAGCCCAGGATGCTGTTGAGCGGCGTGCGCAATTCGTGGCTGATGGCACTGATGTAGCGGCTCTTCGCCTGGTTGGCGGCCTCGGCGGCCTGGCGGGCTTGCTCGGCCACGCGCTTGGCCTCTTGCAAAGCGATGTCGGTCTGGCGATGCGACTCGATCTCCTGCAACAGCAAGTGACTCTGGCGGTTGGACTCTTCCTGCGCCACCTGCCGGCTCTTGTGCGCCAGCACCAGCCACCAGGCCACGATGCCGGACATCAGCATCAGCGCGGCAAAAGTCTTGCTGAAGCCTGAGCGCAGCGCGGCTTCCACCGCTGGGCGCTGTTCCGCCCATGCCGCCAAAGCGCCCAGTTCCTGCTTGTAAAACATGGCAAACACCGTGGCCAGCAGGGGCAGGATGACCAGCATCAGCAACAGAAAATGCCCCAAGCCCGTGTCCAGAAAGGGCCACACCTGTCGAGGCAATAGCCAACGGAGTGCGGCAGACCACTGGGTGGCCAGATTCGCATGCGGTTTGCACATGTCACCACAGCGGGCATCGAGCGTGCAACACAACGAGCAGATCGCGCCCTGATACGCCGGGCAATGGGCCATGTCCGGCGCCTCGTACTCCCGCTCGCAGATGACACAGCGCTGCACATGAGGTGTCCCACCGGGCGCTGGAGTTTGGGTGGCAATGCGCTTTGCGCAGGTCAAGGAGGAGCCTGCGCAGCAGGCGGTGGACACGGAGAAAAGCGCATTGCCACCCGATCTCCCCTCTCTGGCGCGCGCAATGTAATACTTGCCTTGGGTCCACCACGCAATCAGCGGCGAAGTCACCATCGCCGTGACCAGGGCCACCACCGCCGAGAACGCCTTGGCGAGTTCGCCGAAGAGCCCCAAATAGGCGAGGATGGACAGCAAAGACGCCATGACCATGGCACCCACTCCCACGGGGTTGATGTCGTACAGATGCGCCCGCTTGAATTCAATGCCTTTGGGCGAAAGACCCAAGGGTTTGTTGATGACCAGATCCGCCACAACGGCCATGATCCAGGCGATGGCGATGTTGGAATACAAGCCCAGCACCTCGCCCAGCGCCTGAAACACATTCATCTCCATCAGCATGAAAGCAATCACGCTGTTGAACAGCACCCACACCACCCGCCCGGGGTGGCTGTGCGTGAGGCGCGAGAAGAAGTTGCTCCAGGCCAGCGAGCCGGCGTAGGCGTTGGTCACATTGATCTTGAGCTGCGAGACCACCACAAACACCGCCGTCGCCGCCACGGCCCAACCCAGCGTGGGAAACACATATTCATAGGCTGCCAGGTACATCTGATTCGGGTCCACCGCACGGTCGGTCGGAACACTGGCCCGGATGGCGAGATACGCCAAAAAGGCCCCCCCCAGCATTTTGAGAACACCGAGAACCACCCAACCCGGCCCCCCCACCAGCACCCCCGCCCACCAGCTCAAACGCGTGCCTGCCGTGCGCTGGGGCATGAAGCGCAGATAGTCCGCTTGCTCCCCCATCTGGGTGATCAGGGCAATCCCCACCGTCAATGCGGCACCAAATAAGTGCAAATCAAAGCCCCCCGCCGGCCCCTTCTCACCAGCGTAGTGCGTAATGCCCGCGAAGGCCTGGGGGTCCCGCACCAGAACAAAGCAAAACGGCACCACCAGCATGACCAGCCACAGCGGCTGCGTCCAGATTTGCAGGCGGCTGATGGTGGACACGCCGTGGGTCACCAGCGGAATCACCACCACCGCGCAAATCAGGTACCCCCAGGTGGGCGGAATGTCCAGCGCCAGCTCCAGCGCGTAGGCCATGACGGCCGCCTCCAGCGCAAAAAAGATGAAGGTGAACGAGGCGTAGATCAGCGAAGTGAGCGTGGAACCGATGTAGCCAAAGCCCGCGCCACGCGTGAGCAAGTCCATGTCCACCCCGTAGCGGGCGGCATACACACTGATGGGCAAGCCCGCCAGAAAAATCACCAGCCCCGTCATCAGAATCGCCCAGAAGGCGTTCACAAAACCGTACTGCACCAGCAGCGTGGCACCCACGGCCTCCAGAATCAGAAAGGAAGCGGCACCGAAGGCCGTATTGGCCACCCGCCATTCCGACCACTTGCGAAATCGCTGTGGCGTGAAGCGCAGGGCGTAGTCCTCCATGGTCTCGCTGGCGACCCAGTTGTTGTAGTCGCGGCGGATCTTCACCACCCGCTGGGCGGGCGCTTCCGGGGGTGGAGGGGGCAACATTTCCTTAGACACACGCAGCGTGGGTGCAGTTTCCATGCCATTGCCACGCGTCCGGCCGGCCTTGGGGTACCGCGCGACCAGAAGGGCACGGCCTTTGCTTACAGAGCCTATACGCCTGCACCACGAGACACGCCCTATGGAACTGACGCCCAGAGAAAAAGACAAGCTACTCCTCTTTACCGCCGGATTGCTGGCGGAACGCCGCAAAGCCCGTGGCCTCAAACTCAACTACCCGGAGGCCGTGGCCCTGATCAGCTGCGCCGTGATGGAAGGCGCGCGCGACGGCAAAACCGTGGCCCAGCTCATGAGCGAAGGCCGCAGTGTGCTGACCCGCGCCGATGTCATGGACGGCATTGCAGAAATGATCCCCGACATCCAGGTCGAAGCCACCTTCCCCGATGGCACCAAGCTCGTCACCGTCCATCAGCCGATCTTATGAACACCCCCCAGCTTGCCCACTGCGTGTGGCCGCTTACCCCCTTGCAGGGGGCAACACCTGTGGCCCGGCGAAGCCGGTTCCACGGTGTTTCTGATTTTTATGTGGACGCCACCACCGCCCGTTAACTGCAACATCTTGGACACGACCATGACCCAAACCCTGAAATCCGCTCTTCTTTTCATAGCTGCTGGCGCACTATCCACGGGCGCTAGTGCCCATATTGGAACTGATTTGCACAGCCACGGCAGCTTCATGACCGGCCTGCTGCACCCGCTGGGCGGCATGGACCACCTGCTGGCCATGCTGGCGGTGGGTGTCTGGAGCGCGGTGTCCGCCCGCCGCGCCGGGCCTGCCCTGCTGTGGGGGCCGCTGGCCTTTGCCAACATGCTGGTGCTGGGCGCCCTGCTGGGCCTGCAAGGTCTGGGTGGCCCGGTCGTGGAGCCCATGGTGGCCGCTTCGGTGCTCGCGCTGGGCTTGTTGGTGCTGACCCGCCAAGGCATGCACGCCGCCGCATCCATGCTGTTGGTGGGCGGTTTTGCCGTGTTCCACGGGCTTGCCCACGGTGCCGAACTGGCGGCAAGCGGCAATGCCTTCGCAGCAGTGGCCGGCATGTTTTCCGCCACCATGGCGTTGCACATGGCGGGTGTGGCCATGGGCTGGGCCTTGCGTGCCACCAACGTGTGGGCAACGCGCGCCACCGGCGCTGCAGTGGCCGTCTCGGGCATGGCGCTCTTGTTGAAACTGGCGTAAAGGACCGCCCCATGATCCCCGGCGAACTCCTTCTTGACGACGGCGAGCATCAGCTCAACACCGGCCGCCGCACCGTGACGGTGATGGTGCAAAACCAGTCCGACCGGCCCATCCAGGTCGGCTCGCACTACCACTTTGCCGAGACCAATGGCGCGCTCGGCTTTAACCGCGCGCTGGCGCGAGGCATGCGCCTGAACATCGCCTCCGGCTCGGCCGTGCGCTTCGAGCCCGGCCAACAGCGCACCGTGGAACTGGTGGACATCGCGGGTGGGCGCGTGATTTACGGCTTTCGCGGCCTGGTGCAAGGGAGTATTTGAACATGGCAACGATTGGACGCCGCGCCTACGCGGAAATCTTCGGCCCCACCACGGGCGACCGTGTGCGCCTGGCAGATACCGGCCTGATCATTGAGGTCGAAAAAGACTACACCCTGGCCGCAGGCGCCTATGGCGAAGAGGTGAAGTTCGGCGGTGGCAAAACCATCCGCGACGGCATGGCGCAAAGCCAGCGCACCCGTGACGGAGCAGGAACAGGCCCCTCCGATGGCGGCGCGGTGGACTGCGTGCTGACCAACGCCCTCATCCTGGACCACTGGGGCATCGTCAAAGCGGACATCGGCCTCAAAGGCGGGCGCATTGTGGCCATCGGCAAAGCCGGCAACCCCGACACCCAACCGGGCGTGGACATCATCATCGGGCCGGGCACCGAAATCATCAGCTGCGAGGGCAACATCGTCACCGCCGGCGGCATTGACTGCCATATTCACTTCATCTGCCCGCAGCAGATTGAAGAGGCACTCTCCAGCGGAGTCACCACCATGATGGGTGGCGGCACCGGCCCCGCCACCGGCACCTTTGCCACCACCTGCACGCCCGGCCCATGGAACATCGAGCGCATGTTGCAAGCGGCCGATGCCTTCCCCATGAACCTCGGCTTTTTCGGCAAGGGCAACGCCAGCCTGCCCGGCGCACTGCATGAACAGATCAACGCCGGTGTCATCGGGCTCAAGCTGCACGAAGACTGGGGCAGCACGCCGGCCGCCATCAGCAACTGCCTGGATGTGGCCGACGAAACGGAGATTCAGGTCGCCTTGCACTCCGACACGCTCAACGAATCCGGCTTTGTGGAGAACACCATCGAAGCCACCAAGGGCCGTGGCCTGTGCGCCTTCCACACCGAAGGCGCAGGTGGCGGCCACGCCCCCGACATCCTCAAGGTCGTGGGTCAGGCCAACTTTTTGCCCAGCTCCACCAACCCCACCATGCCCTACACCCAGAACACGCTGGACGAGCATGTGGACATGCTGATGGTCTGCCACCACCTGGACGCGGGCATTGCCGAAGATCTGGCATTTGCCGAGAGCCGCATCCGCAAGGAAACCATTGCGGCGGAAGACATCCTGCATGACATGGGCGCCATCTCCATGATGAGCAGCGACAGCCAGGCCATGGGCCGCGTGGGCGAAGTCATCATCCGCACCTGGCAGACGGCCGACAAGATGAAGGCCCAGCGCGGATGGCTTACTCCGGACACCGTTCGGGCTGAGCCTGTCGAAGCCCTGCAACGCAACGACAACTTCCGTGCCAAGCGCTATGTCGCCAAATACACCATCAACCCGGCCATTGCGCACGGCATCAGCCATGAAGTGGGCAGCATTGAAGTGGGCAAGTGGGCGGACCTGGTGATCTACAAGCCTGCTTTCTTCGGCGTCAAGCCTGCGCTGATTTTGAAGGGCGGTTTCATCGCCCACGCCGCCATGGGCGACCCGAATGCGTCCATCCCTACCCCGCAACCGGTGCACTACCGCCCCATGTTCGGCAGCTTCGGCAGCGCGCTGCACCGCAGCTCGCTGACCTTTGTGTCGCAATCGGGCTTGAACGCCGGCATCAAAGAACGCTTTGGTCTCGCCAAAAACGTGGCCGCGGTGAAAAACATCCGCGGCATACGCAAGCAGCACATGGTGCACAACAGCTACCTGCCCACCATGGAGATCGACGCGCAAACCTACAGCGTGCGCGCCGACGGCCAGCTGCTGACCTGCGAGCCAGCGCTTAAGTTGCCGATGGCGCAGCGCTACTTTTTGTTTTGACTCTATGTCCGGCTTACTCTTGAACATTCGTCTGGATGACTTGAGTGACTCGCGCATTGCTCTTTTTCTAGAAGAGCACCTGCAAGACATGCGAGCTACATCGCCGCCGGAGAGCGTGCACGCGTTGGACCTGTCTAAGCTGCGCGACCCGAGTGTGCACTTTTGGTCGGCTTGGCTTGGTGAGGCGGGTTCTGCGAACAGCACGCTGGTAGGCACCGCCGCGATCAAACGGCTGGACGCTGACCATGCCGAGCTGAAATCCATGCGCACATCAGCGGCTTATCGCGGCAAAGGCTTCGCAAAAGCCATGCTCCAGCACGCAGTTGAACAAGCGCGCATTTTGGAGTTGCGTCGCCTCAGTCTCGAGACCGGCACCCAACCCTTCTTCGCACCGGCGCACAAGCTCTATCTCGCCTATGGCTTTGAACCCTGTGGCCCCTTTGGCAACTACACACTAGACCCGAATAGCCGGTTCATGACCAAGGTCCTTGGATAAGGGCTAGGTCGATTCAATATGCGTTCGAATCCACTGTGCAAACGCCGCCTCTTCCAACTCTCCGGCGGCGAGCCGGAGCATGGTCAAAATGCAGTCCGAGTCATCAGCCATCAGTTCATAGCCATTCAAGGCCAGAAACAACTCGACAGCAACAAAAGCAGTGCGTTTGTTGCCGTCGCTGAAGGGATGGTTGCGTGCGATGCCAAAGCCATAGGCGGCCGCCAACTCAGCAATGTCAGGCGTGCCATAGTGCGACAGCTGAACGGGCCGCGCGACAGCAGACTCCAAGGCATTCGCATCGCGCAGCCCGGCCAAGCCGCCATGCTCGGCCAGTTGCTCCTCGTGGACGGCGTACAGGACCTCGCTGGCAAGCCAGCGCCAAGTGCGACCAACCCGACTCATTTCGCCAGCTCATGCAACACAGCACGCCGTTTTTTCATGATGCGGCGAGCCTCTGTCATCTGCGCTTCAAACTCAGGGTCGTACGTGGACAAGGTGACGCCGTTGGCGGCCTCGCTCATGAAGAGAGTGTCACCCTTCTCTACCTTCAGCCGTGCCAACACCTCTTTGGGCAAGATGATGCCTACCGAGTTACCAATTTGTGTAAGTTTGACTGCTGACATCGCGGGCGCTTCCAAGTTATAACGTTTGTTATATTAACAGCCACTCATTCACCCTTCAAGCTCCCTCATGCTCCAAGTCTCCAAATGCATCCCCCAAGGCCAAGGCCTGGCCCCGGTCCTCGTCAAGCGCGCCGACGGCCAACTCCTGACGTGTGAGCCAGCGGTCAAGTTGCCCATGGCGCAGCGGTACTTTTTGTTTTGAGCGCCATTGACCATTGGCTTGAGTATGCTCCTGCAGGGTTAACGCATACGGGAGCACCTATGAACCTCCATGAGAGACTTGTTGCCGCAATTTTGGGTGGGCTATGGGGCGCGCTCGCAGGTTTTCTTCTTGCTGCTTTTATGAGCCTTACGGCAGGGCGAGTTTTCGATGCCGGGCTGCTGATTGCCAACTGGAAATCCACCATCGCGGGGTGCGCGACCGTCTTTGCCGCCTTGGGTCTGGTGTTTGGAGTTTCCATAGGAACTCTCGTAGGCTCAACGATTCACTGGTTTTTCAATCTGGTTCGGCAAGACGACAGTGGCGGCCTGCTCACCAACGAAAGCATCTGGATCAGGCTCTTTGTACTTGCAGGCATCATCTTGGCTATTTACCTCTACGTCTCCTGAATATTTATGCTCCAAGTCTCCAAATGCATCCCCCAAGGCCAAGGGCTGGCCCCGGTTCTCGTCAAGCGCGCCGCCACCGTCGAGCTGGATTGGGACGTGCGCCAGAAAAGCCGTTTTGACGCTACCGACAGCCAAGGCCGCCAGATCGGCGTGTTTCTGCCCCGTGGCACCGTGGTGCGCGGTGGCGATGTGCTGGTGGCTGAAGACGGCTCGCTCATCGTCGCCCAAGCCGCGCCGCAAGCGGTGCTGAAGATCACCCACTGTCGCAACCACGGCACGCCCTTCGACCTGATACGCGCCGCCTACCACCTGGGCAACCGGCATGTTCCCATCGAGCTGCAGCCCGACCACCTGAAGATTGAACCCGACCATGTGCTGGCCGACATGCTGCGCGCCATGCATCTGATCGTGAATGCGGTGGACGACGCGTTTGAGCCGGAGAACGGCGCGTACGCCACCGGTGGACACCACGGCGGCCATCACCACGGACACGATCACGATCACGATCACGATCACGATCACGATCACGATCACGATCATGGCCATGACCACGGCCATTCGCACACCGGTCACAGCCATGACCACGCGCCCAAGCCCGCAGCGACATTGCGCGGCATCCCCGTGGCGGTGCAAGTCAAACCGCATGTGCATGGCCCGGACTGCAACCATGGTCACGACCATGGCCATGACCACCACCACCACGGCGACCAGTAGAGCCCCTACGCCATGCTCGACAGCAGCCTGATGCAGCTCATGTGGCTGGCCTCGCCGGCCTTGCCGATAGGCGGCTTTTCGTACTCGGAATGCCTGGAAGCAGCGGTGGATACTGCGCGAGCTGCTGCAGAAAGTGAAGCATCCGTCTGGCTGGTGGACCAACTGCACATGACGCTGGCCCGCTCCGAGCTGCCGGCGGTGGCCCAGGCCATTGCCGCCTGGCGCGCGGACGATCAGCCCCGCATTGCCGAGCTCAACGCCTGGGTGCTGCAAACCCGCGAAAGCGCCGAGTTGCGCGTGCAAACCGAGCAAATGGGCAAGAGCCTGCTGGAATGGCTGAAGAACCACACCACGGCCACGCCCGCACAAATTGCCCTGCTCGCCGGGCAGGAGCCCACCTACCCCATCGCATTCGCGCTCGCAGCCAGCGCCACACAGGCCCCGGTGCGTGAATGCCTGCTGGCCTTTGCCTTCGGCTGGGCCGAGAACATGATGCAGGCCGCCATCAAGGCCGTGCCGCTGGGCCAGAGTGCCGGGCAGCGCATCCTGTCCGCGCTGACCGCCGAGATCCCTTCCGCCGTCGATCACGCCCTGAGCGTGAACGACGACACCCGCCAAGCCTTCAGCCCCATGCTGGCCATCCTGAGCAGCCAGCATGAGGTGCAGTATTCAAGGCTTTTCCGGTCCTAGCGCCCGTTGATATTGCGCGATTAGCTCATTTTTTGATAGCAAACACCATGTCCACACTGCACCACATCGCCAACCGCACCAAGACCCTACCCCCGCTGCGCGTGGGCATAGGCGGCCCCGTAGGCTCGGGCAAAACCACCCTGCTGGAAATGCTGTGCAAAGCCATGCGCGACCAGTACGACCTCGTCGCCATCACCAACGACATCTACACCAAGGAAGACCAGCGCCTGCTCACCGTGAGCGGCGCCCTGCCCGCTGAACGCATCATGGGCGTGGAAACCGGCGGCTGCCCGCACACAGCGATCCGCGAAGACTGCTCCATCAACCTGGAAGCCATTGACCGCATGCTGGTGGACTTTCCCAACGCCGACATCGTGTTTGTAGAGAGCGGTGGCGACAACCTGGCCGCCACCTTCAGCCCCGAGCTGAGCGATCTAACCATCTACGTGATCGACGTGGCGGCGGGCGAGAAGATTCCCCGCAAGGGCGGGCCTGGCATCACCAAGAGCGATTTGTTCATCATCAACAAAACCGACCTGGCCCCCCACGTGGGCGCCAACCTGGACGTGATGCGCGCCGACACCGAGCGCATGCGCAACACCCCCAAGGGCATGAAGCCTTTTGCGATGACCAACCTCAAAGACCTGACCGGCCTGAAAGACGTAATTGCCTTCATCGAAACCAAAGGCATGCTCAAGGCCGGCTAGAATACGCAGCTCTGGAAGCTTGGCCGAGCGGTTTAAGGCACCGGTCTTGAAAACCGGCGAGGGTTTATCCCCTCCGTGAGTTCGAATCTCACAGCTTCCGCCACTGGGGTTGACTATCGCGCAACCTGTTCAATAGTGGTGTGTTCTCTTCCTGCTCAATTGCCGCAATGGCAACCCATTTTTCTGCAGGCTCTCCTAATTCGATAGCAAAGTTTCCAGCAAGCACGGGGCTTAATCGCCCCCTTGTCTTTGCCATGGTTAGCGTCGCCCGTGTGACGTTTAGGTCACGCGCCCACGCTGCAGCACTCTTAACTTCCAACGCTTTTTTCAATAAATCCAAAGAGCCAGTCATGTAATACCCCTTAGTGTTCACAAGATTTGAACAGAAACACTTGCTTTATTGGTTAACACCTCGTTAACCTGCGGCCTGTTAACGATTGGTTAACCAAGAAAAGCCGCCATGTCAAACACCCTTTTTCGCCCCGCTCCCCCGACAAATATCCCGCCTTCCGGTTCGCCTGGCGGCTTTCCGGCTGGTCAGTCGTTGGAGAGGGGCACCTTACAAGCCGGTTCCCATGTACGCCTGAAAGATGGTCGAACCCTTAAGGTTCAGCGCGTCTCTAAACATGGGGTTTGTACTCTCGTTCACACATGCGGGGGCTTCGCTTGTTTCTCGCATCTGTCGGCTCTTGTCCTTGTCAGCCGCGCCGAAGGTCGGGAGAGCTTTAGCTCTCACGCACCTGAGGCGCTTGCGCCTGCAACTGTTCCCCCCGTAGGTAACACGGGGGGTACACCTCTCCGGAGCGTGAAGCATGTCTAACCAAAGCCCTTTGGTCTTAGACGGCAACGAAGTGAAGCTTCGTCTAGAAGCTGAACGAGTTCAAACAGGCAATTACATCCACGTCGATTGGCTGCGGTTCACTGTTCTGCGTAGAAACGTAGTTCCCACATTTGCCAATTCGCCCACATTTTCACCAGTTAATGGCGCTGGTCCTGTGGTCTGGGATGAACGGCACGGGCGTTACATGGTCAAGCCCTTGTCCTCCATGCAAACCGGTTCAAAGTGGGATCAATACGTTCAGGGCATCAAATACGGTTCGGATGCCTTCGAATGGCTGGATCACATTAGTCAAGCTGTGGTCATCAGGTCAACGCTTGAAGCGTTTGAACGTGACCATGCAAACCCCGATCTTCTAAGTGCAAGCGCCCAAGCTTATGAGCTTGCCAAAGAAGTTGCCGCAGTCCTCGGTTCTGAATTCGTCGTAAATACCAGCCTCAAAAAAGGGCAGGATTTTTACAAGTGGCGAATGTCCATTGAGAGATTCGGCCATGAATGTGCATGGGTCGGCTTTTTGGCCTCTAGTGATTCCCCCCGTTCGGATGCGCAAAATCAAACTATCCACGTAAATATTCAGGGTCATGCCTGCACCTTCGCCCGCATCGGATGGCGCCAAAAAATGGCCGATTTAATCGACCTTCACGAGGCAAAAATCACTCGCGTTGATCTCGCTTTAGACATGTTTCAAGGTCTCGGCTATGACATGCACGCCCTCTGGGGCGACTATGAACGTGGTGCCTTTAAAGTTCGCGGAAAAAACCCCAGTTGTCGTGTCGATGGTGATTGGTTCAATGGTGTAGGTCGGTCGTTGTATGTCGGCTGTCGCAAGTCCGGCAAAGAAACCAATATTTACGAAAAAGGTGATCAGCTTTTCGGGCCTCTAGCTGGTTCCCCATGGGTTCGCGCGGAATTGCGGTGGGGAAATCAGTTGCGTGTTCTGCCGTCCGATTGTTTGCGGCGTCCGGATGATTTTTTTGCAGGTGCCAGCGACTGGCACGCAGACATATTGCTGCAAGTTGGGCAAATGGTCATTCCCTGTGCTGTTCCTCAACAAAAGACGCTCGAAGTCCAAAGCGTACTTGCCGAAGTCCACCGTAATGTGCGCTGGTTCCGTACCTCTGCCGCTGCCACTGTAGCTACTGCACTCGAATACATGTCTTACGACGACTTGAAGTTGTGTCTCAACTTCGAGGCCAAGTTACGTCCAGGGCGTCTAAAGAAATTCGGCGAAGTCGAATTAGGCCAAGCCTACAAAAAAGTTATTGCAAGTTTTAACACGGTCGATCAGGAAATCCCCGCTGATCTCCAGACCGCATAACGGGGAAAAAGGAAGCACACATGAAATTCACTAACACAGCCATTTGCACGGCTATCAAAGAATCCAAGGGTGAAATTGAAGGAAAGGCCTTTAGCTCCACCACATTTCATCTGAATGTCGATCTCGCTGAAAACGGTGCCGGTCGTTCTATCGGAACTGTCACCCGACCATTCAAATTTGGTGATGCTTCCGAGTTTGAAAAGTGGGCTGCCATGAAGGAAAAGTGGCCTGTGGGTGGTTTGCTTTGCCAGTGCGATTTTGAGGTCGTCGCTGGTGCGGATAACACTTCTAAATTGACGCTGTTGGGCATTCGGCCTAATCCCGTCGGTCAACGTCCAGCGGGCTAATTATGCGGCTCGTCGTTCAATCCAAGGCCACCGGCTTCGTGCTGATTCCGTCCATGGATGACGGCGGGCAATTCGAGTGGACTAACGATTTGAAGCGTATCGGCGCGGGTGTGGTTCGGGACTTTGAGCACGCCGCTCAACTGGTCGAAGACCATACCGATTTTGAGCACGTTCCTCAAATAGTCGATCTTGATCGTCTTGGTACATCGGAGGATTACAAGTGAAAACCCTTCGGAATTTTCCTGCTGCGTGGGTCTACGTTCGACAAGGTTTCTTGACAGCCGCCGAAGTTATTCAGCTCGGATTCAAAGACGCTGCTAAGGCCCTCCGTGCCTAGACATAAAGAAAGGATTTCACATGCCTGCTTGCGCAGATTGCGGATTTGTGGGCGGGGATGAGGATTTCCCCGAATACACAGAGGATGACATTAGAGAGCATTACGAGGCAGGGGGGTTTGATTGCCCTGATTCTGCTCTTGAGCGTGTCGGCTCCCCGTATTGCCCCGATTGTCAGTCAGATCAGATTGTCTGATTCCATCCGATAGCCCAGCGTGCTGGGCCTTCGGATGTAACCCGAATCCCTCGGAGCATCAAACAAGGATTCACACATGAACAAAAAAGCTTTCTTCAAGCGCCTCGCCGTTGTCCAAGCTGCTGCCCTCGCTTCTGCTGGTGCTGCTCACGCTGCCTTGCCAACTGCGGCCAGTACAGCAATCACCGACGCGACGACCGACATGCAGACCGCTGCTGTCTCCATCTTGACCGGCATGGTGGTGTTCTGGGGCGTCAAGACTCTGGGCCGCAAAATGGGCTGGTGGGCGTAAGTAGCGAATAGATCGCTTCCTGTTGGCCGTCTTGCGGCCAATGGAAAACGATCTAAATAGTTTATGGGCGCTCTCTATCAAAACGTTTGCTATCCGTCCGTCTCAACGGCTCGCGCTTCGGCTTGCTCTTCTTTCGAAGCGAAGGCAATGAGCGGGACTACCCTCTACACATCCGAATGCACATCGACTGATTTCAGCGCCTCGACGATGTCAGTTTGTAAGCGCACCGATGGGGGGTCTTGCACCAGCGTTGCCCAGCCGTGGCCCGTTATGGCCCTTTGCGAACATGATGGCGGGGTATCCCTTAGCTATGACTATTTCTTAGCTGTAATCCCCGCTCTTGTGATCGTGTGGGGCCTTAAAAAGCTTATCAATCTTTTCAATGCTCCACATGCCGAATCATGACCTTCGAACACTTTCAGCTCATCAATACTTACGCGCCGCTCGGCTGTTTTTTCTTGTTGCTCTATTCACTTTTCCGCTGATCGCTCCCGCCCAGACCTACGTGCCTGATTCGGCGTTTGAGAGGCTCATGGCAAGTGTTACCGGCTCTAACGTTCAAACGGTGTCGTTCGGCGGTAACGGTACTCCGATTGTTTCTCCTGTCGGTTCTGGCACTATCGCCGCCGATGGAAAAAGCTCACTCGCGTTTGGTCGTGGCGCTAATTTGTCTAATCCATCCGGCAATGCTCTCGCAACTCGGTTGGGGGGGAGAATTTCCGCTGCTGAGATCGCGCGCATTTTGCGCCTAGGCGCTAAGTCACTTCCCTGGATTGGTGCCGGTGTAGCTCTTTATGCCCTTTGTCAGGAGATCGGATTCGTTTGTACTAAAGATGAAGGTAAAGATCTCGTTGTCGTCAAACAAGGCACTTATGACGGTACATCGTTATACGAGGGCGCTGCCCTGCTGCCGAACTGCAATGGAAATATCTGGCGCTCGGTCGGCGACTTTTGCCAGTCAGACGGTGCTGTTTACGGTGCAGTTCTTTGCACGTTTTTTGAATCAAATCTGAAAGCTGGCGGCAAGTGGTCTGTCTTTAACGTTGTCGGAGGTGGTGATTCGAAAGTCTGTCAAATGGGCCTTGGTGCCTCGAGTCCGCTTACAAGCAATCTTTATAAGCCATCGACGCTCCAGGATTTACTAGACTCTATAGTTGCTAAAAACGGCTGGCCCTCGACGTCTGTTATTCCGAAAGCTGTCGTTGAATCCGCTACAGCGACCGGCACAAAGATCGGGGTTGAATCTCCAACTGTGACAGGCCCTGCAACGTCTAAGGGCACCAGCTCAACCAGCTCCACAGGTCCAGTGACGACGACGACAAACACCACTCACAATCACAATTACACAGATAACAGAGTGACGACGACGACGACAACAGTCACCGTTACGAACAACACAAGTACCGGTCAGTCCGAAACTACGACCACCACAGAAGAGCCTACGGAAGAACCCTCGGAGTGCGAAGCAAACCCCGACAGTTTGAATTGCTCGGAGCTGGATACGCCAGACGACGAGATTCCAACCTCCACGAAAAACATTAGTTTTACAGAGGAATCCATGGGCTTCGGCGGTGGCTCTTGTCCCGCTAATGTTGTCCAGAATTTAAGGTCTACCGGTCAGTCAGTGACTGTGATCGACTGGGCCTCTCATTGTTCTAAGCTCGTGCAATACGTCCGCCCGCTTGTCATTTCGGCGGCTGCTTTTGCTGCTTTCGCAATTCTGTTTTTGGGGGGCAAATTGGAATGAAGCTTGGTACGTGGCTCCTCTCTCTCATGTCGCCCGCGCTCGGGCGAATCCTCACCGCGCTCGGCTTCAGCGTGGTCAGCATCACCGGCATGGATGCTATTTTTTCCCAGCTAAAAAGCCAGCTTGTGTCTGGTCTCTACTCTCTGCCCGCTGACGTCTTGAACGTCTTTTTGCTCGTTGGCGGCGGCCAGGCTTTGGGAATCATCGTCGGTGCCGGTGTGACTCGTCTCGCGCTGTGGAAGATCTCTAGTGCGACACGCATCCTCGGTGTGAATCCGTCATGAGTATTACCCTCGTTACCGGAGTTCCAGGCTCTGGCAAAACACTCTATGCCGTCTCCAAGTTGATCTGCCCTATGATCGGGCAGACTTCAAATAAAGTGCATGATGATGGCTCTATTGAACTCATAGAACGCGCTGTATTTACGAACGTCAATGGGCTTCAGCTTGCACATGATCTGATTGACGGCGGCGGCACATGGACAAAAAAAGGTGATGAGTGGACGCATGAGGGCAATGCGGCGGGCTTCAGAAACTGGCACCGTTGGGCAAAGGCTGGCAGCTTCATCGTTTGTGATGAGTTTCAAAAATTTTGGCCGCCACGCCCCAACGGTGCGCCCATCCCTCCCGACATTCAGGCTCTCGATACACATCGGCACATGGGTGTCGATTTCGTCCTGATTTGTCAAAACGTCAACAACATTGACCGCCACGTCGTCGGCCTTGTTGATCGGCATTTGCACGTTCGTCGCGTGGCCAATATGCCCATGGCGACGGTTTACGAATGGGATCACTGTTCACGCGCTTTGCTCTATAAAAATGCGATGAGCAAAACCCCGTTCACTTATCCGCGCTCGGCTTATAAGCTGTACAAAAGCGCAGAGGTTCACACTAAACAGCGCCGAAAACTCCCCTTTGTCATTTGGTTCATCCTAGCCGGTGTCGCGGGCGTCTCTTATGCCGTCCCCACGCTCAAAGATCGCATAGTAAGCAGGCTGGAGCCTGCCAAAGTTGTTGAAACTGCGGCCGCGCATCATTCGGACGCAGACACATCTACCTACGTGAAAGACGGCATCAAGTACACAGTGCAGAAAACGACCAGCGTTCTGCCCTTACCAGAACGACCCGAACAACTTGCGGCTGCCGGCCCGCTTGTTTCTGCATCCGGTGTGCCTGCTGCTCCAACTTTCGCCGGTTGCGTTGTAGCGGCATCGTCTGATTGTGTTTGCTATGACACATCGGGCTTTAAGGTCGAAAAACGCCCCGAGCTGTGCCCAGACCCTGGCCGCAAACAGTCTGTTAATCTCGCGTCCATATATTCGATTCCCGCCGAAGTCCTGCCGGTGTCAGCTTCCGATGCTCGGGCAATTGCTGAAAATTTTTCTGTTAGAAAAATTGCAAACAATTAGGAAAAATTGCAACTGTTGCCAACGCCTCTTAAAATGCCTTCAAAATACAGCAAAACACATTCTATTGCCGCTATCTTTTTGGGCAAAAATCATGCCAATTTTCAACATTAATTTTTATAATTCTATGAACATTCGGAATTTTCGGTTTCATGCACTTAACTGGCTCGTGCGCTGGGCTGACAGGCGTTCTACTAGGTTGCTAGATCAAGGGGGTCCTGATCTTGTATTTCGTCGGGCTGTTCGTCTTGAATTCTGGCTTGCGCGTGTTCGCGGTCGTTACTACGGTTCAGGTCTTGACTTCTTGAAATTCACCCAGCAGAAGCGGCGTTCCTAGTTAAAGATCCATGTCAATTGATGCAAGAGATTGGTATAAAAGCTGGTGGGCCAAAAAAACGGGCTACGTCGAACGCTCGACTTTCAGACTCTCACACGCTGAATTGCAGCGCAGAAAACGCGCCCGCGAGTGGAAGAAGCTTGTGCTTGTATTCGTCCTCGCGGTCGTCCTCGTAGTCGGCGCGAAGCATCTCGCCGCACTCCTGTACTGAAAGACAAACGGGGCCTCATGAGTGGCGAATAGCCACGCCCCGTAGGGCATGGGGTGGGGTATGGGGCTACGCCCCATGTAGCGAAGCGGTACCGCCTCCGCTCCCACAATCTTGCTTATGAAAAAAGGTTATGCGCGGGTCAGTACGTCAGAGCAAGAAACCACTTTGCAGCTCAACGTCTTAAAACGGGCTGGAGTTAAGTCCATCTATCAAGAGAAGCGCAGCGGGGTTGCAACACGTCCCCAGCTTCAAAAACTTATGTCCGGTTTGCGTCCAGGTGATGTGGTGGTGGTCTACAAAGTAGACCGCCTCGCCCGCTCTCTGCTTGACCTGTTGGGCATTCTCCAGCGCATAGAGGCTGCTGGGGCAGCGTTTCAGAGCCTCACCGAACCGATAGACACCAGCACAGGCGCTGGGCGCATGATGATGCACATGCTTGGGGCTTTCGCTGAATTTGAGCGTGGACTTATCCGAGAGCGCACGATGGCCGGTCAGAAGGCTGCAAAAGAAAAGGGCATCCATTGCGGACGCCCTAGGGTATTAACGAAGCAGGAAGAACAGGAAGTTTTGAAGCTGAGAGCCCAAGGTATCTACACATTAAAAACCCTGTCTGTGATCTTTGAATGCTCCGAAAGCGTCATAAAGCGCACGATTTATCGGGTTCAAAATCCAGATTCCTCTACCCTTCTTTGATGTTGTCGTGCTCTCCCTGTTGTCCGAAAGCCACAGCTTCCGCCAAACAAGCTACGGCACCTCAAGCCCCAACTCGGAAAACACGCCCCATCGCGCTGGGTCGCCCGAGTCAAAAGGGGCAGCCGCCACACCGTGGCGTGCACCCCAAAAAACCCACCCCGCACCTTGCCTTGGCATCGGCATCGTTAAAACGTTGTGCCACCCGAAGACCAAGCCGGCTTTGGCACCTCCGGCTTCACCAAACCCAGGGCAGCAACCGCCGCCTCTAAGGCTTAACCCCTTCGCAACGTCAAAAACATGTCGGAACGGGTGATGGCCTTGTTGGCCCGCCGGTGACTTGTACTCAAGGGTTTTTCTGTAGTGCCGCCCAGAGCTGCGGGGTTAGCATGCGCCGTGTACTGCGATTGAAATTGGAGTGCAAACCATGGAACAGATTGATTTCATGCCTGCGGTCAAGCAGGGCTATTGGTTTTATGGCGGCTTGACGCTCTGTCCTGTGCGCATCGTGCAGCACCACACGCTCTACGGAACGCACAACCCCGAAGACCCCCCCGAAATCGCCACGGATCGGGATGCGGAGTGTTTTTATATCCGCTACCACCCGCCCGGCGGACAAGCCCATTGGCACGATGGTGGCACCGCGCTGAGCCTGCGCGAGGCGGTGTTTCTGGCGCAGCGCAAACTCGGGCCGGTCGTGCAGTGGAATGACTGAGTAGTCCAGGGAACTGTCGGCGCGATGTATTGCAAGGGCCAAGGCCCTCAGCCGGGCTCTTTACGCCCCCCCCGCGCTCAAGTCCACAGGTCCAGCGGCGGGTCGGCCACCACGGCCCGCAGGATGTCGGAACGGGACACAAAACCCCGCACCCCACCCGCATCGTCCACCACCGGCAAACCGGGCAGGCCCGTATCCAGCAACACGCGGGCCAACCGGCGGATGTCGGTGTCAGCGGCCACGCTGGGCACCGGCGTCCACATCACGTCCTGAACGCTTTGCGCCAGAAAGGCGCGCCACACCAGCGCATGGGCATCGGCCCTTGGCAGATGCTCGGCGCGGGTCAGCTCCGCACGGGTGAGCAGCCCCACCAGAACCCCCTCTGCGGTCACCACCGGGGCCTGCGCAATGCCATGGTCATTGAGCAAAGCCCAGGCGTCTTCGATGGTGGAGGTATCAGGCACCGTGACCACGTCATGGCTCATGATGTCGGCCACGCGGGTCAAGGGCTGGCGTGTCTGCGCAGGTTTGCGGACCTCGCCATATGCCGCGAGTGCGGCCCGGTGCGCAAGGTCGGTCGCGGACGTCTCATGTCCGGGCGCGTTCAGTACGTCAGCAAAGCGTTGGGGACTGTGGTCCTGGGCCTCCAGCCCCAGCGCTTCGATACGGCGGGTGCGCGCGGCACGGCGCATGCCGGCCACCTTGCCCAGCTCTTCGAGCGAGCCCCTGAATATCTGCCCTGCGGTACCGTAAACCGAAAACATGGCGTCCCCCTGCATGGCCGGGCGGGCCGCGGCGCAGCCCGTTCAGTCCGGATTGGACAGGAAAATTTCCTGCAAGTCACTCAAAAAGTCGAAGCCTTTGACCGTCGGGCGCACACGGGCAAAGTCCCGCTCAATCAGGCCTTTGCGCTCGGCTTCTTCCAGCCCCTTTTGGATGGCCGTAATCGCCAGCCCGGTGCGCTCGGTGAAGTCGCGCAGCCCGAAGCCGTTGCGCAGGCGCAAGGCATTGAGCATGTATTCAAAGGGCAAGTCGGCGCGGGCCACTTCGTCGTCTTGCGCCACCGCATGGCCGGCCAGCGCCTGCTCCATGTAGCGGGCCGGGTCGCGGAAGCGCACCTGCCGCACCACCCGGTGGGCAAAGCTGAGCTTGCTGTGGGCACCTGCGCCTATGCCCAGGTAGTCGCCAAACTGCCAGTAGTTGACGTTGTGAAAGCAGCGATGGCCTTGGCGCGCATAGGCCGACACCTCGTACCGGTCCATGCCGGCCGCCGCGGTGGCCTCGGTGATGCGGTCCAACATGGAGTAGGCAGTATCGTCCTCGGGGATGTGCGGCGGGAACTTGGCGAAATAGGTGTTGGGCTCGATGGTCAGGTGGTAGATCGAGATGTGCGGCGGCTGGAACTGCAACGCAGTGGCTAGGTCTTCATCCAGCTGCGCCTGCGTTTGCCCCGGCAGGGCGTACATGATGTCGAGGTTGAAGGTGTCGAACGAGGCAGCTGCTTCTTCCACCGCCGCCAGCGCCTGCGCGCGGTCATGCACCCGGCCCAGGGCTTTCAGGTGAGCATTGTTAAAACTTTGCACCCCGATGGACAGCCGCGTCACGCCAGCGCCCCGGAATGCCTTGAACCGGTCTTTCTCAAAGGTGCCGGGGTTGGCCTCCATGGTGATTTCGCAGTCCGCCTCCAAGCGCAAGCGGGCGCGGATGTCGCCCAACAAGCGGTCAATGGCCTCCGGCGAAAACAGGCTGGGCGTGCCGCCACCGATGAAAATGCTGTGGATGTTGCGCCCCCAGACTAGGGGCAAAGCCGCCTCGAGGTCGGCGATCACCGCGTCGATATAGCGCCGCTCTTGAAGGCCATCTTTGGCCTGCTCGTGGGAATTGAAGTCGCAGTAAGGGCACTTCTTGATGCACCACGGCAGGTGCACATACAAAGACAAAGGCGGCAGCGCACTGAACTGCAAACTACCGGGCCGCATGTAGTGCTGGATGTCGCGCTGCACGGCGGCAGCCCCCTCTGCAACGGGCGTGATGGGAATCACAACAACTCCTCGCGCGCACAGGCACACCCATCAGAAACACCGTGGGGCCGGCTCGGCCGGACCGCTGGTGTTGCCCCCTGCAAGGGGGGAGGCGAAGCGACACGCAGTGCGCGAAGTCTGGGGGTGAGCCTCATGTTTCAAGCCAGTTCGTGCGAATCAAAGCAGCCATGGTCGCAGCCGCGCGGCCCCGGTGGCTATGGGCGTTTTTCACCTCCACCGGCAACTGGGCGAAGGTTTGGCCGAACTCGGGGATCCACATCACCGGGTCAAACCCGAAGCCGTTGCTGCCCACCGGCTCGGGCGCAATCTGCCCGACCACGCGGCCCACGGCAATCAGCGGCTCGGGGTCATTCACACTGCGCACGGCCACCAAGGTGCTCACCAGTGCAGCGCGGCGGTTGGTGACGTCCTTCATTTGCTCCAGCAGGGCTTTGACGTTGTTGTCGTCCCCTTTGGCGTAGCCGAACTGGGTGGCGTAGTAGGCCGTGTCCACACCCGGCAAGCCGCCAAAGGCGTCCACACACAAACCAGCATCATCCGCCAGCGCAGGCAGGCCGGTATGCTGGGCGGCATTGCGCGCCTTCGCCAGCGCGTTTTCAATAAAGGTGCGAAACGGCTCGGGCGACTCGGGCACGCCCAGGTCGCCCTGGCGCACCAGCTCACAGCCCAGCGGGGCGAACATGGCATTGAGCTCGGCGAGCTTGCCCTGGTTATTGGATGCAAGAACAATTTTCATAAGAAACAGGCCTCTAGCGCTCGCAGAATATGCGCGAGTAGCTATTATTTTGATAGTGCTTGCTGCTGCAAGAGCATGAGTTCACCCACGCCTTTTTCAGCCAGCGTCAGCAGTTGGTCCATCTCAGCGCGGGTAAAGGCCACGCCCTCCGCCGTGCCCTGCACTTCCACAAAATGACCGGCACCGGTCATCACCACATTCATGTCGGTGTCGCAGGCCGAGTCTTCGGTGTACTCCAAGTCCAGCAAGGGCGTGCCCTCCACAATACCCACGCTGATCGCTGCCACTGCCGCCGTGATGGGCGTCTCGGTGATCTTGCCGGCGGCCAGCAGGCCGTTGACCGCGTCTTGCGCGGCCACAAAAGCACCGGTGATGGCAGCGGTCCGGGTACCACCGTCGGCCTGGATCACATCGCAATCGAGCTGGATGGTGCGCTCGCCCAGCTTTTTCAGGTCAAACACCGCGCGCAGCGAGCGGCCAATCAGCCGCTGAATCTCCTGGGTGCGGCCGGTCTGCTTGCCGCGGGCGGCCTCGCGGTCGCTGCGACTGTGGGTGGCGCGGGGCAGCATGCCGTATTCGGCGGTGACCCAACCTTCACCACTGCCGCGTTTGTGCGGAGGCACTTTTTCTTCGACCGACGCGGTGCACAACACCTTGGTGTTACCGAACTCGATCAACACAGAACCCTCCGCGTGCATGGTGTAGCGGCGGGTGATGCGCACCGGGCGCAGTGCATCGGCGGCGCGGGCGCCGTGGCGGACAAATGCAGTCATGGATAACTCCTGATAGATCCGGGCATGCCGGACGGGCGCTCAAAGCTTGCGGGCAGCCGAGCGGCGTATGGCTTCGTTGATTTCAGCAATCGAGCGTTCAATGGCTTCGTCGTCCAGGTCATCCACCTCGGCATCCGCCCAGGCGGCTTGGACCGTGGAAGCGAACACGCCTTCGCTGATACTGTCAGTCGAGATGGTGCCCTTGGTGGACTCAAAGCTGTCCGGCGTCTCCCACTCCATCGCCAGCACGGTGACGTTGTCGCAGTGCGGTCCACCTTTTTGCAGGGCTTCCTCCACCAAGTCCGGCACGGCCTCCCCCACGGGCTTCTGGGCCAGGTGGAACACGATGTCCGCCTCTTGCATGGGGCCCCACAAACCATCGGAACACAGCATGATGCGGTCCCCCTGCTGCAGCGGCACTGGACCGCTCACATCAAACACCGGACGTGACGGCGAGCCCAGGCAGGTGAACAGCACGTTGCGGTTGAACCCCGCCGGCACCCCACTGGGGTGCTCCATGGCACGCTGCTCCGTATAGGAATGGTCCCGGGTGCGGGCCAGCAACTCCCCTTGGCGCACAAAGTACAAGCGGGAATCACCACAGTGCACCCAATGCGCAGCACCGCCTTGCAACACCGCAGCAACCAGGGTGGTGCGCGGCGTGTCAGGCAGGTTGCGTTCTGCTGCGTAGCGCAGTATCTGGCGGTGGGCAGCCAGAATGGCCTTGCTGAAAAACTCCGTCACATCGAGCAACTCGGGGTTCGCTTCCTTCTGGTACAGCGCCGAGATCACTTGCAAAGCCATCTGGGCGGCGACCTCTCCTTCGGGGTGACCCCCCATGCCATCCGCCAGCAAAAACAGGCCGGATGACTTGGTGTAGCAGTAGCCCATGCGGTCTTCATTCTTTTCACGGCCGCCTTTGCGGCTGATCTGGAAGACGGAAAACTTCATTTGGACTTTCCTGCCGCAGGTGCTATCACGCCCCCCATCACGGTCTTTTTGGTCTCCGACACCATGGTGTCAAATTGCATGCGCACCTTTTCCGTGACCGAGAGCTTGGTGTAACGGCGCTCGCCCTCGCGCGACAATTCTTTTTGCAGGGCAAAAACCGATTGCGGGCGCGACAGGGGGTCCAGGGACATGCACCACTCCACCACCTCAATCAGATTGTCGGAGTACACACCGCGCAGTCGCGCCAAGGCCGTGGTGATGCGATCCTTCTCCAGGCGCTGGGGCGCTTCGTTGGGCGGGTAGCCCTGCATGCAGGCATACATGCAGGCGCCAATGGCGTAAATGTCGGTCCACGGTCCCATGGAGGCATCTCGCCGGTACATCTCCGGGGCCGCGAAGCCGGGCGTGTACATGGGGCGAATGAAATTGCCTTCTTTGCTCAGCACCTCGCGCGCTGCGCCGAAATCAATCAACACCGAGCGGTTGTCGTCGGTGATAAAGATGTTGGCCGGCTTGATGTCCAGGTGCAGCATCTTGTGCTGGTGCACGATGCGCAATCCGCGCAAGATCTCATCAAACAGCGAACGGATGGTGGACTCGCGGAACACCTTGCTTTTTTTCTGGTCACGCGCAGTCACGATGAAATCCTGGAGGGCCGCGCCTTCCAGATAGTTCATAACCATGTACACGGTCTCGTTCTCGCGGAAAAAATTCAATACGCTCACCACTGAGGGGTGAGAGATCTGCGCGAGTGAGCGCCCTTCTTCAAAAAAGCTCTTCAGACCCAGACGGTACAGCGATAGCTTTTCGGACTGCACCTGCGGCAACAACTCACCCGGCGCCCGGGTCGCCAAAGATGAGGGGAGATATTCTTTGAGCGCCACCTGCTGCCCCTCGGAATCCAGGGCCAGATACACTAGGCCGAATCCGCCGGCCGCAACCTTGCGGATGATGCGGTAGCCGCCTATGGTGGTATCCGGGGGAAGGGGCGCTGGCTTGACCTTTGACATAGGTGCAGTAGGAATGCTCGTAAGGTTCGTTTGAAACGGGTTATTCTCGGAGCCGTTTCCATCGCCGCGAAAGCCCTTGATGCCAGTTTACAGCATGACCGGCTATGCCAGTGCACAGCACAGCACAGCCACCACCGCCCCCGAAGGTGAGCCCCGAACCCACCCCGTCACCCAGCTTGGCCTGGAGGTACGTTCGGTCAACAGCCGTTTCCTGGACCTGACCTTCCGCCTGCCTGAGGACCTGCGTCAGTTCGAGCCCGCCTTGCGCGAGCTCTTGGGGGGCAAGCTCAAGCGCGGCAAAGTGGAAGTACGCGCATCGGTGGAAACCACCAGCGCCACCAACATCCCTGACCCCACCCCTAAGCTGCTGCAAAAGCTCAACGCCACGCAGGACAGCATCCGGGCTTGGCTGCCCACCGCCAACCCCCTGAGTGTTGCCGACGTGATCCGCCTGGCTGCCGCCGAGCAAGGCACCAGCCGCGACTGGAGCGCCGATGTCATGCCGCTGGCCGAAAAGGTATTGAAAGAGCTGCTCAGCGCCCGCCAGCGTGAAGGCGCCCGTCTGGCCACCATGTTGCTGGGCCATATTGCGCAGTTGCGGACTTTGGCCGAGCAAGCAGGGCCCTTGGTACCCAAACTGGTGGAGCAGCAACGCCAGCGCTTCATGGAGCGCTGGAAAGAGGCCATGGCCCTGACCGAAGGCGCCACCCTGCCGGAAGCCGCCCAGGACCGTGCGCTGACCGAGGCCACAGCCTTTGCTATCCGCATTGATGTGGCCGAAGAAATCACGCGCCTGAACTCTCATTTGGATGAGCTCGAACGCCTGATTAAAAAAGGCGGGGACATCGGCAAGCGTCTGGACTTCCTGATTCAAGAACTACACCGGGAAGCCAACACCCTGGGCTCCAAATCAGCCGCACTGGAGCTGACCCACATCTCCGTGGACATGAAGGTTTTGGTCGAACAAATGCGCGAACAGGTCCAGAACATAGAATAAGGCGACTTTAGACACCGCATCACGGAGCCTCAGTCAATGGACTACCCCGGAAATCTCTTTGTCGTTGCAGCCCCCAGCGGGGCCGGTAAGTCCAGCTTGTGTAAGGCCTTGTTGGAGCTGGACTCGCGCCTGCAACCTTCTGTCTCGCACACCACCCGGCCCCCACGCGGCCAAGAAAAGCATGGGCGAGAATATTTCTTCGTTTCCCAGCAGGAATTCGACGCCATGGTCGAGGGCGACGCCTTCGTGGAATGGGCGCATGTGCATGCAAACCGCTACGGCACCTCCAAAAAAGCCATTGAAGACCGCATGGCCATGGGCGCCGACGTGATTCTTGAAATCGACTTCCAAGGCGCTGTGCAAATCAAAAATGTGTTTGCCAACGCCGTCTGCATCTTTATCCTGCCTCCAAGCTGGGAAGAGCTGCGCTCCCGTCTGGAACGCCGTGGCGAGGACAGCCCGGAAATCATCGACATGCGCATGAAAAACGCGCAACTGGAAGTCGCCCAGGTCGGAAAATTCGACTTCGTTATAATCAACGAGTTGTTTGACCGTGCGCTTTTCGATCTGAAAGCCATTGTCCACTCTCAGCGACTTAAGATTTCTGCCCAGCGCCGCGCGCGTGCCGAAACATTCCAAGCGCTGAACATCCTCTAGCTTTCCGGAGAATTCCATGGCCCGCATCACTGTTGAAGACTGCCTCGAGCAGATTCCTAACCGTTTCCAATTGGTTCTGGCTGCCACCTACCGTGCCCGCATGTTGAGCCAAGGCCACACAGCCAAAATCGAAAGCAAGAACAAGCCCGGCGTCACCGCCCTGCGCGAGATTGCCGCCGGCAAAGTCGGCTTGGAAATGCTCAAAAAAGTACCACTGTAAGTTCAGACGACTGGTACAAAAAGCACCGCTTGCGGTGCTTTTTTCGTTTACGGCACACAAGCCCCCCAGCCACGCTACATTTACACCATGGGCAGCACTCTCCAATCACCTCCAAGTACCTCGATCACTGGCAAACCCGTCAAGCCTGGTTTGCCGGTTGCTGCGGTCAATGCAGCAGCGGCGAGTTTTGCCGGATTGACTGCCAAGCTGGACTACTTGAGCAGCAGTGATGTAGAACAGGTGCGCTTAGCCTACCGCTTTGCCGACGAGGCGCATTTGGGCCAGCTCCGCAACAACGGTGAGCCCTATATCACCCACCCGATTGCAGTGGCGGCGCAATGTGCCGAATGGAAACTGGATGCCCAGGCGCTGATGGCCGCCCTGCTGCACGATGCACTTGAAGATTGTGGCGTCACCAAAGTTGAGCTGATTGAGAAGTTCGGATCCCCGGTGGCCGAGTTGGTGGATGGCCTGACCAAGCTCGACAAACTGCAATTCAATACCCGGGAGGAAAACCAGGCCGAATCTTTCCGCAAAATGCTCCTCGCCATGGCGCGAGATGTACGGGTCATTCTGATCAAGCTTGCGGACCGTTCGCACAACATGCGCACCCTCTCGGATATGCCGCGCAGCAAGTGGACCCGCATCTCATCAGAGACCCTGGACATCTACGCCCCCATTGCCCACCGCCTGGGTCTGAACCAGACCTACCGCGAGCTGCAAGACCTGTCTTTCCAACACCTACGGCCCTGGCGCTACGCCATCATTGCCAAAGCGGTCGCCAAAGCGCGCAGTCGTCGTCGCGACTTGATCCAAAAGGTCCAAAAGGAAGTTGAAGAGGTTTTTGCCGGAGCCAAGATGCCCATCCGCATCGCAGGCCGGGAAAAGACGCTCTACTCCATCTACCAAAAGATGGACAAGAAACACTTGAGCTTTGCGCAAGTCACCGACATCTATGGCTTTCGCGTGTTGGTCCCCAACATTACCGATTGCTACACTGCCCTGGGCTTGCTGCACCAGCTCTACAAACCTGTTCCCGGAAAGTTCAAGGACCACATAGCAATTGCAAAGATCAACGGCTACCAGTCTTTGCACACCACATTGGTGGGACCGGCCGGCATCAACATCGAGTTTCAAATGCGTACGGAAGCCATGCATGTGGTGGCTGAGTCCGGCGTGGCTGCCCACTGGCTCTACAAGGTGAACAATCCGCAAGACGGGACTGCCGACCGACTGGGCACCAAGTGGCTACAGTCCTTGCTGGATATACAAGACGAGACACGGGATGCGGCCGAATTCTGGGACCATGTCAAGGTGGACCTCTTCCCTGATGCCGTGTACGTTTTCACACCCAAGAGCCAGATCATGGCCTTGCCACGTGGGGCTACCGTTGTGGACTTTGCTTACGCCATCCACAGCAATATCGGTGACCGCACCATTGCTGCCCGCATCAATGGCGAACAAGTTCCCTTGCGCACCGAACTGAAAAACGGCGATGTGGTCGAGGTCGTAACTGCGCCAGTATCCACCCCTAACCCGGCTTGGCTGGGCTTTGTCCGGACCGGTCGCGCGCGCTCCAAAATCCGCCATCACCTGAAAACCATGGCACAGACCGAGTCTGAAGGACTGGGCGCCAAATTGCTGGCACAAGCGCTGCGCGCCGAAGGCATTGAAAGCTTCCCTGAAGACGACCCGGCTTACGCACCTTTGTGGGACAAAGTGCTGCGCTTCACCGGCAACAAGAACAAACACGAGCTGCTCACAGACATCGGCCTCGGCAAGCGGATTGCCAACATTGTCGCCAAGCGCATGGTGAACCTTTTGAGCGAAAAAGGTGAACGGCCAGACGCCCTGCTGCTGACCCGCGAGCGCTTCACCGCGCACGAAACCAATACTTTGAGCTCCATCACCCTGGATGGAAGCGAAAACGCCTCCGTGCAGTTCGCACAGTGCTGCCGCCCCATTCCTGGGGATCGCATTGTCGGCTACCTGGGTCGCGGAGAGGGCCTCGTGGTGCACATGGCCGATTGCAGCGTCGCCAGAAAACTCCAGCACAAAGACAGCGAGCGTTTCATTGGCGTGGAATGGTCCGATGAGCCAGTACGGGCTTTTGAAACCTGCATCGTAGTTACCGTCACCAATGGCAAAGGGGTCTTGGCCAAGGTGGCTGCTGCGCTGGCCTCCGCAGAGGCGGACATCATTCACATCGACATGGGGCAGGACGGCATGCGGGATGCATCCGATATGCGACTGATTGTGGGTGTGCGGGACACCACCCACATCGACATCGCCATGCGCAACCTCCACCGCACACCGCTGGTACTTCGAGCCCAACGCGCAAGCAACAACGCCGGCTAGGTGACGTCTTCAGCGTTGAAGTTGATCACGCGGTCTTGGGCCCCGGGTACTGCACGCGCAGCACCTCGATATCACACACCCTCTCGGGCATCACCAACTTGAGCTCATCACCTTCGCGAGCCTTGAGCAGCGTGCGCGCGATGGGCGAAATCCAACTCACCTCGCCGGCCGCACTGTTGGCCTCGTCAATCCCTTTGATGGTGATAGTGCGCTCGACATCCTGGTCATCCACATAGGTCACCGTAGCACCGAAAAAAATCTGATCATTGCCGTAATGCATTGACGGGTCTGTCACCTCGGCAATTTCCAGGCGCTTGGTCAGGAAGCGGATACGACGGTCAATCTCGCGCAGGCGCTTTTTGCCATAAAGGTAATCACCATTTTCCGAACGATCTCCATTGCTGGCGGCCCAGTGCACGATGTCCACGATCTTCGGGCGTTCGTTATCAATCAGGTCAAGCAACTCATCGCGTAGCGTGGCGAAGCCTTGGGGGGTGATGTAATTTTTGCCGCCAGCCGGCAGCGCAGGCAGTTGCAGTTCATCGTCGTCTGCACCATCGGACTCTTTGGTAAAAGCCTTGCTCATGGATTCGCCTATTTCGGAATCAGGATAAGAAAAAGGTCTGCAACCTTACGATTGCAGACCTTTACTTTTTGGTGCGGCTGGCAGGAATCGAACCCACGACCCCTTGGTTCGTAGCCAAGTACTCTATCCAGCTGAGCTACAGCCGCTAAGCTTCGTATTATAGCACGCTTTTTTCGTGCTATCCGGAAAGACCGGAGAAACTTTTTCAAATGCCCTTTTCTGCAGCATTCGGGATGTGCGTATTCTACCCTGTTCGCAGCCCCGAAATGGCTCACGCGTCAGAAGGATTTGCAATTGTTCTCCGAGCGCGTTGGACACAGGCTGCCCGTGCCGCGATCAACGCGACATTGCCGGCAGCCCTTGCGCCATCGGGCAAAAAAGCGTGGCCTCGGAACCGCTGTGCAACACTTCCTTTTTGCCATCGTCGTCGTGTATGTTGAAACCGGCCAAGCGACTCAACTCCGGGAGCGGCGAGTTGCGTTCCAGCCCGCAGGCCACGCGTTCGCGCTGGCGTTGCGACTCGGCACTCACCACGCCCTCCAAGCGCGGTACCTCGGACTGCAGAACCTGCAGGCGTTGGGCATTGGGGGCACAGCAAAGGCATGGGGGCGCGGCAAGGATCAGCATGGGCTTTCGAACTTGCTTGACGTGGTTGTGGTCCGTGTGACGTGAACGTCAACTTGTGGGGGTACAGGTGTTTTCACTATGGGTTACGGTCTGTCCGAGCACTACCATCCACCGCGGTCCATTCGATTTACCCGACACCGGAAAACCCAACATGTCTCTCGAATCCGCAACCCAAGCCATCCGCAGCAAAGTAGGCGATGACAGCGGCCTCAACGCCACCCTGAAGTTCGACTTGGGCGCCGACGGCGTCATCGTCATCGACGGCGCCAACATCCCCAACACCGTCAGCAACACTGACACCGACACCGACTGCACCGTCGGCATCACCCTGGGCAACCTGCAAGCCATGCTGGACGGCGACCTAGAGCCCGCCACCGGATTCATGGCCGGCAAGCTCAAGGTCAGCGGCGACATGGGAGTCGCCATGCGTCTGCAACGCGTCATCTGACCCTGCCCGCTCGAAATTTATAAGCAAATCAGCACCTGACGCCCGTGCAATAAGCGCAAGCAGCTCCTAAAAACGGAGCATTCATGAAATATCTCAAACCAGCAACGGGTCTTTGGCGATGAAGTATTTGCGGGCGTAAGCCACCAGCTGGGCGTCGGTGGGGTGGTCTATGCTTTCCACACCCACGACCTTGTTACCCACCTGCGGGTCGTGGCCGTGCAAGTGCTTGATGAGCTGCAGCTTGGCCTGCGCGGGGCCCACCACCAAGATTTCTTCCGCACCTTGGAGCGCTTCGGCAATCGCGTGGTAATACTGCTTGTCCTCTGCGGCCTTGCCAGAGCCCACCACGCCACCCTTGGCGTGCAGGTGGGCATGCGGGTGCTTGGGCCGCACGATGGAAGCCTCCACATCGTCCGGCGCAATGTGCATGACATGCGCCTCCGAATGATCCAACCAGACAACTGCGTGGTAATGCGACATGGTGTTTCTTTCTGTGAGTGGAACAACACCTACAGCGTAGGCCGCTGGCGACCGCAGATGTTGCGCTGGGTCAAGCTGCACGCAGACGGTGGAAGCATGCATTACATACAGTACATTTTGAGGATTGCGCCGGCACGCCCCGTGCATGCGGTGCAGCAGTCACCCATGACCCCGTTTTAACGAGAAAGCAGCAGCCCTATGTCTTCTGTGCCCCACTTGCCCATGGCCCCACACCCTCTGCGCACCGGTCGCACCCTGCTGGCCACCGGCCTGCTGGTCAGTGCGCTGTCCGGCTGCGCCATCTGGCCAAAAGCACTGACCTGGAGCCCCAAAAGCAAGCAGTCCCCTGCCCCTGCAGCCCAACCTGTCAGCCCCCAACCCGCCGTAGCCGAAGAAGCCCCCAAGCCCAGCCCCGCCCCCGTGCCGGTGAACACTGCCGACACCGCACCGCTGGAACCCCAGCCGGTCATGAAGTCCACCCCCGTCATGGCTCCGCCCGAACCCGCCATGACAGCCAAGGAAAAAGCCAACCCCAGGTCAGGCGGCGACTTGGTGCCCGGCTTCTATATCAACGTAGGTTTGTTTGCGGTGCCCAGCAACGGCACCAACGCCTTCCGCACCCTGGAGAGGGCCGAGCTGCCCGTGTTCACCGATGTGGTGAAAAGCAAAAAAGGCCCCCTCACCCGTGTGCGCGTGGGCCCCTACCTGAGCAAGGGCCAGGCCGATGCAGCGGCCGAAAAAATCAAAGGGATGAAGCTGGAAGCGGTGGTGTTTCAGCGCTGAGCTGCTGTTGCGCTGATTGCTTCAGCGCAGAATGAAAAAGCCTGTGGGTCGAGAGACGCACAGGCTTTTTGTTGTTGGATGGTAGGGCGTGAGTGACTTGAACACTCGACCAAAGGATTATGAGTCGAAATGAGCAAATCTTCATGAGTGCTCATCACAGGTCACTCCTTTCCTGTTTTCTCATATAAATCAACAGCTTAGCGTTTTGACGGACTACTCTCCCGTTCATCGCCCGCTAAGCCAAATCACTACTGTTGGTTGCAATACGGTTGCAACGACTCCCAGATTGCAACCACAGTAGCTCAAAAGTGTTTTTGAGTAGCGGGTTCACAGGTCTTCTCCCGAAACTGGAACCAGCATATGCCTTCAAATTCGATAACACCACCCTACACTCCACGCCAGAAATCCGAAATAAGCCGCGTCGTCTTCACCAAAAAATTCCTGGATGTGCTGTCACCCGCCTCCAGCGCAAGCGGCCAATGGACTTGGCACTATGACATTCAAGTCCCCGGACTAGCCATCGGTGTCGGTCCCTCTGGGATAAAAAGTTTCTATTTGGTACGCAAGGTCAATCGCCAATCACGTCGCTTCTTACTGGGTAAGTACCCTACGGTTGAGTTGAACACTGCAAGAACGATGGCACGGGACTTCAACGCCAAATTGGCACAAGGCATTGATCCCAAAGCAGCCGCCAAGAGCGGAATGACATTCGCAGAACTTTTCAAAAAATTTATGACCGACTACTCATATCGGCGCAATCGAACAGCTGAAATGAGCGTCAAAGCCTACGATCGGTACCTCGCAACAGACCGGTACGGCGTGAATCTGGGCAGTAAATTGGTCGATGACATAACCGATACACACATCCAAACCATATTCAACGGTGTGTCTGAGCACGCCCCAATTCACGCAAATCGCGTACTGGCTCTGATACGCTGCATCTTCAATCGCGCCATCACCTGGAAGATCAGGACGAGCGATAACCCATGCAAGGGGATCGAAAGAAACAAAGAGAAGTCCCGAGAGCGGCGGGTTAGCAGTTTTGAAATACCGTATCTCTTTAGGTCACTTGACTACGAACTCAATGACACCCTTCGGGATTTCATCTATGTGGCCTTGTTCACCGGCGCTCGGCGTGGCAATGTACTTCCAATGCGCTGGGATGAAATTGACTTTGACGCGTGCTTTTGGCAAATCGCATTGACCAAGAACGGTACCCCGCAGACTGTTCCATTGGTACCGACGCTCATAGAGATTTTGAAAGTCCGACGAACTAAAGTTGCATCGGAATGGGTCTTTCCAGCCAACAGCAAGACTGGGCACTACATGGAACCTAAAAAAGCGTGGAAGACTCTGCTGGAACGAGCAACCGCACTCCGACTGGTTGATCACCTTGCAAAGCACTACAAATGGCCTGACAGTGAAAAACAGATTGCAATTGGCAATGTGGTCGCCGCACCACTGGCTGGATTCACCACCTATTCGGAAATGGCTGAAGAAGCCAGGATTTCGCTGAAGCCATTGGATATGCGGGACATACGTGTTCATGACCTTCGTAGAACAATGGGATCATGGCAAGCAGACCTAAATACTAGTTTGGCAATCATCGGCAGAACGTTGAACCACCAGTCGCCACAATCGACCAAGGTCTATGCTCGACTCTCTCTTGACCCTGTTCGTGAGGCTATGGAGGCGGCAACATCAGCTATGTTGCTTCATCACAAGCCTATGCCACAGGCAAGCACATCACAAGCGAGGACGAAATGACAAAGAGGAAATCGAATCAGCGTCCTGCATATGTAGAACTTCTCGACGAGGATCTTTACGCCCAAAATGGTGTCGATCACCTTGTTAACTCAGCCGCCGTCGGACGTCGCAGACTAGACCAGCTGAGTGACGCAGAGACTCAATTAAAGCAAATTCGCGAGTTGCGCAGAGCTGCGGGTTTCGATGAACTCATTCAGTACATCGAGACAACACCCTTATCACCGCTATTGACATGGCTATTGATTGAATCGGCAAGCACAAGCGCGAAAAAAGGAGGTGTCGCCAAGCGTGATAAATACGTAGTGCTAAAGGCTAGAGTTCTCGCGGCATGGGAAGTTGGCAACAAAACCAAGGGCAAGGAAGCCTTTGCGAGGCATTGGGAATACAAGCTACGTGAGGAGCATAAGCTGGACAAAACGAAGCTCACCGTAACTTGGCACCAAATAGCAAAGGAGTGGTTGCCAAAGAGAAAAAAAGGTCACGACTGAAGATAAATGCTTCGGGGTGCGTGGCACCCCGAAGAAACTCGTGAAGCCAAAACCCAGAATCGAGACCTTGCAAACAAACCACCAAAAGGAGGTGAACATGTCTCGAAATCTGGTCCAGCTCTCTGGGCACCTAGCCAACAAAATATTTGATACCGATGCCATCCGCTCACATGGCTCATGGATCACGTATTCGGACGCCATCAGGAGAGTCAATTGAGCACTCTACTTGAACGTGTTCTGCCTGATGATGAATTGCTGGTGCCCGACAAAGTGGCCGCATCCATCTTAGGTTTAGATAACCCAAAAACCCTTGCTAACTGGCGGTCACAAAGACGCAACACCGATCTCGAATTCATTCGCATTGGTCGAAACGTCAGATACCGGGTCGGTACTCTGAGAGCATTCCTCAAGAGCAAGACTATCAAAGGATGAGCGCAAATGCGCATTAGGAATCAATATGGAACCTACGGAATTAATGAGTCATGAGAGTGAGATTTCACTCACCGCTACGGACGGTCTACATGACAGCAACATGGGCGCTGTCAAAGACTCGCCCGATGTATTGTTTGACTACTGCTGCCTCAATAAAGGCGATGTAGCAATCGTAGTACTAGGCAGAGATGTCAGAAGTGGCTCGGTTGATCTGAACAGATTGACCCCGATAGATAAGTGTGAAGGGGCGAGGTTGAACAGGTGCAGAGTTGTCCACGGCTGCGGGCGTCGCTTGCGACGAACGCACGACGCGGTGGGCAACTCGGGGCGCA
>CAUOXL010000023.1:0-63026 GCA_963508575.1 uncultured Rhodoferax sp.
AGATTGGAAGGAAGCCATGAACCAGTTCGCGATTCTCTACGACGACCGATTTACCAAGCAATTCAATTAAGATGAAATCCGCTTGCCCATTGCCGTGGGCAAGTATCTCCGCCTCACACACAGAAATTCAGACACTCCCGTCTTTGAGGCTTTTGATGTAATCAGTAAAGTCGAGACCCACAAATGCTAGGCCTACGACCTTACCTGTTGCATTCTTGATAGGCTCATAGTGCGTCATGTACTGGCGGCCAAAAAGAGTAGCGACCCCTGTGTAACCGCCCCCTTCGCGAACCGCTTTGTAGCCGGGATGGGCTCTGTCCAGCAGGGTGCCTACCACGCGGTCGCCCTTGTCATTCTTGAGCGACGTGGTCACGCGCACAAAGTCTTCGCCACTGCCTGCAAAGATGGTGGCCACCGCACCGGTCGCCCCGGTGAACTGGTCCACCAGAGTAAAGTCCATGTTGACGGGTTTGCCCGCCAGAGTCAGCACGGGTGTCGGCTTGTCCCCGATGTTCATGGTCTCGCCACTCAGCGCAAAATCCCCGCTCAAATTGGCGGCGAATATCTTGGAGAGCCCTACCGCCCGATTGCGCAAGTCAGTTTCGGTGGCCTCCACCAAGTCGACAATGAGCTTGGTTTTGTCCCCTACCTCCCGAATGGCCCGGTTTTCTATCACTTGCCCCACAGTAAAACTAATGCCGGCCACCAGAACGGCGACAAAGACTCCCACCAGCGCAACGATGCTCAGGGAAAGCTTGCCCCCCACACCCAGACGGGAATACCAAGGCGATTTATTCATAAAGAATTCTCCAATTTGGGGCGATTTGCAATAACACTTTACACAAATTGCTTGAATAATGTATACGCTAAATTTTGGGACCGCTGTGTATGGGTCCAAACACCCTTACAACCCTCCACGCAACGATATCGGCAGGCGCGAGCGACAATGTAGCCCCGCTTTCACCTCCACAAACCTGATATGACCACCCTTGGAACCCCCCTGTCTCCCCACGCCACCAAAGTCATGCTGCTAGGCAGCGGAGAACTGGGCAAGGAAGTACTGATCGCCTTGCAACGCCTGGGCGTGGAAACCATTGCGGTGGACCGCTATGACAACGCACCCGGCCAGCAAGTCGCCCACCACGCACGCACCATCACCATGAGTGACCCGGCCCAGCTCAAGGCACTGGTGGAGGCCGAGCGCCCGCTGCTGGTGGTCCCGGAAATTGAAGCCATTGCCACCCCCATGCTCGAAGAGCTGGAAGCGGCAGGTACCGTCCGCGTGATTCCAACGGCCCGCGCTGCCCGCCTCACCATGGACCGCGAGGGCATACGCCGGCTCGCGGCGGAAACCCTAGGCCTGCCCACCAGCCCCTACCAATTTTGCAACTCCCTGACTGAACTCCAGGCCGCCATTGATGCAGGCATTGGCTACCCCTGCATCGTCAAGCCGGTGATGAGTAGCTCCGGCAAGGGCCAAAGCAAAATCGACGGCCCGGCTGACGTACAAAAAGCGTGGGACTACGCCATGGCTGGCGGCCGCGTCAGCCATGGTCGTGTGATCGTGGAAGGCTTCATCGACTTCGACTACGAAATCACCCAATTGACAGTGCGCTCAGTGGATGCGGACGGCCAGATCGTGACCAGTTTCTGCGCCCCCATCGGCCACATCCAGGTCAGCGGCGACTATGTGGAAAGCTGGCAGCCCATGGCCATGCACCCTGCAGCGTTGGAGCGTGCCCGCGAAGTATCCAAGGCGGTCACCGACAACCTCGGTGGCCAGGGCTTGTTTGGTGTGGAGTTGTTTGTAAAGGGCGACCAGGTGTGGTTCAGCGAAGTGAGCCCGCGCCCGCATGACACCGGTCTCGTGACCTTGTGCACGCAGCACCAGAGTGAATTCGAACTGCACGCCCGCGCCATTCTGGGCTTGCCGGTGGATACCTCCTTGCGCAATCCGGGTGCCAGCGCTGTGATTTACGGCGGCGTGGAAGCACAGGGCATTGTGTTTGATGGCGTGGAAGAAGCCTTGGCCGTGCCCGGCAGCGACCTGCGCTTGTTCGGCAAACCCGAGAGCTTTGCCAAGCGCCGCATGGGCGTGGCCCTGGCCCGCGCGACCGATACCGACACGGCACGTGCCAACGCGAAGTTGGCAGCCTCCAAGGTCAAGCCCCGGGCGGCTTAGGCAGGCAGCGGTATGGCGCGGGTTTCGCCATGCCGCAACAACCACACGCGGTCTTGCGCCAGCCCTTGAGCTTACAGTGCAGCCGCCAGATCGCGCGGCGGCTGGTCAAAAGCTTCCTGGGTGAGCATGAAGGTGCCCCAGTGCACGCCCATAGCCAGCGGCGCCTCCAGGTCCAGCAGCATCTGCACCGCATCGGCCGGGTTCACATGCATGGGCTTCATGAAGTCACGCGGCTGGTAGGCCCCGATGGGCAAGGCCACAAAGTCCATGGCGCCTATGCGCTGGCGTATGGTCTTGAAATCGTTGCTGTAGCCGGTATCGCCGGGAAACAGAAAGCGCCAGGGCCGCGCGCCGGAACGCAACCACTCCAGACAATACCCACCCCAGAGGGAGGCATTGGTGTCCCAGGGCGTACGCCGGCTCCAGTGCTGGGACGGTGTGAAGTGCAGCCTGACTTTGTGCGGCATGTCCATGGTCTGCCACCAGTCCATTTCGGTAACGTTGGCAATGCCCCGCCGGTCAAACCAGGCCTTCAGGCCCCTGGGCACCAGAAACTCCGGCGTTTGCCCCGATGCCAACAAGCGCGTGATGGTGGCGTCGCACAAGTGGTCGTAATGGTTGTGGGAGATGAGCACCAGGTCAATCGGTGGCAATTGTTCGGGCCTGATAGGTGCACGCACCTTGCGACGTGCACCGAACTTGCCCATGGGACCTGCAAAATCAGCGAGCGTCGGGTCCATCAAAACGTTGAGTCCGGCGACTTGCAACAGCACGGTGACGTGACCCAGCCATGTGACGCGAGGTGCGTCCTGCCGCTGAAGCAGGCGGGCATGGTCTACCGGCAACGACCAGGCCTTTTCAAAACCGGCATACCCTTCAACGGGTTCGACCTTGGGCTTGAAATCGCCACGGAGGGAGCGCCAGACCATCTCATACCAAGGAAAATTGCCGATCACCACCGCAGGATCGGAGTTGGCATAACGGTGCACAGACTTACGTTCAGTGGGCATGGCGCGACAAAAAGCATGTGAAGTGCCCATGATGCCCCACGCGCAAAAAACCGGTACCGCCAGGGCGGATTCAATCAAGCTGCAGAAACTGCAACGGGGATTGGAGACACAGGACGATCCAGGCCTGCTCCATCTGGCACCAAGACTTTGCATATCGCCGTCAGCAGCAAGCAGGCCTTCCACCGGGGCGGGCCCGGATGACGAGGCCGCGCACACAGATCACAATCACCCCTAGTGCCTCGTGAATATCACACTTCCTGGTACCTCATTCGGGTACAGTGAAACATCACTCTGCTTGAAACTGTGACCTCTCCAAAGCCCATTCCCAGTGACACTCCGCCCCCCGCAGGTGGAAAAAGCAGCTTTGATGAAAACGACGCCAGCCTGTGGAAGCTCGCACTGGAAGGATCCGGTACAGGCGCATGGGATTGGAACATGGAAACCGGCGAGCAAACGCATTCGCGCCGTTGGCAAGAAATGCTGGGTTACGACTACGGTGAAATTGAAGAGCGAAACCGGAGCTTTGTCGAGCGCATTCACCCGGAAGATCGCGCCCGGGTAGAGCAGGCATTCAACCAGCACCTCGAAAATTCGGCGCACACCTATACGACGGAACTACGACTGCGATGCAAGGATGGGAGCTGGAAGTGGATTCTGACCAGCGGCATGGTGGTTCGCCGGGGCACTGACGGCAAACCGCTTCGGATGATTGGCACCCACCAGGACATCCAGAAGCGCAAAGAGGCAGAAGCCCTGCTGCAAGAGAGTGAAGAGCGCTGGAAGCTGGCCCTGGAAAGCACGGGTGACGGCATCTGGGACTGGCACATACAAGAAAACAGGGAGTTTTTCTCCAAGCGCCTGGCCGAGATGTACGGATTTACCGAAGACGAGCTCCAACAGCACCCGGATGCACTCGATAGCCGCACCCACCCGGACGATCTGCCGCAAATGCTCAATGACCGGCAGGCGCATTTCGACGGGCTGACACCCACCTACCACAACGAACACCGGGTCCGCTGCAAAGACGGTACCTGGAAATGGGTCCTGACCCGTGGCATGGTGGTCAGCCGGGATGCGAATGGACGGCCTTTGCGCATGGTGGGCACCCACACTGACATATCCACCCGCAAGGAAACCGAAGCCCTGGTACGCCAGCAGGCCTACTTTGACCCGCTCACCGGACTGCCCAACCGGCGCATGCTGCGTGATCGCATGGAGCAGGAAATCAAGCGCAACCGCCGGGACGGCCGCAAGATGGCAGTCCTGTTCATGGATCTGGACCATTTCAAGGAAGTCAACGACACCCTGGGTCACGATGCCGGTGACCTGCTGCTCATGGAGGCCGCACGGCGGCTGCGTGCCTGCGTGCGGGAGCATGACACGGTGGCCCGCATGGGCGGCGATGAATTCACCCTGCTGATCACCGAGCTCGACATGCATCCGCGTCTCGAATCCTTGTTGCAAAAGCTGCTGCATACCCTCTCGGCCCCATTTGAACTGCACCATGAGCGGGTATTCGTGTCTGCCAGCATCGGGGTCACCCTGTACCCCGATGACGGGAACGAGGTGGAGGCCCTCTACAAAAATGCGGACCAGGCCATGTATGAAGCCAAGAAGGGCGGGCGCAATCGCTTCAGCTATTTCACGCCCACCCTCCAAGAGGCCGCGGTACAGCGCGCCCGCATCTCCCATGACCTGCATGACGCGCTGGCCCTGCACCAGTTCGAGCTGCATTACCAACCCATCGTGGATTTGCGCAACGGCCGGGTCCGCAAAGCGGAGGCCTTGTTGCGCTGGCGCCACCCGCAGCGGGGCATGATCAGTCCGGCGGACTTCATCCCGGTGGCCGAGGGCAACGAGCTGATCATGGACATCGGGGACTGGGTGTTCTCGGAAGTGACTAAGCAACTGGTGAAGTGGCGTCAGACCTTGCACCCGCATTTCCAGCTAAGCCTGAACAGCTCTCCGGTGCAGTTCCGCAGACGCGCGCCCGCAGACAACTCCTGGGTGCAGCAGCTCCAGGCCCTGGACCTGCCGGGGATCAGCCTGGTGGTGGAAATTACCGAAGGCTTGCTCTTGGAAAGCAATGCGTCAGTCTCCCAACAGTTACTGGAATGGCGGGATGCCGGCATTCAGGTGGCGCTGGACGACTTCGGCACCGGCTACTCCTCGCTGGCCTACCTGCAAAAGCTGGACATTGACTTTATCAAGATCGACCAATCCTTTGTCCAGGGGCTGGCACCCGGTGGCACGCAGTTCATACTTTGCAAAGCCATGGTGGTGATGGCACATGCCTTGGGCCTGCGCGTGATCGCAGAAGGGGTGGAAACCGCCCAACAGCACCGCTTGCTCATGCAAGCCGGTTGCGATTTTGCGCAAGGTTACTTTTTCTCCCGCCCTTTGCCCGCAGACCAACTCGAAGCCTTGCTCTCATCCCCTGATTGGGGGCAGGCATGGGCCCCGCAGACTACACTCCAAGGCATGCAATTGCTTGTCATTGACGACCACCCCATCGTGCGGCAGGGCATGGTGGCGGCATTGCGCCAACTCCAGGCGGATGTCGAAGTACTGGAAGCCCAGGACGGGGCCCACGGGCTGGAGCTGCTGAGCGCGAATCCACACATCCAGGCCGTGCTGATCGATCTGGAGATGCGTCCACTGGGGGGCATCCCCACCATCCGGCAGATCCGCCAGATGCAAGCGGACTTGCCGGTTCTGGTGGTTGCCGGTTCCGAAGACATGCACGACTACCAAGCCGCCATGCAAGCCGGCGCCAATGGCTACTGCCCCAAGTCTGCAGGGCTGCAGACCATGCTGTACGGGCTTCGCATGGTTCTGGACGGGGAAGCCTACGTGCCGGACTTTGTCGCCCACGCCTCCCGGTGAGTGGAACAGAAGACCGGGCCCTGGACCCGAAAAAACGCAAACTGCTGAGCCACTTCGGTACGGCAGTGGCACTCGCCAGCCTGTTGTATGCAGGATTCAACTGGCTGATGGGCTTTGTGCCGGGCGTCTGGGTGATGGTCGGCAATGGCTGCCTGCTCCTGGCCAATCAGCTCTGGCTCTCGCGGCTGCGCACCCAGAGCCACTACCACCGGCTGGCGATGGTGCAAACCGGCATCAGTTTTGCCGCCGTGGTAGGGGTGACCTATTTTTCCGGGGGCGTGCAATCCCCCGTCGTGGTGTGGATTGCGCTGGCGCCGATTGCGGCTACGCTGCTGTTCGGCTTTACCGCCATCACCCTCTTCTGGCTATGCCTCACCCTGGCGGCGGTGCTGGCCTTCGGCCTGATGCCCCTGGCGGGCTGGCAGGCGCCGGTTTCCTACAACACCGAACTGACCCATCTATTCTTCAGCAACAGCCTGTTCGGATTTGTCCTGCTTCTATTCGTACTGACACAGATATTTGAGAGCACCAAGAACCTGGCTTTGCTCGAATCCGAGACGCGCAACCGGGAGTTACGCGTGGCCAATGAACGGGTCGAAGCGGCGTACATCGCCAAGTCACGCTTTCTCGCGGCGGCCAGCCACGACCTGCGCCAGCCGGCCCATGCATTGGGCATGTTTGTGGCCCGATTGAGCCAGATCCAGGCCGCCCAGCTCAGCGGGGGGAGCCACCGCGACGAGCATGTCAACCTGGTACAGGGCGTCACCGCGTCTGCCCAAGCGCTGCAGGAACTGCTGGACGTGCTTTTTGACTACTCCCGGCTGGAGTCCAATGTCAACGGAAACACCCTGCGCCCGGTATGCGTCAACGACATTTTTGAGCAGCTCCGGCTGCTGTTCTCCAACACTGCGGCCTCCAAGGGCTTGCGCCTGCACATCCGCCCGACCTCGCTCTGGGTCATCAGTGACCCGGTGCTGCTGCAGCGCATCCTGCTCAACCTGGTCAGCAATGCCCTGGAATACACACCACGGGGCAGCGTGTTGGTCACCTGCCGGCGGCATGCCCGGGGCAGCCAGGCCAGCATCCAGGTCTGGGACAGCGGCATCGGCATTGCCCCGTCCCTGCACCAGACCGTGTTCGAGGAGTTTTTCCAGGTCGAAAACCCCGAGCGGGATCGCGCCAAAGGCTTGGGCCTGGGCCTGAGCATGGTGGACCGGTCCTGCCGCCAACTGGGGCATCCGCTGGCCTTGCGCTCCAATCTGGGTTGCGGCACCCGGTTTACCGTGCTGGCCTCCACCACCTCGCTGCGCCCGGCCCAACCCGCGCCCCCTGCCGTGGAAGACCCGGCGGGTACTACCGATGTCCAAGGCGCCAGCATCTGGCTGATTGAAGACAACATTCTGGGCGGCCAGGCCTTGCAAGGACTGCTGCAGTCCTGGGGCTTCCGGGCCTGCCTTTTTGACAGTGCAGAACAGGCCCAGCGCGCGGTGCTGGCCGGCGAACAGCCGGATTTCCTCATCAGCGACTTCCGCTTGCGCAACAAGCAGAACGGCATAGGCACGATTCAAGCCTTGCGCGAACAGCTGCAACGTGATGTACCGGCCTGCCTGATCTCCGGCGAACTGGAAGAAGATGTCAAATACCAAGCCCACCGGGCCGGCTTGGTGCTGCTGAAAAAGCCCCTGCAGCCCGCCAAATTGCGCAGTCTGTTGCGACGCAGCCTGATGGCGCGCGCCGCGTAGCGCCAAGCACCCAGCTCATTGCAAGCCGGCCAGCAAGGCCGCATTCCCGCCGGCCGCCGTCGTGTTCACCGTGACCGTCTGTTCCGCGCAGAACCTGTAGAGATAGTGCGGCCCACCGGCTTTGGGGCCGGTGCCTGAGAGGCCTTCGCCGCCAAAGGGCTGCACACCGACCACCGCACCAATCATGTTGCGGTTGATGTAGATGTTGCCTACATGGGCAGCAGCAGCCAGTGCCTGGGCGCGGCTGTCGATGCGGGTCTGGATGCCCAGCGTCAGGCCGTAGCCCAGCGCGTTGATCTGGGCGATCACGTCTTCGGGTTTGCGGGTATCCCCCCTGCCCCAGCGCACCACCTGCAGCACCGGGCCGAAAATTTCGGCCTTCACCTGCGCAATGCTTTCCAGCTCAAACGCGTGCGGCGCAATCAGATTTGCTATGGATTCAGGAGCTGCTTGCGCAGATACTGCGGGCGCTAGCAGCACTTTTGACTCTTTTTTCAGGCGAGTGATATGCCGCTGGATGGTGTCAAATGCGTCGCGGTCGATCACCGGGCCGAGGTCGGTGGCTAGGTCGGCCGGGTTGCCGATGCGCAGTTCGGCGGCGGCGCCCTGCAACATCTCGATCACACTATCGGCAATCGCGTGGTGCACCACCAGCAAGCGCAGCGCCGAGCAGCGTTGGCCGGCAGAGCGGAAGGCACTCTGCAGCACCGCGTCCACCACCTGCTCGGGCAGCGCGCTGCTGTCCACCAGCATGGCGTTGATGCCGCCGGTCTCGGCAATCAAAGGCACCATGGGCGCTGGCGGCCCATCCGGTCCGCGTGGGCCGTCTTTCGCAGCCAACGCGCGCTGGATGATTTTGGCCACCTGGGTGGAGCCGGTGAACACCACACCCGCCACGCCGGGCTGAGCTACGAGTGCCGCCCCCACCGTTTCGCCAGCGCCATGCAAGAGCTGCAGCGCGTCAGCCGGCACACCGGCGGCCACCATCAAATCCACCGCCGCTTTCGCCACACCGGGCGTTTGCTCGGCGGGCTTGGCCAGCACGGTGTTGCCGGTGGCCAGGGCCGCAGCGACCTGGCCCATGAAGATGGCCAGCGGGAAGTTCCAGGGGCTGATGCAGACCCACACGCCACGCGCTGTCAGGCGCAGGGTGTTGGTCTCGCCGGTCACGCCGTATGGGTAGCCTGCCTGGGCGTTCGCAAAGGATGCGGAGGGTGCATGGGTTCCGCCATGCACTTGGGGACATGAAATCGGCTGCATGATGCGCTGCGCCTCGTCGGCGTAGTAGCGCAAGAAGTCCACCGCCTCACGCACCTCGCTCACCGCGTCGCCCCAGGTCTTGAAGGCTTCTTTCACCAAGAGCGCGCAGAACTGCGGCATGGCACTCTGCAGCCCATCGGCGGCGCGGCGCAAGGTGGCAGCACGCTCTTCCACCGGCACTTTGCTCCAACTTTGATAGCTGCTTGCGCTTGCCGCATAAGCGCTAGGGATGTTTTTGACCTCAAACTCCGGCACCGCTGGCACGGGCGTGGTCTGCAGCGCAGCCAGCAGCGGGGCGCGCATGGAGGCCACGGTCAGGTCCAGGCCGGTGCTATTGGCGCGGCTGCCGGGGTGCGTGCCAAACAGGTCCGCCGGCAAGGGTAGGCTGGGGTGCGGCTCCAGGTGCAAAGGCGAAATGAGCAGCGCTTCCATGCCCACGGATTCGTCGGCGAGCTGGTGCACAAAGCTGGAGTTGGCGCCGTTTTCCAGCAGGCGGCGCACCAGATAAGCCAGCAAATCTTTGTGCGCACCCACCGGGGCGTAGACGCGGCAGGCGACCAGCGGGTTCTTGAGCACTTCGCGGAAGATGCCCTCGCCCATGCCGTGCAGGCGCTGCAACTCAAAGGGCGCGCCCGTCTTGGCGCCCATTTGCAGAATGGCAGCAATGGTGCCGGCGTTGTGCCCTGCGAACTGGGGGTAAATGGCATCGGGCACGGCCAGTAGCGCGCGGGCACAGGCCAGGTAGGACACATCGGTGTGGTGCTTGTGGGTGAAGACGGGATAGTGCGGCAAGCCCAGCTCTTGGGCGCGCTTGACCTCAGCGTCCCAGTACGCGCCCTTGACCAAGCGGCACATTAGCTTGATTTTGTATTTGCGCGCCAAAGCGGTCACATGCTCGATCAGCTCCAGAGCACGCGTCTGGTAGGCCTGCAGGGCCAGCCCCAAGCCGGCCCACTGCGGGCAGTACGCGGCCACTTTCACCAGCAGCGCTTCCAGCACGTCGAGCGACAGCTCCAGGCGGTCCACCTCTTCAGCGTCGATGGTGAGGTTGATGTTGGCAGCAGCAGCGGCCTCGCACAGCGTCCAGACGCGGGGCACCAGTTCGTGCAGCACCGCCTGGCGGTGGGCGTCTTCATAGCGCGGGTACAAGGCGCTGAGCTTGATGGAAATACCATCATTTTCGGCCAGGGCGCCCGTCTTACTTGCGCGAGCAGCTATGAATTCAATAGCATCTGCATAGCTCTTCAGGTAGCGCAGCGCGTCTTTGTTCGTGCGGGCGCCTTCGCCCAGCATGTCGTAGCTGAAACGCAGCCCCCGCGCTCCGCCGCTTTGCGGGTCGCTGCCCCCCAAGGGGGCGCGGCTCTCACCTTGGGGCGGCCCGGCGGTGGAGCCCAGCCCCCGCGCTCCGCCGCTTTGCGGGTCGCTGTCCCCCGAGGGGGCGTGTTCCGTCTTGGGGCGGCCCGGCGCCGGAACGCGCACATGGGCTTTTTTGCGGGCGGCGTCAGCCTCCTTCATCGCCTCCGGCATGGTTTGGCCGAGCACAAACTGACGGCCCAGCAGTTGCACCGCGCGCAGGGTGGCGGCCACCACGGTGCGGGCACCGAGCTTGGCCATCAAGCCCGGTTCGCTGTGCGCATCCGGCAAAAAGTGCTTGGACAGCGCGATGGCCGTGCTGGCCAGACGCGCGAGCACCTTGTCGCCGCTGGCCTCGAAATCTGCACGGCCGAGCTGGTCGGTGGTGAGCGCGATGGCGGTTTCAACGTCCGGCACGCGCAGCAGGGCTTCTGCCAGGCGCATCAGGGCCAGACCTTCGGCGCTGGAGATGGGGTATTCCTTGAGCAGGCTCTCCATGGCCCAGAAGGGCGGCGGGTTGTCACGCACGGCCTGCACCCAAGGCTCTGCCGTGCGTGCGGCCTGGGCCCAGTCCAAGGCACCGTCCAGCAATTGCAACCGGTGGGAAACGACTTCGTCTTCCGCGCGGTAGGGCGTGGGCAGACGGGAAGGCGGACTGGCCAAAGCCGTGGAATCAAGCGTGTTCAACATAACAACCCCCGTTAGAAGTTCGGCAGAAGATGTCACTATTGTTAAGAATTTGTGACTGAGTTTTTCTCTGTTTTTTGGCCTCTCAGCTGAAGTTTTCACGACCGCTACACACAAAAACGACCGGCGGCGCGCGAACGCGCATGGTCGGTCGCCCCGCTGCCGTCTGTCGCAGCGAAAACAGGGCATTCTGGCTATCATTCGGGCAAATCAACCCGATAAATCAAGGGGACAGTGTGACTCCAGCAACTGGGACCGGCGAATCCGGCTTTGCCTCTTTCTTTCGCTACCATGGTTGGTTAGCTCCCGGCGTTCGCCTGTTTCGCAGCTTGGGCTTTCCTGCCAAGTCAGCGTGGATTGCCACCACATTTTTGCTCCCCATCCTCCTCTTGCTGGGCTTCTTGTGGAAAGCCAGCGACGAGCAAGTGAGTATTGCGCGCTCCGAGTTGCAAGGCACCGCCTATAGCCAGGCGCTCCATGATTACATTCAGGCGGCCCAGGCCCGGCGCCTGGCGGCCATCAGCGGGACCGACACCACTGCGTCGCAGGCCAAAGTCCGCACGGCATTCGAGCGCTTGAGCGAACAACAAACGGCATTGGGCGCGACGCTGAGTACCCGGGACGCTTTCGCAAGCTTGGCCAAAGCCCACGACCTGCTGGCTGCCACGCCGCTTGCAAGCGATCCGATGGCCAGCTTCGTGGCCCACACCGGGCTGGTGGATGCCGCTCTGGACTTGGGCAAATTGGTCTCCGACACCTCACAACTGGCCTTGGACCCGGAGCTCGATACCTTTCACCTGATGAATTACGCCGTGCTGTACGGCCCCACCCAAACGGAAACCGTCAGCAAGCTGACTGCCTTGAGTCGGCTGATCGCACAAACCGGCAGCAAAAGCCCGCAGCAGCAAGACCGGCTGTCCGAGTACAAAGGCCTGCTGCATTTCATCGAAGGCATTGTCGACAGCAGCTTCCAGAAAGCGGTGGCAGCGGAAGGGCTGGCCGACCCGGAGGCCAAATACGGCATGGAGCGCAATGACAAGCTGTATTTCGATTTTGCGAAAGAGATAGGAAACATGGTGCTGGCAGACCATGTGCAAGCCGACCCGGCCCGGCTCGAACAAATGGGCCTGGCCAGCACCAGTTCCCAATACGCAATCAACACCCTGCTAATGCAGCGTCTGGAGTTGCGTCTGAAGGAGCGCATCCACCAATTGCAGACCAAGTTCCTGCTGGAGTTGCTGATGTCTGTGGCCTTTGTGGCCCTGGCCTTCTACCTGCTGCTGGCCTTTTACAAAGTGATGATGGGCGGCTTGCGCGAAGTGAGTGGCCACCTGACGGAAATCAGCAAAGGAAATCTGGTCACTGCCCCCATGCCCTGGGGCAAGGACGAAGCGGCCCACCTCATGCTCGCCCTGCGGGACATGGAAGGCAGCTTGCGGGTGATCGTGCGCAACACGCTGGACGGCGCGGGCAACGTCAACACCGCCAGTGAAGAAATTGCCTCTGCTTCGCAAGACCTGTCGCGCCGCACCGAGGCGAGCGCCGCAGCGCTGGAGCAGACCGCAGCCACCATGACGCAAATCTCCGAAACGGTGCAGCGCACCACCGATACCGTATCCGGCGCGGCTGACATCGTGCGCTCCAACGCCCGGTCAGCCAGGCGCGGTGGTGAGGTGATCGCTCAAGTGGTGAGCACCATGCAGGGCATCAATGCCTCGTCCAACAAAATTGCCGACATCATCAGTGTGATTGATGGCATTGCGTTTCAGACCAACATCCTCGCGCTGAATGCTGCAGTGGAAGCGGCCCGGGCCGGCGAACAAGGCCGCGGTTTTGCGGTGGTGGCCTCCGAAGTGCGCTCGCTGGCTGGCCGCAGTGCGGATGCGGCCAAAGAAATCAAGAGCCTGATCAGCGCCAGCATCGAACAAGTAGAACGCGGCACCCTGGTGGTGGGCGAAGCGGGCAGCGCTATTGAAGACATTGTCGGCAATGCCGGTCGCATCGACACGCTGATGGCCGAAATCGCCAACGCCACCCAGGAACAGTCCCGCGGGGTCAGCCAGGTGAGTGCAGCCGTGCACGAACTGGACCAGAACACCCAGCAGAACGCGGCACTGGTGGAGGAAACTGCCGCGGCGGCCATCGCGCTATCGGATCAGGCAAGCCGGTTGGCACAAGAGGTGTCCTTCTTCAAGCTGAAGTAAGCTTGCGATGTGATGGACCACATCGAACTTGACCGCATAGACCTGCGCATCCTGGGTTGCCTGCAAGCCGACGGACGCATTGCCAACCTGAAGCTGGCCGAAACAGTGGGGCTCTCCCCTACGGCGGTGCTCGCCCGCGTGCAAAAGCTCAGCAAAGAGGGTTACATCCTCGGCTATGAAGCGCGCCTGAACCCGCTCAAGCTGGGGGCCGGCATGATGGTGTTTGTGGAGGTGCTGCTGGACCGCACCACGCCCAATGTCTTTGAGGCCTTCAAAGCCGCCGTACAGGTGCACTCCGAAATCATGGAGTGCCACATGGTGGCCGGTGGCTTTGACTACCTGCTCAAAACCCGCATGGCCGACATGGCGGCCTACCGCCACTTTGCCGGCACCGTGCTGTGGCAGCTGCCCGGTGTACGCGAAACGCGCACCTACGCAGTGATGGAAGAAGTCAAGAACACAACCCGTCTCAGCTTGTAACCGGGTTCGACGAACTCTCCGTGAAAAGGGAAAATACCTAGATGATCAATCGCCGCCAATTTTCTTTCGCCGCAGGCGCAACCGCGCTAACCGGCTTCCCTGCCGTTCACGCCCAGTCTGACAAAATTATCCTCGGCCAGTCTGCCGCTTTCACCGGTCCCGCCGCCCAACTCGGCATCCAGCTTCACGCAGGTGCAAAGCTGTACTTTGACCAGCTCAATGCCCAAGGCGGCATCAGCGGGCGCAGTGTGGAAATCCGCAAACTGGATGATGGCTACGAGCCCGCCCGCTGTGAGGAGAACACCCGCAAGCTGCTGGAAGAGGACGTGGCTGCCCTGTTCGCTTTTGTGGGCACACCCACCAGCGCCGTGGCACTGCCCCTGGCCACCAAAGCACGCATACCTTTTTTTGCCCCCTTTACCGGTGCCATGGCACTGCGCACCCCCTTCAACCGCTACGCCTTCCATGTGCGCGCCTCGTACAACGACGAGACGGCCCTGATCGTGAAGCAACTGCACAACGTGGGCATCACCAAAGTGGCGGTGTTCTACCAGAACGACGCCTATGGAAAGGCCGGCCTCGAAGGCGTGCAGGCCGCTTTGTCCAGCCTGAACCTCAAGCCCGTGGCCCTGGCTACCGTGGAGCGCAACTCAGTGGACGTGGCCAAAGCCGTCGCCAGCATCAACGCTGCCGCTCCGGAGGCGGTGGTGCAAATTAGCGCCTACAAGTCCAGCGCGGCCTACATCCGCGCGGCCCGCAAGGCCGGCTACGGTGGCGGCTTTTACAACGTATCCTTTGTGGGTACGCAAGCCTTGGCAGACGAGCTGGGCAAAGATGGCGCGGGCGTGGTGGTGTCGCAAGTGGTGCCCTCCCCCTACGTCAGCAACAAAGCCATTTCACGCGAATTCGCGGAGGCCGTGCGCAAGTCCAATGGTGCAGTACAAGCCAACTTCTCCAGCATGGAGGGCTATATCGCCGCCAAAGTGCTGGGGGAGGCCCTGCGCCGCAGCGGCGGCAGGGGCGGCCCCGAGGCCCTGATTGCCGCTCTGGAAAGCATCAACGGCCAGCCCTTCGGCGGCTTCAATGTGAACTTCTCCCGAACCGAACACGCGGCCTCCACCTTTGTGGAAATGTCCATGCTGACCGGCGACGGCCGGGTGCGCACCTAAGCGGTCGCCGGGGGCGGGCGGGCACCGAAGATCGCGCTGCCCACCCGCACCAGGGTGCTGCCCCCGGCAATGGCGGCATCCAGGTCGCCACTCATGCCCATGGAGAGGGTATCGAGCTGCACCCCACTCGCCAAAATTGCATCAAATACGGACCTGGCCCTTATGAATACTGCGCGAGCAGCTACGAAATCAGGAGCAGGCTCCGGAATGCACATAATGCCCCGCAGCTGTAAACGCGGCAACTTTGCCACCTCCAGCGCCAGGGCCGGCGCTTCTTGCGGCGTCACGCCCGATTTGGTGGGGCCCCCATCCACATTCACCTGAATACACACCTGCAAAGGCGGCAAATGGTGGGGGCGTTGGTCGTTCAGGCGCTGGGCGATTTTGAGGCGGTCCACGGTATGCACCCACTGGAAATGCTCAGCCACCAGGCGTGTTTTGTTGCTCTGGATAGGCCCTATGCAGTGCCATTCGATGGGCAGGGCGCTGAGCGCCGTGATCTTGTCCACCGCTTCCTGGATGTAGTTTTCGCCGAAGGCACGCTGGCCGGCGTCAAACGCCTGCTGCACGGCCTCGGGCCCGAAGGTCTTGGACACCGCCAGCAGTTGCACACTGCCGGCCGCGCGCCCGGAACGGGCACAGGCCTGCACGATACGCTCTGTAACAGCGTGGAGATTGTCGGCAATCGTCGTCATAATCTCCCGAGCCTACCAAACCAGCCATCGCACCCAAGAGGATTCCGTGGACATTACCCAACTGCTCGCATTTAGCGTCAAAAACAAAGCGTCGGACTTGCACCTCTCAGCCGGCCTGCCGCCCATGATCCGGGTGCACGGCGATGTGCGCCGCATCAACGTCGAACCCCTGGACCACAAACAGGTGCATGCCATGGTGTACGACATCATGAACGACACCCAGCGCAAGATGTACGAGGAGTATCTGGAGATCGACTTCTCGTTCGAGATCGATGGTCTGGCACGCTTTCGCGTCAACGCCTTCAACCACAACCGCGGTGCGGGTGCCGTGTTCCGGACGATTCCGAGCAAAATTTTGTCGTTGGAGCAGCTCAATGCGCCCAAAATTTTTGGCGATCTGGCCCTGAAACCACGCGGCCTGGTGCTGGTGACCGGCCCGACCGGCTCGGGAAAATCCACCACGCTGGCGGCGATGGTGAACTACCTGAACGAAACCGAGTTCGGCCACATCCTGACGGTGGAAGACCCGATCGAATTCGTGCACGAATCCAAAAAGTGCCTGATCAACCAGCGCGAAGTCGGCCCCCACACCCTGAGCTTTGCCGCCGCCCTGAAGTCTGCCCTGCGCGAAGACCCGGACGCGATTCTGGTGGGCGAAATGCGCGACCTGGAAACCATACGCCTGGCGATGACCGCCGCAGAAACCGGCCACTTGGTATTCGGCACCCTGCACACCAGCAGTGCCGCCAAAACCATTGACCGGATCATTGACGTGTTCCCCGCCGAAGAAAAAGAAATGGTGCGAGCCATGTTGTCCGAGTCGCTGCAAGCGGTGATCTCGCAAACCCTTTGCAAAACCAAAGACGGCCAGGGCCGCGTGGCAGCGCACGAGATCATGCTGGGCACCAGCGCGATCCGCAACCTGATCCGCGAAGCCAAGATCGCCCAGATGTACTCCAGTATCCAGACCGGCAACAGCGTGGGCATGCAGACCCTCGACCAGAACCTCACCGATCTGGTCAAGCGCAATGTCATCAGCGCGGCGGAAGCACGCAGCAAAGCCAAAATCCCTGAGAACTTCCCAGGGTAGATATGGCTCACCCCCCGGCTTGCTCACTGCGTGTAGCCGCTTTCCCCCTTGCAGGGGGCAACACCAGCAGGCCGGCAAAGCCGGTCCTGCGGTGTTTCTGGGTTTTGGCGGGCTGGTTAGCCCACATTTAAGGAGGTGTTCTGATGGAACGCGATCAAGCCACGAAATTTATCAACGATCTGCTCAAGCTAATGGTCAGCCGCAATGGCAGCGATTTGTTCATCACCGCAGAATTTCCGCCGGCCATCAAGGTGGACGGCAAGGTCACCAAGGTGTCTCCTCAGCCGCTGAACTCCGCACACACCATGGCACTGGCGCGTTCCATCATGAACGACAGACAGATCGCCGAGTTCGAGCGCACCAAAGAGAGTAACTTTGCGATTGCGCCGTCTTCCATAGGCCGCTTCCGGGTCAATGCCTTCATCCAGCAGGGCAAGGTCGGCATGGTGCTGCGGGTGATTCCCCAAGTGCTGCCCACGATTGACGGGCTGGGCGTACCGCAGGTGCTCAAGGACATTGTGCAATCCAAGCGCGGCTTGTGCATCCTGGTGGGTGCCACCGGCTCCGGCAAGTCCACCACCCTGGCCGCCATGGTGGACTGGCGCAATGAAAACTCCTACGGCCACATCATCACCATCGAAGACCCGGTGGAATTTGTGCACGCCCACAAAAACTGTGTGGTCACCCAGCGCGAAGTCGGCCTAGACACCGACAGCTGGGACGCTGCCCTGAAAAACACCCTGCGCCAGGCGCCGGATGTGATTCTGATGGGCGAAATCCGCGACCGCGAAACCATGGAGCACGCGATTGCGTTTTCTGAAACCGGGCACCTCTGCCTGGCCACCCTGCACGCCAACAGTGCCAATCAGGCGCTGGACCGCGTGATCAACTTCTTCCCCGAAGAGCGGCGCAGCCAGTTGCTGATGGACTTGTCGCTCAACCTGCGGGCCATGGTGTCGCAGCGCCTGATCCCCAAGCAAGATGGCAAGGGCCGGGTGGCGGCGGTGGAAATCATGATCAACTCCCCGCTGATCTCCGACCTGATCTTCAAGGGCGAGGTCTCGGAAGTGAAAGAGATCATGAAAAAAAGCCGTCAGGCCGGCATGCAGACCTTCGACCAGGCCCTGTTCGACTTGTACGAAGGCCATGCCATCACCTACGAAGACGCCCTGCGCAACGCCGACTCGCTCAACGACCTGCGCCTTCAGATCAAACTCAACAGCCAGCGCGGCAAGTCACAAGACCTGTCGGCGGGCACCGAGAACTTTGCCATCATGTGAATGTGGCCCCCACGCTCCGCCGCTACGTGGGTCGCTGCCCCCCAAGGAGGCTAATTTTCCCTAGCGGGGCTGACCGCCAAGCGGTTCAGACGCTTGGGGCGGCCCGGCGCAAAATTGTCCAACAGCTCCACTGATTCTTCCCACCCATGCCCAACATCCACGACAAAACCTACGAACCCTCCCCTGCTTACTCGGTCGCCTTTCTGGGCCTGGGCGTCATGGGCTACCCCATGGCAGGGCACCTGGCCCGCGCGGGCCACCAGGTGGCGGTCTACAACCGTACCGCTACAAAATCCATAGCATGGTGCGCAGAATTTGCAGGCGCTAGCAGCCAATTAGGGGCACACTCACACGCAAACACTCCGCGCGAAGCCGTGCAAAACGCCGACATCGTCTTCTGCTGCGTGGGCAACGATGCGGATTTGCGCAGCGTTACTGTGGGTGCGGATGGCGCCTTTGCCGGCATGAAGCCCGGTGCTGTTTTTGTGGACCACACCACCGCCTCCGCCGATGTGGCGCGGGAGCTGAGCGCTGCGGCCCGGACGCGTGGCCTGCAATTCATCGATGCCCCCGTGTCCGGCGGACAAGCCGGGGCGCAAAACGGCTTGCTCACCGTCATGTGCGGGGGCGACGCGACCGCCTTCGAAGCGGTCAAGCCGGTGGCCATGGCGTTTTCACGCGCGTTCACACTCCTGGGCGAAAGCGGCTCGGGCCAATTGGCCAAGATGGTGAACCAAATCTGTATTGCCGGACTGGTGCAAGGCCTCTCAGAAGCCGTGGCTTTCGGTCAGCGCGCCGGGCTGGACATGAACCAGGTGCTGGACGTCATCGGCAAGGGTGCTGCGCAGAGCTGGCAGCTGGACAACCGTGGCAAGACCATGGTGGCCGACAAGTTTGATTTCGGCTTTGCGGTGGACTGGATGCGCAAGGACCTGGGTCTGGTTCTGGACGAAGCCAAGCGCAATGGCGCCCGGCTGCCGGTGACGGCGCTGGTCGACCAGTTCTATGCCGACGTGCAAGTCATGGGCGGCAACCGCTGGGACACCAGCAGCTTGATCAAGCGGCTGAAGTAGTGAGCCCCCCAAGGGGTCGCGTGTTGCCGTGGGACGGCCCTGCGGCAAAACCGGGCAGCACACGGAGGTGTAACGCGCAAACAGAAAAGGCCCGGAAGGGCCTTTTGTTGTTTACTTCTTTGACTCAGCAGGTGGCTGCTGCGGCAAGGTACGGGCCAGTTCTTCTTCTGAAATGATTTCCAGAATCCGCACCACGCGCTGCACACCGCTGGTGTTGCTGATGATGTCGGTCGCACGCTTGGCCTCACGCGCAGTCACACGCCCCATCACGTAGACGGTGCCACGCTCTGTGGTCAACTTGAAGGCGCTGGCAAACAGGTCTTTGGCATCCACCAGACCGGCTTTGGCGCGGCCGGTGACCAAGGAGTCGGAGGTACGCTGGGTCAGCGTGGAGTTGCCCATCACATCCAGCTCGTTCACGATGTTGCGCACGTTGTCCACGCCGGACACAATTTTTTCCACCAATTGCTTGTCCTGCAGATTGGGGACTTCGCCCGTCAGCAGCACCTGACGGTTGTAGCTGGTCACATTCACATGCACACGCTCCCCCAGGTTTTCGCGGATGCGGCTGGAGGCGCGTATCTCAATGCCCTCGTCTTCCACCAGGCTGCCGGAGGTGCGGCGGTCGGTGGCCACCAGGCCGGTGCCGACAAATGCACCCCCCAACACCAGTGGGAAGCAGGCCGAAAGGCTGGCGATCAGTGCCGTGCCGACGAGAATACGGGAGACGAGTTGTTTCATGATTGGGGTTCCTGTTCACCGAGGAGTTGGGCGTCAACGGCATCGCAGATGCAGTGCAGCGCCAGAATATGGACTTCTTGAATACGGGCCGTGCGGTCGTGGGGCACACAAATGTGTACATCGGTGTCCCGCAGCGCCTGGGCCATCTTGCCGCCGCCTTTGCCGGTCAGGCCGACCACCACCATCTCGCGCTCATGCGCAGCTTCAATGGCGGCCAGCACATTGGCCGAGTTGCCGCTGGTCGAGATAGCCAACAGCACATCGCCGGGGGCCCCTAAGGCGCGCACCTGACGGGAGAAGATCACGTTGTAGTCGTAATCATTGGCAATGGCGGTGATGATGGAGGTGTCTGTGGTCAGCGCAATGGCACCCAGCTCGGGCCTTTCGCGCTCAAAACGACCCACAAATTCTGCGGCAAAGTGCTGGGCATCGGCTGCCGAGCCGCCGTTCCCACAGGCCAGCACTTTGCCGCCACTGGTGACGCAGGCCAACATGGCTTGCACCGCGTCTGCGATGGGCTTGCTCAAGCCCTGCGCGGATTGGTATTTGAGGTCCGCGCTGTCAATAAAGTGTTGTTGTATTCGTTGTTCCAGCATGGGGTGGATGATACCGTGCCCCCCGGAAGCCCTTACGACAGCGCCTGTATGGCTTGTATCAGGATGCGTCAAAGGCTGCGCGCAGCCACTCCACCGTATCCCCGTCGATCACCACCACATCAAATCGACAGGGCGGCATGGAACGCAGGGTCAGCAGATAGTGCCGCGCAGCGAAGACAATGCGCCGCTGTTTGACATGTCCGATGCTGGCGGCCGCGCCGCCATGGTCGGTGCGCTTGCGCTTGCGCACCTCCACAAACACCAGGGTTGCGTCTTTGTCACGCAGGATGAGGTCGATTTCACCGCCACCGCGCCCGGGCGTCCGATAATTGCGCGCAACGAATTGCAGCCCCTTGGCTTGCAAAAAACCCAAGGCCTGCTCTTCTGCTGCGTCACCGACCTGTTTGGTGGTGGCACGGGCCGGTCGTGATGGAAGTAAGCCCATATGAGTGCGTCTTTTTCTTCAGCCATCCAAGCCGCCAGGGAGGCGGCCGGTGAGCAGCATTATCCGCAAGGCAGCCTCTATGTCATCGCCACGCCCATTGGCAATCTGGCCGACATCACACTGCGTGCCCTGCACGTGCTGGGGCTTGCGGATTGCATCGCCTGTGAGGACACACGCCACACCCAGCAAATGCTGCGCGCCTACGGCATCGACAAAACGGGTTCAGCCCTGTTGGCCGTGCACCAGCACAACGAAACAGAGGCCGCGCAGACCGTGATCGCCCGCATGCGGGAAGGCCAACGCGTCGCCTATGTGAGCGACGCCGGCACACCCGGCGTGAGCGATCCCGGCGCACGCCTGGTGGCACACGTGCGGGCGCAAGGATTGCGTGCAATTCCCCTGCCAGGAGCGAGCAGCGTGGTGAGCGCTGTTTCTGTAGCCGGCTTGGTCGCTGCGGGTGAAGGCCATGGCGGCTTTGTATTCCGGGGGTTTCTGTCTTCCAAGGCCACCGAGCGGGCGAACGAGGTCGCGGCGATTGCCGCACAGCCGGAGGCCGTCGTGCTGCTGGAAGCACCACACCGGCTGGAAGCACTGGCCAATGCGCTTGCGCCCCTGGGGTCGCGCAAAGTCACGGTAGGCCGGGAGCTGACCAAGCAGTTCGAAGAGGTGGCCACTGTCGATGCGAGCGAGTTCAGCGCTTGGTTGGCCGCAGATGCCAACCGCTTGCGCGGCGAGTTCGCGCTGGTGATTCATCCTGCGGCTGCCGCCGCCAGCACAGCGGATGACCGGGTGCTGCGCTTGCTGCTGGAGCAACTGCCGCTCAAGTCCGCCGTGAAACTGGCCGCCGAAATTACCGGAGAACCGCGCAACGCGCTGTACGAGCGTGCCCTGCTGCTCAAGCAAGGCTCCAGCCGCGAAGACTAAGTGTTAGCGGCCTTCCAGGCCTGCACATAGGCGCTGGCACGCTCGTGGACCTGCTCCGCTGTGACGCCAGGTGCGAACAGCTGGCTGCCGATGCCGAAACCGGTGGCGCCGACCTTGACCCAGGGCGCAATGCTCTCGGGGGTGATGCCTCCCACGGGCCAGAGATCGGTGCCGCTCGGAATGACCGACTTGAGCGCCTTCAAGCCACCGTGCCCCAGCGACTCTGCAGGGAACAGCTTCAGGGCATGGGCCCCAGCCGCCAGGGCGGCAAAGGCCTCGGTGGGTGTCGCCACACCCGGAGCGGTCAACATGCCCAACTCCACTGCGCGTCGGATCACCGCCGGTTCGCAATTGGGCGACACCATCAAGCGGCCACCCGCCGCATGCACGGCTTCCACATGGGCTACAGTCAACATGGTTCCACCGCCAATCAGGGCATCAGCGCCCAATCCACCGGCGAGAGCAGCTATACATTCGATAGCACCTGGGCGATTCAACGGTACCTCGAGGGTCCGGAAGCCCGCTTGGTACAGGGCCTGCCCGATGTCCAGCGCCTCTTCGGGCGTGAGGCCTCGCAAAATCGCGATCAAGGGCAGTGAGCGGGCTTGCGCCAGCAAAGGAAAAACAGAAGTCATCAGGCGCTCCAATGGGAATGAATGTGTTGCACCGCTGCGATAAAGGCTTGGCGGGCATCCAGAATGTCGAAGCGGCAGCTCAGGCGCGCAGCCGCTTTTTGGTACAGCTCCGCCAGCTGGGGGGAACCGATCAGCTGGAAGGTGGGGACCTCACCCGTATCGGCACCGAGCACATCCTTCAGCTCGGTACCTATCAGGATGCCGCTCAGGTACGAGGCCGTGGACTGTGCCGGCATGTCTTTGCTGACCACCCGGGCCCTGGCACTGAACAGCACATGGCTCAGCGCATGGGAACCCGCAGCATCCACGCCCGCAGCAAAGGCTGCGTCGTCCCACTCCGCCTGCCCACCGGCCGCCGCCGCCAGCGTGCCCTGTTTGCGCAGCAAGTCAAAGAGCTCACCGGTCATGTAAGTGCGCAGTTTGCGCACCACGCCGTCTTGCAGCAGCACCCACTTGCTGTGGGTGCCGGGCAGCACAAACCAACCCGACTTGTGCCCCATGGCCCACGCGCCGAGTAGTTGGGTTTCTTCTCCGCGCATCACGTCCGGCACGCCTGCCGAATTGCGGATGCAGTAGCCCGGCAAAAGCAATACGGGGGCGGATGCAGGTGCATCCGGCACACGAAAGGCATGCTCTGCCAGCGCATGGAGCGGCACCGAAGCGTCCAAATACGGAACTTCGTGCCATCCCAGTGCGCTGCCCACCATGCCGGAGGCAACCACCAGGGAAGGCGTGGCGTCCAGTTGATCGACCGCGGCACTTAGCGCCTGCGCAAAGCGGCCTTTACAGGCCATGGCGCCATCGCTGTCACTGAGTTCACGCAGGCACTCGCCCGCTGGGGTAATGGCATAGGCGCGGCGGTGGGTGGTGCCCCAATCCACGCCGACCATAGAGACTGTAGGGTTCAAAGACATATGGAAGTTTGCCTGTGTTGCGTCCCCCCGATTTAAACATATGATGATTCATCCGGTTTCCCGCGCATACTCTAGCCACCATGAACAGGACATTTGCAGCCCCCCACACCACCTACACCGGCAGAAAGCTCCATGGACAGGTTGTTCAGGAACTGGGGCGCCGTGTCGTAGGCGGACACTACCCTGCGGACAAAGTGCTGCCCAATGAAGAGCTGTTGTGCCAGGAGCTCGCTGTCAGCCGCACCGCTTTGCGCGAGGCGGTGAAGGTGCTCGCGGCAAAAGGTTTGCTGGAAGCCCGGCCGCGCATCGGCACGCGCGTGCGCACCAAAGACCAATGGAATTTGCTGGACCCGGACATTTTGGCCTGGCGCTGCGCCACCGGTGTGGACGCCGATTTTTTGCGCCACCTCACCGAGCTGCGTGAAATCGTTGAACCTTCGGCGGCAGCGCTCGCTGCCACGAGCCGCAGCCCCGAGCAGCTGGAGGCCATTGCGCAAGCGCTGCACACCATGGAAACGGCGAGCTCCATCGCCGAGTGGGTGCAGGCGGATCTGGCATTCCACACGGCGGTTCTCCAAGCCACCAACAACCCGCTGTTGATGCCCCTTGCCGCCATCATCGGCAGTGCGCTGGAGTCTTTGCTAGGCGTGACCGCCCGCACCTCGGACAACTTCAAACAAGCCTTGCCGGACCACCAGAAAGTCTTCGATGCCATTCGCCTGCAGGAGCCACAAAACGCGCTGCATCGCATGGCGGGCATGCTGTCCGATACCCGCAGCCTGATACGCGCCACCATCCAGCCCGGCGCTTGAGGCCCCCTTCATGGGGTTTATTTGTATGATGAATAGACCTACAATCAGCATTTTTCAACCCATTGGAAGCCTATGAAGCCGGAATCACTCTCCCACTTCGCGCAGTACCCCAGCCTGAAAGGACGCAGCGTCTTCGTGACCGGCGGCAGCTCCGGCATCGGCGGCGACATCGTGATCGCCTTTGCGCGCCAAGGCGCCCAGGTCGCCTTCACCGGCCGCAACGCAGAGGCGGCCCAACATGTCATCGATGCAGCAAAAGCGCTCGGACCCGAACCCCTGTTTCTGCAAAGTGATGCGGCCGATGTACAAGCCCTGCAAGCCGCCATTGCCACTGCGGCTGGGCGTTTCGGCGACATCACGGTACTGGTGAACAATGTGGCGAATGACCAGCGCCATGAACTCTCCGAGGTCACTGCCGACGATTTCGACTGGCGTGTCTCTGTCAATCTGCGGCCGCATTTCTTTGCAGCACAGGCCGTGGTGGAAGGCATGAAGCGCTCCGGTGGCGGCGCCATCGTGAACCTGGGCTCCACCAGCTGGAAGATCAAGGGCAAGGGCTACCCCGTGTATGCCACCTGCAAATCCGCCACCGTGGGGCTGACCCGCAGCCTGGCGCGCGAGCTGGGCGAATTCAATATCCGCGTGAACACGCTGACACCGGGTTGGATCATGACGGACAAGCAGCTGGCCTTATGGGTGGACGAAGCCGGCGAGCGGACCATGAAGGAAAACCATTGCCTGCCAGGTCGCATACTGGGTGCCGACGTGGCCAATATGGCGCTGTTCTTGTCAGCGGCCGACAGCGGCATGGTGACCGCACAAGACTTTGTGGTGGACGCCGGATGGACCTGAAGCACACGCCCCCTACCTCCGTTTGGCCCACAGATTTGCTGTTGGGCGAAGGCCCGCTCTGGCACGCGCCCAGCAAGCGGTTTTTCTTTGTGGACATCCATGGCTGTGCGGTACACGCATGGACACCGTCAACAGACATGCGCCAGAGCTGGAAGATGCCGGAGCGCGTGGGCTGGCTGATTCCCCGCAAAGATGGCGACGGTTTCATGGCAGGCTTTCAGAGCGGCATCGTCCGGCTCTGGCTGGAACCTGCCATGCGCTGGGAACCGGTGGCACAACCGCATGCAGGCCAGCCCTCGGTGCGGCTGAATGACGCCAAAGCCGATGCACATGGCCGCATCTGGGCCGGCTCCATGGACAACGACGACCCCGGTCGTCGCCAGGGGCAGTTGGCGCGACTCCACGCCAATGGTGACTGCGAGGTGGTGGAGAAAAACATCTACATTGCCAATGGTCCCGCTATTGCGCCGGATGCAAGCTGGATGCTGCATACCGACAGCTTCCTGAACACGGTGTACCACTACCGCATGGATGTCCATGGCAACCTCAGCGACAAAACCGTGTGGCGCGTTTTCACTGACGAAGAAGGCACACCGGACGGCATGACACTGGACGCCGCCGGAAACGTCTGGATTGCATTCTGGGGAGGCGCTTGCATTCGCCGCTTCACCCCGGAGGGCGAATGCCTGCAGACCATTGCGATGCCGGCCCCCCAAATCACCAGCATCAGTTTCGGAGGGGATGACCTGAGAACCATGCTGGTGACGTCCGCCCGCGTCGGTCTGAGCGATGCGGTATTGGCGCAGTATCCGCTCTCCGGCAGTGTGTTCAGCTTGCAGACCGATGCGAGCGGGGTTTTGCCCCTCGCCTTCGGTTAAGTCGACTCGCTGCGCAGGCGCCGGCGGCTGTCCCGTGCATTGGGCAGCCAGCCGCGCCACACCCAGCGGGCCAGCAGCAAGAGCCCGCGGATCCACTCGTCAATGGCGTAAGCAAGCCAGACGCCCGGCAAGCCAAACAGGCGGCCCAGCCAGAACGACCCTACACCCAACACCAAGACCAGCGATGCCACACTGGACACTGCCGGGTAAATGGCATCCCCGGTGGCACGCAAGGCGCCATTCAAAATCAGGTTGAATACCCGGCCGGTTTCGAGCAGCAGTGAGAGCCAGAGCAAGGTTTGTGCAGCCTCAATCACTGCAGCGTCTTTGGTAAAGACCCGCATCAACCATGGTGCGCCGAGCGCAGCCAGCAATGCCAGTGAGCCGGACGCCAGCAAGCCATTGCGCACCGCTTTGCGGACCAAGCCATTGGCCTCCCGCAAATCGCCAGCGCCTATCAAACGTCCGACCATGATTTCGCAAGCCCAGCCTATGGCCATGCTCGTGAGCAACACGTATTTCAGCAGCTGCAAGGTATACGAGTGGGTAGCCAGCGCCGTCACGCCCAAGCGCGCGGTGGCAGCCACCGACACCATGAAGGCGGCACGGTAGGTCATTTCGACCCCCGCACCGGGCAATCCGACGCGCAACACAGGACTCACATCTTTCCAGGAAAAGGCCCACCAGTCCCGAGCCCCGGGGATCAATTGCATGCGGACCCGCCAGAACCACAGGTGCAACACCAGGCCCAATGCGCGGCTAATCAGCATGGCGAGCGCGTAGCCTTCCAGGCCCAGGCCATCCCATGCCCCCCACCCCCGCATCATCAGGAAAGCCAGCCCCAGATGCGAGGCATGCATAGCGACCATGATGCGCAAGGAATCCTTCGCAAAAAGGTGTGCACGCAGCACCGCGGCCATGCTCAGGTTGTAGGCGTCGAGCAGCAGAGCAGGCGCAAACCATTGCAAAAACGGCGCCGCCAAGGCGGCCACGGCGTGCGGGGCATTCAGCCACGCCAGGGCTTGGTCATTGCCGGCAAGCACCATCACCACGACCATGGCCCCCACCCAGGTACTCGCCCCCAAGGCCAGCAGCGCAACGCGCCGGGCGGCAGCATGTTGCGCCCCGCCCAGGTACTGCGTCACCATCACCCCCAGTCCGATCGCCAAGACGCGAAAAGCAACTTGGAGGGTTTCAAGAATTTGGCTGACCAGTCCGAATGCGCCGGCAGCCACGTCGGACTCGTGCGATGCCAGCCACAGGCCTCCCATGGCCACAGTCATGCCCAGAAGAAATTCGCCGAGCAAAGGCCCGGCGATGGTATTCAGGCGCAATCGGGGCGGGGCACTCATGGAAGTCCCTCACCCGTGCCTTCGCTCATCTTGAGATTCCCTCAGCACCCAAAAATGCACCGCCCCAGGCGGGCAGCGCCAACGCAGCAGCCTGCAGATGAGCCTGCGCCAGACCACTGCCCTCCACAAGCTTCCATGACGCATACGCTGCTGGCAGCGTCCACTGCACGGGCTCAGGGCTGAAGTTAAAGACACACAAAGTTGTCTCGCCCTCAAACCGGCGCACATAGGCCAACACCTGCGGATGCGCCTCCAAGACTTCCAGAGTTCCGGATACCAAGCTGGGGCGCGTCTTGCGCCAGCGCAAAAGCTGGCGGTAGAAGTGCAGCAGCGAGCCGGCATCGTGCAACTGTGCATCGGCGGTCAATCCCTGATGCGATACAGCCACCGGCAGCCACGGCTTGGCACTGGTAGACGCCGACGAAAAGCCGAGATCATCCGTACCAGCTTTCCAGGGCATGGGCGTACGGCAGCCGTCGCGCCCCTTGAACTCCGGCCACATGGTGATGCCGTAGGGGTCTTGCAGATCTTCAAATGCAATGTCCGCCTCCGGCAAGCCGAGTTCGTCGCCCTGGTAGATACAAGGCGACCCACGCAGGGACATCTGCAAGGCGGCCCCCAGGCGCAGCAGCGCAGGGGCTGCAGTAGGTGCCGTGGTCCCCCAACGGCTCGCCACCCGCACCACGTCATGGTTGGAAAGCGCCCAGCAGGGCCAGCCGCCGGGCGCAACTTCTTCAAAGCGCTTCACAAAACTGCGGAAGTGCGCAGCAGTATGGGCAGACCCCAACAGATCAAAGCAATAGGCCATGTGGAGCTTGTCGCCCCCGCTGGTGTACTCGGCCACACGCGCCAAGCCATCGTCGTCCCCGATTTCACCCACCATGGTGGTGTTGGGGTACTCGTCCAGCAGCGCACGCAGACGACGCAGGAAAGCCAGGTTCTCCGGTTGACTCTTGTCGTGCTGGTGCCATTGCCAGCCATAGGGGTTGACCGCGCTCACAGCGGCGTCTTCGCCATCCGGGCGTCCGCGTGCGGGGTTGTCGCGCAACTGGGCGTCGTGGAAGTAGAAGTTCGCGGTATCCAAGCGGTAGCCATCCACGCCCAACTCCAGCCAGAACTTCACGGTTGCCAACAAAGCATCCTGCACTTCGGGGTTGTGGAAGTTCAGGTCCGGCTGGCTGGTCAGGAAGTTGTGCATGTAGTACTGGCAACGGCGGGTATCCCACTGCCATGCACTACCACCAAAAATGGACAGCCAGTTATTGGGCGGTGTGCCGTCGCTCTTGGCATCCGCCCAGATGTACCAATCCGCCTTCGGGTTGTTCAGGCTGGAGCGGCTTTCCACAAACCAGGGGTGCTGGTCGGAGCTATGGGACAGCACCTGGTCGATCATGACCTTGAGGCCGAGTGCGTGCGCGCGGTCCACCAGCTTCTTGAAGTCCGTCAGGGTGCCGAACATGGGGTCGACGTCACAGTAGTCGCTGACGTCGTAGCCGAAGTCTTTCATGGGGCTCTTGAAGAAAGGCGACAGCCAAATGCCGTCCGCTCCCAAGTCGGCCACGTAATCCAGCTTGGCAGTGATGCCTTCCAGATCGCCGATGCCATCGCCATTGCTGTCTGCATAGCTGCGTGGGTAAATCTGATAGATCACGCCACCGCGCCACCAGTTGTTGTTGGATGCTTTTGCCATAGTTGAAATTTCCCTTGAATGAAAGCGGCGAACCTGCTTTCGCAAATTCGCCAGAGAGTGATGTCTCCGCTTTTACTTGACCGAGCCGGACAACAAGCCGCGCACAAAGAAGCGCTGCAAGGAGAAGAAAACCGCAACCGGAACCGCAATCGACACGAATGCGCTGGCTGTCAGTATCTCCCAGCTCTCCCCACGTGAACCCAGCAAATCATTGAGCTTGATGGTCAGCACCACCTGGTCCGGCGCCTTGCCCAGGAAAACCAGCGCAATCAGGAAGTCGTTCCAGACCCAGAGGAACTGGAAGATGGCGAAACTGGCCAGTGCCGGAATGGACAAGGGCAACACGATGCCGGTAAAGATCTGAAAGTGCGAGGCACCATCCATGCGCGCACTCTCAATAATGTCGCGCGGCAGTGAGGCAATGTAGTTGCGCAGCAAGTAGATCGCCAGCGGTAGGCCGAATGCCGAATGCGCCAGCCACACGCCGAGATAAGTTTTCGACTCCGTCCCGAAAGCCTCACCCACCTGGTTATAAAGCCGCAGCAATGGAATCAGCGACATCTGCAGCGGTACCACCAACAGGCCCACCACCACAATGAACAGAAACTTGCGACCGGGGAACTCCATCCAGCTGAAGGCATAGGCGGCAAACGCCGCAATCAGGATAGGGATGAAGGTGGCGGGGATCGTCACCTTGAAGGTATTCAGGAACGCTTGTCCCACACCCTCTCCAGCAATCACTTTTTCATAGTTTTGCGTCATGAACACTGGTGGGGATTCGGCAACATAGAACACGCGAACCCCGCGGTCTTTGTCGTAGGCCTGGCTGAGCTCCAGGCGGTAGCTGCCGTCAGCCTGCACGGTCAGGGTTCCATCGGGTTTGCCGTCTTCTTCATCAAAGACCTGGCCATCCGCTACTTCGACTGAACTGCCTGCTGCGAACTCATTGGGTTTGGAAGACTTGAGCGAAAAGCTCTTTATGTGGATACCAGTACCCTCAGAAAAAAGGCGACCGCTGATGACATAGCGATCTCCCTCTTTCACCAGGCTCTGGGCGCCTCCGGTGCGGCGCATGTCGGCACGCGTCTGGGTAGAGAGTGCCGTCCACCAGCCGCTGGACACCAGCTGCGTCTTCTCGCGAAAGCTCGACACCAGCAAGCCGAAGGTCGGCAACACCCACAGCAGCACGATGACCAGCAACAGGCCTTGCGCCATCAATGAAGGGAGAGAGAAATACTTTTTCATCGCTGAGCCTCCTCGGTGCGAAAGCGGCGGATATTGAATGCCATCACCGGTACCACGGCAAACATCAACACCATCGCCAAGGTGGAGCTGCGGCCATAGTCGCCGCCGCCACGGAACATCCAGTCGTACATCAGGTTACCCAGCACGCTGGTATCCCACTGGCCGCCGGTCATGGCCATGACGATGTCGAACACCTTGAGCACGGTGATGGTAATGGTGGTCCACACCACCAGAATGGTGGACATGACCTGGGGCACCATGATCTCGAAGAAGATCTGGAGTTCGCTGGCACCATCGATGCGGGCGGCCTCAATGGTTTCGTGAGGCACCCCGCGCAATGCGGCGGAAAGAATCACCATCGCAAAGCCGGTCTGGATCCAGATCAGGATGGCCATCAGGAAAAAATTGTTCCAGAAGGGAATGGTGACCCATGCCTGAGGCTGGAAACCCATCCCCATGACGATGGCGTTCAAGATGCCGATCTGGTCCGCTTCGGGGCCGCGGAAGTCATACACAAACTTCCAGATCACGCTCGCACCCACGAAGCTGATGGCCATGGGCATGAACACCATGGATTTGGCAAAGCCGCCCCACCACACGCGATCCGCCAATACGGCCACGACCAGACCGATTGCGGTGGCGGCAGCAGGAACCACCAGCAGCCACATGAAGTTGTTGCGGATGGTCAGCACAAAGTTCTGGTCGACAAAGACCCAGCGGAAGTTGGCAAGTCCGACAAACTGCTCTCCGGTGGCGTCAAAGAAACTCAAGCGAAAGGTTTCAAATAGGGGGTACACGAGGTACGTGCCCAAGAGCAACAAAGCCGGGGCAATGAATAACCAGGGGCGTACGTTGGTGCGCAATTTTTCACGGCTGTTCTTGCTGCCAACAGGCAGATGAATAATTTTGTCCAACACATAGTTGGAGCCGGCGAAGTACAGCAGACAGAACGCAATGCTGACCACTACAGCGAAGAGAGTCTGGAGGACTTGATCAGTCATGGGATCCATGCGAGTGCGTGTCGTGAAAGAGATTGCAAAAGGGCCGGCAGCGGAAGCCGCCGGCCTGAGAACGTGGGTTGAGGCGACCTCCGAGGAGGTACTTACTTGATCGCGTCCCAGCTCTTCTGGATTTCCCCCGCCACGTCTTTGGCGGAAGCTCCGCCGGAGTAGTTGACCATGCCCTTCCAGAAGCTGCCTGCACCCACTGCGCCGGGCATCAGGTCGGAGCCGTCAAAGCGGAAGGTGGTGGCGTTTTGCAGGATCTCGCCTTGCTTCTTCAGCGAGGCGGTCTTGTACTTGGCCAGGTCCACACCCTTGTGCGGGGTCAGGAAGCCGCCTTCCGCCATCCAGATTTCATGGGACTGGGGGTGCTGCAGGTAGTCCATGAAGGCACGTGCGCCCTTGCTGTCCTTGGTGATGGTCATGATGGTGCCACCGCCCAGAACAGGGTTGCCCAACTTCTTGCTGCTGAAAGAAGGGAAATAGAAGAAGTCCGCTTCATCTGCCTTGCCTTCGGGGAAGAAGGCGGGGATGAAAGAAGCTTGCCGGTGCATATAGCACTTGGGGGGAGCGCCGAACAAGCCCTTGGGGCTGTCTTTGAAGCTGACGGTGGCCACGGCCTTGGCACCGCCGTCCACATACGCGTCGTTCTTGGCGAACCAACCGTAGGCTTCGATCGCTTCGATCACGCGCTTGTCGTTGAACTTCATTTTGTTGCTGACCCAGTCGTCATACACCTCAGGCGTCTGGGTACGCAGCATCATGTCTTCCACCCAGTCGGTGGCAGGCCAGCCGGTGGCGGCATCAGAACCCAGACCGATACACCACGGCTTGCCGCCATCCGCTGCGATTTTCTTGGTCAACGCTTGCAGCTCTTCCATGGACTTGGGTACTTTGTAGCCCTTTTCCTTGAAGTTCTCCGGGATGTACCAGACCAGGCTCTTCACGTTCACGTTGTAGAACATGCCGTAGAACTCTTTTTTGCCAGCCTTGTTGGCGTAGGTGCCTAGATCCGCCCAGGAGCTGCCAGCGGCATAGTTCTTTTTGACCCATTCCTGGGCCTTGGGGCCCAGTGGCTTCAAGCCGTCGATCGCAGCCATGTTGGCAGCCAACCCCGGCTGTGGGAACACCGAGATGTTGGAAGGCGAACCGGCCTTGATGTCAATCACGATTTGCTGCTCGGAGCTTTGTGAGCAGGAATGCTTCACGGTAGCGCCTGTGGCTTTTTCAAAGTTCGCGATCACTTTTTTGAACATGCCTTCTTCGGCGCCGGTCCAGGGGCAGGTGATAGTCACGACTTCACCCTTCAGGTCCGGCCCTTTGTAATCCGCAGCCATCGCCGGAGCGGCAACTGTCCCTAACACCAGAGCAGATGCTCCGGCAATCATGGTCTTCTTCATCATCGTCTTCTCCTCGTGGTGCATCACGGCCCATCCGCGATACGTTTTAAAACTGGTGACGTCAGTCGACGCGCTGGCCATCGGCGTTGAATCTGTAGAGGTTCTCAGGCGCAAATCCCAGGGAAATCGGGGTTCCCGGTGCAAGCCCCAAGGTGCCATCCATGCGGGCGGTCATCTCACCCACTGCGCCGGCGCTTACATAGGCAAAGGTTTCATTGCCGAGCTGCTCGGAGTGCTTCAAGATGCCCTGAATGGGGCCTCCCTCGGTGACCTTTAAATGTTCAGGGCGCAAACCGATGGTTGCCACGTGGTGACGCGCTGCAAGTTCGCCGCCCAGAAAGTTCATTTGCGGCGAGCCGATGAAGCCGGCAACAAACAGACTCGCAGGTTTGTTGTAGAGGTCCAGCGGTTTGCCGACCTGCTCCACACGACCCTTGTTAAGCACCACGATCTTGTCGGCCAAGGTCATGGCCTCCACTTGATCGTGCGTCACGTAAATCATGGTGGCCCCTAAGCGACGGTGCAGGGTTGCAAGCTCGACGCGCATCTTGGTGCGCAAAGCCGCATCGAGGTTGGACAAGGGTTCGTCAAACAAGAAAACCTGGGGGTCCCGCACGATGGCACGGCCGATGGCAACTCGCTGGCGCTGCCCGCCCGACAGCGCCTTGGGCAGGCGGTCCAGGTATTCGGTCAACTGCAGAATGTCCGAGGCTTCGCGCACGCGGCGTTCGATTTCGGATTTCGGTGTTTTGGCAATCTTCAGGGCAAAGGCCATGTTGTCAAACACCGTTTTGTGGGGGTAGAGCGCGTAGCTCTGGAACACCATGGCCACGCCACGTTCAGAGGGCCCCAGATCGTTGACACGCGCGCCACCGATATGGAGGTCACCACCGGATATTTCTTCCAAGCCGGCAATCATGCGCAGCAAGGTGGTTTTGCCGCATCCGGACGGCCCTACAAACACGGTGAACTCGCCGGGTTCGATGTCGAGGTCTATGCCGTGAATGACATCGGCCTTGCCGTAGTTTTTGATGATTCCGCGCAAGCGGACATCAGACTGACTCATAGAAATGCTCCTGACTGTGGGCGCAGCCAGAAAGCAGCTGCCACGGGATGCTCCGAATCGTAATTAAATTACGCACTCAAGCACCTCGGGGAAACCCTTTGATTCTGGACTTTCACGGCAAACTCTCAGAAAATCAAAATCGATTTTGTCTTATGAGCATGCTCCAGACTTACGCCCCCTGCGTAGCAAGATGTCCTTGCATTGGAGTTACCTAAAAGTTACGGTTTGGCAACGTTTTCAAGATTTTGCCATGGCCACGACAAAATCTCAGCCATTCGTCGCACGACCCAGCGAGATTGGGCTTCTTGGATCACACAGGGCTCGGTGCGTAACCCGCGGTAACAACGGTCAATCACGTGCTGCTCAGTGACACCCAGCTGAATGAGAAGATCGGCTGCAGTGGGCGCCAGCATGTTGGCCATGTCTTCGCAGAGCTCATAGTCCGCCAGTATGTCTGCCCACGGGGCTGTGGGCTTGCTCCGCCCGGCAGGCACATACAGCGCCAAAAAGGAGGAAGGAAGGTCGATATGAGGAGCTGGATCAGTCATACGCCATTGTGGCGCAGCCCGCCGGATCAGCACGCCTTCCCACTGCGTGCGGAGGGCCCGCGTGGCATTACGATCTGGCATCCGCCCTAGCGCGGCGTCAACAGGTGAGTGGCTGATGCATAGGCATGAATTCCCATGAAATTATGCTTCAGCCCCTGCCATACATGCGCAGTCAGCTATATATTTGATAGCAAACAAACTCATCCCAAAGGCGGGAGCAGTCCGGCGGCACGCAACTTGTCTTTTTTACTGGGCCGCCGCCCCTTCACACCACCAGCGGCCTGGTCAGTGCTGACCAAAGGCAGGACGTGTTGCGGCTCGAAGCCCGGAATGGTCTCGCGAATGACCTGCATGCCATGGCGTCTTTCGATGAGGGCGAAGTGAGCAGCCGTGTCTGCACTCACAAAACTCACCGCCATACCGGCCTGGCCCGCACGGGCCGTGCGGCCGATACGGTGCACATAGTCGGTCGCTGAACGTGGCAAATCAAAGTTGAGCACTACCGGCAGAGCGGCAATATCTACACCGCGGGCAGCCACATCGGTGGCCACCACCACTCGTAGGACGCCTGCCTTGAAGTCAGCCAGCACCTGGGTGCGCTTGCCCTGGCTGAGCTGGGCGTGAAAAGGCTCTGCTTGCAAGCCTGCGCGGCGCAACTTGTCAGCCACCATTTCCGCTGCGTACTTGGTGGCGACAAACACCAGCACACGGGGCCATGCCTCGTGCGCCAACAAGTGCCGAAGCAAAGGGGTACGCTGCGACGCATCCACAGTGATCGCACGCTGTGTGATGTCTGGCGCGGCTTGCACTTCTGCCGCGATGCTGATTTCCACCGGATCACGTAAGCGCAACGCGGCGAGTTGCCGCACCCCTGCACTGTAGGTCGCCGAAAAAAGCAGGCTCTGGTGCCGCTTGGGCAACAAGGCATCGATACGCTCCAACTCCTCAGCAAAGCCGAGATCAAGCATGCGGTCAGCCTCGTCCAGCACCAAGCACTGGATGTGCTGTAGTTGCAGGGCGTTGTGATCCACCAGATCCAGCAAACGGCCAGTCGTCGCAACCACAATGTCCGTCCCTCCCCGCAAGGCCATGAGCTGCGGGTTAATGGACACACCACCGAACACCACCGAGATCTTGGCGGGTGAGCCGGCTGCACGGGCCAATGCGCCTAGCACTTCACCGACCTGAACCGCCAATTCACGGGTCGGAACCAAGACCAGCGATTGAATGCGGCGCCCCCCTGATACGGATGGAGGACTCCAGCGCTGAAGCACTGCAAGTGCAAATGCGGCAGTCTTGCCCGAACCGGTTTGTGCGCATACCAACACGTCACGACCCGCTATGGCGGGTGGAATAGCCGCCGCCTGGACCGGCGTGGGAGCAGGAAACTGCTGCGCCATGGCAGTAGCGAGAGCCGGTGTCAGGCCCAGAGAGGAAAACGGCATATAGGGTTACTCTGTGACAGCCACGGCGGCATTAGCCCCCGCAACCGTTCAAGCGGATGGGCCGCGTTTGGGTTGTGCAGGTGCGTGGATGATTTGTCCGCTGCGATTCAAGCGGGTTGCCAATGCATCCAGATAGCCCAGAAGGCGCTCCGCTTGCAGAGGCTTCTGGTAAAGGGTAACCCAGTTCGGTAGGCGCCCTTCATCATCCACTTCCTTACGGGTCAAGGCGGTTAACACAATGACTTCTATGGCTTGATAAGCCGTCTCCTGCGCCATGGCATTGACCAAGTGGTAGCCATCGAAGGGCTTCATCATCAAATCAGTCACTACGAGGTCCGGCCGCTGCCGCTCTAATTGGATCAGCGCCTGGGAGGCATCACTGGCCACAGTCAGCGCCACGTCATGACCGCCGCGTGCGAGCAGTGCCTGGAAGTACGCCACTTGGACGGGATCATCCTCTGCTAGTAGTACACGCATAGGCCGCCCTCCCGCTTCATTGCTTGCAGCCGTGCCACGTGACTGCACCAACTTATCGATGGCACTCCGGAATATTCTGCGATGCCCACCGGGCGTGACCCATGCTTCCAGCTCGCCACTAATCACCATTTTCTGGACCGAGGTGGTGGACAAGCCCAGGATACGGGCGGCTTGCTGTGTGGTCAGGACTTCGCTGCTATTAGTCATGGTATGGATGCTATTGCGCTTCAACATTCGACATCAAATATAAATCTATCAGTTATTTGAATTTCATTGTATTTTATGCGCCATGCCATCGATTCAGCATTCTGAATTAGAGGACGCTCTCTTGTGTTGGCTGGCTATAAGTGTGTAAAGCACTAAAAGTGGTTCTTTTATCGATTGAGATTAGTTCTTATATGCCGCATTTTTCTGAGATAGTGTTTGGCCACAACGCGATGGCCTTGAAACTTGGGGGTCTCCGCCCCTGAATTCCAACGCATTTGACTATGACCCGCTATTGTTTTTGTTTTTAGGTCTTAGCTATTGCTTTGTTACGATCTCGGCAAATTTTCAAAAAAATTGATTTTACTTTTTCTATTCATTATTCAATGAATTATGAATGTCAAATTCTTTGAATTTTTGTTTTTTGTTACAGGTGTGCTTGCCCAATACCCTCTTCGGTCATTCATCTCTTTATTGCCTCTAGGGCGGTTTACTCACACCAATGCACGGAGCTCCTGAGCAGCATCCTGCAGCACGGGTAGGAACGCATCGAGGAATGCTTTTGGCGCCCATCGCTGGGGGGGGGCCACTACATTCAACGCCCCTTGAACATCTCCTTTTGCGTTACGTAAAGGAACGGCCAATGCCTGGACGCCCAATTCATGCTCTTGCTCTACGAGGCAGTAGTCTTGGTGGCGTGCTGTGTCTATACATTGCCTGAATGTCATGCCATCCGTGACGGTGTATGGCGTCAGCTTGCGAAGAGGATGCTTTTCAGTCCAGGTGGACAATTCCGCTGGACTCATCCCGGCGAGGAGCATACGACCGGTAGATGTGGCGTGTGCTGGTAGTCGGGCCCCCAAGTGCAGGCCGTAGGCCAGAACGTGGATCTTCTCGGGCGTTGAGCCCCTCCCTTCGCTTCCGCTGCGGGCAACAATAATCACTTCATTTCCATCGAGTACCACCGCAGAGAAGGCTTCCCGATACTGCGCAGCCATTCGATTGAGTGTTGGCTGCACTGCTCGCGGAAATCTTGCGGAGGACAAATAAGTTCCCGAAAAGCGGAGCACCTTGCTTGAGAGCCAGTAGTAGCGCCCATCTGTCTCCAGGTAGCCCAACGCGGCAAGAGTCAGCAAGTGCCTTCGTGCAGCTGCCCGGGTGATCCCAGCACGTTCTGCGGCCATAGAGGCATTGAGTCGCTGGCGTTCAGTATCAAAGCTTTCCAAGACTGCCATCCCTTTTGCCAGTCCCTCTATCACGTCCGCTTTGGCGATCTGACTTTCAACTGCGATGCTCCGGTGGCTGTTCATTCGAGGTCCTTGTGACTTTTGTGCGTTTGTCGCACAGTATGGGCGATGATCGCACAATGTCTTTGTCGTCGACATGACACAGTTAGTGCCTGCCCCTACGCTTGGCTCCTTTCTAATTCTGGAGTTCAAATGCGGACACAAGTTGCCATCATCGGGGCCGGCCCTTCTGGGCTGTTATTGGGCCAACTGTTATACAAAGCTGGGATCGACTGCGTAATCGTGGAACGACAGAGTGCCGATTACGTTCTGTCTCGAATCCGTGCTGGTGTCTTGGAGCAAGTCACGACCGATCTCTTGGTTGAAGCCGGGGTCGGCGAACGCATGCAGGCTGAAGGCTTGCCTCACAGCGGCTTCGACTTGTTGTTCGGTGGCGTTCGACACCGGATTGATTTGCATGCCCTTACCGGGGGCAAGCAAGTCATGGTCTATGGCCAAACGGAAGTTACGCGGGATTTGATGGCTATGCGTCAGTCCGCTGGGCTCCCAACCTTCTATGAATCGAGCAACGTCTCTATTCATGACTTTGATACACAGCATCCGCAAGTGCGTTTCCAGCATCAGGGCATTTGGCAAACTTTGGACTGTGACTTTATTGCGGGATGCGATGGCTTTCACGGGGTTTGTCGGGCAAGCGTGCCGGACGGCGCTGTTACAGAGTATGAGAAGGTGTATCCCTTTGGTTGGCTTGGTTTACTCTCTGATACTCCACCAGTTCACCACGAACTCATTTACGCGAATAGTGATAGGGGTTTTGCTCTGTGCTCTCAGCGCAGCCTCACTCGTAGTCGCTATTACCTTCAAGTGCCCCTTACGGACAAGGCCGAAAATTGGTCCGATGAAGCCTTCTGGGATGAGTTAAAGTTGCGCCTGGATGCGGATGCGCGTGAGACCCTAGTCACCGGCCCTTCCTTGGAAAAAAGCATCGCGCCATTGCGGAGCTTCGTGGCGGAACCTATGCGCTTTGGCCGGCTTTTTTTAGCGGGTGATGCGGCCCACATTGTTCCGCCGACGGGAGCGAAGGGTTTGAACTTGGCTGCGACAGATGTCAAGTTCTTATCGGAGGCTGTAATCCAACACTACGTGGAACATTCTGACGCAGCTATAGATCACTACTCCCATCGTTGTCTGCAGCGCATCTGGAAGGGGGAACGCTTCTCCTGGTGGTTTACCAACCTGATGCATCGGCTACCGGAGGGCGGCGCCATTGGTCAAAAGCTTCAGCAAGCGGAACTTGACTATTTGATTGCTTCGGACGCTGCGTCTGTTGTACTTGCTGAGAACTACGTTGGCCTGGGACTCACCTAAGTTGCCTCCATATTTGCAGTGGAGCTGAAGATACCCACTGCAGCGCACTCAGCAATCAGCAATCAGCAATCAGCAATCAGCAATCAGCAGTCTGTTAGCAAAACGCCCAGGAGCTCGCTTTAGAGCTCCTGTGGCCTTTTTGCCGCACACAGGGTTTCCCCCACGTCTTCGTTTGGCATGCAGACATAAACTTCGCACATATCGTCTGACGTCCGACCACATCAGCGGTATCCCATCAACTTAGCGAGACAACTGACATGCAGCATTTCAAACATTCCATCATCCCTCTGGCTTTGTGCGCAATCGGCTCTACAGCGTTGGCACAATCAGGCCCAAGCAACATCACAAGCGGCAATGATGCGGTGCAGATGTCCATTTCCGGGCGTGTGGATTTGGGTATGTTTAACAAGCACGTGGCCAGTGCGACGTCGAACACATCCAATGCCAACAATGAGTCAGTTGATGGCGATAGCACTGGCCGTATCAAGTTCTCTGGAACTTCCACCATCAATGAAGACATCAATAGCTTCTTCGACCTGGAAATGCGTGCCACCATGGACAACGGCACCCAAGACGGTGTCCTCTTCAAAGATAAAGCCTGGGTGGGATTGGCTAGCAAGAAGTACGGTGCGCTGCGATTAGGACGTATGTCCGGTCCGCTCACGGACGTGGTGGTCGCCGGTCGCTACGAAGCCTTCGGTGGCGACAGTTACGCCAGCAACGGTACGCGCCAAGCGGGCGCTACCGACAAATGGAACAATGCGGTCAACCTGCAAAGCCCGAGTATGGGCGGTGTTGTAGTCGGCCTGAGTCATAAGAAAGGGGAAGACAACGCTGAAAACTTCCGGAACGGAACAGGCGCGTATATCAGCTACACCGGCGATTTACTCGGTCTTGCATTCGGCATTCAAGAAGAAGGTGAATCCCTGACCAGTGACAAGCAAACCACCGGATTTGGCGCCAACTACAAGATTGGCACAGCAACAATCATGGCGACATGGGCGCGCACGACCCGACTGAATGCTGCAGACGACGGATCGCGGACAGTTTTCACCACTGGTTTCAAACTCCCATACGGGCCGGGTGAGGTTCGCGTGTCCTACAAAAACGAAGACCAGAACATGGCTGTTAGCTCTGATGTAGACAGCGAGGGCTGGGGTGTTGGATACTTCTGGCCACTTAACAAGAGTACCAGCATCAACGTTTCTGTGAGAAACGATATTTTGAAGAACTACAACGCCAATGGATCCGATAAGAACACGGTGCAAGGGACCGGCTACGGTGTCGGATTGCGCATGGTATTCTAAAAAGTTAGGAAAGCTGGGTCGTTGGCAATCCACAAGCACATTAGCTACTGATATCCAGCTAGATCGCCAGCATGTTGGATATGAGGAGCGTGGATCACGGTCCTCTTTTTTATGGAGCCACGGGCTGTCAAGAAGCCAACACCTGACGCCGGCAGTCATCCCACTGACGACGATAAGCAAGTTGAGAGGTGTGCTCCAGATAGAAAACTTGTACGCAAAAACAAAAATGGCCCACCGAAGTGAGCCATTTTTCAGTGGTATTCCACTTGTCTATTGGTTGCGGAGGCTAGATTTGAACTAACGACCTTTGGGTTATGAGCCCAACGAGCTACCAGGCTGCTCCACTCCGCGTCAAGAATTGAATTATAACCTATTAAGCCTTCACTTCTTCAGAAATTACAGAAACTTCTTCAGAACGCTCAACCAATTCCACCAAGGCCATGGGCGCGTTGTCACCAACACGGAAACCCATCTTCAAAATACGTGTGTAGCCGCCTGGACGAGCTTTGAAGCGAGGGCCCAAAACGTCGAACAGCTTGGTGACGCTGTCACGATCACGCAGACGATCAAAAGCTAAACGGCGATTTGCCACGGTAGCTTCTTTGGCCAAAGTGATCATGGGCTCCACTACACGGCGCAATTCCTTGGCCTTGGGTACAGTGGTTTTGATGACTTCGTGTTCGATCAACGAATTCATCATGTTGCGCAACATAGCCAGACGGTGTGAGCTAGTGCGATTAAGTTTACGAAGACCGTGTCCGTGACGCATATTAAATTCCTTCAGTTTTATTAACAGGCAGCCGTATCAGGTACTGCCTGTGGCACGGAACCCTCTGCAGGGTTCAGATACGAGTTAACGCTTTTCCAAAGAAGCAGGGGGCCAGCTCTCCAGCTTCATTCCCAAAGTCAGCCCGCGAGAGGCCAAAACTTCCTTGATTTCGTTGAGAGACTTGCGACCCAAGTTAGGAGTCTTCAGCAACTCATTTTCTGTGCGCTGAATCAAATCACCGATGTAGTAGATGTTCTCGGCCTTCAAGCAGTTCGCAGAACGAACAGTGAGTTCCAACTCATCTACTGGACGCAACAGAATCGGATCGAATTGCGTGTTACCACGTGGTGCAGGTGCTGTGAACGCATCCAGCTCACTACCTTCCAACTGTGCAAACACTGCCAATTGCTCGACCAAGATTTTAGCGGAAGCGCGAACTGCGTCTTCTGCTGTCACGGCACCGTTGGTCTCAATCTCAACGACCAGCTTGTCCAAGTCAGTACGCTGCTCAACTCGCGCGCTCTCAACGGTGTAGCTAACACGGCGAACCGGAGAGAACGACGCATCCAGCACGATGCGGCCAATGGACTTGTTTGGCTCGTCAGCGTAGCGGCGCATGCTGCCAGGCACGTAACCACGACCCTTTTCAACCTTGATCTGCATATCCAACTTGCCGCCATGCGACAAGTTTGCAATCACGTGATCAGGATTGATGATCTCAACGTCATGAGGCGTTTGAATGTCAGCAGCAGTAACGACACCCTCTGTGTCCTTACGCAGGCTCAACGTCACTTCTTCGCGGTTGTGCAACTTAAAGACTACGCCCTTAAGGTTCAACAAGATGTTAACTACATCTTCTTGAACACCGTCGATAGAAGAGTATTCATGCAACACGCCGGCAATTGTGACCTCAGTCGCAGCGAAGCCGGGCATGGAAGACAACAACACTCGACGCAACGCGTTCCCAAGTGTGTGACCGTATCCACGCTCAAAAGGCTCCAGAGCAACTTTGGCGCGATTTGGGCCAAGCTGCTCAACGCTGATCGACTTAGGCTTCAACAAATTGTTTTGCATGCAAACTTCCTCTCAATACCCCCGACTCGTTACATCGGTAAGGCTGGTGAAGTACCTTCGCCGCAGTGCCCCGCAGCAAAGGAACGATTACAAAAAACCGAAACGATTAGCGGGAATACAATTCAACGATCAGAGATTCGTTGATGTCAGCGCCGAATTGGTCACGGTCAGGAACAGTCTTGAAAGTGCCTTCGGCCTTTTCAACGCTCACCTCAACCCAAGCGGGCAAACCAACTTGCTGCGCCAATTGAAGGGCTTCAACAATACGGTTTTGCTTCTTGGACTTCTCGCGGACTGCGACCACGTCGCCAGCCTTGACCAAGTAGGACGGAATATTCACAGAGCCGCCATTGACGGTGATTGCCTTGTGAGAAACCAGCTGACGTGCCTCAGCGCGCGTAGAAGCAAAGCCCATGCGGTAAACAACGTTGTCCAGACGGGATTCCAACAGAACCATCAAGTTAGCACCGGTGTTGCCACGACGACGATCAGCTTCAGCAAAATAACGGCGGAACTGCCGCTCCAACACGCCGTACATGCGCTTAACTTTTTGCTTTTCACGCAATTGCAGACCATAGTCAGAGGTACGGGCGCCAGAGGTGCGGCCGTGCTGGCCTGGCTTGGAATCAAATTTTGCCTTGTCAGCGATAGAGCGACGGGCGCTCTTCAAAAACAAGTCTGTGCCTTCACGGCGGGAAAGCTTGGCCTTTGGGCCTAGGTAACGTGCCACTTGATCTTCCTTTTATGTCATCTGACGCGTAGAAACGCGCGAGCCACCAACAAAAGTTGGTGGCGGTGGGCTTGGGTTAAATTAAATACGGCGACGCTTTTGAGGGCGGCAGCCGTTGTGCGGCACGGGGGTCACATCAGCAATCATATTGATGCGAATACCCAGCGCAGCCAAGGCGCGAACCGAAGACTCGCGACCGGGGCCTGGGCCCTTGATCTCGACGTCGAGGTTCTTGATGCCTTGTTCCAGAGCTGCACGACCAGCCACCTCAGAAGCAACCTGGGCTGCAAAAGGAGTGGACTTGCGGGAGCCCTTGAAACCTTGACCACCAGAAGAAGCCCAAGACAACGCATTGCCTTGACGATCTGTGATGGTAATGATGGTGTTGTTAAACGAAGCATGCACGTGAGCGATGCCGTCGGCAACGTTCTTACGAACCTTCTTACGAACGCGTTGAGCTGCGTTATTAGCGGGAGCCTTTGCCATAGTGGTCTCTCAATCCCTATTATTTCTTCAAAGACGCAGCTGCCTTACGAGGGCCTTTGCGTGTGCGAGCGTTGGTGCGAGTACGTTGACCACGCATCGGCAGGCCGCGGCGGTGACGGAACCCGCGGTAGCAACCAATGTCCATCAAACGCTTGATGTTCATAGTGGTCTCACGGCGCAAATCACCCTCAATTGTAAACTGAGCGATTTGGTCGCGGATTTTCTCAAGATCGGAGTCAGTCAAATCTTTGACTTTCTTCGAATATGCGATGCCACAGGCCTCGCAAATCTTGCGTGCGCGGGTGCGTCCGATGCCGAAAATAGCTGTCAAGCCGATTTCGGAATGTTGGTGCGGCGGAATGTTGATGCCAGCGATACGTGCCATTTTCGTCCTCTAAAACTCTTGCAATTAACCCTGACGCTGCTTGTGGCGTGGATCTGTACAGATCACGCGCACAACGCCTTTGCGTCGGATGATTTTGCAGTTGCGGCAAATTTTCTTGACCGAAGCCGAAACTTTCATTTTCTTCTCCTAAAACTCTTCGCCCAGTCCCGACTTTGATTCGCGCGGAACAAGCGCTCTAACTTGCTATCTGAATGTCGCGCCACCTGGTAACCAAGCCGCACACACTCCCTCGATGACTTACTTGTATCAAGAAGCCTTGAAATTCGCCTTCTTGAGCAGCGATTCATACTGCTGAGACATCATGTAATTCTGGACTTGAGCCATAAAATCCATGGTGACAACAACAATAATCAGCAACGAAGTTCCTCCGAAGTAGAACGGCACGTTGTACTTCAAGATCAAAAACTCCGGCAACAAACACACGAACGTGATGTAAATTGCACCAGCAAGCGTCAAGCGAACCAGAATCTTGTCAATGTATTTGGCAGTCTGGTCGCCTGGCCGGATGCCAGGGATGAATGCGCCACTCTTCTTCAGGTTATCAGCTGTTTCGCGGCTGTTGAATACCAAGGCCGTGTAGAAAAAGCAGAAGAACACGATAGCTGCCGCATATAGCATCACATAGACAGGTTGACCAGGGCTGAGCGTGCTGGCAATGTCTTTCAACCACCGCATTGAATCACCAGTACTGAACCAATTTGCAATCGTTGCAGGCAGCAGAATGATGGATGACGCAAAGATCGGTGGAATCACACCCGCCATATTCAGCTTCAACGGAAGATGAGACGATTGCCCACCATACACTTTGTTGCCGACCTGCCGACGTGCGTAGTTCACCAAAATCTTTCGCTGTCCTCGCTCCACGAACACCACAAAGTAAGTAACCAGTGCGATGACAACCACAATCAACAAAGCCACGATGATGCTCATCGAGCCTGTACGTACCAGCTCCAACAATCCACCAACTGCGCTTGGCAATCCGGCAGCAATCCCACCGAAGATAAGAATGGAGATACCATTACCCAAGCCTCGTTCGGTGATCTGCTCACCCAGCCACATCAGAAACATGGTACCGGCTGTCAAAGTCACGATCGTGGTCATACGGAAACCAAAGCCTGGAGAGATCACCAAACCGGCAGATGCCTCCAACGCCACTGCGATTCCCAAAGACTGGAACAAAGCCAAACCCAAGGTACCGTAACGGGTGTATTGCGTTATCTTGCGACGACCACCTTCGCCCTCTTTCTTCAATTGCTCAAAAGCCGGCAACACATAGGTCAACAGCTGCATGATGATCGAAGCAGAGATGTAGGGCATGATGCCCAGCGCAAAGATCGTGAAGCGAGATAAGGCGCCACCGGAGAACATATTGAATAAGCTCAATATGCCACCCTGTTGACCCTTAAACAGTTGTTGCAGTTGGGCGGGGTCAATACCTGGGACCGGAATATGCGCCCCCAAGCGATAGACGACCAGCGCCAACAACAAGAAAACAAGCCGGCGACGCAGGTCGCCGAACTTGCCTGCTTTGGCTGTTTGAGCTGCAGTTGTAGCCACTCGTTTACTTTCGTAAAACTAATTAGGCTACTGCGCCGCCAGCGGCTTCAATAGCAGCCTTGGCACCAGCAGTTGCACCGATACCGCTGAGCTTCACGGCTTTAGTGATAGCGCCGGTATTGATAACCTTCACCACTTTGGCGAGCTCACCAACAGCACCAGCTTGCTTCAGAGCAACCAAATTGACTTCAGCCAATCCTAGAGCTTCTAAGGCAGTCAAAGTGATTTCCGCATTGAACTTCAGCAAATGCGATTTGAAACCACGCTTTGGCAGACGACGATGCATAGGCATCTGACCGCCCTCAAAGCCAACCTTGTGGTAGCCGCCAGAACGAGATTTTTGACCTTTGTGACCACGGCCGGCTGTCTTGCCCAAACCAGATCCGATACCACGGCCTACGCGACGTTTGGCGTGCTTGGCGCCTTCAGCGGGCTTGATGTTATTCAGTTCCATCATCAACCTCTTAGAGCACCTTGACCAGGTAGCTGATCTTGTTAATCATGCCGCGCACTGCAGGTGTATCCTGCAATTCGCTCACGCTATTGAGCTTGCGCAGACCCAAACCACGCACGGTGGCGCGGTGGGACTCTTTTGTTCCAATCGGGCTACGCACCAATTGGATCTTCACAGTTTGTTGTGTTGTCATTTTGAAGTCCTCGATTAAGCGAAGATCTCTTCAACAGTCTTCCCACGCTTGGCTGCAACTTCTGCAGGTGTCGTAGACACAGACAGAGCATCCAAGGTCGCACGAACCATGTTGTAAGGGTTGGAAGAACCGTGGCTCTTAGCCACGATATCTGTAATGCCCAGAACTTCGAAAACAGCGCGCATAGGACCACCAGCAATAATGCCGGTACCCTTTGGAGCTGGCGCCATCATGACGCTAGCTGCACCGTGGTGACCCATCACCTTGTGGTGGATGGAACCATTCTTCAAAGTGACCTTGATCATATTGCGACGGGCTTCTTCCATGGCTTTCTGCACCGCTGCAGGAACTTCCTTGGATTTACCTTTGCCCATGCCGATGCGACCATCACCGTCACCAACCACAGTCAGTGCAGCGAAACCGAGAATACGGCCACCCTTCACGACTTTGGTCACGCGGTTGATCGCGATCATTTTCTCCCGCAGACCGTCTTCAGGACCCTCGGCCTTACCTTGCATTTTTGCTTGAACTTTAGCCATCTTAATTTCCGATCTGCTTAGAACTGCAAGCCAGCTTCACGCGCGGCATCTGCCAACGCCTTGACGCGACCGTGGTAGGCGAAACCGGAGCGGTCAAACGCCACTTTTTCGATACCCGCTGCTTTCGCCTTTTCAGCGACACGCTTACCGATGATCTGTGCTGCAGCCACGTTGCCGCCTTTGCCAGTTGCACCCAGGGACTTGCGAACTTCTGCTTCAGCAGTCGATGCGCATGCAATGACCTTGCCGCCGTCGCCGGAGATAACACTGGCGTAGATGTGCAAGTTTGTGCGTGTCACGGTCAAACGTGCTACGCCTTGCGTTGCAATGCGGATTCGGGTCTGACGTGCCCGACGAAGACGCTGCTCTTTTTTGGTCAACATGTTGCAGCTCCTTATTTCTTCTTCGTTTCTTTGATCGTGATCTTCTCATCCGAATAACGGATGCCCTTGCCTTTGTAGGGCTCTGGAGGACGAATTGCACGAATCTCAGCGGCGATCTGACCTACGCGTTGGCGGTCAGCACCTTTGATCAGGATTTCAGTTGGAGTGGGAGTGGCCACAGAAATGCCGGCAGGCATTTCGAGGTTCACTGGGTGCGAATAACCGACAGCCAAGTTCAACTTGGTGCCTGTAGCTTGCGCCTTGTAACCCACACCAATCAGGCTCAGCTTGCGCTCAAAGCCCTTGGTTACGCCAACCACCATGTTGTTGACCAATTGACGGATGGTGCCAGTCATTGCGTCAGCTTCACGGGAGTCATTAGCGGGTTGGAAGCTGAGTTTGCCAGCTTCATTCTGGATGTTCACCAGGCTGTTTTGAGCCAACTGCAGAGTGCCGCCAGTGCCCTTTACGCTGATTTGGTCAGCTTTGATGGACACTTCAACACCAGCAGGTACGGTGACGGGGAGTTTGCCTACGCGGGACATTGTTTCTTACTCCTGTAGCGTTAAGCGACGTAGCACAGCACTTCGCCACCGACACCGGAAGCGCGCGCTTTGCGATCAGTCATAACACCCTTGGGTGTAGTCACGATAGCAACGCCCAAGCCGTTTTGGACTTGAGGAATTGCATCGCTGCCGCGGTAAACACGCAGGCCAGGACGGCTTACGCGCTCAATGCGCTCGATCACAGGGCGACCGGCGTAATATTTCAAAGCAATTTGCAGCTCAGACTTGCCATCTTCAGTGGCAACCTTGAAGCCGTCGATATAGCCTTCTTCTTTCAACACTTGTGCAATTGCAATCTTCACTTTGGAAGAAGGCACGGACACGGTTGTTTTGGCAACCATCTGTGCATTGCGGATGCGTGTCAACAGATCGGCGATGGGATCACTCATACTCATGTTCGGTTCTCCTATCGCTTACCAGCTGGCCTTGGTAATGCCAGGAATTTCTCCGGCAAAAGCCATTTCACGAATCTTCGCACGACCCAGACCGAAGTGCTGGAACGTTCCACGGGGACGACCCGTGATAGAGCAGCGGTTACGCTGGCGAGTGGGATTTGCGTTGCGAGGCAACTTTTGCAGACCCAGACGGGCTGCTGCGCGCTCTTCGTCAGAACGCTTTGCATCACCTGCGATTGCCTTCAGTTCCGCATATTTCTTAGCGTACTTGGCAGCCAACTTGTCACGTTTGAGCTCGCGCTCGATTAAAGCCATTTTAGCCACAGGTCACCTCAGTTCTTGAACGGGAAACGGAAGCCAGCGAGCAGCGCCTTGCACTCTTCGTCGGTCTTTGCCGTTGTGGTGATGCTGATATTGAGGCCGCGCAAGGCATCAACCTTGTCATATTCAATCTCAGGGAAAATGATCTGCTCTTTGACGCCGATGTTGTAGTTACCACGGCCATCAAAAGCGCGACCAGAAATACCACGGAAGTCACGGACGCGTGGCAGAGCTACGGTCACGAAACGATCCAGGAATTCGTACATCTGCACGCCGCGCAAAGTCACCATGCAACCGATCGCCTGGCCTTCGCGGATCTTGAAACCAGCGATAGCTTTCTTGGACTTGGTCACCACGGGCTTTTGGCCAGCGATCTTGGTGAGGTCGGACACTGCGTGATCCATCACCTTTTTATCAGCTACGGCTTCGCTCACACCCATGTTCAGGGTGATCTTGGTCAAACGTGGCACTTGCATGGGCGAGGTGTAGCCAAACTTGGCTGTCAACTCAGGCGCCACTTTTTCGCGGTAGTGTTGTTGTAGACGTGCCATGTTTATGCCACCTTGATTTCTTCGCCGCTGGACTTGTAAACGCGAACGCGTTTGCCGTCAGCCAGCACCTTGATACCAACACGGTCAGCCTTGCCTGTTGCTGCATTGAAAATGGCAACATTGGACTGGTGAATAGGCATGGTCTTTTCAACGATGCCGCCGGTTGTGCCCTTCATGGGGTTTGGCTTGGTGTGCTTTTTCACCAAGTTGATGCCCTCGACGACTACGTGAGAGTCGTCAGCGCGCAAGGAGATCACTCCGCGCTTACCCTTATCGCGACCTGCGATAACGATGACTTCGTCGCCTTTGCGAATCTTGTTCATGGCGGGTCCTTACAAAACTTCAGGAGCCAGGGACACGATCTTCATGAACTTTTCAGTGCGCAGTTCGCGGGTCACTGGTCCGAAGATGCGGGTGCCGATAGGCTCCAACTTGGCGTTGAGCAACACAGCTGCGTTGCCGTCGAATTTCACCAAAGAACCGTCGCCACGGCGGATGCCCTTGGCAGTACGAACCACTACAGCGCTATAGACTTCGCCTTTTTTGACGCGTCCACGGGGAGCAGCTTCTTTGATGGAAACTTTGATGATGTCGCCGACGCTTGCATAGCGACGCTTAGACCCGCCCAGCACCTTGATGCAGAGAACGGATTTCGCGCCGGTGTTGTCGGCAACTTCCAGTCGAGATTCAGTTTGGATCATTTCATTATTCCCAACTTGCACCTGGAGCTGCTTTGCCACACTGGCAACTACAAAACCAAGTCAGTCTTGGGCCCGCTATCCACCGCGCAAACCACTTGCACGACTTCTATTTGGGCAGAACCTTCAGCTTTTTCAAGCGAAGCCCACTATTGTGCCAGCCTTCATTTCTGGCGTCAACTACTTTTGCGCAGGAATTTCCGTGTATTGAGCCGCCAAAGCGATAAATTCAGCCTCTTTGGGAGGCAAACCTGTCTCTTCCACAAGGATTCGGGCCACTTTGGGCACCAATCGGGCCGCAAGGCGGGCATCTAAAAACAATACACGGGCCCTGCGTGCGAGCACATCTTCTACCGTCACTGCGTATTCATGACGCGCTGCGAAACGGACCATGGCTTCGGTCAGGCCCGGCGCCAGCTCCACCTCACTACCGGGTAGCGAATGCACTGCCGGATAGTCCAGCCCGTAGGAGTGCGCCCCTTGCGGCATGGACATAGCGCTTTGTCGAACGCCCTCACCATCTGCGCCCTGGAGGCGCAAATGCACGGTGGCGCCTGCTGCGCGGGAATGCAGCAGATTCTTTTCCGCACACTTGGCAAGCACATCCTCTGCCATAGCCCTGTAGGTCGTCCACTTTCCGCCCGTGACCGTCACCAAACCGCTCCGGCTCACCAGCACCGTGTGCTCACGACTGATGGCTTTGGTGTTTTCGCCATCATCCTCTTGGGGCTTAACCAGTGGACGCAAGCCCACCCAGATGCTCCGTATGTCCTCGGCAGTGGGTGCTTTTTTCAGATAGCGGGCGGACTCTTCTAGGATGAAGGCGACCTCTTCCTTGAAGGGCCTGGGCTCCCGGTCGAGATCGTAACGCGGGGTATCGGTAGTGCCCAAAATGACTTTGCCGAGCCACGGCACCGCAAAAAGTACGCGCCCGTCTTGGGTCTTGGGCACCATCAGGGCGGTATCGCCTCCCAAAAACTCCCTGTCCACCACAATGTGCACGCCTTGGCTGGGCGCCACCATGGGCTTGGTCTTGCTGCGACCGTCACGGGGGTTGGCCTCGCCATCTTTTTCACGCAAAGCATCCACCCAAACCCCGGTTGCATTGACCACGCAGCGCGATTGAATCGAGAACTTGCGCCCCCCGATGGTGTCCTCACACAAGACGCCGCACACCTTGCCAGCCTCATACTGCAGCTGGGTTGCTTTGCAATAGTTCACCACCAAAGCGCCTTTGGCGGCTGCGGTACGCGCCAAAGTGAGCGCCAATCGCGCGTCATCAAATTGGCCATCCCAGTACTTGACGCCGCCTTTGAGGCCTTCGCTTGCGACTTGAGGAATCAGTTTCTTGGTGTCATTGATGCCCAGAAACTCGGTTTTCCCCAGACCCGCCTTCCCCGCCAACAGGTCATACGCAGTCAGCCCCGCACCATAAAACGGCGTTTCCCACCATTTATAGGAGGGCATGACAAAGGCCAATGGTTGCGCTAAGTGCGGGGCGTTGCGTAGCAAGGTAGTCCGCTCGTGCAGCGCCTCGCGTACCAGGGAAATATTGCCTTGCGCCAGATAACGCACCCCTCCGTGCAACAGTTTGGTTGCACGGGAGGAAGTACCTTTGGCAAAGTCGTGCGACTCGATCAGCACCACGCTAAAACCGCGGGCCGCAGCATCCAACGCAACCCCCAAGCCGGTTGCGCCTCCTCCCACCACCGCGATGTCGAACACCGTGGGCTCAGCCAAGCGGTTCAGCAGGTCTTCCCGGCGGGTGGGCAAGGGGGGGGCGTAGGGTGTCATGGGGTCTGGTGAAATAGAGTGCAGTCAGCAATCGTATTCGTTATTTTTCTTTTTGTCATTTATATGCTTCGTTTTGATTCGTTTATAGTGCGTGCGCTGTAAGGACCCACCTCCATGTCCGCCAACCCTCGCCAACTTCAACTGCTTCACACCGTGCAAGAACAGGGCTCTATCAGCGTGGAACGCTTGGCGGAGTCGCTGGGAGTGACGCTGCAGACGGTGCGTCGCGACGTACAAAAACTGGCGGACGAGGGCTTGCTGACCCGTTTCCACGGCGGCGTAAGGGTTCCCAGCTCCACGGTGGAGAACATTGCCCACCTGCAACGTGTGCAACTCAACGCATCTGAGAAAAACCGCATCGCGCGCGCCATTGCAGCGGCCATTCCCAACGATTGCTCCCTGATCCTGAACATAGGCACGACCACCGAAGCCGTGGCGCGGGCGCTGCTGGAACACACGGGCTTGCGTGTCATCACCAACAACCTGAACGTCGCCAGCATCTTGAGTGCGAACAGCCAGTCGGAAGTCATCGTGGTCGGTGGTGTCGTGCGTGGGCGGGACCAAGGCATCGTGGGCGAGGCGGCGGTGGACTTCATCCGCCAGTTCAAGGTGGACATTGCCGTCATCGGCATCTCCGGCATCGAAGCCGATGGCACGCTGCGTGATTACGACTACCGCGAGGTGAAAGTGGCCCAGACCATCATCGGCCACGCGCGCGAAGTCTGGGTGGCTGCCGACACCAGCAAGTTCAACCGCCCCGCCATGGTCGAGGTCGGCCAACTGGCCCAGATCGACCGTCTGTTCACCGACGCGATGCCGCCAGCCCCCTTCCCTGCACTGTTGGAAAACGCGAGTGCTCGTCTGGTGATCGCTGACTGACACGCCACCACAAAAAGGAGACAACCATGACTTACCTGCTCGCCTTGGACCAGGGCACCTCCAGCTCCCGCAGCATCGTGTTTGACGAAACCGGCCGCACCGTGGCTATGGCCCAACGGGAACTGCAGCAGATTTACCCGCAACCCGGCTGGGTAGAGCACGACGCCCAAGAGATTTGGCGCATCCAGCTCGCCACCGCGCGCGACGCCCTGGCCAAGGCCGGCATCACGGCCGCACAGGTGAAAGCCGTGGGCATTACCAACCAACGCGAAACCACGGTGGTGTGGAACCGCAAGACCGGTGTGCCCATTCACCATGCCATCGTCTGGCAAGACCGTCGCGCCGAACCCACCTGCGCCGACCTGCGTGCACGCGGGCTTGCCGACACCATACGGAGCAAGACCGGCCTGCTGGTGGACGCCTACTTCTCCGGCACCAAACTCAAATGGCTGCTGGACCACGTGCCCGGCGCACGGGCGCAGGCCGCCAATGGCGAGCTGGCCTTCGGCACCATCGACAGCTGGCTGATCTGGCAACTGACCGAGGGCAAAGTACACGTGACGGACGTGAGCAATGCCTCGCGCACCATGCTGTTCAACGTGCACACCAACCTGTGGGACCAAGACCTGCTGGCGGCGCTGGACATCCCCGCCAGCCTGATGCCCGCTGTGCAACCCTCGGCCTCCCTGTTCGGTGAAGTGGCGCCCGGCCTGCTGGGCCACGCCATTCCCATCGGCGGCGTGGCGGGTGACCAGCAAAGCGCGCTGTTCGGCCAGGCCTGCTTCAAGGCCGGCATGGTGAAGAACACCTATGGCACAGGCTGCTTTATGCTGATGCACACCGGTGGAAACTTTCAAACCTCTCAAAACGGCCTGATCACCACCAGCGCAGCGCAAGTGGCCCCCACGCTTGCCGCTTCGCGTGCTGCGCTGCCCCCCGAGGGGGCGCGGTCTGGCTTGGGGCGGCCCTGCGCTGCGACCCACGGCCAACCCCAGTTCGCGCTGGAAGGCAGCGTGTTTGTGGGTGGCGCCGTGGTGCAGTGGTTGCGCGACGGGCTGCATGCCATTCAGGGCAGCGGCGAAGTGCAAAGCCTGGCGCAAAGCGTGCCGGACTCGGGCGGGGTGATCGTGGTGCCCGCCTTTACCGGCCTGGGAGCCCCCTATTGGAAGCCCGATGCACGTGGCTCCATTACAGGCCTCACTCGCGGCTCAACCCTCGCCCACATTGCGCGGGCCGCTCTCGAAAGCATAGCATTCCAGAGCGCAGCGCTGCTGCAAGCCATGAGCCGCGATGCCGTGAGCGCGGGTGCAGCTGCGGTGTCTGAACTGCGCGTGGACGGTGGCGCCTGTGTGAACGACTTGCTGATGCAGTTCCAGGCAGATTTGCTGGGCATCCCGGTGGTCCGCCCCGCAGTCACGGAGACCACGGCGTTGGGCGCGGCCTACCTGGCCGGTCTGACCACCGGCGTCTACCGCAGTACCAACGAGCTGACCGACTTGTGGAAGGCCGAGCGTCGCTTCCTGCCCACCCTGCCCCCAGCGCGCGCCAAGGAGCTGATGGAACGCTGGGAACACGCGGTGCGCCAGACCACCCTCTAAACTCGGGCGCTCAGACTTTTCTACGCACAGGACACACCATGGGCAAGCGCATTGCATTCATAGGCGGCGGCAATATGGCCAGCGCCATCATCGGCGGACTGCTCCGCCAAGGCTTCTCGGCAGCCGACATTGACGTGGTGGAACCTTGGGACGAGGCCCGCGCACGCTTGGCCAAGGACTTTGGTCTGGCTCCACAGGCCGAAGCTGGTGCGTTTCTCGCCACCGCCGACATGATCGTCTGGGCCGTCAAACCCCAGACCTTCAAAGAAGCAGCTGCAGCAGTGCGCGCCCACAATCAGAATGCCTTGCACCTGAGCGTGGCGGCTGGCATCACCAGCCAGAGCATCGCCCAGTGGCTGGGTAGTGAACGCATCATCCGCACCATGCCCAACACGCCCGCACTCATCGGCAAAGGCATCACCGCGCTGTACGGCCGGCCGGCGGTCTCTCAGGCGGACAAAGACTGGGCCAATGACGTCATTGCCACCACCGGTGCCACCGTGTGGCTCACGGCGGAGGAGCAACTCGACGCGGTCACCGCCCTCAGCGGCTCAGGCCCGGCCTACATGTTCTATTTCATGGAAGCCATGACCGAGGCTGGTGCCCAGCTGGGCTTGGAGCGTGATCAGGCCTACCAACTGGCCGTGGCCACCTTCATCGGTGCCGGTGAGCTGGCCCGCGCATCGACCGAGCCGCCGGAAACCCTGCGCGCCAAAGTCACATCCAAGGGCGGCACCACGTACGCCGCCATCACGTCCATGGACGAGAGCGGCATCAAAGACCTGTTCGCCAAAGCCCTGTTTGCCGCGCACCAACGCGCCGGCGAGCTGGGCGCAGAGTTCGGCAAAGCCTGAGCGCTTTACCAAAGTAACAGTTGGTGCGGCGCGGGGCGCAGCGCTACCATGCACTGCATGAAACGCACGCCCCACCCCGCTCGCTCCTGGGCCCCTCTGTGGCTGTGCGCCGCACTGGCCGGTCTGCAGGCCTGTGCCCCGCTGCCACCCGCCGCGCCCCACAGCGCAGCAGCGCCGGCCACCCAGCAGAACTACCCGTGGCTGAACCGGGTGACCTGGGGCGCCAACAGCCACACTGCCCGCCAACTGGAGCAGCAGGGGCAAGCTGCATGGTTGCAGCAGCAACTCCAGCCCCGCGACGCCGTGCTACCCGAGCCCGCGCGCGAAGCCGTGCGCACCATGACCATCAGCCAGACCAGCTTGACAGACCTGGTCCTCAAAATGGAGCAGCAGCGCAAAGACTCTGATGCGCTCAAAGACGACGCCGAAAAGAAAGCTGCCCAGCAGGCCTACCAGCAAGAGCTCAACCGCCTGGCCCGAGAGTCCGCCACCCGCCATCTGCTGCGCGCGCTCTACAGCCCGGCTCAAGTGCAAGAGCAGATGACCTGGTTCTGGCTCAACCACTTCAATGTGCACCTGTACAAGCACAACCTGCGCGCCATGCTGGGCGACTATGAAGATAGCGCCCTGCGGCCGCACGCCCTGGGGCGCTTCCGCGACCTGCTGGGCGCCGTGACCTACCACCCGGCCATGCTGCGCTACCTGGACAACGACCAGAACGCCGCAGGTCGCATCAACGAAAACTTTGCACGGGAGCTGATGGAGCTGCACACCCTGGGGGTGGATGGTGGCTACACCCAGAAAGACGTGCAAGAACTGGCCCGCGTGCTCACCGGCGTGGGTGTGAACATGAACACCGGCAACCCCAACATCCGCAAGGAGTTGGCTCGCCTCTACGTGCGCCGGGGTTTGTTTGAGTTCAACCCGCAGCGCCACGACACAGGCAGCAAGACCTTGTTGGGCAGCCCCGTCAGCGGCGAGGGCTTGGGCGAAGTGGACGCCGCGCTGGACATGCTGGCCCGTCACCCATCCACCGCTCGCTTTGTGAGCCGCAAGCTCGCCACCTACTGGCTCTCAGACAACCCGCCCCAAGCCCTGATAGACCGCATGGCGGCCACTTGGAAAGCGACTGATGGCCAGATCGCCAAGGTCTTGGAGACCCTGTTCACCGCGCCAGAGTTCGTGAACGCACCGCCCGCCAAATTCAAGGACCCGGTGCGCTACGTGGTGTCCTCGGTGCGGCTGGCCTATGACGACAAGGTCATCCTCAATGTCGGCCCCATGCTGAACTGGATCAACCGCATGGGCGAGCCGCTCTATGGCCGCCAAACACCGGACGGCTACCCGCTAGTGGCCTCGGGCTGGGACAGCGCGGGCCAGCTCACCACCCGCTTTGAGATTGCCAAGGCCATCGGCTCCGGCAGTGCCGGCCTCTTCAAGACCGATGGCCCGCAACCCACCGAAAAGCCCGCCTTCCCCCAACTGGCCAATGCGCTGTACTACCAGGCCATTCAGGGCAGCCTGAGCCCGGCCACGCGCGCGGCGCTGGACCAGGCCACTTCGCCGCAGGAATGGAACACCTTCCTGCTTGCAGCACCCGAATCCATGCGCCGCTAAGCGCCCACCCGCTCAAGGCCACCCTACCGGAGTCCGCCATGCAACGTCGTCATTTTTTACGCCAAGCTTTGCACACCACTGCAGCGGCCACGGCGCTGGGCATTCCCGGTGTGCATCTGCATGCAGCCAGTTCAACGCCTTCGGCAGCAGGCAGCGGCGCTCCCAGGTTTTTATTCGTCTTTCTGCGCGGCGGCATGGACGCGGCCAGCCTGCTGGTGCCCACCAGCAGCAGCTTTTATTACGAAGTCCGGCCCGAGATTGCGATTGCCAAACCGTCCACCGACCTGGCCAGCGCCCTGCCCCTTACCGCCGACTGGGGCTTGCACCCGGCCCTGCGCGAATCGCTGTATCCGCTGTACCAACAAGGGGAATTGGCCTTTGTGCCTTTCAGTGGCACCGACGACCTCTCGCGCAGCCACTTCGAGACGCAAGACAGCATCGAGCTGGGCCAACTCCACCACGGCAGCATCCAGTACGGCTCGGGCTTTTTGAACCGGCTCGCCGCACAGCTGCAAGGCCCAAAGCCCCCCGCGCCCATGGCCTTCACGGACCAGCTACCCATCGCCTTGCAAGGGAGCCTGCGGGTGCCCAACACCAGCCTGCGCAACCTGAGCAAGCCCTCGGTGGACACACGCCAGAGCCGCATCATTGCTGCCATGTACCAAGGCACGGGCTTGGAAGGCACGGTGCAAAGCGGCTTTGCGGTACGCGACCAGGTGATGCGCGAAATGTCGGCCGAAATGGATGCCGCCAGCCGCGGCGCCATCACCGCCAAGGGCTTTGAGCTGGAGGCCCGACGCATCGCCCGCTTGATGCGCGAGCAATACGCCCTGGGCTTTGTGGATGTGGGCGGCTGGGATACCCATGTGGCCCAAGGCGGCGCCACCGGCTATCTGGCCAGCCGTCTCGACGAGCTGGGCCAAGGCCTGGCGGCTTTTTCACAAGAGATGGGCAGCGCATGGCGCAACACCGTGGTGGTAGTCATGAGCGAGTTCGGCCGCACCTTCCGCCAGAACGGCAACCGCGGCACGGACCACGGCCACGGCAGCGTGATGTGGGTGCTGGGTGGCGCGGTGCGTGGCAAGCAGGTGGTGGGCGAGCAGGTGCAGATGACGGTGGCCACCCTGTTCCAGAACCGCGACTATGCGGTGCTGAACGAATACCGCAGCATGCTGGGCGGCATCTTCCAGCGCCAGTGGGGCTTAAGCGACAGCCAGCTCAAAACCGTGTTCCCCGGGTTCAAGGGTGCACGCGATTGGGGCTTGGTCTGAACGACCGCGCGTCGCAAAAGACTCACGCGCCTGTCACACAGGGTTCACGGTGGGGGCGCACGCTGCGCAGGCGGCGTGTTGCCGTGTTTCACAAAAAAGCGAGCCCTGTATGACCCAAGACACATCCCCCGTGGCAGACGCCGTGACAGACGATCTGGTGGACGAAGACTTTGAGACCATCGGCGACTACCACCGCATGGCCGCCCACCACTTCCAGGCCGCTGCCAAACACCATCTGGCCGCCGCAGCCGCTGATGACGAAGGCGACGACGAGGCCAACGCCCGCCACGCTTTTCTGGCCTACCGCCACCAGCTCAACGGCGTGCAGTGCGCCGAGATCGCCATGATGGAGAGCGACACGCTGGACGATGAATTCGACGTGCCTTCGGAAGACGGCGCCCAGTAATTCGCCCGTCGCGCCCATCAAAAAGCCGGTGCTACCTCGGTAGGCCGGCTTTTTGGGTATTTTTAGCCATCAGCGCTTGTGGAATGTGCGCAAGCAGCTATAAATTTCATAGCAAATTCTCTTTGATTCGGCAGGAAAGTGGATGTAAATCGTCCATTGCGTGGTTGAAAATCAACCATTGGCAAACACGCTTTTGTCCGATGGCGGAGCCATTACGCCTTATTCCAATACCCCGGCGCGCTGTAGCGTTCCTTGATGAAGTCGATCCACAGGCGCACTCGCAGGGGCATGTGTTTGCGTTGAGGGAAGACGGCGTAGATGCCGTTGGGCGGGGCGGCGTAGTCTTCCAGCACGGCGACCAGGCGGCCGGCGGCAATCTCGTTCTCCACCTCCCAGGTGCTACGCCACGCAATGCCGTAGCCGGCCAGGCACCAGTCGTGCAACACCTGCCCGTCGCTGCAGTCCAGCGGACCGGCGGGCTTGAGGTAAATCACTTCACCGGCGTCTGCCCGCTCGCCTTTGGCCGCGGGCAGCTTGAAAGCCCAGCCCCGGGTTTGGGATGCGTCGCTGGACAGCGTGAGGCAGTGGAAGCGGCTCAGGTCGGCGGGCGTTTTGGGCGTGCCGTGGCGCTTCAGGTAGGTCGGCGTGGCCACGCAGAGGCGACGGTTGTCGGCCATGCGCACGCTCACGAGGGACGAATCGGGCATGTCGCCCACGCGCACCGCGCAGTCGAAGCCTTCGCCCGCAATGTCCACCACGCGGTCGCTGAGGTTGAGCGAAATCGTCACCTCCGGATGCAGCTCACGGAACTTGGGCACCAGCGGCGCCACATGGCGGCGGCCAAAGCCCGCCGGTGCGGTAATGCGCAAATGCCCGGCCGCCTTGACGCCACCGGCGCTCACGCTGGCCTCGGCGTTCGTCACGTCCGCAATGATGCGCTGGCAGTCTTCCAAAAACGCACTGCCCTCATGCGTGAGCGTGATGCGCCGGGTGGTGCGGATCAAGAGCTTCACGCCCAGGCGCTCTTCCAGCGCGTCCAGCCGACGACCCATGATGGCGGGGGCCACGCCTTCGGCATGGGCTGCTGCGGTCAAGCTGCCACGGGTGGCGACCGAGACGAAGGATTCGAGTTGCTTGAGCTTGTCCATGGCTACCCTTGCGAGGTCTGAAGGGCAGCACGTTTTACTCCGTGTCCCCCGCCCGCTGCGCGGGCTCCTCCTTGACCTACGTAAAACGCACTGCCCTTCAGGCCTCTAGCGCCCGTGGAATATGCGCAAGCAGCTCCTTTTTTCATAGCACTACGCCTTGCGCATGGAGTGCAGCCACCTCGTCCACGCTGTAGCCCAGGCTTTGCAGCAGCGCATCGGTGTGCTCGCCCAGCTTGGGTGGGTCTAGCCGCAGGCCCAGGCGCTCGCCGTCCAGCGTCAACGGCAGCAAAGGCACGTGCGTCTGGCGGCCATCGGGCAGTTCCATGGGCGCCAGCCCGCCCGTGGCTTGCAGGTGCGGGTCGTCAAACAAATGCTGCGGATCGGTGATGGGCGCAAAGGGCAGGCCCACCTGCTCAAATCGTGTTGAGAGCTCTGCGCGGCTGAACTGCGCCAGGCGCGTGCGCAGCTCGGGGATGAGCCAGCTGCGGGCCAGCACACGATCGTTATTGGTAGTGACGCGCGGGTCGGCAAACAGGTCGGCGTAGCCAAAGGCCTCGCAAAAGGTTTTCCACTGCCCGTCGCCCACCACGGCCAAGAAGATTTGCTCCTTGTCCTTGACACTGAACACGTCGTAAATGCCCCAGGGCGAGATGCGCTCGGGCATGGGCGCGGCAGCCTTTCCGGTCACGGCGAACTGCATCATGTGCTGGGCCACGAGAAAGATGTTGTTCTCAAACAAGGCGCTTTGCACCTCCTGGCCCTTGCCGGTTTGCTGGCGCTGCATGAGCGCGGCCATGGCGCCCACTGCACCGAAGATGCCGCCCATGATGTCGTTCACACTGCTGCCCGCGCGCAGCGGGTCGCCGGGGCGGCCGGTCATGTAGGCCAGGCCACCCATCATCTGCACCACCTCGTCCAGCGCCGTGCGGTGGTCGTAGGGGCCGGGTAAAAAGCCTTTGTGGCTCACGTAAATCAGGCGCGGGTCCAGCTTGCTCAATGACGCGTAGTCCAAGCCCAGCTTTTGCATGGTCTCGGTCTTGAAGTTCTCGCTCACGATGTCGGCCGTAGCGATGAGCTTGAGCACGATCTCGCGGCCCTGCGGGCTTTTGAGGTCTACCGCAATACTCTTTTTGTTGCGGTTAAACAGCGGGTAAAAGCCTGCGCCACTGCCCAGCAGCTTGCGCGTGCTGTCGCCGGCCAAGGGTTCGACCTTGATGACGTCAGCACCCAAGTCGCCCAACGTCATGCCACAGGTGGGGCCCATGACCATGTGGGTGAATTCGACGACGCGGATGCCGGCGAGGGGGAGGGTTCTGGTAGCAGGCCCGGTTTGCTCGGGCGGGATGGGTGCATTAGTACTCGTCATGGCAAATATCTTTAAAAACTACAAGGCATAGTCCAACACATCGGCTTGAGCGGTCCTGCGTAGGCCTGGAGGATGAAATGTCGGCAAGGCTTTTGCTTCGTCGTTGAGCATGCACTACATCCTGAAAAGTCACAAATCGATTGATATTCTTCCATATAGTCATCTGCGAAGGATGGAATACAGTACATCCAGAGCCTGAGGGCATTCCCCCTCGCGCAACCCGTTTTCACTTTGTTGACCGACCCTTCCTCTGAAAGGCCCACCATGACGACAACTCCCCCCCGCAAGACCGAACGCACACAGGAGCACCGCCTGCAAGTGGCGACCAGCCTGCACAGCTTCATTCAGGACAAAGTGCTGCCCGGCACCGGCATTGCACCCGAGGCGTTCTGGAAGGGGTTTGACGCCATCGTGGCCGACCTGGCCCCCCAAAACATCGCCCTGCTGGCCGAGCGCGACCGTCTGCAGACCGAGCTGGATGCATGGCACAAGGCCAACCCTGGCCCCATCAGCGACATGCCTGCGTACAAGGCTTTTCTGGAAAAAATTGGCTACCTGGTCGAGAGCCCAAAAAAGGTAAAGATCACTACCAAGAACGTAGATGCCGAATTGGCGACCCAAGCCGGTCCGCAGCTGGTGGTGCCCGTGCTCAACGCCCGCTACGCCCTGAACGCCGCCAACGCGCGTTGGGGCTCTTTATATGACGCGCTGTATGGCACGGATGTGATCAGCAAAGACAAGGGCTGCGAAAAAGTGGGTCCTAAGGGCTACAACCCCAAGCGCGGCAAGAAGGTCATTGAATACGCACGCAACGTGCTGGACCGCTGCGCACCGCTGAAGAAGGGCTCTCACGTGGGCTCCACCGGCTACGCCATCAAGGGCGGCGACCTAGTGGTCACCCTCAAGGACGGCTCTACCAGCAAGCTGGCTGACAAGGCCCAGTTCGTGGGCTTCCAAGGCAGCGCCAAGAGCCCCAGCAGCGTGCTGGTGATTCACAACGGCCTGCACTTGGACTTGCGTCTAGACCGCACGACAACCATCGGCAAAACCGATGCCGCCGGTGTGAGCGACCTCGTGGTGGAAGCAGCCCTCTCCACCATCCTGGACCTGGAAGACTCCGTGGCCGTGGTGGACGCCGAAGACAAAGTGCTGGCCTACGGTAACTGGCTGGGCATTCTTCAAGGCACTTTGGTCGAGAGCTTTGACAAAGGTGGCAAGACGCTGACCCGTGGCCTGAACGGCGACCGCGTGTACACCGCACCCGACGGCAAGAAGGAAGTGAAGTTGCACGGCCGCAGCCTCATGTTTGTGCGCAACGTAGGCCACCTGATGACCAACCCGGCCATCACCTACACCGCCAAAGACGGCTCCACCCAAGAAATCCCCGAAGGCATCATGGACGCCGTGGTCACCACCACCATCGCCCTGCATGACCTCAAGAAGACCAAAAAGGACGCCATCCGCAACTCGCGCAAGGGCTCGGTCTACATCGTCAAGCCCAAGATGCACGGCCCCGCAGAAGTGGCGTTTGCCGCTGAGCTGTTCACCCGCGTGGAGCAGATGTTGGGCCTGCCCGACAGCACCGTGAAGCTGGGCATCATGGACGAAGAGCGCCGCACCAGCGTGAACCTGAAGGCCTGCATTGCCGCCGCCCAAAGCCGCGTGGCCTTTATCAACACCGGCTTCCTGGACCGCACCGGCGACGAGATGCACACTGCCATGCAAGCCGGCCCCATGATCCGCAAGGCGGACATGAAGAGCAGCGCCTGGATTGCGGCCTACGAGAAGAACAACGTGCTGGTGGGCTTGTCCAGCGGCCTGCGCGGCAAGGCACAAATCGGCAAGGGCATGTGGGCCATGCCCGACCTGATGAAAGCCATGATGGAGCAGAAGATAGTCCACCCCAAGGCAGGTGCCAACACCGCCTGGGTGCCCAGCCCCACCGGCGCCACCCTGCACGCCCTGCACTACCACCAGCTGCTGGTGAGCGACGTGCAGAAGGAACTGGAAAAAACCAACTACGAGAAGGCCCGCGCAGGCATCCTCGACAACCTGCTGCAGATTCCCGTGACGGCCACGCCGAACTGGACCGACGCCGAGAAGCAAGCCGAGCTGGACAACAACGCCCAGGGCATTCTGGGCTACGTGGTGCGCTGGGTGGACCAGGGCGTGGGCTGCTCTAAGGTGCCCGACATCAACGACATCGGCCTCATGGAAGACCGCGCGACGCTGCGCATCAGCAGCCAGCACATGGCCAACTGGTTGCGCCACGGCGTGGTGACCAAGGCTCAGGTCGAAGAAACCTTTGCCCGCATGGCCGCCAAGGTGGACAAGCAAAACGCCGGCGACAAGCTCTACACCCCCATGGTGGGCAACTTCCAAGGCGCGGCCTATCAGGCAGCGACTGAGCTGGTATTCAAGGGCTTGGAACAACCCAGCGGATACACCGAGCCGCTGCTACATGCATGGCGCTTGAAGGTAAAGGCGGTGTAAGCTACCTAAAGCGAGCGACTCACTATCAATTTAGGAGCTGCTCGCGCATATCCTATGGGCGCCAGATGCTTATTTGGCAGGCGGATTCAAGTACGAAGTGCAACGCGTTGAAACGGGGTTGGGCCAAGAGTGAATAGGATGCACTTTTGTGACCAGCCAGTCCCAAACGTTGCACCATGACCTATACACACTTGACCCAAGAAGAACGATACCAAATCCA
>CAUOXL010000024.1:0-57637 GCA_963508575.1 uncultured Rhodoferax sp.
GCTCGCGCCGATGTGTTTGATTACATTGAACGGTTCTACAACTCTACGCGTCGGCATTCCACATTGGGGTACGTAAGTCCGATACAGTTTGAGGAAGCTTTAAAAGCTTAGGTCGGTGTCCACGGAACCGGCGGCAGCCCAGTGGGCCTATACGACAACATGGCCCCACCGGGTAGGCAGGTGCTAGGGGCGTACACGCTCAAGAAGTCCTTTATCACCCACGCAAGCAATCAGCGTGTGGTGAGCCGGGAAATTACTGGGCACAGCGAAGACACCAAGATTCAAAAACGTCACTACATCACAGAGCCGGAACCGCTGGCACTGAAAGATGCGGAGCTTCGTAAGCTGGTCATGCCCGTACAGATTCCCCGGCGGGCCTAGCGTGTGCGCCTGAAGTCCCAAGGGGGCACCGGCTGGGCGTCCTTCCATAGCCCCACACGCGCCCCTCTGGCGACCTCTTCGGCGAGGGTGTGCAAGATTTTGTGTAAATGGACAATCCACAGCAGGCTGCGGCCTGCATGTCCGTAAACACAATGACAACCAAGAAGCACGAAGTACCCCAAGAACTACTGGCCGGCCTGCTGGCCGATTACAAGAGACCTGAAGACCTAATCGGTGAGAACGGGCTGCTCAAGCAACTCACCAAGCTGCTAGTCGAGAAGGCGCTGGATGTCGAGCTGACCGAGCATTTGGGCCACGAACGCCATGAGGCGGTAGCCAATACCCGCGGCAACACCCGTAACGGCAAGAGCAGAAAGACTCTCAAAGGGGAATTCGGCGAGCTGCCCATCGAAGTTCCCCGCGACCGTCAAGGCACCTTTCGCCCAATCCCTGCAAGCCAAAAGCGCGGTAATGCCGTGACGCGGAAATTAGTGTCGTGCCGGTGAGTTTGGATAACTGCGTGATGTTGATTCCGGGGTTCAGCGCTATGGTGAGGAACGCGATCACTTGGCTTACCGTGCAATCGGCATTGAGTGCCACGACCCCCCGAAGTTTTTCAACGAATCTCTGAAGCTCTATCCTGTCATCAGTTCCCATTTTCGATCTCTCGTTAGTGATTAAACAGGAGGGATCGTGCCGATCAAATGTGCGATTTACATCAGGCGTTATGCCGATGGAATTTCTGGGTTTATGATCCTTGAATCAAACAAGACGCCCCGAGAGATGGGCCTCTAGTTGACTGAAGGTGCTACTGGTTCCGAGAAGGTCTCGGAGGCGAGATTAAATCGTTGCTGACCGGGATTGACACGGTGCCTCCTAAGGTAGTCACTGCGGATTTTTGTTGCGCAGTCATAAGATCAGTGCCATGCGTGACCCAAAATCCCTTCCTGCTCCCATGGTGTTGAGCGCATATCCCCCGCTTCCTAGTCTCAAGTTGCTAAAGACCCGACTTACAGAGTTGAGCCAGCTTGATTTGCGATATGCCAGCGTAGATTTCCTTGTAAGTCGTTTAAAGCCTGTGGTGTCAGGGCTTTCGTTCAACGTCTTCACGTTTGATCCTGGTCGGATCGTCTATCGTGGACGCATTTGTGCGACGCCACCTGTTCACGCAAACGAAGTCGGATTACCACCAGCCCATTTGAGTACTCGATATGGGCGCTTGAACCGTCCTGGAGCACCTGTTCTTTACACCAACATGGCGGCTGGTAGTGTTTTTCGGGAGCTTCGAGCGGAACCCGGGCAGACCATTGCCTTGGCTAGTTATCAAGTTATATGCCCATTTTTTGCCATGGCGTCAGGTTTAGATGCATCCGCTGTGCAGTCGAGAGGCTGGGGGCGAAAGGTTGAACCATGGCCTGCCGGGGATCGAGGCAAGGAAGTAATGGAAATTAGCCTGACTTTGAATAGATTTCTTGCTCGGCAGTTTGTCCGAGAGGTTGTCGATAAGGAGGACTACCTATACAAGTTGTCCATCGCTTGGGCAGAAATTGCGTTGAGCGCTAAGCAGATTGACTCTGTTGTGTATCCCTCGGTAGCAAATGCTGCAATTTCCGACAACCTTGCTTTCCGAGCGACTTCGGTCACTGATTTGCTTGAGTTGGTTCGGGTTGATTTTGTACGAGTTGATGGCTATTCACATGGGGTAACTCACATGACTTTTCTACACGCTGGCGATGTGATCGGAAGTGATGGGGTCTTGGCATATCGCGAAGTAAAACCAATGCTGGTTCATGATTTATCGCGTATGACTTCAGACATATCGTTTCAACTTGAAGGGCGGAAGTGGACGATGACTGCGCCGAACGGAAATCTCATCGCTTCGGAAGACGATTAGTGTGCAGACCTGACCGATGAGGTATGATTTTCTCAATGCCAAACCGGACATAAAACCGGACGCAGAGGTGGTTCGGGATCATGTAAGTTGTTGATTCACAAGGCCACAAGGAGCCGGGACGAGTTCCCCATCAGCCACCCCAAAACATAAAAATGCCCGCGCGAGCGGGCATTTTTTCGTCTGTACTTTGTTTAATCGCTAGGCGGGATCGTTTACCAGCACCAGCTTTCCCATCACTTGGCGCGAGCCCATATGGGCGTAGGCGGCCTTCAGCTCGGCCATGGGCATGGTGCGGTCGATGGCCGGTCTGATTTTTCCTTGTCCATACCACTGGGCCAACTCTTTCATCATGGCCGCATTGGCTTGGGGTTCACGTTTGGCGAATTCGCCCCAGAACACGCCCACGATGGAGGCGCCTTTGAGTAGTGCGAGATTGAAGGGAAGGGCAGGAATCGGACCTGAGGCAAAGCCCACGACCAGATAGCGGCCGCGCCATGCGATGGTGCGGAAAGCCTGTTCGGTGATGTCGCCCCCCACGGGGTCGTAAATGACGTCAGGCCCTTTTCCTCCGGTGAGTTCTTTCAGCTTATCCCGCAAGTTCTCCGTGCTGTAGTTGATGGTGGCATCTGCGCCCAGTGAAGTGCACAGCGCACATTTTTCGGAGCTGGATGCCGCTGCAATGACACGGGCGCCCATGGTTTTAGCAATCTGTATGGCGGAAGTCCCCACGCCGCCGGCTGCGCCCAGCACCAACACGGTTTCCCCGGCGCGCAGTTGGGCCCGGTCTACCAGTGCGTGGTGGGACGTGGCGTAAATCATGATGAATGCCGCAGCATCCACCATAGGGAATCCGGCGGGCAGGGGCATGCACAGTGCCGCCGGGGCCAGCGTATGGGTGCCGAAGCCGCCGGTGCCACTGAGGCAAGCCACCGCTTGGCCGATCTGCAGGTGTTGGACGCCTTCGCCAACCGCTGCCACTGTCCCTGCGTATTCGGCGCCGGGCACAAAGGGCACCGGTGGTTTGATCTGGTATTTGTTTTGGACGATGAGGATGTCCGGGAAGTTCAGGCTCGCTGCTTTGATTTCGATGAGAACCTCGCCCGCCTTGGGCGTGGGAGTGGGTAATTCTTTCCAGTTCAGGGCATCTACGCCGGTGGGGTTTTCACATAGCCAGGCATGCATGGTGTTTCTCCAAATGAGTATCTCCAAATCATAGGCCTGAAGGTCTGTCGCCCCTTGGCTGGAATGTCCCGACGGCGACCGGCCTCCGGGCAGGCACCTACAATGCCTCAACACTCTTTTTAGTCATGAAAATTCTCATTTCCAACGACGACGGTTACCAGGCGCCGGGCATTGTGGCCCTTTATGAAGCTCTTAAGGACATTGCAGATGTCGAGGTCATTGCCCCCGAACAAAACAACAGTGCCAAATCGAATGCGCTAACCTTGCATTCGCCCTTGTATGTGCACCGGGCGGCCAACGGTTTTCGCTATGTCAATGGAACGCCGGCCGACTGTGTGCATATTGCGTTGACGGGATTGTTGGACTACCGGCCCGATCTGGTGGTCTCCGGCATCAACAATGGCGCCAACATGGGCGACGACACCATTTACTCCGGCACCGTGGGCGCGGCCATGGAAGGCTTTTTGTTCGGGATTCCTGCCATCGCTTTTTCGCAGGTTGAGCGTGATTGGGTGCATCTGCAGTCTGCCGCACTCAAGGCGCGCGAGATGGTGCTGGCCATGCACCAGCAGCAGATGATCACCACAGCGCCCTGGCTGCTCAACGTCAATATTCCTAACTTGCCCTTTGAGGAGATCGGCAGTACGCGCCTGTGCCGCTTGGGTAAGCGCCATGCAGCTGAAAAAGTCATCAAGCAACAAAGCCCCCGGGGCGAAACCATGTACTGGATCGGTGCAGCAGGCCCGGTGATGGACGACGCTGAGGGTACCGACTTCCACGCCACAGCACAGGGCCATGTGGCAGTCACGCCCCTCAAGGTCGACCTGACCGACCACGCCAACCTCGGCTACTGGGCCCAAACCGTCAGCCGTTTTTCTTCTGCTCCGGTATGAAGGAAAGGCCTTCCTTTCCGGCGCGCCTTGACAGCACACTGGCCAAGAACCGCCCTAGCTCAGTGGGGGCAATGCCGCCCTCGGCAGCCAAGTTGGTGCCGCTGGCCAAGGCGGTTGTTGTCGCGTCATTGGCTGCAAAGTCCCAATCTGTCCCCCAAGCCATCCCCGTGCCGCATGGGCTGGGCATGGATTCTGTGGCCGTGCGCCAGCGCATGGTGCAAAAGCTGGCCGGCCAGGGCGTGACGGATCCCCTAGTGCTCACCGCCATGGGAACGATAGAGCGGCACCGGTTTGTGGACAGTGCCCTGGTCAATCAGGCGTATGAGGACACCAGCTTGCCCATAGGCTTGGGGCAGACGATCTCCAAGCCCGGTGTGGTGTCCCGCATGATTGAGCTGATGCGCAATGGCGCCACGGGCCGCATAGGTCGAGTACTGGAGATAGGCACTGGTTGTGGCTACCAAGCGGCGGTATTGAGCTGTGTGGCCACTGAGGTGTACAGCATGGAACGCCTCAAAGGCCTGCACGACAAGGCGCGCGACAACCTGCGTCATTTGCGTCTGCCCAATCTGCACTTGTTGTTCGGGGATGGCATGGCGGGCTTCGCCCAGGGCGGGCCGTATGCAGGCATTATTTCCGCCGCAGGGGGCGACGTCTTGCCCCAGGCCTGGATCGACCAATTGGCGCTTGGTGGCCGTTTGGTGGCGCCGGTGGGGCATGCAGGCGGGCAAGCGCTGCTGGTCGTGGACAAGACGCCGCAGGGCCTGCGCCAGAGCATTCTGGAGGCAGTGCATTTTGTACCTCTAAAATCGGGCGTTGCCTGAAGGGAAAATTCAATATGGTGGGTTCGCGTAGTTTCTGGGCAGGTGCTGTGGGCACTGCCGTGTTGGTGTTGGCCGGGTGCGGCTCCAAGCCGATCACCCGTGCACCGGTGGAAGACCGTTCCAACCAGGCTCCCACTCAATCCGTGAGCACCGACCCGCGTACGCAGGCGGTGAAACAACCTCCGGGTTTCGAGAATGCGGGCAAGGCCGGTTATTACACGGTCAAACCCGGTGATACCTTGATCCGTATCGGCCTGGAAAGCGGGCAGAGCCACAAAGATATTGCGCGCTGGAACGCGCTGGAAAACCCCAACAGGATTGAAGTCGGCCAGGTGCTGCGCATTGTGCCGCCAGTGGGAAATGAGGCAGTCAGTGCCAGGCCGGTGGTGGCTGCTAGCAGCACCACCACCGCTTTGCCGCCTTCCAGCAGTCCAGCATCGGCTTCCAGCAACGCCGCCAGCGCGCCGGCCAAGGCAGCGGCGGCACCCGCCAGTGCACCTGCGCCGGCCGCAGCTCCCACGGCCACCAGCGGTGGTGAGGACTCAGTGGCATGGATGTGGCCCGGCAACGGTGCCGTGCTGGCCGGTTTTGATGAAGTCAAAAACAAGGGCGTGGATATTGCCGGCAACGCCGGAGACCCGGTCTTGGCGGCCGCCGAGGGCAAGGTGGTGTACGCGGGCTCCGGCCTGCGGGGTTATGGCAATTTGATCATCCTCAAGCACAACAATACCTACCTCACGGCCTACGCCCACAACCAGACTCTGCTGGTCAAGGAAGACCAGGCAGTAAGGCGGGGGCAGAAAATCGCCGAGATGGGCAATAGCGATGCCGACCGTGTCAAGCTGCACTTTGAAGTGCGCAAGCAGGGCAAGCCGGTAGATCCCACCAAGTACTTGCCCGCCCGGTAGCAGATCATGGGCACCGCTCCCGCTCTTGCCGAAGATGACGACAGCGTCAATGGCGAGGGTGTGGAACAGGGTTTAGAGTCAAATAGCTACCTGGCCCCCGACGATTCTGCGCGGATAGCTCCTGATTTCATAGCAAAAGAAACCTGCTCTGCTGATGGGGACGACCCCAGCGGCATGGAACCGGGGGCGGATGCCTTGTCGGTGTACCTGCGCGGTGTACGCCGCACTCCCTTGTTCACCCCCGAGCAGGAGTTCGCGATGGCGACCCGTGTGCGTGCGGGCGACTTTGCTGCCCGCCAAAGCATGATTGAGCACAACCTGCGTCTGGTGATCAGCATCGCCAAGGGGTATGCAGGGCGGGGCGTTCCGATGTCTGACCTGATCGAAGAGGGCAACCTCGGGCTGATGCATGCCATCGACAAGTTTGAGCCTGAGCGCGGGTTTCGCTTCTCCACGTACGCTACCTGGTGGATTCGCCAGTCGGTAGACCGGGCGCTGATGTACCAGGGGCGCGCTGTGCGCTTGCCGGTGAATGTGGTGCGCGAGGTGCAGCAGGTGCTGCGTGCCCGCCGCTTGCTGGAGAACGATGCAGTTCTTTTGGCGCAGCGGCCCGAGGGCATACGGGTGGAAGACATTGCTGCATTACTGGGGCGGGATGCTGTTGATGTGACCGACCTGCTGGCCATGGCTGAGGCCCCGCGTTCGCTGGATGCCCGCAGTGATGTGGCTGGCGACGCCCACTCTTTGGGCGACAGCCTGGCTGACACGCTGGCCGCAGCACCGGACAGCACGGCGCTGGCGCACGAGGTGGATGCCTTGCTGGAGCAGTGGATAGCGACGCTGAATCCGCGCGAACAAGAGGTGCTGGAAGCCCGATTCGGCCTGCATGACCGCGACCCGGAGACCCTGGAGACCCTGAGTGAGCGCCTGGGCCTGACCCGCGAGCGGGTGCGCCAGATCCAGAACGAGGCGCTGTTCAAGCTCAAGCGCTATCTGGCGCGGCGCGGGATCAAGCGGGAGTTTCTGATGTGAGTGCGCCTGACCTGAGACAATTCAGGGATGACAGACGACCACAACAACGACATGCTTTCCCCAACACCGCTGCCCGAAGGCTGGCTGGCGGTTAAATCCCTCGATCTCGAAGCCCAGGGCGTGGCCCATCGCCCCGATGGCAAGGTGGTGTTCATTGAAGGTGCCTTGCCCTTTGAGGTGGTGAGTGCCCAAATGCACCGCAGCAAAGCCAGTTTCGAGAAAGGCACGCTCACCGAGATCCACACCGAGTCCTCCCAACGGGTGCAGCCTGCCTGCCCGCACTTCGGCCTCCATGAAGGCGCCTGCGGCGGCTGCAAGATGCAGCACCTGCACGTGGGTGCCCAGGTGGCCGTCAAGCAACGCGTGCTGGAAGACAACCTCTGGCACATCGGCAAGCTCAAGCCGGACAACGTGGTTCGGCCCATCGAAGGCCCGGCCTGGGGCTACCGCTACCGCTCGCGCCTGTCGGTGCGCTTTGTGCGCAAAAAGGGCGCGGTGTTGATAGGCTTCCACGAGCGCAAGAGCCGCTATGTGGCCGACATGAAGGTCTGCCCCGTGCTGGCGCCCCGCGTGAGCGCCATGTTGCTGCCACTGCGCCAGTTGATTGCGTCCATGGACGCGGTGGAAACCATTCCCCAGCTCGAACTCGCCATGGGCGACATGGGCAGCAGCCTGGACAGCCAGGCCGGCGTCATTGCCCTGGTGATGCGCCACATGGAGCCCCTGTCGGAGGCCGACAAAAGCCGCCTGCGCGCCTTTGCCGCCACCCAACCCGGCTTGCAATGGTGGCTGCAGCCCAAAGGGCCGGAGACCATCCACCGCCTGGACGAGTTGCCCGGCCATGAAACCGGCGACCTGGCTTACACCTTGCCGGATTACGGCATCACCATGCCCTTCCGCCCCACGGACTTCACGCAGGTGAACCCCCACATCAACCGCGTGCTGGTGTCCCGCGCGCTGGGGCTGTTGCAGGTGCAAAAGTCTGAGCGAGTGATTGACTGGTTTTGCGGGCTGGGCAACTTCACCCTGCCGCTGGCCACTCAGGCGCGTGAAGTGCTGGGCGTGGAGGGGGCCGAGTCGCTGGTGGCCCGCTCGCGCGAGAATCTGGTCTTCAATACCAAGCAAAACAAGGCTCTGGCGCCCGATGCACCTGCGCTGGCAGCTACTAAATTTGTAGCGCGCAACCTGTTCGAGATGACGCCGGAGTTGCTGATGGCGGATGGCACGGCCGACAAGTGGCTGATTGACCCGCCGCGTGAAGGTGCTTACGCCTTGGTGCAGGCCCTGGCCGCCTTGCACCAGCAGCCTGAGCTGCGCCAAGGCTGGACGCCGCCCCGGCGCATTGTGTACGTCAGCTGTGCGCCGTCAACGCTGGCGCGCGATGCGGGTGTATTGGTCAACGAGGCGGGCTATACCTGCACCAAGGCCGGGGTGGTGAACATGTTCCCCCACACCGCCCACGTGGAGAGCATTGCGGTCTTTGAACGCAATTAAAAAAAGCGGAGCCTAGTGCTCCGCTTTTGCTTTGGCCTTGGTTTTGGCTTTGGGATCTTCGTCTTCTTTTTCGGTGGCGACCGCTTCTGCCGGCTGTGCCGGTGGTGCCGGCGGCGGCGGTGGCTTGAGGCCCTGGGGCGCTATGCCTTCGATTTTGTTTTCCCGCATGTAGCTGTCCATTTCCTTCCAGCCTTCAAACACGGCGGCCTTGGAGGCTTTTTCGTTCAAGGAGTAGCAGTCTTCAATGCTGCGCAGCCCGTGCCGGCAGGCGCTGCCAATAGCTTTGGCCTCGGCTTCCCGTTGGGCAATCTTCGGGTCCGCCATGGCCGCTTGGATGGATTTCAGGTCACAACCGGCCAGCAGTACGGCACAGAGAAGAAGCAGGGGGCGTAGTGTCATAAGGTGGATGGGGTGCTGCTAGTGATATCGGCAGATGGTGCCAAGTATGAACCCCCAATTGGATGCAACAAAAAAAGGCCCCGAAGAGCCTTTTTGGTCGGAGGGTCTGCGCTGATTAATCGCGCTCGCCACCAAAGATGCCCAACAGGGCCAAGAGGTTCTGGAACACGTTCACGATGTCCAGGTAGAGGGCCAGCGTGGCGGTGATGTAGTTGGTCTCACCACCGTCCACGATGCGCTTGATGTCGTACAGCATCCAGAAGCTGAAGATGCCGATAGCCGCCATGGACAGTGCCATCATGCCAGCGGTGGAGCCCACGAAGGCGTTGATCAGGCCGCCTACCAAGAGCACGATAGTGCCTACCATCAGCCACTTGCCCATGCCGCTCAGGTCACGTTTGATGACGGTTGCCAGGCTGGCCATGGCAAAGAAAACACCTGCGGTGCCGCCGAACGCCGTCATGATCAGTTGCGGGCCGTTGCTGAAACCCAAGGTGCGCTGGATCAGGGGCGACATCATCAGGCCCATGACGAAGGTGAAGCCCAGCAGAACAGGGACACCAGCTGCGGAATTCTTGGTTTTTTCAATGGCGTAGATGAAGCCGAAGGCCACCGCCAGGAACAAGACAAAGCCCAGTATGCCGCTGAACATGGCCGTAAGGTTCAAGGTCACTCCGGCCCAAGCGCCCAACACGGTGGGAATCAGGCTCAGCGAGAGCAGCCAGTAAGTGTTGCGCAGCACCTTGTTGCGTTGCGCGGTCGATGCGCCATAGCCCAGGCTCTGGCCGAAGGTAGTAGTGCGATCTGTCATGGTGGTACTCCAGTTAAAAACTGCGGTGGGCGCGCGGCAAGTGCTCACGCATTCGGCAGGTGCGGACATTCTAGGGTTTTGCAAGGGCAGCCCCTGGCTTTGTGTGTCTATTCATGCCATCCCGGAAGGGGGCGATATGCCCCGGCCAGCGTCAAAACGGTATTTGTTTGGGTATGCTCAGGGTTTACACTCACCTCTACCCTGCACACTATGAAATCTAAAGCCGTACTCGAATACTCTGACGTTTCCGCCATTGCCGCTGCTGCCTGTGCAGAAGCAGTTAAACACAGCTGGGCAGTGAGCATCGCCATCGTGGACGACGGCGGCCACCTGTTGTCCTTCCAGCGCCTGGACGGCGCGGCGCCCATTTCCTCGCACATTGCTCCCGGCAAGGCCCGCACCGCCGCCCTGGGGCGCCGTGAGAGCAAAGTCTATGAAGACATGATCAATGGCGGACGAGTGTCCTTCCTGAGCGCCCCCACCCTGGACTCCTTGTTGGAAGGCGGAGTGCCGATCATGAAAGACGGTCAATGCCTGGGCGCTGTGGGCGTGAGCGGCGTCAAGTCCCATGAGGACGCGCAAATTGCCAAGGCCGGCATTGCCGCCATCGGCCTGTAAGTCACCGTCAATTGCTATCAAAAAAATAGCTGCTGGCGCACAGGGGATGTGCGTCAGCAGCTATTTTTATTGTAATTTCACGTTATTTGGTGAGGATGAGCTTGCCCGCCTTGGTGGTCTGCAGGCGGTAGCGCTGGCCCCTGTATTCAATTTCTACACACTGGCGTGTGCCCAGCAGGCTGCTGGCCTGCACGACCGGCGTGTTTGGTGTGCCATGGCCAGCATTGAACACGGCAGCGGCACGCACAGGCTGCTCGGACAGGGCGCTGAGGGGGCGCAGGTCGGGTAGGGCACTGGGGGCCATGGTCAGGGCTTGGGCTCGGTAATAAACCCGATTTTGCGCAGTCCTGCGGTTTGCGCCGCAGCCATGGCCTGGGCTACAAATTCATAGCGCGCGGCCTTGTCGCCACGGATGTGTAACTCGGGCTGGGGCTCCTTGGCCGCTTCTGCCTGCAGCGTGCTGCCCAGTGCATCGCCGGCAACCGGCGCCTGGTTCAGAAAGTAGGCGCCGTGGGCGTCCACACTGAGTTGCAAGGTTTCGGGCTTGGTTTGCTGGGGCTGGCTGGTGGCGGTGGGCAGCTCCACATTGACCGCGTGTTTCATGACCGGCACGGTGATGATGAAGATGATGAGCAGCACCAGCATCACATCCACCAGGGGCGTCATGTTGATTTCGCTCATCACCTCGTTGTCGCCGTCGGCGCTGGCATCCTGGATTCCGAATGACATGGCTGTTCCCTAATGCGCTCAGGCTTTTTTCATGGCGATGACTTTTCCGTCGTTGCCATGGGTGGTGCTGACGCGCGCGCCGGTCACAAAATAGGCATGCAGGTCATGCGCAAAGCGGTTGAGCTTGGTCAGGATGGATTTATTGCCCCGCACGAGTGCGTTGTAGCCCAGCACGGCAGGAATGGCGACGGCCAGGCCCAGCGCGGTCATGATCAGTGCTTCCCCGATGGGGCCTGCGACTTTGTCGATGGTGGCTTGACCGGAGGCGCCAATGCCCATGAGGGCGTGGTAAATGCCCCAGACCGTGCCGAACAAGCCTACAAAGGGGGCCGTGGAGCCCACAGAGGCCAGGACGGCCAGGCCGCTCTGGAAGCGGGCGGTACTGTCGTCAATGCTGTTGCGCAAAGCACGGCTGATCCAGTCGCTGATATCCAGGGCGTCGTGCAGCTGGGTTTGCGTGTTGCGGTGGTGGGCGGTGGCTTCCTGGCCGGAGCGCGCCAATTGCACGAAGGGGTTGTCCGCCGTGTTGCCCAGAGAGCGTGTCCCCTCCTCAAAGTCCGGACTGTGCCAGAAGTCTTCGGTGCGTTCTGCGAGTGACTTGAACTTGAAAACGTCCAAGGCTTTGATGAGGATCACGACCCAGGAGGCCAAAGACATGGCCAAGAGCAGGAGCGCGACAGATTTGGTAACCCAGTCACCTTGGGTCCAGAGGGTAGCGAGGCCGAGTTGTGATTCCATAGAAACTCCGTAACAGATGCGAAAAAGCGAATGAAAAAAATACAGGTGATGGGGGGTCAGCGTGTGATCTGCCAGTTGAAAGGCACGTCAAACCACATGCCTTGGGGCACGCCCGCCCGTTTACCCGGCACGTAGCGCCATTTGAGGGCGGTTTCCAACGAGGTCAGGTCTAGCCGTTCGAAGCCACTGCTTTGTTTTATGCTGGCTTGGCTGGCCTGTCCTTCGGCATCGATGAATACGCGTACCACTACCAGGCCTTGTTCGCGCCGGCTCTTGCTTGCGGCGGGGTAACTGGGCTTGGGGTTGTTGAGGTAGTCCGCATCGCTGGAGGGAAGCTCCAGTTTAGGCGGCGCTGCTGGAGCCGCCGGTGCGGCAGGAGAGGTGCTGCTGCCGTTGGGGTTGGTGCTGGCATTGGCCACTGCGGTCGGGGCGGCCGCAGAAGGCGATGGAGCACTGGGGCTTGGGGCCACTGCCAATGGAACTGGGGTGGGCTGCGATGTCACTACAGGTGTAGGGTTTACTTGTGCCGGCGTGCTAGGTTTGCTTGTCTGAGGCTTGACCGTGGTTTTCGGTTGGGGCGTGGTTTGCGCGGCGGCGGGTGCCGGCGCGGGGGCCATGATTTCCACCAGCATTTCGGCAGGCACGACGACCTCCGCGACGCGGCGCAGCAGGCCGCTATGCATGGCCCAGAGGACAGCGCCGTGCAGGACCAGCACGGCGAGGATGACCGTGGTGTTGCGGCTCAGCGCTGGCAGTGCGCTGGGACGTTCAGAAGTAAGCGTTGTCATATCTATGAGTACAAAGAGGCAGGACCGAGCGGGTTTTCAGGTGTCGGCCCACATGCGCAGCATGTTGTGGTACACGCCGGTGAGTGCCGTGGTCTCTGCGGAGTCGCCGTGGCGGCGCCGCATGGCGAGCAGGTTCATGTCCAGCTCGTAGAGCATGCGGCGCTGCTCGTCACTGCGCACAAGACTCTCTACCCAGAAAAAGCAGGCGATGCGTTGTCCGCGGGTGACTGGCTTGACCTGGTGCAGGCTGGTGCCCGGGTAAAGCACGGCATGGCCTGCCGGTAGCTTGAGCATTTGCTCTCCGTAGGTGTCGGCAATCGTGAGCTCCCCGCCGTCATAGTCCGCCGGATCATTTAGGAACACGGTGCAAGACACATCGGTGCGCAGGCGCTGCCCGCTGCCCGGCATGTAGCGCACCGCGCCGTCGATGTGGTTGCCGTAGAAGTTGCTTTCACCCCCGTAGCGGTTCACCCGTGGTGGAAAGACTTTTTTCGGCAATGCCGCAGAGAAGAAAGTCGGGCTACGGTCCAGCCCGCGCAACACCAATTCACGGATGCTGCGCGCCACTTCGCCCTCGTGGTCCAGCTGCTCGTTGTTCTTGACCTGCTTGGCCAGCTCGCCAGTGCCTTGGCGCCCGTCCACCCATGGCGCCTCTTGGAGGAGTTGCTGTGCGTGGGCGACTTCTTCCGAAGTCAACAGGTCGGGCAGGTGCAAAAGCATGGCGGTGGCTGGTGCTTGGGGCGGTTTAGAACTTCACGTTGAGCGACGCTTGCAGGTTCCTGCCGGAACCTGGCAGGTAGTGCCCGTTGTAGACCGCGTCGGCATAGAGCTTGTCAGTGACGTTGATTAAGTTCCCCTTGAGGGTCACTTTTTCAGAGAACTTGTACTCTGTCATCAGGTCTAAAGTCGCATAAGGGCGCGTGTAAACAGAGCGGCTGGTGTTGGCATACTGTTCGCTTCGGAAGTTGATGCCTCCACCGAAACGGAATTCGGGCGTGAACTGGTAGGTACTCCATACGGTTCCGCTGTGGACCGGCGTGAGGCCGGGGCGGGAGCCTTCTGCGTTGGTGCTGTTGGCCGTCTGCGCGCACTGCTGGCCTGGATTTAGTGGTGGGCAGGGCGCCGCCGCATCCACCCGGGCATGAGGCATCCACATATACGAGCCGTAGACTTCCCACTTGCTCGACAGCATGCCGGTGACATCAAGCTCTATGCCTGCGGTACTTCTGCGTCCGGACAACAACTGGGTGGCAGATGCTGAATCCGGGTCGGTGTTTCGCTCGTTGTACTTGGTCGAGTGAAAAATAGCCCAACGGGTGGTGAAGCGACTGTCAGCAGAGTCCAGCTTGGCGCCAAACTCGATGTTGCGACTTTGTTCAGGCGCGGCGTTGGCCGTGTTGGCAGCGTAAGAATAGGTGTCTGCGGATGTGTTGAACGAGGTGCCGTACGAGAAGTGGTACGAGCTCAACTGGGTGGGCTGGTACAAAAAGCCCAGCCGCTTGCTCCAGTCGCCTACGGTCTGGCCGTACTCGGCGCTCAGTGCGCCGGTGGCTGGGGTGTAGCTTGCGAAGCTGCCGCGCATACGGTCGTAGCGCAAGCCACCGAGCACTTTCCAATGCTCTGCCACTTGCACGAGATCTTGTGCGTAGACGCCTATGTTGTCAGCCGTGAAGGCTCCGGTTTTACCTACCTGCCTGCTGCTTTCATCATAGGATGCATCGGTGTTGGGTGTCCCAACCGTGGTCGACGCTTTGGCAGTTGTTCCCGTGGGCGCGTAGGTGTTTTTGGCCTCAATAGCGAAGTCAACACCAGTCAGCAGCTCGTGTTTCAGCCCCCAAGCGGTGAGTTTTTTGCTGTAGTCACTTTGGGCATAGGTTCCGTGGAAGTCCTGAATCTTGTTCCGACTGTTGTTGTTGGAGTGATTGAGTACCGTGGAATTTGTGACATTTGTGGCATTGGTGCCGGCAGCGTAGCTAAGCGTGTCGGTTCTCACATCACGGGTGTAAACGCCATTGCGGATCTGGGTCTTCAGTTCGCTGTCATCTGCAAAGCGATGGGTATGTGCGAAGGTGAGGTGGTTTGCGGTGCTTTTGTTGTAGTCGCTGGCCAGTCCATAGTTGTTGGAGGGGTTGACATTGAGCATGGTTCGCTCGTCGGATCCGGATGCCACCGTCAGCCATGGCACCCCCAAGTTCATCCCGTTTTTGTTCTCAAGGCTGTACAAGCCGATGGAGTACTCATCCGTGGTGCCGATGCCGAACCGGTAATTCGCGGCGACGCCCTTTTTGTCAATTTTTGCCCCCGCACCATTGTTGTCCGCCTTGGTGACCATCGTATTGATGCGCAGTCCGGCGTCTTCATCCGTCTTGATGTTGAAGTCTCCCGTTACGCGGCCGTAGTTGTAGCTGCCCAATGCTGTAGTGACTTCGCTCTGGTCTATGGCGCGTGCGACCTTGCTGACCTGATTGGCAGCGCCACCGGTGGAGCCTCGGCCGAAGAGCATGGAGGCAGAGCCACGGAGTAGCTCAACCCTGTCGTGGTTGAAGGTGTCCCTGTCATAGTAGGCGGGGTCACGCATACCGTCGAGGAAGATGTCTCCAGTGGCGGCAAGTGAAAAACCTCGCAGACGGATATCTTCTTCCCCGCCTTCTGCCGCTTGAAAGCTAACGCCTGCGGTGTTGTGCAGCACGTCTTTGAGGGTCTCTTGGGCGCGGTCATCCATGAGTTTTTCGGTCACGACCGTGATGGACTGGGGGATGTCTCGCAGCTCTTGCTTGCCCTTACCGATGCTGGTGGATGTTGCCCGCACGGAATCTTTGCCCTGTTCTTCATCAAGCTTTTCCGTGATGGTCACGGGCTTTAGGGACTTGACGGGTGTACTGGTGTTTTCCTGTGCGATAGCGGAAAAGGAGCCTGCGAGCAGCATGGCGCCTAGCGGGAGAATAGTTGTCGCGGCGGCGGGGCTGAATTGGGGGGTGGACATAGCGCTCAAGATGCTGGATAAAAAATAGTCGCTGGCTATGTCTTCAGCACAATGGTGGTGCTTCGATTGGCTTGCTGGTAATGCATATAAACAAGAAGCGTTCTTGTTTATGGTGAAAAATTTTACAGATGCCGTGTCACCACCATGGCCTTCCAGGTACCGTGGATCTTGGCCGCATTGGCATGGCATTGATCAACGACGTCGCGTGCGCAGTCCTCGCAGCGGCCGCATTGGGTGGCAACGCCGAGGTCAATCTGGATGTCCTCAAAGCTTTTCCCTTCACTCGCGTGTTGGTGAATTTCTTTGTCGGATATGCGATGGCAAACGCAAACAATCATGGTGGGTTGGATTGTGTCGGAAATTGTATTCTAAATGAGAAGGTATCGTATTTGCATTTATAGTTCTAAAAAATCTACATTTTTCACCATGGCAGCGCCGCAACTACACCACAGTCCTACCCTAGAAGCTCTCCAGTCCATGTCACCAGAGGACTGGCAGGCTGTCATTCGTGGAGAACCATCGGCTGCAGTCCAATGGATGGAGGCGGCCGCACATTTGGGCAATGCTGATGCGCAGGTGATCTACGGACAATGGTGTCTAGACGGCCACGGCATGGAGCCCAATGCAGTCACAGCGAGAGCCAATTTCTTGAAGTCGGCGATACAAGCGCACCCCATGGGCATGAATATGGCCGGTCGCTGTTCTGAAAACGGCTGGGGCGGTGATGTGGATCACTTTGCTGCGGCAAACTGGTACCGGCAAGCAGCCCATAAGGGGCTGGACGCGGGCATGTATAACTACGCCAATCTTTTGGCTTCCGGACAGGGCGTACGCAAAGACCCGACAGCGGCACTCGAGTGGTACCGCCGTGCAGCCCGTACAGGCCATGCCAAGTCCATGACCAAGATCGGCCACTTTTATGAGGATGGCCGTGTGGTCGGTCGGGATGTTGAACAGGCCTTCATTTGGTTTGAGAAGGGCGCATTGGGCGGAGACTTCCGGGGGCAGTTCAACTACGCCAGCATGCTTGCAGAGCGCGGACGCCTTGCGGATGCCCTGTTTTGGCTGCACAAGGTGCCACTCACGGCTACTGTGGGCTACAAGCGATTGGCAGGGGCGCAGTTGTTGCGCTCGCCAAACATTGAGATACAAGCGGTAGGCCGCACCATGCTGGCCAGTCTGGCCTGAATACGGGCCTGAGTCGGCCACATTTCAGGCCTGCCAATCGGATGGACTGAGGGTGGAATCAAGAAGTGCCGCATGGTTATCCAAGTTTAGGTGCAAGGGGTAGCGGGATTGAGTCGGGCTCGCGGGAGACAGCAACAGTGCGTCTGCGCTACCTGCGGCGACCAACTGCGTACCCGACGTAGCGAGTGCGCCCGCGCCAGCCAAATGCACGACCCATTGATCTTCCCCAAAGAGTGTCCAGGAAGCCAACCAACCGGCATGGGGAGCGCTGATCCAAAAGCGGCCATGCATGTAACTCACATCACCGGCATATCCGTCCCAGCCGGCCGGTGGCTGATCGTTGGCCCAGGGTACGGCCCTGAGCTGACCGTCACGCAGAATCGCCAATGCCGGCGCGCGTGCTCGGGCTTGTGCATCCGTGTGTTCGGCCTGCATGGCCACACCGATGGTGCCGTCCGGTGCCACGGCCAGATGGCGCAGGCTGAGGAAGGGATCTTCCAGTGTGTACTGCGTGCGCACTTCGCCAGTGACTGCATCAAAGGCACTCAGGTTAGGCGCCATGCGACCCAGGTTCAACTTGCGCCTGCCGCTTTCCGGCAGGTTCAGAATGCCGCCGTTGGCTACCCATAGCGTGCCGTCTGTGTGCGTGCACAGGGCGTGGGGCCCGATGCCGTGGCTGGCGAATTCACGCAACTTGCGCAAGCTGCGCCAGTCGCGTTCTGCCACCAGGCCGGCACCTGTTTCACCGTCAGTCTCTGTGCTGAAAAAAGAGTTGCCACCCAGGCTGGGGCAGGCGTGGCCTGCGAGATAGCGGTCGTCTTCCATGGTGTGCCATTGCAGAGCCCGGGTGTTGGCAACATCCATGCGCAGCAGATATTCACCCGGTCGTCGGGCCAGCACCAGTGCTTGCGGACCAGCCCCCGTCACCGCTGGGGGAATCCCCAAGAGCGCATGTGCACGGGCCGGTAGTGCGATACCGCGTGCAGGCCTGCCGCCGGGGGTCCAGATTCCGGCAAAGGCGGATTCCCCCCGTGTCCAGGAAGTCAGTACCCGCAGTGAAGCGGCGGTAGCGCCGTGGGCCAGGGCGTCATGCGACTGAAGGGCCAACCAGGCCGCACCAGCGCCGAGTGCGGTGTCCCTCAGCATGGATCGGCGTGAGACGCAAGGGCCGTGAGCAGCGGGTGCCGGGCGCTCTCCAGGTTCAATCACCGTCGGCATCGGTGAAGCCTTGCGAAAAGTCGAACAGGTCACTGCCGATATCCGTCACGTAGCGATGCAGCTGTGCCATGGCTTGTTGCGCTACACGCAGGCTGGATGATTGCTCGGGTGTGGCGCGCTCCAGTGCGGCAAGCATGGCGGCACTGAGTTCGGCCACACGTGTTGCTTCGGCGACATAGCCTCGGCTCAGCAGCAGCTGAGTGAGGGTGCCGGGTGCAGGGGATGCTTGCGTGCAAGAGGCCTGCGCCCCGGACGCTGCGGGGCCAGTCCAAAAAGCCTGCAGCCCCAGCGCATGCGCCCGCCAAGCGGCCCGGGTCTGTCCGCTGACGCCACGTACCCAAATGGAACTGTCCTTGCCGCGTGTTTGGGCCTTGAGCTTTTTCAATCGCAATTGGTCCAGGCTTCCCGCTGCCTGGCCGAACCACTCGCCATAGGCACTCCATGCATCCGCTTCATCCCATTCGCTGAGGTGCATGTTTGTGTAGGCACCTTCCAGGATGCGCGACTCTTCCAGTACTTGACGGGCCAGTGCTTCCGTAAGGGCACGTGTTTCGGGGCTGGCTGCTTGACGGTACAAGAGCCATTCGAGTGCAGGGAGTCCCTTGGCGCTGGCACCGAGGGATTGCATGGCCTGCGGGGATGACCACAGGCCGGGCCCTCCATCCAGTAGCGCCCGGATCTGGGCTGGGCGTGTGGGCCAGAAGTCAACAATACGGGCAGAGCGCCGTTCGACCAATGCAGCCACCGGCACGGCCGCGAGCGTCTCCCATGCCCGCATGCAGCGAATCCATGCGGAGCGGCTTGCATCCTGTGAACCGGAGTGAATGGCGTCACACAAAGCCTGGCTGCTTTGGGCGAAGCCCCGTGCGGCGGGAAGCAGGGTGTCGCGCAACAGGGCGTGGACCAGTTCCGAAGCCCGGATAAATGGCACGGCGTCGGTGCCCGGATTGGCGCAGCGCGTTACTGCTATATTTTTTATAGCTATTTGCGCAGAATCGGCGGGCGCAGAGGCCAAAAATGGTGTGCTGAGCAAGAATGTACGGCGCTTCACAAAGACTCCACAAAAGCCAAGAGTGCGCGTCGTTCTTCCGCGTTGAACTTCAGGACCCGTTCCTTCGAGTCCCTCGCTTCGCCACCGTGCCAGAGAATGGCTTCCAAGACGCCATTGGCACGACCGTCATGCAGCAATCGGCGATGGCCATTGACATCGTGAATCAGGCCGACGCCCCACAAAGGCGGTGTTTTCCACTGGCGGCCGTTGGCGGCATAGTCCGGCCGCCCGTCAGCAAGCTCCGGGCCCATGTCATGCAGCAGCAAATCGGTATAGGGCCAGATTTTCAGCCCTTGTACTTTGGGACTGGACAGCCGGGGAAACGGGGCAGGCCCGGTCGTGTAGCTCGGGCGATGGCAGGTTGCGCATTGGGCTTGTGTGAACAAGGCTTGTCCGCGTGCAACCAGCGCGGAGTTGGCATTCCGGCGGGCCGCAGGTGCCAGCGTCGCTTGGTAAAAAATGACGTCGGACAAAGTGCGGTCGTCAATTTCGGGGGCTTTCGCATCTCCACCGCGCGGGGCGGCCAGACAGTCTTTTTGTGCGGCGGTACAGGCTTCGTGCGGATGGGTTGTGGAGGTGATGCCTATATCGCCCAGAAAGGCACCAGCGGTCTGGCTGGCTACGCTGGCCTGGTTGGCCTTCCAGCCGAAGCGCCCGGTGCGCATGGACTGCGCAAAGTCATCCCATACCCGATTGGCTTGACCCTTGATGGGGCCTGGTGTGGACGCCTGAAGCGCCACATTGGCCAGGATGTCACTCTCAGGGATGGCCTCCAGCAAGCCGACGCCAGCGATTTGTGGTGCGATCCGCGGGCTCAACATGGCACCCGGCGCCAAGGGGCCATAGGCGAGGTCTGTCAGTTGATAGACGGGTTTGCGCAAGGTATACGGGGTACCGTCGGCAAAACGGCCGTGCAGTGTCTGATACCGGATGCGCACCTGTCCTTCAGGTTGAACCCCCTGGACCGCAGCATTGTTGAACTGGTCTCCATACACAGGGTCTGGCACCACTCCGCCATGAGCCCCCACGCCGGGTATGGACAGGCGTATCAGGAGCGCCACGGGCTGCTCGCGCAAGCCTTTGCGGAAGTCCGGTGGCGCCCCCCGTCCGTCCTGCACATGGCATCCCGCACAGGAGCGGGCGATGAAGTGCGGACCCAGTCCGTCGCGCGCCGTGGTGGAGGCCGGGGCCTCCACCCAATTGCGGCGGAAGAAGGAATTGCCCACCGCAAAGCGGGCATTTTCTTCGTCATCCAGTGTGGGAAAGGGCATGGAGAAGGCGTTACGGCCTGTGGCATAGGCCGTTGCCTCACCAGCCGTAAGCTCTCCTTGAGCGGCACTGCTGCTGTCTGTGCTGGTGTTTCCCCAAAGGGGCCAACACAGGGCAGCCAGGGCCCCTGCTGCCGATAGACACAGACCGGCCTTTTGGCGTAGCCGAAGCTTCATTTGGCTTGGGCCAACTTGGTAATCCCCAGTGCGGCTGCGGCTTCCGTAATGTCTTTGGATTGTTGGACCAGGCTGTCAATGGTTTTTTGTACGCGTTGACGTCCCGGCGCAGACTTGTCCCCCACGATTTCCCGGTCAAATGGTGCCTGGATGGCACTGGCGTGGGCTACGCTAGTGGCAATCTGCTGGCTGGTACGCTGGGACAAGGCAGCGTTTTTAGACGCCACGAGGTCTTTCAGTGAGGGGCCCGTGAGGAGGCTGCCGTCCAAGCGCTTGTAGCTTCCGAGCCAGACGTTTTCAATGCCCTGGGCATTGGTCACGATGTCACGGTGGGTGTTGTCGGAGAAGCAGGAGTGCTCATCTTCTTTGTCCTGCGTATTCATGGCAACTTCCATGCGCTCGCCGGCAAGTTCGCCGCGGGACAGGGAGCCCAGTCCGATCACCATTTTGCGCACCGATTGGATGCCGCCTTGCTCAAATTTGGCGCGGTAGTTTTTCCGGCCCGGTTCCCATGACTTCACAAGGAATGCGAGGTCATCCAGCAGCAGTTCGGATGCGGTGTTGAGGAAGGCACGGCGGCGGTCTGCATGGGGGGTCTTGCCATCCACGTAGTCGTCGAAGGAGCGCTGGCCGGGTAGGGTATCGCTTTGGTCCTGTCCCCAGAGCATGAACTCGATGGCATGCCAGCCTGCCGCAATGTTTTCCTCTCCGCCCCGCTCATTCAGCCGGGATAGATTGGCTTTGCTGATTTTGACTTTGGGATTATTGATGATGCCAGCGCGCGGCTTGCCGGCCACGCTGTCGATGTAGGACTCATCCAGGGGCCAAGCGTTGATACGGCCCTCCGGGCCCTTGTCATCATCAATCGGGCCGGAGTAAAAGCGAAAGGCCTCGGTCTGCCCGTAGTACTCACGCGCTGCCAGCCAGGCTTTTTGCGCGTCAGCCAAGCCCTGTGCGCTCGGGGCTGCCGTGAAGGCGTGAATGGCTTTGTCTAGGGCTTGTGCACTGGTGAGTACATCGCTGTAATTTGCGTACACGACCTGAGCGTAGTGCTGCACTACCGAGTTGGCGTCGATATTCTGTGCCTGTGCAGAGAATGCCGTGGTAAGTGCCACGCTCAAAAGGGCAGAGGCAAAGAAAGTGCGCGGTGTGTGCATGAATACCTTTCGAAATGGAAGACGATGAAACCATTCGATATTAATGCAAATCGTTCTCATTGATTGCAAAAAAAAGCGCCGGCTGTGTGCGGCGCTTCGAAGCATGGGGGCGTGAGGGTCAGGACAACTCACCCACCTGGCTTTGCAGGTAGTTTTGAATTCCGATTTTCTCAATCAGGTCGATCTGCGTTTCCAGGAAGTCGATGTGTTCTTCGGTGTCATCCAGGATCTTCTGCAGCAAGTCTCGTGACACGTAGTCCCGGACCGACTCACAATGGGCGATGCCTGCTTTGATCGTGGCCTGTGCGCCCACTTCAGCCTTCAGGTCGCATGCAAGTGCTTCAGGGACGCTCTCGCCGACCATGATCTTGGACATGTCTTGCAAGTTGGGGAGTCCGTCCAGCATGAAAATGCGGTCCATCAGCATGTCTGCGTGTTTCATTTCACCGATGGACTCGGCGTACTCTTTCTTTGCAAGCTTGTCGAAGCCCCAATGCTTGTACATGCGGTAGTGCAGGAAGTATTGGTTGATGGCAGTCAGCTCATTCTTCAACTGGGCCTGCAAATGGCCAATGACTTGTGCGTCGCCTTTCATGGGGAACTCCTTGTAGTGAAAATCCAATTATCTGCGTGGATGAGCAGTTGACCGAATGGGGGGCCTCCAAATAACCCCCAAACGAGAAATGTAAGACGATTGCCAATGCGAATGATTCGCATATACTATTCACGTGGGCTTGTGATTGACCGGCCCATATACATGAAGGAGTCGGCATGCAACAGCAGGTGACGAAGTGTGATGAAGAGTATCTGATCCCAGGGTCGGAGACGCTGATGGCCAGCACCATGGCATTGATGACTGCACACACGCAGTCCGCATGTGCCTCCCACCGGAGCGCCATGATGGAGAGAATTGTGTTGAATTTGGGGGCGCTGTCGCGCGATCCGATGCTCTCGCCGGGTTTTCAGGCTCTTGCTTGGTCTTTGAGGCTGCGCTGGCAGGCCATGGGGAAGGCGGAGCAGATGGCCCCAGCCGCCTTTGACAGTCAGGGGCGGTGGCACCACAGTCCGGAGGTGCTGCAATGAGTTCCGCTGTCGAGGCCTTGATCAAGGAAGGGCATGCGCCGGCTCGGCGGCTTGGCGCTCGCTATCGGCCCGTGTGTCCTTGCTGCGATCCTACGGATGAGGCATCTGAAGGCAAGCCGCGACGACGTGCTGTCCATCGCCCGGTGATGGCTTGGCGTAGCCGGATGCTGGAGCAGCAATCCCAGGAGGCCCCCCAGCCTTCCTGTGCAGAAGGGGGCTAAGCATGCCTTTCGCCCAGCACCCACACCGCCCAAAAGACACGCCACCCAGAGTTCACGGAGGTCCGCTTATGCCTTTAACCCGCGCAGCAGATGCCGCCTGCCAGCCGCACCACGTACCAGGAACGGAATCGCGTGGCTCACGCCGTCGCCGCATCTGGGAGCTTGAAACGCATTGTCATTGTCCCTTGGTTGGGGTATGTCTCCCTATTGATGTATTGCGCCGCCTGGTGAATAAAGCCGTGGGCGGCAGCGCAGTTGCCAACGATTACGAGGTCCATGCAGGTGCTGTGTCTGAGGCGGCCCGACGGTCCAAATTGTCGGAACTGATGCAAGGGGAGCTGGAAGCCCGGTACGCACGGGAGGTTCGTGTCTTCAAAGAGGCCCGAAATGCACTGGCCTTGGCGGAGATGTGGGTACGTTATCTCCGTGCTGGCGATGTGGCGGGAGCGTTCTGGGCAGTACTCACGCATCCGCGTTGTGACGCTGCTTTGTGTGATGCGATGTGCAAAGATTTGCACATGTTCCAGCATCAGGCAGGAGCTGGTGTTCGACTGGAGATCGCCCGCATTCAAGCCTTGGCTGATGAAAACGCTGTGTTGACTCGGGAGCTCGGAAAAGTGCAGGAAAGGATCAGCCGTGTCATGAGCCAGAAGACTGCGGAATTGGAGTCGCTTCAAGCAGGCTTGGTACGCGCACGTGCGGACAGTATTGCCAAAGACAGTCGAATTGCCTTTTTGATGCAGGACCTGGAGGCTGTGCGCACCAGCGTAAGTCAGTGGGAGGAGAAGGAGCGCCTGCAGAAGAAGATGGACCGCATGACCTTGAGGTTGCAGGAATTGGAGGCGCAGAACACGGACTTGCGCCGCAAGTTGCTTGGTGTAGAGCGAGCGTCTGCGGAGCGTGCAATTCCGGAGGCCACGCAGGTGGAAACCACGGCCGCTTGTGTCCCGGTCGTGCCTTTGCAACTGCACCAAAAAATGGTGCTATGTGTGGGAGGGCGCAGCGGCAATATTGCAAATTACCGGGGGGTGGTGGAGCGGGTGGGCGGTCGTTTTGCCCATCATGACGGAGGCATTGAAGACAACGCCTCTGTGCTGGATGCGAGCCTGGCTGCGGCGGACCTGGTTGTGTGTCAGACAGGCTGCATCAGCCACAACGCCTATTGGCGGGTGAAAGATTTCTGCAAACGCACTGGTAAGCAGTGTGTGTATGTGGAAAGTGCCAGCGCATCCTCCCTGGAGCGTGGCCTGGTGCAAGCCATTCTCGCACCTTCAGAGGGAGATACAGACGCCGTGGTGCTAGCGCACAGCCGCGAAGCGTGAGTGACTTGGGTCCATGGGTATTTGGGTCTTGGCCCTTTTCTGCAATAGGATTTATGCTCTGTTTTTTATAGCGAGAATGGTCCTTCCGGACCTTTAGTACACCAGTCGTTCAGGATGAATTTCCTGAAGAATCGTCGTCGCAATTTCTTCGATGGATTTGGTGGTGGTGGATAGCCACCGGATGCCGGTGCGGCGCATCATGGCTTCTGCCTCACTGACCTCCATACGGCAGTTCTCCAAGGACGCGTACCGGGAATTAGGGCGGCGCTCATTGCGGATTTCTGCCAAACGTTCGGGTTGGATCGTGAGGCCGAAGATCTTCCCGCGGTGCGGTACCAGCGCAGGAGGGAGTTGCCGGCGCTCGAAGTCTTCGGGTATCAGCGGATAGTTGGAGGCTTTCAGTCCGTATTGCATGGCCAAGTACAGTGATGTGGGGGTTTTCCCGCTGCGGCTTACACCGACTAGGATCACATCGCTTTGCTCCAGGTCGCGGTTGCTCTGGCCATCGTCATGTGCCAGAGAAAAGTTGATGGCCTCGATCCGGTCGTTGTATTCCTTGCTCTTGCTCGCGTCACTGAAACGACCGATGCGATGGTTGGACTTGAGGCCCAACTCTTGCTCTAGCGGGTGAACAAACATGCCGAACATATCGAGCAGCATGCCTTGGCAACCTTCCTGAATGACCTTGAGAACGTCCATATTCACCAGCGTCGTAAAAACGATGGGTTTGTTGCCGTCCACCACGCCGGTGTGGTTGATTTGCCGCACGGCTTGGTGCGCTTTGTCGACGGTGTCCACAAACGGCAGGCGCACATGCCTTGCCTTGGTTTCGAACTGGGCCAGGATGGCATTGCCGAATGTCTCGGCCGTGATGCCGGTGCCGTCAGAGATGAAAAATACAGAGCGTTGGGGCATGGTGTTTTTGGTAATGGCGTCAGTCTGGTGCAAGCACACAGGGGTTTCCCGTAATCGGGCGACATGCTGTGCGCACCTACAATCACCGCAATTTAGCGCATTTGGATACCCGTTATCTTTCCGACAACAGCAACAACAGGAAAGTGACTGGCTGCGCGACTCGCGCCCGGCATGGTCCGGCGGGTCTTGGAAAGGTTTTAACTTCTGGAGCATCCTATGTCTGAACTTTTCAATGCGACCGATTTGGTCGTGCCTTTCGAGCGTTTGCGCATGACGGACGTTGAGTCCGTAGGCGGCAAGAACGCCAGTCTGGGGGAGATGATTTCCCAGCTACCGCAAGGCGTGCGTGTCCCGACGGGCTTCGCTACGACGGCTCACGCTTTCCGCCAGTTTTTGGCCCACGACGGCTTGGCCGACAAAATCAGCGCCAAGCTCAAAATGCTTGATACCGAAGACGTGCGCGCATTGGCCACAGTGGGCGCAGAAATCCGTGCTTTGGTGGAGGCCCAGCCTTTCCCGGGCGATTTGGAGCAAGCGATTCGTGACGCCTTTGCCACCTTGTCGGCGGGCAACGACCAAGCCAGTTTCGCCGTGCGTTCGTCTGCTACAGCGGAAGATCTACCGGATGCCTCATTTGCAGGTCAGCAAGAAACCTATCTGAACGTGGTGGGCATTGAAGATGTGCTCCACAAGATGAAAGAGGTATTCGCCTCTTTGTACAACGACCGCGCGATCAGCTACCGCGTGCACAAAGGCTTTGCGCACGACGTGGTGGCCTTGAGTGCGGGTGTACAGCGCATGGTGCGCTCGGACCTAGGGGCTGCCGGCGTGATGTTCACCATCGATACCGAGTCCGGTTTTGATCAGGTGGTGTTTATTACCTCCAGCTATGGCTTGGGTGAGACGGTGGTGCAGGGGGCAGTGAATCCGGACGAGTTTTACGTGCACAAACCCATGCTCAAGGCGGGCAAGCGCGCGGTGATCCGCCGCAACCTGGGCTCCAAGCTTTTGCAAATGGTGTTCACCACGCCTGAAGAAAAAGCTGCCGGTGGCAAGCTGGTGAAGACCACCGATGTGCCGACCGAACTCCGTAACCGCTATTCCCTGACGGACGCCGACGTAGAGCAATTGGCCCAATACGCCTTGGTCATTGAGGAGCACTATGGTCGCCCCATGGACATCGAATGGGGCAAAGACGGCATCGACGGCCAGCTCTACATCCTGCAAGCCCGTCCTGAGACAGTAAAAAGCCAAGCGGGGGCGACGGCCGAGTACCGTTACAAACTCAAAGGCAAGGGTAATGTCGTTGCCGAAGGTCGCGCCATCGGACAGAAAATCGGCGCGGGCCCCGTGCGCATCGTGCACAACATCAGCGAGATGGACAAAGTGCAGGCTGGGGACGTGCTGGTCACGGACATGACCGACCCCAACTGGGAACCGGTCATGAAACGTGCCAGCGCCATCGTGACCAACCGAGGCGGCCGGACCTGCCACGCGGCCATCATCGCCCGTGAATTGGGTATTCCTGCGGTGGTCGGTTGCGGTAACGCCACGGACTTGCTCAAGGAAGGCATGCTGGTGACGGTGAGCTGTGCCGAAGGCGATACCGGCTTTATCTACGACGGTTTGCTGGAAACCGAGGTATCTGAAGTCCAGCGCGGCGTGATGCCCGAGATCCCGGTCAAGATCATGATGAACGTGGGCAACCCGCAGCTGGCATTCGACTTCTGCCAACTGCCCAACCATGGCGTGGGTCTGGCCCGTCTGGAGTTCATCATCAACAACAACATTGGCGTGCATCCCAAGGCCATCTTGGACTATCCCAATGTGGATGCTGATCTCAAGAAGGCGGTGGAATCCGTGGCGCGCGGCCATGCGTCGCCCCGTGCGTTTTATGTAGACCGGGTGGCCGAAGGCGTGGCAACCATTGCGGCGGCATTCTGGCCCAAGCCCGTCATCGTGCGCTTGAGCGACTTCAAGAGCAATGAGTACCGCAAGTTGATTGGAGGCAGCCGGTATGAACCTGAAGAGGAGAACCCGATGCTCGGATTCCGTGGCGCTGCCCGCTACATCAGCACGGAGTTTGGTGAGGCCTTTGCCATGGAATGCGAAGCGCTCAAGCGCGTACGCAACGAAATGGGACTGACCAATGTGCAGGTCATGGTGCCCTTCGTGCGTACCTTGGGTCAGGCGAAACGGGTGACCGAGTTGCTGGGGCGCCATGGTTTGCGTCGCGGCGAGGCAGATCTCAAGCTCATCATGATGTGTGAGATTCCGAGCAATGCGATTCTGGCCGATCAGTTCTTGGAATATTTCGACGGCTTCTCGATCGGCTCCAACGATCTGACACAGCTTTCCTTGGGGCTGGATCGTGATTCGGGTCTGGAGCTGCTGGCTGCGGATTTTGACGAGCGCGATCCGGCTGTCAAGGCGCTTATTGCGATGGCCATTGAGGCCTGCAAGCGTCAAGGCAAGTATGTGGGTATTTGCGGACAAGGGCCCAGCGATCACCCTGACTTTGCCAAGTGGCTAGAACAGCAGGGGATTTCCTCTATCTCGTTGAACCCGGACTCTGTGATTGCCACCTGGCAGCAACTAGCGGTCTGATGCCAGCGTTGACAACCCGGCGTAGCTGGCGATTGCATGCAATCCTGCTCGCGCTGTGGTTTGTCTTTTCCTTTGGGCTCACCTTTTTCGCACGCGATCTGTCTGGGAGTTTTTTTTCCTGGCCGATCGCGTATTGGTTTGCGGCGCAAGGCTCCTTGCTGATATTTATCGGCATCGTGGTCACGTTTGCCTTCATTGCTAACCGGCGTTCCACGGAAGTTTGTTTGTTTGATGCGGGTGAATACCGGCAGTACACCACAAGCCTCCATCGGCGCTTTGCCACTTTTGTCGGGTGCTTGCTTTTTTTTGTCGCCGCCTTAGCGCTGGCTGAACAATGGGGCTTGCCGAAGGCATGGGTTGCCGGCATTTTCCTATCAGTTACTCTGGTCCTGTATGCAGTGATTGGAGTATTCGCCCGCACTGCGGATGCGGGCGAATACTACGTAGCGGGGCGCCGGATTCCGGCTGTTTACAACGGCATGGCGACTGCTGCAGATTGGATGAGCGCGGCTTCGTTCATCAGCCTCGCGGGGGGCTTGTATTCCCAGGGGTTCAGCGGGGCGGGCGCACAGCCTGGAGGTCTGGCTTATGTTCTCGGATGGACTGGTGGGTTCTGTCTGGTTGCTTTACTAGTTGCGCCCTATTTGCGCAGTATGAATCTCTATACGGTTCCGGACTTTTTCCGGGTCCGCTTCGGGGGGCAGTGGCCACGGCGTATTGCGGCCTGGTCTGCCGTGTTGTGTTCTTTCACCTATGTCGTGGCCCAACTTTACGGCGTCGGTTTGATTACTTCCCGCTTGACGGGGGTCCATTTTGAGATCGGCATTCTTTTGGCGCTCGGGGGGGTGTTGGTTTGTTCTTTTTTGGGCGGCATGCGGGCAGTCACCTGGACGCAGGTCACCCAATATGTGCTCATTATTTTGGCCTTTCTCGTCCCCGTCTCATGGCTGTCTTACCAGCAGACCGGGAACCCATTCGCCCCTCTCGCTTATGGTCAGCAGTTGGCGAAAATCACCCGATTGGAAGCCTCGTTTGCGGTCTCACCCCAAGAGCAGGAAGTCATTGGTATCTACGCGCGTCGTGCCGAAGAGTTTCGGCACAAGCTGCTGGACGTTGATGCCTCCCTGGAGAAAGAGCGCGAGGAGCTGAGGCAGCATCTGCGGATTCTGGGCGATAGCAAAGCACCGGATGCTTTGGTACAAGCCACCCGAAGATCCTTGGCCGCGCTTCCCAAGGACGCAGTATCTGCCCGCGAAATATGGACGCGCGGACTCGTTGAAAACACAGAGAAGGCCAGGGTCCTCGGAGGGATGGCGCCGCAAACGCAGGCTTTCGCTGGGGACCCGGAAGGCACGCCCCAGGAACAGTCTGAGTTCACAACTTCCAGAGCCAACTTTCTGGCTCTGATGTTTTGCCTCATGGTGGGCACGGCTGGATTGCCACATCTCTTGACCCGCTACTACACCACACCGGGCGTTGTCCAGACGCGGAGGTCGGTGGCCTGGTCGTTGGTTTTTATCGCGCTCTTGTATCTTTCCGCGCCGGCATTGGCCGTGCTGGTCAAGTACGAGGTGATGGCTCATCTGGTGGGGCAATCATTTGAAGCGCTTCCGGCTTGGATGCCGCAATGGTCCAAGGATCCGAATCTGCTTTCTTTCGACGATGTCAATGGCGACGGATTGCTGCAGTTCGCAGAGCTGAACCTGGGCGCGGATTTGGTCATGCTTGCGTCACCGGATATCGGTGGTTTGCCCTATGTGATCTCTGTGTTAGTGGCAGCGGGTGGTTTGGCCGCAGCGCTATCCACGGCGGACGGATTGCTTCTGACCATCGGCAATGCGCTGGCGCATGACGTGTATTTTGAAGGAAATAGCAACAAAGCCGAGGCCATGCGCAGGGTGATGCTGTCCAAATTCGCTTTGTTGGTGGTGGCATTGATGGCCGCCTATGCGGCTGCTCAACGCCCGGCAGGAATCCTGTACCTTGTGTCTGCTTCGTTTTCACTTGCTGGTGCAGCTTTTGTTCCTGTCATGGTTTTGGGCATTTTCTGGAAGCGAATGACGCGTTCCGGTGCGGTGGCTGGCATGTTGGCAGGGCTGGGCACCACAGTGGCTTATATGGTGCTGAATTTTCCCATGCTTCGGCAGTGGCTTGGCTTTTCAGGTGAGTACTTGTGGTTTGGCATCCAACCTGTATCCGCAGGCGTGTTTGGTGTTCCTGTTGGTGTGTTTTTTGCAATTGTCATTAGTCTGTTGAGTTTGCCGGACTCGCAGGAAGACAGGGATTTGGCTCCGCCCATGGGTTAGGCTATAATCGTGGGCTTCGCCTTGCTGCACCCTGTCTGGACGCCGGGGGCAGCTTTATTTTGACCAGCACGTTAGTGCCGGGCCCAGTAGTTGGGAAATCCTCAAGGAGTATCAATGCGTCATTACGAAATCATCCTCATGATCCACCCGGATCAGAGCGAGCAAGTTCCTGCAATGCTGGAACGTTACAAGGGCATGATCACCGCTGGCGGTGGCAAGGTGCACCGTGTTGAAGACTGGGGCCGTCGTCAGATGGTTTACATGATCAACAAGCTGGCCAAGGCCCACTACCTGTGCGTCAACATTGAAGCCGACCAGGCTGTGATGTCTGAACTGGAACACGCATTCAAGTTCAACGACGCCGTGTTGCGCCACCTGACTGTGTCCAAGAAGAAAGCCGAAACCGGTCCTTCTTCCATGATGAAGACAGTCGAGCGTGAAGACGCACGCAAGGCCCAGCAGGCCGAGTACCAAGCCTAATTGAACGGGTCAACGGATCTTTCCCGTTAAGGAGTGCAAGCGAATTCATTGGTTCTAGGGGCTTGTATCGCAGAGGTTGAAACCATGCGTTACACACCCGCTGGCTTACCGGCCTTGAATCTGCGGCTCGAACATGAGTCAGTCGTTCAGGAAGCCGGTGGCAGCAGAACCGTGAAGGTGGTAGTCAAGGCGGTGGCCTTCGGAACACTGGCAGAGCGGCTTGCGAAGCAAGCCATAGGCAGTGTCTGGAACTTCACCGGTTTTTTGGCAAATGCACGACAAGGAAAGTCAGTCGTTTTCCATATTCAAGAATTTTTGCAAGATTAATTTTTAGGAGTCCATCATGCCCGGACCAAAACGTTTCAATAAAGACAAGCGCCCCAAGCGCAACACCCAATCGCTGCTGTTCAAGCGCAAGCGTTTCTGCCGCTTCACTGTGACCGGTGTGGAAGAAATCGACTACAAAGATATCGACACTTTGCGTGATTTCATTGCTGAAAACGGCAAGATCATCCCCGCACGCCTGACCGGCACCCGCGCTATTTTCCAGCGTCAACTGAACACCGCTATCAAGCGCGCTCGCTTCCTGGCGATGCTGCCTTACAGCGACCAGCACAAGATCTAAGGAGTCCCGACCATGCAAATCATTCTGCTCGACAAGGTCGTGAACCTCGGCAACCTCGGCGAAATCGTCAAGGTCAAAGATGGCTACGCTCGCAACTTTCTGATCCCTTCCGGCCGCGCACGCCGTGCTACCGAATCTGCCAAGGCAGAGTTCGAAGCCAAGCGCGCCGAACTGGAAAAAGCAGCTGCAGCCAAGCTGGCTGAATGCCAGGCTTTGGGTGAAAAGCTGGGTGGTACTACCATCAAGTTGACCCAAAAAGCTGGTGTGGATGGCCGTTTGTTCGGTTCCGTGACCAACTATGACATCGCTGAAGAACTGGGCAAGACTGGCTACAAAGTGGCCAAGTCTCAAATCCGTATGCCCAACGGCCCTATCAAGGTCGTGAGCGACAGCACTGTGAGCGTGGCTCTGCACACTGACGTGGTGGTGGATATCACTGTGTCTGTGTACGGCGAAACCGCTTAAGCAGTCTTAGGCATGCTGCCTGGCAACAGGCGGCAACCGATCAAAAGCCGCTAGGGCCCGTCCCTTGCGGCTTTTGTATTTTGTGCGGGCACTTATCCCGCTATTTGCACAGTTTTCCCACAGCTTGCCCCCAGCCTTTCCCTCGACGCGCGCACCTGCTCGCTTTAGGATGAAGGGTTCCAAGGAAACCTCATGTCAGCAGTCCCTACCTCTCTCGATGGCTTTGAGTCCGACCGGCAAATTGCCCAACTGCGGGTACCGCCTCACTCCATAGAAGGGGAGTCCAGTGTTATTGGTGGTTTGCTGTTGGACAACGAGGCGTGGGATCGCGTCAGTGACATCCTGATGGATGCGGATTTCTATCGCCACGAACATCGCTTGATCTATGCGTCTATCGGCATCCTGATCAACGGGAACAAGCCGGCGGATGTCATTACCGTCTTTGAGCACCTGCAGAACCAGGGCAAGGCAGAAGAGGTGGGTGGACTCACCTACCTCAACTCTTTGGCCCAGTACGTACCGAGTGCGAGCAACATCCGCCGTTACGCGGAGATCGTGCGGGACCGGTCCATTCTGCGTAAGCTGGTCAGCGCCAGTGACGAGATTGCCACGAATGCGTTCAATCCCAAGGGGCGCCCTGTCTCCGAGATCGTGGATGAGTCTGAGCAGAAAATCTTCAACATCGGCGAAGCCGGCAAGCGCAACAAGCAGGGCTTCCAGTCCATGGATAGCCTGGTAGTCAATCTGCTGGACCGCGTGCAGGAGATGGCGGACAACCCGAATGACGTGACCGGAGTCCCTACCGGCTTCATTGACTTCGACCGCATGACGGCAGGCCTGCAGGCTGGCGATTTGATTGTCCTGGCAGCTCGCCCTTCCATGGGCAAGACCGCCTTGGCGATCAACATCGCCGAACACGTCGCCCTGAACGAAGGTTTGCCGGTCGCCATCTTTTCGATGGAAATGGGTGCCGCCCAATTGGCGGTGCGTATCGTCGGCTCCATCGGCCGCGTAGACCAAGGGCATTTACGTACCGGCAAGCTGACGGACGAAGAATGGCCCCGTTTGTCGGAGGCGATTGAGAAGCTGCGAACCATTTCACTGCACATTGATGAAAGTGCTGGCCTGAACTCCAGTGAGGTCCGGGCGAATGCCCGTCGCCTGGCGCGCCAGTGCGGGCAGCTTGGCCTTATCGTGGTGGATTACTTGCAGCTGATGAGCGGCAGCGGCGGCGATGGTGAAAACCGTGCCACCGAGCTGGGTGAGATTTCCCGGGGGTTGAAGATGCTGGCCCGTGAACTCAAATGCCCTGTAATCGCGCTCTCCCAGCTCAACCGCTCGGTGGAACAGCGACCCGACAAGCGCCCCATGATGAGTGACTTGCGCGAGTCCGGCGCTATTGAGCAGGATGCGGACATCATCATGTTTATCTACCGCGACGAGTACTACACCAAGGACCAGTGCAAGGAGCCCGGTGTGGCTGAAGTCATCATTGCCAAGCAGCGTAACGGCCCGACGGGCACCGTCAAGCTCGCTTTCATGAACAGGTTCACCAAGTTTGAAAACCTGGCACACAGCGGTGGGGATGATTACTGATCTACATTCAAGCCAATAGAAAAAGGGCTGGAAGCCAAATTGGCTTCCAGCCCTTTATTCATATGCGCAAGCAGCTACTATTTCTATAGCACGTCGCTGGCGAAGTCGGCTAGGCGCGAGCGCTCACCGCGCGCCAGGGTAATGTGTCCGCCATGCGGCCAGCCCTTGAACTTATCGACTGCAAACGTCAGGCCTGATGAGCCCTCGGTCAGGTAGGGCGTATCGATCTGGGCGAGGTTCCCCATGCAAATGATTTTGGTGCCGGGCCCCGCGCGGGTGATCAGTGTCTTCATTTGCTTGGGTGTCAGGTTTTGGGCCTCGTCGATGATGACGTACTTGTTTAGGAAGGTACGTCCGCGCATGAAATTCATGCTTTTGATCTTGACGCGGCTGCGGATTAGTTCATTGGTGGCTGCACGGCCCCATTCGCCTGCGCTGGTATCGGTTTTACCCAGGACTTCGAGGTTGTCGTCGAGTGCACCCATCCATGGGCCCATTTTTTCTTCCTCGGTACCCGGCAGGAAGCCGATGTCTTCCCCCACGCTCACGGTGGCACGCGTCACAATGATCTCGGTATAGCGGCGGTCGTCCAGTACCTGTGTCAGTCCGGCGGCCAAGGCCATCAAGGTCTTGCCAGTGCCGGCCGTGCCGGTCAGGGTCACAAAATCGACTTCCGGATCAGTCAGCAGGTTCATCGCAAAGTTCTGTTCGCGATTGCGGGTGGTCACGCCCCACACGGCGTTCTTGAGATGGTTGAAGTCCTTCAGTGTTTTAAGGACTGCGGTAGTGCCGCGGATTTCGGTCACCCGCGCGTACAAGCTGGGCTCGCCGGGAGACTCGAAATAGACGAACTGGTTGATCATCATCTGGGGTACCACAGGGCCATCCACCTTGTAGAAGGTGTGTTGGCCTTGCTGCCAGCTCTCCACGCTTTGGCCGTGGGTAGCCCAGAAGTCCGAGGGCAGGGCGAGCGAGCCGGAATAGAGCAAGTCCCCGTCTTCCAGGGTTTTGTCGTTCTGGTAGTCGTCGGTGGCCAAGCCTAAGGCGCGTGCCTTGACCCGCATGTTGATATCTTTGGACACCAGCACCACTTCGCGGGGTGTGTAGTGTTGGCGCAGCGCCTCTACAACGCCCAGAATCTGGTTGTCCGCCTTGCCCTGCGGCAGGCTGGTGGGCAAGGAGTAGTTCAGCGGCTCGGTCTGGAACATCAGCTTGCCGCGCGCGTCTTTGTGGCCGGTGCTGTCCAGCATGAAGCCTGCGGTGATGTCGGCGCCCGGTGTACCTGCTAACGTGTCCAGCGTGCGGCTGGTCTGACGCGCGTTGCGTGCCACTTCGGTCATGCCTTTTTTGTGACCGTCCAGCTCTTCCAGAACGATCATGGGCAAATAGATGTCATGTTCCTCGAAGCGGAACAGGCACATAGGATCGTGCAGCAGCACGTTGGTGTCCAGCACAAAGAGCTTTTTCGGGCCGTTCGTTTTCGCACGCTTGCTGCGCTTGGCTTCCGGTGCAGCGGTGACGGCCTTGGTCGCGGACTTTGTCGGAAGCGTTGCGGGAGCCGGAGCCGGATCTGGGGCCGTGACAGGGGCGGCTGCACGTGTCAAGGCCGGAGTTTGTGTGGATTTCTTGCTTTCCCGAGCGAGAGGGCGTTGCGGCGCAAGCTCTACAGCTTGGGGGAGCACAACTTCTGGGGTGGCCTTGCGGGCCGGGCGTGCGGATGCGCGCGCGGGAGCCTCAAAGTCTTTGGCGGTCAATCGATCGGCACGCTTGGACGGGGCGGGGGGCAGTGGCATGGAGTGGATTCGCAGAAGTTGGGAAGTGGAAAATCAATGCCGAAAAAGCGAAAAAGCCGCCTTGAGCCAAGGCGGCTTTTTCGGGGAGCGCGGTTGCAAGCTTCAACGGCATGCGAACCATTATGCATGAGCCCCGTGACGCAAAACGCCGACGGGTGCATCAAAACAACAAGGCGATCAGGCGGCTTTTTTAAGGGCCTTGACGGCCTTCAGTACGTCGTCCACATGGCCTGGAACTTTGAGGCCACGCCATTCTTCTTTGACCAGGCCATCAGCGCCTATCAGGAAAGTGCTGCGTTCGATACCTTTAACTTTCTTGCCGTACATGATCTTGTTTTTGACCACGCCGAACATATGGCACATTTTTTCTTCGGTATCGGCGATCAGTTCGAAGGGGAGTTCCAGCTTGGCTTTGAATTCGTCGTGCGATTTCATGTTGTCGCGCGATACACCAAATACTTCGGCGCCGGCTTTCACGAAATCTTTGTATTTATCCCTGAATTGCATGGCTTCTGTGGTGCAGCCGGGGGTATTGTCTTTGGGGTAGAAGTACAAAACCATGGTTTTCCCGACGTGGGTGGTGTTGCTCACCTTGATGCCGCCGGTGGCGTTGGCCTCAAATTCGGGAAGGGGTTTGTTGACAACAATCGCCATATGGAATTTCAATCTCGGTGTTTCAGTCCGGTGAGCCGGACTGGTCAGTCATAGGGGACAGCGTCGAACGTGACAGCAATTCTTCGCTCTGGACCGCAACCCATGATTTTACTCTGAAATGAAACCTGCCTTGTGCTCAGGAGCAGGCGATGCGCCTAGATGATGAGTGCGGCCACCACTTTGCGGCCTTCACCTGAGAGGAAGTTGTAAGTGCGGCACGCCGCATGGGTGTCCATGGTTTCCAGCCCTATGCGTCGGCTGTACAACGGTGGCAACCACCGGGGGTGTGGGAAACGGGTGGCGGTGCCACTGCCGAAGAGCACCAGCTCAGAGGCAAACGTGGCTAGTTCTTCGAAGTGTTTTTCACCGAGATCTTCAAATCGGGTGCAGGACCACGGCTGGCAGATGCCCTGGCTGTTCACGATGATGCTGGAGTGGTGTTTGACACCATTCACTTCGACCCAGCCGGGGCCGTAGCCGGTGATGGAGGGGCCTTGCAAGGCGTCGGGAATGAATTTCATGGGGAGGGGCGGGTCCGGGAGAGGCCGGCGGGGCGGGGTGCCTGCCGAACTGTGGTCAAATTATAGGTTTCGCCCTGTGTTGACACCTCCCGGAGGGACTTTGAAAACCATTCAGAAATCTGCCAAGCTGGCCAATGTGCTCTACGACATCCGCGGTCCCATCATGGACGCGGCGCGTCAGATGGAGGATGAGGGCCAGAAGATCATCAAGCTCAATCTGGGCAACTTGGCGGTGTTCGGTTTTGATGCCCCCGAGGAAATCCAGCAGGACATGATCCGCAACCTGCCCAATTCGGCAGGCTACTCCGACAGCAAGGGCATTTTTGCGGCCCGCAAAGCGGTCATGCACGAGACGCAAAAGCAGGGCATCACCGGCGTTACCTTGGATGACATTTATCTGGGCAACGGCGCCAGTGAGTTGATCACCATGGCTACCAACGCCTTGTTGGATAACGGCGATGAGCTGTTGTTGCCCATGCCCGACTATCCCTTGTGGACCGCAGCCACGAGTCTGTCCGGCGGCACACCGGTGCATTACCTGTGTGACGAAAACAATGGCTGGATGCCCGACCTGGACGACATCCGCGCCAAGATCACACCCCGCACCAAGGGCATTGTGGTCATCAACCCCAACAACCCGACCGGCGTCTTGTACTCCACCGAACTCTTGCAAGGCATCATCGAGATTGCCCGCCAGCACGGCCTGGTGATTCTGGCCGATGAGGTGTATGACAAGGTGCTGTACGACGGCATCCAGCACACGGCCATGGCCAGCCTGTCGAGCGACGTGTTGACCCTCACCTTCAACTCCCTGTCCAAAAGCTACCGCTCCTGCGGGTATCGCGCAGGCTGGCTGGTGGTGTCAGGCAACAAAAAGTCGGCGACCGACTACATCGAGGGCCTCAACATGCTCTCGAACATGAAGCTGTGCTCCAACGTGCCCGGCCAATGGGCGATTCAAACCGCCTTGGGCGGTTACCAGAGCATCAATGATCTGGTGTGCGAGGGCGGGCGCTTGCGCCGCCAGCGCGATCTGGCCTACGAGCTGATAACTGCCATCCCTGGCGTGACCTGTGTGAAGCCGCAGGCCGCGTTGTATATGTTTCCCAAGCTGGACCCTGAGGTGTACCCCATCTCGGACGACCGGCAATTTTTCCTGGAACTGCTGCGCGAGACCCGCGTCATGCTGGTGCAGGGAACCGGCTTTAACTGGCATGCGCCCGACCACTTCCGCATCGTGTTCCTCCCGCATGAGGACGATTTGCGTGAAGCCATAGGCCGCATTGCCAAATTCCTAGAGAGCTACCGCAAGCGCTTTGGTGCCTGATTCACTCTGATTTTGATAGCTGCCCGCGCATAGTTGGCAAGGGCTACAAGCATTTTTTACGTAAGAACGATATGAAACCGATACAAGTGGGCGTGATGGGCCTGGGCACCGTGGGCAGTGGTGTGTTCAAGGTCCTGCAGCGCAATCAGCAGGAAATCAAGGGCCGCGCCGGACGTGGCATCGAGGTCACCATGGTGTCCCGCCGCAACACCGCGCTGGCCCACGAGATCGTGGGTGACCAAGCTCGGGTGGTGGCGGATGCCCGCGACATCATTCGCAACCCTGATATTGACATCGTGGTGGAGTTGATCGGTGGCTACACCCTGGCCAAGGAACTGGTGCTCGAAGCCATTGCTGCAGGCAAACATGTGGTCACCGCCAATAAGGCCTTGCTGGCCGTGCACGGCACCGAGATTTTTGCAGCCGCGTCCGCCAAGGGCGTGATGGTGGCCTTTGAGGCGGCCGTGGCGGGTGGTATTCCCATCATCAAGGCGCTGCGCGAAGGCCTGACCGCCAACCGCATCCAGTGGATTGCCGGCATCATCAACGGCACCACCAACTTCATCCTGTCCGAGATGCGCGACAAGGGCCTGGACTTTGACGTAGTGCTCAAGGAGGCGCAACGTTTGGGTTACGCCGAAGCCGACCCGACCTTTGACATCGAAGGCGTGGACGCCGCCCACAAGTTGACACTGATGAGTGCCATTGCCTTCGGCATTCCGGTGCAGTTCGACAAGGCCTATGTGGAAGGCATCACCAAGCTGGGCGCGGCCGACATCAAGTACGCCGAGCAACTGGGCTACCGCATCAAGTTACTGGGCATTACCAAGCGCACGCCAGCCGGCATTGAGCTGCGCGTACACCCCACGCTGGTACCGGCCAAGCGCCTGATCGCCAATGTGGAAGGCGCGATGAATGCCGTCATGGCCCATGGCGACGCCGTGGGCACCACGCTGTACTACGGCAAGGGCGCGGGCTCCGAGCCCACCGCCAGCGCGGTGATTGCGGACCTGGTGGACATCACCCGCCTGCACACGGCCAATGCCGCCCAACGGGTGCCGCACCTGGCTTTCCAGCCGGAGGCGATCAGCAACACGCCGGTGCTGGCCATGAGCGACGTGGTCACCAGCTACTACCTGCGTTTGCGTGTGGCAGACGAGACGGGTGTTCTGGCCAAGGTCACCGGTTTGCTGGCCGAAGCCGGCATCAGCATCGATGCGGTGCTGCAGCGTGAAGCGGACGAAATCAGCGGCGAAGCTGCGACCCAGACCGACGTCATCATCCTGACCCACGACTGCGCCGAAGCCAAGATGAATGCCGCACTGGCCCACATGCAAGCGCTGCCCACCGTGTTGCAACCCATCACCCGCATCCGCAAGGAAGAGCTGGCGTAAACAGGAGTCTGCCCCATGCAATACATCTCTACCCGCGGCAACCAAGACCGCAAACGCTTTTGTGAAATCCTGCTCGAAGGCCTGGCGCCGGATGGCGGCCTGTACATGCCGGTGGCCTACCCGCAGGTGGATGACGCCACGCTGACCCGCTGGCGCAAGGTCTACCACGAGCAGGGCTACGCCACGCTGGCGTTTGAAATCCTGTCGCTCTACATCGACGACATTACGGCCGACGATTTGCGCGCCCTGTGCGCCAAGACCTACACCGCCGAGGTGTTCGGCACCGGCGAGATCGTGCCCCTGCGCCACCTGCAGGACGGCGTCTGGATCGAAGCCCTGTCCAACGGCCCGACCCTGGCGTTCAAGGACATGGCCATGCAGCTGCTGGGCAACCTGTTCGAGTACGAACTGGCCCGCCGTGGGGAAGAGCTCAACATCCTGGGCGCCACCAGTGGCGACACCGGCAGCGCTGCTGAGCACGCCATGCGCGGCAAGAAGGGCGTGCGCGTCTTCATGACCAGCCCGCACGGCCGCATGAGCCCTTTCCAGCAGGCGCAAATGTTCAGCCTGCAGGACGCCAACATCTACAACATCGCCATCAAAGGTGTGTTTGATGACTGCCAGGACATCGTCAAGGCGGTGTCCAACGACCTCGAGTTCAAGCGCAAATACAAGATCGGTACCGTCAACTCCATCAACTGGGCGCGTCTGCTGGCCCAGGTGGTGTACTACTTTGCCGGCTACATCCAGGCGACAGAACAGAATTCGCAAAAGGTGTCGTTCAGCGTTCCGAGCGGCAACTTCGGCAACGTCTGTGCCGGCCATGTGGCCCGCCAGATGGGTTTGCCCATCGACACGCTGGTGGTCGCCACCAACGAAAACGATGTGCTTGACGAGTTCTTCCGCACCGGCGTGTACCGCGTGCGCGGCACCGCCGACACGCATGAGACCTCCAGCCCGTCCATGGACATTTCCAAGGCCAGCAACTTCGAACGCTTTGTGTTTGACCTGCTGGGCCGCGACGGTGCGCGGGTCAAGGCGCTGTTTGGCGAAGGCCTGTCCAAGAGTGGCCAGTTCGACCTGAGTGCCGACCCGGTGTTCGCGCAAGCGGCCACCAAATATGGCTTTGTGAGCGGCAAGAGCACCCACGCCAACCGCCTGGACACCATCCGCGCCACCTACGAGCAACACGGCATGGTGATAGACACCCACACCGCCGATGGCCTGAAAGTGGCACTGGAGCACCTGACGGCCGGTGTGCCCATGGTGGTGCTGGAAACTGCGCTGCCCATCAAGTTCGCGTCCACCGTGGTCGAAGCCTTGGGCCGTGAGCCCGAGCGGCCCGCGCAGTTTGAAGGCATCGAAGCCCTGCCCAAACGGGTGCTGGTGATGGAGGCCGATGTGCCCGCCATCCAGGCGCTCATTGCGCGCGAATGCGCCTGATTTATGCATGAAAAAGCTGCTTTGCGCCCGCTGGTAAAGCGCAAGCAGCTCCTGAATTGATAGCAAATGAGCTCTGCAAGCAACGCCCCCCGCAAACCCTTGTTGCCCTTGGACGATGCCTTGGCGCAGTTGTTGGCGGCGGTGCAGCCCTTGGCGGGCACTGAACAGGTTTCCACCTTTGATGCAGACGGTCGGGTGCTGGCGGTGGATGTGGTGTCCCGCCTGCAAGTTCCGGCCTTTGATAACAGTGCCATGGACGGCTATGCCGTGCATGCGGAAGACCTGTTGCGCGGCCATTCTGAATTGAAAGTCAGCCAGCGGATTGCGGCAGGCTCGGCCGGAGTCGCCCTCCAGGCGGGCACGGCGGCCCGGATTTTTACCGGAGCGCCGGTCCCGCCCGGTGCGGATGCGGTGGTTATGCAGGAGGACTGCACGCCCGTCCATGAGGGGCGCCAGGGCGAACCCGCAACCGTGCGCATCAACACCATGGCGGTGCCGGGGCAGAACATCCGGCGTGCGGGGGAAGATGTGCATGCCGGCCAATGTGTCTTGACGGCCGGAACCCGGCTGGGCCCTGCGGAGCTGGGGATGGCGGCCAGCATCGGTCTGGCCGACCTGTGCGTCACCCGCAAACCACGGGTGGCCTTGTTCTCCACGGGCGACGAATTGGTGATGCCCGGTACGGTGGCTCCGCAGGACCTGCCTCCCGGTGCCATTTACAACTCCAACCGCTTTGTCCTGCTCAATCTCCTGCGTCGCATGGGTTGCGACGTCCAGGACCTGGGTGTGGTGCCCGACAAGCGCGAGGCCACGGTGGCCGCATTGCAGCAGGCGGCGGGCGGGAGTGACCTCATCCTGACCAGTGGCGGGGTTTCCGTGGGGGATGAAGACCACATCAAGCCGGCGGTGCAAAGCCTGGGCAGCCTGGACTTGTGGCAAATCGCCATCAAGCCGGGCAAGCCGTTTGCCTACGGGCGCATCGGTGCTTCGCACTTCATCGGGCTGCCCGGCAATCCGGTGTCCAGCTTCGTGACCTTTTTGTTGTTGGTTCGCCCGTTCCTGTTGCGCTTGCAAGGTGTGAAAGACCACAGCATTCCGGCGATGGCCATGCGCGCCGATTTCGATTGGCCCCGCGCCGACAAACGTCGCGAATTTTTGCGGGTGCGCCGCAATGCCAATGGCGGCTTGGAGCTGTTTCCGCATCAGGGGTCCGGGGTATTGACCTCGGCGGTCTGGGGGGACGGCTTGGTGGACGTGGTGCCGGGGCAACCCATTGTGTACGGCCAGACGGTGCGCTACCTGCCTTTCAGCGCACTGCTGCGATGAGAGTCACCATCCGCTACTTCGCCTCCATGCGCGAGGCCATGGGCACGTCCAGCGAAGTGCTGGACACACAGGCCCTCACCCTGGGCGGCCTGCGGTCCGAATTGTTGGCGCGCGGCGGTGCCGGCGCCCAAGCGCTGGGCAGCAACCGGTCCGTCCGCATGGCCCTCAACCAGGTCATGAGCGGCCCGGACGCCACCCTGACCGAGGGGTGCGAGGTCGCGTTCTTTCCCCCGGTCACCGGCGGTTGATCAGGGTGAGCGCCATGGCCCATCCCACCCCCGCAACGCCCCGCGTTCGTATCCAGACCGAAGCCTTCGACTTGAGTATGGAAATCCGTCAGCTCCAAGCGGGCGACCCGCGCGTGGGGGCGGTGTGCAGCTTTGTCGGCACCGTGCGTGACCGCAACACCCCCGGTGCTGCCGGTTCGGTGCAGACTCTGGAGCTGGAGCACTACCCCGGCATGACCGAAAAATCCATTGAAGCCATGGTGGATGAGGCATTTGCCCGCTTCGACATTTTTGGTGCCCGCGTGGTGCACCGGGTGGGGGTCTTGCAACCTACCGAGGAGGTCGTGATGGTGGCGGTGACTTCGGCCCACCGTGGGCAGAGTTTTCAGGCCTGCGAATTCATCATGGATTACCTCAAGACCCAGGCGCCGTTCTGGAAAAAAGAGACCACGCCTGAAGGCTCGCACTGGGTAGACGCCCGCGTGAGTGACGACGAGGCCCTGGCCCGCTGGGGCATCACGGCGCGGAACGCTTGAGCTTGGGGGCTGGCCGGGTATCAGTTCAGGTACTTGGGCGGTTCAGCGTTGGCAAAAGCGTCCCACTCGGAGGGCGGGGCGTCCGTCTCTATTTCCTGGATGATGGGCAGGGTCGGCTCCATGCCTTTGGGCGGGTCAATCCCCCAGTCGCTGTTGCGCATGGCCAGGCCGATGACATGCAGCAGGGCAATCAAGGTGTCGCTGCCCATGTTGATTTCCAGCTGACGGGACTCTGTTACGCCGGGCAGGGTTTCTTCAAACCGTACCGACAGCATGTCCGGGCCCTGCTGCTGAATGTGCGCGGTGGTGACCAGCAAAGGAGGGTCCACGTCCGTTAGCAAGGCCTGCCGGGACTGAAAAGGCGTATTGAAATCGGCCTGCTGCAAGCTCTCCTTGCGCTGGAAAGCGCCCACTGCCTGTTGCGCGGCACCGTCATGGCCGGCAGGTGTGGGGTTCGGTAGGGCCAGTTGATCGGATATTTTCGCCAGATGCGGGTACAAGCCACGCAGCATGCGGCGGGTGAGCCACAGGCGCTGCTCCTCGCCTTCAGGCGAGTTCATGCGTACCAAAACACGGTCGTGCTCGGCCACATAGCTGACTTGGAATTGGTGAATCTGCATGGAGGCAATGGGGTAAAACAGGGTGCGCCAGCATTATCGGATGTGTGCGGCTTTGCGCGTCGGATTTGTGCTGGATCAAGGTCTGCGCGTCGGCAGGCTTGAAAACCCCCCTGCGGACCCAAGCTGGGGCTTAATCTCAGAACACTCGGGGGTCCCACCATGCGAATCGACAAACTCACCACCAAATTCCAGGAAGCGCTGGCCGAAGCCCAGACACTGGCGCTTACTAATGACAACGCCTACATCGAGCCGGTGCACGTGCTGGCGGCCATGATCCGCACCGACGATGCGCCCAAGGCCTTGATGAATCGGGCCGGCGTCAATGTAGCGGGATTGCTGGCATCGGCGGAGGCCGGCATCAAGCGCCTGCCGCAGGTGCAGGGCCATGAGCAGGTCACTGTGGGGCGCGATATGGTGTCGCTGCTGCAGGCGGCTGAGAAAGAAGCCATCAAGCGTGGCGACCAGTTCATTGCCGGCGAGCTTTTTTTGCTGGCCGTGGCCGACCACAAGGGCGACGCCGGGCAAATGGCCCGTACCAACGGCCTGACCCGCAAGAGCCTGGAGGCCGCCATTGACGCCGTGCGTGGCGGGCAGAAGGTGGACAGCTCGGACGCGGAAGACCAGCGCGAATCCCTCAAGAAATACTGCATCGACCTGACCGAGCGCGCCCGCATGGGCAAGCTGGACCCGGTGATTGGGCGGGACGACGAAATCCGCCGCGCCATCCAGGTGCTGCAGCGCCGCACCAAAAACAATCCTGTCTTGATCGGCGAGCCCGGTGTGGGCAAGACGGCCATTGTCGAAGGCTTGGCCCAGCGCATCGTGGAGGGCGAAGTGCCCGACAGCCTCAAGGGCAAACGCGTGCTCTCGCTGGACATGGCGGCGCTCTTGGCCGGTGCCAAGTTCCGCGGCGAGTTTGAAGAGCGCCTGAAGAACGTGCTCAAGGACCTCGCCAAAGACGAAGGCCAGACCATTGTGTTCATCGACGAGCTGCACACCATGGTGGGCGCTGGCAAGGGCGAGGGCGCCATGGATGCCGGCAACATGCTCAAGCCGGCGCTGGCGCGGGGCGAGTTGCATTGCGTGGGCGCCACCACGCTGGACGAGTACCGCAAATACATTGAAAAAGACGCCGCGCTGGAGCGCCGCTTCCAGAAAATTCTGGTGGGCGAGCCCACGGTGGAGGCCACCATCGCTATCCTGCGCGGCCTCAAAGAGCGCTACGAAGTGCACCATGGCGTGGACATCACCGACCCTGCCATCGTGGCGGCGGCCGAGCTGAGCCACCGCTACATCACCGACCGCTTTTTGCCCGACAAGGCGATCGACCTGATCGACGAAGCCGCCTCCAAAATCAAGATCGAGCTGGATTCCAAGCCCGAGGTGATGGACAAGCTGGACCGCCGCTTGATCCAGCTGCAGATCGAGCGCGAAGCTGTCAAGAAAGAGAAGGACGAAGCCTCGCTCAAGCGCTTTGAACTGATTAACGAAGAGATCCACAGCCTGCAAAAAGAAATCGCCGATCTGGATGAAATCTGGAAGGCCGAAAAAGCCACCGCACAGGGCAGCGCCCAGGTGCGCGAAGAGATCGACAAGCTGCGCACCCAGATCGAGACCCTGACCCGCAAGGGCGACCTCGCCAAGGTGGCCGAGCTGCAATATGGCAAGCTGCCCGAGCTGGAAAAACGCCTCAAACAAGCCCAGGACCAGGAAGCTGGCAAGGCGGCAGCAGGCGGCGCCAACCGCTTGCTCCGCACCCAGGTGGGTGCCGAGGAAATTGCCGAAGTGGTGAGCCGCGCCACCGGCATACCGGTGAGCAAGATGATGCAGGGCGAACGTGACAAGCTGCTGCAAATGGAAGACAAGCTGCATGACCGCGTGGTCGGGCAGGACGAAGCCATTGCGGCGGTGGCTAACGCCATCCGCCGGTCCCGCTCGGGCCTGTCGGACCCGAACCGGCCTACCGGTTCTTTCCTGTTTCTCGGGCCGACGGGCGTGGGCAAAACCGAGTTGTGCAAGGCGCTGGCCGGCTTCCTGTTTGACAGCGAAGAGCACCTGGTGCGTATCGACATGAGCGAGTTCATGGAGAAGCACTCCGTGGCCCGCCTGATCGGTGCGCCCCCCGGTTACGTGGGCTATGAGGAAGGCGGCTACCTGACCGAGGCCGTGCGCCGCAAACCCTATGCCGTGCTGCTGCTCGACGAAGTGGAAAAAGCCCACCCCGACGTGTTCAATGTGCTGCTGCAAGTGCTGGACGATGGCCGCCTGACCGACGGCCAGGGCCGCACCGTGGACTTCAAGAACACCGTCATCGTGATGACCAGCAACATCGGCAGCCAGCTCATCCAGAGCATGGTCGGGCAGGACTACGAGGACGTGAAAGACGCGGTGACCGGTGAGCTGAAGAACCACTTCCGCCCCGAGTTCCTGAACCGGATTGACGAGACCGTGGTCTTCCATTCGCTGGATGCCGCCAACATCGCCTCCATTGCCAAGATCCAGCTGGCCACGCTGATGGCACGGTTGGCCAAGATGGACCTGACGCTGTCCGTGAGCGATGCTGCCGTGGCCGAGCTGGCCAAGGTGGGATTCGACCCCGTGTTCGGTGCGCGGCCCTTGAAGCGCGCTATCCAGCAGCGCATTGAGAACCCGCTCTCGAAATTGTTGCTGGAAGGCAAGTTCCTGCCCAAATCGACGATTCAGGTGGGGGTGGACCCCATCCTGGCGCCGGGGCAGTTCAGCTTCAGTTAAGCCGTCTGGGGCGCCATGGCGTCCCAGGCTGCGGCGGCTTCTGCGGCGTACATCAGGGCCGGGCCGCCGCCCATATAGACGCACACGGCCAGCATCTCGTCCAGCTCAGCACGGGTGCAGCCCAGCTTGTGCAGGGCCTTCACATGAAAGCCGATGCAGCCCGAGCAGTGCTGGGTAATGCCGATGGCCAGGGCCATCAGCTCTTTGTGCTTGGCGCTGAGGGCGCCTTCCGCCATCGATGCCTTGGCCAACAGCCCGAAGCCCTGCATGGCCTCCGGTTGCGCCTTGCGCAGTGGGCCCAGGTTTTCGTTGATCTGCTTGATGAGGATGCTGTGGTCGAAAGTGCTCATGGATGTTCCGTGGAGGAGAAAAGCGCTCACTGTAGGCTCCCCTGAAACGTGGCGCCTTGATGCGCCGCAAATCCGCATAAGAATGCACTCTGGCGCGCGTGAAATAAGCGTGAGCTGCTATATATTCAGGAGCATTGTGATGCCGGAGCAACCCTGCCCCCTATCGCTGTGCCATCAAAGCACGGAGCGGCGGCCATGGCCTGCTGGCTCCGCAGCGGTAGTTCTTGCGGGCCTGTTCAGGGGATGTGTACGAGGCGCCACATGGCCAGCCCGGCGAGCAGACCCGAGGCGCCCAGTGTGATCCAAATCCAGGAGGGGGGCGAGAGGGAGCCGGTGCCCAGCAACGCCCCCACAGTCACATGCCCCAGCAGGGCAGCGCAGCCTCCGATGCTGGCCATGAACCCATAGCTGCTGGCCAGCGGCAGGTCGCCGGAGAAGTGCGGAAGCGATGCTGAAAAAAGCGGGAAGCACAAGGTGGACCCCAGGGAGAGCAGGGTGGCCAGGCCCAGGAGGGCGGCTTGGGGATGGGATTCCCCTATCCAGGGGGCCAGAAATGCCATGCCCATCACCATCAATCCGACGCCCATGGATGCTGCGCTTCCCAAGCGGGGGACGATCCAGCGGTCGACGGGCCAAGGCGCCGCGACGCCCAGCAGGGCACTGAGCGTGAACACCGCGCTGAGCGTGCCTTCTCCCAGGGCATGTTGCTGTGCGTAGGCGGGGACCGCCAGATACAACTGATGAAAGAGAAGCTGATACACAGCCGTCAATCCGCAAAAGCGCAGCAGGGCGGGTTTGCGCCAGAGTGCCCGCCAGGTGCGGCGCCAGGAGGCTCCTGCGGATTCGCTGGCGGTCGGTGTCGCGCCGGCCGCGGGCAACCAATACCACTGGAGCCAGGCCAGTACCAGGAACAGACCGCTCGCTGCACTGCCCGCCAAACGGAAGTCCACACGTATGAGCAGCATTCCCAGCAGGGGCCCGGCCAACATTCCTGCCTGGCTCGCCATGTTGTGCAGGGAGAACGCGGACCGGCGGTGTTCCGGTTCCGGGCATAGTGTGGCCAGGCAAGCCTGTGCGCTGGGGGTAAACAGGGCTCCGGCAAATCCGGTGAGTGCGGCTGCGAGCAGCAAGGTGGGCAGATCCCGGGCCCAGCCCAGCAGCAAAAAGCCGACGCTGCGGAGCACGCAGCCCGCGATGATGGCGCGCCGGTGCCCCAAGCGGTCCCCCAGCCAGCCGCCGGGCAGGAACAGCCCTTGTTGGCTGAAAACCCGCAGGCCCATGACCCAGCCTGCCGCCCAGCCCGCCAGGCCTAAGCCGGCACCCAGGTGTTGGGCCAAGTAGGGCATCAGCATGTAGAAGCCCAGATTAAAGGCCAGGCCGTTCAGCACCAGAACCTTGGCTGAAGTGTCCAGTGAGTGCCAGCCAAGCACTCCTGTCACCACCCTCACCGGATCTGGGCCAGCAAAGCGTCTATGCGTGCACTTCCGCTGTAGATCCGGCCTTTGGTCGCCTTCATCACCTCGGTGGCTGCAGACTTGTTGCGCGCCTGACCGACTTGAATCAGTCCGACCATGCCCATCATCAGGTGGGGCGGGCAGTTGTAAAAATACAGGCCCTCATGGTCAAGACGGAGCACGAAGACCTGGTCTACCGCGCTCAGCCAAGGGCTGGCATCTGCAGGGACTGCCAGACTGCGTACGAAATGACCGCTGTTCACGGGCTCAAAGCGCACGGTGTCACCGGGCTGGGCCTGCACAAATGCAGGCTCAAACACCATGGATTCGTCCCCGCCGGCATTGAGCATGCGGATCACATGCTCTTCGGCCCAGGCCGCCGGGGTCATCAGGCCCAGCCAAAGCACCATGCTGAGCATGCGGACGCGGCCATGCAGCGCGGCCAAATGTGGAATTGTGTTCATCATGGGCTGGGTGCTCCGGTACGCACGGTCCTGAGCGTGCGTACATAGGGGTAGCCCTCAGGGTCCGGACTTACCTCAACCGGGACGTGGTAAAGCTTTTCGATCAGGGCGGCATTCAGGACCCGTGCCGGGGGACCATAGGCTTGCAGTTGCCCTTGCCCCAGCACAATGAGCCGGTCTGCAAATTGTGCGGCCAGGTTGAGGTCGTGCAGCACGGCGACACTGATCCAGTTGTTCTCTATGGTTTGGGATTTCAAATGTTCCATCAGTTGCATTTGATGCTTCAAGTCCAGTGCGCTGACAGGTTCGTCCAGCAGCAGTAAGCGGGGTTGGCGCAGGAGCACCTGCGCAAACAACACCATCTGGCGTTGCCCGCCACTGAGGGTGTGTACCGGCCGGTCGGCCAGGTGTGCAAGGTCCAAGGCCTGCAGGGCCTTCAGTGCGGCATCCAGGTCTTCATCCGACAGTCGCATGGACAGACGTTGCAGTCGCCCCAGCACCACGACTTCCAGAACGCTCAAATCGAGATCGAGCTGGGTGTTCTGCGGCATGTAGCCGATGCTGTTGCGCCACATCGGCAAGTTGCGTGATGTCATGCTGGTCTGAAACAGCCGCACCGTGCCCTTGGTCAGGGGAAAGTCACCAAACAGGGCGCGCAGCAGACTGGTTTTGCCGGTGCCGTTGGGGCCGATGATGACGTGAAGTTGACCGGGATGCAGTCGCAGGTTCAAGTCGTCTACGAGGGTCAGGTCGGCGACGCGGAGGCTCAGCTCCTGTAGTTCAAGCATGGCCCTGCCTCCTTCTGCCCAGAATAAGCCAGATCATGAAAGGCACGCCGATCAGCGCAGTCACTATGCCGATGGGGAAGAGGGCGCCCGGCACAATGGACTTGGAGAGCACGGAAGAAATGGAAAGAATGAGCGCGCCACAGAGCGCGGACTGAGGAATCAGGAAGCGCTGATCTTCTCCGACTTGCATGCGCGCAATGTGAGGTGACACCAGGCCGATAAATCCGATGACGCCCACAAAACTGATGGCCGTGGCGGTCATCAGCGCGACGAGCACCAAGGTCTTCAAGCGAAGCCGGGTGACATTCACGCCCAGGCTGCGGGCACGTGCCTCACCCAAGCGCAGGCAGGTCAGCTGCCACGCATCCCTGTGCAGTAGCAAGGCGCAAACAAGCGTCACTGCGGCCGTGATCCAAAGCATGGGCCAGGTGGTACGCATGAGGCTGCCGAAGAGCCAGAAAATGATCTGTTGGTTCAGTTCGGGAGACGACAGAAACTGCAACAGCGACAGCAAGGATTGGAACAAGAACAGCAAAGCAATTCCCGCCAGGATAATGGTCTGGCTGTTGACGTGGCGCATCAACGCCAGTCCGAACAACAAGCTGGCTGCCAGCATGCAACAGATAAAAGCGCCAATGGGAATCGCCACCAGGGGCGGCAAGCCCAGCCCCCCGGATACCAGTGCCAAGGCGGCCCCGAATCCGGCGGCTGCGGCCAGGCCGAGCGTGAAGGGGCTTGCCAGCGGGTTGTCCAGCAGGGTCTGCATCTGCACCCCGCCCAGACCCAGTGCCGCCCCGACCACCAGGGCCATCAATGCAATCGGCAGTCGCATGTCCATCACAATGGCACGGGTCATGGGGTCTGCTGCCGCAGGCGCCAACAGGGTCTGCATGACGTCCCCCAAGGCCAGCATGGACGGACCGGTGGCAACGTCCAGCATCAGGCTTCCCGCAATCAAGCAGAGGAACAAGACCAGCCATCGCCAGCGACTGGCCTCGCGCAAGCGTTGTCGTTGCAAGACCCGCGTGCCGTTGCCGGACGGGTCTGTGATAGCGGTCATTTCGCGCTCAGTACGAAAGTGCCTTGCGGCTGAATGGGGAGGTAGCGACGGTAGAAATCACGATAGGTGGCGTCGGGATTGATGTCGGCAAACAGCGTCGGATACAGCGCTTTTGCTAGGTATTGCAGTTGTGCCGCATCCAGCAGACTGCGAGTGGCCCCATGGTAGACACCATGCAATCGGCCATCCTGTATCGCAGGCAAGCCACTCCAGCCTTTGCGCTGTGCGAAACCTTCGAGCCGGCGGCGTGCTTCGGCGGCAGGAATCCCAAAACCCATTTGCATGGCGTCGGCGCGACTGACACTTTCGTAGCCCGCGATCAACACCACTTGGGGCTGGGCGACCAGCAACTGTTCAGGATTGATGGGGCCCCAGTCCTTCACAAAGGGGGCCGCCACATTGTCCCCGCCCGCCAGATCGGCCATTGCACCCCACATGTTTTTGCCGTAGGTGTAGCTATGTTCGTTGGGGCCTTTGTCGCCCAGCTCTATGTAGACACGAGGCCGGGGTAGTTTCGCCTTGGCAATCCGTTGCTGGATCAGCTCCACCACCTGGCGGTATTCGTCGGCGATGCGCTGCGCACGCACCGCTTCTCCCGTGAGCTGCCCCAGTACCTTGGTGCTGGTCAGATGACGCTCCAGGGTCTGCGCGTTGTAGTCCACCACGACCACGGGAATGCCGGCGGCCTCCATGCGTGCAACATCAGGCGCCAGGGCTTTGAACTGCCAGTCCGCCAGAATGACGACATCGGGCCGGGTGGCCAATGCCTTCTCCACCGAAAAGCTTTGGTCCTGCACGTTGCCGACGTCGGTGACATCGCGAAGCGTGGGCTTGGCGGCGGCGTACTGTTCCCAGACGGCAGGCCGCGATTTGACGAACCATCCGCGCGACATGGCCACCAGGCGGTCGAAGGACTTGTCACCGCCGACAGCGAAGTAGTCTTCAATGTAGAAGCCCAGCAGGATTCGCTTGGCCGGCAAGTCCAGTGTTACTTTGCGGCCCAGCACATCTTCGACGGTGCCGGGTGCAGCCCACGCACTGAGTGCCCCCAGCAGCAAACCTGCGGAGACAGCGAGTTTTTTCCAGTATTGCAGTGCCATTTACATCCCCAGTACAAAGGTGCCTTGGGGCTGAACCGGCATATACCGGCGATAGAACTCGCGGTAGGACGCGTTCGGGTCAATGTCTTTGAACAGTGCGGGGTATAAGGCCTTTGCCATCGACTGCACCATGGTGTAGTCCAGGATGGAGCGGGACGCACCCTGGTACACCGCATTCAGACGCTGCTGCTTGATGGCGGGCAATTCACTCCATCCGGCCCGCCGTGCAAAGCCTTGCAGACGTTGCTGTGCCTGGGCGCTATCTACGCCCTGGCCCATCAGCATCGCACTCGGGTTTTTGGTGGATTCGGTGCCGGCAATGAAGATGACTTCGGGTTGCGCTGACAGCACTTTTTCAGGGTTCATCGGGCCGTACCACTCGACGAAAGGCGCCGCAATATTGTCCCCCCCCGCCAGAGCACCCAGTGCGCCCCACATTCCCTTGCCATAGCTGAAGCTGTACTCAGCCGGTCCCTTGTTGCCGAACTCCACGTAAAAGCGTGGCTTGGGCAATTTGGCGGCGGCAATTCGGGACTGCACCTGGTCAATCGCGGCCTTGTACTCATCCGCGATCTTCAGGGCGCGCTTGTCTTCTCCGGCAATTTTTCCGAGCAGCAAGGTGCTGGCGCGGTGATTGGCGGGCAGTTCCATGTTGTAGTCCACCACGACCACGGGAACTCCGGCTTGCTCCAGCCGCTGGACATCCGGTCCCAGGCCTTTGAACTGCCATTCTGCGAGAACCACGACATCGGGCTTCAGGGCGAGCACTTTCTCGACTGAGAAGGTCTGTGCCTCCACCTCTCCCACGTCCGTCAAATCTTTCAGCGAAGGGCGGTGTGCAGTAAACAGAGACCAGTTGGCCGGACGCCAAGCTTCCCATGCTTCCCGGGAGAATCCGACGACCTTGTCGAAGGCTTTCTCTCCACCGATGGCCATGTAGTCTTCAAAGTAGAAGCCCAGCAAAACCCGCTTGGCCGGTAAGTCAACCTTGACCTGTCTGCCCACGACGTCTTTGATGACTTCAGGGGCCGCCTGGGCTGCAGGCAGCAAGGTTGTCAGCAAACTCAGCGCACAGATCCAATGTGCCGATGGTGTCAATCGCATCACTACTCCTTGTGAGGCTGGCTTCGCCAGCAAAAGGGGTGCATTCTATATGCGAATAGTTATCAGAATGATTAACTCCAACTGGAGGCGGCTTCCCGTGCGCGCTTGCAGGCCCGATCAGCCCGTCATCGTGCGCATGAAATAGCTGGGCGCTTGGCCCATGGCCTGCTTGAACATGGCTGAAAACGCGCTGTCGCTGGCGTAGCCGCTGGCTGCGGCCACTTGCGCAATGGGCACGCCGCGCGCCAGCTGGGGCAGGGCGTGGGCCAGCACCGCTTGGGTGCGCCACTGCTGGTAGCTGGTGCCCAGCTCCTCGCGGAACAGGCGGGCCACCGTGCGCTCGCTGGCGCCCACCTCGGCCACCCATTCACGCAGCTGGTTCTTCTCTGCCGGATCGCGCAGCACGGCTTCGCACAGGGCGCGCAGGCGCTTGTCGCCATGCACCGGGTGGGGCATGGGCACGCCCAGGTCCTGAATATCTGCGTGGCGGATTTCGTCCAGCGTCAGCGCCATGAGCGCGTTGTCCCGCGCTCCAGGTTCACTGCCTTGCAGCGCGCCAATCAGCTCACGCAGCAGGGGGCTGACCACCAGCACGCGGCAGGCGGTCCAGTCCTCCGGCTGTGCGCCGGGGGCAATGTCCACGGTGCGCAGCTCGGCGCTTTCCAGCACCACCACGTTGTGCTGCACCTTTGGCGCAATCCACACCGCGCGGCTGGGCGGCACGATGAAGGTGGTTTCGCGTTCGTCCTGCGTCACGGTGACCTGCATCAGCCCGCTGGCGCAGTAGGTGAATTGCGACCAGGCGTGTTGGTGCGGCTCGATGTGCGCGTGCATGGCCAGCGCACGGCCCCGGCTGCGTACGGGGCGTTCGGGCGTGGGCGGGCGGTTGGGCGATGCGTCGCTCGGAACGGGTTGCAGCGGCAGGGCAGCGCGGTGGGGGTGTTTCATGGCGGCTTGGCGGGTTTTCGATGATTATTGTCTTTTTGTCGCGTTCCGGAAAATCCGCACGGTCGTACCATGGCTGCATGAGCACCACCACCCTCCAAGCACCGGCTGCTGGCGCAGCGCCGTTCAAACAAGACGCCACCGTGATCGGCCTGGTTGGCTTGGCCCATGCCAGCTCGCATTTCGGGCACTTGTTGTTGCCGCTGCTGTTCCCCGTGTTCATGAAGGAGTTCGGCCTGAGCTACTCGCAGCTGGGCTTGCTGATGACGGTGTTTTTTGTGGTGTCCGGCGTGGGGCAGGCGTGTTCCGGCTTTGTGGTGGACCGGCTGGGGGCACGGCCTTTGATGTTTGTGGCCTTGGCCCTGTTTGCCGCAGCCTGTGTGGTGGCGTCCATGGTGACGGGCTATGCGGGCTTGTTTGTGGTGGCGGTGTTGGCTGGCGCGGGCAACGCCACTTTCCACCCTGTGGACTTCACCATCCTGAACCAGCGGGTGTCGGCCCCGCGTCTGGGCTACGCCTTCAGCGCCCATGGATTGACGGGCAACCTCGGCTGGGCGCTGGCGCCTGTGTTTTTTGCAGGTTTGGGCGTGCTGATCGGCTGGCGGCAGGCGTATCTGGCGGCAGCGCTGATGTACGTCGGAGTGATCGCTCTGTTGTTCGTGCAGCGCGCGCATTTGCACACCACCGTGGTCCGCAAGGTGGAGCCGGTGGCCGGTGCTCTGAAGGCCGAGCACGATCTGGCTTTTATGAAGCTGCCCGTGGTGTGGTGGTGCTTCGGTTTCTTTTTGCTCTCCACCATGACCCTGGCGGTGGTACAGAGCTATGCGGTGTCCATCCTCAAAGCCATGCACGGCGTGAGCTTTGAGGCGGCCACGCTCACCATTTCGTCCTACATGCTGTGTGGTGCGGTGGGCATGTTCATCGGCGGCTTTGTGGCGGCCAAGTCGCGCCACTCTGACCGCGTGGTGGCCTTGGCCATGGCCGCGGGTGCCGTGCTGCTGGCGCTGTGCGGCACCGGTCTGCTCAGCGCTACGGGCACTATGGTGGTGTTGGCCATTACCGGCTTTGCGGTGGGCATAGGCGGCCCCTCACGCGACATGATGATCAAAAAGGCCACGCCCAAAGGGGCGACCGGCCGGGTGTACGGTCTGGTGTACTCGGGCCTGGATACGGGCTTTGCCATCTCCCCCCTGGTGTTTGGCGTGTTCATGGACAAGGGCTGGTACGGTGCCACTTTGCTGGGCGCCGCCCTGGTGTTGCTGCTGAGCGTGGGCGCGGCCCTGGGCGTGGGCAAGCGCACTTCTGTGCCATAACAGACAGACCGCAGCCCTGCGGCTGCTTACGCTTCACCTACCTGATCGGCGTCGCACCATGCACATTCAGCCCCCCTCGGGCCTTTGCGGCCATTTATGCAGTCACCCTGGCCAGCTGGAGCGGCTGTGCAGGTTTGTCAGAGCAAGACAAAGGCACCGCCATCGGTGCCGGCGTAGGCGCGGTCGTTGTTCCAGGCCCGTACAGCAGTTGGTGTAGCTGCCCGCACGCACGGTGGCGTAGAGGTGGGGCACCAGGGCGACGGTCTGGGTTCCGTCGGGCAGGTTCACCGTTTCTTGCTGCAGCCAAACGATGTCGGTGGTGAGCACGGCCAGTTGCTCGGCGGTGAGCGCAATGCCGGGGCGCAGGTTGTAGGTCTGGGCAAAGGTCAGGCCCGAGTCCATCAGGGCTTGGTACTGCTGCTGGTCGCTGGTGTAGTTGGCGAGGAAGCGGCTATTTGCTACCTAATTGATAGCTGCTTGCGCAATATCTACAAGGGCTGGAGTCAAGTTTTATACGATTCTTTCGGTGTTGTACGCATTGCTCAGGTCTCTGCCACCGCCATCTGGCAAGCTTGAGTGGGTTGACGATGATGCGATGGGATTGGAGCAGCTTCTATTCGCTGATCAACCCAAGGACGGCTGTCCAATTGCCTTCATAAGGCCTTTGCAAAACATAGCGCTGCTTGATCAAGGCCAGCTCCAATCGCAAGAGCGAGATACTGGTGCAGACGGCGTTGCCACCTTTGGCCGTGCCCACTGATCGGATGGCAGGATTGCGCACCTGATCAAAAAAGTTCTGGAACGCTTCGGCAACCGCTGCATCCAATATGCCCTCAGTGCCACTCTGCGCTGTTTCAATTGCATTGCAAAGGTTTTGCAGCCATGTGTAATGCACTTGGGTGAACTTGAATTTTCTGCGGCAGTTCTTGAAGAAGGCCTGCGCTTTGTCCACACGGCCTGCAATCAAGGCCAAGCGGATGCATCGCAGGTAGTCGCTTTGGGGCATCTCCGTCCATTCGCTGGAGGTGGTATCCAACGCAGACTCTGCAATTTCTGCAGCGGCCAATAACAAGGACGCGCTATCCAGTGCACTGTTGTCGCGCATGGCCCGCGCAAAGCAGGCTGCCGCCAGTGTGCTGCCGTGGTTGCCGGGGAAGATACCGGGAACCTTCCAGCCACGATTGACCAGAGGGTCTGGATTGCCCTTTGCGCGTTCTTCGTCTGGGTCATAGGTGAAGCGGATGTCGGACAGGGCACGGTCTGCGGCTTCGTTGGCCCATGACAGGAAGGTTTGGGCGTAGTCGTGGGTGGGGTAGATGCAGGCGATTGTGATGTGGTGATCCAAATCACCTTCCACAGAGGATGCTGGCAGTATCAGCAAATTCCAGTTAGCAAATTTGCCGCCATTTTTTTTGTACAAATCAAAAATGCCAGCGTACCCTTCCATCATGCCCCATCGATTTTTTTTTAATAGCATCAATTCATCAATAGAAGCTTGCCAGGCATTTCTATAGCTAATTTTTTCCATTTAGTTCTTCCCAAAAGTGACGATGCGGCTGACGGGTTGACCCATGCGGTTGATGAGAGTGTCATCCACACGAGCAGCCGTTTTAGCGGCATTGCCGACACTTGTGTAAAGCTCAACTTGATATGTCTGTTGCTTTATTTGCAGCAGCAACGCCTCTCGAACTGCGTTCTGGCTGTCTGGCATTGCCTTAATGTTCTCCTCAATCTTCGCCAGATTCCGCCTCAATGTTTCCACCCGATTCTCCCCCAGCGCCGTCAACGCACTGTCTCCGGCCTTGGCTTCGGCGATCACGAGTTGCGGCTGTCCGTTGACCATTTTGGCGTAGGCCAGGTCGATACCCTGAACCCCAATCTTGGAGTCAAACGTTGCGATGAAATCCTTACCCGCTTCGTCCTTCACAAATTGCGCTGCGGATCTTTCCAAGTTTGCACCTGTAGCGCCAATGTTGACCTCTGTTTTAAAGGCGTATTGGGATGAAGCTTCCAACACTGCGACCGGGTTGCCACTGAAGTCCGGCACCACGCCCAAAGGTTTGGCTGCAGGGCTGAGCACTTCAGTGCCTAGTCGCAAGACGACTCCCTTGGCCAAATTCAATGCACTGGTGAGGGCCTTGTTGGTCAGCAAGAACTCTTCGATCGTTGTGTCAGGTTTGATCGCCTCTTTCGTTACGTAAAAGTCTTTGAGTTCCAGAATGCTTCTTTGCTCATCGGGCGTGCATAGCCTAGGTGCAGCGCACGCAGCATTCAGTTCTTTCAGTGTTGCCTCCAGAGAAGGTTTCTCAAAAACGCTGCTGCATTGGTCTTTGAGTAGGCAGGCCGCCGCTTCCTTGCTTTGCTGCTTGTCTAGTTTTTCGTATGCCTCTGCGATATTTCTTTTTTCTTGTTCAGTCTTGGCTTTCTCAAGCGCCGCTTTTTTTGCCAACGCTTGGGCATGTGTCAAATAGTTGTTCTCCGCTGCATTCGCCCCAGTCGTCGCAGCAATGTTCACAGCGGCTGCGTTGTTGCCGCCTCCTCCAGAAATGACACCAGAGGTGGCTGCCATTACCTTGGCAAACGCCACCACTTCAGCGCGTTCCTGGGCTGTCAGTTCGCGGGTTGGGTCTCCTTGAGTGATTCTGTCGGTGTAGTACTCGGCGGCCATTTCTCCGACCACGGCCCCCACAGCACCAGCACCACAGCCCGACATATTGCCCGCCGTAGCAGCACCACCCGCACAGCCCAGCACCGCATGGGCTACCTTTTGGGTAAAGCCGTTGATGTCTCCGTTGTACTTTGCATCACCAATGGCATTGGCCCCCTTGTTCATGCCGGTGGTAATCAGGCCATTGGCCAGTGCGGCAGAAAACGTCTTTTCATCAAACGCCTTGCCGTTGAGCGCCGCATCCATCGCACTGCTGGCCAGGTTGTTGGTCACGTTCTTGAGCAACTGGGGGCCGAATTTGCTGGTGGCATCCACGCCCTTGAAGTAGCTGGCATTGAGCTTGTCCAACGCGCCCGCCGTGAGCATGGTGGTCAACAAGCCCTTGATGCTCTCTTCCTTGCCCAACTGCTCCAGCGTCTTGCCAATGTCGCCCTTGTTGTTGACCA
>CAUOXL010000025.1:0-57325 GCA_963508575.1 uncultured Rhodoferax sp.
CATACGCCGGGTGACCGACATCATGGGCGAGATCAGCGCGGCCAGCAGTGAGCAAAGCGCGGGGGTTTCCCAAGTCGGAGAGGCGGTCAGCTCCATGGACAACGCCACCCAGCAAAACGCCGCCCTGGTGGAAGAAATGGCCGCAGCGGCCAGCAGCTTGAAGAGCCAGGCGCAAGACCTGGTGCAGGTGGTGGCCGTGTTCAAGCTGGGCAACGACAGCATCGGTAGCCATGCATCTGCAAGCCACGCCAGCTCCGCTGGCAGCAGCGCCATGGCCGCCCCCCTGCCCAAGGCGAATGTGCGCAGCAGCCCGCCCCAGAAGCTGAACTTCACTGGCGCGGAGCGCCGGACCGGAGCCGGACCGGCACCCGCAGCGGCCCCCAAGCCCGCGGCCAAACCGACCGCATCACCCAAAGCCCCGGCACCCAAAGCACCGCCGGTGTTAAGCGCTCAAGCCATCTCGCCGCCCAAGACCAGCAGCCGCGTGACGCCGGCCGGCGGGGATGATGATTGGGAGACTTTTTAAGCCAAAACATGTGCTGGCGCTGATGGTGTGTGCGCAAGTAGCTATTAAATGCATAGCAAAAAAAACGGGGCCTCATGGCCCCGTTTCTGTGTGGGAATGGGAGCGGGCGGGCTTTACACGCTGCGGGCGCGGATCCAGTCCACCAAATCGGCGGGGTCCATGGGGCGACCGAACCAGTAGCCCTGGCCCTTCTGGCACCCCATGGCCGCCATTTGCGCCGCCTGTTCAGCCGTTTCAATCCCCTCTGCGACTGTCCCCAAACGCAGGGTTGCTGCAACACGCAAGGTCGCCTCGATCAACACCCGGTGGTATTCGCTCTGGTCCAGCAGATTGACAAATGAGCGGTCGATCTTGATGGAGTTCACCGGCAACTCATGCAGACACGCCAGAGAGGAATAGCCGGTACCGAAGTCATCCAAGGACAGCGACACCCCCAAGCCCCGCAATTGCTGCAAGGTCGTCTGCACCAGGGAGTCTTGGGCCGCCAGGCTTTCGGTGACTTCCAGCACCAGATGGCAAGGCTCTACATGGGCATTGCGCAGCGTGTCTCGCACCATGTCCACCACACCAGGCTCGCGCAACTGCGCGCGCGACAGGTTGACCGACAGCTCCGGCGGCGCCGCCTGCCCCAGATCCCGCTGGAGTTGCCCGAAGGTCTCGCAGGCCGTTTCCAACACAAACTGCCCGAGCGCCGCAATCAGGCCGCAGGACTCCGCCAGGGGAATGAAGTCCACCGGCGATACCGCACCGCGCACGGGATGCTGCCACCGGACCAGGGCTTCCACACCGGCAAGCTGATGTCCCGGCAGCTTTACCAAGGGCTGGTACAACACCCGCATTTCCTGGTTCGCCAAGGCTTGGCGCAAATCGTTCTCCAAGGACACGGAGTCATTGACCTGTGAACGCATGGCCGGTTCAAACATCACGTACCGTGCACGCCCGGTGCGCTTGGCTTCGTACATCGCGATATCGGCATCCCGCAGCACACCGTCCGCATCGTCCTCGGCAGAAGTGCTGCTCACAATGCCGATACTGACAGTGGAAACAAGCCGGTGCCCGTCCAGCACATAGGGCGCTGCCAGCACGTCCAGCAAGCGGCCCGCCACGTGGATGGCATCCAGGTCACCGCGGATATCGTCCAGCAGCACCACAAACTCATCACCGCCGATGCGGGCTGCCACTTTGTCGAAATCCCCGCTGTGCGCCAGGCTGTCCCCGGGGCGCAGGCTGTCATCCAAGCGACGGGCGATCTGGCGCAGCAGCGCGTCCCCCACCGTGTGGCCCAAGGTGTCATTGACCTGCTTGAAGCGGTCGAAGTCCATGAACAGGACCGCAAAGTGATAGCCCGGCTCCCGGCGACGGCGGGCCAGTGCGGTACGGATCAGCTCCACCATGACCGTGCGGTTGGGCAAAGAAGTCAAGTCATCGGTGCGCGCGGCGGTGCGGAGTTGCTGTTCGAGTGCCTTTTGGGCGTTCACATCCATGGCCACACCGGCCAAACGCAAGACCCGCCCCTGCATTGACCGGTCAGCGGCGCGTCCGGCAAACAGAATCCACACCCAGCGGCCTGAAAAATGGCGCAGGCGCACCGAAAGCCGGTGTTCATGGGTCTCATCCCGCAGGTGCTGGCGCAAGGAACTGGTCCAGGCGGCCATGTCCTCAGGATGAATCAGGCTCTGCCAGGTGGCTGAGCGCGCATTCAGCACACCATCGGGATAGCCCAGAATCTGCTGCATGCGGGGATTCCAGCCGACGGCGTCATCGACCAGGTCCCAATGCCAGATGCCCAGCCCTGCGCCTGACACAGCGAGCGACAGGATTTCCTGCTGGGTGCGCACTGCGGTCAGATCCGTAGCCACCAGGACCCAACCGGCCATGGCTCCGTCGTGTTCACGGATGGGCTGGAAATCCACCAACACCCATCCCATGGTCGCGCTCTGGGTATGCACCCGTACTTCCCGCTTGATGCCTTTGCCCAGGGCCAGGGCTTCGGTGAACTCCGTGAACTGGGCAGGGTCTGCCGTACGGGCCTTGAGCAGGGACACGATACGCCGACCATTCGCCTGCTCCGGGCTGAAACTGGTGAGTCGGCAGAAGGAGTCGTTCACCCAGACGACACGGTGGCCCCCGTCGGTAATGGCGACCGCATTGGAGCTCAGCTCCGCCACTTTGGCCAGGCGCTTGAGCCGGTCCGCCTGCCGCGCGAGCATCTCATGCTGCCGGCGCACAGCGCGCGCGGTGGGTTCCACCACGAAGAGCGCGATCAGGGCGCCCACCAGCACGATGCCCCCCACAATGCCCCATATCGTGACAACCAGGCTTTGGCTGCGCCGCAAGGCATCCATTTGCAGTGTGGCACTCAGGGCCTCTATGGCGTCGGCCACCTCACGCCATTCCGCGCGCGCATCTGCCATGCGATCCCGACCGCCCGAGTTCGCGGACAAGGACTCCAGCACGGGCCACCACGCCGCCCTGCGGCTGCGCCACTCCGCCATGGCTGCAAGCACTTCTGCGGAGCTAAGGGCCGCCCGCTGTGCCTGCAGCATCACCAATGCATCCCACGCTGCAGTCGCCTGGCGCAGGCTTTGGGCGGCGGTCCCGACATCCTGTAACGGCGCCCCCCCGTCCAGCAGCATGCCCAGACGCTGGGCCGCCAGGCGCTGATCTGCCACGGACTGCAGTATTTCGATGTCCAGCTGACGATCATCCTGCCAGTGCTGGGCCAGTATGCCCCGCAAAAATCCCAGCACGAGCACCAGCAACAACACGCCGTACATCGTGACCCGCACGCGGTTGTGCGAGCTACGCCCCGCCAGCCAGGTGCTGGCGAAATAGTCTCGTCCCAAGACGCCCCTGCGCGGCAGGCTGTCGTTGACGGGTACCGTGTCTGGCGCTGTGTCCAACCTCAGGCCTCCAGGGCCGCGCGCATGGCGTCCACCACCGCCTTGTAGTCGGGCTTGCCGAAGATGGCGCTGCCCGCCACAAAGGTGTCGGCGCCGGCATCGGCCACGCGGCGGATGTTGTCGGTTTTGATACCGCCGTCCACTTCGAGGCGTATGTCTTTGCCGCTGGCCTCAATGCGCTTGCGGGCCGCCTCGATCTTGCGCAGGGTCGAGTCAATAAAGCTCTGGCCGCCGAAGCCGGGGTTCACGCTCATGAGGAGGATGAGATCAATGTCCTCGATCACCCAGTCCAGCACATCCAAAGGCTCGGCGGGGTTGAACACCAGGCCGGCCTTCACGCCCTTGGATTTGATGGCCTGCACGCTGCGGTGCACGTGGGCGGACGCATCGGGGTGGAAGCTGATGTAGTCCGCACCGGCCTCGGCAAAGCTGGCCGCCAGCGCATCCACCGGAGAAATCATCAAGTGCACATCAATCGGCACGGCCACCCCTGCGGCGGTTTTGGCATGCGGCTTCACGGCGCTGCAGATCATGGGGCCGAAGGTCAGATTGGGCACATAGTGGTTGTCCATCACATCAAAGTGAATCCAGTCCGCGCCGGCAGCGATCACGTTTTTCACTTCTTCGCCCAGGCGGGCAAAGTCGGCGGAGAGGATGGAAGGGGCAATGCGGTAGGTCATGACAACGACGTCCAGAGAGGGTTTTCGGGTTTGTGGGGGTATTTCGAATCGCACATTTTCGCAGGTAGCATTGCCGGATGGCTAAATATGCATTTCTGGTGGAAGTCAACCCCCAATATCTGGCGGAGCAGTCCGCCCCGCATGAGGACCTGTATGTCTTCGCGTACACCATCACCATCACCAATATCGGTGAAGTCACGGCGCAATTGATCTCCCGCACCTGGAATGTCAATGACGCCACCGGCCACACCGAACGCGTCAAAGGCTTGGGCGTGGTCGGCCAGCAACCCCTGCTCAAACCCGGCCAGTCCTTTGAATACACCAGCGGCACCCGTTTGCGCACCCCCACAGGCACCATGCATGGCAGTTTTTTCTGCGTGGCGGAGGACGGCGAGAAATTCGATACCGACATCCCCATGTTCGTGCTGGACGCCCTGAGTGACGCGGGTGGCCCGCGCACCCTGCACTGAAGCTTCGCATGGCGCATGCAGACCTGTCGGCCCTGCTGGCGCAACTGGCCTCCCCCGGCCTGGCGGTTGAGCGCCACATCTGGCTGATCCGTCTGCTGGCTTGGGTGCGCGGCACAGAAAGTGCGCCGGAGCCTGCGGTGGCGCGCGTGGCCCTGCTGCTGGATGTACTGGCCGCCCGCCCCGAGACGACGCAGCACCTGCGCACCGGCTGGGCGGAGCTGCTCGGCACGGTGGACGGCAGCACTCTGCTCTCGGACTACGGATTCGGCTCGCGCAATGCCTTCATCAGTGAACTGGTGGAGCGCATCAACCGCAAGTTGCTGCCCGCCACCCCGGAAACACAGGACGCCGCCGAACTCTTCGCACTGGTGCTGAACGACCCTCGGGACGCCCGTTGGATCGCTGCCCTGCCCGCCGACACGCTGGCCCGCCTCGCGGCCCTTCTCAGCCTGCCGGAGGCTTCGGCAGGTGCGCCCACGGCAAACCGCCCCATCACGGTGTGGCAGCACACGCTGCAACAGGCCCTGATTTTTTGTATCAGTCAGATCCGCGCGACCGGCTTCTCGCAGGAGATGCGTCTGCGCATGCGCAGCCCGCAGCGCGATGCCACCCCCTTCCACACGCTGGCCAGTGACCTGGACCGTGTGCTGGACTGCTGGCTGCAAGGCACAGACACTTCTGATGCCGTGCGGCACTTCCGCAGCCAGCTCGATGCCTGCCGCCATGCCGCTGCCACGGTGTACACCCACCTGGACGCGCACGGCATTTCGGTCGATCTGGTCTTCCGGCTGCGGCAGCTGCGCGAGCGCGTGCTCCGGGTCCGCGCCCTGCTGGACTGCCTGCTGGACGACACCCAGCACCTCGCCACCGCCCGCCTGCTTTCGCACCTGGCCAGCGTGAGCCAGGAACAGCGCAGCGTGGGGGCCCTGATTTCGTCCAACTCCTCGCTGCTTGCCGCCAAGGTGGCCGAGCGCAGCTCGGAGACGGGCGAGCATTACATCACCCGCACCCGCGCCGAGTACCGCGCCATGCTGGGCCATGCGGCCGGTGGCGGGGCGTTGACCGCACTCACCACCGGCATGAAGTTCGGCATCATGGCGCTGGGCTTGTCAGCCTTCTGGTACGGATTCTGGTCCGGCGTGATGTATGCCGCCAGCTTTGTGCTGATCCAGATGCTGCACTTCACCCTGGCGACCAAGCAGCCCGCCATGACAGCGCCCGCCATGGCCGCCAAACTCAAAGACATTGCCGATTCACAGGCCCTGCAGGCCTTTGTGGACGAAGTCACCCACCTGGTGCGCTCCCAAGTGGCGGCCGTCATCGGCAACGTGGCGGTGGTGTTTCCCGCTGCGGCCCTGTTGTCAGCCGCGCTCCTGCTTGTGAGCGGCGCCCCCATGCTCACCCCGGAGAAGGCGGACTACGTGCTGCACTCCCTCACCCTGCTCGGCCCTTCGCTCTTGTTTGCCGCCTTCACCGGCGTGCTCTTGTTCTCCAGCAGCATCGTCGCGGGCTGGGTGGAAAACTGGTTTGTGCTGCACCGGCTGGACTCGGCCATCCGCTACAACCCGCGCATCACCGCGTGGCTGGGCGCCGCGCGTGCGGACCGCTGGGCGCACTTCATGCGGCACCACATTTCAGGCCTGGCCGCCAACATCTCGCTGGGCATGATGCTCGGGCTGGTGCCGGCCGTTCTGGCCTTTATCGGCCCGGCACTGGACGTGCGCCACGTCACTTTGTCCGCCGGGCAGCTGGGCGCTGCCTGTGCCGCGCTGGGCTGGGACGTGGTGCGCAACCCGGCGCTGTGGTGGGCTGTGGCCAGCATTCCGCTGATTGGTTTGCTCAATGTGGGCGTGAGCTTTTACCTGGCATTCCGGGTGGCGCTGCAAGCGCACAACGTGTCGGGCCTAGACCGCTCGCGCATCCGCAGCAGCATCTGGCAGCGCGTGCGCCAGGCCCCCATGCGCTTTTTGTGGCCTGCCAAAGAATGAATGACATGAGTGACTTGGGCGAATTTGCGCTGATCGCGCGCTACTTTGAACGCAGCCAGCACCCGCTGCCCACGCAGGTGGTGCTGGGCATCGGGGATGACTGCGCCCTGCTGCAACCCACCCCCGGCATGCAGTGGGCCATCAGCAGCGACATGCTGGTCAGCGGCCGGCACTTCTTCGCGGATGTGAACCCGCGCACCCTGGGTCACAAGGCACTGGCCGTCAACCTCAGCGACCTCGCGGCCTGCGGCGCAAGGCCGGTGGGCTTTACCTTGGCGCTCAGCCTGCCCGATGCGGACCCGGCCTGGCTGCAAGGGTTCTCGCAAGGTCTGTTTGCCCTGGCCGATGCGCACGACTGCCCACTGGTAGGCGGCGACACCACACGGGGCCCGCTCAACATCTGCATCACCGTGTTCGGCGAAACCCCGCCCGGCCAGGCGCTATTGCGTAGCGGCGCCCGCGCAGGCGACGACATCTGGGTCAGCGGCACCCTGGGCGATGCCGCACAGGCGCTGCACTGCCTCTGGGGCCGCGACCAGTTACCCGCCGAAGCACTGGCCCGCGCCCGCCAACGCCTGGAACTGCCCACGCCCCGCGTGGCGCTGGGGCAGGCACTGCGCGGTATCGCCACCGCTGCCGCCGATGTGAGTGACGGCTTGCTGGGCGACCTCGGGCACATCCTGGAACGCAGCCAAGTCGGCGCGGAGCTGGAAGCGCAGATCGCTATCAATTTAATAGCTACTCGCGCACATGCAACGGGAGCCAATGGCATGTTTGACCCACATTCACAAGCAGACAGCGCGGCGCTGCGCTATGTGCTCAGCGGCGGGGACGACTATGAGCTGGTCTTCACCGCCGCACCGGAACAGCGCCTGCAAGTCGAAGCCGCCGGCCAACACAGCGGTACGCGGGTCACCCGCCTGGGCCGCATCGTTGAAGGCGCCGGTGTCCAGGTCCACGCACCGGATGGCAGCGCACTGCAAGGGCTGTGGGCCAGCTTTGACCATTTCGCAGCCCCTCGCACAGCCTAGAGGGTAAGCCCTGCATGCGGGTGGTCATGGGCCTGGCGTAGTTCGCGGAAGCCCTGGCCTATCGTTCCGACCGGCCGCCGACCATCGACTTGGGGGAGGGGGTGGAGATCCCGATCCCACAGAACACTCTGGCCTCCTTGTGCGGCGTGTCGCGCACCCTGTTCTCCGAGTATGTGCAGCAACTGGCCCAGCACGGCTGGCTCAAGCTGTCCTACGGCAAGCTGGAGCTCCTGTCGATTCCCACCTGGCACGCCTTTGCGCGCCTCCAGCGGGAAGACAGTGTGAACACGCTGAATGCCAGCATCCAGGAACTGCTGCGCACGCTGGACGCAAGCGGGGGCACGGCAGCACCGCCGCCGCCCCTGGCCTCAGGACAATAGGGAATACCGGGTATCCCCCGGCTGCCGGAGCTCCGTAGACGAGGCCGATGCAGGAACGGGAGCGGGAGCAGCAACCATGGCGGCTACGCGCTCCGCGGGAACGTGCAATACCCCGCGGGCCCGCAGATTGAGCGAAGGCACCGGCTCCTCGGCCGGACTCCCCAGAAAAAACCCTTGCGCCATGTCCACGCCCAGTACCCTCATCATGCGCAGCTCCTCTTCACTCTCCACCGACTTGGCCACCAGCAGCGTGTGTTGGCTGCCACTAACACGGACCATGCTGCGCATGGCCCGGCTTTGCCCTTCATCGAGGACGATGTTGTGCGTCCAACGGGGTGACAGCTTGATCACCTGGGGTGACACCCGGGCCCAGACCTGCATGCTGCGCTCCGTGGCCTTGAAGTTGTCCAAGGCGATGGTGACGCCCGCCTCCCGTAAGGGGCGCAAGGCATCGGCCAGGGCATCGAGTGACGCCTGACGGGTGTAGCCATTGACCTCGATACCGATACGCCGTGGCGACACCTGGTGCTGGTGCATCAATTCGAGCAGCGTGCCCGCCGCATCCGATGCATGGAGTTGCACCAGCGTCTGCGCACTGAAGTTCACAAACAACTGGCCTTTGCCATAGGACGCCATCCACTGCTCCATGGCCAGCTCCATGCACGCCAGTTCAAACTTGTTGAGGCACGACTGCCTCTGCGCAGCCTCCAGCATGTCCTGGAAACCGGCGTGCGCCAGGTGGCGCGGAGCACGCACCAGCGCTTCGTGCCCGAGGATGACACCGCTGCGCAAGTCCACCATGGGCTGGAACACCACCTCCAAGGCGCGTTCTGCCAGCCAGTGCATCACCTGCATGCGCGGTTGAATAGTTTTCGCACCAAACCAGCGTTGTACTTTTGACAACCATTTTTTCATACTCCCCTCCTTGTTAACCCCCACGTCCGCCGTACCGGAAATTACAGCGTCCGTTGTGACAGTAGGCCAGCCGAATCGTCCAGCGCTGAGCATTTGCCCTGTACAGTCCCCATCCCATGAGCCGACTCGCCCTGACCCGCACCAAGATTTACAACACCGTGGCCCGCCAACTGCACGGACAAGTGCCTTGCTGGGTGTGTGGCCAACACGTGGCCCCGGAAGAAGCCACGCTGGAGCATATCCGACCGCAAAGCGAGGGGGGCAGCAGCCACCTGGAGAACCTGGCCATCAGCCACGGCAGCTGCAACCGGGGCCGGCACCTCCCTCCACCGAGGGCCTGAGACAGCACTATTCATGCCGCAAGGCTTCAATCGGGTCCATGCGGGCCGCGCGGCGCGCCGGAAAGTAGCCGAACACCACCCCGATGCCGGATGAAAACACCAGCGACAGCAGGTTGATGCCGGGGTTGAACACATAGGGCAGCTGCATCAGCTGGGACAGTGCCAGCGTAGCGACCGTCGCCAGCACGATGCCCACCAGGCCGCCCAATGCAGCCAGCACCACCGCTTCCATGAGGAACTGCAGCAGCACCTCGCGCTCCAGCGCACCTATGGCCAGACGCAAACCGATCTCGCGGGTGCGCTCGGTCACGCTGACCAGCATGATGTTCATGATGCCTATGCCACCCACCAACAAACTCACCGCCGCCACAGCCCCCAGCAGCATGGTCATGACCTGCGTGGTGCCGGACAGGGCCTCCGCCAGTTGCTGAGTGTCCAGCACATTGAAGTTGTCATCGTCGCCATCGGCCAGCTTGCGCCGCTCGCGCAGCAACTGGGTAATGGCCGCCTTGACGCGGGTGCTATCGCTGCCATCCTGCATGGACACCAGCAGCGTGCCGACCTGTAGTTTGCCGGTCACCCTTCGCTGCAAGGTGTGCAGGGGCACCATGACCACGTCGTCCTGGTCGTTGCCCATGGCGGCCTGGCCCTTGGACGCCAGAATGCCCACCACCTCGCACGAAAACTGCTTCACCCGCAGCTGCGCGCCCAGTGCAGGCTGATTGCCGAAGAGCTCGCGGCGCACCGTCTCCCCGATGATGCACACCGCCGAGCCGGCCTGTTCCTCTTCCTCGGTGTAGCGCCGGCCCTGGGCCAGGGTCCAGTTGCTCACGTCCAGCCAGGCACTGGTGCTGCCGGTCACACTGGTGGCCCAGTTGCGGCCGTTGGCCACCACCGTCACGCTGCTGCGGGCCTCAGGGGCTACCGCCTGGACGCCGCCGATCTGGGTGGCAATGGCTTGCCCATCACTCTCCTTGAACGACGGACCACCACTGCCGCCCGGCCCCTGCCGCTGGCCGGGGCGCACCATGAGCAGGTTGCTGCCCAGGCTGGAAATCTGGTTCTGCACCGACAGGGTAGCGCCCTGCCCCAGGGTCACCATGGTGATCACCGCGCTCACCCCGATGACGATGCCCAGAATGGTCAGAAAGGAACGCAACAGGTTGCGCCGTATGGAGCGCAGCGCCAGAAGCAAAGTACTAAGCAGCATGGGCCAGCTCCGCCACAGGATGCGGGTTACGCACGTCCGAGGCCACCACCCCGTCCACAAAGCGCACCATGCGCTTGGCGTAGGCGGCCATGTCGGGTTCGTGGGTCACCATGAGCACAGTGATGCCACGGTCCACATTCAGGCGCCAGAGCAGCTCCATGATTTCATGGCTGCGCTGGGTGTCCAGGTTGCCCGTGGGCTCGTCGGCCAGCAGCACGGCCGGCTCCGTGACGATGGCGCGGGCAATCGCCACACGCTGCTGCTGCCCGCCGGAGAGTTCGGCCGGTGTGTGGTGCTCCCAGCCCGCCAGCCCCACAGATGCGAGGGCACGGGCTGCGGCCGCTTTGCGCGCTGCAGGCGACTCGCCCCGGTACAACAGGGGCAACTCCACATTTTCTTGGGCCGAAGTCCGCGCCAGCAAATTGAAGCCCTGAAACACAAAGCCGAGGTAGCGGCGGCGCAGGCGCGCCCGCTGGTCGCGGCTGAGGTTTTGCACCTCCACGCCCTGAAACAGGTAGCGGCCGCTGGTGGGCGTATCCAGGCAGCCCAGGGTGTTCATGGCCGTGGATTTGCCGGAACCGCTGGGCCCCATGATGGCCACAAAATCACCGGCCTCAATGTCCAGGTCCACCCCTTTGAGCGCCTGAAAACGGGTGGCCCCCATGCCGTAGTCGCGGGTGATGCCGCGCAGGCGGATCAGTGGCTCGGTCTGGCTCACTTGGCAGCCCCGGCCGTGCGTTGGTCGGTGATGACCTTGTCGCCCGCCTTCAGATCGCCGGCAGTGACTTCGGTCATGCGCCCGTCGGAAATGCCGGGGGTGACGGCTACCGCCACGGCCACCCCATCGCGCAGCACCCAGACCTGGCGTGTGCCCGACACATTGCCCGCCGACTTGCTCGGTGCGCCACCGGGCATGCGGGGCATCAGGCTGGAGACGATGCTGGCACTGCCGCCTTTGCCCTTGCCCGCAGCGGCGGGGGATGCCGGACTGAAACGCAGCGCGGTGTTGGGCACCAGAAGCGCATCGCTGCGCTCGGTGGCGGCAATGGTGGCCGACGCCGTCATGCCGGGGCGCAAGGTCTGGTCCTGGTTGTCTACCTCCAGGTAGGTGATGTAGGTCACCACGTTGTCGGTGGTGGTAGAGCCGAAAGCCACGCGTGTCACCTTGGCCGGGAATTTGCGCGCGGGGTAGGCACTGACGGTGAAGCTGGCCTTCTGTGCGACTTGCACGGCGCCCACGTCGGCTTCATCCACATTCACTTGCAGGCGCAGCTTGCTCAGGTCTTCGGCCACCGTGAACAACGTCACCGCCTGCAAGGAGGCCGCCACTGCATTGCCGGGGTCCACGCTGCGGGTGAGCACCACGCCGTCAATGGGCGAGCGGATGGAGGCTTTGGACAGATTGGTTTCATCCGTCGCCGCCGCTGCGGTGGCATCGGCCACGGTGGCCTGGGCACTCAGTTCGGAGGATTGGGCCGTCTCCCACGTGGCACGGGCCGTGTCCAGCTCGGTGCGGGCGGGCACCTTGCCGCCCGAGAGTCGGGAAACTTCCTCCAGCCGGTCCAGGCTGGTGCGCGCTTCGCGGGTGGCCACCTGCGCCTGCGCCAGCTTGGCCTGGGCTGAGGCCAGGCTGGCGCGTGAGCGTTTGACCAGATCGCCCAGCTTGGCTGTGTCCAGCTCCACCAGCACCTGGCCCTTTTTGACACGGTCATTCACATCCACCAGCACACGCGCCACGGTGCCGGACAACTCGCTGCCTATGCTCACAGAGCGGGTAGGCTGCAAGGTGCCGTTGGCCAACACCGACAGGGCGATGGGGCCGCGCGCCACCGTTTCAGTGACATAGGCCGGCGCCAGCGCGGCCAGGCTGCGCTGGCTCCAAACGGCGTAGCCGCCGGCTGCCGCCACCAGCAGCAAGGCCGCCCCCCACACCCAGGGGCGGCGCCACCATGCACGGATCTCTGGCTCGTGGAGCACGGCCAGCACATCCTCCTTTTTCAAGACCGCAGAGGTCCCATGGGCAGGGGCCTCTGCGGCGGACGCAGCGGCCACCACAGCAGGCTCCGTTGTCTTGGGGGCGGTGTCTTCAATTAGGCTCATACAAAGTTCTTGCAAAAAAGGGACAGGCAGGCGGACACGGACCGGACTAGGACCAGCCACCGCCCAGCGCCTTGTAGAGGCGCACAAGGTCGGCACTGACATCGGCCCGCGCAGCGGCCACGCTGTCCTGGGTGCTCAACAACGTGCGTTGGGTAGTGAGCACGGTCTGAAAGTCGATCAGCCCGCTCTGGTAGCGCTGGCTGGCCAGTGTGGCGGCGGCCTGCGCAGCATCGGCTGCGGCTTGCAACTGCTGCAGGCGTTGCCGGTCGCCCTGCAGGGCAGCGAGTGCATCTTCCACCTCCTGGAGGGCCGCCAGCACCGTGGCGCGGTAGCTTGCATGGCTCTGGGCCAAGACGGCCTCCTGCGCACGCACAGTGGCTTGCGCCGCACCGCCGTCCATCAGCGGGGCGGCCACGCTGGCCACCAGGCTGCTGACCAGGGACGCCCCATCGGTCAGCGCGCCCAGGGTGAGCGATTGGAGGCCCAAGGTGCCACTCAGGCTGAAGCTGGGGTAACGGGCGGCCTCTGCCTGTGACACGCGGGCACGGGCCGCCACCACCTTGTACTCTGCGGCACGCACATCCGGCCGCTGCCGCAGCGTTTCCGCCGGCAGGCTGAGCGTAAGCGACTCTTCAGGCACGGGCACCGGCTGCGCCGTGGCCAGCACCTCGTTCAGGGCACCGGGCGTCTGGCCGGTGAGCACGGCGATGCTGTGCAGGGTCTTGCTGATGCTGGTCTGCAGCGCGGGAACCTGGGCCGCCGTTTGCGCCACGGAGGTGGCCGCCTGCTCCACCTCGACGGCCGTGGTCAGTCCGGCCTGAGCACGCCAACGCACGATCTGGGCGGTTTCGGTCTGGCTGTGCAGGTTGCTTTGTGCAATCGCCAACTGGGCCTGGTAGCTACGCAGCTGGATGTAGGCCACAGCCACTTCCGCCGCCACCGACACCTGCACATGGCCCAGAGTGGTGAGCGCGGCATCCGCGTCGGCCTGGGTGGCATCCACCGCCGCGCGCTTGCCACCGAAGATGTCCGACTCCCAGCTGGCCTCCAGTCCGGCGGCAAAGCGGTTGCTGGCGCTCGCACTGCTGCCAGCGCCGGAGGTGCTGCGCTGGGCCGCCGCAGTGGCAGAAACGGTAGCGCCCATCGCGGCCTGCTTGCCATCGCGCAGTGCGCGAGACTGCTGCAAGGCGGCGATGGCGCTCGCAACATCGGTGTTGGCCTCCAGCGCGTTTTGCACCAGTGTGCTGAGCTGAGGATCGTTGAACCGGCCCCACCACGCGGACAGGTGCATCGCCTCCGGGGCGCTACCGCCACCAACTGTGCGGGTTGGGGCTGCCTGCGACCAAGTGGCCGGAAACGTCACAGTCAGGGGCTCTGGCGCAGAGGACGTTGCGGGCGTGAACATGGCGCATCCGCCCAAGGAAGCAAGCACCCAGGCCAGGGCGGCGCGCTGCACAACGGGGGAAACGGAGGAGACTGATTTCAAGGCACACCCGGGGCAATAGTGATTGCCCTGATGGTGACAGCGCCCCTTGTAACGTCTGTGCGCTGGAGGTGAAGCTTTGTAAAGCTAGCTGTCTTGGGTCAAGCGGGCGGGCACTCCGGTTGGCGAGCGCACCGCGAACAGGCCACCTCACCTCACCGCATAACCCCAGCTGATGGCGTTGCGCATGGTGTGCTCCTGCAAAGTGAATGAAGGTGACTATGGTGCGGGGGGGCTGCTGACAGCGTGGTGTCAGCAGGCTGCAAGGGCGACGTCACCGCTCTGTCGTCATATTCCTGCAACGCGCGTACCGCAGGATGGGCGCCATTGCATTTTTTGAAGAGGTTTTCCCATGGCAGTGTCTGAACAACGCGTCCACACCCGCGCCACCTATTTCCGCCTGGGTACCGGCGCCCAGACCGCGTCGTACTTTGTGTTCCGCGATGCGGACAAGCCGGATGCGATCGCCGCACTGGTGCTGGACATCAGCGAAGGCGGGGTGCAGATCCTGTCGCAAGCGGGCTCTTACCTCACCGGCAAATCTTTCCGCCTGGACTTGCATATCACCAGCGCCGATGGATTTGAGGTGGTGGATGGCGGCGAGATCCAGTGGGTCTGGTCGCAACCCGAGGGCATTTACACCCGCAGCGGTTTCGTGTCCCGCGCCGAAGGCCACAGCCTGGCCACCTTGCTGCAAGGGCTGCCGACGCAGAGCGAGCAGGTGATCCGCTGCGCACTCTATCCCGTGGGTCACATGGCGATGGCCTGAGCCGCGGACGCTTTGGCAAGCGCGCGGGCGGCTTGGGTCTGCCCGCCATATCCCCAATCGCTGGCCGGCACTTCCCGCACGATCACATAGCTGGCAGGTTCCAGCCCCTGTCCGTGGCCGAGTTGGGCCTCCAGCTCGGCAAATGCGCGGGCAATGAACGCCGCTTTCTGCGCCGCCGTATTGGTGCCTTGGGTGATGCTGATCTCCAGCATCGCCGTGGGGCGCTGCACATCGGCCCCACCCACATGCCACCGCGCGGCGGGCACATCGTCAATGACCACCGCAGTCACTTCCGCCCGTTTTCCCAATGCATCCGCAGTGATGCGCGTCAGGGCCGTCGCCAGCGCGCGGTAGCGCGAGGGGTTTTGCAGCGGCGAGATTTTGAGTTGTAGAGTGGGCATGGTCAGACTTTCTTGGTGGTGGAAGGGGTGGAGCGGTTGACGCAGAAGTTGAGGCGCGCCTTCAGGTGGGCAGCGCTGCGCTGAAACTGCCTTTGAGCGCCAGCGAGACTGCGCAGCCACAGGGCATAGGCACCGCGCCAAAAGTCATCCACCGCCTCGCGGCGCAGGCGCTGGGCATCACGCCGGGCTTGGTCATGCAAATGGACAAGGGCCTTCTTTTCGGGGGGGCTTGGGTACATGGGGCGCTCCAGGGGGCAGGGCTTGTTGCTACGGTATTAACTTTATTGAAAACACCATCAGTCAGAAACCTCACCAATCTCATATTGGTTTTGCAATATTTGCAAAACCAATACGCCCGCCGGCACAATGGCACCATGCAACTCCAACTCGATGACGTCGCCCTGTTTACCCGTATTGCCAAGCTGGGCACCCTGTCGGCTGCGGCCCGGGAGCGCAATGTCCCGGTGAGCCAGGTGACCCGTGCGCTGGCCCGGCTGGAGGCGGCCTGTGGCGTGCGCCTGCTGCACCGCACGACCCACGGTCTGAGCCTGACCGACGAGGGCGACACCCTACTCACCTACGGCCAGCGCTTGCTGGACACCACCGCCGAACTGGACAGCGAGCTCAGCGGCAAGCTCAGTGGGCCCAGTGGCTGGGTGCGCATCAGTGTGAGCCCGCTATTGGCGGAATGCATGATTGCGCCCAGCCTGGCGGGGCTGTACCAGCGCTGGCCGCTACTGCACATTGACATCAATGCGGACGACCGCATCGCAGACATGGCGCGCGATGGCATTGACATTGCGCTGCGCAGCGGCAGCCCCGCCAGTGACACGCTGGTAGCGCGGCAAATCGGGGAGTACAGCCGCACGCTGTATGCCGCCCCGCGCTACCTGGAACGCTGTGGCACGCCCCGACACCCCGACGACCTCGCCCGCCATCACCTGATTGCCAATAGCGCCAACCCGGCACTGAACCGCTGGAGCCGCATCCAGCAACCGGATCTGGTGGTAAGCGGCCACACGCGCTCTGACAACACCGCCTTGCTGCTGAGCTTGGTGGTGCAGGGCGTGGGCATCTCGCGCCTGCACAACCTGATGGCTGCACCGTGGGTGCGCAGCGGTGCGCTGGTGCCGCTGCTGGAAGACTACTTTGCGAGCCCGCGCACTCCCATCTACGCCGTGATGCTGCAAGAGCGGCACCGCCTGCCCAAAATCCGCGCCTGCATCGACTATTGGGCGGAGTGGATTGCCGGCATGTCCTGACGCGCCTTCCGCACCGGGATAGGGAGCTTGAGCCCCGCTCCCGTGCACTTGCATCACCGCCATGGTGCACAGAGCTTGTATACCAGTGGCACGGAATCTGCTGGTCCGGATGCACCATGGCCCACGCATCCGACATCAGCTCCCGCATCATTGAAGCCATCATGGCCCAGAAGCTGGCCCCCGGCGCACGCCTGGGCGAACAGCAACTGGCCATGGTGTTTGACTGCAGCCGCACCATCGTGCGCGAGGCCCTGACCCGCCTGGCGGCGCGCGGCATTGTGACCGTCAGCAGCCGGCGCGGCTGGTATGTGATTGAGCCCTCGCTGAGCGAAGCACGCGAGGCCTTTGAGGCCCGCCGCGTGATCGAAACGGGCCTCATCCGCAGCACCACCAGCGTGAGCAAAGCGGCCATCAAGACGCTCAAGGCCCATATCAAAACCGAGTTGGCCGCCGTGAAGGGTCAAGACGTGGGCCTGCGCAGCTACCTTCTGGGTGACTTCCACGTATGCCTGGCCGAATGCCTGGGCAACAGCCTGCTGGCCGACACCCTGCGCGACTTCACGGCACGCACCACCTTGATCGCCATGCTCTACCAGTCGTCCCACGAAGCAGCCCATTCGTGTGCAGAGCACGGTCGCATTGTGGAAGCGCTGGAGAAGTCCGACTGGGTACTGGCCGAACAACTCATGCAGCAACACATCGGCCATGTGCAGGACGCCTTGCGCCTGCAGCCCGCTGCCGAAGACCCCCTGGCCGAACTGCGCAGTGCGCTTAGCCCCGTAGGCGAAGGCAGCAAACCCAAGCCTGCGCGTTTGGCACAGGGCTTGCATACAAGTCGTGCAGACAAATCCTCTTCATCCCCCTCAACCTACCTTGGAGCCCTGCTATGACCTTCTCCCTGAAAAAACGCACTTTCGCCCTGGCGCTGGCCACCGGCGCCTTGCTGGCCGCCTCCGGCGTGCAAGCCCAAACCGCGCTGGACGACATCATGAAAGCCAAGGTGCTCAAGGTCGCAGTGCAGACTGACTCCGCGCCTTACGGCTTTGTGGGCACCGACCTCAAGCCCATCGGCCTGGACATTGACATGGCCAACCTCATCGGTAAAAAACTGGGCGTGCCGGTGGAGCTGGTGGTGGTGGTGAGTGCCAGCCGCATTCCTGCGCTGCAAACCAAAAAGGCGGACCTGGTGATTGCCACCCTGGGCAAGAATCCGGACCGCGAAAAAGTGATCGATTTCTCATCCGCCTACTCTCCTTTCTATCAGGCGGTATTCGGCCCCAAAAACATCCCCGTCAAGAGCTTCGCGGATCTGGCCGGCAAGTCGGTGGGTGTGACCCGTGGCGCCATGGAAGACCAGGAACTGGGAAAGGTGGCCCCAACCGGTATCGATACCAAGCGCTTTGAGGACAACAACGCTACCATCGCCGCCTTCACTGCCGGCCAGGTGCAGTTCGTGGCCCTGGGTGCATCGGTGGCCGGCAACATGATGACCAAGAACCCGCAGCTCTCCGCCGAATACAAGCTGCTGCTCAAAGACAGCCCCAACTTCATCGGCATCGCCAAAGGTGAAGACAAGCTCAAGACCAAGGTGAACGAGATCATTGCCGACGCCAAGAAGAGCGGCGAGCTCGAAGCCATGGCCAAAAAGTGGCTGGGCCGCGGTCTGGGTGAGTTGCCTCTGTAAGGCCTGAAGCCTCTTTAGGAAGCACTCCATGCGCATTCAACTCGACTTCGGGGCGGTGCTGGCCGAGTGGCCACTGCTGCTCACCGGTGTGGGCTGGACCCTGGCACTCACGGCCGTGGCCGTGGTGGCGGGCACGGCCCTGGGCATCAGCTGCGCATGGGTGCGGGCACGCGGCTTCGGCGCAGACCATGCCCCACGCTGGCTGCAGGCGGTGGTGGGCGGGTATGTGGAGCTGATCCGCAACACGCCCTTTATCGTGCAACTGTTTTTTATCTTCTTCGGGCTGCCGGCGGCGGGCTTCAAGCTGTCGGCAGAAACCGCGTCCTTCATCGCCATGGTGATCAACCTCGGAGCCTATGCCACCGAGATCATCCGCGCCGGGCTGGAAGCCACGCCCAAGGGGCAGATCGAAGCGGCGGTGAGCCTGGCGCTCAACCGCCTGCAAACCTTCACCTACGTGGTGCTGCCACCGGCCTTGAAGAAGATCTGGCCCAGCCTGGTCAGCCAGGTGGTGATCGTGATGCTGGGCTCCTCGGTCTGCGGGCAAATTTCCACCAAGGAACTGAGCTACGCGGCCGACCTGATCCAGAGCAACAACTTCCGCTCGTTTGAGGCCTTCATGGTGGTGGGCGCGGTGTACCTGTTGCTGTCCTTTGTGGTGCGCCATGTGCTCAACTGGCTGGGTGCCACCTTTTTGTTCGGGAGGCGCTGAGCCATGGTGGACTTTTCCCTCTGGGACATTTTTCGCAATCTGTTGCTGGCCCTGCGCTGGACGGTGGGGCTCTCGCTGATCGCCTTCATCGGCGGGGGCGTGGTCGGGCTGCTCTTGCTCATGCTGCGCTTGAGCAAACTACCGGGTGCCGCCGTGTTTGTGAGCTGCTATGTGCAGCTTTTCCAAGGCGTGCCGCTTTTGGTGCAACTGTTTCTGGCGTACTACGGGCTGGGCCTGTTCGGCATCAACACCTCGCCCTGGGTGGCGGCGGGCATGGGGCTCACGCTGTACGCCAGCGCCTTTCTGACCGAGATCTGGCGCGGGAGTGTGGAGTCCATTCCGCGCGGCCAGTGGGAGGCTTCGCAGAGCCTGGCGCTGAACTTTGCCGAGCAGCTGCGCTACATCATCCTGCCCCAGGCCTTCAAAATTTCGGTGGCGCCCACCGTGGGTTTTCTGGTGCAGGTCATCAAGGGCACGGCCCTGGCCTCGGTGATCGGCTTCATGGAGCTGACCAAGGTCGGCAAAACGATTGCCAACGCCACCTTCAGCCCGTTCCTGGTGTTCAGCTGCGTTGCGCTGATGTATTTCGTGCTGTGCTACCCGGTGAGCCTGTACGCCAAATCTTTGGAGAGAAAGTTACATGCCCATCGTTGATATCCGCGCCCTGCGCAAATCTTATGGCAGCAACGAGGTGCTCAAGGGCATCGACTTGCAAGTGGAGCCCGGTGAGGTGATCGCCATCATCGGCAAAAGCGGCTCGGGCAAGAGCACGCTGCTGCGTTGCATCAACGGCCTGGAAGAATTCCAGAGCGGCGAGCTCACGGTGGACGGCAAACCCCTGCTCCACAAAAACGCCGCCGCCATGCGCGCACTGCGTCAGCGGGTGGGCATGATCTTTCAGGGTTTCAACCTGTTTCCGCACCTGACGGTGGGCAAGAACATCATGCTCGCGCCCAGCCTGGTGAAAGCCAAAGACACGGCCAGCGGCGAGGCCCATGCCCGCGCTCTGCTGGAGCGCGTGGGTCTGGCCGAAAAGTTCGATGCCTTTGCCGACCAGCTCTCCGGTGGCCAGCAACAGCGCGTGGCGATTGCACGCGCCTTGGCCATGGAGCCCGCGGTGTTGCTGTGCGACGAGATCACCAGCGCCTTGGACCCCGAGCTGGTGGGCGAGGTGCTGCGCGTGGTGGAAACGCTGGCCCAAGAAGGCATGACCCTGCTGATGGTGACGCACGAGATGAACTTCGCGCGCCGTGTCTCCAACCGGGTGATCTTCATGCACCAGGGACGTGTGCACGAAATGGGGCCGCCGGCAGAGCTGTTCGGCAATCCGCAAACGCCGGAACTGCAACAATTTCTGAAGTCGCTGCACGATTGAGTGCGCACTGCCTGCGCCGTTGAATAATCGGGGCATGAGCGAACCTGTCACCCTGATTCCCCTGGATAGCCAGACCGGCGAACCCCTGGTCCCACCCCGCCCGCGCAAGCCGGCGGGGCCCACCGCCCAATTCATGTTCTCCCACCCGGCTCATGTGATTGCGCTGGGCTTGGGCTCCGGCCTGTCGCGCATTGCGCCCGGCACCTCGGGCACTTTGTGGGCCTGGGTGGCATTCATTGCGCTGTCCCAATGGCTGGGCGAATTCGGCTGGGGCGTGTTGATTGCCTTGAGCATTCCGGTGGGCTGGTGGGCCAGCACCGTCACCGCACGCAACATGGGCGTGCTGGACCCCGGCAATATCGTGATCGACGAGATCGTGGCCTTCTGGTTGGTGCTTTGGCTGGTCACACCCACTTCGCTGGTGGGGCAGGCACTGGCCTTCGGCCTGTTCCGCTACTTTGACGCGGCCAAACCCGGCCCGGTAGGCTGGGCAGACCGGCTCTTCCACGGCCTGCAGGCCGACACCGACCGGCACGCCTGGACCAAGGCCGGCTGGGGCATCATGCTCGACGACCTGGTGGCAGCCGGCTGCACGCTGTTGGTGATTGCCATTTGGAGGTTTGCGTGAGCGCCACGCCGGGCGATTTGCTATCAAATCAGGAGCTGTCTGCGCATATTCCATGTGCGCTACTGGCCGATTTGATGCTCAAACGCCAATGGATGCTGGCTACCGCCGAGAGCTGCACTGGCGGCATGATTGCCGCGGCCTGCACCGACCTCGCAGGCTCCAGCGCCTGGTTTGAGCGCGGCTTTGTAAGCTACTCCAATGAAGCCAAGACCGACATGCTGGGCGTGCCGGCCGAATTGATTGCCGCCCATGGTGCGGTGAGCGAGCCGGTGGCACGGGCTATGGCCAACGGAGCCTTGCAACACTCGCGGGCCCAGGTCGCCCTGTCGGTCACCGGCATTGCCGGCCCCAGCGGTGGCAGCCCGGACAAGCCAGTAGGCACGGTGTGGTTCGGCTGGGCCACACCCGATGGTGTGTGGAGCGACATGCAGCGCTTTGACGGCGACCGGGCCGCAGTCCGTGCCGCTACTGTGCGCCACAGCCTATACACCCTGGCTCAACGTCTGGCGAGCAGCCAGCCCTAGCCCCCGCCCGAGCGGGGCACAAGACTGTAAGTATTTGCAACACCCGAGGGTAATCACGGAGATACCCCGCTAGAATTCCTCCAGCCCTTCCAGGGAGGGCTGGTTCAACTATCAACTCAGCAAATCCATCATGAAAAAAATTCTGATCGCCGTGGCCGCCGCCGCCACCTTCGCCGCCCCCCAAGCGTTCGCGCAAGCGAAGAACTTTGAAGGTTTTAGCGTTTTGGGCGCTTTAAACACAAACAACAACAACATCGATATCTTCGTAGCTAGCACCAACAGAACAACATCGGCAACAAAAAGCTCCACTAACGCGGGCCTTCAGGCCGAGTACGGCTTAGCTTTGGGTCAATCCTTTGTACTTGGCTTGGGCGCAACTGTGGGCCTGAGCGACTACGACATCAGTTCCGACGGTGTTAAATTGAAGGACACCTATGGTTTTTACGTAGCGCCAGGCTTTGCTGTAAGTGATAACACACTGGTGTACGCCAAGGCTGCATCCATCTCCGCCAAGCTTACAAGTGGCTCCACTACCGTCGACCTGTCTGGTATAGGTTATGGTTTTGGCGGTCGCTATTTCAGCAGCAAGAATGTTTTCTTTCAAGCTGAGTACACCTATAACAAGTACGACACTAAGACTCTTGCAAACGGCAATGTCAAGGATTCCACAGGTGTTCTGAGCCTCGGCGTCGGCTACAAGTTCTAACCAGAACGCGCCTACAAAAAGCCCGCTTCACAGCGGGCTTTTTTATTTGTCCAGCGCAATGACTTGGTCCTGCCCTTCAGGGACGCAATCATCGCCAAACGGTATCCAGCCGCGCCGGATCACGATGTGTTTGTCCGTTTTGCACAGCTCCACGCGTAGCGCGTCGGGTGACTCCCGCCGCACAAAGGCCTCTACCGCAGGTGGCAGGCTGGTTTCCACTAGGCCCTGATCCAGATTCTCCGGCGGATGGTCATCGCTGTGCAACCAGGGCACCATGCGCGACATCCACAGCAAGGGACGGAACGAAACCGGAATGCGGGTGGGCTGGTACTTTTCCTTCTGCAGCCACTCCTGTGCGGCTTCGCGCATGCGCTCACCGACCGGCAACCCGCCCCATGCGGTCGCCAGCAGTTCCATAACCCATTGGTTGCAGTTCTGGTAGAGCGTGCGGAATGGATAGGAGTTGGCACTGTACACCGGGCCCAGCAGGCCCACCGCATAGGTGTTGTCCATGGCAGTCCGCTCCAGTGCCACGCTCTTGGCCGATCCGGGCGGCAGGAACACCAGGGACACATAATTCACATCCACATCGGCAGCCCCCATCACAAAGCCCGCAACCCCTTGGTCGAAGATGCGCGGTTGCTTCTTGTCGCAGTCGTAATAGAGTTGCCGCACGGCCCACGGGGCCGCAGTGTTGTGCTTCAGACTGATGCCGGTATGGGAGTAGCGCAGGTCCAAGGCTTTCAGGTCCAGGCCGGCGGACGAGATCAAGGCTTCGGCAGCCCCCGACTTTTCCAACTCGGCCTTCACCACCTCGCTGAACTGGAACATGCGGTCCTGGCGGACGATGTCGAGCTTGCCTTGTTTGTCGCAGTACCGCAAAACCCCCGCCGTGGCACCACTGGCGGAAAGCAGGACCCCGGCACCCATTGCCCAGAATGCAGCAACACGCTGCCATCGCGGCACAACCACCGATCAGCCCTCGACCGGAGTGCTCTTCAGCTCATTGAGCACATGGTCGTCCACGATCAGGAAGAATGTCTTGTTGTCCGTCGCCCTAGCCAGTTCGATGCCGTAGCTGCGTTGCTTGGCCGTGATGATGTTGCCCGCCTGCAAACCTGCATCCAGATAGGTCTGGGCCGGCAAGTACACGTACACATCAGAGCTGGACTGTTCACGGTCCACGTTCGCGAGTGCCAAGCGAACCATGTCCGGGCGGTCAGCCATGGCCACGACTTCCACCAAGGTGTAGTCGCCCTGGGCCACGCCGGTGGCGGTGGATGACGCGTTACTCAAGGTGGTCACGGAAGTGGACAAACCACCTATGGACTGGCGGCTGCCCTCCACGATGGAGTATGAGCCCAAACTCAGGGCGAATGCCGGTGTGGCAAGTGCGGCAGACATTCCTGCCAGCAGGAGAAACTTTGCAATAGAGCGCATGCTGAATCCTTTCCATCAAACTAAATAATTGATCGCCCCGGAATCCTGCAAGAGCGGATTCCGGTCAGACCGTGGCTGCTCCAAAGGTATCGCAGACGCGATGGAGCTCACGTGAAATAAAACCCCAGAAACTGCCGCTTATCCCGCCTATGGGAGCGCAGCTCCGCTGGGGGCTCAAGCGCCGTGGCACTTTTTGTACTTCTTGCCGCTGCCGCAGTGACAAGGGTCATTGCGCCCGGGCTCGGCTGGCTTGCGCACAGTTTCGACACGCGGGCCGAAATTGCGCCACAGCTCGCGCAGGTCGTACACCGCCCACACGGCATCGGAGAAGTCGTTGATGCGGCGCTGGCTCACGCTGGCCGGGCCGTCGTCGTCAAACACCGCGATGGTGGGCTCATCGGTGTCGTCTTCGGTGAGCGCAACGATGGACTGCAGCGAGGCATCCAGCCATTTCTCGGCCTCTTTGTCGCGGGGTGCGGCCCATTCTTCGGGCCAGGACTCAACGGCGAACATGAAGCCCAAGGCCCAGACCTGGCCGAAGGAGGGCAGGTCTTCACCAGCCATGGCGGCGCGGTCTTCGTCTGACAGGCCGGCTACTGCGCCGCGCACGTCCATCACCTCGGGGTGGTAGGCGTTTTCGTCGTCCAGTCCCTGGATGTCGACGCTCAGCCCGCGCGCAATGTCGTTCCAGCGACGTACCCAGAGCTCCATGAAACGTGCGGCCTGGGCGGCATCGGCAAAGCCCGCCGTTTTGCCTTCCAGCGGAACCTCCAAGTCCAGTAGGACAGGAAGGTACTCGTTGGCGGGAATGAGGCGGCGGCAGACCACCAGTGCGGCCATGAAGCCTTCGCAGAATTCCCACTGGGGAATTTCTTCATGGCGGGTGCGCAGCTCGTCCAGGATGCTGTCAATTTCATCAAATTCCTGTGGGGTCAGGGTCGCTTCAGATGGAGCGGACACGTCTGCGGACGCATCGTGGGGAATATTGGGTGTCATAAGCTGTGCAAAGTAGGGTGCAGGCTGGTATTGTCTCTCCGAAGGAGACTCTGTGATGCTCAATACCTTGAATGCTGTATTTCCCATCCGTTACACCGTGATGGGCTTGAGCGTTTTTGCCCTGCTGCTCAGCGTATTCAGCCTGCTGGCTTTCGGCGTGGGGCTGGGCTCCTTTCTGCTGGCTGCCTTGCTGGTGGGCGTGGGGGTCTACGACATTCGCCAGACCAAACGCTCCATCCTGCGCAACTACCCCATCATCGGGCACATGCGTTTCATGCTGGAGTTTGTGCGGCCGGAGATTCGGCAGTACTTCATCGAGAGTGACAACGAGGCCACACCCTTCTCCCGCGCCCAGCGTTCGCTGGTCTATCAGCGCGCCAAAGGCGAGCCAGACAAACGCCCCTTCGGCACCCAGCTGGACGTACATGCGGAAGGCTATGAGTGGGTCAACCACTCGGTGGCACCTACCAAAATCGCCTCGCAGGACTTCCGCATCACTATCGGTGAAGGCACGGCCCAGCCCTATTCGGCGAGCGTATTCAATATTTCAGCCATGAGCTTTGGCGCCTTAAGCGCCAATGCCATTTTGGCGCTGAACAAAGGCGCCAAACGCGGCAATTTTGCGCACGATACGGGTGAAGGCTCCATCTCTGCCCACCACCGCGTGCACGGGGGGGACCTGATTTGGGAAGTGGCTTCGGGCTACTTCGGCTGCCGCAATGAAGATGGCAGCTTCAATGCCGACAAGTTCACAGCCAATGCGCGCGACCCGCAAGTGAAGATGATTGAGCTCAAGCTCAGCCAAGGCGCCAAGCCCGGCCATGGCGGCATGCTGCCCGGCCCCAAAGTGACGCAGGAGATTGCTGAAGCACGCGGCGTGCCGGTCGGGGTGGACTGCATTTCCCCGGCCTCACACAGCGCGTTCTCCACACCGATTGAAATGATGCAGTTCATCGCCCGCCTGCGTGATCTGTCAGGCGGCAAACCCACCGGCATCAAGCTGTGTATCGGCCATCCATGGGAATGGTTCGCCATGGTCAAGGCCATGCTGCAAACCGGCATTACCCCGGACTTCATCGTCGTGGATGGGGCGGAAGGCGGCACGGGTGCGGCACCTCTGGAATTCACTGACCACGTGGGTGCCCCCGTGCAAGAAGGCCTGCTGCTGGTGCACAACACACTGCGGGGCGCGGGCTTGCGCGAGCGCATCAAGATCGGCGTGGCCGGCAAGGTCGTCAGTGCGTTCGACGTGGCCCGCCTGATGGCGCTGGGCGCAGACTGGTGCAACAGTGCACGGGGCTTCATGTTTGCGCTGGGATGTATCCAGGCCCAGCACTGCCACACCGGCCATTGCCCCACGGGGGTGACGACGCAGGACCCGCTGCGCCAGCAGAGCCTGGTGGTGCCCGACAAGGCGGACCGGGTGTACAACTTCCACCAGCAGACCCTGTTTGCGCTCAAGGAAATGGTGCAGGCGGTGGGGGTCCACCACCCCAACGAGATCACGGCCCACCACATCGTGCGGCGCTCCAGCGACAACAAAGTGCGCTCCCTGGCACAGCTCATTCTTACCCAACTGCCCAATGGCGCTTTGCTGGAGGAGAATGCGGACAACCTGCCGCTGATCTATCGCATGAGTTGGCCACGTGCCAGCGCGGAGAGCTTCGCACTCCGGCCGGAGTGATTCATGGTCCCGGCGCTGCCAACATACCACCAACATCCCGCATGAGTCCGCTACGCACGATGCACCTTTTCATCCGCTTCTTACGTCTGCATGCCAGCGCAGGAATGTGTGCACTGATGCTACTCTGCAACCCGGTGTACGCAGCCCAGGAAACCCGAGTTCTGCTGATTGCGTCCTACCATGCCGGCATGGCTTGGAGCGATGCCCAGATTGATGGCATTCGCCAGGAACTGGCGCCCCTGCAACCGGCGGTGGACCTGCAGGTCGAGTTTCTGGATACCAAACGGATTACCCCCAGTGAACGGTATTACCTCCAGTTTGAGACCTTGTTGCTCGCCAAAATGCAGGCACAGCCCCCTGCCCTCATTCTGGCGGTCGACGATGACGGCCTGGACATGGCATTGCGTCTGCGCAACAAACACTACCCGCGCTTGCCGGTGCTGTTTTCCGGCGTTTCCATCAGCCGGCGCGCGGCTTTGGCGGACCTGGACCAGGTAGGCGGCGTTTTCGATGACCTGGACATTGGGGCGGGCCTGGGGCAGATTTTGCAACTGCGGCCGCAGACACGGAAATTGTGGGTTATCCACGACCCGAGCCGGACCAGCCTGGCCCAGGTAGAAACCCTGCGCGAGGTCCTTCGCCCTTTTGACAAGCTGCAGGTGGAGTACCTGACGGGAATGGATGCAGCAGCAATCCAGACGCAGTTGGGGCAAACCAGCACCGAGGACTTGGTCCTGGCTTTGACCTTCAACAAGGACAGCGGGGGGCGCTTGTTTTCGCACGAGGAAGCGGCAGATCTGTGGGCCGCATCTTCCCGCGCGCCGGTCATCGTCACCCGCGCACTGGCCATGCGCCCCGGGATTCTCGGGGGCTACCTGGTGTCGGGGGATGAGCAGGGGCAGGCCGTGGGACGCCTGGCGTGGCAGATACTTTCTGGTCAGATCAGCAGCCCTCTGCCCTTGATCCCGGCACAGGGAAAGCCCACTTTTGACTATCTGCAGCTGCTACGCTGGAAGATCGACATGGGCCGCCTGCCCCATGATTCGGTGGTACTGAACCGCCCGTCTGACCCCTGGGAGGCCTTGCGCCCCCACAAAGCCTGGCTGATGGCGCTGTTCGGTAGTTTGCTCATCATCATTGGCCTCTTGGTCTTCGGGATGTACAACCGCCGGGCTGCGGAGCGTGCCATACGGGCCAGTGAGCTGAAGTACCGAGAGCTGTTCGACCACAGCCCTGACGCGATCATTGTGCGTGAGGTCAGCAGCGGTCGGGTGGTGGACACCAATCCGCGCTTCGAAGCCATGTTCGGATACTCCGCTTCGGAGGCCTTGCTGCTGCAAACCCATGAACTCACCGCCATGGGGGGGGAATTCAATGTCGAGACCGTCAAGGAGCGTTTTGCGGCCGTGCTGCGCGGCGAACGCCAGGTGTTTGAATGGCACCAACGCCGCAAGGACGGTAGCATTTTCTGGTCCGAGATCTCCATGGTCTGCATAGGCCGGGGCAGCCGAAGCCGCACCGTCTCCACCGTGCGGGACATCAGTGACCGCAAACGGGCAGAGCAACTGGCCCGGGAACTGGAACACCGCATCCGGCAGGTTTATGAAAACCTGCCGATTGCAGTGTTTGCCATTGATGCGGAACACACCGTGACCTTCTGGAACCCTCAGATGACGCGCCTCACTGGCGTGCCCGCGAGCGAGGTCGTGGGCACCAAAGACAGTTGGCGTGGCACCTACAAAACTGCACGCCCCACGCTGGTCAACCTGCTGGTAGATGGGGCGTCCCCGGAAGCGCTGCAGCACTACTACCCCGGAAAGCTGCGCCCCAGCGCGGATCTGCCCGGAGCGCTGGAAGGAGAAGATTTATTCACCAACATGGATGGCACCGCAAGCAGGTGGGGACGGTATTGCGCAGCGCCCTTGCGCGATGCCGACGGCACCATCTACGGCGGACTAGAAACAGTGATCGACGTCACGGAGCTCAAGCACATCCAGACCAACCTCCAAGACCTGAACCGCGAACTCGAGGTGCGGGTAGAAGCCCGCAATCAAGAACTCCAACGGGCGATGGGGCAGCTCGTCCAAAGCGAGAAGCTGGTGGCCTTGGGCAGCCTGGTCGCGGGGGTAGCCCATGAACTCAATACGCCTATCGGCAATGTGATGGCGGTGGCCTCCACGCTGACCGAAGAGGTGGCGGCATTCGGGCAGAAGCTTGTTTCAGGTACTGCACGCCGTTCCGAGGTGCAGGCCATCACAAAACGGATCGAGGAAGCCAGCCTGCTGATTGAGCGGAATGCAAGCCGTGCGGGCAAGCTCATCAATGACTTCAAAGAAGTAGCGGTGGACCAAACCAGTAGCCGGCGGCGCCATTTCGCTTTGCGGGCCATCGTGCAGGAGGTATTGCACACCGCCAAACCCATGTTCAAGGCGACGAACCATGTGGTGGAATTGCATATACCCGAAGACCTGGAAATGGACAGCTACCCCGGCCCGCTGGAACAGGTCTTGACCAATCTGCTCAGCAACTCCCTACGGCACGGATTTGAGGGCACAGACAGCGGACTTATCACCATAGAAGCGCAAGCGCATGACACACAGGTGCTGCTGCATTACTCGGACAACGGCTGCGGCATCCCCGCCACCAGCCTTCCCCATGTCTTTGAGCCGTTCTACACCACCAAGCTCGGCAGCGGCGGCAGCGGGCTGGGCATGTACCTGGTGTACAACCTGGTCACCAACATTCTGGGCGGCGTGATAGGAATCGAGAGCGAAAAAGGCGCGGGAACCCATATCCGCATCGCCATTCCCCGGCTGGCGCCCATGCACACGGTGGAGCCGGCGCATTCGCCCGCTATCAATTAAATAGCTACTCGCGCTGATGCACCAAGGGCCAGAAGGCGTTTTTCCATGCAAAGCACCGCCTGGTCCTTGCTCAGCACCAGGCACCGGTGAGCCACGGCCAGGTCGATAAAGCGCTGATCATCCGGGTCTTTACAGGTAATGGGGGCCTTGGGTGCGGCGTCCACCGTGTGGACCCAGGCATCCCGCGCGGCCAGCACCTCTTGCGGCTCCAACCCGTAGAAGGCCAAGCGCTTGGCGATTTGTGGATAAGCCAGCACCCGAACCAGCTCTTCGCGCATGGCGTCGGTGGACAGCCAGCGCAGCTGGCCGGCCTCCAAGGCCTCGCACAACGGCAAGGTCAAAGGGTCTTTAAACACCAACAAATCGAGCACGATGTTGGTGTCCAGCACGATGCCGGACACCGGCTCAGTCATGCGCTTCGGGAGCGGCCGGTTTGGCCAGGCGGCCTTTGACCATGTCGAACTTGAACAAGCGGCACTCCAGCGGCCCGTTCCACATGGGCACGCGGCGGGACTCTTTGAGGCGCATCTTGCCGGGCAGCTTGAGGTCGGGGGTGAGCATCCAGGCGGTCCAGCCGCTGTAGTTCTTTTTCCAGTGGCTGGCCAGCTGGTTGAAGAAGTCCACGCCGTCATCCGCCTCGGCCAGCTCACGCGCGCCGAAGCGGGCGCCCTCGCCTTCACCGGCCACGCCGCTGATGCCGATGCGCTCGCCATACGGCGGGTTGATGAGCATCACGCCACCGCCGGTCTCGCTGACATCGATGGGGGGCATACGCTGCAAGGCATCGCCACCGCGGAACTCGATCACATCGGCCACCCCGGCGCGCTGCGCATTGCGCTCGGCAAAGTCCACCATACGGAAGGACACGTCACTGCCATAAATCAAGGCTTTTTGGCCTGGTTCCGGCTTCACCACTGCGTCAGCAGCTTCTTTTTTCATAGCAGCCCATTCCTCGGAGCGGAAGGGCTTGTACTTCTCAAACGCAAAGCGGCGCAGCGAACCGGCGGCAATGTTGCAGGCAATCTGCGCCGCCTCAATGGCCACGGTACCGCTGCCGCAGCAGGGGTCGTACAGGGGCAGCAAATCGTCGTCCCCCGAGGCCCAGCCGCTGGCCGCGATCATGGCAGCCGCCAGGGTTTCTTTCAGCGGCGCATCGCCCTTGTCTTCACGCCAGCCGCGCTTGAACAACGGCTCGCCCGAAGTGTCGATATAGAGCGAGCAGGCATCGGTCGTCAGGTGGGCATAAATGCGCACATCCGGCCATTGGGTGTTTACGTCCGGCCGCACACCGCCCGCGACTTCGCGGAAACGGTCACACACGGCGTCCTTCACCTTGAGCGCCGCAAAGTTCAGCGAGGTCAAGGGGCTGTGCTGGGCAGTGACTTCCACCTTGATGCTTTCGCGCGGGGTGAACCAGCGCTCCCAGGCCACTTGCATGGCGGCGCGGTACAGGTCCTGCTCGCTGCGGTATTCGGTGTACGACACCAGCACCAGCACGCGTTGCGCCAGACGGCTGTACAGGTTCAGCAACATCGCGTGCGCGAACGAGGTGCGCACCGCCACGCCACCGCGTTGCTTGGTGATGCAGCCCGGTGGCAGCCCGGTGATCTGCAAAATCTCGGGCGCCAGGTATTCCTCCACGCCGGCGGCGCAGGGGAGAAAAAGTGTCAATTGGTTCATAGCGCTTTGCGGAGTGAGGCGGGGGCAATCTTCAGGCCCTCGCGGTATTTGGCCACGGTGCGCCGGGCGCATTCGATGCCCTGCTCTTTGAGCATGTCGGAAATCTGGTTGTCGCTCAAGGGCTTCTTCGGGCTCTCGGAGGCGATGAACTGCTTGATCAGCGCCCGTACCGCCGTGCTGGAGGCGTTGCCGCCGGACTCGGTGCCCAGGCCGGAGCCGAAGAAATACTTCAGCTCAAAGGTGCCGAAGGGCGTGGCCATGTACTTGGCCGTCGTCACCCGGCTGATGGTGGATTCGTGCAAGCCCAGCTCGTCGGCAATTTCGCGCAGCACCAGCGGGCGCATGGCCAATTCACCATGGGTGAAGAAGTTTTTCTGCCGGTCCACAATCGCTGTGCTCACACGCAGGATGGTGTCAAAGCGCTGCTGGATGTTCTTGATGAACCAGCGCGCTTCCTGCAGTCGTTGCTGCAGACCGGCATGGCTGGAACTGGCCTTGTGGTTGCGCAGCACGTTGGCATAAATGTCGTGCACCTTGAGGCGGGGCATCACATCCGGATTGAGTTGCACCCGGAATTTGGGGCTCCCGCCCACTTTGCCGATGGGCACCACCAGCACATCAGGCACCACGATGTTGCGCTCCACATCCACAAAGCGGCGGCCGGGTTTGGGCTCCAGGCGGGCAATCAGGGCAATCGCTTCGCGCACCAGCGCATCGCTGCCCACACCTGCTTGCACCAGGCGCTTGATGTCGCGCCGGGCCAGCAGTTCAATCGGTTGCTTGCAAATGGCCAGTGCCACCTGCAAACCCTCCATGCGATCCAGCGCCCCCTCTTCATCGGCGGTGCTCAGCAAGGCCCGCAGCTGCAAGCGCAAGCATTCGCCCAAGTCGCGGGCACCCACACCGACCGGCTCCAGGCTGTGCAGCAGGCCCAAGGCCACCGTGAAATGGTGCAGCAAATCGTGGAGCTGCTCGTCGTCAGCGGGGTGCAGGCTCCGGGCCAGTTCGAGCAGCGGCTCTTCCAGGTAACCGTCGTCGTTGAGGGACTCAATCAGAAAGCGCAGCGCGGCCGCATCTTCACCGCCCAGGCGCAAACCGGCAGCCTGGCGGTGCAGGTAGGTTTGCAAGGACTCGCCCGAGCGCGCCAGCTCCGTGGCGTCTTTCTGCTCGTCATCGTCCAGGTTGTTGGTTTTGGCTTTGGCGTCCACGCCCCACTCCCCGTCATCGGGGGTCATTTCGGTGCTGCCATCCCCTTCCCAGCCGGGCTCATCGCTGCCTGACAAGGGCGTCGATTCATCATCATTAGTGCCACTGGCGCTTGCTCCACTTGCGTAATCAGCTATTAAATTAGGAGCAAAATCACTTTCTTCGGACAAACGATCGCCGTCACTCACCGGGGTATCCACCGCGTCCAGGCCAAAGTCCTCCCGCTCCGCACGCTCTTCACTGAGTTCCAGAAAAGGGTTCTCATCCAGCATCTGCTCCACCTCCTGGCTGAGTTCCAGCGTAGAGAGTTGCAGCAAGCGGATGGACTGTTGCAGCTGCGGCGTGAGCGCCAGATGCTGGGAGACGCGAAGCGAAAGACCTTGTTTCATCGACCCGCTTACATCCTGAAATGTTCGCCGAGGTAAACCCGGCGGACATCGGCATTGTTCACGATGTCAGCCGGCGTGCCTTCGGCCAGCACATGCCCGTCACTGATGATGTAGGCGTGGTCGCAAATGCCCAGGGTTTCGCGCACGTTGTGGTCGGTAATCAACACGCCGATGCCGCGCGCCTTCAGGAAGTTGATGATGCGCTGGATCTCGATCACCGCAATCGGATCGATACCGGCAAACGGCTCATCCAAGAGAATGAAGCGCGGCCGGGTCGCCAGCGCGCGGGCGATTTCTACACGACGCCGCTCCCCCCCGGAGAGGGCCAGTGATGGGGACTCCCGCAAATGCTCGACACGCAGTTCTTGCAGCAAATCGGTAAGGCGCCGCTCAATCTCCACCGGCTTGAGCATCGCGCCGGTCTCGTCGCGCTGCAGTTCCAGCACGGCACGCACGTTGTCTTCGACATTGAGCTTGCGGAAGATGGAGGCCTCTTGCGGCAGATACCCCAGTCCCAGGCGGGCCCGCCGGTGGATCGGCATGTGCTCAATGCTCTGGCCGTCGATGGTGATGTCACCGGCACTGGCCCGCAGCAGCCCCACGATCATGTAAAACGAAGTGGTTTTGCCAGCCCCGTTAGGGCCTAGCAAGCCCACCACTTCGCCGGTGCGCACCGTCAGGGATACGTCTTTGACGACCTGTCGCTTGCCGTAGTATTTCTGGAGGTGACGCGCTTCAAGCCGCCCGGTCGCGCCATCCGGGGAGTCGGGTACTGCTGCGCTCACTGGCCGACTTTCTCTATCTGGGGCGTGGGCTTGAGTACCGCACCCGCCGGGGGCGTTGTGCCCACCGGATCCGGCTTGGGGGTCAGCATGGCCCGCACACGCCCTGCAGGTGCAGCGGACGTTTTGGGGGCGCCATCCACGGAAAAACGGTCGGTGAGGTTTTCGTACAGGATGACAGCGCCGGTGACTTCATCGGCCACCGTCGCCCCCCGCAAACGGCGCATCTGGGCTTTGGTGATGAAGCGCACTGTGTCCGCCTTGCCATCGTACTGAATGGTCTCACCCTCACCTTCAATGAATTCATCTACACCATCGCGCTTCTGGCGGAAAAAGGCCAGCTTGCCAGGCGCGCCGGTGACCAGGCCGTGCTGATAGCCTTCCGGGTCCTGGCGCACCTCGATCTGGGAACCCCGGATCAGGATGCTGCCCTTGGTGAGCACCACATTGCCGGAGAACACGCTGACCTGCTTGAGATCGTCGTAACGCAGGGCATCCGACTCCACATTCATCGGCTTGTTGCGATCCGCCTTTTCGGCCCGAACACCTTCCGCCGCACCACACAAGGCCAGCAGCGCCGACAGGGACAACACGATTTTTTTCATAAGGGCACGAAACTTGCTCAAGGAGCGCTCGTTGCATTGTAGCGAGCACCACGGGCATCCTTGCCATCGTGCGCACCGGCTCGGGGCGGAATGTTGCCGGTGCAGGCCGCCGGCGTGTCCGTCAACTGCGACCGGCCCGCAGGTCTGCGAGCAAGGCGTCCACCACTTGCAGTGCACGGGGCATGTTCCCAGCGAGAGAGCCGTCGGTATAGAAGCGACCGGCAATGCCCAACGCAGGCACCCCCTCTACCTTGTAGGCGTTCTGCAATTGGGCCGCCTTGCCGGCCTTGGTGGCAACCGTAAAGGAGTTGTACTGGGCGATGAACTTGCCTTTATCCACACCCTGCTGGGCCACCCACTCCACAATGGCCTCAGGCCTGGCCAGGTTTTGCTTTTCCACGTGAATCGCTGCAAACACTTTGGCATGCAATTTATCCACCAGCCCCATGGCTTCCAGGGCATAGAACAAGCGCTGCTGGGGCACAAAGCTGTCCTGGAAAGCGACCGGCACCCTGCGGAAAGAGACGTCCTTGGACAGGGTCTTGACCCAGCTCTGCAACAAAGGCTCAAAAGCATTGCAATGCGGGCAGTTGTACCAGAAGAACTCCACCACCTCGATTTTTCCGGCAGGTGCTTCCGTGGGGGCGCGTGGATCCAGCGACAGGTATTCACTGCCCGCCTGCGGCTTGCGGGCCTGTGCCCGGGCGCCGGAAAGCCATGCAGAAGATGCTGCCAAAGTGGCACCCGTGGCCATTTGGCCGAAGACTCGACGTTTCATATCAAAAACTCCATAAAGGCAAGGTACACCATTCCCTGCCAGAAAAATCCGGTGAGCGGATCAACGCTGGACGCGCACCAAGGCAGTTTCCAGGCCGGCCTTGTCCATTTTCTCTTTGGCCTTGTCGGCCTCCTCTTTTTTATCAAAAGGCCCCACACGCACACGGAACACCTGCTTGCCGGAGAGCTCTCGCTCCGAGATCTTGGTCTCAATGCCGCTCAATGAGAGTTTGGCGCGCTGGCTTTCCGCATCCTCTGCAGACCGGAACGACCCGACCTGGACCCAATAGGTGAACACATCCGCTTCGACCACGCCGGCTTTGGCCTTGGCAAGATCCCCCAAAGGATCGGCCGATGCGGGCTTGCTGTCGGCCTTCGTCACCGCTTTGGGGTCCACCTTGGCGTCCTCTTTCGGATCGGCTTTGGCGTCGGGCTTGGCAGCGGCTTTGGCACCGGAGGCGGCCGCACCGGGCACGGTCGCCACAGGCACCGCCGGTGCAGGGGTTTTGCCGTACATAGGGGCGTTCGGATCCCAGTTCTTGTTTCTCTGGGCTTCCGCCGCATCCTGGTCGGCACTGCGGCTCTGGTTCTTGTTCATGAAAGGCACAGGCACCTTGGTGACGTAAACCGCCACCGCCAGCGCAGCACCCAAGCCCACCACTACGCCCACGATGAACCCGATCAGGGCTCCCCCACGCTCTGTCTTCATGCCTTGCTTTCTTTGACGGATTTACATTTTTTGCGGGGCGCTCACGCCCAGCACTGCCAAACCATTGTGCAGTACCTGCGCAGTCGCAGCGACCAACGCCAAGCGGGCCAGTTTGACGGCCTCCTCATCCACCAGAATGCGCTCGGCATCGTAGTAGCTGTGGTAGCTGGCAGCCAGTTCGCGCAGGTAGAAGGTCACATCGTGTGGTGCCTCGCCCTCGGCGGCAGCGGTCAGCATTTCGGGGAACTTGGCCAACAACAGCATCAGCGCCTGTGCCTGGGGGCTCTGCAGCGCCGACAGGTCCACGCCCTGGAGGGTGGCCACATCGCCCCCCCAACTGGTCAGCACCGAGCAGATGCGCGCATGGGCGTACTGCACGTAGAAGACCGGGTTGTCGTTGTTCTTCTGGACCGCCAAGTCCACATCGAAGGTGTACTCGGTATCAGGCTTGCGGCTTAGCAAGAAGAACCGCACGGCGTCTTTGCTGGTCCATTCGATCAGGTCGCGCAGCGTCACATAGCTGCCAGCGCGCTTGCTGATCTTGACCTCTTCGCCCCCACGCACCACGCGCACCATGGTGTGCAGCACATAGTCAGGGTAGCCTTGGGGAATGCCCACGTCGGCCGCCTGCAGGCCCGCACGCACCCGCGCAATGGTGCCGTGGTGGTCGGTGCCTTGGATGTTGACCACCTTGACAAAGCCGCGCTCCCACTTGGCGATGTGGTAGGCCAGATCGGGCACAAAGTAGGTGTAGCTGCCATCTTTTTTGCGCATGACGCGGTCTTTGTCGTCCCCGTAGTCCGTACTTTTGAGCCACAGCGCGCCGTCTTGCTCGTAGGTTTTTCCATTGGCCACCAATCGATTGACCACGGCCTCTACGCGACCGCTGGTGTACAGACTGGACTCCAGGTAGTACTGGTCAAAGTGCAGGTTGAAGGCTTGCAAGTCTTTGTCCTGCTCATTGCGCAGGTAGGCCACGGCAAACTGGCGGATGTTGTCGTAGTCCTCTACATCGCCATTGGCGGTGAACTCGCGGTCATCGGCCTTGATCGAGGCCTTGGCTTTGAAGGCTTCGGCAATGTCGGCGATGTAGTCGCCGTTGTAGAAGGACTTGCTTTCCGGGTTGTCCGGGTCGGTGGGCCAGCAGCTGTCGCCGGGCTTGAAGCCCTTGGCGCGCAACTGGGTGCTCTTGGTCAGGGTGTCGATCTGCACGCCTGCGTCGTTGTAATAGAACTCGCGATGTACCTTGTTGCCTTGGGTGGCAAGCAGGTTGCAGATGGCGTCGCCCAACGCGGCCTGGCGGCCATGGCCCACGTGCAAGGGGCCGGTGGGGTTGGCCGACACAAACTCCACCAACACCGGCTTGCCGCTGTCGGGCTGGTAGCCGAAGCGCGCACCCTGGCCCAGCACTTCACGCACCACTTCCTGTTTGGCGGCGGGCTTGAGGCGGATGTTGATGAAACCGGGGCCGGCAATTTCAATATCCTGCACCCACTGCTGGTAGACCGGCGTGGCCAGCAAGTCGCTGCGCAGGGTTTCAGCCAGTTGGCGGGGGTTCATTTTCAGCGGTTTGGCCAGCTGCATGGCGGCGGTTGTGGCCAAGTCGCCATGGGCGGCGACCTTGGGAGACTCAAAGGCAGCCTTGGGACCGGCGCCGGGAGAGAGTTTGTCCAGGCAGGCGGCCAGCGCCTGCAGAAGTTCGTGTTTGACAGTAAGCATGTGTGGATTTTACGGGTCGCGCAGGGGCCAGGGTGCTGGCACCACGTCAGCGGATGGCGTCATGGGGCCGTTGTATGCTGGCGGCTCCCTATCAGGGGACGCTTTTCCCGCAACGGCAGGCAACTGCCAACTAAATCACACAGGACTACCAATGAAGCAACTGATCTCTCTCATGGCGTTGGGTTTGGCTCTCGCAGTAGGCGGCGTACACGCTGCGGATGAGAAGGCCCCGACCGCACAGCAAAACAAGATGAAGACTTGCAATGCCGATGCCAAGTCCAAAGACCTCAAGGGCGATGAACGCAAAGCCTTCATGAGCGAGTGCCTGAGTGCCAAGGCCGATGCCCCAGCTGACGGCAAGACCACTCAACAAAACAAAATGAAGACCTGTAACGCCGACGCCAAGTCCAAAGACCTCAAAGGCGATGAGCGCAAAAAGTTCATGAGCGAGTGCCTGAGCGCCAAGTAAGCCCGGCCCTCCGGCATCACAACCCGGCTGCGGCCGGGTTTTTTGTGTCCAATTGTTTTTGATGGAAGCCTGAGGGCCGGCCTGGAAGCGGTCTAAGGCCTGCCCACAGGTCTAGCGCGCACCCAGGCCCAGTACAACGCCGACGAACACCGCGCAACCCACCCAATGGTTCAGGCGAAATGCTTTGAAGCAGCCCTCGCGGGTACGGTCCTTGATCAAAAAGCCGTGCCACACCACTTGCACCGCAGCGGCTGCCACCCCCAGCCACCAACCGGTGGCCGACGTCGCGGCAGGCAGCACGAGCCCACTCCACATCAACAGATACAAGACATAGAAGACCAGAATAAAGGGAACGTCGTAACGCCCCAATGTGATGGCCGAGGTTTTCATGCCGATACGCAGATCGTCGTCACGGTCCACCATGGCGTACTCGGTGTCATAGGCCAGCACCCAGAACAGGTTGCCCACCAGCAACGCCCAGGCCTGCCAGGGGATGTCCGCCCGTACCGCCGCATACGCCATGGGGATGCCGAAGCTGAAGGCCACCCCCAACACGGCTTGCGGCATGGACACATAGCGCTTGGCATAGGGATAGACCAGGGCCACCGCCAAGGCCGCAAACGACCACGCGATGGTCACGGCATTGGTGGTCAGCACCAGGCCGAAGGCCGCCAGCGCCAGCGCCGCGCCCACCGCCAATGCTTCGCGGCTGGAAATGCGGCCGCTGGTGACCGGGCGCTGCGCCGTGCGTTTGACGTGCTTGTCGAATTCGCGGTCCGCCACGTCATTCACACAACAGCCCGCGCTGCGCATGAGGATGGTGCCCACCGTGAACACGATGATGAGGTGCCAGCCCGGAAAACCACCAGCAGCCAGCCAGAGCGCGGACAACGTCGGCCACAGCAATAGCAACCAGCCGGCAGGCCGGTTCCAGCGGATCAGGTCAAGGTAGAGGCGCAGTTTGTCTTGCACGGTTTTACTATCAATTTCATAGCTACTTGCGCACATTCCATAGGCGCCAGCAGCACTTTTAACTAAAAATCAGGAGAGCCGGCTCACGCCCAGCAGCTCACAGCTGTAAATGGCATTGCGCAGCGCGGCAATCGCCTCGTAACGGGTAAAGCTGCGCCGCCAGGCCAGCACCACGCGGCGGGTGGGAGGCGGCAAGGCACTGCCATCGGGCTTGGCGTCCTGCACCGGCAGATATTTCACAAAATTATCTTCCGCATAGGCCTTGCCGTTCTGCATGGCCTGGATAGGCACACTGAGCCGGGGTACCAGGGTGACTCCCATTCCCGCAGCCACCATGTGCTTGATGGTTTCCAGCGAAGAACCCTCGAAACTCTTGCGTATGCCTTCTGCATCGCTGGAGAAACGGGCGAACTCGGGGCAGACCTCCAGCACATGGTCGCGGAAGCAATGCCCATTGCCAAGCAAAAGCATGGTCTCGCTCTTGAGTTGCGCTGCCGTCACCGACGCCTGCCGCGCCAGGACATGGCCGGACGGTACGGCCGCAAAAAACGGCTCGTCATACAGTGGTGCCAATGCCAGACCGGTATCTGGAAACGGCTCCGCCAGAATGGCGCAATCGATTTCCCCGGTGCGCAGCATTTCCAGCAACTTGACGGTGAAATTTTCCTGCAGCAGCAGGGGCATCTGGGGACTTTTGGTGATCACCTGCCGCACCAGTGCAGGCAACAAATATGGCGCAATGGTGTAGATCACCCCCAGCTTCAAAGGCCCGGCCAGCGGGTCTTTGCCCCGTTTGGCGATGTCTTTGATGTTGGCCGCTTGCTCCAATACGCTTTGGGCCTGGCGCACGATCTCGTCCCCCAAAGGGGTGACTGTCACCTCATTGGCACTGCGCTCAAAGAGCTTCACATCCAGCTCTTCCTCCAGCTTTTTGACTGCGACCGAGAGCGTGGGCTGGGACACAAAGCAGGCATCTGCCGCCCTCCCGAAATGGCGTTCGCGGGCCACGGCAACAATGTATTTCAGTTCTGTGAGCGTCATAGTGGTGCTACCTCCGAGTCAACCATGATGCCACGGCCCATAGAGCAAATCAATGATGCGGCTCAATGTGCATGCCCGCGGGGCTCGATGATGACCAGCGCAATGCCGCAGACCAGCAGGCCCGCGCCACCCCAAAAGGCGGTGGCCGGGGTTTCGCGGAAGAACACCGCCCCCATCGCCGGACTGAACAACAACAGAGAAAAGCTGCCCGCCTCCACCGCCGACACCTCTCCTGCTCGGTAAGCGAAAAAATAGCATAGATATATGCCCGCCGCTGCAAGCCCGACCACGGGCAGCAAAGGCCACAAGGCGAGCGGCACCGCCGGTAGCTGAAAGCCGGTGAAGACGCCGAAGGTGAGCCAGCAAGCCACCTGGCTCCAGGTCAGCACCGCGACAGGGTGCTCCGTTCCGGTGTATTTTTTCAGCACGATACCGAGCATGGATTCCATCAACGCGCCGAAAAGTGCCACCAGGGCAGCAGGCCGGAACGCGTCCCCACCGGGTTGCAATATGACCAGCACACCGCAAAAACCCACGGCGACGCCGGTCCAGCGCAAGTAATGCGGCTTCTCTGCCAGAAAGAACACACCCAGAGGCAACATGAAGAGCGAGCCCGTCATCAGAAAGGCGCTCGCATCCGCCAGGGGAAGGTGTGCCACCGCATACGCCGCGCACCAGGCGGACGTCACGATAAAAAAAGCCCGCAGCACATGGAGCCCCGGATTCCGGGTGCGCACCACCCGCCCTCGCGTGCCGATCCACACCGGCACCAGCATGCACAGAACCACCGTTGCCTGCAGATACAACACCTGCTTGGGCAGGAGTCCATGCAGCATCAATTGCTTGTTGCATGCGTCGAGCACCGACCAACAAAACATGGCCAGCATCACCAGCAGCACCCCACGGGTGTTGCCGGACAGGGCCTGCCAGCGCAAATAAGAAGAAGACAACATACGTAGCCGACAAAGGGCGCCACGCCAGTGACGCGAGGAGGGGGAAGGAAAGGCCTGCTCAGGAAGGAAGGACTGCAGCCGGCTTGAGACTGTCCCGCAGTATTTCCAGGCGTTCTTTCCAGGCACGGCGGACATCCGGCGGCATATTCTTCAGCACACGGAAGGAGTGCGGGTCTGCGTGGCCCTCGGCATCCAGAACATTGATCTCCAGTTCGCCTCCCAGGGAGGTGATGGTGGCCCCCTTGAGAGTTGTGTGCGCTGTCTGTTTGCCCGAATGCAAGGTAATGCGACCGGTGGCATCCAGGTCGATAAACCATTCAATACCGCCTTTGCCGTCCAGCCCGACCTCGCTGCTGCTGCCGGTGAACCCGGCCACCCGGCGCCACTGGGCGATCTGCTCGTCCGGCGGCATGGAGATAGCTTTGCCCTTGGCTTTGAGAATGGCTTTGGCAGCAGCGGCCTCTTCGGCTTCGAGTTTCGCTGCCTCCTCCGCGTCCTGCCGTGCCTTGCGCTGGTGCTCCAGACGCTCTACCCAGACCTGAATCTGTTTGGCAAAGCCGATGAACTGGTCTGCCACTTTGGTCGGCACATGGTCCAGGCGCAGCGCCGCATCTTCCTCTGTGGCCTGGAAGGCCAGGCTGTGCCAACCGGTAGGCAGGGTAGCGTCCTGCCCGGGCTTGGGGTTGTTCAGGGTGCGAACCATGCGGTTGAGTTCGATGCGCAGACCCAAAGCGTCAAAAGTCACATCCAGCGCGCCGGACTGCTCCATCGCAACCTGTTTCTCATTGGCCGTTTGGCTGTAGTGGGCACTGCGCGCCTTGACGCGCACTTTGCCCGCGCCCTTGAGCAAGTCCACACTGAACGCGTGGGCCTCGAAACGCTGCCCCCCCGGAATCTTGGTCACCACCGTGCGCAACCAGAATGCCTGCAACTCGGCATACAGATAAGCGGAAACCGACACCACAAAAATCGCGCCCAGGCTCCACCAGATCCAGTCCATTGTTCCGTTCATCCCCTGATGTTAATCGGACAAGACCGCAGCAAGCCTCAGGCTTTCAGAAACTCGGCCTTCCCTCCCAACCAACGGGCCACATGCTTGGCCGCCAGGTGCGGGTAGGTATCGAGCAGCATGGGGGCCTCGGCTTTGGCCCAGTCCAGCAGCTCGGTGTCGGTGGCGAGGTCGGCAAAGCGCAGCATGGCTTCGCCGCTCTGCCGGGCACCCAGAAACTCACCGGGGCCACGAATTTCCAGGTCGCGCCGGGCAATCTCAAACCCGTCATTCGTCTCGGCCATGGCCTTCAGGCGCTCTCTGGCGGCCTCACCCAGCCGTGGGGCCTCACCCGTGGAATACAGCAGCACGCAGGCCGATGCCGCAGCACCCCGCCCTACCCGCCCGCGCAACTGGTGCAGCTGGCTGAGGCCGAAACGCTCGGCATGCTCAATCACCATCAGCGAGGCATTGGGCACATCCACACCCACCTCGATCACCGTGGTGCTGACCAGCACCGACATCAGCCCCGCGGTGAAGGCGCCCATGACGGCCTTTTTGTCATCCACATGCATGCGCGAGTGCAGCAACCCGATCAGCACCGGCTGACCATCTGCTCGGGTGGCGCCTTGCAGAGCTTCCGCCAAGTCCGCGTGCGTCTGGGTGGCATTGCTCAGGTCTAATGCCTCGCTCTCTTCAATCAGCGGGCAGACCCAATAGACCTGCCGGCCCTGGCTGATCTGGGCGCGTATGCGTTCAATCACTTCATCCCGCCGTGCGTCGTTGACCACCTTCGTGACAATAGGTGTGCGCCCCGGCGGCAGTTCGTCCAGGGTAGATACGTCGAGGTCTGCGTAATAGCTCATCGCCAATGTTCTTGGTATGGGCGTCGCCGTCATCATGAGTAGATGGGGCTCCATGTCTTCATGGTGCAGCTTGTTGCGCAGGGCGAGGCGTTGCGCCACGCCGAAGCGGTGCTGCTCGTCAATGATGGCCAGGGCCAGGTTCTTGAACTTCACCTTGTCCTGGATGATGGCGTGGGTGCCCACCACCAGCTGGGCCTCGCCGCTCTCAATCAATGCCAGCATGGCGCGGCGCTCTTTGGCCTTCTGGGTGCCGGTGAGCCAGGCGGTGGTAATGCCCAGTGGCTCCAGCCAGCCCAGCAGCTTGCGGAAGTGCTGCTCGGCCAAGATTTCGGTAGGCGCCATCAGCGCACATTGCCAGCCGGCATCCATGCAGATAGCCGCTGCCAGCGCCGCCACCACGGTTTTGCCAGCGCCCACGTCACCCTGCAGCAAGCGGTGCATGGGAATGCGGCGTGCCATGTCCTTGGCAATTTCTTCCCCCACGCGTTGTTGCGCATTCGTCAGGCCAAACGGCAGGGCCGCCAACAGCCGCGCATGCAAGGTGCCGCCCTCCACCGCCTGAAGCTGCGGGGCCTTGAGGGCTGCGCGCTCGCGCCGGCTTTGCAACTGGCTGAGTTGCTGGGCCAACAGCTCCTCGGCTTTGAGCCGCTGCCAGGCCGGGTGGCTGTGGTCCATCAGCGTGTCCAGCGACACATCCGGCGTGGGTTGATGCAAAAACTGTAGCGCGTCACGCAGTGTCCATAAGGGCTGGTGCCCATTTAGATGCTTGCGGTGCTGCAACCACTCCAGATCCCCCGGCGCAAAGGTGTCGCTCAAATCGGCGCGCGCCAAGCCGGAGAGCACCGCCTTGCGCAGGTAGGCTTGGGGAAGCCCGGCCACCGTGGGGTACACCGGGGTAAGCGCCGTCGGCAGATCACCCCCGGCGGCCTTGAAGCTGGGGTGCAACATGGTGCGCCCCAGAAAGCCGCCTTTGACTTCGCCGCGCACCCGCACCTTGTTGCCGACCGCAAGCGCCTTTTGCTGCGAGCCGTAGAAACTGAAGAAACGCAGGGTGCAGGTGTCGGTGCCGTCATCCACGGTCACGATGAGTTGCCGGCGCGGCCGGTAGCTCACCTCCTGGTGGGTGACCGTGGCTTCAATCTGGACGGGGCAACTATCGCGCACGTCGATGAGCTTGACGATGCGGGTTTCATCCTCGTAGCGCAGCGGCAGGTGCAAAGCGAGGTCGATGTCCCTGCGCAGGCCCAGCTTGTCGAGGGCTTTTTGCGACTCGGTTTTGGGCTTGGCGTCAGGCATGGGCGCATTGTGCCGTAGCAAATGCACCTCAGGCGGGACATCGGCCGGGCGCGCCACGCAAAGTCAGTCCAAACCAACCCGGCACGCGGGCCATTGCTGCTGGACAACGGTATTACTGCGCAGTTAGCCAGCGGAAGTGATCGTGGAGCTCCCTATGGCCCACGCCGGCGCGGCCCCATCCAAGGCGACCGCGCGCTCACACGCAGCCATTCATCCACGCCCCCCTTCCGCACTGATTCGTAGGAGTACAGGCGTACAAGCCATAGGTCGGCGGCCTCAAGAGAAGCAGGATGTCTCCCCGCTCCACTACGAATGCCACCGTCCGGAACAAACCACGCTGTACCGCCTGGTACAGCTGCACGCCGCGGCACCGACCTACGGCACGATTAGTCGGTATGACCCCTTCTATCAAAGCGATCCAGTTCCATCACTTTGCTCCAAGCTTTGACAAAGTCCTTAACGAACTTTTCCTTGGCATCATTGCTGGCGTAGTGCTCGGCGACTGCACGCAATTCAGCGTTAGAACCAAACACCAGATCGACGGGAGTTGCTGTCCACTTGGACCTGCCGCTTTGGCGATCCCGACCTTCGTACAAGCCATCGGACGACTTGGACCAGATGGTCGACATATCAAGCAAATTGACGAAGAAATCGTTCGTCAGGCTACCCGGACGGCTAGTAAAGACACCATGCTGAACACCCTCTGCATTGGCATCGAGAACGCGCAAACCGGCCACAAGCACACTCATTTCCGGGATGCTCAAAGACAACAACCCGGATTTATCGACCAGCATTTCGACGGGAGAAAGTCGCGCTTCCTTGCTGAAATAGTTGCGAAATCCATCTGCCTTGGGCTCCAGAACAGCGAACGAATTCACATCGGTCCTGTCTTGCGACGCATCCATGCGCCCCGGATGAAATGGTACTTTTACAGCGTAACCGGCCTTCTTGGCCGCCGATTCAACGGCAGCCGATCCGGCCAGGACGATGACATCGGCGAGCGAAACCTTTTTGCCATCCTTCAGCCCGCGATTGAAGTCCTTCTGGATGGACTCCAACCGTGCCAGAACGATGGCTAGTTCGGTCGGGCTGTTGGCAGCCCAGTCCTTCTGCGGAGCAAGACGGACACGCGCACCATTGGCGCCACCACGCATGTCGGAACCTCGGAAAGAGGAAGCAGAAGCCCATGCGGTACGAATCAATGCTGCGTTACCAAGACCGGAAGCAAGAATCTTGGATTTAAGCGCGTTAGCGTCCCTAGCATCAATCAGTTTGTGATCAACCACCGGGATCGGGTCTTGCCATTGCAGGATTTCCTTGGGCACATCAGGTCCGAGGTAGCGGGCGCGCGGCCCCAAATCACGATGCGTCAGCTTGAACCAAGCCTTGGCAAAAGCAAGCTCAAACTCCTTCGGGTTCTCCATGAAACGCCTAGATATCTTCTCATAGGCAGGATCGAGGCGTAGCGACATATCGGTCGTAAACATGATTGGCGCATGGCGCTTGTCTTTCACATGCGCATCTGGAACGAGATTGGCAGCAGCCGGTTCGGAAGGTATCCACTGGATAGCACCCGCCGGACTCTTCGTTTGAACCCAATTCCAAGTAAATAAGTTAACCAGGTACTGGGTCGTAAACTGCGTCGGACTAGAAGTCCACGCCCCCTCTAGTCCGCTGGTTACCGTATCTTCAGCATTGCCCTTGCCACATTTGTTTTTCCAACCCAATCCCTGCTCCTCGATCGCTGCACCGGTCGGATCGGGCCCGAGACATTTCTCCGGATGATGCGCACCATGCGCTTTGCCGAAAGTATGACCGCCGGCGATCAGTGCCACGGTCTCTTCGTCGTTCATCCCCATTCGACCAAAGGTGTCGCGAATGTCGTTGGCGGCTGCGAGGGGATCGGGATTGCCGTTCGGACCTTCTGGGTTCACATAGATAAGACCCATCTGTACCGCAGCGAGGGGCTTTTCGAGCTTTCGATTTCCCTGGTAGCGGTTGTCACCCAGCCATTTCGACTCTGGTCCCCAATACACAAGATCGGGCTCCCAGTCATCGGTTCGGCCACCGGCAAAGCCGAATGTTTTCATCCCCATCGACTCCATCGCAACAGTCCCGGCCAACACCATCAGATCGCCCCAGGAAATTTTGGCTCCGTATTTTTGCTTCACCGGCCAGAGCAGGCGCCTCGCCTTGTCTAGACTGACGTTGTCAGGCCAGTTGTTGAGCGGATCAAAGCGCTGTTGCCCCCCTTCAGAACCACCACGCCCGTCCAGCGTCCGATAGGTTCCTGCGCTATGCCAGGCCATGCGGATAAAAAACGGGCCGTAGTTGCCGAAATCCGCTGGCCACCATGCCTGCGACGTCGTCAAGGTGGTTTTAATATCCTTTTTGACTGCATTCAGATCCAGGGTCTGGAACGCCTTGGCGTAGTCGAACTCATTTCCCATCGGACTTGAGGACGGATTGTGCTGACGCAATACAGAAAGATCGAGGCGTTCAGGCCACCAGTCCTTGTTGGTCAAGGGTGCCTTGGCGGCGATCATGTCGGCGGCATGCAGTGACGGCGGCATCGCCAGGAAAGCGGCAGAAAGGCTGGCGCAACCCATCAGGTATCGTGCGGAAACGGGAAGTAGGTTCATAGTTCGCTCCTTGAAAATGTTGTGAGCAGTATTCGAACAGACAAGCGGGAACTCCTCCGGCACGAAATATTGTCAATTTCTATGAGCGCAATTGCCAAATGCAATGCCAGCCTTGCGGACCACCCGGCGTAACGCCGTTTCGCGAACAGCCGACTGCACCCGCCTCCGCAGCACCCACCCAGGCTGCGAAAACCGAATCGGCAGCATGGCCAATGTTGAAGCCCCCCGGGGTGATTCAGCCGCTGAAAACTTCATACAGACTGGGTGGTTTTTACTCAGTTGGCACGAGCACGAAAGCACTGTCACGCACATAGAAGCATCTGGAGCTTAGACCTCGGACAATGGCAAAAACACAGTCACCTGAACGAGCGCATCTTGATTAGCACACACCTAGAACCGAATGAATCCCGTTTGGCGCTACGCTGGAAAATACCTTTGGATGTACGCATCGAAGGGGGTATCCATCGCGCACAGGACTGGTCCCTGCGTGGCTTTTCCCTGCGCACAGCAGTACTGCGCGAATCGATGCAACAAGACATTGACTGCGAATGGCTTATCCCCAACGAAGGAGGCCCGCTCGCGGTGACCTGCACCGCGAAGGTGGTGCGTCACAGCGCAGACGGCACACTGGGCTTCGCTGTGCGCGTGCTGTCGCCCCAGGCCCATGAGCCACTGCAACGCTACGTGCTCCAAGCCCAACCGGCGAACCTTCACGACGACACCTTGCGGCCGCGCGCAGCTACTCCCTGCGGGCTGGCCTTGGCACCCCACTTGTGTGTTGGCACAACCTCCACACAACGGACACCCTGGGCACGCCATGCACTGTCAGCATCGATGTACCTGTGCGCCGGGCTGGTGCTCATTACGCAGCTCATCGACCTGCTGCAGTCGTTTGTGCCGCCACAGCTTCCGGCGCCCCCCGCCTCCGTGCACACAGTGACACAGCAACGGGCAGGAGAGACGGCGCAACCAGGCCGCATATTGTGACTCTGGACCGACAGGCCACCTGGAGCCATTTGCGACGCTCCACGCCCCCGATGCTGGCACTGCTGGCGATTGCCGCGTGGGTTCATGCCCAGATTCCGCAACATGAGTTTGCGCTAATGCACAGCTCCTTATGGGCGATCGGAGGTATCGGGTGCGTTCGCTATGGCTGGATGCTGGCGAACCACCTTCGAGCCGCACTGTGGTTGCGCTGGGTGTTTCCTGCTCTGCGGCGGCGTGTGGAGCTATTGCCCGAAGGAGTTCGGTTTCCGAAGCGGCTGTACGTGGTGGTGCCCTCCTACCGGGAGGACCCACGCATCACCGAACGGGTCGTGCTGGCGCTGCTGAATGAAATCGCCACGATCCCCTCGTCCACGACACTGGTATTCAATGTCGGGGGCGATGCCGAGGTTGCGGCCATCCGCGCTCTGGTTTCTAAGCACACGCCGCACCCGCTGGAGTTGATTTTCATGCTCCAAGCCCATGGCAAGCGCTTGGCGCTGGGACAATGCCTGCGTACAGTAGCGCGCGAGTTCCATCATCCGCTACGGCATCACGCGCACAGCCAACACGATGTCGTTGCCTTGATGGACGGCGACACCGAGCTGCAGCCAGGCGCACTGCGCGACTGCCTTGGTTTCTTTCAGCTCGACCCCCGCCTAGGGGCGCTGACCACCGACGAAGTGGCAGACTTTCTGACCCCACAGCCGGTGATGGCGCAGTGGTTCCAATTCAAATTCCTCCGCCGTCACGTTCTCATGAGCTCGCACGCCCTGTCGGGACGAGTACTGACGCTTACAGGCCGCTTCTCGCTGTTTCGTGCAGAGGCCGTACTGACACAACCTTTCATTGAAGCGCTCGAACACGACCACCTTGCGCACTGGGCCTGCGGTCGCTTCCGCTTTTTAATGGGCGATGACAAAAGTACCTGGTATCAGCTCCTAAAGTCACAGTGGCGAATGATCTACGTGCCAGACTGCCAGATCCGCAGCGTGGAAAGCCGTAGCGGGAACTTCCTGCATATTTCCAGTGGCCTGATGTATCGCTGGTTCGGCAACATGGTGCGGAATAACGGCCGCGCCTTAGCACTGGGCCCGCACAAGATGCCGCTGTTCATCTGGGTAGCACTTTGGGATCAGCGCATCGCCCTGTTCACCACACTGCTCGGCCCCGCTTGCGCGATCATCGCCACGCTGTTTATCACTCCTTACTCGCCGGCCATCTACCTTGTGTGGGTTCTCCTGACACGGCTGCTCTACCTGGTCATGCTCATGCCCCACGGAGGCGAGGTACGTTGGAGCAGCGTGCCGCTGCTGCTGTACGACCAATGGGTGGGATCGCTGCTGAAGCTCAAAGCCACCCTCTTTCCGTACCGCCAGAGCTGGTCCAAAGGCAACGCAAGCGAACAGGCGGTCCATGCCTTGTCAGGGCTGCGTCTCGGCCTCGTCTACTATCGCGCCGCAGTAATCGTGGGCTGGTTCGGGCTAATCGTATTGTCCACCGTCGGCGTGGCGGGAACACCCTCGCAGTGGGCACATAACCTTGCAGCCCGCGCCCGCCTAACCCCTTCACCCCATACTGCTGCCACAGCCACTCGTCTCGATTCGCACGCGCATACGCGCCCGGACATCACCCAGCCGTCCCCCTCCGCTTGGTGCACATCCACTCCGGAGTGGCGTTTGAACAACTACCCATTGCACACACGCCTCAAAAGGCGCATCGATGTGCTCTCAGACGGCAGTCCTCGCGCCCGTGCACAGGTGCATACCGAAGGCTTGCTGCCGGCCAATCCAGAGCGCATCGCCGGACTGGAAGCACGCAAAGACTTTGCGCTCATGCACGACTTGGCCGCGCTGTGGCTACTAACACGCCAGCCCGACACGCTGGCGCCACTGGTGAGCTTGCTGACTGCGTGGGCCGAGGTCTATCAACCCTCGTACAACCCGGTCGATGAAACCCATTTGGAGGCCTATCTTGACGCCTATGCGGTGCTGCGCGACGCACAGACATTCGCCTTGCCGGCAGTGGCCACGCGGCTCGTGCGCCAGCTCGGCGAGGGCTACCTGCAGCGCATGGAGACGCCCGCCGACCCTCAGAACACCACCTGGCGCAACAATTGGCAAAGCCACCGCATCAAAATCGCCACACTGGCTGCTGTCGCACTGCAAGACTCGGCTATGTTGCGTAGAGCCGAGGCCCAATTCGTACAGCAACTGAGCCGCAACATTGCCGTTGATGGCACCGTGTTTGACTTCCTAGAACGCGATGCCCTGCACTATGTGGCGTATGACCTGGAACCGCTTCTGCGCGCTGCCATTGCCGCCCGCACACAAGGCCGCGATTGGCTGGCCCTGCGCGGTGAAAACAACAGCGCCCTTATGAGGGCGGTGCAGTGGCTACAACCGTACGCCACCGGCCAACGCCAGCATGAAGAGTTTGCCAACACAACCATCCAGTTCGACCGCGACCGCCGCGCCAGCGGCGTGCGCGGTTTTGAAGGTATGTGGAATCCCCAGCGAGGCGCCACGCTGTACTGGCTGGCCAGCGTGCTCGACCCAAGCCAGGCCACGCTAGCGGCTACCTTGGCCCCCCCTTCACCATGGGCACGCGCTTGCTGGGATGTTCAGCACCGGCAGGACACAGCGCAGTCCAGCAACTCTGAATGAGGCTTGCTTAGAGTCACGGGTTTTGCCTGCTCAGAAAGACAAAGCTGCCTGCGCGCTTATACACAGACAGCTCAACGTTACTGAGCCCGCCACGCTGCTTGGTGCGGCCAGGAGTAACCCTCACAGCCAGCCCCCCCCTGAAGCCCCTCGCATACCTGACCTCGGTTGGTTGTGGCTCCAATAAGTGGGTCTATCGCGCCTCACAGAGTTTGACGATGCGGGTTTCCTCCTCGTAGCGCAGCGGCAGGTGCAAAGCCAGGTCAATATCCCGGCGCAGGCCCAGCTTGTCGAGGGCTTTTTGCGACTCGGTTTTGGGCTTGGCGTCAGACATGGGCGCATTGTGCCGCACTACACTGGGGTGTTTGCCTGCCAAGGCAGGCCCATTCACCGAGGAGACCCCATGAAACAATGGATTGCACCGCTGGCCGTCGTGGCCACCCTGCTGGGCGGCACTGCCAGCGCCCCCGCCTATGCCCAAACTGCGGCTTACCCGTCCAAGCCTATCCGCCTGGTCATCCCCTTCCCGCCCGGAGGCGGCACCGACATCCTGTCCCGCCTAGTCGCCAGCAAGTTGACAGAAAACTTCCAGTGGACGGTGGTGCCCGACAACAAGGCAGGGGCGGGCGGCACCATCGGCATTGCAGAAGCCATCAAGGCGGCGTCTACGGGGTATGACATGGTCATGGGCCAGAAGGACAACCTGGTCGTGGCCCCTTGGCTCTACGGCAACCTGCCCTGGGACCCGACCAAAGACCTGGTGCCCGTGGCCCACGTGGCCTACACCCCGGTGGTGATTGCCACCGCCGCCAACTCCAGGTTCAAGACGCTGGCCGATGTGGTGGCAGCCGCCAAAGCATCACCCGACACCATCACCTACGGCTCGCCCGGCAACGGCACCACCATTCACCTCGCGGGCAACCTGTTTGAGAAAGCCGCCAAGGTCGACATCCGCCACATCCCCTACAAAGGCTCCAACCCCGCACTGATGGACGCGCTGGCCGGTAATGTGGATTTGCTGGTGTCGTCCGTGCCCTCGGCCATCGCCCAGATCAAGGCAGGCAAACTGCGCGCACTGGCAGTGACGTCTGCGGCTCGCAGCACCTCGCTGCCGGATGTGCCCACAGTGGCGGAGTCCGGCTACAAGGACTTTGATGTAAGCACCTGGTACGGCCTTTTCATGCCGGCCGGCACCCCTGCCAACGTGGTCACGCTGATGAACAGCAAAGTCAATGAGCTGTTAGCAACGCCGGAATTCAAGGCCGCCATCCATGCCCAAGGCGCAGAGCCGCAGGCCATGAAGCCCGAGCAATTCGGCAACCTGCTGAAAACCGACTACGCCAAGTGGAAAGGCATCGTGCAAGCTTCAGGCGCCAAGGTCGAATAAGCACTTCTGTCCACCGCGTACGGAAAAGCAAGGGAGACTGGGATAATCCAGCCTCCCTTTTTCTTTTCTTTTACTTGGAACGGGCCCGTCCGGCCCTCAAGCACCATGTCTTTGCCTTCCCCTGACGCGCAACGCGTCTTCACTCTCAGCGACTTCGACTTTGAACTCCCCGAAGCGCTGATCGCCCAACACCCTGCCCCAGAACGCAGCGCCTCCCGCTTGCTGGACGGCACGGGCGACACCTCGGTAGACCGCATCTTCAAAGAGCTGCCCGGCCTGCTGCGTGCGGGCGATTTGCTGGTGTTCAACGACACCAAGGTCATCAACGCCCGCCTCTTCGGTGAAAAAGCCACCGGCGGCAAGGTGGAGCTGCTGATTGAGCGGGTACTGGGCGGCAACCAGGTGGCAGCCCACATGCGGGTCAGCAAAAAGCCGGAGGTGGGCGCCACCATCAAAATGACCTGCTCACCCGGCCAGGAAGACGGCCTGTGCGCCACCCTGCTGGGCCGCTGGCCGAATGTGGATGGCCCGATTTACCGCTTTGTGCTGAGCAACGACAAAGGTGATGACCCTTACACCCTGATGGAGCGCCACGGCCATGTGCCCCTGCCGCCCTACATCACCCACAGTGACTCGCCGGAAGACGTGCAGCGCTACCAAACGGTGTTTGCCAAAAACCCCGGCGCGGTGGCCGCGCCCACTGCTGCCCTGCACTTTGACGAAGGTGTTTTTGCGCAGCTGGACGCCATGGGCGTACAGCGCGCGCATGTGACGCTGCATGTGGGCGCTGGCACCTTCCAACCAGTCAAAGCCGAAAACATCGCCGAGCACCAGATGCACAGCGAGTGGTACAACGTGCCGCCCGAAACGCAGGAAGCCATTGCCGCTTGCAAGGCACGCGGTGGCCGCATCGTGGCGGTGGGTACCACCAGTGTTCGCACGCTGGAGAGCTGGGCCCGGACCTGCGAAGGGCCTGAATGGGCCGGCGGCATGGCCAGCGGCGACACCAACATCTTCATCACGCCGGGCTTTGAGTTCAAGCTGGTCGATGTGCTGGTCACCAACTTTCACCTGCCCAAAAGCAGCCTGATGATGCTGGTGAGCGCCTTCACCGGCTACGACCACGTCATGGGCCTGTACCGCGACGCCATTGCCCGCAGCTACCGCTTCTTCAGCTATGGCGACTCTATGCTGCTAAAGCGGAGATAGGAGCCCCCACACTCCACCGCTACGCGGGTCGCTGCCCCCCAAGGGGGCTCATTTTTCTTGGGGCGGCCCGGCGAAATATTGCCGCCCCACGCTCCACCGATACGCAGGTCAGCGCAGGCCCGGCAACACACCGAGGCGCATGAACTGCGTCTCGCCGTTGGAACCGTCCACGCCGTCGTTGTCAGTAATGGCAAATGCTTGACCGGCGCTATCCACGGCAAAACTTTCCACCTTGTCCAGCACATAGCCGTGCGGCTTTTGCAGGTCGGGCACCAGATCGCGCAACAGGCGCTTGGCGACCACCGGAATCTTGGTATCACCGGGGGCAGCGGGCGTCACACCGGCCACGGAAAATGTGTGCAGGGTCTTGAGCGCTTGGTCGCCAAACTGGTTGTCACGCTCGATGACGACAAAGCTGTCCGGACCCACGGCCGTGATTTCAGACAGACCTACCCAACCGCCCTCTGCCTTGGTGGATTCCAAGGGGTAATGGAACACGCCCCAGGTTTTGGTGGCAGGGGTGTAGCGCAAGATTTTGGTGAAGCCCTTGGGGTCATCCTTCCACTCACGCTGCACCGCCAGCCACACCACTTCCTGGTCACCGGTGCCGGTGGTCGTCACCCCTTCAAAGCCAAAGCGGGTGGCATGGCGCGCCAGTGCCTCGGGCAGCTCGATTTCCTCTTGTACTTCGGCCTTGGCATTCAAGCGGATCAGCAGGTTGCGCAGAGGTACGGGCTTTTTGTCAGGGTCCCCTTCAGAAGCCAGCCAGAAACCGCCATCGGCCCGCTGGGCGATGCCCTCACCGTCATAACCCACAGGTTTGCCATCTTTGGTGACGGTCATGGCGTTGGAGATCAATGCCGGTGTGAAGTTGGTATCCATCTGCAGGATGCGGGTGGTGGCGTACACGCTGTCGGTCACGGCAAACAAGCGACCCGCTTGGGTGCGATCCGCCGTAGTGCCCGAAATGCCCCCCCAGGGAATGGGCGGGCCGGCAGGCGAGTCGCTGGACATCAGCGTGGGGTAGGCAGGTGTGGCCGCACCTTGCTGATAAATCATCACGCTGGAGCGTGCAGCGCCATCGTTTTCACTGGCGACCACCAGCAAGCCGCGCTGCGGGATCGCGGTCAGCCCTTCGGGGCCGCTACCGGCGGGAAGGGCTTGCAGGTACTCGGGGGCCTTGCCGGCGCCTCGGTCGCGCCAGACTGTCACCAGGGATGAGCGCTCGGAGCCCACGAAGATCAAGGTGTCTTTGCCAAACACACCCACCTCCACGCCTTCGGGCTCATTGCCTTTGGCTGCGGAGCGGCCCTCGGGGTAGTGGCCTAGGCGCATGGCCTCGTGGTCCAGAAAGTTGCCACTGTCCCATTCCACTTTGCCGTCCGTGTTAAAGATGGAGATGCTGCGCGAGCCACCTTGGTAGTCGCCCTCGTTGGCAGTCACAAAGCGGGTGTTATCCAACCAAGCCACGGCATCGGGTTCGCGCAGCAGGCCTTTGGCAGACTCACTAGGGTTGATGATGCCGTCGCGCGTGCGGTCAATCTCTTTCAAGTCCACGCTGCCCGCAGAGAAGTGTTTGATAACCTGGCGCTTGGCCACATCCACCAGCACGATGTGGTTGTTCTCTTGCAGGGTCACGACCGCAATGCCGTGGGCGTTGACCTTGACGAATTCGGGCTCGGCATCGTCAGCAGCAATCTCGGCCAAGTCATTCAAGGCTACAGGATGAGCACGTGTGCAGTCCGGCATGCCAGCAGCGCTCAAGGGAATGATGGTGAGGTTGCCACCGGGCAGCTGGGGGATGGCGCCTTTGTTGAACTTTTCGTCCCGTTCGTTTTCCATCACGATGACCGCATGGCGTGCACCTTTGTCCAGGGCAATCGAGTCGGGCTGGCCGAATAGGGGGCAAGTCCCCTGGGCCTTGCGGCTTGTCAGATCAAACACGGCAAGGTGACCGGTGGGCTGGATGAAGTCTTTGCTGGAGTTCACGGCGGCCAGTACCTTGCCGTGTGCCATGGTCACGGATGTCGGCTCGCCCTCTACGGGCAGGAACCCGGCCGGCCTAGGCCTTGCAGGATCGCGAATATCGATCAGGCCAATGCCCATTTGCTCTCTGTCGGTGTAGGCGAGCAACATGCCGTCAGCACTGACCGCCACGATTTCGGCGACCGACTTCTTGCTCACATTCCGCCCTAAAGGTACGTTTCGGTGAACCTCAAAAGTGGCTACGCGGTTGAAATAGGGGCCGACAAGCGGCGCTTTGGGTGGTAACTTGGGGGGCGCTGCCTGCACGGAAACAACGAAAACCAGGCTAAGCGCCAAAGGCCAATACAAACGGTGCAACTGCATGGAATTTCCTCAAGGTGGGCCGAAGCACTACGCACCCCCATCGGGAATGCCAGCGAAAAACCTGGGCATTGGAAGCCGCGTGTGTGACGAGCCAGTGACACTTCCGTGGCGAATGCCTGCGCATGTGTCTGGAGGTAGAAGGGCACAGACCCACCGGGCAGTGACCCGCCGCAGGCGCTTCGCAGACAATAGAGGCATGCTGAAATTTGACCTCCTGAACAACGACCCCGCCAGTGCCGATGGCAGCTATCTGGGCAGCCACGCCCGCCGCGGGCGCCTCACGCTGAACCACGGCGTTGTCGAAACCCCCATCTTCATGCCCGTCGGCACCTATGGCACCGTCAAGGGTGTGATGCCGCGCAGCCTGCACGACATGAATGCCCAGATCATTCTGGGCAACACCTTCCACCTGTGGATGCGCCCCGGTCTGGACGTGGTGCAAAAGTTCGGCGGCCTGCACCAGTTTGAAAAATGGGACAAGCCCATCCTCACCGACTCCGGCGGCTTTCAGGTCTGGTCCTTGGGCGAAATGCGCAAGATTTCAGAAGAAGGCGTGAAGTTCGCTTCTCCAGTGAACGGCGACAAGCTGTTCCTGACGCCCGAGATCAGCATGCAGATCCAGACCACGCTGAACTCCGACATCGTGATGCAGTTTGACGAGTGCACGCCCTACTTGTCGGTGGAGCCCAAGACCAAAGGCCAGATCACCACCGAGCGCGAAGCCCGCAGTTCCATGGAACTGAGCTTGCGCTGGGCCAAACGTTGCCAGGACGAGTTTGCGCGCCTGAACAACCCCAACGCGCTCTTCGGCATCGTGCAAGGTGGCATGTTTGAGCACCTGCGTGACGAATCGCTGGCGGGCCTGGAAGCGCTGGACTTCCCCGGCATCGCCGTGGGGGGCCTGTCGGTGGGCGAACCCAAGGAAGACATGATGCGCGTCTTGAAGCACATCGGCCCCAAGTTACCGAAGCACAAGCCGCACTACCTGATGGGCGTGGGGACGCCGGAAGACCTGATTGCCGGCGTGCAGAACGGCATCGATATGTTTGACTGCGTGATGCCCACCCGCAATGCGCGTAACGGCACCCTGTTCAGCCGCTATGGCGACCTGAAGATCCGCAATGCCCGCCACAAGAGTGACGAGCAGCCTCTGGACGTGACCTGCACCTGCTATGCCTGTGCGGGGTCATCGGGCGTATCTTGGGCTGATGGTGGGCGCGAAGGCTTTTCGCGCGCCTACCTGCACCACCTGGACCGATGCGGCGAGATGCTGGGCCCCATGCTGGCCAGCGTGCACAACCTGCACTACTACCTGAACCTGATGCAGGAAGTGCGCGACGCGCTGGACGCCGGCCGCTTTGGCGCGTTCGTGCAGCAGTTCCACGCAGACCGGGCCCGCGGCGTGTAAAGCCCGCCCGCTCCCATCCGCATACAGAAACGGGGCCATGAGGCCCCGTTTTCATTTGCTATACATTTAATAGCTGCTCGCGCACACTCCATCAGCGCAATCGCATGTTTTTGCTTAGAAAGTCTCCCAATCATCATCCCCGCCGGCCGGCGTCACGCGGCTGCTGGTCTTGGGGGTAGGTGCCTGAGCTGTCAGCACTGGCGCGGCTTTGGGGGCGGTGGTGGGCGATGCGGTGTGCGTGGTAGCGGCAGGTTTGCTGGAGGGTTTGGCTGCGGCTTTGGGGCCGGTGCCGGCCCCGGCTGCTGTAATCCGGCGTTCCGGGCCGGCAAAGTTCGATTTTTGTGGAGGGTTGGTGCGCACTGCGGCGGGAGGCAGGGGCGTTGCCATGGCGCCGCCACTGGGTCTGGCATGGCTGCTGTAGGCTGCGTGGCTGCTCGGGCTTTCGCTGCCCAGCTTGAACACCGCCACCACCTGCACCAGGTCTTGTGCCTGGCTCTTCAAGCTGCTCGCAGCGGCCGCCATTTCTTCCACCAGGGCGGCGTTTTGCTGCGTGGCGTGGTCCATCTGGCTCACGGCTTCGCCGACCTGGGAGACTCCGGAGCTTTGTTCGGAACTGGCCGCACTGATCTCGCCCATGATGTCGGTCACGCGGCGTATGCTGCTGACCACTTCGGTCATGGTTTCGCCGGCTTTGTCCACCAGGCTGCTGCCCTGTTCCACCCGCTCCACGCTGGCGTTGATCAGGGCTTTGATTTCTTTGGCGGCTTCGGCAGAGCGCCCTGCCAAGGAGCGCACTTCAGACGCCACCACCGCAAAGCCCCGCCCTTGTTCTCCGGCCCGGGCGGCTTCGACTGCCGCGTTCAGGGCCAGGATGTTGGTCTGGAAGGCGATGCCGTCAATCACGCTGATGATGTCGCTGATCTTGCGGCTGGACTCATTAATGCCTTTCATGGTCTCCACGACCTGACCGACGACTTCTCCACCTTGAATCGCGACCGTGGAGGCGCTCATGGCCAGTTGGTTGGCCTGGCGGGCGGAGTCGGCGTTTTGTTTGACGGTGGAGCCCAACTCTTCCATGGAGGCGGCGGTTTCCTCCAGGGAGCTGGCTTGTTGTTCGGTGCGGGCACTCAGATCGTTGTTGCCTTGGGCGATTTCGGCG
>CAUOXL010000026.1:0-46805 GCA_963508575.1 uncultured Rhodoferax sp.
GATCTTCGGGATCATCGGCTATCTGTTCATCAAGCTGGGGACTGAGCCCGCACCTTTGCTGCTGGGCTTTATTCTGGGGCCGATGATGGAGGAGTATTTGCGCCGCGCACTCTTGCTCGCGCGTGGCGACTGGAGTGTGTTCGTGACTCGGCCGCTCTCTGCCAGTCTGCTGGTGGCGGCTCTGGCACTCTTGGTGGTGGTGATGCTGCCTTCTATCAAGGCCAAACGGGAAGAGGCGTTTGTGGACGATTGACACAGCGGTTTCAATCCGGCGTGATCGCATAAGTCCATTTGGAATACCCACATGACCCGACTCCGTGCTGCCCTGATCGGGCTCTGGTTTGCAAGCGGCTGCATTTCGGCCAGTGCCCAACTCAAGATCGGGCAGACCGTGGGCGTGACGGGGGCGGTGGCGGCCACCGTCCAAGAAGCGAGCCTGGGCGCACAGCTCTACATCGACTCGGTGAACGCCAAAGGCGGAGTGGGTGGCGAAAAAATCGAACTCATCACGCTGGATGACAAGTTCGATACCCAGCTGGCCTTGGCGAATGCCAAAGACTTGATAGAGAACAAAGGCGTACTCGCCCTGTTCATGACGCGCGGCACGCCGCATACCGAGGGCATCATTCCGGTGCTGGACCAACACCGTGTGCCCCTGTTGGCGCCCTCTACCGGCGCCATGGTGCTGCACCAGCCTCTGAAAAAACATGTCTTCAATGTGCGGGCCACTTACCAGCGAGAAGCCGAGCGCGCGGTGGCGCACCTCGCCGCAACCGGTGTGACCCGCATGGCCATCATCCATGTGGATGACAGCTTCGGCGCTGACGGCCTGGAGGGCACACAAAAGGGTCTGGCAGCCGCCAAGCTCGCTGCGGTCGCAGTGGCCAAGTTCGACCGCAGCAAGCCCGATTTTTCGCAGATCGCTCCATCCATCGCCAAACTCTCGCCCCAGGCGGTGATGATCATCGGATCGGGCACGGCGGTGGTAGATGCCATCAAGGCACTGCGAGGCGCTGGAAGCAGCGCGCAGTTGCTCACCTTGTCCAACAACGCCTCCGGTGGCTTCATCAAGCTACTGGGCGATCACGCGCGCGGTGTGATCGTGAGCCAGGTGCTGCCCCAGTCTTCCAACTATGCGGTGGTGCAAGAGGCTGCCAGTATGGCCAAAGCCAAAGATGTGTTCGAGGTGAGCCCCGCGATGCTGGAGGGCTTTGTCTCTGCCAAAGTGTTAGTGGAAGCCTTGCGCCGTGCAGGCCCTAAACCCACACGCGAGAAATTGCAGGCGGCATTGGAAAGCATGAACCGCGTTGACCTGGGTGGCTTGAGCCTGAACTTCAGCACCAGAGACCACACCGGGCTGGACTTCGCCGACCTGTCCATCATCACCGCCTCCGGCAAATTCCGGCGCTAAACAGAACCGCTTACTGGTCTGCATCCGCAATGGGGCGGCCTTGCATCTGCGCCTGGACCTGCTGCTTCACCTGGTCTTGAACTGCACGGCTTTGCTCAGCCGCTGCGCCAACAGGTACAGCGGCCACACCCGGAATCGCCGCCCCCCCGTGTACGGGTGTGACCGTCCTGGACAGTTGCTTTTTCAGCAGTACAGCCACGAGGACCAGTGCGAGAACCAGTCCGATCAAACTCCATCCTGTGCGCATGCCAAGCTTCCGGTGTTGGTGACAGTGTAGACAGATACCAATCCGCTTGTGGAGGATCGCGCCACGGTGTTTTACAAAGGTTTACACAGCCGAAGGTAAACGGTGCGGGGCCCACAGGGGTTAAGCACCCATGGCAAGTTCGCCATGCACTGAAACTGAATATGTTGAAACAATCTCTGATCGCTACTGCTTTGGTTATCTCCACGTTTGGCGCTTTTGCCCAAGCACCTGCTGCAACTCCCGCAGCCCCTGCCGCTGCGACAGCACCCGCTCCCGCAAAGGCACCTGAAGCCGCGAAAGAGAAGCACGCCGAACACAAGGCCGATGCCGAAGCCCAAAAGGCCCGACATGAAGAAATGAAAGCCAAGCGCGAAGCACGCAAGGCAGAACGCGCAGCCAAAAAAGCCCAGCATCAGGAAGCCAAGGCCACTACACCGGCAAACCCCGCTGCGCCCGCAGCACCTGCGACACCCGCAGCAAAGTAAGCACAGAGCGCCTGGCGCCCCTGCATGAAGGCCATCCCCGGATGGCCTTTTTTGCGTCTGTTGCAAGGTGAGCGGCACACGATCACGCCCCATGCTACAGCACCCACTGGCGGCAATCGCTATATTGCAGGCAACGTCATTTACTCGAGCTCCTCCCATGCGCATTTGGCAGAAACCGGTCTCTGTGGAGATCCTGACCCACATCAGCAAAAACACTGCGGTCGAACACCTTGGAATCGAGTTCCTCGAAGTCGGTGACGACTATCTGGTGGGCCGCGTACCGGTGGACCACCGCACCCACCAACCCTTCGGGCTATTGCATGGGGGTGTCTCTGTGGTGTTGGCCGAAACGCTGGGCTCCTGCGGTGCAGGATTCAGCATTCCCGAGGGCTACAACGCGGTAGGTCTGGACATCAACGCCAACCACCTCAAGGGCGTCAAAAATGGCTGGGTCACCGGCATCGCACGCCCGGTACATATGGGACGCAGCACCCATGTATGGCAAATCGACCTGCGCAATGAAGCCGGGGAGTTGAGCTGTGTTTCCCGCATCACGATGGCCGTACTGGCACCCCGCTAGCGCGCCTTCCCCACACACCGGCCTTGCATGAACCCGTCTCAAAGCGCCACCAAAGCCCTATGGACCTGTATCATGCTGTTGGGAGGACCTGCCGCACTGGCGCAACAAGGCAACGACGACCCCGCCATCCACTACGACCGCTACACCCACGCCCAGCTGGAGGCCGTGTGTGACGCCATGTCGCCCACCCGCTACATCAGCGGTTTGACGGACGGTGGCTGGGGCACACTCGGCATAGGCGGCAAAACCTACTATTACCGCTCGGCCTGCTACATGGAACTGGTGCGGCGCACCGGCCGTGCAGAGCTGTGTGCCAAGGTGGTGGAGCGGCGCTCGCTGCTGGGGGATGGTTCCAACCACTCACCGAAAGCCTGTGCTGAAGTGGCTGCGGCCTACCAGGCGCGCGAGAAACAGAATGCACAGGAGCTGGCTGCTTTCAAAGCCTCGGTAGAGGGCGCCTTCAAAATCAGTGAACTGCAGGTGCAAGTTCAGCCGGGGGGCCATTGGCGGGTGGAGGTGCAAACCGAAGGCCAGCGCTCCGGGACCTACCAACTGCAACTCGTGAAGGCGCATGATGGCACCGTCTTGCGGCAAGAAACGCTGTCACTGAGCCGGCCAGAGTCATTCCAATGGGAACTGCGCCGCGCCGAGGTGGTCGCTGGCGGCCGGGTTCCGAACATCTTCCCGATGGCGTTGCGCATGAGCTACCTCGTTCCCGCCAGCGCCAGCCGGCCTGCGGCAGAGCACAGCACCGGCATACGCAATTTCACACTCTCTGCAGAGTGAGTGGTGTTCAGGCGGGCTCGCTGCCGCTCTTGGCCATGCGCTCGCTCTTCCAGTACACATCGTCCCCCACCGTGCCATCGGTGCGGTAGCGGTTGAGCACGCGCGCAAGCACAAACATCAGGTCCGAGAGGCGGTTGAGGTACTGGCGCGGCGTGTCTTTGAGGGCCTCTTCGTTGCCCAGCGCCACCACCGCGCGTTCGGCCCGGCGGGCCACAGTCCGGCACACATGCGCCTGGCTGGCTGCGCGCGTGCCCGCAGGCAGGATGAACTCCTGCAAGCGCGGCAGGGCCGCGTTGTGTTCTGCCAAAGCCTCGTCCAGCGCCAGCACCGCCGCCGGCTTGAGCAACTCGTAGCCGGGGATGGACAGCTCGCCCCCCAGGTTGAAGAGCTGATGCTGAATCTCCACCAGCAGCGTGCGCACGCCCTCGGGCATGGGCTCGCACAACAGCAGCCCGATATGGCTGTTGAGTTCATCCACCTCCCCCATGGCATGCACGCGCAGGCTGTTTTTTGAAACCCGGGTGTTGTCCCCCAAGCCGGTAGTGCCGTTGTCTCCGGTGCGGGTGGCGATTTGGGTGAGTCGGTTGGCCATGGCGGTGTCCTTGGATGAAAATGGGATTATTCCCGCATTGGAGACACGCCATGAACGCCCCCACCGCCCTGAACCACCTGTTGCCGCAAGTGAACCTGCGTGAGGTGCCCGCCGCGTTGCTGGAGGCCCTACAGGCCCGCTTCGGTGAGCAGCTCTCCACCGCACTGGTGGTGCGCGAGCAGCACGGGCGCGATGAGTCGGCCTTTGACGTGCCCCCGCCCTCTGCAGTCGTATTTGCGCAGAACACGCAGGACGTGAGCGATGCGGTGAAGCTCGCCGCGCAGTACCGGGTGCCGGTGATTCCCTTTGGCGTTGGCTCCTCGCTGGAGGGTCACTTGCTGGCGGTGCAAGGCGGCATCAGCCTGGATGTGAGCCGCATGAACCGGGTGCTATCCATCAACGCCGAAGACCTGACGGTGACCGTGCAGCCCGGCGTAACACGCAAGCAGCTCAATGACGAGATCAAATCCACCGGCCTCTTCTTCCCCATCGACCCCGGCGCGGACGCCACCATTGGCGGCATGAGCGCCACCCGCGCCAGCGGGACCAACGCGGTGCGCTACGGCACCATGCGCGAGAACGTGTTGGCCCTGGAAGTGGTGACCGCCAGCGGTGAGGTGATCCGCACCGGCACCCGCGCCAAGAAGAGCAGCGCGGGCTACGACCTGACGCGCCTGATGGTGGGCAGTGAAGGCACGCTGGGCGTGATCACCGAAGTCACGCTCAAGCTCTATCCCCTGCCCGAGGCGGTGATGGCGGCCACCTGTTCCTTCAACAGCCTGGCCGATGCGGTGAACACCACCATCCAGATCATCCAGATGGGTGTGCCCATCGCCCGCTGCGAGCTGCTGGACGAAAACACCATCCGCATGGTCAACGCGCATTCCAAACTCACCCTGCGCGAAGGCACCATGCTGTTGATGGAGTTCCACGGCTCGCCCGAGGGCGTGAAGGAACAGGTGCAGACCGTGCAAGCCATTGCCGCCGACTTTGATGGCGCTGCATTTGAATGGGCCGAAACCCCCGAGGAGCGCACCCGCTTGTGGACCGCGCGGCACAGCGCTTTCTTTGCCGGCATCCAGTCGCGCCCGGGCTGCAAGGCCATTACCACCGACACCTGCGTGCCCATCTCCCGCCTGGCCGATGCGCTGCTGGACAGCGTGACCGAGGCCCAAGAGGCGGGCATTCCCTACTTCCTGGTCGGCCATGTGGGCGACGGCAATTTCCACATGGGGTATTTGATTGACCCTGCCAAGCCCGAAGAACGCGCGATGGCCGAGCAGCTCAACCACCGGCTGGTGGCGCGCGCGCTCCAGCTAGGCGGCACCTGCACCGGCGAGCACGGCGTGGGCCTGCACAAGCAGGGCTTTCTGGTGGAAGAAACCGGCCATGGTGCGGTCGAGATGATGCGCACCCTCAAGCGCGCGCTGGATCCGCATAACATCCTGAATCCTGGAAAGATTTTTTCGCTATAACTTTGGTAGCTATTCGCGCATATTTCATGGGCGCTAGCAGCCTTTTTGGCAGTTAATCAAGGCAAGGAGCAGGCAATGGGAATCATGTTCTGGATCGTGGTGGCAGTGGCGGTGTTCTACCTGATCAGCGTCTACAACGGGCTGGTGGAGGTCAAGAATGCGGTCTCCAAGGCGTGGTCCAACATTGATGTGCTGCTCAAACAACGGCATGACGAATTGCCCAAGCTGATCGACACCTGCAAGCAGTACATGCAGCACGAGCAGGCCACGCTGGAGAAGGTGATTGCGGCCCGCGCCCAGGTGTCCAGCGCCCGCGAGTCACAGGATGTGGCTGCCGTGGGCCGTGCCGAGACCGGGCTGCGCGCAGGCTTGGGCCAGTTGTTTGCCCTGGCCGAAAGCTACCCCGACCTCAAGGCCAATGAGCAGTTCTTGCAGTTGCAGTCCCGCATCAGCAGCCTGGAAAGCAGCATTGCCGACCGCCGCGAGTTCTACAACGAGTCGGTCAATATCAACAATGTGCGTATTGAGCAGTTTCCCGGCGTGCTGGTGGCGCGCTTCTTCAACTTCAAGAGTGCCGAGCTGCTGAAGTTCAGTGCGGAGGAACTGCAGGACGTGGACGTTTCCGCGCGCTTCAAGGCCTGAGGCGCGGTGAGCTTGCAACTGGCGGGCTTGCGCTGGCTGCGCAGCCAGAGCATGAACGGGCTGCTGACAGCCTTGTACCTCGGTGTGGCTGGCGCGGCCTTTCATATGCAGTCGGCACGGGCGTGGCCATGGGCCGCCGCTGCGATCAGTGCCATCGGCCTGCTGGCCTGGGGGGCTGCGCTGCGCAGGGCGCGGGCCATTGCCAACATCGCGACCTCGCGCATCGCCTCGGCGGCGCAGGGCTACGTGGAGCTGCAAGGGCGTGCCACCACCACCGATCTGATCTACAGCCCCTTGAGCAACACGCCCTGCGTTTGGTACCGTTACCGCGTCTACACCCGCGACAACAGCGACAAAGAATGGCGCGAAATCGAGAGCGGCACCAGCAGCGCCACTTTTGACCTGCATGACGGCAGTGGCCACTGCACCATAGACCCCGACCACGCAGAAGTCATGGGGGCCGAACGGCACACCCGGATACGCAACGAACACAAGCATGAGGAAGAGCTGCTGCACGGCGGGCGCACCCTGTACGCACTGGGGGAGTTCACCACCGTGGGCGGTGCGAACTCGGCCTTGAACCTGCGCGAGGATGTGAACGCCCTGCTCGCCCGCTGGAAGAAAAACCCCACCGACTTGCAACGCCGCTTTGACCTGAACCGCGACGGTGAGATTGACCTCCAGGAGTGGGAGCTGGCCCGCCGCCTGGCCATCCACACGGTGGAGCAAGAGCACCGCAGCATCCGCGCGCAAGCCGGCGTCCACATGCTGCGCGCGCCGCAGGACGGGCGCCTGTTTTTGCTCTCCCCGCTCTCACCTCAGTCCCTGCGCCGGCGCTACCTGCTGTGGAGCGGCTTGCACCTGGCGGTGTGCCTGGGTGCCGCCTTCATGGCGCTGCGCACGCTCCTGATTCGATAGCTAGCTGCGCACTGCCAGCGGGCGCAAACGGCTACTTTCCTTGTAAACCTCAGAGCACCGCGACTTCGGCAATCGCGTTGGCCAGGTATTCGATTTTTTGCTGCATGTCCGCATCCGTGTCGGCATGGCGCACGGCGATACCGCGAAAAGTGTCTTGCACGGCCAGGAAGGCATCGACCACCGCCGGGTCGAAGTGCGCGCCGCGGGCTTCGGTGATGATGTGCACCGCGCGCTCATGCGACACACCGTCCTTGTAGACCTTGTTGCTGATCAGCGCGTCAAACACATCGGCCAGGGCCACGATGCGGGCCGACAGCGGAATCTGCTCCCCCCACTGGCCCTGGGGGTAGCCGGTGCCATCCCATTTTTCCTGATGACTCAGGGTCAGTTCTTTGGCAATCGTGAGCAGCGGCGATGCGCGGCCCAGAGTTTTCTCTGCCCGTACCAGGGCCTCATGGCCCAGCGTGGTGTGGGTGCGCATGACGGCGACTTCATCCGGGCTCAAGCGGCCGGGCTTGAGCAAGATGCGGTCCGGGATGGCGATAGTGCCCATGTCGTACACGGGGACGCTGGCCACCAGCATCTCCACATAGGCCGGCGTCAAGGCGGTGGCGTACGTGGGGTTCTTTTGCAACTCAGCGCACAAGGCGCGCACATAGTGCTGAACCCGCAACAGGTGGCTCTCGGTGTCGGAGTCGCGCAATTCGGCCAGCGTGGCCAGGGCAAACAGTACGACCTGTGCCGCGTGCAGGGCTTCGTTGGTGTCAGTGTGAGGGGCAGCAGGGCTAGGACTCGTCATGCGGATTCTCCTGGGGGCACCGGCAGGGGTGCCTGGTACAGCCATACCATTTTGCCACCGGGTGCGCGCCAGCTTGCGCTTGGGGTGGATGTTGTTGCCTCAAATTCCAAACTCACCAGCCAGGCACCCGGCCGCAGCTCGGCACGGGCCTTGGCCACGGCGCGCGCCATGCTCTCGGGGCGCTGGAACAGGTAGACCATGTCATACCCGCCCCAGTGGGCTTTCCAGATGTCGGCCCGTGTCACCAGCGCCCAGGGGCAGCGCAGCCCGCACAGCAGGCGCAACGGCCAGCTCCACTCCATGCCATGCAGCTCCGCCTGCGGGTAGGCCAGGCGCAGCGCCTGCAAGCCATGGCCCAGGCCGCAACCGGCATCCAGCACATGGGCACCCAGGGGCAAGGGGGCGTGCGCCGGCAGGTCGGCCAGCGCGTTAGGCGGGGTGGGAAACAGCGGCGCGTCGCGCCAGGCGTTCACCGGATAGACCAGCAGCAAGAGGCCCAAAGGCAGCAACCAGGCCCAGGCGGGCAAGGAGTCCGCGCCCAGGGCGGACAGGCTGGCTGCCAGCGACAAGGGAAAGCCCCCGGCAATCAGCACACGCCGCCACCACGTGGCCCCCCACAAACTACAGGCCACACCCACGGCACTGCTCAGGCCCAGCGCCCACGGCAAGGCCATGCCCTGCCCCAGCAGTTCGCGGAACAGCCCCCAGCACAGGGCCCAGGCCAGCACAGCGGGCAGCGGCCAGGGCCACTGGGCAGGATTCAGGCGACGTAGGACTTTAGGCATAAAAAGTGCCACTAGCCCTCACGGAATATGCGCAAGCAGCTCCTTTTTTCATAGCAAAAAGGCTGCTGTGTTCACCGGCTGCCGCCGGGCGCCAGGCGCTCGATCAGGCCGTTGAGCTCATCGAGCGAGCCGAATTGGATGACCACTTCGCCCATCTCTTCCACCCGGCCGTGGCGCTTGACGCGCTTTTTGATGTGCACATCCACCTGCGCCATGAGCAGGTCGGAGAGTTCTTCTTCCACCCGTTTCAGGTCGCGCGACTTTTCCTTGGCCGGCTTTTGCGGCTGGAGGGAGAACTCGGCACTGAGCTTTTTGACCAGGCTCTCCGCCTCGCGCACCGACATTTTTTTGGTGGCAATCTGGTTGGCTGCGGTGATTTGCGTGGCACGGTCCAGCGCCAGCAAGGCACGGGCGTGGCCCATGTCGATGTCACCGGCCATCAGCATGGTTTGCACCGGATCGGCCAGGTTCAGGAGGCGCAGCAGGTTGCTGGCGGCACTGCGCGAGCGGCCCACGGCCTGGGCAGCAGTTTCGTGGGTGAGGCCGAATTCCCGGATCAGGCGCTGCAAGCCCTGCGCTTCTTCCAGCGGGTTCAGGTCTTCGCGCTGGATGTTCTCGATCAGCGCCATGGCGGCGGCGGCCTCGTTGGGCACGTCGCGCACCAGCACCGGCACCTCGCTCAGGCCCGCCAGCTTGGCGGCGCGGAAGCGGCGTTCACCGGCAATGATTTCATAAATGTCACGCTTGCGACCATCGCCAAGGTGCTTGGCCGCATCTGCCTCGTCGAGCTTGCGCACGAGGATAGGCTGCATGATGCCTTGGGCCTTGATGCTCTCAGCCAGCTCGTACAGGGCCCCCTCGTCCATATGGGTACGCGGCTGGTACACGCCGGCCACCATGTCGGCCAGCAGCAAAGTGCTGGGCGTGGTGGGGGCCGCAAGGCTGGCATCCGCAGCCGGAGCATCCACCACTTTGGGGCCCAACAGGGCTTCCAAGCCCATGCCCAGGCCTTTGGGTTTTTTCGTAACCATATTCTTTTCCTTCCATGTAAGTTGCCCCCGCGATCCGCCGCTTTGCGGGTCGCTGGCGCAGTTGGGGGCTAACGCGCCTTGGGGCAGCCGCCGGGTGGCGCGTTGTCTGTGTTTAAAAGTCTCTTGTCATTGGCGGACAGCGCGTGCAATCAGTGCCTGCAACTTCGCCAGCCCTTGGGGCCAATCGCCCAAGCCGGAGTCGGCATTCAGGTGGCCCACGTTGCCGCAGTCCACAAACTCAGCCCCCCAAGCGGCGGCGAATTGCTGGGCGCGCTCGAAACTGCAATACGGGTCGTTGCGGCTACCCAGCAGCTCGGCGGCGAAGGGCAGCTTGTCCATCACCACCGGCCACCAGCTCTTGAGCGGTGCCTGCAGCGCTTCACGCTCCGGGTCACCGGGGCCGACCAGCAAGGCGGCTTGCACGCGGTGGGTGTTTTGCGAATGCTGCGCCCAGGCGGCGGTGAGTATGCAGCCCAGGCTGTGCGCCACCAGCACCACCGGGGTGGGCGCGGCCAGCACGGATTCTTCGAGCTGCATCATCCAGTCGCCGCGCAAGGGGTGCATCCAGTCGTGCTGCTGCACGCGGGTGAAGCCGTGCAGGGCTTCCCAGCGGCTTTGCCAATGGGCCGGGCCGGAGTTTTGCCAGCCGGGCAAAAGAAGGACGGTAGGAACGGACATGGTTGCTATGAATTCAGGAGCTGCTTGCGCATTCGCAACGGGGGCTGATGGCAGATTGGGCAGGTCATGGCATCTACATGACCTGGCCGCGATTCACCATCTCCTGGGCAAAACTGATGAACGCTTGCGCACCTTTGGACTGGGGGTCAAACACCACGCCGGGCACCCCGTAGCTGGGCGCCTCGGCCAGACGCACGTTGCGCGGGATGACGGTGTCGAACACCTTGTCGCCGAAGTGGGCCTTGAGCTGGTCGCTCACCTGGTTCTGCAGCGTAATGCGGGGGTCGAACATGACACGCAGCAGACCGATGATTTGCAGGTCGTCGTTGAGGTTGGCCTTGACCTGCTTGATGGTGTTGACCAGATCGGTCAGACCTTCCAGGGCGAAGTACTCGCACTGCATGGGGACGATCACACCATGGGCGCAGCACAGGCCGTTGAGGGTGAGCATGCTCAAGGAGGGCGGGCAGTCGATAAGTACGAAGTCGTATTCATGGTCCACCACGGCCAGCGCCTGCTTGAGGCGGCGCTCACGCCGCTCCAGCTCGACCATCTCCACCTCGGCACCGGCCAGTTCGCGGTTGGCGCCCAGAATGTCGTAACTGCAACCACCTTCGATCAGCTTTTCGCTTTGGGCACGGGCTTCGGCCACCGTGGCAGATTCCAGCAGCACGTCATACACCGTGAGTTCGAGCTTGCGCTTGTCCACGCCCGAGCCCATGGTGGCATTGCCCTGGGGGTCGAGGTCGATCATCAACACCCGCTGCCCGACCTTGGCCAGACCCGCAGCCAGGTTGACGGTGGTGGTGGTTTTGCCGACGCCACCTTTTTGGTTGGCAACGCAGAAGATTTTGGCCATAAGACGCTCAGGGGTTGAAAACGAAAAACAGAAACAAGGGTGGACTTACTTGGCGGACTGCAGGGCCAGCTTGATGCCGAAGCCCACCAGAAACAGGCCCGCCACCTTCTCCAGCAAGCGACCAATGCGGGGGTTGGCCCGCATGCGCTCGGCCAAAAAGTGGGTCAGCAGCGTGGCGCCAAGGCCATAGAGAAAGGTGAGCAAGGCAATCGTCGCCGCCATGAAGCCATAGGTCAGCAGCCCTTGATGGTGGGCACGGTCCACAAACAGCGGGAAGAAGGCCATGTAAAACAGAATGGCCTTGGGGTTGAGCAAGGTGATGAGCAATGCCTGGCGCAGGTAGTGGCCGGGCTTGATATTGAGCACCGGTGCGGCACCGGGTTTTGCGGTCAGCATTTTGTAGCCCAGCCAGGCCAAGTAGGCCGCACCCGCCCATTGGACAGCGTGGAAGGCTTCGGGGTACGCAGCCAGCAATGCCGCCACGCCAGCCACTGCGGACCACATGAGCACCTGATCCCCAAGAATCACCCCGAGGGTCGCAGCCAGTCCACCGGCAACGCCACCTTTGCTGGTCGATGTCACCAAGGCCAGATTGCCCGGTCCGGGGATGGCCAGGAACACGATGATGGTGATGACAAAGGTACCGTAATCGGTGACGCCGAGCATGGGTTTGCTTTCTTGGGGGTGGGTGTCGAGTTTACGTTGGAAACTTTGCGGCGAGGGTTGGGATTGCTGTCACTGGCATTAGATGGGCACCTGAATGTTGTTTCACGTGAAACCTATTTGGCACGCATTGCTTATATGAGGGTTGCTCGTTTGCGAATGTGCTGGGCTCGCGACGCGCCAGGAGCATACCCCGCCGTTCGTGTCCCCCGCCCGCTGCGCGGGCTCCTCCTTGACCTCACTTTGGGGTATGCCCCCGTCACGCCGCTGCGAAGAGTGCGCCTGTATTCAAAGCGCGGGGAGCGCCCACCTCATTGGAAGGCTGGGTGGGGTTGTGCGTTTTGCGCAGGTCAAGGAGGAGCCCGCGCAGCGGGCGGGGGACACGGAGCAAAACGCGCAACCCCACCCAGCCCTCACACCAATCAGGAAAACAAGGACTCTAAACCGCCCCCCTCTTCCGCATCCACACAATGCACCGCTCCGCATCCAACCCCGGCACCGCGAGCTGTTCCACGTGAAACACCTCCACGGACGCTGGCAACGCAGCCAACTCGTCCGCCGGATGCTTGCCCTTCATGCCCATCCACACACCCTGCCCTGCTAACGCTTTTTCCGACCAAGTAGTGAAGTCCAGCAAAGACGCGAAGGCGCGCGAGCTCACCACGTCATAAGGCTCCGTCAAACTCTCCACCCGCGCATGGATGCCACGCAGGTTAGGCAGTTTCAAGGTCACGGCCACCTGCTGAATGAACGCCGCCTTTTTGGCCACCGTGTCCACGCAGTGCACGGTGATATGCGGGCAGCAAATGGCAATCACGATACCGGGCAGGCCGGCGCCCGACCCCACATCCAGCAAACGGGGCTTGTCACCACAAGTGCCCTGCTCTTTTAAAACATGGAGCTGCTTTTGCAAGGGGGCGATCACCGCCAGACTATCCAGAAGGTGGTGCGTCAACATCTCATCAGGGTCGCGCACCGCCGTCAGGTTGTAAACCTTGGTCCACTTCTGAATCAGGGCCAGGTACTCCAACAATGCAGCTTGTTGGGCCGCATCCAGATGCAAACCCAGTGTCGCGGCCGCTTTACCCAGTTGCTCCAAGTGACTGGCGCTCATACGGCTTCTGCCTTCTCTGCAAAGCCACGGAAGTTGCCCTTCTTCAAATGGATCATCAACAAGGAGATGGTGGCAGGCGTGATGCCGGACAGGCGCGATGCCTGCCCCAGGGTTTCAGGCTTGTACTTGTTCAGGCGCTGGCGGGCTTCAATGCTCAGGGCGGTGACCTGCATGTAATCCAGATCTTCCGGCAAGCGCAGATTCTCGTAATGGGCAGCGCGCTCCACTTCGTCCTTCTGGCGATTGATGTAGCCGGAGTACTTGGCAGCGATTTCCACCTGCTCCACCACCGCAGCCACAAAAGCCACTTCCGCCGCATCCACCGCTGGCAGGCCTGCTGCTTCACGTGAAACAGCATCCAGCAGATCGCGGTTGGCGTATTTGCCGTGGTCCAGCGACATCAACCCGCCGTAGCTCACATTGGGGCGGCGCAACAGGTCCGCGAGGTTGTATTCGTGTTCGATGGACTTGCCCAGCACCCGCTCGGATTCGTCAGCGGCCAGATTGCGGGGGTTCACCCAGATGCTGCGCAGGCGTTCTGTTTCACGTGAAACAGCATCGCGCTTGCGACAGAAGGCATCCCAGCGCGCGTTGTCCACCAGGCCCAGTTCGCGGCCCACTTCGGTCAAGCGGGCGTCGGCATTGTCTTCGCGCAGTTGCAGGCGGAACTCAGCCCGGCTGGTGAACATGCGGTAAGGCTCGGTCACGCCCTTGGTAATCAGGTCGTCCACCAGCACACCCAAGTACGCTTGGTCGCGACCGGGCAACCAGGTGTCGCCGCTGTAGCTGGCGCCGCCCGCCGCGCTCAGCGCCACATCGCCACCGCCCATAGCGCGCACTTGCAATGCGGCATTGATACCGGCGAACATGCCTTGCGCTGCCGCCTCTTCATAGCCGGTGGTGCCATTGATCTGGCCGGCAAAGAACAAACCGCCAATCTGGCGTGTCTCGAAACTGCCCTTCAGGCTACGCGGGTCAAAGTAGTCGTACTCGATGGCGTAACCGGGGCGCAGGATGTGCGCGTTTTCCAGCCCGGCCATGCTGCGCACCAAGTCGTACTGGATGTCAAACGGCAGGCTGGTACTGATGCCGTTGGGGTAGTACTCGTGGGTGGTCAGGCCCTCGGGCTCCAGAAAAATCTGGTGGCTGTCTTTGTCGGCAAAGCGGTTGATCTTGTCTTCCACGCTCGGGCAGTAGCGCGGCCCCACACCCTCGATCTTGCCGGTGAACATGGGGCTGCGATCGAAGCCGCTACGGATGATGTCGTGCGTGCGCTCGTTGGTGTGGGTGATCCAGCAGGGCACTTGCTGCGGGTGCATGGCCACGTTGCCCATGAAACTCACCACCGGCATCACCTCGCTCATGCCACCGGGCACGCCGTCGCCGGGCTGGATGATGCACTTGCTGAAGTCGATGCTGCGGCCATCAATGCGCGGCGGGGTGCCGGTCTTCAGGCGGCCTTGGGGCAGCTTCAGTTCTTTGAGCCGGGCCGAGAGCGACACAGCGGGCGGGTCCCCTGCCCGACCGGCGGCGTAGTTGTTCAAGCCCACGTGGATCTTGCCGTCCAGGAAAGTGCCCGCAGTCAGCACCACCGTCTTGCCCCGGAAGCGGATGCCCACCTGCGTGACTGCGCCCACCACCCGGTCGCCTTCGACCATCAGGTCATCGACGGCTTGCTGGAACAGCGAGAGGTTGGGCTGGTTCTCCAGCATGCGCCGGATGGCGGCTTTGTAGAGCACGCGGTCGGCCTGGGCGCGGGTGGCCCGTACGGCCGGACCTTTGCTGGAATTGAGGATGCGGAACTGAATGCCCGCCTCGTCGGTCGCCAGCGCCATGGCACCACCCATGGCATCCACCTCTTTGACCAGATGGCCCTTACCGATGCCGCCGATGGAGGGGTTGCAGCTCATCTGCCCCAGCGTCTCGATATTGTGGGAGAGCAGCAGGGTTTTGCTGCCCATGCGGGCAGCGGCGAGCGCAGCTTCGGTTCCGGCATGGCCGCCGCCGACAACGATGACGTCGAATTCTTGTGGGTACAACATGGCAAGGGGGGCGCGGGGGCGGACCACAGTGCGTGTCCGGCCGGCGCAAACAGAGAAGGGAGGGCGCGATTTTACCGGCCTGCCCCGGTTTCAGCCAGTCACCGCGCCCATGGCCTTGCGCCAGACAAAGCACGGGGACGCTAACCCGCAAGACACCAGGCCACCTTTCAGCAGTTCGGTTTTGGAGTCCGCCGTCCATTCCCCCACGGGGAATACCCTCGAATGTCAAATATCGAACAGCTTCATGCCCGCTGCCCCGCTAACCTTGCATACACATCCACCAAGGAGTCTTCAATGCGCACACCGTCCGTGCAATCCCAGGTCAGCGAGCAGGAATGGCAACTCCGCCAGGACCTCGCCGCCTGCTACCGGCTGGTCGCCCTGTATGGCTGGAGCGACCTGGTCTTCACCCATATCAGCGCCCGCATTCCCGGGCCGGAGCACCACTTCCTCATCAACCCCTATGGGCTGATGTTCGACGAAATCACGGCCAGCAGCCTCGTCAAAGTCGACCAACACTGCAACAAGCTGATCGACTCCCCCTACCCGGTCAACCCGGCCGGTTTCGTCATCCACAGCGCGGTGCACGAGGCCCGCGAAGACGCCGGCTGCGTGCTGCACACCCACACGCGTGCCGGCGTCGCGGTGAGCGCCCAGAGGGACGGCGTGCTGCCCTTGAGCCAGCAGTCCACCTTTGTGCTGGCGTCTCTCGCCTACCACGACTACGAAGGCGTGGCTTTCCGCCCCGAAGAAAAGCCGCGCCTGCAAGCCGACCTGGGCCACGCCAACTTTCTGGTGCTGCGCAACCATGGCTTGCTGGTGGTGGGCAAAACCATTGCCGATGCTTTTTTGAGCATGTACACCTTCGAGGCCACCTGCCAGATCCAGATAGCCGCGCAATCCGGTGGCGGGGCCCTCACCCCTGTGAACCCGCAAATCGTCAGCGGCGTGAGTGAGGCCATGCGCGTGCAAACCGGCGGCATGGGCGGCGCCTTTGTCTGGCCGGCCCTGATACGCAAACTTCAACGCCTAGACCCCAGCTACCAGGACTGAGCCTTTTCATGACCCCTACTGAATTTGATTACATCGTGGTCGGCGGCGGCTCTGCCGGCTGCGTGCTGGCCGGCCGCCTGAGCGAAGACCCGAGCATCACTGTCTGCCTGCTCGAAGCCGGCGGCCCGGACACCAGCATCTTCATCCACGCGCCACTGGGCTTTGCAGCGACGGCCCCTTTGGGCATCTTCAACTGGAACTACGAGAGCGTGCCCCAGCCCGGCCTGGGCGGGCGCCGGGGCTTCGCGCCGCGCGGCAAGGTCATGGGGGGCAGCAGCTCGCTCAACGCCATGGTCTACACTCGCGGCAACCCCCATGACTACGACCGCTGGGCCGCACTAGGCAACCCCGGCTGGAGCTACCAGGAGGTATTGCCGGTCTTCAAGCAGTCCGAGAACAACCAGTGCTTCGGCAACAACGCATACCGCAGCACCGGCGGCCCGCTCAACGTGTGCTACTTGCGCAGCCCCAGCCCGCTCAACCAGGCCTTTCTGGATGCCTGCGAAAGCCAGGGCCTGCCCCGCACCCTCGACTACAACGGCGCACAGCAGTGGGGCTGCGCCCCTGCCCAAGTCACCCAGAAAGACGGCGAACGCTGGAGTGCCGCCAAGGCCTATGTCACGCCCCACCGCGACCGGCCCAACCTCACCGTGATCACCCACGCCCATACCTGCAACGTGCTGCTGGAGGACGCAAACGGCGCCCAGCGGGCCACCGGTGTGCGCTACCTGCACCAGGGCCATACCCACGAACTGCGTGCGCGGCGCGAAGTGCTGCTGAGTGCCGGCGCCTTCGGCTCGCCCCAGCTGCTCATGCTCTCGGGCGTGGGCCCTGCCGAGCACCTGCGCGAACACGGCATTCCGGTGCGCCATGCGCTGCCCGGCGTGGGCCAAAACCTGCAGGACCACCTCACCACCGTGCTGATTTACCGCACCCGACACCAGCAGGAGACGTTGGGCTTTTCGCTCAAGGGCGTGCTCAACATGGTGAAGTCAGTGTTCGAGTGGCGCCGCAAGCGCACGGGCTGGATCACCAGCAATGTGGCCGAATCCCAGGCCTTCCTGAAAACCCGGCCCGACCTCGAGGCTCCGGACATCCAGCTCGCCTTGTGCACCGGCATCGTGGACGACCACACGCGCAAGGCCCACCTGGGCCACGGCTACACCCTGCACGTCACCCTGATGCGACCCAAGAGCCGCGGCAGTGTCACCCTGCAGAGCGCCAAACCCACGGATGCACCCCGCATCGACCCGGCGTACCTGCAAGACCCCGAGGACCTGGACACCCTGGTACGTGGCACGCAAATGGGCCTGGACATCATGCAGGCACAAGCTTTGCAGCCCTACCGCGGCAAGATGCTTTATCCGATTGAGCGGGACAAGCGGGCGCAGATCGAGCAGTTCCTGCGCGACCACTCCGACACCGAGTACCACCCCGTAGGCACCTGCAAAATGGGCCCGGCCAGCGACCCCATGGCCGTGGTGGATGCCGAGTTGCGGGTGCATGGCATTCAAGGCTTGCGGGTGGTGGACGCCTCCATCATGCCGGACTTGGTAACCGGCAACACCAACGCCCCCACCATCATGATTGCGGAAAAAGCCGTGCAGCACATCCGGGCTGCTGCAAAGCTATCAAATTTGTAGCAAACTATTGAATATTTTCAAGGGCTACAGACGGAACTGACGCACCACCTGGGCCAGTGCATCGGCCTGCTCACGCAAGCCCTGGGCGGCCGCTGCACTTTGCTCCACCAGCGCCGCGTTTTGCTGGGTCGCCTGGTCGATCAGGCCCACCGACTGGTTCACCTGCGCAATGCCGCTGGACTGCTCGGTGGCGGACGAAGAAATCTCGCCGATGATCTGGCCCACGCGCTGCACGCCGTCCACCATTTCTTTCATGGCGGCCCCCGCCTCTTCCACCAACTTCACGCCACCATCCACGGCCTGCACGCTGGTGCTCACCAGCACCTTGATTTCTTGCGCAGCAGCGGCCGAGCGCTTGGCTAACATGCGCACCTCGGAAGCTACCACCGCAAAGCCACGCCCTTGCTCCCCAGCCCGGGCCGCTTCCACCGCCGCATTGAGCGCGAGGATGTTGGTCTGGAAAGCAATGGTGTCAATCAGGCCTATAAAGTCATTGATCTTGCTGCTGCTCGAAGAAATTTCATGCATGCTGCCCACGGCCTGGGTAACCACCTGGCCCCCTCTGGCAGCCAGCGTAAATGCCGAGTCAGACAATTGGCGCGCGGTCTGGGCGGCATGGGCGGTCTGCTGCACGTTTTCGGTCAGCTCCGCTAGCGAGCCCACCGTGTCCTGCACGCTGCTGGCGGATTTCTCGGTGCGTTCTGACAAGTCCTGGTTACCGGAGGCAATTTCCTGGCTGGCCGTGGCCACCGTTTCGCTGGCGTTGCGGACCTGAGACACCAGCGCACTCAGCCCGTCCTGCATGGCTTTTTGGGTGCGCTGCAGATCGGCCACCTCGTCCTTCCCGTTCACTTCCACCTGCTTCGATAAATCGCCCCCGGCAATTGCCTGGGCCAACAGGCGGGCTTGCTCCAAAGGCTGGCAGATGGAATGCATATTGAGAATGGTGAGCGGCACCACCACCAGCGTTGCCACGAGCAGCGCGACCAAAAACACCCCGCGCACCACCTCCGCCACGGCCTTCTGCTCCTTCACCGAATCTTCTATCTCGGTGTTGAGAATGGTCTCCAGCTCGGCCACTTGTTTGTTGATCAACTGAAACTCTGCCAAGGCTTTCTGACTCATCCGGTTGGCAATGGTCGCGGAATCGTAACCACTCGCCTTGAGCTGTGTGGCCACGGGTTCAAACCCCTTGGAATACGCCTGCAAACGCACCACCAGCTCACGCACCACCACGTTGTCAGGGTCCTCTTCGCCTTCCAGAAAACCCTGCGCCACTTTCTCGGTTTCCTGCAGGCTGGCCTTCCAGCGACCGTAGGCCTTTTCGACCTCCTCCGGGCGCTCATACTCGATAACCATGTCTTTCTCTGCCAGACGCACCGTGGCCAAGGCTCCACGCAAGTGAGAAAGATGCTGCACCTCTGCAAAGGAATGGTGCAGAAATTCATCCCCCTGGTCTTTGATGTGTGCCATGCCCCACAAGCCGCCCAGGCCCAACATGCAGAGCAGCGTCAGCACCATCGCAATGGCTCCCAGCATACGCAGCCGGATAGTGAATTGGCGCATCATGGTCATCATGGTCATCGTTGTATTCCTCGGGTGAGCCGGTCCAATTGTTCGGCCATTCTTTCAGAGTCTAGGGGTGCCTACAAGCGGCAATGCAAGACAAAGCCCGCCAGAAGCACACCATTTCCGGCAATTCGGAGGCACCGAGAATTCCACAGCCCCCACGCCCATGCCTTGATTCATGTCACGCAGCTGCACGCGGCGCCAGCACGATCACCGCCATGCCCGCCAGTGCCAGAGCGGCACCGGCGCAGTCCCATGCAGTCGGCCGAATGCCGTCCACCACCCACAGCCACACCAATGCGGTGGCGATGTACACACCGCCATATGCCGCATACACCCGCCCGCTGGCGGCAGGATGCAGGGTGAGCAGCCACACGAACAAGGCCAGCGACCCTGCCGCCGGCAGCAGCACCCACAGCGGTGCGCGCTGCTGCAGCCACAGCCAGGGCAGGTAGCACCCCACGATCTCGGCGATTGCGGTAAGCACATACAGGCCGGTGGTGAGCAATAGATGATTCATGGGCGTTTTTTGTCTGCTCTTATTTTAGGAGCTGCTTGCGCAGACTCCATAAGCGCTAGAGGCAGATTTCTCGCGTATTTCGCTCACTTCTTGTCACCCGACTCCGGTGTCCAGCGTTTGAGCAGCAGGGCGTTGCTCATCACACTGACCGAGCTCAGCGCCATGGCGGCGCCCGCCATCACCGGGCTCAGGTAGCCCAGCGCCGCCAGCGGGATGCCGGCCGCGTTGTAGGCAAAGGCCCAGAACAGGTTCTGCCGGATTTTGGACACCGTGCGCCGGCTGATGTCTAGCGCAGCAACCACCAAGAGCGGGTCACCGCGCATCAGCGTGATGCCAGCAGCATGCATGGCCACATCGGTGCCGCCACCGTGGGGGTTGGCCATGGCCATGCCCACATCGGCAGCCGCCAAAGCCGGCGCGTCGTTCACGCCGTCGCCCACGAATGCGACGCCCCCACGCTGCGCCGCACTTCGTGCAGCCTTGGGGCGGCCCGGCGGCAAAACGCCTCGACCCTCCTTCAGCTCCAACACCTTCGCAGCCTTGTCGCCGGGCAGCACCTCCGCCAGCACATCGTTGGCATCCAAGCCCAGGCGCTTGGCCATGGCAAGCGCGGCGCCACGGTTGTCGCCGGAGATCATCACGGTCTGGATGCCATGGGCCTTCAGGGTGGCCAGCGCCTCCTTGGCACCGGGCTTGGGTTCATCGGCAAAGGCCAGGAGGGCCCGTAGCTGGTACTGCCCGGATGGCCCGCTTTCGCCTGCCGGGCCTGTCACCCATTCGGCCAGTGCCGACACGGTGCCGCCGTCCGCCTGCAGTTGCGCGGCCTGTGCGGCCACGGCGTCCATGTTCACCCCGAGCTCGGCCATCCAGCGCAGGCTGCCCAGGCGCACGCTGCGCCCTGCCACCGTGCCTTGCGTGCCACGGCCCGCGACCGCTTGCACATCGGCGGGAGTTTGCAGCGCCAGCGCCTTGTCCTTGGCGGCTTGCAAAACCGCGTGGGCCAAAGGGTGCTCGCTGCCGCTTTGCAACACAGCGGCCAAGGCCAGCGCTTCGTCTTCGGTCAGGCCCACAGGCACCAGAGCGGTCAGGCGCGGCTGGCCGACGGTGAGCGTGCCGGTTTTGTCGAATGCGACCACGCCCACGGTGTGCGCCAGCTCCAGCGCTTGCGCGTCCTTGATCAGGATGCCGAACTTCGCCGCCACCCCGGTGCCCGCCATGATGGCGGCCGGCGTGGCCAGCCCCAGCGCGCAGGGGCAGGCAATCACCAACACCGCCACCGCATGGATCAACGCAACCTCAAAGCTATGGCCGGTGAAATACCAGCCCAGCAGCGTGACCAGCGCTATCACCAGCACCACGGGCACAAACACCGCGCTCACCTGGTCCACCAGCCGCTGGATGGGCGCTTTGGCGGCTTGCGCGTCTTCCACCAGACGAATGATGCTGGAGAGCACGGTGTCCACTCCCACGGCGCGCACCTGCAGCACCACGCGGCCTTCGCCATTGATGCTGCCACCCGTGAGCTTGGCGCCCACCTCTTTGGCGACAGGCAGCGGTTCGCCGGTCAGCATGGATTCGTCCACCTGCGTGCGGCCTTCGATGAGCGTGCCGTCCACCGGAAAGCGCTCGCCGGGCTTCACCACAATTTTGTCGCCCACCAGCACTTCGGCCACGGGCACATCCACTTCGCCATCGCGGCCCATCAGGTGCGCCATGTCCGGCCGCAGACTGTGCAGGGCGCGGATGGCCGCCGTCGTCTGGTGCTTGGCACGGGCCTCCAGCCACTTGCCCAGCAGCACCAGTGTGATCACGACCGCGCTGCCTTCAAAGTACAGGTGCGGCTCCATAGCTGCCATGCCGTGCGCGCTGTGCTCAGGGGCGGTCAGCCACAACCACATGGACAGCGCCCAGCCCGCCGTGGTGCCCAACGCGACCAGCAAGTCCATATTGCCGGTGCGCGCCAGCAGCGCGTGCCAACCCGCTTTGTAGAACCGTGCGCCCAACACAAACTGCACCGGCGTGGCCAGCAGAAACTGCCAGAGCGCAGGCAGCATCCAATCTTTGCCGAACAGGTCGCCCAAAGGCCCGGGGATGACGCCCAGCAGCATGGGCAACACCAGCGGCGCGCACAGCGCCAGGCCTATGCCCACCGGTGCGAAACCGGCCCAAGGCGAAGCATCCACCGCATCCATCGCCGCACTGGGCGCCAGCGGCTCGTAGCCTGCGTCCCGCACCGCGCGGCGCAGGCGGGCCTCCATGCCGGCATCGTGCACGGCAATACGGGCGGACTCGGTGGCCAGGTTCACCGTGGCGCTGTCCACACCGGGCACTTTCTTCAGGGCTTTTTCCACACGCATCACACACGACGCGCAGGTCATGCCGCCAATGCCGATATCGATGGTCGTGGGGGGGTTGTTTTCCGTAGGGGTTTCAGTGCGCATGCCGCAAGCTTAAGCCGTAAGCGGTGGTCACTGAATGCCACGCCACCTCTGCTACAGCCCGAACGCCTAGTGGCAATGTGCTCTGCTGAATGGGGGCATTCAGCAGCGGGCTGCCCACAAAAATTTGCATGCCCATCATGAACAAGCACATGAGTGCCGCGCTGAGATACCAATAGTTGAACTTGTGTGTCGGGTTGTTTTTCATGTGATGTGGTTTTCAAAATGCTAAAGATAATGCCGGAAGGCGCGAGTCAATTGCGCCTTTGCGTCTTCGTCGATGACTGCGTTGTGGCCTACCACCACGCGCTCTATGGGCCAGCGTAAAACCTGTCGTGCGGAGGTCATGGCAGCCAAGCGATCTCGGGTTAACAGGCGAACGATCAAGGGAACATCAAACCGCTTGCGCACCCCAGAGAGTTGGGCCCACCAAAGCGCCGGCCATGCCAGTGGCCCGGTCCAGTGTTGGCATATGTCCGTCAGGATCAATGTGCCCGTGGCGGGGTGAAACCACACGGTTTCGTTCACCTTGGGCATGCCACCAAACAGTGTTCCTTCCAGCTCAGGTGCCCATGGGCCTGGGTGCAGGCCCAGCGTTTGCAAGTTGGGAATATCAGGCCGCTTTGCGGCAAGACCCGGTGCGCCATACAGGGTGGCCAAGGGGTAGTGGCGGGCAAAGTCCAGCACAAACAGATGGTGGGCTAGGCTGGGTGCCACGATTTGGCGAACCTCGCCAAGAGCATCTAGCTGCGCCTTGATGTGCGCAGTGATCGGTACAGGCGAATGCACCCAGAGACTGCCATCGTTTAAACGGATGACTGTCATGCGTGACGTCGTGGGAACACCGTTGACCACAAAGGCGTGATGCAGGGACCACACCTTGTTCGCGATGGAAATGAGCATGTGCAGGCTTGGTAGAAGTTGGGTTGGCTGCATTTTGGTGCGGGTGGGTGTCTTGCGTATAGAACTTTTTCGTCAGGCTGATTGATAGACTTGCCGCATGACCTCATCTGCCCTTGCTGAACAGAAGGCCGCTGTCACGCGATCTGCGGTGCATGCCCCTAGCCATGCGTTGGCATCGTGCGTGCGCGCGTATGTCACGCGCAGCACCCTGGGTGTGCCTTTGCAGACTGACGAGCGCCGTAATTTTTACCCCGCCTCTCTGGCCTGCGCCATCAGTTGGACGATTCAAGGGCAAACTGAGTTGGTACGGGTGGGTGATCAGGTGTTCAAGGCGCTGGCGCCGTCGCCGGTGATGTTCACAGGCCCCCATTTGCTACCGAGCGAAACGCGCAATCCCGGCCCGGTGGAGTTCTTTCTGCTGTTGCTTATGCCTGACGCGTTCCACGCACTCACGGGTGTGGATCTTTTGGTCCACACCAACCAGCACTGCGCGCTGAGCGAGGTGTTGGGGACAGACTGGCAAGCCATGGCCGATCGCGTGATGGTGGCGGCCCATGATGCAGAGCGTATTCGCTTGATTGAAGAGTTTTTGTTGCCGCGCTGGAATGCGGCCCGCCCGCGCACGTGGGCACCTTTTTCCAGTGGCTTGCTCGACTGGGCGCACAGCCTGGAGATGCGCTATGTGACGTCTTCAACCGGACGCAGCCTGAGACAAGTGGAGCGGCGCATCAAGCAATGGACCGGGCAAACACGCCGCCAGCTACGCCGGCTGGCACGCGGTGAAAAGACATTTTTGCGCGCCCGTGAGAGCAAGCAACGCCACACTTTGATGTGGTCCGCCCTGGCCGATGAAAGCGGCTTTTCCGACCAAAGCCACCTTTGCCGGGAGTTTCGCAAGCTCACTGGTTTGCGCCCTGAGCAGGTCATGCAGCACATGGACACCGACGAGCGTTTGTGGATCTTCAAGACCTGGGCTTAGGGCAGGCCCACTGAGGTGGCCAAGGGCCTAACCCGTGAAGTGCTGTGACAGTGGCGAACCACGTGCGTCCAGCACAAATTCGCGCACATCAGCAAATGCCTGCTTGAATGCCGGACGCTGCGAAAGCCGTGCCATGTAGCTGGCAAATACTGCGTCCTGACACAGGCCATAGCCCCGTGCCCAAAACAAGGTGTGGCCCAGCATGCAGTCTGCCGCGCTGAACTGTTCCCCGCAGGCAAAGGCTGCGCGTGACAATCGTTCGTGCAATGGGGGCTCCGCTTCGGCAACAAACTTGCTGCGATAGCGGGCCAGCGTACGAGGGTCTTGCTCGTCGGCGGGCAGCACATGCGCGTGCATGCGCATGTGCCAGAGCATCATGTCCATCGTGGTGGCGGCCAATTGCATCACCTGAAGATAGTCAGCGCGCTGCCGCGCCGCGTTGGCATTCGGAGCCAGCGCGGCAGCGGGGTATGCATCGGCTACAAAGGTCACGATGGCGGCGCTCTCGGTCAGGCGCTGCATAGTGCCATCGGCCCAGGTGATTTCCAGCACAGGCACGGCGTGGTGGGGGTTGATGCTCAAGAAGTCTGGCCCATATTGTTCTGCGCCATTCAAGTCCACGCGTTGCACCTCAAACGTATCGCCCAGCGCCTCGTGCAACACCCACTTCGCCCGCGTGCTGCGGCTGGCGGGGGCGTGGTAGAGCTTCAGGTGTTGTATTGGCATGGGGCTTCCTATCAAGTGTGGGGGTGAATCCAAAAGTCCTGATTGCATCGCGCTTTACCTTTACGAGACAGTGTCTGAGAAGACATTTTTCATGCCAAGATAGACACTATGGATTTCACAGTAGCTGTATTGCATGGCGCTTTGGCCTCGGGTGTGGCCATTACGCAAGATGCCTTGATGGCGGCGAATCTGCTGTCGCAATTGCACGGTGGCCCTGCGCTACGCTGGCGCGTACTGGGCAGTGCGGCGCATACCCGGCTCAGCGGCGGCATGGGTCTGGACACCACGCCCCTAACACCCCGCTTACGTCTGGGGAAGTCGGTGCTTTTAATTCACGGGGTGGCCTTGTCTGCTCCGCCGGGCCAGCGCTACGACGCCAGCACTCTGGATGCGCGCATGGTGCAAGACGATGCACAAATGCTCGCTGCCTTGGCAGCCAAGCATCATCGCCAGGGCGGCACCGTGGCGGCCAGTTGTGCGGGGGTCTTTGTGGTGGGGCATGCCGGTTTGTTGGAGGGGCGCACCGCGACCACGCACTGGCGCCTGGCGCGCGACTTGCAGCAGCGTTTCCGCACATGCAGTGTGGACGCCCAGCGCATGGTGGTAGAGCAAGACCGCGTCATTACTGCCGGTGCGTCGCTGGCGCAAATGGATTTGATGCTGCACCTGATTCGCCAAACGCTGGGCCAGCAGGTGGCGGACCTGACCATGAAGTACCTGCTGCTCGATGACCGAAGCACCCAGGCGCCGTATGCCGTGTGGTCGCACTTGCACCAGAGCGACACCACGACGCAAGCGCTGGAAGCGTGGGTGGAACGTAACCTGCCCGAGGTGCCCCCTTTGCCCATGCTAGCGCAACAACTGGGCATGAGCGAGAAAACGCTGGCCCGCCATGTGCGCAAAGCCACGGGCCACACCCCGCAAGCGCTGGTGCAGGCCGTGCGCCTGCGCCGCGCCCGCCACTTGTTGGACACCACACGCCTGCCCCTAGACGAAGTGGCCGCCCAAGTGGGTTACGCCGATGCCACCGCCCTGCGCAAACTCACCCGCAAGGTGATGAACACGACACCGGGGCGGCTGCGTGCCATGAGGGGGCCGCCCCTTCGTTCGTAGCCACTTTCCCGCTGGCTAAGGTTGTTTTGTTTATTAACAAACTACAAATTAGGGCAACGCTGAACAAGTCCCAAGCTGACACGCGGCATGCATTGTTCTGCGCATGAAGCAACAGACCCTAGCCATGGCCGCAGACACCAACGCTGCATTCGAGCAATACCGCCGCCCCACCAAACGCGACGAGTTCCTGGCGACCATGGAGCGCATCGTGCCCTGGGCCCCGCTGTGCAGCGTCATCGAACCCCACCACCCCAAGGCCGGTAACGGACGCCCACCCATAGGCCTGGAGCGCATGTTGCGCATGTACTTCGTGCAGCACTGGTTCAACCTGGCCGATGCGGCGTGCGAGGACGCACTCCTGGACAGTACAGCCCTGCGCCGCTTCGTCGGTATCGACTTGGGACGTGAGCGGGTACCCGATGCCACCACCTTGCTCAAGTTTCCTCACCTGCTGGAAACCCACCAACTGGGCCAAGCCCTGTTTGCCAAGGTCGGAGAGGAACTACAAGCCAAAGGCCTCAAGGTAGGAACAGGCACCATCGTAGATGCCACCATCCTCAGTGCACCCAGCTCCACCAAGAATGCAGACAAAACACGTGACCCCGAGATGCACCAGACCAGGAAGGGCCAGCAGTGATACTTTGGCATGAAGCTGCACATTGGTGTGGACAGCCAAACCGGACTGGCCCATAGCGCAGTGGTCACCGCCGCCAACGTGCATGACAAGCACCCGCTGCCAGACTTGCTGCATGGCAAAGAGAGGCGTCTCTACGGGGATTCGGCCTACGCCCGCCAGAAGCGACTCCTGCACAGCAAAGCCCCACAAGCCCGCGACGTCACCAACCAGCGTGCACGCTACGCTGGAATCGTTGACGAGGCTGCACGTGCCAAGAACCGCAACAAGTCACGTATTCGTGCTCGGGTGGAGCATGTATTTGGGGTGGTCAAGCGGCTCTGGGGGTTCTGCAAGGTGCGCTACCGTGGCCTTCAGAAGAACGCCACACGTGCGCTCACAGCATTGGCGCTGGCCAATATCTACCTGTGCCGACAAACCTTGATGGCACAGGTGCGTTCATGAGGCGAAAAACCGGGCTAAAGAGTCCGACAAACGGGCCTTGAGGCCCACGAGTTGGGACTGCAATCCGCTGATTTCGACGAAACAGGCGGTCGTTAGCCTTTCGACGCTAGTTGTTCAGCGCATCCTTAGGGCTTGCCATGAGGGGAAGGTCAAGCGGGGTGAACAGGGCTAAAAACATGCCTGCCCTTGGCGGGCCCGCTCACCGTACTCCAGCTGGGTGGCCACCCAATCCGTGGTGGCTGGGCCATAGACCTGCCTGATGTCCTGCAGGGTGTGATCCAGCTGGCACACGGGTTTGGCCTGGCCTGCAAGCGCGACGTGCCGCGACACGGTTTGCTTGGCCGTGTCCGATGCCGGAATCAACAGCAGGCCACTGTCCAGCCGTACAGGCTGCTCCGTAGCGGCCTGCGCAATCGCCGTGGAGCGGTAGGTGCGCGACCAGGCATCTGCCGCCAATGCCAAGCGCACCGCATCCACACCCGGCTCCACCCGGATGCCAATGGTTTCATGCCGCCAGAACAAGAGGGTGTTTTTGGTCGTCACCCAGATCTCTGAGGCCCCCAGCTTGAACGGCGTGCTGTCGTGCGCCGGCCCCCAGTCCTTGACGCCCAACTCCTGGGCCACCTTGGCGGCCACCGCCGGCCCCCCTATGGCTTCCACCATCGCCAGAGACACGGGAACCGAGGCACTCACCCCGGTCGTGGTCACCACGGCACGGTCGAAGAGGTAGCGCCTATGGGGCACATACACGGCCTGTGGATTTTTCTTCAAGGTGTTCCTGTCATACCAATGGCCGGTGAACTGCCGGGACGCGAGCAAGCCTGCATGCCCCAGCACCATGGCGCCAGAACACACGCCCATCACCACCGCCCCTTTGCGAGCCTGCGCTCCCACCCAGGCCAGGACCTGCGGATCATCCGGGCGGTGCATGGCGGGCACGATGACGTAGTCTGCCCCCTTGGGAAACTGCTGGTCGAATGATGCAAAGTCCGACTCCACGTTCACCGCCAAGGCAGGCATCAAATCAACACGACCGCGCTTTGCAGCGACCGCCACCACAGTGGCCACATCCGCCCGCTGAAGCACCGCATGGGGAACCAAAAAATCGGTGGTTTCTGTACCTTCATTCAGCGCGACAACGGCCACCACGGGTCGTGGTGTCTTGGGTTTCAGTGCCTCGATGAAAGCGGCACGCGCAGTGGCATTCTGTTGGGCATTCGGCAGTGGCGATAGACCACGATCACCCTCGTGAGGGCTGGCACAGGCCCCCAAGGCTATGCTCAAGGCTGCCATACTTGCCATCCCATTCCATCCCTTTTTCATACGCTGGATCCTCCAAGTCGTTCACCCAAAGCGTAGCGAAGCCCACCATGGCACACAAGGACAAGCTGACCGCAGTTACTGCCACGTCGAATGGCAAAGACGCGAACCTCCCTGCGGCTCGTCATGTCGTGATGGTGGTATTTGATGGAGTGGAGCCCTTGGACGTTTCAGGTCCGGCAAGTGCATTTGCCAAGGCGGAGGCACTGGTGCCCGGCGCGTACCGCGTGACCCTCGTGTCGCCGCAAGGTGGCAGCGTGCAAACCAATTCCGGATTTTCGATTGCCGGCACACGCGCATTCAACCAGCTTAGCGATGCCATCGACACCCTGATCGTTGCCGGAGGGGATGAGCCCGCTTTGCGCGCGGCCATCACCGGTCAAGGGGTGGGACCGTGGATTGCCGCCGTCGCGCCCACTGTGCGCCGCATTGGCAGTGTCTGCACCGGGGCGTTTGCGCTGGCCGCCGCCGGTGTGCTGAACCAGCGCAAGTCCACCACCCATTGGAACGCCTGTGCGCTTTTGCAAACCCTTTGCCCCGACACCGAGGTGCAGCAGGATTGCATTTTTGTGCGTGACGGCAAGGTCTGGACGTCGGCTGGCGTGACCACCGGCCTGGACCTGGCACTGGCGCTCATAGAGGAAGATGTGGGTCGTCCCATTGCGGTGTCTATTGCGCGCAGCTTGGCGCTGTTTATGGTGCGCGGGGCCACCCAGCCGCAAATCAGCGCCACACTGCTGGCGCAGGCAGATGCCTCGTCACGCTTGCGGGAACTGCTCGCTTGGATTACGGGCAATCTGGCGCATGACCACAGCGTGCCAGCGTTGGCAGCCCGCGTGTCCATGAGTCCGCGTAACTTTGCCCGGGCCTTTGCGTCAGAGACCGGATTAACGCCGTTGCGCTTTGTGACCCAGGCGCGCTTGGCGCACGCGACCCAGCTACTACAGCAAACAAACTGGCCCCAAGAAAAGGTTGCGCTACGCAGCGGCTTCAAGTCGGTAGATGCCTTGCAAAGAGCACTCAAGCAACGGGCTAAATCCATCCCCAACTAGCCACGGGTGCCAGCACACCGCAAAGCCAAACCGTCGCACTGGGGGTTGCACCCATCAAGCGGCTTCCCAACGCATGGGCACAAATGCAATGCCGTGTGTCTGCACACGCGGGCCGGTGGCCACAAAGCCGAAGCGTTCGTACACCGGCTGGGCATAGGGCGTGGAGTTGACGGTGAAGTAGCCGGGGTTCGCCTCGTCCACCGCTGCACGGGCATGGTCCCATAGCTGGCGGCTCAAGCCCCGGCGCTGGAATGATGCGCCCACAAACAAGTGAAAGAGGTGGCTGGTATCGCGCACTGCCACCACACCCGCCAGCGTGCCGTTCTCGACCGCCTTGAAGTACGCGAAGCGCAGATCTGCCAAGTAGCCGGCTACAGCGTCGGGCGAAATCGTCTTCAGAAAATCTTCCGCACCCGCGCCGTCCGGCTGCAAAGTGAAGAAGCGGGCCACGCTGCCGATCAGCCGGCTGATGGCCTGAGCGTCTTCGACCGTGGCTTTAATGATGTCCAAGTGAACCTCTCCTCTTCAATCTATGGAAAAACAAGCTTACGGGGATTTTTGTTTCCCCAAAAAGCGGCAGGCCACTGACACAGGCGCTTGACCCTCCCACCATGGCAAGGTTCACAATGCTTCCATTCACCTTTTAGGAGTCCCCATGAACCAGACCTTTACCGTCACCGGAATGACCTGCGGCCACTGCGAAAAAGCGGTCACACGCGCCATCCAGGACGCGGACCCCCAAGCCCAAGTGAAAATCGACCGCAGCGCCAACTTGGTGGAAGTCGAATCCACCCAAGCGCGCGAAACCCTGGTCAAGGCGATCGCCGAAGAAGGCTATGCCGTCGCAGCCTAAACCTGCCAAGGTGACCAACCAGCCCGTCAACATCGGCGAGGCCGCCCGGCAAAGCGGGGTGTCCGCCAAGATGCTGCGGCACTACGAGTCGCTGGGTCTGCTGGGCACCGTCACGCGCACGGACAGCGGCTACCGCCTGTACAGCGCTGCCGATGTGCACACTCTGCGCTTCATCAAGCGGTGCCGCGACCTGGGCTTCTCGATGGCCGAGATCGGGGAGCTGGTGGGCCTGTGGCAAAACAAGCGCCGCGCCAGTGCCAACGTCAAGAAGATCGCCCAAAAGCACATGGACGAACTCAGCGAGCGCATTGCCGCCATGCAGGCCATGCAGCGCACCCTCTCCACCCTGCTGCGCTGCTGCCACGGCGATGACCGACCGGACTGCCCCATCCTCGATGACTTGGCGGGAGACAGCCAAGCTGCTACGTAATTGATAGCTGCTTGCGCATAGTCCACGGGCGCTAGGGGCCATTTTTGCGCCACAATGCCACCCATGGCCCTGAAACCGCGCATCCTCATTGTTGAAGACGAGTCCGGCATTGCCGACACCCTGCAGTACGTCCTGTCCACCGACGGCTTTGCACCCGTGTGGGCCAGCACTGCCGAAGACGCCATTGCGCAATTCAGCGCCGAGCCGCCCGCGCTGGCGGTGCTGGACGTGGGCCTACCCGACCTAAACGGGTTCGAGCTTTTCCGCCGCCTGCAGGCCCTGCCCGGTGGCAAGCAGGTGCCCATGCTGTTCCTGACCGCGCGCAGCGACGAGATCGACCGCGTGGTGGGCCTGGAGCTGGGCGCCGACGACTACATCGCCAAGCCCTTTTCGCCCCGCGAATTGGTGGCCCGCGTTCGTACCATCCTGCGCCGCAGTGCGCGGCCCGTAGCCACTACTGCACCTGCTGCGACGGCACCCGCAAACACTCCCGCCATCTGGGCCTTGGACGAAGAGCGTCGCCAGATACGCTTCTACGGCAAGCTGCTGGAGCTGTCCCGCGTTGAGTACGGCGTGCTGCGCCTGCTGGTGCAAAAGCCCGGCCGCGTGTTCACGCGCGACGAACTGCTGCTGCAGGTCTGGGGCGACAACAACGACAGTTTTGACCGCACGGTCGATGCCCACATCAAAACCCTGCGCGCCAAACTCAAACTCGTGGCCCCCGGCCACGACCCCATCCGCACCCTGCGCGGCAGCGGCTACGCGCTGAGCGAAGAACTGCCGGCCACACCAACATGAGTGCCGACGGGCCGCCCCTAGGCGCGAGCGCCCCCCTGGGGGGCAGGGACCCGCGCAGCGGTGGAGCGTGGGGGCAATATGTCTAAAAGAAGCCGCATCTTCTTCGGACTCTTGCTGATCTATGCAATCGGCATGGCCGCCGTGCTGTACCGCGTGGTCAGCGACCTGGACCCGCGCTACCGCGAATCGGCAGAGGAGTCGCTGGTAGAAACCTCTCAGCTGCTCGCCACCCTCATCGAACAAGACGTGCGCGACGGAGCTATTGACACCGCGCGTCTGGACAACCTGTTCAAGGCCGCCTACGCCCGCGAGTTCAGCGCCCAGATCTTCAGTGTCAACAAAACCAAAGTGGAACTGCGCGCCTACGTCACCGACCGCAACGGCACCGTGTTGTTTGACTCCACCGGCCAGTCGCAGGGCAAAGACTTCTCGCAGTGGCGCGACGTGCAGCTCACGCTCAAGGGCGAATACGGCGCCCGCACCTCGCTGGATATTCCCGGCGACCCCAACTCCGCCGTCATGTACATGGCCGCTCCCGTGCGTTGGGCCAGCAATACGCAGGGCGCTGGCAGCGGCGAAATCATCGGCGCGGTCACCGTGGGCAAGCCAGTGCAAACCTTCGGCCAGTTTGTGGCTGCCGCGCGCAGCCGCACGCTCTATGCAGGCCTCATCTCGGTGCTGGCCGTGCTGGTGTTGGCCGTCATGGTGTCCATGTGGCTGGTACGCCCCTTTGGCTTGATTGCCGACTACGCGCGCTACATCAAGGTCCAAAAAGGTTTCCACCCCGGCCGCCTGCTGCGCCGCGCCTGGGACCTGATGCGCGCCGCCTACGACGAAATGCGTGACGCGCTGGCCGGGCGCAACTACGTGGCCGACTATGTGCAAACGCTCACGCACGAGGTGAAGAGCCCGCTGTCCGCCATCCGCGGCGCGGCCGAGCTGCTGCAAGAGCCCATGGAAGAGGCGCAGCGCCAGCGCTTCTTGACCAACATCCAGCGCGAGACCCAGCGCATCCAGGAGATGGTGGACCGCATGATGGAGCTCACCGCACTGGAAACACGCCGCGTGCTGGACACCGTGCAGCCCGTCGCCTTGCTGCCGCTGTTGGAGGAACTGGCCCACGCTTCCCACAGCGTGGCCACCCAACGCGGCTGCCGCATTGCCGTGGCCGCCAGCGAAGACGTGACCGTGGAGGCCGACCCCTTCCTGCTGCGCCGCGCGGTGAGCAACCTGCTGGACAACGCGCTGGACTTTTCCCCCGAGGGCGGCCACATTGAACTGGGCCTGCAAGTCCAAGGCCGCTGGGCCCAGATCACCGTGCGCGACCAAGGCCCCGGCATCCCCGCCTACGCGCAGGACAAGGTCTTTGAGAAGTTCTACTCACTCGCCCGGCCGCATTCCAAGAAGAAGAGCACGGGGCTGGGGTTGAGTTTTGTGAAGGAGATTGCGTCGTTGCACAGGGGGAGGGTGGAGTTGAGCAATTGCGGGGAGGCTGAGGGTTCTGGGGCGAATGCGGTGCTCTGGCTACCACGTCAACCGGGCTGAGGCTACTGCGTCGAAGCAGATTTTCTGCAAATCCAAGAAAATTTCACGGATTTGCAGACCATCAGTATGATCCACCCATGATCACCCGCAATATCACCCCCGTGCTCAAGCGGCTCGCCGACCAATATCCGGTAATCACCTTGACCGGCCCACGGCAAAGCGGGAAGACCACCCTGGCCAAGTCACTATTTCCAGGCAAGCCCTACGTCACGTTGGAAGACCCGGACATCAGGCGTTTCGCCCTGGATGATCCACGCGGCTTTTTGGCGAACTACCCACAGGGCGCCATCCTGGACGAGGTGCAGCGCGCACCCGATCTACCGTCTTATTTACAAGGCATGGTAGATGCCAATGCCCAACCGGGCCGGTTCATCTTGACAGGCAGCCAGCAGTTTGAATTGATGACGCAGATCACCCAATCGCTGGCGGGACGCACCGCCATTCTGCGGCTGCTGCCTTTTACGTTGGCGGAGGCCCAGCGTTCTCGGGGGCAACACCCCCAAGCTGACTTAGCCCAAACTCTACTTACTGGCTTCTACCCACGCATTCACGACCAACAACTCAACCCCAGTCAGGCACTCGCGGACTACTTCACCAGCTACGTGGAGCGTGACCTGCGCCAACTCGCAGCGGTGCACGATTTGCAGCGGTTCGAACGCTTTGTGCGGCTATGCGCCGGACGCACCGGGCAGCTGCTCAACCTGGACAGCCTGGGCGATGACGCGGGCGTGTCGCATGCCACCGCTCGCAGCTGGATCGACCTGCTGCAAACCAGTTACATCGTGCATTTGCTGCCCCCTTGGTTTACCAACTCCGGCAAACGCCTCATCAAGTCCCCCAAGCTGTATTTCTATGACGTGGGCTTGGCCTGCTGGTTGCTGGGACTGCGCACACCAGAACAAGTCTCGCGTGACCCCCTCTGGGGCAGCTTGTTTGAGAACTTCATCATCATGGAAGCTTTGAAAGACAGGCTCAATGCAGGCGAGAGCCCAGAGATGTATTTCTACCGTGACTCCGATGGCAACGAGGTGGACTTGCTGCTCCCCACAGGCGGCAAGCTCCACGCCATCGAGATCAAGGCAGGCGCCACGGTCAATCCGGACTACTTCAAAGGCCTGAAAACTTTTGCCACCCACCATCCACAAGCGTTGGCCGGTGGCGGTGTGATGTATGGCGGTACACAAAGCCAAAGTCGTAGCGACTGGAATGTGCACTCTTGGCTAGACCTGCAAGTTGGACCCTAGTGCAAGGCGAGCACACCAGATCAGGCAACGACTTCCCGCACCCCGGCTCGGCCCGACGAGCCACTAGCGTTTCAGCTGCGTGTAGAAATTTTCATGCGGTCCGACGGCCAGCAGCACCAGCTCCGTCGGCTTTTTCTTGTTGGGCTGCAAGCTGTACGCCAGCAAGGTTTCTTGCGCGTTCATCTTGAACTTGTAAACGAACACCTCGGCCAGATCGCCCCGCTTTTCTGCGCCCAAACTTAGGTCTGCGGCAACCGTTCGAATCGCCGCGTCCAGCACCTTTTTGTCCTTGGCGTGGAGCTTCTTGGCAATGCGTGTGAAAGACGGGGTGGCAACGATGTTCAAAGCCACAACGCATCAACCAAATGTGTAGGGCGCAACTTGCCCAGCCTTGGCTTCTTCCAGCGAGAGCATGGTGTCCTGAATCATGCGCAAAGGCATATCCGGGTTCTCCAGCACAAGCTTGCCAATGCGTGCCCAGTATTCAATTTGTTTGGGCACAGACCGGTGCTCAGCAGCCGCAGTAGCCTTGGCGTCTTCTACCAATTCGTCTGATAACTTGAGTGCAACAGCCATTGGGAACTCCTATCTGATACGGATGCATTTTGCCGCAGGATGCAACCTTTTGCAACCTGACATAGAATGACCGTCGAATCAAAGTCATTGAAATGGGTACGCGACCAAGGCCCCGGCATCCCCGGCTACGCGCAGGACAAGGTGTTTGTGAAGTTCGACTCATTGGCCCGCCCGCACTCCAAGAAGAAAAGCACGGGGCTGGGGTTGAACTTTGTGAAGGAGATTGCTTCGTTGCACCGGGGAAAGGTGGAGTTGGGCAATACGCCAGAGGCGGAAGGCCCGGGTGCATGCGCGGTCCTTTGGTTGCCGCGAAGAACGGAATAGGATTACAGCGGGGTCCGCTTTGCAGCGGAAGCGGACCTTGAACCGGAACTGGCAAATACAGAGGGTATTCAGTAATGGGGCTAAAAAATGCGTCGTGGACAATCGCAAGCGATGTCAGAACCCGCGATGGCGTCGGCATTGAGCTTGAGATTGATGGCGAAATGATTCTGGAAATTTTTCGCGACGACACCAAGAAGGCCAGGGAAGTAACGCTATACAAGCGGGACGTTCCTCTTTCAGTTTTGGAGGAGTCGATCGCAAGGTTCAAAAAAGAGATACCTTGGGATTTTCAGGACTAGGCCATGAGTCGAAGCGCTGCTCTTAGTGCCCTTGTCAAAGTCTCAATACCCGTGCCCGAAGCTATTTCAAATTTGACACAGTTTCCATGGGACTCTGACTCGGACTTGATAGTCCTCTGTCTCGGTGATTTCATCGAGGTGCTATCCAGGTTTGATCGTGGAGAACTGGCGGAAGCTGACGTTGAAGCGTGGGCAAATGCGTTGGAGTGCCGGGAGGACATTGGCTATGCGAACTCGACAGTAAGGGAGCTTCTGCATGAGCTTGCAAACCCATTGCTAACCAAGCGACTGACTCCCCCTCGAGCGGCTTCGCTGTTGTCAATGATGCAGAAGGGTAGCCAACAGTCAATGAACGACATCATCACCGCGCACAGTCATTGCTCAAGCCATCGCGTGGAAGTATTGACCAGTTCCGTCTGTGGCTGCTTCTATTGCTTGGACATCTTCGCCCCAACTGCCATAAAGGACTGGGTTGACTTTCCGCCAGATGCACCAGAAGACCAACAACTTGATATGGGAACAACTGCGCTGTGCCCGAGCTGTGGAATCGATTCAGTTATTGGTTCGAATTCTGGCTATCCAATCACAGCGGCATTCCTCTCGGAAATGCGAAAACATTGGTTTTGATAGAGCGGTTGGAAGTCTGCTATCAGCCTAAAGAAGACCATCGACACGCCCTTCACCCCGTTTTCACACAGACTTCACACAAGCCCCCAGCCCCTTCAAACTGACTTCTCCCCCCGGCGGGATGCTCTCTCCACCGTGCAATACCGCACGCCGATTGGAGAAGCTCCATGGCATTTGCCACCCATCCCGCTGCCGCCCACGCGGCCCCACCTGCCACCACTGAGCCTCCGGCGCGTATGTCGCGCTGGCTCTGGCTGGCCACCACCACACTCTCTGCCGCCTGCTTTGTAGCGCTGGCCATCAGCCCCCCGGCCCGCGCGCAAGACCGCGATGCCGCACCTCGCCAGAAGACCGAGAGCCCCTACTTCTTCGTCAAAAGCGACAACCCTGGCGTGGACCAGTTGCCGCTCAAGTCCACCCAGGTGAATGTGAAGGTCAGCGGCGTGATTGCCGACGTGACCGTGGTGCAAACCTACAAGAACGAAGGCCAGCGCGCCATCGAAGCCAAGTACGTGTTCCCAGGCTCCACACGCGCCGCAGTACACGGCATGAACGTGCGCTTGGCGGACCGCCTGATCACCGCCAAGATCAGCGAGAAGCAGCAGGCCAAGATCGAGTACGACGCCGCTAAGCAGGAAGGCAAGACCGCCGCGCTGCTGGAGCAGCACCTGACCAATGTGTTCCAGATGAACGTGGCCAACATCATGCCCGGCGACGACGTGAAGGTGGAGCTGCGCTACACCGAGCTGCTGCTGCCCACGGATGGCAACTACCAGTTCGTCTTCCCCACCGTGGTGGGCCCGCGCTACAACAGCCCCACAACACAAAGTCCGGGCAGCCAGGCCAACGCTACCTGGGTAGCCCAGCCCATCTTGCCGAAAGGCCAGAACACACCCACCAGCGCAGCAACTCCGGCGTTTGATATCCACGTTTCCCTCAACACGCCCATTGGTGTGAAAGAAGTGCGCTCCAGCTCGCACACCATCAGCAGCTACACCGAGCAGGGTGGCGCCACCGTGGTGAGCTTGAACCCCACGGCCGAGCCCACCAACAACCGCGACTTCATCCTGAACTACCGCTTGGCCGGCGACAAGATCGAAACGGGCGTGATGCTCTACGAGGGCCAGGACGAGAACTTCTTCCTCGCCATGGTGGAGCCGCCCAAGGCCCCGGCCGCCACGGCCATCACGCCGCGCGAGTACATCTTTGTCGTGGACATCTCGGGCTCCATGCACGGCTTTCCGCTGGACACGGCCAAGGGCGTATTGCGCGAACTGATTGGCGGCCTTCGCCCCAGCGACACCTTCAACGTGCTGCTGTTCTCGGGCAGTAACAGCTTCTTGAACCCCACGTCGGTGCCTGCCACCAAAGCCAACATTGACCAGGCCATCCGCACCATCGACAGAGAGGGCGGCGGTGGCAGTACCGAGCTCATCCCGGCACTCAAGCGCGTATACGCGCAACCCAAAGCTGCCGATGTGTCGCGCACCGTGGTGGTAGTGACAGACGGCTATGTGACCGTTGAGCGCGAAGCCTTTGAGCTGGTGCGCAACAACCTCTCCAGCGCCAACGTGTTTTCGTTCGGCATCGGCTCCAGCGTGAACCGCCACCTCATGGAAGGCCTGGCCCGTGCGGGCATGGGCGAACCCTTCATCATCACCAAACCCGCCGAGGCCGCCGAACAAGCGGCCCGCTTCCGCAAAATGATTGACTCCCCCGTGCTCACCCATGTGAAGGTGCGTTTTGAAGGCCTGGACGTGTACGACGTGGAACCCCGCCAGCTACCTGACCTGTTGGCCCAGCGCCCGCTGATCGTGTTCGGCAAATGGAAGGGTGAGGCCAAGGGCAAGCTGGTGGTGGAAGGCAACACCGCCAACGGCCCGCTGCAGAACAGCCTGCCCATCACAGCCGCCAGCACTGACACCGCCGCGCTGCGCCACCTGTGGGCCCGCCACCGCATTGCCGCACTCAGCGATCAGGAAGCCCTGGAAGGCGGCAGCGCCGCCAAAGACGCCATCACCGACCTGGGTCTGAAATACAACCTGCTCACGCAATACACCAGCTTCCTGGCCGTGGACCAGGTGGTGCGCAACAAGGCGCCATCCGATACCCCCAGCGTGAACCAGCCTTCGCCCCTGCCGCAGGGTGTGGAGAACTCTGCCTTGGGTGCTGAAGTGCCCAGCACCCCCGAGCCCGCCACCTGGGGCGCGATGTTGATGACGCTGTCGGTATTGGCCATGCTGGCACACCGCCGCCGCCGCGCTGCCCTGCGCGCCCACCACTACACGAGCTGAACCCACTCCGTTCGGGCTGAGCTCGTCGAAGCCCTTCGACAGGCTCAGGGCGAACGAGAGTTACTGCACTGCACCAAGGAAACTGAAAGTGGAAAACACACATTCCCCATTGCATCGTCTGTTGCATATACCGGGCTTTGTACGCTTTGGCATCGCCATCGATACCGCACCCGAATGGCGCTGGCTGGCCCTGCTGGCCTTGGCGCTGTGGCCCACCTGGTGGTGGATGGGCCAACGCATGGTGGATGGCTCGGACGACCCGCTGGGGCTGCTGGCCCTGGCGGCCCTTGGCGGCCTGCTGTGGCAACACCGCCGCCAGTTGCGTCCCACACCTCGTCTGGTTTTTCAGACCACCGCACTAGCGGGTGCGGTGCTGACCACTGCACTGCACCAACAGCTGCCTGATTTGGTAGTGGCGCTCATCGGCCTGTTGTCGGTGGCTGCGGGGCTCATCGCCTTTCTGCCGGCACGTGTTGCCACCGCACCGGTGCTGGGCTTATCAGTGTTGTCACTGCCACTGCTGGCCTCGCTGCAGTTCTATGCGGGCTTTCCGCTGCGCGTGGTCACGGCCGAAGCCAGCCGCTGGCTGCTGTCGGTTGCGCACTCGGTGGAACGCACCGGCAGCAGCTTGGTCGTAAACGGCCAACTCATCATCGTGGACGCACCTTGCTCAGGCGTGCAGATGGCGTGGCTGGGCTACTTCACCGCCTGTGTGGTGGCACTGGCGCCCCATCAAGCCAACAAGACTTTCCTGCTGCGTCTGCCCATCGTGGGGGCACTGGTGTTGCTGGGCAATGTGCTGCGCAATACGGTCTTGGTGACAGCCCAAGCATCGGGCACACCGCTGCCCGGTTGGGGACATGACGCAGTGGGCCTGCTGGTGCTGGCGGCGGTGTGCGGTGGCATTGCCTGGGCCATGGGCCGCACCACTACTGCGGAGCGCGCTTCATCATGAACTTGCTAAGAAACCACTTCATGAACCGTGTGCTGCACAAGACGCTGTGGGCCACCCTGCTGCCCCTGTGTGCTCTGTGGGGCCTGGGTCAAACCGTGATGGAGCGCTCAGCAACGCAAGAGACGAACACCACGCACAGCGTCGAGCTGCCCACCGAATGGCAAGGCGCACCGTTGCGCCCCCTGGCACTCAGCGAAGTGGAGCTGCGCTTTGCACGCCACTTCCCCGGCACGCTGGCGCGCCTGACCGATGGCCGCCAGGTGCTGGTGCTGCGCACCGTAACCCAGCCCACGCGCATGCTGCACCCCGCCACCGACTGCTACCGCGGCCTTGGGTACCGCATCCGCAACGAACAACTGGAAGAACACACCGACAAGACCCGCTGGCGCTGCTTTGTCGCCGAACGGAGTGGCCGCGCCGTGCGCGTATGTGAACGCATTGAAGACGCGCAAGGGCAAGGCTTTACCGATACGTCCGCCTGGTACTGGGCATCGGCTGCCGGGCAGTCCACCGGCCCGTGGAAGGCCATTACCGTGGCCACGCCGCTCTGAAACACCCCCTCCACTCCCGACAACACCATGCGCAAACTGTTCCGCGCTCTACGCATCACCGCGATTACGACCCTGATTCTTATGTTGACTCTGTTTGCAATGCTGATGGGCGCACGCGCTGTGCTGCGTCCCGCTCCCGGTGACTGGTCAACCACCGTGCACGTCGGCCCGATCAAGCTGGAGGTGGGCGTAGCCGCCCTCATTCAATGGGGCACCACCCCGTGGATTGCGCAGCAGCTGCATGGCCGCACGTTCCCCACCCGCATGGGTGAGGTGCATGTGGCATGGGACGCGACACACCAGGAACTAGGGCTGCACTGCAGGCCCTGCGTGGTGCGCAGCAGCAGCTGGGGCACTGAACCCGTGCGCTTGGCCGACGCCCGCATGACCGTGCAGCGCAACGCCGCCGAGCTCAAAGGCACGCTCAGCAGCGGCGCCATCAACGCCCTGTGGCACGGCACCTTGCGGCCCAAAGGCCTGAGCCTGCACGTCACGCTGCCCGACACCCCAGTACGCGATGCTTACGCCCTGTTTGCCGCCTCCATTCCCGAGCTGGCTTACGCACAGATTGACGGCACTGTGGCAGTACAGGCCACCCTGGAGTTACCGGCCAAAAAACTCACCGTACAACCCCGCCTACAGGGCATGGCGGTCAGTGGCCTGGGCACCGAGGCGTGGAGCCTGGCCCAAAGCACCTGTGGGCGCGGGCTGCCCGCCAGTCACTTGAGAGCGGACAGCCTACTGGGCCGCGCCGTGCTGGCCGCCGAAGACCAACGCTTTTATGAACACACGGGCTACGACTTGGCCGAGATGACGCAAGCCCTGCACAGCAACCAATCCGAGGACGCCACGCTAAGGGGGGCGAGCACGCTCTCGCAGCAAGTGGCCAAGCTCTTGGTCACGGGTGGCGAACGCTCCCCCGTGCGCAAACTGCGCGAACTGCTTTATGCGGTGGAGATGGAACAGACCCTGGGCAAGGCCCGCATTCTGCAGCTCTACCTGAGCCACGCGCCCTGGGGCGCCACGGTGTGTGGCGCGCAAGCAGCGGCCCACACTTACTTTGGCAAACGTGCCGGCCAGCTCACCGCTGCCCAAGCCGTCTGGCTGGCCGCGATGCTGCATAACCCCGCTCTGGAAGCCCAGCGCTGGAAGGCGCGCGGCAGCATCAACCTGGAACGCGCGCAGTGGGTGGCGGCGGGCCTGCGGCCGCTGCGCCGGGCAGAGCGCATCCAGCTGCTGGCCGATCTGGCAGAGATGGATCCGCCAGAACGCGGCAACCAGCAACCCACTTCACTATCAAAACAGTAGCTGCTTGCGCATATTCCATAAGCGCTGGAGGCCCATATGATGCATAACCATGCACACCGACCTGCTCACTCTGTATCCCACCCTGGAACCTTTGGCCCCGGCGCTGGCCGCGCTGCAAGCGCAAGCAGTATCGGTGCCGGCAGGTACCCAACTGTTTGCGCAAGGCGCGCCCTGCCAGGGCTTTCCGCTGCTGCTCGCGGGGGAGGTACGGGTGGCCTGCCATGCGGAGGATGGGCGCAGTTTGGAGCTGTACCGGGTGCGGCCCGGTGAGCTGTGTCTGGTCAGCAGTGCCAGCCTGTTTCGGGGTCTTCCCCTGGGTGCGCAGGGAGTGAGCAGCCAAGCCTGCACGCTCGTCATGATTCCGCCCGCGCTGTTTGAAGAGTGGCTGGGCGTGCCTGCCTTCCGCAATTTGGTGCTGGGCTTGTTTGCCGAGCGCATGGCAGAGCTAACCAGCCTGGTGGATGCGGTGGCCTTCCAGAAGCTGGACCAGCGGCTGGCCAACGCCCTGCTGGGGCAGGGGCAGGATTTGCACCTGTCGCACCAGACCTTGGCCGACGAGCTGGGCACGGTGCGCGAGATGGTGACGCGCCTGCTGCGCCGCTTTGAGCGCGAGGGCTGGCTCACGTTAGGACGGGAACACATCCACATCCTCAACAGCCCGGCCTTGCGTGCACTGGCTGGCGGGGGCTGAGCGCACTTCTCAATGAAAGCTGTGTGACCTAAGTCACATACTTTCATACCGCTGAGGCGTCCAATCACTCCATCGCAACCAAGGAGTGATTCCATGAAAGCAAATGTCGGCGGTATCGACCGCATCATCCGTATCGGCGCTGGCGCCGTTCTCGTCGGCCTGGCCGCCACGGGCACCATGAGCTGGTGGGGTTGGCTGGGCGCCGTGCCCCTGGCCACCGGCCTCATGGGCTGGTGCCCACCCTATGCCATGTTTGGCTTCAGCACCTGCCCGCTTCGCGACGTGAACTGACAAGTCACAAATAGCTACAGGTGTAAAGGCATGTAAAACAGGTCATCCCCTTCAGTGGTACCCCGTTGTAGGTGCATAAACCGTCACGTCTGACGGTGCGGGCCTCGCCCCTCGATGCATGTTGAACTTTTCCACACTCCGTTCCGCTATTCGGAATTCCCGCAGGATTGCGGGAGCCAGCGTTGCCTGTGCTTGTCTGTTCATGCCCTTGGCACACGCGGATGACTGGACACCCCTGCTCGGCAGTGGCGCCGGAGCAGCCGCCGGCGCAGTTTTAGGACAAAGCGTGGGAGGGAAAAATGGCGCCGTGATCGGGGGTGCGATAGGGGGTGCAGCAGGTGCAGCTGTGACCAACCACGGTCGCAAGCAGAATGGCGCTGTCATTGGCGGTGCCGTGGGTGGCGCAGCGGGTGCGGTCGTAGGTCAATCGGTCGGCGGGCGTTCTGGCGCCATTGTGGGCGCAGGTCTGGGTGGCGCTGCGGGTACCGGGATCGCTCGCAACATGGGCAGCCAACATGCCTCCAAACGCTACGCCGGAGACGATAGACACGAACGCTACGGACATCACGCCAAGTACCACTGGGACGACGAGCGATACGACCGGTACGTTGAGCACCACCGCGGCCATGGCTACTATGGTCATGGCCGGGGCTACGACGGCTATGACGACTAAACTTTAAGGCTTCAAGGTCTGGCGGAAGAATGCCAACGTACGTTCCCAAGCCAGCTTGGCGGCCGCCGCATCAAAGCGGGGTGTGGTGTCGTTATGAAAGCCATGCTGGGTGCCTGCATAGTTATGCGCGGTGTAGCGCACACCTGCTGCTTGGAGTGCGGCTTCATACACAGGCCAGCCCGCGTTGATGCGTTCATCCCCTGCGGCGAAGTGAATCAACAATGGGGCTTGGACCTTGACTGCATCTGCCGCCGGCGGATGGTTGCCATAAAACGGCACCGCTGCGGACAAGCCAGGCAAACGCACGGCCAAAGCATGAGCCACGCCTCCCCCATAGCAAAAGCCTACAACTCCCAGTTTGCCGGTAGCGTCCACATGGGTTTGCAGCCATTGGGCGGAAGCGACGAAGTCCTCGGCCGTCTTCTTCTGGTCCAGCCTCGCAAACAAGGTTCTGGCTTTGTCTTCATCACCGGGATAGCCTCCCAACGGAGCCAATGCATCCGGTGCAAACACCAGGTAGCCCTCTAGTGCCAAGCGACGGGCGATGTCTTCTATATGTGGATTCAAACCCCGATTTTCATGTACCACTAGAATGGCGGGCAATTTGCCCTGTGCACCTGCAGGTCGCGCCAGATAGCCTTTGACGCTTCCGTACCCTGCAGGTGATGGAAGCTCCACCATGGACGTGACGACGCGCTTGTCGTCTTTCGCTATCTGCTGGGCCGAGGCAAAGTCCGGGCTCAATGCGGCGAGCAAACCAACAGCGGTCATACCACCGACGGCGAATTTCTGGGCTTTTTCCAGAAACCCACGACGGTCCACCACGCCATGCACGTAGGCATCAAAAAGAATCAGCAGTTCCTGATCAAAGTCTTGGGCCGTCTTGCGTGACATGGTGTTTCCCTCAAAAAGTAGCAGAGTAGCCACGTCGTGTGACGACCCGGTAGGGGTTTCCTCAAACCCCTATCGCCATCACGTCTTTAAGCTTGCAGCGGCGCTCCAGGCATGGAGCCCAAAGGGACTTCACCGCCCAATGCTTCCATCAAGTCCGGAATCAGCTGGGACAGCTCTCCGGTCGAAATGATGACATCGGCGTCAAAGTTGTCATCCTTGCCGTCCCCTGCTGCTTTGGGGGCTTCTTCAAACACCGTGTCCAAAAAAGTGACTTTTTTAAGTTGCAAGGCTTCTGTCAACACAAAGGAGACCCGGTCGTTCCAGGTCATGGCCAAACGGGTAGGCATTTTCCCCAAAGCAATGTGCTGGCTGACCTCTTCGGTATCGAGGGGATGGCGGGTGTAGCGGACCACCGCCTTGGATTCATCCGATGCTTTCAGCTCACATTCCCGGTCCACAGAGAAATCGTTGGGTGATTCCCGTGTAGACAACCACACTGCCATGGCAGCGGCTGGAGATATTTGGGTATTGACCAGCTGCACCGCAAAGTCGGGAATGGCTTTGACCAATGCAGTCATCACTTCATCCGCTTTGCTCTGGCTACCAGCATCCAACACCAGCCAGCCACTTTTGGGGTCCACCCATACACCCACACTGCCTTGCTTGGTGAAGGCCATGGGCAACAAAGCCAGCCGCGCGTCATCCCGCAACTCACGAACTTCTTTTTTGCCGGGTTTGCGGCCGGTGCTGACTTCGATCTGGGCAACCTGTTCCTCCACCTTGCGTTTGACAACGGAACCGGGAACGGACTTCACTTCCATCATCAGCCTCAACACCCACTGGCCACCCACCACTTCGACCAAAGGTCCGTGTGCCTGACCCCGGGGTTCTGTCCAGCCTACCGACTTTTCCTGGCTTGCACCGCATTCGACAAAGCGCTCCGCCTGCAGGGCATCTTCAAGTTGGGCCTGTGTCACAGACCAAGGGGACACCAAGCGGTACACGATCACGTTTTTAAACACACAACACCTATCAATTTGTTAATCAGGCATTTTCATGCATCTTTACAAATCGATATTGCATCTGCATACCTTCGTTACACGGTGCGGCAACACTTACTTTCATCCTGAAGGCAATCTCTGCTGCAGGTATCCACTCAAAGGACACACGTATGAAACCCGCATTCAAAACTCTGGTGGTCGCCGGCCTGTTGGCCAGTGCCGGTTTTTCCGTTTTGGCTCATAAGCATGGCACTGATGAAGACCGATACGACCAGCGGCCCGGCATGCACCGTATGGACCCAGCAAAAATGGAAGAAATGCATGCCAAGCGCAGCGCAGAACTGAAGGCGAAACTCAAAATCACAGCTGCGCAAGAAGGTGCGTGGACTGCTTTCACTACCGGAATGAAACCGCCAGCGCCCCAAGCTAAACCTGCGATGGACCGCGCAGAACTTGCCAAACTGCCTACTCCGGAACGTTTGGACAAGGTCAAGGCACTTCGCACCGAGCATATGACGGTCCGTACGGCCCAGATGGAACAACGCGACCAAACGGTCAAGACCTTCTATGCCACGCTGACTGCAGAACAAAAAAAGGTGTTTGATAGCGAATTCAACAATATGAAGGGTCGCCATGGTGGAGGCATGTCCAGGCACTAAACGTTAACAGGTGCGGAACTCAGCACCATCCCTTGATAATGGTCAAGAACGCTAAGGGATAGCTCCCGTAGACTGTTCTTGACCATGTCACCATTGCCATCACCCGCTATTACCGTCCGCACTGTCGGCTTCATGCAGCCCTTGGTATGGCTGGGCATGGGTTGGCGGGATATTCAACGCTCCGGCATAGCAAGTCTGTCCCATGGACTGCTTTTGACTTTTATTGGCGCGGCCATCGTGGCCTTCGCGCGGCACAAGTTCTGGCTATTGGCGGGAGCTCTAACGGGTTTTCTTGTCATTGCACCGGTACTTGCAACCAGCTTGTACGCGTTGAGTCGCGCCATTGAAAGAGATGAACCCGCAGACTGGGAAGTCATTGCCCAGACTTGGCTGAATTGGCAGAACCAGCGCCTCAATCGATGGAGTGAAGACTATTGGTGCATGCTGCGTTTCGGCATCCTGTTGGCAGGTGCAGCTACAGCATGGGTCCTGACGTCTGCGGCTCTGATCACCTTATTGACACCGGCCCCCGTCAATTCACCAGCTGACTTTGTTCATCTGGTAGTGCTCTCGCCAGATGGTTGGCTCTTTGAGCTTTGGCTGGCCATGGGTGCCCTATTGGCGGCACCCATGTTTGCATCCAGCGTCGTTGCCATGCCCTTGCTGTTAGACCGCAAAGTCAATGTGAAAACCGCGGTACTGACCAGCTGGCAGGTAGTTCTTGCCAACCCCGGCGTCATGGCTTGGTGGGCCGCATTGATCATGGGATTCACCTTCCTGGGCCTTGCCTCGCTTTTGATCGGCCTGATCTTTGTCATTCCGATGTTGGGGCACGCAAGCTGGCATGCGTACCGTGACCTTGTGGCACCTGAAACCGACTGTCATTGTCAGGACAGAGATCGAGCTCCCAACACGGAAAGCTGGTGATGTACGGTTTCTCCGAGGAACAGATCGCTGCATTCGGCCTGACTTTCGGCGTGGGAGCTTTTATGCTGTACATGCTTTTCATCATCGGACAATTGGCGTGGGAATCCAAAGCAGGTAAGTTCGGAACCTTTGTGCTTTTTCTCGGGCTAGCTTTCGGTATGGTGGGCTTTGCCGCAAAGTTTTTGATTCAGTGGTTTTTGTCCTCCAGCCTATGAACCCAAGACTTAGAGCTGCTAACAAAAGCCTGTCATCGTCAAACGCAGGTGGTGCGTTTGATGCGGCATGGGGAAAAACAGAAACAAAGAAATCAGCGCAGCGTTGTACAAAAGGATTGAGCCATTACTGCCGGTCACCGTACCCTCGC
>CAUOXL010000027.1:0-45418 GCA_963508575.1 uncultured Rhodoferax sp.
CACAGGTCGATGAGGCCGTGTATCTGCTCAATCACAGACCACGAAAGTGCCTGGGCTATCGCACTCCACATGAGGTGTTTTACAACCTTCCTGTGAGACCTCTTACACTGCACTCCGTTGCGCTTTGTACTTGAATCCGCCCACCTAAATATCAGGCGGGAAAAACGCCGGTAGACAAGTAACGGTCACCGCGGTCGCAGACGATGAACACGATCACCGCATCGCGCTCGCGCTTGGCGATTTCCTGCGCCACCCAGCATGCACCGGCCGCAGAGATGCCTCCGAAAATGCCCTCTTCACGCGCCAGGCGGCGGCACATGTCTTCCGCATCGCTCTGGCTCACATAGATCAGCTCATCAACGTTGGACGGGTCGTAGATCTTGGGCAAGTATTCCTGCGGCCACTTGCGGATGCCGGGAATGCGTGAGCCTTCGGAGGGCTGCGCACCGATGATGCGAATGGCCGGGTTCTTCTCTTTCAGGAAGCGGGAGACGCCGGTGATGGTGCCTGTGGTGCCCATAGCGCTCACGAAGTGGGTGATGCGTCCGCCGGTTTGTTCCCAGATCTCAGGCCCCGTCGTTTCGTAATGGATGCGTGGGTTGTCGCCATTGGCGAATTGGTCCAGCACCCGGCCTTTGCCTTCACGCTGCATTTGTTCCGCAAGGTCACGCGCGTATTCCATGCCGCCGCTCTTGGGCGTGAGGATGAGCTCGGCGCCGAAGGCCTTCATGGTTTGCGCCCGCTCGATGGACAGGTCCTCAGGCATGATCAAAATCATGCGGTAGCCCTTGACCGCAGCAGCCATGGCCAGTGCAATGCCGGTGTTACCCGAAGTGGCTTCGATAAGAGTGTCGCCGGGCTGTATATCGCCGCGCTCCTGGGCCCGCTGGATCATGGAGAGGGCTGGGCGGTCTTTCACCGAACCTGCGGGGTTGTTGCCTTCTAACTTGCCCAGCAAGACGTTGTTGCGCGTCAGGTTGTCAGCCGCTTGAATGCGTTGCAAGGCGACGAGGGGGGTTTTTCCGATGGCTTCTTCGATAGTTGGATATTTCATCCCATAAATGTGCCATAATTCGAGCTTCACGAAATACCTGCCCAGGTGGTGAAATTGGTAGACTCAGGGGACTCAAAATCCCCCGCCGCAAGGCGTGCCGGTTCGAGTCCGGCCCTGGGCACCAGATTAAAGCCGAATGTTCTTGCAACATTCGGCTTTTTCTTTGGTGGACACCCTTTACGGCAATACCCCGATCCCGCATGAGCCTGAATCGGCTTGCTTCACAATCTGCTCCTTTCGTTTGACGCACGTACCATGGCCCATCCCCCTGCTGAGTACCATACCCCCGCTTTATTCTGGAAATTGGTGTCCGCATCCTTGCTCGCAGCCTTGGTCCCCACCCTCTGGCCCGGTCTCGATCTGCAAGCAGCATCACTATTTGCTGGCAGCTCCCCTGCCCTGAGCTCGCGAGACTGGTGGTGGGTGGAGACCTTCAACGCATGGGTACCTGCGGCCTTCAGAACCTTTCTGGCGCTGTGTGCCCTCGCGTGGTTGGGTGCACAGTTCTTGCCGCGTTGGAAAACATGGCGCCTGCCATTGGCCTTTGTTGTGTGTGCAGGCATCGTCGGGCCGGGAGCTGTGGTGAACTGGGGCTTCAAAGAGCATTGGCAACGCGCTCGTCCTTACCAAGTCGACCACTTCGGTGGCACCCAGCAATTCACCCGCGCCGCTGTGATCACGGACCAGTGCGACAACAACTGCTCCTTTGTCAGCGGGCATGTGGCCTGTGGCTTCTTCTTCAGCAGCCTGATGCTGATCCAACTGCGCAGGCGCAAGGCGTGGTTGCTGGCCGGGACCGCCGCAGGCTTGGCCATCGGATTTTCCCGCATGTCGGCGGTCGCCCATTGGTTCAGTGACGTGCTGTGGGCCTACCCGATCACACTCATGAGCAGCTGGCTTGTATGGCAACTGCTTCTGAAGCTTTACGGCATGAAGGGCACAGACACCAAGCCAGCCGCCACATCGGGATAACGCAGTCGTAAGTGGAGTTCGTCCTTCATGCGCCGGTTGTCGATACGACGGGACTCGCTCATGAAGCTCAGCAGCATAAGCGGCAACTGCGCTTGGGCACTGTCGCGCGCCACTCGGGGCGGGCGGGGCAGACCGTACAAATCTGCCGCTAGGTCAAAATAGTCCCCCATCTTCAATTGGGTATCGTCACTCACGTTGTACACCCGCTGGGGTGACGCGCCCCAGAGTGCGCGCAGGCAAGCACGGGCGAGGTCGTCGGCGTGAACGTGGTTGGTGTACACGTCATCCTGCGGCTGGAGCACAGGTGTTCCTTTTTGCAGACGAGTGCGCGGAGTCCCACCCTCCCGGTCCGGCGCGTAGATACCTGGAATCCGCAGCACTGCCACCGCGGTGCCCGATGCCTTTCCCCAAGTACGCAACACGGCTTCTGCATGCACACGTCGCCGCGCGCGCGGTGTTTGCGGCGCGACCGCGCGGGTTTCTGTCACCCAATCGCCGCTGCAATCCCCATAGACGCCGGTGGTGGATCCATAGACCGCTGCCCGCAAGGGACTGCGTAAGCGGAGTACACGCGTCAATACGGAGGCCCGGGGGTCACTCCACCCGTCTGGGGGTGGAGGCGCCAGGTACAACAAACGGGTGCCCAAACCCGCCAAACGCCGCAGCGTCATCGGCCTATCCAGATTTCCCAACAAAGGCGTTACACCGGCTTTGCGCAACTCGGTAATGCGATCAGCATTGGAGGTGAGAGCAATCCAACGGATATGCGACCCGGATTGACGCACTGCACGCATGGCAACATCGCCGCAACCGACGACCAGCACACGCTGTCGCCTGAAGCGCGCCGGGAGGGCACCGTGGGGGGATTGGTTTGAAGGCAAAATCGAGGGTTATTGATAACGCAGCCACTTAGGATACCGAAGATGAGCGAGACCGCATCCGCCACCATGACTTTTTCTGTTGCCGTACAACCCAGCGGTCGCACCTTCAGTGCAAACAGCGACGAAACATTGCTGGCCGCAGGCATACGCCAAGGGGTCGGCCTGCCCTATGGCTGTAAAGACGGCGCGTGCGGCTCCTGCAAGTGCAAGATGCTGTCAGGCAGTGTGGTGCATGGTGCCCACCAGAGCAAAGCCTTGAGCCCCGAGGAAGAAGCCCAAGGGCTGGTGCTGACCTGCTGTGCAAGCCCGACGTCCGATGTGGTGCTGGAATCCCGCCAGGTATCCGCAGAAGGAGCGTTGCCGATCAAGAAGATGCCCACGCGCGTGACCACCATGCAGAAAGTCTCCGACGACGTGATGGTCTTACAACTGCAGTTGCCTGCGAATGACACTTTTTTGTATCGTCCAGGGCAGTACATTGAATTTTTGCTCCGCGATGGCGCACGCCGCAGTTATTCGATGGCCAATGCGCCTCAAGGCAACAGCGTGGAACTGCATATCCGCCACATGCCAGGCGGCAAATTCACCGACCATGTGTTCGGTGCGATGAAGGAAAAAGAAATTTTGCGTGTGGAGGGTCCGCACGGATCTTTTTTCCTGCGTGAAGATACCGACAAGCCCCTGATCCTGCTGGCCTCTGGTACAGGCTTTGCGCCCCTCAAGGCCCTGCTGGAGCACATGCTTGCGCAAGGCATTACCCGCAAAGCGACGCTTTACTGGGGTGGCCGCCGGCCACAAGACCTCTACATGGATGCTTGGGTAAAAGACTTCCAAAAGCAGTTGCCCAGCTTGGACTATGTTCCGGTCGTGTCCGATGCGCTACCGGAAGACGCGTGGACCGGCCGTACCGGTTTTGTGCACCATGCGGTACTGGCGGACTTCGCGGACCTGCGCGGGCATCAGGTTTATGCCTGTGGCGCGCCGGTCGTCGTGGACTCTGCACGACGCGACTTTGTCGCCCAGTCCGGTTTGCCCGAAGAGGAGTTCTTCGCAGATGCCTTTACCTCAGAGGCCGACAAAGCAATGCCCTGAAACAAAAAGCCTCCGTCAATGACGAAGGCTTTTTGCGATTCCCATGAAGCAATTTATTCGCCGAGGTAGGCTGCACGCACCTTCGGGTCTGTCAGCATGTCTGCGGCATTGCCGGTCATGGTGACCACACCGGATTCCATCACGTAGCCACGGTTCGCAATCGACAGGGCCCGGCTGGCGTTTTGCTCCACCAACAACACGGTGACGCCCTGGGCGTACACGTCTTTCACCACTTCAAAAATCTTGTCCACCATGATGGGGGACAACCCCATGGAAGGCTCATCGAGCAACAGCACCTTGGGGCGGCTCATCAGCGCGCGGCCCATGGCCAGCATCTGCTGCTCTCCACCGGACATGGTGCCAGCCAACTGGTCCTTGCGCTCGCGCAGTCGGGGGAAGATGGTGAACATTTTTTCAATGTCCGCCAGGATGCCGTCTTTGTCGCTGCGGATATAGGCGCCCATCAGCAGGTTTTCAGTGATGGTCATGCGGGTAAAGACGCCGCGACCTTCCGGCACCATGGCCAAACCTTGTTTCACCAAATCCCACGGGCCCTGGCCCTTGATGCTTTGGCCTAGGTATTCAATATCACCCGCATTGATCGGCAAGGTACCAGTAATGGCCTTCATGGTGGTGGTCTTGCCGGCGCCGTTGGAGCCGATCAGGGAGACCAACTCACCCTCGCGCACTTCGAAGTCCACGCCTTTGACGGCCTGGATGCCGCCATAGGCCACTTTCAAGCCTTTAACTTTGAGCAGAGTCTGGGTAGTCATGTGTCAATCCTTAGTGGCCGCTCGTGCCCAAGTAGGCCTCAATCACTTTTTCATTCTTCTGCACGTCCGCTGGTGTGCCTTCGGCAATTTGCTTGCCGTAGTCCAGCACCGTCACGCGATCGCACAGCCCCATCACCAGCTTCACATCGTGTTCGATCAGCAAGATGGTGCGGTTGTCTTTGCGGATACGGTCAATCAGCTCACGCAGCATGACTTTCTCCGTGGCGTTCATACCGGCAGCTGGCTCGTCCAAGGCGATCAACTGCGGGTCAGTTGCCAAAGCCCGGGCGATTTCAAGACGGCGCTGGTCACCGTAGCTCAGGGTGCGGGCCTTGTAGTCTGCAAACTTGCCGATGCCCACGTAGTCCAACAATTCCTGGGCTCGCGCTGCAATCTCGGCTTCTTCCTTCTTGAAAGAGCCGGTGCGGAATACCGCACCCAACAAGCCGGAGTGCGTGCGGATGTGCCGGCCCACCATCACATTTTCCAAGGCTGTCATTTCCGCGAACAAACGGATGTTCTGGAAAGTGCGGGCAATACCGGCTTTGGCGACGGTGTGCACCGCAGTCGGCTGGTAAGGCTTGCCGGCCAGTTCAAACTTGCCACTGTCCGGTGTGTACAAGCCAGTCAAAACGTTGAAGAAGGTGGTCTTGCCGGCACCGTTGGGACCGATCAGGCCATACACCTGGCCACGTTCAATTTTGATGCCCACATCGCTCAAGGCCTGCAAGCCACCGAAGCGCTTGGAGACGCCGGAGACGCTCAATACTGTATCTGTCATAGGTATTCCAATCAGTTGAAGGCCCCTGCTGCGCATGGGCAGCAGGGATCTCGCAAAGTTCAGCTTTTGGCGTTTTGCAGGGACTTGCCGTGCTCAGGCGAAGGCCACAGGCCACGGGGACGCAGCAGCATCACGCTGATCATGGCCAATGCAATCAGCAACTGGCGGAGGATGGATGCATCCAGACGGCCATCGGTCATGGTTTGCAGTGGGCCTGCCACATAGCGAAGCACTTCAGGCAAGGCGGCCAACAGGACGGCGCCCAGAATGACACCCGGCAGGTGGCCCACACCGCCCAGCACCACCATGGCAACGATCATCACAGACTCCATCAGGCTGAAGGACTCGGGGGAGATGAAGCCCTGGAAAGAAGCGAACATGGCACCCGACACGCCACCGAAAGTAGCGCCCATGCCAAAGGCCAACAACTTCATGTTGCGGGTGTTGATGCCCATGGCTTTGGCGGCAATTTCGTCTTCACGGATGGCCATCCAGGCACGGCCCACGCGCGACAACTCCAGCCGATGGCAAATGATCACACTCACTACGACCAAGGACAGGAACAGGTAGTAGTACAAGGTCACCGATGCAATCTCAAAGTCGCCGATCATGAGCTTCTTGCCCAGGTCCATGCCGAAAAAATGCAAGGAATCAATCTGGTTGATGCCTTTGGGACCATTGGTGATGTTGACCGGGTGATCCAGGTTGTTCATGAACACGCGGATGATTTCACCGAAGCCCAAAGTTACGATGGCCAGGTAGTCGCCACGAAGACGGAGAGTAGGAGCCCCCAGCAACACACCGAAGATGCCGGCAAGCGCGGCGCCCAGTGGAATAACCACCCACAAAGGGGTGTGCATGCCATCAGGGAACATCGCTGCGATGGCAGGGAAGGTTTCAATCAAATGCGGCGAAGACATCAAGCCGTACATGTAGGCGCCAATGGCAAAAAACGCCACATAGCCCAAGTCCAGCAGACCGGCATAGCCGACCACGATGTTCAGGCCCAGGGACAAGAGCACAAAAAGCAAAGCCATGTCGGCAATGCGGACCCAGGCATTGCCGAAGCCCTGCAAGATGAACGGGAGAATCAGCAAGCCGGCAGCGGCCAGCAGCATGGTGACGAGACGTTTTTGGGGGTTCATGTGCGGGTTCTCCTCAAGCACGGTCCGCAACGCGCTCACCCAGCAAACCGGAAGGACGCAGCGTCAGCACAATGATCAACACGATAAAGGCAAAGATGTCGGAGTAGTGGCTTCCCAATACACCGCCAGTCAGCGCGCCGATGTAACCGGCGCCGATGGCTTCAATCAAACCAAGCAGGAGCGCTCCGACCACAGCACCGCCAAGATTTCCGATACCGCCGAACACGGCTGCTGTAAACGCCTTCAGACCAGGCAGGAAGCCCATAGCATGGTGGGCAGTGCCATAGTTGGATGCGTACATCACACCGGCAATGGCCGCCAGAACGGCGCCGATGATGAAGGTCGCGGAAATCACAACGTCGGGTTTCACACCCATCAAAGCAGCAACGCGCGGGTTCTCAGCAGTCGCACGCATGGCACGACCCAGCTTGGTGTAATTGACCAACCACAACAGCACGGCCAGTGAAACCGCTGTCACACCCAGAATCATGATCTGGGTTGGGGTGATCACAGCGCCGGCAATGTCAATAGGGTTGCCGGGCAACAACGTCGGGTAAGACTTGTAGTTGGGCTTCCAGATGATCATGGCCAGGGTCTGCAAGAGAATGGACATGCCGATCGCCGTAATCAGCGGAGCCAGCTTGGGGCTGTTGCGCAGTGGGCGGTAGGCCACTTTTTCGATAACAAAATTCAATGCGGCAGCCACCACGCACGCTATTACCAACGCAATCAAAAGAATGACAGGGCCCGGTGTGCCGGGCATGGATTCCTGCATCAGCCCGATGATGGTCCAGCTGGTGAGTGCCCCCACCATCACCACTTCGCCGTGGGCGAAGTTAATCAAATTGATGATGCCGTACACCATCGTATAGCCGAGCGCGATCAGCGCATACATGCTGCCCAACACCAGACCATTGATGATCTGCTGTATCAAAATATCCATAAAAAACTCCGTCGTTCTTGCATGCCAACTGCTACGGCCATCAACTCTGGCAGCCACAGGCCATCGAAAGCAATTAGCCTGCCACATCAGATAAACCGACGTTGCAGGCCAAAGCAGTTGGGGGATTCTAGCGATCCAGGGTTTAGACGCCCCAAAATCGCCGGGTGGGTTTACCCTTGAGAGCTATGCAAATTCTGCAACTCAATGCATATTTTATGCACTATCAGCTATTCCCCCGGTTGAGGGCCTTCAGTTCCCGCAGCTTCTCGGCAATACGAATTTCCAAGCCCCGCTCTACGGGACGGTAGAACTCGGTATCCGGCATACCCTCCGGCAAATAGCGCGCCCCCGCTGCGAAGCCGCCCTCTTCGTCATGCGCGTAGCGATAGCCCTTGCCGTAGTCCAGCTCTTTCATGAGCTTGGTCGGCGCGTTGCGCAGGTGCATGGGCACGGGGCGCGTACCGTCTTTTTTCACAAATGCTTTGGCTTCGTTGAAGGCCTTGTACACCGCATTGCTCTTGGGCGCGACCGCCAAATACACCACACATTGCGCGAGCGCCAACTCGCCTTCAGGACTGCCCAGGCGCTCATACACATCGGCCGCATCCAATGCCAAACGCAAGGCACGAGGATCGGCCAAGCCGATGTCTTCCGCTGCCATGCGGATCAGGCGGCGGGCCATGTAGCGCGGGTCTGCACCGCCATCCAACATGCGGGTGAACCAATAGAGCGACGCATTCGGGTCGGAGCCCCGCACGCTTTTGTGCAAGGCGGAAATCGTGTCGTAAAACTGTTCGCCGCCCTTGTCATAACGCCGCATCCGCTCGCCCAACACCTTGAGCAACCAGGCATCCGTGATCTCGGGAACCTGCTCCTGGCGGGCGGCAATCGCCAGAGTTTCCAGCGTATTGAGCAGGCGGCGCGCATCACCATCTGCGTACGCGATCAAGCGATCAATTGCTATGCTTTCTATAGCTTGTAGCGCATATTCTGCCTGGGCTTTCAGCACTATTTGCTTCAAACCTTCCGCATCCAGTGGCTGCAACACATACACCGCAGCGCGCGACAGCAAGGCAGAATTTACTTCAAACGACGGGTTTTCCGTGGTGGCGCCAATGAAGGTGAACAAGCCACTTTCCACATGGGGCAAAAACGCGTCCTGCTGGCTCTTGTTGAAACGGTGCACCTCGTCCACGAAGACGATGGTGCGACGCTGCTCGAGCCCATCCCGCGCATGCAACGCCAAATCCACCGCCTCGCGGATTTCCTTGATGCCACCGAGTACCGCGCTAATGGTGATGAACTGGGCATCAAAGGCATCCGCCATCAACCGCGCGATGGTAGTCTTGCCCACCCCTGGGGGGCCCCACAGGATGCAGCTATGCGGCTGACCCGATTCGAAGGCCAGACGCAGGGCCATGCCCTCCCCCAGCAGATGCTGCTGACCGATCACGTCGCCCAGTGTTTTGGGGCGCAACAGTTCAGCCAGTGGTTGGTGTTTGGATGCAGTCGCCAAGAACGAGAACCACCTTATTGCTGTACTACATCCGCACCAGCTGGTGGCTTGAACTGGAAGGCGTTGGCATCCAGCGGCGCATTGGCTGCAAAGCTGCTGAAGGTCAGCACTGAACGCTGACCAAAGCTATCCAAAATTTCCAATGCCGCCAACTGACCTTGTTTGAAACCCACTCGCACCGACTGCAACTGGCTGTCTTTGGCCTTGGGGGCACCCTGTACCCACTGCACACCATCTTTGTCTGCAGCATCCGTCAGGGTGAAGTCTGCCTGCAGCGCTTTGATGTCGGTCGATGAGGCAATCAGCGCAGCGGGCGTGGAGCCCAAGGCTTGTGCCTGTTTGCGCGCAGTAACTTGGTTCAAGTCCACGTCATACAGCCACAGCGTCTGGCCATCAGCAACGATGGTTTGCTCAAAAGGCTTTTTATAGGTGAACTTGAATCGCCCGGGGCGCAAAAACTCAAAGGTACCAGTGGAGACTTTGCTGCGTGCAACCTGCCCTTCTTTGGCGGGCGCCGATACGACCTGGCTGAATTCAGCTTTGCCGGACTTCACGCCCTTGATAAAGGATTCCAAGTCATTCAAGCCGGTAGCGCCCGAGGATAGTGCGCAAGAAGCTATAAAAAAGATAGCAAAACGCTTCATAAAAACCTTATTCATTACGACTGGGAACCAGAATGTCGCGTTGCCCACTGCCACTCATGGCACTGACCAGCCCAGCCTTCTCCATGTCTTCCACCAGGCGGGCCGCGCGGTTGTAGCCGATTTTCAGATGGCGCTGCACCAATGAGATGCTCGCCTTGCGGTTCTTGAGTACCACTTCGACGGCCTGGTCGTACATCGGGTCTTTCTCTCCCCCGCCGTCCTCACCGCCAACACCATCTTCGCCATCGACCGTACCGCCTTCCAGCACACCCTCGATGTAGTCCGGCTCACCCTGGCTCTTGAGGTAGCTCACCACGCGATGCACCTCGTCGTCGCTCACAAAGGCGCCATGCACCCGTACGGGAAAGCCGGTGCCGCTGGCCATATAAAGCATATCCCCCATACCCAGCAAGGCTTCTGCCCCCATCTGGTCCAGAATGGTACGGCTGTCGATTTTGGACCCCACCGAGAACGCGATACGGGTGGGAATGTTGGCCTTGATCAGACCCGTGATCACATCCACACTGGGGCGCTGCGTGGCGAGGATCAGGTGGATACCCGCCGCACGGGCCTTCTGGGCCAAACGGGCGATCAGCTCTTCAATCTTTTTGCCCACCACCATCATCAGATCTGCCAGCTCATCAATGATGACCACGATGTGCGGCAAGCGCTGCAGGGGCTCAGGACTCTCGGGTGTGAGGCTGAAAGGGTTGTAAATAAATTCGCCCTTGGCCTTGGCTTCATCGATCTTGGTGTTGAAGCCCGCCAGATTGCGCACGCCCATCTTGCTCATGAGCTTGTAGCGCTTTTCCATCTCGGCCACGCACCAGTTCAGGCCGTGCGCCGCCTGCTTCATATCAGTCACCACGGGAGCCAGCAAATGCGGAATGCCCTCATACACGGACATTTCCAGCATCTTGGGGTCTATCATCAAGAGGCGCACATCACGCGCCTCGGCCTTGTAGAGCAAGGACAGGATCATGGCGTTGATCCCCACCGATTTGCCGGAACCGGTGGTCCCCGCCACCAGCACGTGGGGCATCTTGGCCAGATCAGCCACGATGGGATTGCCGATGATGTCTTTGCCCAGCCCCATGGTCAGCATGGACTTGGCTTCGTTATAGACCTGCGAACCCAGAATCTCGGACAAGCGGATGCTCTGGCGCTTGGCGTTGGGCAACTCCAGCGCCATGTAGTTCTTACCCGGAATAGTCTCCACCACGCGGATGGAAACCAGACTCAAGCTACGCGCCAAGTCCTTGGCCAGGCCCACAATCTGCGACCCCTTCACCCCAGTGGCGGGCTCAATCTCATACCGGGTAATGACCGGCCCCGGCTGCGCCAGCACCACACGCACCTCAACACCGAAGTCTTTCAACTTCTTCTCGATCATGCGGCTGGTCATCTCCAGCGTTTCGGGGGACACCGTTTCCTGCCGCAATTGCGGGTCATCCAGCAGGGCCACTTGTGGCAGCTTGCTGTCCGGCATCTCGGTAAACAGCGGCTTCTGGCGCTCTTTGGCCACGCGCACGCTGGGGGGAAGCTCCGCCATCACCGGTTCAATCACCACAGGCGCCATGGGCGGGTGGACGATGGGCTCTTCACCGCGCTCTTCCAAAAAGACCTCTTCCCGCTCCCGCACTGCCTTTTGGCCTAATTCACGGTCCTGGGCTTCTTCCTTTTTCTCCCGTCGAGATTCGACCAGCGAATACAAAAAGGCGCCGATACGTTCGGCCACACGTGGCCACGAAAAATTGAATACCCAGGACACGCCGACCAAACCCAGCACGATTGCCACCAGTCCGGAGCCTGCGAAGCCCATCCAGCGCACACTCCATGGCCCCAGCAACTGGCCCATGGCGCCACCGCTGGCACCGGGCAACATCAGCTCCAACCGGTACAGGCGCGCCCACTCGAGCGTCGTGCTCGCATACATCAGTAAAAAAAGGCCCGACCAAAACATCCAGCGCCGCTGGCGGTGGCTAAGCACCAATGGTGCGTCCACGTCTCCGTCTCCGCGAAGCCGGTCAGCCAGCAAGGACAGCCAGAGGCGCCCCGCAGCGGCAAAACACCACCATACCGAAAAGCCAAACAAGAAGTAACTGAGGTCTGACCACAAAGCCCCCAAGCGTCCAACATGGTTATGCGTGGGCGCGCCAGAACCGGATGTGGACCAAGCTGCATCGTGTGCTGAGTGACTCAGCAGAGCAATCAACCACAAGGCCAGCAAGACGAAACCGGCCACAAGGACCATTTCATTGGCAAAGCGACCCAGGCCCGGAGCAGGCTCAGGCGCACTTTTGCGGGTGGGGGAATGAAGAGTATGGAGTGAATATGTCATGTCATGCTGCGTAACGCCAACGCCTTACGCGAACGGTATCAGCGTGGCTTGGAGCGACGCTCCCACACGCTGATGCCGCCATCATTGTTGGTTTTGATAAAGCCCTGATCTTCGAAATCCTTCATGACGCGACTGACCATTTCACGTGAGGCGCCGACCATTTTGGACAATGCCGACCGAGAAACTTTCTCACGGATAAGCATCTCACCTTTGTCAATAGGCTCCGCCATTTCCAACAGCACATTGGCCACACGCCCGTAGACCCCGACCAATGCCAGTGACACAATTTTCTGGTCGGCCGCACGCAACCGTTGCACCAGACCGCGCATCACGGCCGCCGCAATTGCCGCGTTGTTGCTGACACAGCGGGTGAAGTCGTCCCGCCCCAGCACCAGTACGTCCATCTGAGCTTCCGCACACACCGTCGCCGAATGGGCCTCATTGTCAATCAGGCTCATTTCACCAATGTAGTCACCCGCTTTCAGCGTGGCCAGGATGACCTCCTTGCCCTTGCTGTCAGTCATAACCACATGAGCGCGCCCCGACAATATTAGGAAGAGTGCATTCGCGTTGTGGCCTTGGCGAACAATATCTTCACCCTTTTTGATCTTGCGCTTGCTGACGTTCGCCGCCAGATTGGCAACCTGCTCCTGGGTCAAATTGGCGAAAAGGGGCACCCGACGAATCAAATCCTGGTTGCTCAACATTGCCATTGATAGGGGTTCCTGCTTGCTAATGTGCTGCTTCTTACAATCAGGGGTCCGGCTGCTTGCAGCCTTGCAGATCCCGCAACAGCATCCCTATGGAAAGCTGCCCTCCCGAACTGTACACGGCTCGGTCCACGATTTTCGTCGAAGAAGGTTACATCATGTCTAACACCAAACACGCCAAGGTTCTGATCCTGGGCTCCGGTCCTGCCGGCTACACCGCTGCAGTTTATGCGGCTCGCGCCAACCTGAACCCGGTTTTGGTCACCGGGATTGCCCAAGGCGGCCAACTCATGACCACCACCGAGGTGGACAACTGGCCTGCGGATGTAAATGGCGTACAAGGCCCCGAACTGATGCAACGTTTCCAGGAACATGCAGAACGTTTCAAAACAGAAATCATCTTTGACCACATCAATGCGATCGACTTCAGCAAGCGCCCTTTCACCCTGAAAGGCGATACAGACTCTTACACCTGCGACTCTTTGATCATCGCCACAGGAGCCTCCGCCAAGTACCTCGGCCTGCCCTCTGAGTCTGCATTCATGGGGCGTGGTGTTTCCGGCTGCGCCACTTGCGACGGTTTTTTCTACCGCAATGAAATCTGCTGCGTGGTGGGTGGTGGCAATACTGCAGTGGAAGAGGCACTCTACCTGTCCAACATCGCCAGCAAGGTGTACCTGGTGCACCGTCGCGACAAGTTCAAAGCAGAACCCATCCTGGTAGACAAGCTGATGGACAAAGTCGCAGCCGGAAAAATCGAACTCAAAACCTTCAAGACGTTGGAAGAGGTGTTGGGCGATGCGTCCGGTGTTACCGGCATCCGCCTCAAAAGCGTGCATGACGGCTCCACCGAAGACGTGACACTCAAAGGCTGCTTCATCGCCATCGGTCATGCACCGAACACCGAGATTTTTCAGGGACAGCTGGAACTGGAAAATGGCTATATCGTGACCCAAGGTGGCCTCAAAGGCTTTGCCACCCAGACCAGTATTCCAGGCGTATTCGCCGCAGGCGATGTGCAAGATCACGTTTATCGCCAGGCCATCACCAGCGCTGGAACCGGCTGCATGGCGGCACTCGATGCACAACGCTTTCTCGAACAACAGGAATAAGAGAAGTCGCCTCCACGGCCGAGCCGGCTATAATCTAAGGCTTTGCTGAATTCGCCCCGTGAGGGGCCGCCCTTTTTCAAGGGGTTTGGCAAGTTCCGCTGGCGTATCAGCGGGGGGTTACCGCCACCCTTTCTTTTGGCGAGGTGAGGCCGGCGCACTTTTGCACCGGCCGTATCAATCGGAGTGTCCACATGGCACGCGTATGTGAAGTAACGGGCAAAGGCCCCATGGTCGGAAACAATGTTTCCCACGCCAACAACAAAACCAAGCGCCGGTTCCTGCCGAACCTGCAATACCGCCGTTTCTGGGTGGAGTCTGAAAACCGCTGGGTTCGCCTGCGTATTTCGAACGCCGGCCTGCGTCTGATCGACAAAAACGGTATCGATTCTGTGCTCGCCGACCTGCGCGCACGTGGTCAAGCTTAAGGAGTAAAGCACCATGGCAACCAAAGGCGGACGCGAAAAAATCAAGCTGGAATCTACAGCTGGCACCGGTCACTTCTACACGACCGACAAAAACAAGAAGACCATGCCCGAGAAAATGTTGATCAAGAAATTTGATCCCGTTGCTCGCAAGCACGTCGACTACAAGGAAATCAAGCTGAAGTAATTCATGCTTGCCTTTATAAAGAGCCCGCCTTGAGCGGGCTTTTTTACGTTTGATGCACGCAAGACTACCTCGCCCAAAAGAAGGTGATGGGTATGCCGATTTTGCACAGGTCAAGGAGGAGCCCGAAGGGCGGGGGACACGGAGCAAAGCCGGTGTACTCGTCACCGCTGTGAAACAAAGTCAAGAATACGTAAGCACAAAAAAGCCCGCACTAGGCGGGCTTCTGGGCAGAGCGGCGAAAACGCTTAGACGCGAGCAGCGCGCAGCTTCATGGAGAAGTCACGCAAAGCGGCAATTCCACTTTCTTCCGCACGGTGGCACCAGCCTTGCAAGTCCTTGGTCAACTGCTCACGGGACACGCTGGTGTTGAGCCACATCTGACGCAGCTCTTCACGCATGGTGACCATTTTGTCCAGCACGGGGGAAGCTGCACGGGCCTGAGCCAATTGTGGAGCAGCAGCGGCAGGCACCTTCTCCACATCGCGGTGCATCCAACGCTTGGCGGCTTGGATCATGGCGGCATCCGCACTGCGGGCTTTCATCGCATCCAACTCATCACGGGCCGCCTGACGAACGCCCTTGGCATAGGTCGCCATGATCTCGTAGCGGTTGGCAATCAGGGCTTCCAGTGTCTTCTCATCCGCTACAGGGCGCACATCGCCGTATGCAGCTTTGGGAGGCGTCTTTTTGACCTTGGCCAAGCCCATAGCACTCATGATGCAGATATACATCCAGCCAATGTCGAATTCATAGGGCTTCACCGACAACTTGGCCGATGTAGGGTAGGTGTGGTGGTTGTTGTGTAACTCTTCACCGGCAATGATGATGCCCCACGGCGAAATGTTAGTCGAAGCATCCGGTGCTTCGAAATTGCGATAGCCCCAGTAGTGGGCTGCACCATTGATGATGCCGGCAGCAGTGACCGGCGTCCATGCCATTTGCACAGCCCAGACTGCCAATCCAGCAGCGCCGAACAAGAAGAGATCAATGATCATCATCAAGCCAACACCTTGCCAGGAGTAGCGGGTATAGAGGTTGCGTTCGATCCAGTCATCCGGCGTGCCGTGACCGAAACGGGCCATGGTTTCCTTGTTTTTGGACTCGGCACGGTACAGCTCTGCACCTTGCAACAACACCGTCTTGATGCCATAGACATGGGGGCTGTGGGGGTCTTCAGCTTGTTCGCATTTGGCGTGATGCTTGCGATGGATGGCGGCCCACTCTTTAGTCACCTGGCCGGTAGTCAGCCACAGCCAGAAGCGGAAGAAGTGGGAAGCTATTGGATGCAAGTCCAGCGAGCGATGCGCTTGATGACGGTGCAAAAACACGGTCACACTGATCATGGTCACGTGGGTCAGCGCCAGGGTGAACAACACCATCTGCCACCAGGCGATATTCCAGGCACCGTGGGCCAGCCAATCGATTGCTGCATTCAGCACAGCCCAATCAGGTAAGAACATAGTTCGCTCAATCTCTCAACGAGGTTTGGTTATGTGTAACAAGGAGGCGGCGCACGCCCCCAGAAAAGCTGCAATTCTAGATGCAGCTGTCAGTTTTAGCCAGATAAATCAATGTGAAGTTAAAAAACATTAACCTTCGTCAAAAACTTCACTTCTTTTGCCAAACCGCAGCAAAAAATCCATCGGTTTGATGCAAATGCGGCCACAAACGCAGGTACAACTGCCCTTTCCCCCCTCCGCTGCACAGGCTTGGTGCATTCTCAACCTTAAGGTTGGAGAGGATTTCACCTGCCGACAAAGGTACAAATTCCGGGTTGGCGGCCGAAAACGCATCGGCAATCGCTTCGTTCTCTTGTGGCAACACACTACAGGTCGCATAAACCAGGCGTCCGCCGGACTTCACCATGCGGGCGGCGCTTTGCAGGATGGCCGCCTGCTTTACGGCCATTTCCTCCACGCCCGCCATGGTCTGGCGCCACTTAAGGTCCGGATTACGCCGCAAAGTTCCCAGTCCGGTGCACGGCGCATCGACCAACACGCGGTCCAGCTTGCCGGAGAGGCGCTTCACGCGGTCGTCGCGCTCATGGGCAATGGCTGCGGGATGTACGTTGGACAAGCCACTGCGGGCCATACGGGGCTTGAGCGCATCCAGGCGATGGGCCGAAGTGTCAAAGGCGTACAGCCTCCCGGTACTACGCATGGCAGCACCCAAGGCCAATGTCTTGCCGCCGGCACCGGCGCAGAAGTCCACCACCATTTCGCCGCGCTTGGCATCGACCAGCATGGCCAACAGCTGGGAGCCTTCATCCTGCACCTCGAAGTCGCCACGCAGGAAGGCTTCGTTCTTGTTCAGCGCCGGCTTACCGGCTATACGCAGCCCCAAGGGGGAGAACGGCGTGGGCACAGCCTTGATGCCGGCTTGCTGCAGTTCTTTTTGCACGTCAGCACGTTTGGCTTTCATGGCGTTCACGCGCAAATCCAAGCCAGCGCCCAGGTTCAGGTTTTCAACCAAGGGCCAGAAGCCCTCGCCCAACTGGTCTTTCAGAGGCTGCACCAGCCACTCAGGCAGGTTGTGGCGATGGCGCTCCATCAGATCTTCGGGCTTGACGGCCTCGCACTGGTCCAGCCAGCGCTTTTCCTGGTCGGTCAATGCGCTGCGCAGGAAATCGCTCGGGCCATAAAAACCAAGAATGGCCAGACGGCGCTCTTTGGGGCCACTGCCCGAGGGGGCCAGGTGGTCAAACAGCAGTTTTTTGCGGAGCACGGTGTAGACCGTTTCGGCCAGGGTAGCGCGCTCGCGCGGCCCCAGGCCGCGGTTGTCACGGAAAAATCGGGAGACGATGGCGTCTGCAGGGTGATCGAATTTAAGGGTGAGCCGGACCAGTTCGGTACAGGCTTCAAGCAGGGCTTTTGGATGCATAGACTAGGATTGTCCCATGTTCGATGAAAAACTCCCCCCTCTTGTGATCACGCCACCGGGCCGCTACCGCCACTACAGGGGCGGCATGTACCAAGTTTTGGACACGGTACGGCACAGTGAAACCTGCGAACCCATGACGCTGTACCGGGCGCTGTATGGCGATCAGCAGCTATGGGTGCGGCCTGCGGCCATGTTTCTGGAGACGGTAGACATTGGGGGCGTCGTACAAGCCCGTTTCACCCGGATCGAAGACTGAATTGGGGGGGCAAGCACCTACCGCGCTTGGCCGCCCAACAAAGCTGCAATGGCCCGGGGGTAAATGCGGTGCTCCTGCGTGAGCACACGGGCGGCCAGCGTGTCGGCATCGTCAGTGGGCAGCACAGGCACCACGGCCTGCTCCAGGATGGGGCCATGGTCCAGCTCAGCAGTCACCAGATGCACGGTGGCGCCGGCAAGCTTGCAGCCGGCCTCAATGGCACGCTGATGCGTATGCAGGCCGGGAAAGGCCGGCAACAGCGAGGGGTGGATGTTGGTGAGGCGGCTTTCGTAATGTGCAGTAAAGCCAGGGGTGAGGATGCGCATAAAACCTGCCAGCACCACCAGCACCGGGGCCTCGGGCGTGTTGTAGCGGTCAATTTCGGCCATCAGTGCGGCGTCAAAGGCTTCACGGCTCTCAAAGGTTTTGTGGTCCAGCACGGCGGTGTCTATGCCCTGCTCTTTGGCAAACACCAGGCCGCCGGCCGTGCCTTTGTTGCTGATGACGGCGGCAATACGTGCGCCGTATTGGCGCTCCCAGTCTTCGCGCTGGGCGGCACGCACGATGGCGGCCATGTTGGAGCCGCCGCCAGAGATCAAAATGACGATGTTTTTCATAACTGGCTGAATTATGACCACCCCCGTTCTCTTGACCCCTGTTGAAGCCCGCGTGCTCGCCACGCTAATGGAAAAAGCGCGCACCGTGCCCGACAGCTACCCGCTCACCCTGAACAGCCTGCTGCTGGGCTGCAACCAAAAAACCAGCCGCGAGCCGCTGATGGAGCTGAGCGAATCCGAAGTCAGCAGCGCGGTGGACACCCTGCGCGAAGCCGGCCTGGTGCACGAGACCACCGGCGGGCGCACCACCAAGTTCACCCACAACGCGCAGCGCGGCATTGGTGTGCCCGAGCAAAGCGCCGTGCTGCTGGGCCTACTGATGCTGCGCGGCCCGCAAACCGCCGCAGAGTTACGCCTGAACGCCGAGCGCTGGTACCGCTTTGCCGATACTTCGTCGGTGGAAGCATTTCTGGACGAGCTGCAGGAACGCAGCGAAGACAAAGGCGGCCCGCTGGTCATCAAGCTGGACCGCGCACCCGGTGCCCGCGAACAGCGCTGGGCCCATCTGCTGTGCGGGCCGATGGACGCCAGCGCCGCCACCAACAGCCGCATGGCCGCGCCTGCAAACACCGACCTGCAAGCCCGGGTGACCCAGCTGGAACGCGAACTGGCCGAGCTTCGCTCCACAGTGCAAAAGCTGTGTGCCGAACTGGGCATGTCACCCCCCGGACAAGCAGAATAGAACGACCGTGCTAGAACTCGATTGAGAGCGGCCCCAGACCGTACCAACAAACAAAATATTGGAGACCTCCCCCATGGATTTGGCTTTCACCCCCGAAGAACAGGCATTCCGCGAAGACATCCGCAGCTGGGTGGGCGCGAACCTGCCCGCCGATATTGCCCACAAAGTGCACAACGCCCTGGAGCTTACGCGCGATGATATGCAGCGCTGGGCCAAGATTTTGGGCAAGAGAGGCTGGCTGGGCTTTGGCTGGCCCAAGGAATTTGGCGGCCCCGGCTGGACCGCCGTGCAAAAGCATTTGTTTGAAGAAGAGTGCGCGCTGGCGGGTGCGCCGCACATCGTGCCCTTTGGCCCGGTGATGGTGGCACCGGTCATCATGGCCTTTGGCACGCCCGAGCAGCAGCAGCGCTTTTTGCCCGGCATCGCCAGCGGCGAAGTGTGGTGGAGCCAGGGCTACAGCGAACCGGGCTCCGGCTCCGACCTGGCATCCGTCAAGACCCGCGCCGAACGCCAGGGCAACAAGTACATCGTCAACGGCCAGAAGACCTGGACCACGCTGGGCCAGTATGGCGATTGGATCTTTTGCCTGGTCCGCACCAGCACCGAAGGAAAGCCGCAAACCGGCATCAGCTTCCTGCTGATCGACATGAAGAGCCCCGGCGTGACCGTGCGCCCCATCATCATGCTGGACGGTGGCCACGAGGTGAACGAGGTGTTCTTCGACAACGTGGAAGTGCCCGCCGAAAACCTGATTGGCGAAGAGAACAAAGGCTGGACCTACGCCAAGCACCTGTTGGCACACGAGCGCACCAACATTGCCGATGTGAACCGCAGCAAGCGCGAGCTGGACCGCTTGAAGCGCATTGCCAAGCGCGAAGGCGTGTGGAACGACACCCGCTTCCGCGACGAAATTGCCAAACTCGAAGTGGACGTAGTGGCGCTGGAGATGCTAGTGCTGCGCGTGCTGTCCGCCGAGAAGAGCGGCAAGAACTCGCTGGACATTGCCGGCCTCTTGAAGATTCGCGGCAGCGAGATCCAGCAGCGCTACAGCGAACTCATGATGCTGGCCGCAGGTCCCTTTGCCCTGCCACTGGTGCGCGAGGCCATGGAGGCGGGTTGGCAAGGCGACTTCCCCGGTGGCGAAGTGGGCAATGCACCCCTCGCCTCCCACTACTTCAACCTGCGCAAAACCACCATCTACGGTGGCAGCAATGAAGTGCAACGCAACATCGTCTCCCAGGTCGTCCTGGGTTGAACAAGGAGATACACAGATGGACTTCGATTTCTCTGACGACCAGGAACAACTGCGCGACGCCGTGCGCAAGTACGTGGACAAAGGCTACGACTTCGAGCGCCGCCGCGCCATCACCAAGGCAGGCGGCTTTGACCGCGCCGCCTACACCGAGCTGGCCGAGCTGGGCCTGACCGGCCTATACGTGCCCGAAGCCCACAGCGGCATGGGCATGGGGCCGATTGAAGGCATGGTGGTCATGGAAGAGCTGGGGCGCGGCATGGTGCTGGAGCCCCTGGCCCAGGCACTCATTGCCGGTGCCGTGATGGCGGCTTATGCGGACGCCGCCACCAAGGCAGCCTGGCTGCCCGGCGTGGCCAGTGGCGAAAAGCTGGTGGTGCTGGCCTACCAGGAGCGCGGCAGCCGCTATGCACTAGACGCCATAGCAGGAAAAGCACACCAGGCGCCCGGCGGCTATGTGCTGAATGCTACAAAAAGCATAGTGGTTGCAGGCGACCAGGCCGACGCCTACCTCGTCTCCGCCAAGGTCAACAGCGTGATGGGCCTGTTTCTCGTCGAGCGCGAATCGGCAGGCGTCAGCACACGCGGCTACGGCACGCAAGACGGTAGCCGCGCCGCCGAAGTCACCTTTAAGAACGCACCCGCCACCCTCATCACCACCCAAGGCCTGGCCGCGCTGGAGCATGCGGTGGACATCGGCATAGCCGCCACCTGCGCCGAGGCCGTGGGCGTGATGGACAAGACCATGGCCCTGACTGCCGAGTACCTCAACACGCGCAAGCAGTTTGGCGTAGCCATCAGCAGCTTCCAGGCGCTGCGCCACCGCGCGGCCGACATGAAGATGCAACTGGAACTGGCGCGCAGCATGAGCTACTACGCGAGCTTGAAGCTCAACGCTCCGGCGCCAGAGCGCCGCGCGGCACTGGCCCGCGCCAAATACCAGCTGGGCCAAAGCATGCGTTTTGTGGGCCAGCAGTCGGTGCAACTGCACGGCGGCATTGGCGTGACGGACGAATACATCGTCAGCCACTACTTCAAGAAACTCACCCAGCTGGAAATAACCTTTGGCGACAGCCTGCACCACCTGGGCGAAGTGTCTGCGCGCATGCAGGACACGGCTGGCGTATTTGCCTAAATTGGCCTGGGTCTGAACGGCATATGGCGCCCAAACGCTGAACCCCTGCAAACATGGCGACCTACCTCCAATGTGTGGCCAAGCGCATGCGCGGCGGCTACAAACACGAGCACCTCCACATCTTGTGGTGGGTACAGGTGGTGGACGGCAAGCCGACGAAAGAGACAGGCTTCTCCACGAAGGAACAGTTGATCGACTTCGTCGAATCCAGCGGCCCCCAAGCCCTGTGGTGCCCAGCCGCCAAGCCCGGCCAGCCGGGCGCATGGGTGGGTGTGCAAACGCTGGGACGCAAAAAATACCTGCAAGCCTATCGGGATGGACGGCCTACGGAGGATTTACTGGCGTTGCCGGACAAGTAAAGCTTGAAATTCGTCTCGCAAGGCACGGAGCCGCTTGGCCTTTGAATCTGAGCACTAAAGGGATAGCCAACGTTTGAGCTGCGCCGACCGTGGAGACAAGGCGTCTTGCCGGAACGGGCCGGCTCGAGTGATGGGATGGACTCCCCATCTTTTTGCGCAAGAGTTGCGTACTGGTCATCATGGAAGCCTGCGGCTAAGCACACCACTGGGCACGCTGGCTCAATGGCTTGGGCATTGAGGTTCGATTGCTGCCTGCCCAGTACATCCGCGCCTACGTCAAACGCAACAAGACCGATGCCACCGATGCCACCGATGCTGCAGCGTTGCTAGAAGCTGCTCGCTGCGCCGATATTCACCCGGTGCGGGTGAAGTCTGTCGAGCAACAAGCCTTGCAAGGTATGCACCGCAGGTCAAACCACAACAAGGCGGCCTGTGCGCTGGCCAACAAGCTGGCGAGAATTTGTTATGCCACGCTGCGGGACAAGGCGCCGTTTGGTGAACAAACCGCAAGGCTTGGAAAGAATCTCAGCAGGGAGAACTTTGTGATGCCAGCTTGATTGCCAACATCCCAAAGCAGCCGTTAACCAAAAGAAGTATTGAACACACATCACGCGATGCGACGAGATTGATCGACCACAGGCCCGCCGGGTTCACCCCACACTGACAGACGCCGATAACTCTTCCGGCTCATTTGCAGCCGCTTGTAGCGACTGACGCTTCGATGACGCAGATTCCATGTCGGCACGGGACATTCATGATCCCACCGCAGATGCCGGATATACGACTGCAGGCGCTTCCTCCAAAGCCAAACTATCGGTCAACCTCTTGTACTTGTGGGGAAGTCCATATATGAGGGGTTAGGCTTCACTGTCGTCAGACGAAGCGATATTGAGTGGGGAACGGTAATCGGCGAGTGCACTAAGTATCGCCTGCCACTTACTGCTCTCGAAGAGTTTGGCTCGGGCGGCTAGTACCCCGTCGATTCTCACAGCGACCGCAGACCCTACAAGCCAGTGACGTACCTCTACGACGTCCATGGCAGCCTGAATGTGCTGGTTGCATCGCGCTGACATCAGACAGAGGTTGTCAAGCTCATCGGCATCTGAATTCTGGTTCTTTGAGCGAAGGTGGCCCCACTCATACCGAATGTACGGGTGCTTCCAATCCCCGGGTCGGTTCCAGCAATACGGAAGCGGCCCTTCTACATGGAAGAAGGCTTGTCGTCCCTGAGCCTCAAAGAGTGCGTCTACATATGCGTCCGTTACTTCATTGGCTTGATCAGACTTCAAGAGCCCATAACCACAGTTGCGAAGATGTTTCACCACGGTCCTCTTCGCCCGCGGGATATCTACCTCGAAGGCACGTGGATTCGCGGCAAGTGCGCGCCGATGTGCTCGGAGGTCAACAATGCTGTTGGTCACTGGATCGGCACCTATAGTGGTACGAACATCAAACAGGTCATGTGAACAAAGTCGCAAGTCCGCATGTTTTACTCCCGTCGTATTTATTAAGTGCTTTATTTATATCTGATTTCGCATATTCAAAGCTGCTTGGCTCTTCATAAAAATGGAACCAAGCCCTGCAATAACACTTGAATGCTGGGCCATGCGTCACCCCACCGCCCCATGACAAGCCACACACAGCTTATTCCCTTCCGTATCCCGAAAGTAAGCGCCGTAGTAGTGGGCGTGGTACTCCGGTCGCAACCCCGGCGCACCGTCGCTGCTGCCGCCATGGGCTAACGCCGCTTGGTACACCGCGTCCACCTGCGCGCGGCTTTCCGCCAGAAAGGCAGTCATCTGGCCATTGCCAGCCGCGTGCTCACCTTCAAACGGCTTGCCAATCAAAAACAGCGGCCGCGCCACGCCTTCGGTCTGCCAGCCGGCCCAGGGGCGGCTACGGTCGATGAAGCGCTGGTGTTGGCCCAGCGCCTGCATCACGGGGGCGTAGAAGCGCAGCGCGCGTTCGAAGTCGGCCACGCCGACGAAGATGTGGGAAAACATGGGCCTCTCCGGTAGGCTGCCCTGCCGATGGGCAAGTGCGGCAGCCTCGACATGCTATCAAAATAGAAGCTGCTCGCGCAGCAACCACTAGGGCTAGAGGCCAAAAAGGCTAAAAAACCTAGACCAAACCCTCTTCGAGCAGCTCCCGCTTCACATAGGCGTAGTACAGCGGCGCGGCCACCAGGCCGGCCACGCCGAAGATGGCCTCGCCCACAAACATGACGGTGAGCAGCTCCCAGGCCGAGGTGCCGGTGCGTTTGCCCACCACCTTGGCGTTGATGACGTATTCGAACTTGTGAATGGCAATGAGGAACATGAGGCAGGCCAGGCCCACCATGGGCGCGACCGACATGCCGGCCAGCGTAAGCACGCCGTTGCACAGCAGGTTGCCCACGATGGGAATGAGGCCGGCAAAAAAGGTAAGCGCCACCAGCATGCCCGAATAGGGAATATGCACCTCCACCAAAGGCAGGGCGCCGAACAAAAACAGCGCTGTGCAGACGGCATTGAAAGCAGCAATCCAGAACTGGGCCACCACGATCTGCCGGAAGGCGCTGATGAAGTACCGCGCCCGGGCCCGCGCAGCTGCCCGCAGGGGGGCGGCATGCTCTACGCCGGGGGTTCCCACGATCAGGGCACCGATGACCAGCCCCACATAGGCCAGCAGCCCGCCTTGCAGCCCGGCAGAGCCGAAGCCGGTCAGGGCATGGGCCTGGCTTTGCAGATAGGCTGCCAGCCAGGCTTGCGCTGCCACCAGCTCATCGGGCAGATGGGCGGCCAGGTTGGGTGGCAGTTTCTGGCGGATTTCCAGCACCGTGCCGGCCAGGTGGTGCAGCAAGGCCTCGTACTGGGCACCTGCGCTGAACACCATGCCTTTGGCGTTGGAAAGCACCAGGGCAAAGAGCAAGAGCGGAACCACAATCACCCACGCAGCTGCCACAAACGCACTGGGGCGCAAGCGCCCCAAGCGGCGGCTGGTGCTCAGCGCATGTGTGGCCATATAGCCCAGGCAGACCGCCAACAAGCCGGGAAGAAGACCCCAAACCAGAACTGCCAGACAGATACCGGCGGCCAGGACGTACGCGCTGGCGGTGACGAATCGGGGAGGAATGCGGGGGGAGTGTGGTGGAGTGGCTTTGAGCGTCATGAGTGGGGCGATGGTATCAACAGTGCCCCGCGCCCGCGAATCCCCTAAGAATCCGGGGGCGTCCAAGGCCCATGCCTTGGATGGGCCTCTTGCCTGACATCATCCCCCTTGTTGCCCCATATCAAGACTCGTGTCAGCTGGGCTGCCTAGACTGGCACAAAAGCCAGATACTGGAGACACCATGCTGCCCGCCTTTATTTCGCACCCCGACTGCGCCCGCCACGAAATGGGGCCGCACCACCCCGAGTGCCCGGAGCGATTGGGTGCCATCCAGGACATGCTGCTGCTGCGCGGCCTGCTGGACTACATGAACACTTATGACGCACCCTTGGCCACCGAAGCACAGCTGGGCCGGGCACACGCCATCAACTATGTGCATGAACTGATCGAAGCGTCTCCCAAAGAGGGCTACCACAAGGTGGACCCTGACACTGACATGAACCCCTTCACCGTGCGGGCTGCCTTACGCGCAGCAGGCGCTGCCGTGCAGGCCACGGACCTGGTGCTGGGCGGGCAGGTGCCCAGCGCGTTTTGCAGCGTGCGCCCGCCGGGCCACCATGCCGAGCGCTCAGCGGCCATGGGCTTTTGCTTTTTCAACAACGTGGCGGTGGGCATACGCCATGCGCTGGATGTGCACGGGCTGGAGCGGGTGGCGCTGATTGACTTTGACGTGCACCACGGCAACGGCAGTGAAGACATCTTCCGGGGCGACGACCGGGTGCTGATGTGCTCCATCTTCGAGCAGGGGCTCTACCCCTTTAACGGCGAAAAAGCCGTGGGCCCCAACATGGTGAACGTGGGCCTGCCGGCCCGCTCGGGCAGCGACAAATTCCGCGAGGCGGTAGCCACCCGATGGGTGCCGGCACTGGATGCTTTTGCCCCGCAGCTCATCTACGTCTCGGCCGGCTTTGACGCGCACCGCGAGGACGACATGGGCAACCTGGGCCTGGTCGATGCCGACTATGCTTGGGTCACACGGCAGCTGATGGCGGTGGCCCAACGGCATTGCCAGGGGCGCATCATCTCCTGCCTGGAGGGCGGCTATGTGCTCAACCCCCTAGCCCGCAGTGTGGCCGAGCACGTCAAAGTGCTCATTGGCGCTGATTGAAACTGGAGTCCCACCGCATGGAAAAACACTACCTGTCCCCCTTGTTCACCCCGCAATCGGTCATCGTGTTCGCCGGCCAGGTGGATGCCCCCGAACAGCTACCGCCCCAAGCCCGCATGCTGGTAGGGGCTCTGCAGGCCCAGACCTTTACCGGCCTCATCCGTTTTCTGGATGTTCATAGCACCGGCACCCTGGCCGACTTGGCCCAGTCGAAGGCGGACCTGGCCGTGATAGCGCTGCCGCCCCAAGACTTGACTGCAGCGCTAGAAATCGCAGGCCGCATTGCCTGCAAGGCAGCACTGATTGTGTCGAGCGGCATCAGCGCGGAGCTGGCTGCCGCCCTCGCCAAAATCGCCAAGCGTGAAGGCGTGCAACTGCTGGGGCCCAACACCTTGGGGCTGCAGCGCCCGCAGCTGCTGCTCAACGCCAGCCTGGCCGGCCCGCTGGCGCAACGCGGGCCTCTGGCCTTGGTGTCGCAGTCTGGGGCGCTGGCGTCGTCCATGCTCGACTGGGCGGCCAGCAATGCAGTGGGCTTTTCCACGGTGGTGACACTGGGTCCGCACACCTGCGTCGATATGGCGCATGTGCTGGACTTTCTGGCCAACGACGCGCAGACGCAGAGCATCGTGGTGTACCTCGAAGGTATTTCCGATGCGCGCCGCTTCATGAGCGCCCTGCGCATGGCGGCCCACGCCAAACCCGTGGTCGTGCTCAAAGCGGGCCGCCGCCCTGCCGGCAACGAGGCCGCCCAGACCCACAGCGGTGCCATTGTCGGCAGTGACGATGTGTTTGACGCCGCCCTGCGCCGTGCAGGCGCCGTACGGGTGCGCTCTTTTGTGGAACTGTTTTCTGCCGCCAAGTGCCTGGCATCGCGCTACCGGCCGGTCGGCAAACGCCTGGCGTTGGTCACCAACGGGGGCGGGCCCGGCGTGCTGGCGGCGGACTGGATCAATGAATTGCAGTTGGAGCTGGGCAAACTGTCTGCGGCGACTGCGGAGTCCCTCCAACCTTTGCTGCCCCCGCTGGCCTCGCTGACCGACTTGATTGACCTCTCCGAAGAAGCCGGGGCAGACCACTTCAAGTCGGCAGTGGCAGCTGCCGGCAAGGATCGGGGGGTGGACGGCGTGCTGGCCATCTACTCCCCCAAACCGGGCCACGACGCCTCTGCGGTGGCCAGTGCATTGGCGGAGGTCAAAAAAACCATGGGCAAGCCCCTGCTCTCCTGCTGGATGGGCGACAGCACGGTCAACGCGGCGCGCGGCATCCTGAAGGCAGCCGAGATCCCCAGCTTCCGCACCCCGGAAGCCGCAGTGGGCGCCTTCGGCAACATCGCATCCTTCTACCAAAACCAACTGCTTTTGCAGCAAACACCGCCGCCTCTTTCCACCCTGGCCAAGCCGGACATTGAAGGCGCACGCCTGGTGATCGAAAGCGTGCTGGCCGAGCGGCGCAAGGTGCTCACCGAGATGGAGTCCAAGACCCTACTCTCGGCCTTCCACATTCCCGTGACCCGCACCATCCTGGCCCGCAGCGCCAACGAGGCCATGATGATCGCCACCCAATTGGGCTTTCCGGCAGTGCTCAAGATCGACTCGCCCGACATCAGCCACAAGTCGGACGTGGGCGGCGTGGCGCTCAATATCATGAACGCCACCGGCGTGCGCGACACCTATAACGACATGATGCAGACCGTGAAGCGCCTGCGCCCGGACGCCCGCATCAACGGCGTCACGGTGCAGAGCATGGTGCGCTCGCGCCACGGCCGCGAGATCTGCATCGGTTTGGTGACAGACGACCCGTTCGGCCCGGTGATTGCCTTCGGGGCCGGCGGCACCATGATCGAGTTGATCAACGACCGCGCCATGGAACTGCCCCCGCTCAACCAGTTTCTGGCGCGCCGCCTCATCGAGCGCTCGCGTGTGGCAGAAACACTGGGCGAATGGCGAGGCAACGCCCCCGCCAATATCGACCTGCTGGAGCAGATCCTGCTGCGCATCTCCGAGATGGTGTGCGAGCTGCCCCAGCTGCGCGAGATGGACATCAACCCCCTCATCGTGGACGAACAGGGTGCCGTGGCCGTGGATGCCCGCATCGTCATCGACCACGCCCCCCAGGGCGTCAGCAGCCGCGTCCACAACTACAACCACCTCTCCATCCTGCCCTACCCCGCCCAGTACGAGCAGCTCTGGCCCATGCGCGGTGGCGGCGAATACACGGTGCGCCCGGTGCAGCCCGACGATGCGCAGATGCTGCAACAACTGGTGCAGGGCTTGTCCAAAGAGAGCCGCTACTTCCGCTTTGTCTCCAGCATGCATGAGCTGCCGCCCGCCATGCTGGCCCGCTTTACGCTCATAGATTACGACCGGGAAATGGCGCTGGTCGCCGTCCACAAAACACGCACTGCGGGCGAAGATGGCGCAATACTGGAAACCGAACGCATCATCGGCGTCTCCCGCTACGTGACCAACCCCGATAAATCAAGCTGTGAGTTCTCGCTGGTGGTGGCCGACGACTTTGCCGGCAAGGGCCTGGGCTCACGGCTGATGCTGTCCATCATGGACGTGGCGCGCGACAAGGGCTTAAGCGAAATCGAAGGCCTGGTACTCACCCACAACCCCGGCATGCTCAAGCTCATGCGCAGCCTGGACTTCACCGTCAAAACCTTTGAGGAAGACCCCGACTTCAAGCTGGTCAGCCACCCGCTGTAACGGTGCCCCGAAGACGGTCACTACGCAAACTACAAGTCTTTTCTGGCCTTAGCCCTTGTGGCTATTGCGCGATAAGCTATGTTTTTAGGAGCAACAATCGCTAAACCAGCAAGCGCGACGAAGCCGGCACATGCGCCATCAAAAACTCCATCTGGTCCGCCAGGATGCGGCGGTTGCGCAGGATGAAGTCTTCCCACAGGCTGGGCACATAGGGGGCGTAGAGCAGCGGCATGTTGGCTTGCTCGGGGGTGCGGTGGCTCTTGCGGTGGTTGCACGGCCGGCAGGCGGTCACCACGTTCATCCAGTTGTCGATGCCGTTCTGGGCAAAGGGGATGATGTGCTCGCGCGTCAGGTCGCTTTCATGGAAGTGTCCGCCGCAGTAGGCGCACACATTGCGGTCGCGGATGAACAGCTTGGCGTTGGTCAGGCCGGGGCGCAAGTTAAAGGGGTTGATGCGGGGCACGCCACGGGTGCCGATGATGCTGTTGACCCGGATGATGGACTGCTGCCCGGTCACCGCGTTGTGGCCGCCGTGAAACACCGCCACCTCGCCGCCGGCTTCCCAGCGTACTTCGTCTGCAGCATAGTGAATCACCGCTTGTTCCAGCGATATCCAGGACTGGGGCAGCCCTTGGGCCGACAACTTCAAGACTTTCACGCAACGCCTCCATTAACGGTTCAAACAACCACCAACACAAGTCTGCAAAGGTCTGCAAGTGCGCACCGGACAAGCCGTCCGAGCCCTGCTAAGTCACAATATACCGTGTTTCCATGACAAATTGGCTTCAGGCGCTGATGCGATGTGCGCGGCCTGCTATCAAAAAGATAACAACTCCATGAAGGTTTTTCGCGGTTTCAAGCACCCCGGCGTGGCCGAGGCGTGCGCGGTAACGATTGGCAACTTCGACGGTGTGCACCGGGGCCATCAGGCCATGCTGGCGCTGCTCAAGAGCGAAGCACAGCAACGCGGCGTGCCCAGCTGCGTGCTGACGTTTGAGCCCCATCCGCGCGACTATTTCGCCAAACTGCACCAGAAGCCCGAGCTAGCCCCGGCCCGTGTAGGCACCCTGCGTGACAAATTAGAAGACCTGGCCAAAGCCGGGGTGGACCAGAGCATCGTGCTGCCTTTCGATGCACGGCTGGCCAACCAGAGCCCGCAAGACTTTATCCAGCAGGTGCTGCGGGACGGCCTGGGCGCCCGCTACGTGCTGGTCGGCGACGACTTCCGTTTCGGCAAGGCCCGCGCGGGCGATTACGCCCTGCTGGACGCGGCGGGCGAGGCCCATGGTTTTGATGTGGCGCGCATGAACAGTTACGAGATTTCCTACCCCCACGCTCGGCACGCCGTGTCCTCGCTGCCCCCCGAGGGGGAGCAAGCCACCTCGGGGCGGCCCAGCGGTGGCTTTCACGGCCTGCGCGTCTCCAGCTCCGCCGTGCGCGAGGCGCTGAGCCTGGGGCGCATGCAGGACGCAGCCCGCCTGCTGGGCCGGCCGTATTGCATCAGTGGCCATGTGGTGCACGGGCGCAAGTTGGGCCGCACCCTGGGTTTCAAGACCCTGAATTTGCGCTTCGCCCACTGGAAACCCGCCGCCAGCGGCATTTTTGTGGTGCTGGTCCACGGTCTGGCCGCCAAACCCCTGCAAGGCGTGGCCAACCTCGGCGTGCGCCCTTCGCTGGACCCCAACGATGTGAACCGTGGCCGCGTGCTCTTGGAAACCCATTGCTTGGACTGGCCTGAAGAACTGGGCCCGGAGGGGGCCTACGGTAAAATCATCCGCGTGGAACTGCTGCACAAACTGCACGACGAACTGAAATACGACGGTCTGGACGCCTTGACACAGGGCATTCAAAAGGACCGCGATGACGCGCGCGCCTGGCTCGCCGCGCACATCGGCCTTCCCGGCGGCACCCGAATTTGACGGGGCCGGCCCTTGCGGCCACCCGACGCACTTTGCCCCGCGTCACCCGCCCCTTCAGGCTGCCTTCGCCCCAGCGACGGTAGCCCCCTTCCCGAATTGCTTGCACAAAGCCTCCAAACCGAGAGTTGGCCATGACTGAACCTGTTGATTACCGTAGCACCCTGAACCTGCCCGATAGCGCCTTCCCCATGCGCGGCGACCTGCCCAAGCGCGAGCCGGCCTGGGTGAAGACCTGGAACGATATGGCCCCCAGTGCTGGCCAAGCCAGCCCCCCCGAGGGGGTGCAGTCCTCCTTGGGGCGGCCCGGCGGAGAGACTGGCGGTCTGTACAAAAAGCTGCGCGACGCCCGTGCTGGCCAGCCTCTGTTCGTGCTGCACGACGGCCCGCCCTATGCCAACGGCAAGCTGCACATCGGCCACGCGCTGAACAAGGTGCTCAAGGACATGATCGTCAAGAGCAAGCAGCTCGCAGGCTTTGACGCGCAGTACATCCCCGGTTGGGACTGCCACGGCCTGCCCATCGAGAACGCCATCGAAAAATTGCACGGGCGCAACCTGAGCCGTGATGACATGCAGGCCAAGAGCCGCGCCTACGCCACCGAGCAGATCGACCAGCAGCGCGAAGATTTCAAGCGCCTTGGCGTGTTGGGTGACTGGGAGCGCCCCTACAAGACCATGAACCCGGCCAACGAGGCTGGCCAGATCCGCGCTTTCAAACGTGTGATCGAGCGTGGCTTTGTGTACCGTGGGCTGAAGCCCGTGTACTGGTGCTTTGACTGCGGCTCCAGCTTGGCCGAGTTTGAGATCGAATACGCCGACAAGAAGAGCGACACGCTGGACGTGGCCTTCGAATCCAACGACGCGGCCGGCTTGGCCCAAGCCTTCGGCCTGAGCGCCCTGCCTGCCGGCAAACAAGCCTTTGCCGTCATCTGGACCACCACCGCCTGGACCATCCCTGCCAACCAGGCGCTCAACGCCCACCCCGAGTTGGAATACGCGCTGGTGGACACGCCCAAGGGCGTGCTGCTGCTGGGCGCCAGCCTGGTCGAGAAGTGCCTGGAACGCTTCGGCCTGAGCGGCACCGTGCTGGCCACCGCCAAGGGCGAAGCCCTGCGCGGCCAGGTGTTCCGCCACCCGCTGTACGACCTGCCCGCAGACGTCAACGCGGAAGGCAACGCATACAGCTACAAACGAATCTCCCCGCTGTACCTGGCCGACTATGTCAGCGACGGCGACGGCACCGGCATCGTGCACTCCGCCGCCGCCTACGGTGTGGATGACTTCAACAGCTGCATCGCCAATGGCCTGAAATACGACCAGATCTTGAACCCCGTGCTGGGCAACGGTGTGTACGACGCCGTGCTGCCCCTGTTCGGCGGTCAGCACATCTGGAAGGCCTGCGCCAATGTGATCGACACCCTGCGCGAACACAACCGCCTGATGGCCACCGTGGGCATCACCCACAGCTACCCACACTGCTGGCGCCACAAGACGCCGGTGATCTACCGCGCAGCCGCCCAATGGTTCATCCGCATGGATGCCGGTGAGGGGGTGTTCACCCAAGACAAGGCACCCAAGACCCTGCGCCAACTCGCGCTGGACGCCATTGAGCAGACCAGCTTCTACCCCGAAAACGGCCGCAGCCGCTTGCGCGACATGATCGCCAACCGCCCGGACTGGTGTATCAGCCGCCAGCGTAGCTGGGGCGTACCCGTGCCCTTCTTCCTGCACAAAGACAGTGGCGAGTTGCACCCCCGCACCATGGAGATCCTGGACCAGGCCGCCGACATCGTCGAGCAAGGCGGCATCGAGGCCTGGAGCCGCGTCTCGGTGGAAGACATCCTGGGCGCTGCCGACGCGCCCAACTACACCAAGAGCACGGACATTCTGGAAGTCTGGTTCGACTCCGGCTCCAGCTTCCAGCACGTGCTGCGCGGCAGCCACAAAGATGCCTACGCCGTGCCGCCTTTCCACGCAGAAGGCCCCGAGGCCGACCTGTACCTGGAAGGCCACGACCAGCACCGCGGCTGGTTCCACAGCTCGCTCTTGCTGGGCTGCGCGCTCTACGACCGCGCGCCCTACCGTGGCCTGCTGACCCACGGCTTTGCCACCGACGGCCAGGGCCGCAAGATGAGCAAAAGCTTGGGCAACACCGTGGAGCCGCAAACCATCACGAGCAAGATGGGTGCCGAAATCGTGCGCCTGTGGGTGGCCAGCACCGACTATTCCGGCGACCTGAACATCGACGACAAAATCTTGGCCCGTGTGGTGGACACCTACCGCCGCGTGCGCAACACGCTCAAGTTTTTGCTGGCCAACGTGAGCGACTTTGACCCGGTCAAGGACGCCGTGCCCGCCGACCAGTTGCTGGAGATCGACCGCTACGCCTTGGCCCGCGCGGCGCAGTTGCAGGCCGACATCCTGGCGCACTTCAAGGTCTACGAGTTCCATCCCGTGGTGAGCAAGCTGCAGGTGTATTGCAGCGAAGATTTGGGCGCCTTCTACCTGGACGTGCTCAAGGACCGCCTCTACACCACCGCTGCCAACAGCCTGGCCCGCCGCTCCGCGCAGACCGCGCTGTGGCAGATCACCCAAGCCATGCTGCGCTGGATGGCCCCCTTCCTCAGCTTCACCGCCGAAGAGGCGTGGGCCGTGTTGGGCGCTGAAGGCAAAACGCCCGAAGCGACCAAGCTCTCCATCTTCCTGGATCAATACTCCACGTTTGCCGCGCCAGACGAGGCCTTGCTGGCCAAGTGGGCCCGCATCCGCGCAGTGCGCGAAGCGGTAAACAAAGACATAGAAACCCTGCGCGCCGCCGGCCAGGTGGGGGCCTCGCTGCAAGCCGAGGTGACGCTCACCGTGCCGGACCAAGAGTTCGCTATTCTGAGCAGCCTGGGCGAGGACTTGAAGTTTGTGTTCATCACCAGCGCTATTACTTTAATAGCTGGTGACGCACAATCCATCAGCGTTTCCGCCTCCAACAATGTGAAATGTGAGCGCTGCTGGCACTACCGCGCCGACGTTGGGGCAGACGCCGCCCACCCCACCCTGTGCGGGCGCTGCACCAGCAACCTGTATGGCGCAGGTGAAATCCGGAGCTTCGCGTAATGGCCCGCAACACCAAAACCTTCAGCAAGGACTCGGGCAAAAGCAGCGGCATGCTGCAGTGGCTGGGCCTGGCCTTCATCTTGCTGCTGACAGATCAGTTCACCAAAACACTGATCCTTGGCTACTACCACTTGGGCGACAGCACCTACATCACCAGCTTCTTCAACATCGTGCGGGTTCACAACCACGGTGCTGCGTTTTCGTTTCTGGCGGATGCGGGCGGCTGGCAACGCTGGTTCTTTACTGCCATTGGCTTTGTCGCAGCCGCAGTCATCATCTGGATGCTGCGCGCACACCCTGGTCAGAAACTGTTCAGTTTCTCCATGGCCTGCATTCTGGGCGGGGCCATCGGCAATGTGATAGACCGATTGATGCACGGCTACGTGGTGGACTTTCTGGACTTTCACTGGAACGGCATGCACTTTCCGGCCTTCAATGTGGCCGACGCAGCCATTTCCGTGGGGGCCATTTGCCTGATACTGGACGAACTGCTGCGGGTTAGAAAAACCTGACCCGATTGACCCGCCACTTGCGATAAGGAACCCGCGTGACCCACCTGCTGAATCTGTTTGCCGCGATAGCGTTGTTAGTGTGGGGGACTCATCAAGTCAGGACCGGGATACTCCGGGTCTTCGGCGCCAATTTGCGCACGGTACTGTCACGCAGCGTCAGCAACCGTTTCACTGCAGCGCTCTCCGGGGTGGGCGTGACGGCCATTGTGCAGTCCAGTACCGCCACCGCGCTCATCGTTTCCTCCTTTGTCGGCCAGGGTCTGGTCAAGCTGCCGGCGGCACTCGCCGTGATGCTGGGTGCGGACATAGGCACCAGCCTGATGGCGGTGGTGTTCTCCCGCGACCTGTCCTGGCTCTCGCCCCTGTTCATCTTTGTGGGCGTGGTGCTCTTCATTTCCAAATCGTCCACCACGCCGGGACGGGTGGGCCGGGTTTTGATCGGTCTGGGGCTGATGCTGCTGGCCTTGAAACTGGTCACCCAATCCACGGCGGTGCTCACCCAGGCCCCCGCTGTCAAAGCCTTGCTCAGCAGCCTGAGCAGCGACCTGCTGCTGGAGCTGCTGGTGGGCGCCACGCTGGCCGTGGTGTCGTACTCCAGCCTCGCCATCGTGCTGCTCACCGCGACCCTGGCCAGCACCGCCGTGATTCCGGTGGACGTAGCCCTCGGCCTGGTGCTGGGCGCCAACCTGGGCAGCGGCCTGCTGGCCGTGCTGACCACGCTGCACGCCAACATCGAAACCCGCCAGGTGCCCTTGGGCAACCTGGTGTTCAAGGTGCTGGGCGTATTGGCGGTATCGCTCTTTCCGGGCTTGTGGCTGCGTGTGGCCAGCCCCTACATCGGTGATGCGGCCACCCTGGTGGTGGGCTTTCACCTCGCCTTCAACATCGTGGTGGGTATTGCATTCATCGGCATCACCCAGGTGGTGGCGCGCTGGGTGGAACACTGGTTGCCCAAACCCGAAAAAACCACTGTTGCGGGGCGCCAGCGCCACCTGGACCCGACCGCACTGTCCACGCCCAGTCTGGCGATCTCGTGCGCGGTGCGTGAGGCCATGCACCAGGCCGATGTGGTCGAAGCCATGTTGCTGGGCAGCATCAAGGTCATGAAAGACAGTGATGTGGATCTGGCGCAAGAGCTGCGCAAAATGGACGACACGGTGGACGAGCTCTACAGCGACATCAAGTACTACCTGACCAAAATCTCCCGCGAAGCCCTGGGCGAGAGCGAAGCCAAACGCTGGACCGACATCATCAGCTTCACCATCAACATGGAGCAGATCGGCGACATCATCGAGCGGGTGATCCAGGACATAGAAGACAAGAAGATCAACAAGGGGCGCCAGTTTTCCGACGCCGGTCTGGCCGAAATCTGCGAGCTGCACGCCCGCCTGGTGGACAACTTGCGCTTGGGCATGAGCGTCTTCCTGAACGGCAGCGTGCGTGATGCGCGGCGCTTGCTGGAAGAGAAAACCAAATTCCGCGATCTGGAGCACCAATACGCCGCCTCGCACATCGCCCGGCTGGCGGACAACACCCTGCCCAGCATTGAAACCAGCTCCCTGCACCTGGACCTGATCAGCGACCTCAAGCGCATCAACTCCCACATCTGCTCCATCGCCTATCCCATCCTGGACTCTGCAGGCGAACTGGCCCCCAACCGCCTGCGCCTGCCCCAGGAAACCACCGGTCGCTGATCAGCGATCCAGCGTGACGGGGGCAACATCATGCCCCTTCTGACTCCGGGGGGATAGCTTAAACTTGCCGACTCCCCGCGCGAGCGGCCTTACCGGCATTGCGCACCTCCTGCACCACACCCACTATGACCACCACTCGCACCCCGACCCTGTTCCTGGCAGCCCTGCTAGCCCTGCTTTCCTGCACTGCCGTCCAGGCCCAGACTGTGGTTCTGGCCCAGAACACCCCGGCGACAGAGCCGGCCCCTGCGGCCAATGGCGTGAGCACCCAGTTCAACAAAGCCGTCAACACCGACGAAAACTGGTATTTCTCCTGGGGCTACAGCCGGCAGCAGTACGCGCCCTCCGACATCCATGTCTCCCAGCCCGAGCTGGGCAACAACTTCACCGTGCGCCAGGCCAAGGGCAGTGACTTCCCCTCCAGCGTCAGTGACACCCTGAGCTCCCTGGTAAACCTGGACTTCACCAATCCGCAAGAAAACATCCGGGTGGGCAAGTTCATGAACCCGGAAAAAACCTTTGCAGTCGAACTGAATATTGACCACAGCAAGTACAACGTGGACTACGGACAGACCGTGACCGTGGATGGCACGGTGACCACGCCGGGGGCGATGTCCTCAATGACCATCACCCCGGAAAACTTCAATTACGCGCTGCACAACGGCCTGAACCACATCATGGTCAACGCCGTCTGGCTGCACCGCCTGCGCGGCCCTGAGCACAAACCCGGGGACCTGCAACTCATCAGCCGGGTGGGGGCGGGCATTTTGTTGCCCCATGCCGACGTCGTGATTTTCGGCAAAGCCAACCAGGTCGGCCCCAAGAACGAAAACATCTGCTGCTTCAAGAGCAATGACTGGTGGCAGGTCAACGGCTGGACAGCCGGCGTGGAAGTGGGCTTGCGCTACCGCGTCTACAAGTCCATGTATGTCGAGCTGACCAACAAAATTGCCTACGGCCGCTTGACCAATGTACCGGTCTACAAAGGCACGGCAGACCAGACTCTGTGGATGATGGAGCAGGTGCTGTCCGCCGGCTTCCTGTTCTAAAGCTTCCAAGGCGCCAATACCAAGGGCACACCCCACGGTGTGCCCTTTTTTATCGCCCCGGGACTTACAGGGTCAGAATGGTGCAACCCGTGGTCAGGCGGGCTTCCAGGGCTTGGTGGGCCTGTTGCACGTCTTCCAGCGCATAGCGCTGGGCGATGTGGATCTTCACCTTGCCGCTCAGCACGATGTCAAACAAGTCGTCCGCCATGGCCTGCGTGCTGTCGCGCGTGGCAATGTGGGTGAACAGGGTTTGGCGGGTCACATAGAGGGAACCCTTGGGCCCGAGGATGCCGGGTGCGAACGGTGCCACCGGGCCGGACGCATTGCCGAAGCTGGCCATCAGGCCGAAGGGGGCCAGGCAGTCCAGCGATTGCTCCCAGGTGTCTTTGCCCACCGAGTCGTAGACCACCTTCACGCCCTTGCCGCCGGTGATGTCCTTGACACGGGCCGCAAAGTCTTCTGCTCTGTAATTGATAGCATGTTCCGCACCATTGGCGAGCGCCAGCGCACATTTTTCTTCTGAACCAGCGGTCGCAATCAAACGCAAGCCCAGCGCCTTGGCCCACTGGCAGGCAATCAGCCCCACCCCACCGGCCGCTGCATGGAAGAGCACAAAGTCCCCCGCCTGCAGGCCGCCTTGGGGCAGGGTGCGCTTGAGCAGGTACTGGGCGGTCAGGCCCTTGAGCATCATGGCCGCACCCGTCTCAAAACTGATGCCGTCCGGCAGCTTGCACACGCATTGGGCAGGCATCACCCGCACCTCGCAGTAACTGCCGGGCGGCTGGCTGGCGTAGGCCGCGCGGTCCCCCGGCTTCAGATGGCGCACGCCCTCGCCCACCGCCTCAATCACCCCCGCCGCTTCCATGCCCAGCTGCACCGGCAGGTTCATGGGGTAGAGACCAGTGCGCTGGTACACGTCAATAAAGTTCAAGCCCACCGCGTGGTGGCGTATGCGCACCTCACCGGGGCCGGGTTCGCCCACGCTCACCTGCACCAGTTGCAGCTGCTCAGGGCCGCCGTGCCGGGCGATGTGGATGGCGCGGGATGGGATGGCGTGCATGCTTGTGTCTCCGTCAATAGGGCTGATATGGAATGCGCTCCATGGTGCCAGAAAGTGCCCGCAGGCGCATGCTGCAGGCGGCCGAGAGCATCTTGCTACAGTGCAGGCCATGACCCAACGCCTGACCCCGACCGCCGCCCTCTTGCTGGTGATTCCACCTTTGCTGTGGTCCGGCAATGCCGTGGTGGGCCGCATGGTGGCGCCCTTGGTTTCACCGATCACGCTCAACTTGCTGCGTTGGACGCTGGCCTTCCTGATACTGCTGCCCCTGGCCCGCCGCGTGCTGCGCCCGGACAGCGGCCTGTGGCCGCAATGGAAGCGCTTCGCCCTGCTCAGCCTGTTCAGCATTGGCGGCTACAACGCACTCTTGTACCTGGCCCTGACTACGTCCACCGCCATCAACGTCACGCTGGTGAGCGCGAGCACTCCGGTCTGGATGCTGCTCATAGGGCGCCTGTTTTTCCATGCAGCGGTAACGCGCCGGCAGATGCTGGGCGCGCTGCTGTCCATGGCAGGGGTGCTCTTGGTGCTGGGGCGGGGTGACTGGCAGGTCATCAGCCAGCTGCGCCTGGTGCCCGGCGACCTCTATGTGCTGCTGGCCTCCATCGCCTGGGCCACCTATAGCTGGCTGCTGGCCCACCCCACGGAGGAATCCGCTGCGATCCGGGCGGACTGGTCCACCTTTTTGCTCGGGCAGATTGTGTTCGGCCTGGGCTGGTCCCTGGCTTTTGCCGGAGGCGAATGGCTGCTCACCCCTGCGCACATTGACTGGAGCGCGGGCTTGCTCGCAGCCCTGGCCTTCATTGCCGTGGGGCCTGCGGTCATTGCCTATGGCAGCTGGGGGGCCGGCGTGTCGCGCGCGGGGCCGGCCGTGGCGGGCTTTTTCATCAACCTCACGCCCCTGTTCACGGCGTTGCTGTCCTCGGTGTTTCTGGGCGAGGCGCCCAAGCCGCACCACGCGCTGGCCTTTGTGCTGATTGTCTCGGGCATTGTGCTGTCCTCACGCAAGTAAGCGCGCCCCATCGGGCCCAGCGCAGGCGGCGGGCTCCAACAAGCAGCTCAGAACGTGCCGCCGAAGGCCCCGCCGTCCACCAGCACGTTCTGCCCTGTCATGTAGCCGGCTTGCTGGCTGCACAGGAAGGCGCAGACCTGGCCGAACTCGGCCGGCGTGCCATATCGGCCCACCGGAATCTGGGCCTGTTGCTGGCGGCGTATGTCTTCCACGCTCTGGCCGGTTTTGGCGGAGGTGGCTTTGACGGTGGCGGCAATGCGGTCGGTGTCGAACTTGCCGGGCAGCAGGTTGTTGATGGTCACGCCCTTGGCGGCCAGGCTGCTACGGGCCACGCCGGCCACAAAACCAGTCAGGCCACTGCGCGCGCCGTTGGACAAGCCCAGTATGTCGATGGGCGACTTCACCGCGCTGGAGGTGATGTTCACTATGCGGCCGAAACCGCGTGCGGCCATGCCGTCCACCGTGGCCTTGATGAGTTCGATGGGCGTGAGCATGTTGGCGTCTACCGCCTTGATCCAGGCCTCGCGGTCCCAGTCGCGGAAGTCGCCGGGCGGCGGCCCCCCGGCGTTGGTAACCACAATGTCGAAGTCCGTGCGCAGGGAAAACACCGCCTCGCGGCCGGCCACCGTAGTGATGTCTTGGGCACAAAAAAGCACCTCAGCGCCCGTCTTGTCTGCGTGAGCAGCTCTCAAATTCATAGCAGATTGCTCCAGCGCCTCGGCACCCCGCGCCACGATGAGCAGGTTCACGCCCTCGGCGGCCAGCGCTTGCGCGCAGCCCAAGCCCAGCCCTTTGCTGGCGCCGCACACCAGCGCCCATTTGCCTTTGATTCCCAAATCCATGTCGCTTCCTTCTCTGTTGTTGGATTGCGCGGCATCAGCGCCGGCTACTCACCACATACACCCCCAGCAGCACCAAAACGGTGCCCGCCACCACCCACAGGTTCATGGGCTCGTCCAGCAGCAGCACGCCCATGAGGATGGTGGACATAGGCCCCACCATGCCCACCTGCGCAGCCAGGCCGGAGCCGATGCGCTCGATGGCCATCATCACCATCAGCACCGGCACCACGGTGCAGGCCGTCGCGTTGAGCAGCGAGAGCCACAGCACTTCTGGCGCCACGGCAAACGCAGTGTCCAGCGGGCGCAGCAGCACAAATTGGGCGATGCACAGCACGCAGGCCACGCTGGTGGCCAGGCCCACCAGCCGCAGCGAGCCCAGGCGCTGCACCAGCTCGCCGCTATAGCTCAAATACAGCGCGTAGCTGATGGCGCTGCCCAGCACCAGCGCCGCACCCAGCGCCACATGGCCGCCGGCCAGCGTCACCTCGTGGCCGAACACCAGCAGCACCCCGCCGTAGCTGATGGCCATGCCCACGCCTTGAGAAAGCGTCACTTTTTTGCCGTACAAAGCCACGCCCAGCAAGACGACCAGCGTGGGGTTGATGTACAGAATCAGGCGCTCCAGCGAGGCAGAAATGTAGGCCAGCCCCGCAAAGTCCAGAAAGCTGGCGAGGTAGTAGCCGGTGATGCCCAAGCCCAGAATGCCCAGCTTGTCGTGGGTGGTGAGCGCCACCACCTTGTGGCCCCGCCGACGGGCACGCGGGCCGGTCCACCACACGATGGCCAGAAAGAACGGCAGCGCCATCAGCATGCGCAACATGATGAGGCTGACCGCATCCACCCCCGGATAGCGGTAAGCCAGCTTGACGATGATGGCCTTGCCGCTGAAGGCAATAGCCCCGGCAATGGCCAGCGCCAAACCGGTTGCTATGGATTTAGGAGCTGCTTGCGCAGATGCCACGGGCGCCAAAGGCTAATTTCCCTTCCAACTACGGCGCAGGCGCTGCACCAGCGTCACACCCGCCAGCACCAGAGCGCCGGCCACGATGCCGACCAGGCCGTCCCACACAAAGCCCAGCGGCAGGCCTTCGAGCAGGTGGTGCAACCAGGGCAAACCATGCACCAAAATGCCGCCGCCCACCAGAAACATGGCCGCCGTGCCCGCCACCGACAGCACCTTCATCAGCACCGGTGCGGCGCGCAGCAAGCCGCGCCCCAGCGCCTGGGTGAAGCCGCCTTCGGGCGTGGCGGCGGGGCGGCGGCTCAGGTACAGACCCAGATCGTCCATCTTCACAATGCCGGCCACCAGGCCATACACGCCCACCGTCATGATGAACGCCACGCCCGCCAGCACCATGAGCTGCGTGGTCCAAGGACTGGCTTGCACCGTGCCCAGGGTGATGGCGATGATTTCGGCCGAGAGAATGAAGTCGGTGCGGATGGCGCCCTTGATCTTGTCTTTCTCTAGCGCCACCAAGTCCACTGCGGGGTCTTGCAGGGCTTGCATCAGCTCCGCCTCGTGGGCCTGGTCGTCTTCCGCGCGGTGCAGAAACTTGTGGGCCAGCTTCTCAAAGCCTTCAAAGCACAGAAACGCGCCACCCACCATGAGCAGCGGTGTCACCAGCCAGGGCGCCACCATGCTGATGGCCAAGGCTGCGGGTACCAGAATCAGCTTGTTCAGCAGCGAGCCCTTGCACACGGCCCACACCACCGGGATTTCGCGCTCGGCAGACACGCCGGTGACCTGCTGCGCGTTCAAGGCCAGGTCGTCGCCCAGCACACCGGCCGTCTTCTTGGCGGCGACTTTGCTCAAAACAGCCACATCGTCAAGGATGGTGGCAATGTCATCTAGAAGGGCGAGAAGGCTGCTGGCCATGCGTATCCTGTTCGGTAAGTGAAGGGCTGGATTGTCACCCGTATGGCGTACACCCATCAGGGCTTACCCCATGCGGGCTGGCGCAAAGCTTGCTGGAGAATCAAAAAACACAGCGGCAACGCGAACACCATGTCTTCATCTGTCACCTTGGACCGCCCCACCACCCACCTCGCCCCCACGGTGCTCGACATCGAAGCCTCCGGCCTGGGCCGCAGCAGCTACCCCATCGAAGTCGGCTACGTGCTGCCGGACGGGCACGCCTACTGCACGCTGGTGCAGCCCGAACAGGACTGGACCCACTGGGACGACAGCGCCGCCGCCCTGCACCGCATCACCCGCGAGCTGTTGCGCGAACGCGGCCTGTGCACCCGCGACGTGGCCACGCGGCTCAACACCCAGCTGGCCGGGCAAACCGTGTACTCCGACGGCTGGGCCCACGACTTCACCTGGCTGGGCGTGCTGTTTGAAGCCGCCGGCATGTCGCCCCGCTTCAAGCTGGAAAACCTGCGCAGCCTGCTCAGCGACGAAGAGGCCGACCAGTGGCACGTGGTCAAGGCCCAAATCGCCAGCGAGCGCGGCAACCAACGCCACCGGGCGAGCTCGGATGCGCGGCTGATCCAGCTCACCTTGCAGCGCATACGGGCGGGTTAGTGCCGGCGTTTGGGGGGCCCGGCCTCCTCGGGCCGCTGCTGCCAAAGCAGTAACATGCGGCGGTATCGCACCACCAAAGAGGAGACAAGCAGCATGGCCATCACCGTAGAAATCAACCTGGGTTATGAATTGGATGTGAAGGCCAAGGCCAGCGAGGTCTTTGCCCTGCTGTCAGACGTGCCCGCCTCGGCCAGCCACTTCCCAAAGGTGGACAAGCTGGTCGATCTGGGCGGTGGCGCCTACCGCTGGGAGATGGAAAAAATCGGCATCGCCTCCATCACCCTGCAAACGGTGTATGCCTCCACATACACCTCTAACAAAGCCAAAGGCACTGTGAGCTGGACGCCCATCCCAGGCGAAGGCAACGCCCTGGTGGCCGGCAGCTGGAAGATCACCGACAACAAAAAATCCACCAATATCGTGCTGGACATCCAGGGCGAACTCACCCTGCCCCTGCCCGGCCTGATGAAGATGGTGGCCGCGCCAGTGGCCGAAGCCGAATTTGAAAAGCTGGTAGAGCAGTACCTGGCCAACCTCACCGAACACTTGGGCGGGGAAGCGTAAGGGCCGAAGTTCTATCGGCTTGCCATCGGCAAGCGATTGCTATGAAATCAGGAGCTACTGGCGCACTATGGGCGGGCGCTAGTGGCTTTTTTATTGCTAAATTCTATAGAGATAGAAATGTTTGCTTCCCGCCCCAAAAGCTGATTTCCATCAAGTCGGATTTGAGCCCCCTCATTGGACATTCAGAGGCAAATAGTCAGTGGACATAAAGCGCTGTCGGATGACCTCCGGGAGAGATGAGGGCTTGGCCACGACCGTTGCGCCGAATAGAGAGACCTGTTTGGAACCGTAACGGCTTCGCAAGAAAGAACTTCGACCCATTAGTGCTTACCCTAAGTAAGTCAATTTCACCCATTCGGGGGATGCGGCTGCAAGCAGTTCTCACTAGACTGCGATGGTGTTTCCAATCTCGCTTATCTGCCAAAGGGCCAGAAGGCTGGTGCCATTCGATTGGGTCTTGCATGCATTTGCTGGATATTTTATCCAGTGAACATTTGCGCATGTGCGCTCAATCGTGAAATCATAAAAATAACATAAAGCGCAATTAACCTTTGCAGGGCATCGGCCAAGAATAAACAGAACAAGAATGGTTTTTGCGCCATCAAAAAATGCTGAGGAGCATACATGTCAATTGGGGAGTCTGTCGATACGACAGAGGAACGAGAGCGCGCACATCAAGCTGCCTCGAACAACTGTGTTCCCAGTTCGGTTGTAGTCAATTCCCGAAGTGGCAGAGATGAATTGTCTGCGAGTCAAGGCCTGGAGCTGTTGTGTATGGTCGCGCGCCTGCACGGTGTTGCCGTGGATGCCGCTTCCCTCTCTCACCAACTGGCGCTGACAGATAACACCCCCGCAGACTTTGATGTGCTGCGCCTGGCAGCACAGAAGCTGAGTCTCAAAGCGCGGGTGGAGACCGTTAGTCACGCTGAACCAGCGTGAGGTGGACTACGCAGCATTGGCCCAACAAGGATTTATGAGTCAACATGGTTTGCAAGACAAAACCCGGGACCGCCAGGATATTGATAACGAACTGCTGAGGGTTCATGCTGAGCTGACGACTGCCATGTCAGCGCATCAAGAAGCGCTGAAAGAACAGAACGCTTACCTGGCCGAGATTCAGAAGAGCTTGACGCAACGGCAATTCACCGCGCAGCAAGAGATCGAACGATTGGCCCAGGAACAGGTGAAGTCCCAACAGCGCCTTGAATTGCTCCAACTGCGCTCGCCAGTGAAAGGAACTGTCCAACAGTTGGCCGTCTTTACCGCGGGTGGGGTGGTGACGCCTGCCCAAGCCCTGATGGTGATCGTGCCAGCAGCACACGACATTAGTGCCGAGGTCATGGTGGCGAATAAGGACATCGGCTTCATTCATACCGGCCAGAAGGTGCGCATCAAGCTGGAAACCTTCAACTTCACCCGTTACGGAACGATCGATGGTGAGGTGACTTGGGTGAGTGCAGACGCATTAACCCGTGATCCACAAAACTCCAATTCAGCGAATAACCCGGCGAGTAACGGACAAGCACCACTGGCTTACTTTCCGGCGCATGTGAAATTGAATAAGCAGACTATTGATGTGGAGGGGAAGACCATGCCGGTGACACCGGGGTTAAACATTACTGCGGAGATAAAGACGGGACGGCGCACGGTGCTGGACTATTTACTGAGTCCGATTCAGAAGACGATTGATGAAAGTGCTGGGGAAAGATGACGGGCCATGAGGCTTTATATGCGTACATGGAATGAAGGAAAACATATGCTTGGAAATTCTTTGAAAATAATTTTGCTTAAAAAAATTGCAATTGGAAACTTCCTCTGGATGATGGGGCTTGTGCTATGCCTACAAGCATTCATGCAAGTGAAAGATAAAGGGTATTCAGGCGGATTTATTGGGTTTGGTTGGTGGTCGCACCTGCAGTCTTTGTCGCCATTAAGTCCAAGTGAGTTTTCTTTCTTTCTTGGGGCAGTGGTATTCGCAATGTCATCTTTGATTAATCTTGGATATTTAATTGTCCAGCTGACTACGCATGAAAATACTCAATATCAATTCTAATAAAAAGGAGCCATTATGAAAAATGCAGGGAAGGCAGCTGCGATTTCAGGTGTTTGTTTTCTTTTAATATTTGTCTTGGTTTTAGTCTTTGATAGCCTATCAAGTGATTGGAGCTCAGGTGCAAAGAAGCGGTATCTTTTTTTGAGCGACTCGGCTATTTTTCTGAGTGGGGTAATTTGGATTCTTTTGTTGGCGAGATTTGTTTTTAAGAAGTTTAAGGAAACTCTGCAAAACTCACGCCCCTGAGTGCTACGCGTAGCCTTCCGATACAAAATCTCTACCCATGCAACAGAGTAGCCTGAACCTCAACTTGAGCCTCAAGAAGACCCGCAAGCGGGAGTTTCTGGAAGACATGGAAC
>CAUOXL010000028.1:0-34339 GCA_963508575.1 uncultured Rhodoferax sp.
ATGTCGCTGATCTTGCGGCTGGCCTCATTGATGCCTTTCATGGTGTCCACCACCTGGCCCACTACCTCGCCCCCTTGCACGGCCACTGTAGAGGCGTTCATCGCCAGCTGGTTGGCCTGGCGGGCGTTGTCGGCGTTTTGCTTCACCACTGAATTCAGTTCTTCCATGCTGGCGGCGGTTTGCTCCAACGCACTGGCCTGGTGTTCGGTGCGCGCGCTCAGGTCGTTATTGCCTTGCGCAATTTCGGCGCTGGCGTTGGACACGCCATCCGCTCCCCGCCGGACGCGGGATACCACCTGGACGAGCCCGTCCCGCATGCCTTGCATCGCCTGGAGCAACAAGCCGACTTCGTCATTGCGGCTGTGCGACATATGCCCCGTCAAATCCCCCGCAGCCACTTTGGATGCCACCGCCAGCGCATCCCCCAAAGGCCTGGTGATAGACAGGGTGATGTGGCGCGCCACCCAGCCCGCCACCACCAAGGCCAGCAGCAAGGTGCCAAAGAGCACATCGCGTGCCCATAGATAGGTGTGTTCCGCTGCCGCAGCTGAATCTGTCGCTGCGCTTTGACTCAACTGGATCAAGCGGTCCAGCGACTCACCGGCGCGCTCGTACATGGCTTTGGAATCGGCATCCAGCAACTGGGCCGCGCCCATCGAATCGTTGCGCTGCGAGGCCTCCAGCAGACCCTTGTGCAGCACCAGATACGACTGCCGGTACTGCTTGAATTCGTCGTAGACCTTGCGCGCCTCTTCCGTCTCCAGCACAAGTTCGTAACGCTCCTGGGTCGCCTGGATCTCGCGCTGGGTCGCTGCCAGTCGCGTTTCGAGCTGCTGCTTTACCTGCTCCTCGGTGGCCAGCGCGTGTTGCATCTCCACAATGCGGAAGTCCGCAATCAGGGTATTGAGCCGGTTGGACTCTTGCACGCTGGACAGCTCTTTGCCTGCCAAGCGACCAGCGGCTCCACGCAGCTCACCCATTTCTACATAGGCAACCGAAACGATCACCGCCATGGCCAACACCATGAGGGAGAAGCCGCCATACAGGCGCATACTGATTTTCAAGTTGCCCACTGGCGACTCCTCATGGTTGTGGACGCCCGGACTGCGTGGCCATGCCGAAGACAGTCAAAACCCCGGCATAGCCAAGGACCTGGTCCGCCGCAATTTCACCAGCACCGAAAAAACCCACGAGCGGCACATCACCCAGAAAACGGCGCACGATCTGCAGTTCTGCACTCTCTGCTCCGAAGTGCGGGCCGCCGCGGCCTGAGCAGCTCATGTACACAGCGCCGGCCATCTGCCTGGCAGGGTGGGGGGTTTCCTGCAAGGCATCGGTATGCAAGGCCGCCGCTAGTGCGGGGCTCAGCTCCCGGGGCTCCAACTCCTCCCGGACCTCGGCACACATGCGGACCAGATCCACCCGCGCGGCCTCCCGGCTCCGCTGGCAGAATGCCAAGCTGCCACCAGCTTGCAACACTTCCGCTACGGCGATACCCCGGCGTCCGGGATCCAGACCGATGATGTGACGCACCACGGCCTCACTCCCCAAATTCCCGGTTTGCTGCACCAAAGCAGTCGCAGCCCCGCCGTCCGGTCCGGCCAACGCAACCAAGGTGTTGCGAACGACCTCCAACGCCTCCTGGGGTTGATCCAGCGCGATATTCAGATCCCGCAGCATGACATCCAGCGCGGGCTCACCATCGAGTGACACCACCAGGTTATGGTCCACCTCTGTCACCGTGCGCACGCGGGACACCGGGCTACAGCCCTGAGAAACCCGCGAAACTACCGCCACATCCTCCCCGAAAGCAACCCCACTCAAGCCGCCAGCGAAGACGCCGCTGGCAGCACCATATCCACGAAGATTTCCATCGGCCGCCACGGCGAACTGCACGCTATCGCCACGACTACTGGAAATTCCGCCGAATAAATAGCCTGATCCGGTGCGCCCTGCCATCTCGCGGACCAGCTCGGCGAGTTCTATCGTTCCGCCATCGGCGTGTACCAGCGCGGTATGGGCCTCAAAACCCAGCCCCAAGGGCGCCACGCCGGAAAACACCCGGTACTGGTCGCCGGGCAGATCCATCAGCATCACCGCCAGCGCCGGCTCATCGAAATATTCCACGTTGTTACTGGCAATACCGACCCCCACGGTGCCGGACCAATCTGTGACCAGGGGAAGTTCACCGCTCAGATGCTCCAAGATGTCCTGGGCATGCGGGGCGTAATGGTCGGTGATATAGAGCAGGGCCAAGGTAGGGTTGGCGGCGTATTCAGCCGTGCTCATTTGGGCCCGCAACTGGGCCAGCACCAAGGCGGCCGCCATCTGCCACTGGGGATGCGTGGCATGGGCATAGGGAAACAATCGCATGGAGAGTGGCAGCTATGCCGTCAGAATGGGTTGCGTACTAACGACCGGTCGATTTTTTGGCTGCCGCCTTGCGGGGGGCCGCCCGTTTGGCTACCGCCTTTTTGGTGGCAGCCTTCGCCGTCTTGAAGGCGTCTTTGGCCAGACCGGTGGCCATGTTCTTGGTGATGTCGGCAGCCGTCTTGCTGGTGGCCTCTTTCAGGGCGCTGGCGGCAATGGCCTGGAACTGCTGCGTCAGCGAACCCCAGAGTTGGAGCGGGTCCACCAGCGACGGTGTCGCGGTGGCATTGGCAGACTTGTCGTCCGACTTGCCGGTTGCTGCGTCGCTGACGGCCTTGGCCGTTGCAGCTGCCTTTTCGGTGGCCTTTTGCACGCCGCTGTAGACCGAATCCGCGGCCTTCAGCTTAAGCGCATTCGCCATGTCACTGATGTTGAAATTCATGCCCTTCAAGGCAGCCAGTGTCATCTTCTGGACTTCCAGCGCCTGGATGGTGGCACCCAGCGCGCGGGAGTTCTGCTCCAGCCAAAAGTGCACGTTCTTGAGTTCTTCTATACGCTTGTCCAGCTCTTCCACATTCAATGTGGGGGCCACCCAGTTGCCCAGATTGGGCATCTGGGGAATGCTGGTGCCGGCACCCTTGGCCAGGTTCTGCAGAAAGTCAAACCCGGGCACGAATTTGCCGAAACCGGAGGTGTCTGAATCGCTCATCAATGCTCCTAGGGGCTTGTACAAAGAGCCCTGTGCACAGCTTACTCGAAGCTGCGGGAACTGAGGAGCGAAAAAGCGCCGGTTTCAGGCCAGCGCGACGGGGATCAGCACGCGGCGTCCGGAGGCGGTGGTCAACACTTCCATCTCGACACCGAAAACACGCCGCATGGCATCCGGCGTCAACACCGCCTCGGGCGTTCCGCATGCCAACACGGTGTTGCCACACAGCAGTGCGACATCATCGGCATAGTGCGCCGTGGCCAGCAAGTCATGCAGCACCATGACCGTGCAAAGTTGCCGCTCCCGGGTCATCGCGGCGACCAGCTCCAAGACCTCCAATTGGTGGTTGATGTCCAGGGCAGTGAGGGGCTCATCCAGGAGCAGCAACTCCGGCTCGGACACCAACGCCTGCGCCAGGTACACCAGCTGCCGTTGACCGCCGCTGAGCTCGCCGAGATCGCGCGCGGCCAGGTGCTCGATGCCCAGGCGCCGCAACACACTGCGAACCGCATCCAGATCTTGCGCACTGACACGCATGTGCAGGCGCTCCAGACGCCCCAACAGCACAACCTCCACCACCGAAAGTGCCAACGGCCCCTGTTGGTCCTGAGGCATATAGCCCAGCGCCTTGGGCCGCCCGGAGCAGCCCGCGAAGGCGATCCGTCCTGCGTACGGATTCAGGCCAGCCACCGCCTTGATCAAGCTGCTCTTGCCACTGCCGTTGGGCCCCACCAGGGCCAGCACCCGGCCGCGTTGCGCCTCCAAGGTGACGTTTTGCATGACCATGCGACGACCGTACTCCACGCTGACATTGTCAAGAATCAGACTCACCAATACACCCGCCTGGTGCGCAGCACCAATCCGATAAAAAAGGGAACACCGATCAGGGACGTCACAATCCCGATCGGAAACAGCGCACCGGGCGAGATCGTCTTGCTCGCCACCGAGGCCAATGACAACAACACCGCTCCGCAGAGTGCAGAAAGCGGCAGGAAGCCGCGCTGATCCTCCCCTGCCAACATGCGTGCGACATGCGGGGCCACCAGCCCCACAAATCCGATCGTGCCCACAAAGGCGACAGCAACTCCGGTCAGCGCAGATATCAGTACGAACGAGCGCAAGCGCAGTGCCCGCACATTGACCCCCAGCGCACTGGCCCGGGCATCCCCCAACTTGAGCGCTGTCAGCCGCCAGACGTCGGCCACCAGCCAGGGAATGCAGGCCATCAAAACGGCCACCATGATCCACAACTTGGTCCAACCGGCCTTCTGCAGGCTGCCGAACAACCAAAACACAATCTGTTGCAAAGACTCTGGCGAAGCCACCATCTGCAACATCGATGTCAAGGCCTGAAACAGGAACAACAAGGCAATGCCTGCCAACACCAAGCCCTCTGCACTGGCCCGCCGGGCACCACCGATCAGGTAGACCCCGGCGCACGCCAGGCCGGCAAAGAGCATGGCATTCAAGGGGATGGCATACGCCTCCGGCACAGGCAAGGCCACCCCGAGCACGATGACCAAGGCAGCGCCGAAGCCCGCGCCGGCGGAGATTCCCAGGGTGTAGCTCGACGCCAAGGGGTTGTTCAGAATGGTTTGCATGATGGCCCCCGACAGCCCCAGCGACGCCCCCACCACCAAAGCCGTCAATGCCACCGGCAAACGGATGGACCACACAATGGCGTGTACCGAAGCATCCACCGGGATGCCCAGCACCGCCTGCGCCACCAGGCCCACAGGCAACATGGCCGGACCGGTGGCGGTATCCAGCAGGACGCCGACCACCATCACCGCCAGTGCACCGAAAAGCGCCCACCAGCGACGGCCAGCCGCCGTGCGATAAGCCGTCTCCACCGCATCCATGCCGGACACCATCAGGGTTTGAGAGGCAGCATCCATACGCCGGCGTACTTCACGGGCAGGTATTTCTCGTGATAGCTACGGAACGAAGCGTCCGGATCCACGTCTTTAAAGGCTTCGGGGTAGAGACGCTTCGCCATGTATTGCATGGCGACGAAGTCAAACAGCGTGCGGCACAGGCCGTGCTCAATCGCATGCACTTCACCGGTTTTGACCGCTTTCATACTGCTATAGCCGGGACGCTGAACGTAAGCCTCCAAGCTCTTGCGGGTCACGTCCGTAGTAGCTTCATAGCCGGTACGCACTGCCTTGGGCTTGTTGACCCACGAGGAACCTGCGAAGAAGATGAGATCCGGGTCCGCCGCAATCACTGCTTCCTGGTTCAATGGCCCCCAGGGACCGGGCAAGCGGCCATCCGCCAGGTTCTCTGCCCCGAGGGTGGTGATGAGCTTGCCCCACATGGTTCCGCTGTAGCTGTTTCCCACGGTTTCTGCGCCGGCCTGGCCCAGCTCGACATACACCTTCTTCCGGGCTGCATGCTTGGGAATGCGGGCCAGAACACCGTTGTATTCCCGCTCATAGAGCTTGGCCAACTCCTCGGCGCGTGCGCCCGTGCCCATGACTTTGCCGAGGGCACGGGTGGAGGCCAAGTGCCGGTCCAGCAACTGGGCGTTGTAGTCAATCACCACGATGGGAATGCCCGCCGCCTCAATCTGGCCGCGCGCTGTTTCCAGGGCTTTGTAGGTCCATTCCGCAATCAACAGCACATCCGGTTTCAAGGCAATGACTTTCTCCGCGCTGAAGGTGCCGTCTTCGGAATGACCGATGTCGGGCATGGCCTGCAGGTTGGGAATGACGTCGGCGTAACGCTTGAAAATGACCGGACGCCAGCCTTCCCATGGGGCACGCGAAATCCCCACCACTTTGGTCCAGCCTTCTTTGCCCGCCACGGCGGTGAACTCTTCGAAGTTGAAGTTCAGCGCCACACGCTGCACCGGTGAGGGCACCTTGACCTTGCGGCCCAGTGCATCCGTCACCTCGATCGTGGCGGCCATGGTGCTGCCCACAGCACACCACGCAAAAACGATGACGGCCAACCGGATCAACCGCTTCCAAAAAAATGTCATCGACATGTCTACTCCTTGTGAAAAATCAATGGGTTCGGGTGCTACCGGGTCGAAGGCGCACACCACTGGATGTCATGCCCTCGGCAAAGCGGGCATCACGCAACAGAGCCACATCCAGCGCGCCTTTGCCGCGCCGGCGGTCGGCGAGCAGCTGGAGCTGCTTGAGGTGGCTGAGCACCCGGGACACGGTCTCCGGCGTGGAGCCCACCAGCTCTGCGGCTTCTTTGATACTGGGCAGCGCCTTGCCAGGCAGGGCGCCCATGGCGTCTGCCAACAAGAGCAACAGGGAGCGGACCCGCTCGGCCACCGGGCCGGAACGCAGCGCCACCATTTCCATACAGCGACGGCGCGCGGTGAGCAGCGCTTCGCGCAACACGGCCTCCATGGGCGTGCGGCTCATGTCCACCGGCACCAGCCGTGTGGGCAAGACTGCACTGGCGTGCAAGGCAAGCTGCTCACCGGCCCAGTACTCCACGCCCACCAGGTCACCCGGGAGCGCAATGCTGACAAGCTCCACCTCCCCATCTGCCCGCAGGTTCCCCACACGCATGGCCCCCTGCTCCAGTCGCCAAATGCTGTGTGTCTGGCTCAGCGTCATGGCAGTGCCTACGCCAAGATCCAGCGCCACACGCTCATCCTTCAAGGTGCTTGTTCGGTTTTCCATCGCTCAACTCCATCAGGACAAGGCGTTTTTAAGTGCCGGCACGCGGGAAATCAGCAGCCAGTCCAGCAGCACTGCAACCAGCAACACACCGCCGGCCAATGGAAATGCCAGGCCGGTAATCACCATGACCAGGGCACCGGTTTTCCACAGAGGGGCCTGCGCTGGCACGACCGGCGCGACCAGGCGCGCGCTGCCCTGCGGACGGCGAATCCACCACATCACAATGCCACTTACGCAGAGCACCACAATGGCCAGGCAAAACAGCACGTTGGCCCACGCGCTCCACAGCCCCACATCCCCTTGGTGCAGCGCGATACCGATCGCCATGGTTTTGGCCACCAGCGAATAGTCGGCAAATGCCACATCTGCCAGCACCCGGCCGGTATAGCGATCCACATGGACCGTGCGGTCTTTGAACGGGTTGCTCAGGTCACCACTCATGGTGTCCGCCGAGATGGTGTAAACGCCTTTGGCATCCCGGGGCACGTTGATGTGGAACTGACCTGCAAAGCCCAATCGGTTAGCCAGCGCAGACACGCTGTCAAGAGTGACGGGCTCGCCTGCTGCCACGCCCAGCACACCCGCGCCCGAGCCCGATGCAGGCAGCGGCGTTTGCTCCAGCCCCCATGGCACCTCGTGGCCGCCAGCGGTGTTCAAGCTGGCATGTGTGGCATCGGATGCTGGCACCGCATCCCACTTGGCTGCAGGAAAGGTCGCCCAGGGCTGCACCAACTTGCCACCCCAGATGCCTGTCCAGGACATGCCGGTCAACAGAAAGGCGAGCAGAACGATGCTGACCCAGAAGCCGAGGCTGGCATGCAAAGACTTCCACCACCGGCGGCCGGTGGCCCGCCATTCCGGCACCAGCACGTGCACCCACCGGCTGCCATTGCGTGGCCAGAAAAGGTACAAGCCCGTCACGATCATGACAACACTCAAACCGGCTGCCACTTCCAGAATCCGGTCGCCTGCATCGCCGATCAGCAACGTGCCGTGGATTTTCTCAGCCCATGCATAAATGGTGCTTTCTTTGTCCACCGTCTTGAGCACGCGGGCCGTGTAAGGGTCCACCGCAACCGCCTCGGTAGCGCCATTGCGCACCACCACAAACCAGGCGCTCAAGTCGCGTTCTTTGGGCGCGATGTATTCCTTCAGGCTCGCACCGGGAAGCTCGTTCAACACAGCGCGTGCTTGTGCTGTGACCGCCTGCATGGTGTTTTGCGGCTGCACGTACACCAGGTTACCCAAGCGACTCTGGAAGCCGGTGAAGTACACCATGACCAGCCCCGTAAGGGCCAGGATGCTGAGAAAGGGAACGACAAACAGGCCCGAATAAAAATGCCATCGCCAAGCAGCGGCATAGAAACGGGACGACGAAGGCGCGCGCGCAGGCGGCGTTGCGGAAGACGACATACCAAGGACATCCAAAAAAGCGGAAACACCAGCCGACCCGCTCACACAGAACGTGCCGGCCATGGAGGGGCCACTGCCCGCGAGGGCAGCAAAGACTCAGGTGTGGGCCGGTGGGCCGCGCGCCGGGGGCGCCCGCTGAAGGTCTGGGTAGAAGAAAAACGCCTGCCGGACCGGGCGCGCCTGGTTCCCGCCACGCTCCAAGAAGAGGTAAGGCTGATGGGGCGGCGGGGCCGCGCTGCGGTCCGTGGCTTGCAGGCAAAACGGGCAATGGTCCAGAGAGGGAAGCGGAGCCTGCCCGTCAGCGGCTCCGTCTTGGGAAGACTCGGGTGCGGCACTCACCCAGACTGCACCGCCATTGGCGCTACAGATTTCCTGCCAAGGCCCGGCGTCACTCCAGACCAGCGCGCGTGTCACTGTGGGCATCAATGCCCCCAGTACCAGCACACACAGCACCAGCCACATCGCCCAAGGGCGATGGACGGGCCGGCGTGGTGCGGAGCAGTTCGCGCGCATCGTCAAGTCAGCAGGGGCAGGCGTGGCAACGCTCAGTGTTTGTGCGCGCCGTGACCGGTGGCGGCCCCATGGCCTCCTGCGGCACCGTGACCCGCAGGCCCCACGTTGAGCATGCCTTCAAAGCTGGCAAACAAGGCCAGCTGGTCTTTGCCCAACTTGGCTTCTGCCGCCTTCACGGCAGCGGCCAGCGGTGCGGCCTGCTCTGCCGGCATGCCGGTGGATTGCAAGACCTTGGCATCTTTCAGGCCATCCCCGGCGCACACCGCGATGAACCAGCCATTCGCGTCTTTCTGCATCAAGGCGCGCCCCCCCTTGCCGCCCTGGGTCCAACCCGCTACGGCATAGTGGCCTAGCACCGTGACTGGCGCCACATTCAACGGCGCATCCGGGCGCTCAAACTGCTTCTTCATGACTGAGGCAATTTGTTCGGCGTCTGTGCCTTTGGGCGCAAGCGCCGCGCCATGTGCTTTGGCGCCATGGTCCCCATGCATGGCAGCGCCCTGTGCACCGGCGGGAGCCAGCGGAGACACTGGCACCTTCAGCTCTTTTTTGGTTTCCACGCCCTTGGCGTCTTTGAACACCAGAGTGAGCGGAATGGTGGTGTCCTTCTGCAAAGGCAGCTTCAGGTCCATCAGCATGATGTGGAAGCCACCGGGCTTGAGCTCTACAGACTTGCCAGCCGGCAAATCCATGCCCGCAGCCAGGGCACGCATTTTCATGACATCGCCCTCCATCTTCATCTCGTGCACCTCCACCACGCCCGCCACCGGCGAGCTAGCGCCCACCAGCTTAGCCGCTGTCGGGGCTTTCAGCGTCATAAAGGCGCCCGTGGCTTTCTGGCCCTGCACTGTGGCGCGAGCCCAAGCGTTTTGCACATCCACGGCTTGCGCAACAGCGCCGGCAGCCATCACAGAGAGTCCGGCAGCCAATGCGACGGACACGGTCCAACGGGGAAAAGTCATGAAAAGCTCCTGGTAAAAATCAGTGGGCGTGGCCGCCGGCGGCCTGCACATCCAGCACATCCAAGCGGGCGGCGGGGGACTTCAGGCTGTGGGCGTCTTGACCGGCTGCGGGAACCTCCACCCAGGCGTTGCTGCCTTTGTCGCAAGCCTGCACGACTTTGAACCACAGTGTGCCGGGCTTCTTGGGTGTGGTGCCACGGAACACAAACTCATCCGCAAACGCGTCGGGCAATGCATTCTCAGCACCTTTGGCGGTCCAGGTGATCTCTTGCACGCCTTCGGCGTAAGTAGTGCCATGCGACACATAAGGCTGTTCGAGTTTGCCGACTTTGGTGCTCACGCTCCAGCCGGCCTTTACCAAGGGCTGTGCACCGTTGAAGCCAGCAGGGATCGTGACCGTGAGCGACGTCGTGGGTGCGCCGGCACAGCCATGCCCCACACGGAGTACGCCCCGATAGCCAGCGCCGGCGGCCGCAGCCTGGTCCTGCAGAGTTACATGAGAAAAAGCGGCGCTAGCGCCCATAAATACTGCGCAAGCAGCTATTAATTTGATAGCAAAACGGGGCATAAAAATCTCCATAAAAATCGCCCGGCCGCCACACGCAGGCGCACCGGAGCAGGAATACGAAAACCAGAAGAAGGAGAGATGGCCGCGACCGGAGAGTCGGCGGCAAGCGCTGGCAGGGGCGCTTAGAACTGCGCAGGCGGCCCGCGGGCGGATGCTGCGTGGGCGTAGCGGGCCGGAGCAAACGCCGGCGGAGCGGCCGGTTGCGGGCTACCCACTGCCGGACCGGTTGCCGGTACCGACGATGCCACCGGAGGTGCTCCGGCAGGCAAGCACATCACACAGTCCAGCGCGTGGGCCTGCATGCCCGAGGGCATGCCGTCTGCGATGTCGCCACTGGATTCGGCGACGAACTTGACGTTGCCTGCGGTCGTGCAAATCAGCGTCAAGGCCTGCGGCTTGACCACAGGGGCCGCCACCGCCACCCCGATGGACAAAGCAAACCACACCAACATCCAACGGACGAGGTAGCGTGCTTCGCGCAGGGATTGGAGGGAAGGCATGGGTGGCGATTATGTACGAGCCAGCGAAGAAGGCCCAGCTCATCGCCCCGATCTTGATCCGTATCAATTATTTTGAAGCACCGGAGGTAGAAGGAGGTCGAAACGCTGCATAGACTGCCTGAGCGCCCTCGAAGATGCCGGGTCCGGCCAGCCGTGGAGTCGGAGACTGGTATTCTCGGGCGCTCGTTCGAACACGCCGGCACGACTGGCGTCACGCGCCATGATGCATTACACCTTCGCCTCCGCGACTATTCTGCTGATTCTGATCACCGACCCGATCGGCAACATCCCGATTTTTGCCAATGCGCTCAAACATGTGGCGCCTGAGCGTCGGGCCAAGGTGATCCTGCGGGAAATTTTGATCGCCTTCACCTTGTTGCTCACCTTTATGTTTGTGGGTGAGCGCTTTTTGCGGGTCATGAACCTGAGCGAGCTGTCCCTGCAGATCGGCGGCGGCGTGATTCTGTTTTTGATCGCGCTGCGCATGGTGTTCCCACCGGCGGCCACGGCAGAAACAGAGTTCAAAACCGAGCCCCTGATCGTTCCCTTGGCCATACCGGCCATTGCCGGCCCCTCTGCCCTGGCGACCGTGCTGCTGCTGGTGTCCCAGCAACCGGACCGCCGCATGGAATGGATTGGCGCCCTCTGCGTGACCATGCTGGTCAGCGCGGTCGTGCTGGTGTCGGCAGAGCGCATTCAACGCATGATCGGCGACCGCCTGGTGGTGGCCGCCGAACGGCTGATGGGCTTGGTGCTGGTGTCTGTGGCGATTGAGATGATGCTGCGCGGCATCAGGACCTTTGTGCACCAGGTGGCCGCGGCCACCTGACATTGCCCCTTAAATCGTCAGACCCAGCCCCCGCGCGTGGTGGCGCAGATGGTCGTCCATGAAGGTACTGATGAAGTAGTAGCCGTGGTCGTAACCCGCGTGGCGACGCAGCGTCAACGGCTGCCCGGCCTTGGCACAGGCGGCCTCCAGCAGGTGCGGGTGTAACTGCTCTTCCAGAAACTTGTCGGCCAGCCCTTGGTCTACCAGGATGCCACCCGGGAAGGGCGCACTGGTCTGCGCCTCCATCAATGCCACCGCATCATGGGCAGCCCACAGGCTTTCATCCTGGCCGAAATAGCCGGTGAACGCCTTTTTGCCCCAGGGGCACTGGGTGGGCGCACAAATGGGGGCAAACGCTGACAGACTCTGGAACACGCCAGGGTGGCGCTGGCCCAGCGTCAGGGCGCCATGCCCGCCCATGGAGTGGCCGAACAGCCCCAGGCGCGCAGCATCTACCGGCAGGTCGCGCGCGATTTGCGGCAACAACTCTTGGATCAAGTAGCTTTCCATGCACCAGTGACCGTTCCAGGGTGCCTGCGTGGCATCCAGGTAAAAGCCGGCGCCCACGCCGAAATCCCAATGGTCCGCCTCGCCCACCAGCCCCGCACCACGCGGACTGGTGTCCGGGGTGATGAGCGCTAATCCCAACTCTGCGGCCAAGCGTTGGGCGCCGGCCTTAAAGGCAAAGGTTTCTTCGGTGCAGGTCAAACCGGCCAGATACACCAGCGCAGGCACCGGGCCCGCCGAGGCTTGTGGCGGCAGGAATACCCCGAAGCGCATGGGCAGCCCGATTTCCCCGGACAGGTGTTTGTAAAACCGTTGCACACCGCCAAAGCAGGCGTGTTCGCTTTGTAGTTCAAAAGAAGAATCGGACATAGGTTTGCTATTAAAAAGTGAGCTGCTTACGCAGAATTGGCGAGCGCCAGGCTCCATTTAGCCTGTGAAATCAGGCGCCGTATCGACATCAGGGGCAACAGCAGCCGGCGTTCCACGGGCACGGACTTCCAGCGGCACGACCTCCTGGTGGATGGCGCCGAACACACTGCCGCCGTCCCGGCCCTTTACCTCGATATGGATGGTGTCACCAAACTTCATGTACTCGGTGCTGGCTTGGCCGTCCTGCAGGGTTTCCATGGCGCGCTTTTCCGCAATGCAGCTGTAACCCTTGGGCCAGTCGGTGCGGTTCTTGCGCGGCACGCCTTTGTTGCTGACGGTGCCGGAGCCGATGATGGTGCCGGCGCGCAAGCGGCGGGTTTTGGCCGCGTGGGCGATTAATTGACCAAAGTGGAAGTGCATGTCGCTCCCGGCCTCGCACATGCCGACCTTGCGGCCGTTCCAGACGCATTGCACCGGCAAGTGCACCCGGCCACGCGCCCAGGCTTCGCCCAGCTCGTCGGGGGTGACGACCACCGGGGCAAACGCAGTGGCGGGTTTGCTCTGGACAAAGCCGAAGCCCTTGGCCAGTTCATCCGGCACCAAATTACGCAGGGTCACGTCGTTGACCAAGGCCAGCAGGCGCACAGCGTCCAGCGCGCGGTCCGGCGCGCAGCCCATGGGCACATCGCCGGTGATGACGGCCAACTCGGCCTCGAAATCCACGCCCCATGACTCGCTGGCACACACGATGTCTGCATGCGGCCCTGCCAGGTCATCGCTGCCGCCTTGGTACATCAAGGGGTCGGTCAAGGCGCGCTCCGGCATCTCGCCCCCCCGGGCCTGGCGCACCAGCTCTACATGGGTGAGGTAGGCGGAGCCGTCCAGCCACTGGTAGGCGCGCGGCAAGGGTGCCATGCACTGCGCGGGATCGAACGGGAACGCATGCCGTGCCCGTCCTTGGTTGAGCTGGTGGTAGATGTCTTGCAGCGCGGGGGAGAGGTAGTTCCAGTCGTCCAGCACCTGCTGCAGGCGGTTGGCGATATGGGTGGCGTAGTGCGCCTGGCTCAGGTCACGGGAGACAAGGACCAGCTGGCCATCGCGGGAACCATCCTGATAGGTTGCGAGTTTCATACCGGCATTTTCGCTGGGTTTCAGCGGGGGCCGCCAGCACGTGTCTACCGTACACTGGCCTTTTGCGTTCTGTGGAACATGCCAGCGGCTTTATCCGGGACCCCCTTGCGTCCATCCTCGACCTCATCATCCCTGCGTAGCGTGTTCGCTGTATTGGGGGCTGTACTTGCCTTCCATTGGTGGCTATTGGGTGGGCTCCGGCTCGAGTTATGGCCGGGTGCGCCCGATCGCGCCGGTGAAGCGGTAGCCCCTCTAAGCACCCGCATCATTCCGGCCCCGCAGGATGATCCGGCACCACAACCTCCCGCCATTCCGTCGGCACCGAAGCCCCCCCCTGCGGTAAAACCCGTTCCCGCGCCGCCGATCGGGACAACCGGCGGGGCATCGGTACAGGCGGCAGTTGCGCCTGAATCCCAAGCACCCGCCCTTGCAGCAGACCCCGCGCACGCCAGTAACCCCACCACGGAAAACGTGGCGCTTGCACCGCCGGTTGAGCCGGCGCCTCCGGTCGAGAAGCCGGTAACCAGCAACGAACGATTACCCCGGTTTGCCTTCCCCCCGCCTGTAGTTTTGAACTACGACGTGTTCGGCCTGACGGATGGTCAGCAAAACGTGGTGGGCGCGGCCATCACGTGGAAGCATGACGGAGAGAACTACCAGGCCAGTCTGGTGGTGACCAAGTTCCTGATCAACTTGCGACAATGGACCAGCAAAGGCGCCTTGACTGCAGCGGGTTTAGCACCGGTTCGCTTTGGCGAGAAGGGCTTTCGCCGGGCCGAGGTGGCATCCCACTTCGTGCGCGACGAGGGTCGGGTGATCTTCAGCGCCAACGCGGCACCGGCCCCCTTGTTGCCAGGCGCCCAAGACCATTTGAGCGTGTTCATGCAACTGGCCAGCCTGTGGGCGGGTGAGCCCAATCGGCTGACTGCAGGAGACACCCTCTCTTTTCAGTCTATAGGCCCCCGCCAGGCCGAGACCTGGACCTTTGTGGTGTCGCCCGAAGAGCAGATTACGGTACCGGGCGGCAGCATGCAGGCCATCAAGCTGACCCGCGAAGCGACCGGCGAATACAGCACGAAGGCCGAAATCTGGCTCGCCCCACAGCTCGCCTATTTGCCCGCCCACATCCGACTCTCTGAACCCAATGGCAATGTGCTGGACATGGTGTGGACGAACAGCCAAGCCCCCCAATAGGCATGACACCGAACAACCACCATCGTCTGACAGCTCCACTCGCGGCATGGACACTGGCTTGCGCCTTGCTCTGCCCGCCGCTGGCCGCACAAACTTCAGCCACGGAAGTTGTTGTCACCTACAAAGCGCCGGCACCGGTGCGCATGGCCTATGACGTCAACGGTGTGATCTCCTCCGCCTACACCGGCACGGCCGAACTGGTGTGGGCCCACGATGGCAAGCATTACCAATCCCAACTCCTGATCCGCAAGTTCGGCCTGACGCTCCAGGCGTGGAGCAGCCAGGGCGCCTTGACGGAGCGCGGATTGGAGCCAGAGAAGTTCACCAGCAAGCGCCTGGGGCAATCCGACGTCAGCGCACGCTTTCAGCGCAATGCCGGACAGATTTCCTTTAGCGAGGGGACACCCGATGCGCCATTACAAGCTGGTGCCCAGGACCAGCTGAGTGTGTTTATGCAATTAGCCAGCCTGCTGGCCGGCAGCAGTGCGCAAGGTGCAGCCGGTAAAACCATCAGCCTGCAAGCGATCGGGGACCGATATGCCGAACAATGGTCCTTCAAGGCGGGAAACCCGGAGATTGTCAAGCTCGCCAGCGGACCGGTATCGGCAATCAAATTTGTCCACGAACCCAGCGCAGAGCGCAAACAAAGACTGGAGCTTTGGTATGCACCGACTGCGCAGTTTTTGCCGGTTCGCATCCGCATTACGGAATCCAACGGCGATTACCTGGATTTAATGTGGGCAAATCGCCAAAACCGCTGAGCTTTGCGCGGACGGGCATTTTTGCTGCTACTCTTGAATCGGTGCAGATGGCATCTATTTACGGTTCATCTCTCTGAAATCATCTATGCATACGCTCTACGACTCCGATTCTTTCTCTGTCACCCACATGCTCGCCAACGGCGACGCCGAGGGACAAGCACCGGAAAAAACCGAGCGCTATCCCTTGGGCGTGCCCAGTCTGGCCCGCCATGGCTTTGAAATCGTGGACAAACGCTCCAACAAAGAGGTGTACTTGGACGGCTCCTGGGCCGAACTCTTCCAGCAACACATCATGGCCTGGCAGGTGAACACCCCCACCCAGGAAGAGGTGGAAGACACGCTGGAACAGTACGCCGAACTCGCTCAGACGCCTGTCCAAGTGCACTGAACGGGCAGACGGCCCACCGCCGCCGCCCTTGCGCGGAACTGCGACAATCGGGGGATGAGCCAGACTTACATCCTTACGTTTTCCTGCCCCGACCGCTTGGGGCTTGTCCACGCTGTTTCGGGTTTTTTACTGGAACGCGGCGGCAACATTGAAGAAGCAGCCCAGTACAACGACCACGATACCGGTCTGTTTTTCATGCGGGTGCAATTCAGCTGCAGCCAGCTGAGCCACGCAGAGCTGAAGTCACAGCTCGGTACTTTCGCCGACCCCCTCAAACTCCAGTGGAGCCTGCAGACCTTGGCCCAGCCCATGCGCACGGTCATCATGGTCAGCAAGGAAGGGCATTGCCTGAACGATTTGCTGTTCCGCTGGAAGAGCGGCTTGCTGCCCCTGGACATCCGGGCCATCGTGTCCAACCACCGCGAGTTTTACCAGCTCGCCGCCAGCTACAACGTGCCCTTCCACCATATTCCGGTGACGGCGGCAACCAAAGAACAGGCCGAAGCCAAGCAGTTGGAAATCATTGAAGCAGAAGGGGCAGAGCTGGTCGTATTGGCCCGCTACATGCAAATCCTGAGCGACAACATGTGCCGGCAACTCAATGGTCGCGCCATCAACATCCACCACAGCTTTCTGCCCAGCTTCAAAGGTGCCAAGCCCTACTACCAGGCCCATGACCGCGGTGTGAAGTTGATTGGTGCAACCGCCCATTACGTAACGGCTGACTTGGATGAAGGCCCCATCATTGAGCAGGACGTGGCCCGCGTGGACCACAGCCGCACCGTGGATGACCTGACAGCCCTGGGCCGGGATACCGAAAGCCAAGTGCTGGCGCGCGCCGTCAAGTGGCACAGCGAGCACCGCGTGCTCTTGAATGGCCACAAGACCGTGATCTTCCGTTAAGCGCCGGATTCTGGCGCTCAGCCCCCCATCCGCTCGCCCAAGCGCACCGGCTTGGCGGGCGCCCAATCGGGGTTGAAATGCAGTGCGCCTTTGGGGAACAGCAAAACCACGGTAGACCCCAGTAGAAACCTGCCCATTTCTTCGCCCTGTTTCAATGCCACGGCACCAGCCTCGTAATGCCACTCGGTCACCTGGGGCAAACGGGGCGGATTCACCACCCCGTGCCACGTGGTGGCCATACTGCCCACCACCGTCGCGCCGACAAGAGTTAGCACGAACTCTCCATGGGGGGAGTCAAACACACACACCACCCGCTCGTTGCGAGCAAACAAGCCAGGCACGCCGCGTGCAGTAGTGGGGTTCACTGAAAACAAATCCCCGGGGACATAAATCATCCGGCGCAATTCACCGTCGCATGGCATATGGATGCGGTGGTAGTCACGTGGGCTGAGGTAGATGGTGGCAAAAGTGCCGTGGTCGAACTGGGCGGCCAACTGCGCGTCGCCACCAACCAAAGCCGTGCTGCTGTAGTGGTGGCCCTTCGCTTGAAAAATCTGGTCTTTGTCGATGCTGCCATATTGGCTGATGGCACCATCCACCGGACAGACAAAAGGAGCATCCGCTAAAGGGCGCACCCCGTCTTTGAGCGCCCGCGTGAAGAACGCATTGAACGTGGCATAGGCGGCGGGGTCCGGGTTCGCGGCCTCGGCCATATTGACCTGGTATTTGCCGATAAACCAGCGAATCAGGGCCGTCGTGGCTTTGCCCCCGTGCGCACCGGCAATCCAACCGGCAAATGCGGTCAGTGCTTTTTTAGGGAGAAGGTATTGCGGCAATACCGCGAGGGCGTCGGACACAGAGAGGCTCCCGAGAGAAAAAGAGGGCCATTTTACTAACGGCCCTCATGGCGACTGGCGCCCTGTCGCGTCAGGAATCGGCTGTGAAGCCGATTTTTTTGATCAAGGGCCCCCATGCATCGAACTCCGCCTTTTGCCAACGGGCCTGCTCTTCGGGTGTGGAGCCCCTGGGAATCAAGCCGACCAGCGAAAGACTGTCTATCACCGTCTTGTCCTTCAATGCGGCATTGATGGCCGCATTGGCTGCCATGATGACGGAATGGGGGGTGTTGACAGGCGCATAGAAGCCGAACCATTCTTCTGTGGTGAGTTCGGGGAAGCCCTGTTCGGCAAAAGTGGGGATGTCCGGGGCAAAAGGCGAACGCTTGGGACCGGACGTCCCCAGGATACGCAGCTTGCCCGCCTTGTAATTTGCCAGGAAATCGCCGTGCGGTGTCACCATAGCCGCCACCTGCCCCCCCACCAGATCTGTCACGCCAGGCACTGAACCACGGTAAGGAACATGGCGAAGGTCCACGCCACTGCCCATGGACAAGAGCGCACCGATGAAGTGGGGGGTGGAACCTGCACCGGGAGAGCCATAGCTTGCATCTTTGGGGTTGGCCTTGGCCCAGGACAGAAAGTCCTTGATCGTCCTGACGTTCGCCGGCACCAAGGGCCCGACAGCCAAGCCGTGGTGCATGATCCCCGCAATCGACACCGGAGCGAAGTCCTTGTCCGAATAGTTCATCTTGCTGAAGATGTGCGGGAAATTCGCCAGCGCGGACACCTGCGCAAGCGCCAGCACTGAGCCATCGGCGGGTGCGGCTTTGAGTGCCTCCAAGGCGATACGACCACCAGCACCCGGTTTGTTTTCAACGATGCCGGGGTTCTTGCTGTAAGCGCTTCCTGCCCACTTCTCAGCAATCCGCCGGGCCACAGTGTCACCCGAACTTCCGGCCGGAAATCCGAAAAACACCTTGACCTGCTCTACCTGCGCCTGTGCAGCGAAAGGATAGAGTGCCCCCAAGGCAGCAGTACCGCCCAAAGCCTGAATAAGTTTCCTGCGAGTGAACATGGTTGTCTCCTAATAGTTGGTTTGCAGCTTACACAGAAGAAACTAAAGACCGAACCTTAACGCGGTGCCATACGCAGTGCGCCATCCAGGCGGATCACCTCCCCGTTGAGGTGTCCGTTGGTGACGATATGACAAGCCAGCTCGGCAAACTCTTCAGGCTTGCCCAGGCGCTGCGGAAAGGGAATACTGGCGGCCAACGACTGTTGCACCGCCTCGGGTAGTTCCTTCATGAGCGGCGTGGCAAACAGGCCGGGGGCCACCGTGCACACGCGGATGGCATGCTGCGCCAGGTCGCGCGCCATGGGCAAGGTCATGCCCGCCAGGCCTGCCTTGGAGGCGCTGTAGGCCTGCTGACCCACTTGACCGTCAAAGGCGGCCACAGAGGCGGTGAACATCATCACACCGCGCTCGCCGTTGTCCAGCACCGGCAGCTTGCTGCAGGCGGCGGCAAACAGGCGGCTCATGTTGTAGCTGCCGATCAGGTTGATGTTGATCACACGTACAAAGTCTTCGAGCGGAGCGGCGCTGCCGTCGCGCTGCACCACACGCTTGGCGCTGCCGACGCCGGCCACATTCATCAGAATGCGCGCGGGACCGTGGGCGGCGGCGGCTTTCTCGAGCGCGGCAGTCACGCTGGCAGGGTCAGTGATATCGCAGGGGCAGGCAACGCCGCCAATGTCTGCTGCAACTTTTTCCGCCAGCTCGGCATTGCGGTCCAGTACCGCTACCTTGGCGCCCAGACGGGCCAATTCGCGGGCGGTGGCTTCACCGAGACCCGATGCGCCGCCGGTCACGAGGGCGGCTTGTCCTTGGATTTGCATGGTGGTTGTCCTTGTGTTGTCGATTCAGTTCAAAGTTGGGGAACGATGGTGAAGGGCAAGCTGCCATCGTGCAGCCCGTTCACCAGGTCGGCACGGTGCTTGAGCACGGCACGCTGGTTGATGGAGCCCTTGTCGGTGACCTCTCCCTTGTCCAGCGAAGGCGGCTCCGCCATCAGGTGCACGCGCGCCACGCGCGTGGCGCTGCCGGTGGCATGTTTGGCCAGCTGGTTGACCACCTGTTGAAAGTGTCGCTGCACAGGTGCGCTCTCTAGGACCTGCTGCAGGCTGGCGCCTTCCGGCAGGCCCGCCAGCGCACGGATGCTGGGGGTGGGGAGCAGCAGCGCACCCACTTCCTTGAGGTTGATGCCGGTGATGACAGCCTCCTGCACATAAGGGGCACAGGCTGCGATGATCTTGGCCCGCATGGGGCCCACGCTGACAAAGGTGCCGGTGCTGAGCTTGAAGTCTTCGGCGATGCGACCGTCGAACTTCAGGCCCTTGTGAAGGTCGTTTTCATCGATCCACTGCACGGCATCGCCCGAGCAGTAAAAACCTTCGTCGTCGAATGCCTCTTCCGTGGCCTCGGGGTTGCGCCAGTAGCCGGGCGTGATGTTGGGGCCGCGGTAGCGCACCTCGATTTTGCCATCCACGGGCACGAGCTTGAGCTCCAGCCCCGGCGTGGGCACGCCGATGTCACCTGCCTGCACATTGGGACTGTTCACGGCCATGCAGAAGGGGCAACCTTCGGTCATACCCAGACCGGTGTTCATTACGATGCGCTCGCCCACTTCGCTCTCGGCCACTTCGAACAAGGCATCCCAGATGGGTTGCGACAGCGCGGCGGCGGCAAAGAAGAACATCTGCACCCGACTGAGCAGGTTCTTGCGCAGCTGCTCGTCGGTCTTCATGGTGTGCGCGATTACCTCAAAGCCTGTGGGCACGTTGAAGTACACCGTGGGCGCAATCTCGCGCAAGTTGCGGATGGTCTCGGCCATGCCGCTTGGCGTGGGCTTGCCTTCGTCCAGGTACAACGTGCCCCCGTTGTAGATGACGATGCCGAAGTTGTGGTTGCCGCCGAAGGTATGGTTCCAGGGCAACCAGTCCACCAGTACCAGGTCTTGCTCTGCCAACACGGGCATGGACTGGTTCATTTGCTGCAGGTTGGCAGTCCACATTCCGTGCGTCACGACGACGGCCTTAGGTGCCTTGGTGGAGCCCGAGGTGAACATGAACTTGGCAATACTTTGCCTGGTGATAGCGGCTTGGGCAGCATCGACCGCAGGCGTGGCCTCGGTGGCCAGCAGCTCACTGAAGGCAAGGGTGGTATGGGTATCCAGTTGGCCTTCGCTCAGCACCACGGGCACATCGGCGTCCACCGTGGCTGCGATGGCGCGGGCATAGCGCTTGGCGCTGCTGGCAAACACCAGGCCGGGGGTGAGCGTGTCGATGGCGTGGCGCAGTTTTTCGTAGTCCTGGCTCACGGTGGAGTAGGCCGAAGACACCGTGCATTGCGGCACCCCGGCGACCAAACAACCCAGCGACAGCAGCGCGTGATCGAGGTCGTTTTCACTCAGGATGACAACGGGCCGCTCCTGGTTGACACCAAGGTTCAGCAACGCTTGCGCAAGGCTGCGGGCGCTGCGCCATGCTTGTTCGTAGCTGATGTGGCGCCATTCGCCCAGGCTACCGTCGGCGTTCTTCACGCGTTGTGCCATCCAGGTGCGGGCGGGAGTTGCATGGGCCCAGTGCGCCAAGCGCTCCGCCAGGCACGTAGGAAACTCCTGCAGATCCTGGGTGGCGCGCACATACGCTACGCCATTGTCAGCTTGGCGAACGCTAACCTCGGTCACGCCGAAACGCAGAGGCCGGTAGCGGGGGGAGAGGGTGATTGACGTCATGAAAGTACTCGATTCATAGCCGTGTCCAATCAAGCTTGCTTGACCTTGGCGGCCTTGCCATCCAGAAACGCGCGCACGCGGGCTTTGGCCTCGGGCGCACTTTGGGCAATACCCGCCATCATGGCTTCGGTCATCAGCCCCTGGTCGGACGGTTGCTCGGCAATGCGCGGCAGTGCATGCATGAGCGCGTAATTGGTCAACGGCGCATTCTGCGCAATGCGCTGAGCCAGCTCGAAAGCCTTGTCAAAGGCGGTACCGGTGGGCACCAGGTACTGGGCAAAACCGACTTTTTCGCCATCCACGGCGTTATAGACTCGGCCGGTCATCATCATGTCGGTCATACGGGCTGTGCCGATCAGGCGAGGGATGCGCACCGCACCGCCGCCGCCCACAAAAATGCCGCGAGACCCTTCCGGCAGCGCATAGAAAGTGGATTCGTCCGCCACGCGGATGTGGCAGGCGCTGGCCAGCTCCAGCCCACCGCCCACCACCGCGCCGTGCAGCGCAGCGACCACAGGCACGGGGCCAAACTGCACGCGGTCGAGTGCAGCGTGCCACATGCGCGAGTGGTGCAGACCCTGGCCGGCGTCGCGCTCCTTCAACTCGGACAGATCGAGGCCGGAGCAGAAGTGATCGCCCTGCCCGTCAATAACAGCGGCACCCACTGTGGCCGGCAGACTTTCCATGATGTTGCGCAACGCAAGGATAAGCCCGTCATTGAGCGCATTGCGCTTGGCGGGCCGGGTCAGGCGGATAACCGCAATTTCCTGGTGCTCGCCCAGGATTTCAAGAGAGATGTCAGAGGTATTGGTCATTTCAGTAAGTGCTGTTTGGGCAATTATTGTTATAAAAAATAACTAAAGCAAGAGGCGAAAGCGGGTGTTTTATAGGTACTTTCCCTACACTCCGGGGAGCATAATTTAATTATGATAAATAACTAAAATTCAGCACACACATCACAAGGACCCCGTCGTGACCGCCTTCATCCCCTACGGAATTTACTGGTCGACGCCGTTTGCCAAGTGGCAAGGCTCATTGGCCAACCTCAATGCCTTGCCCTTGGCCGCAACGGTGGGCAAGCAGGCGCTAGCAGCACGCGGTTATGACCTGTCGGCTGTGGACCTGGCCATTCTTGGACTGACTAATCCCCAAAAAGGCAGCTTCTACGGCTTGCCCTGGGTGACGGGCCTGATGGGCATAGACCGGGTGGCGGGGCCTACCGTGCAACAAGCCTGCGCGACCAGCGTGCGTGCCTTGCAGATGGCCGCCCAGGAAGTGGCGCTGGGCAGCAGCACCAGTGCCCTGCTGGTGATGGCGGACCGCCAATCCAACGGCCCCGTGGTGTATTACCCAGATTCGAGTGGAACCGGGGGCTATGGCATCACCGAGCACTGGGTACCAGACAACATGGGCCACGACCCGTATGCCAAAAACCCCATGCTGCAGACCGGTGAGAACGTCGCGGCGCGCTATGGCATCACAACGGAAGAACAGCACGCCCTCAAACTGCACCGCTACCACCAGTACCAGGAGGCGCTGGCCCACGACCGCGCCTTCCAGAAGCGCTACATGGTCGATGTGCCACTGAGCGACTCCAAGTTCCGCAAGCAGACCGGTACGCTGAGCACTGACGAAGGCATCTTCCCCACCACGGCAGAGGGCCTGGCCAAGCTCAAGCCCGTGAAAGAAGGCGGCACCGTGACCTTTGGTGGCCAGACGCACCCGGCCGACGGCAATGCGGGTGCCATCGTGACCACCCGGGAGCGCGCGCGCGCCGTCGCGACCGACCCGGGGATCGAGATCGAGATCCTGGGCTTTGGCATGGCGCGCGTAGAGCCCGGCTACATGCCCATGGCTCCTTCCCCAGCTTCATTCAACGCGCTCAAAGCGGCAGGCCTGAGCGTGAAAGACCTGGACGCTGTCAAAACACACAACCCCTTCGCCGTGAACGACATTGCACTGGCGCGCGACACGGGCTTTGCCTGGGAGCGCATGAACAACTACGGTAGCTCCATCATCTGGGGCCATCCGCAAGCACCTACGGGCCTGCGCGCCATCATCGAGCTGATTGAAGAGCTGGTGCTGCGCGGCGGCGGCGTGGGCCTATTCACCGGCTGCGCTGCGGGTGACAGCGGCTATGCCACCGTACTACGCGTAACTGACAGTAAATCCACCAAAGCCTGACTATGACCAACACCACAAACTCTTTTTCTGCCCCCCTGAATGCCTGGCTCGTCGATGGCGTGCGCACGCCGCTCGTTGACTACTGCAGCACTTTGGGCCATGTGTCGCCCACCGACATGGGTATCAAGGTGGCGCGTGCAGTGCTGGCGCGCAGCGGTGTGCCCGCCACAGATATTGGCTCGGTCATCACGGGCTCCATGGCCCAGGCCGACTTTGACGCCTACGTTCTGCCGCGCCACATCGGCCTGTACGCTGGGGTTCCGCAAGCAGTGCCCGCCATCCTGGTGCAGCGCATTTGTGGCACAGGATTTGAGCTGTTCCGCCAGGCGGCCGACCAGATTGCGCTGGGCTACACCGACGTAGCGCTGGTGGTGGGCACCGAGTCCATGACGCGCAACCCGATTGCTGCCTACACGCACCGTACCGGCTTCAAGCTGGGCGCGCCCGTGGAGTTCAAGGACTTCCTGATGGAAGCATTGATCGACACCGCCGGCCCTGTGAGCATGATAGAGACCGCCGAGAACCTGGCCAAGAAGTATGGCATCACGCGTGAAGAGGTGGACGCTTATGCGGCCCGATCCTTCGATCGCGCGCTCAAGGCGCAGGAAGACGGTTTTCTGGCCGGCGAAATCGTCCCCGTGACGACCGAGAAGTTTGAACTTGAAGGCTATGCCACCCGTGGCATCACCCTGCCCCGCAAGATCGGACAGCTCGATCGCGACACGCACCCACGTCCCTCCCCGGTCGAGACCCTGGCGGCGCTACGCACCGTATACCCAGGCGGCGTACAGACCGCCGGCAACAGTGCCGCCTTGGTCGATGCTGCTGTGGGGGCAGTGGTAGCCAGCGATGCTTATGTGGAGAAGCGTGCCCTCAAGCCCTTGGCGCGCCTTCGCGGTGTGGCAGCAGTGGGCGTGGCACCAGAGTACATGGGCATAGGCCCCGCACCGGCCATCCGTGCTTTGCTAGCGCGCACCGGCCTTACCCTCGAGGATATCGGCCTGTTTGAAATCAACGAAGCCCAAGGCGCACAAACTTTGGCTGTGGGCCGTGAGCTGGGGCTTGACATGGACAAGCTCAACGTGAACGGCGGTTCGATTGCGCTGGGCCACCCGCTGGCCGCCACCGGCGTGCGCCTGACCGTGACCCTGGCGCGCGAACTGCGCCGTCGTGGCCTGCGCTACGGCATCTCCAGCGCCTGTGTGGGCGGCGGCCAAGGCATTGCCTTGCTGATCGAGAACCCTGACGCTTGAACCCCGAATCCAACTTTTCACCAAACACACCATGAAAATCATCACCGCAGCCCAAGCAGGCGCCCTCATCAAAGACGATGCCACCATCTTCCTGGGCGGCTTGGCCGTCACCAGCCTGCCCGAAGAAGTGCTCAAGGGCGTGGAACAAACCTTTCTGGACACCGGCCACCCGCGCAACGTGACCACCTGGGCCTGCGGTGCCATTGGCAACAGCAAAGACACAGGCATGGTCCACTTCGCCCACCCCGGCTTGATCAAGCGCACCGTGGCCGGCCATTTCGGCCAGACCGGAGCCGAGATGATGAAGATGGTGTTCGAAGGCCAAGTGGAAGCCTACAACTTCCCGCAAGGCAGTCTGTCGCACCTCACGCGCCACATCGCCAGCCGCAGCCCGGGGCTGCTGACCAAAGTGGGTCTGGGCACCTTTGTGGACCCGCGCATCGAAGGGGGCAAGCTCAACAGCAAATCCACCGAAGACCTGGTCAGGCTGGTGGAACTCAACGGCGAGGAATGGCTGTTCTATCCCGCGCCCAAGATCGATGTGGCCATCATCCGCGGCACCTTGGCCGATGAGAATGGCAACATCACCTTGGACAAAGAAGGCATGCTACTGGAGCAGATCAACATTGCCCACGCAGCCAAAGCCTGCGGCGGCATCGTCATTGTGCAGGTCGAGCGTATCGTCAAGGCCGGCAGCTTGCACCCCAAGTCAGTCAAGGTACCCGGCGTGTCGGTGGACTACGTGGTGGTGAGCCAGCCTGAAAACCACATGCAGACCATCAGCACGCAATTCAACCCTGCACTATGCGGCGACGTGCGCGTGCCAGTGAATTCGCTCGAATCCATGCCGCTTGATGAGCGCAAGGTCATCGCCCGCCGCACCGCGCTGGAACTGCAACCCGGCGCCATCACCAACCTGGGGGTTGGCATACCTGCAGGTGTGCCATCGATCGCGGCGGAAGAAGGGGTGTCCGACCAGTTCATCCTGAGCGTGGAAAGCGGCATCACCGGCGGCATCCCTGCGCAAGGGGGCGACTTCGGCACCGCCTACAACGCCGACGCCATCATCGAACAATCGCTGCAGTTTGACTTCTATGACGGCGGCGGCCTGGACGCCAGTTTCCTGGGACTGGCACAGGCCGACAACCATGGCAACGTGAACGTGAGCAAGTTCAACGGCCGCCCCGTGGGTTGCGGCGGGTTTGTGAACATCACTCGCGCCACCAAACAGCTCGTGTTCTGCGGCACATTCACCGCAGGCGGCCTGGAGGTGAAGGTGGGCGACGGCAAACTGAGCATTGTCAAAGAAGGCCGCTCGCGCAAGTTCATCGAAAAGGTCGAGCAAATCACCTTCAACGGCCTGGATGCGGCCAAACGCGAGCAAAACGTGCTGTTTGTCACTGAGCGCGCCGTGCTCCGCCTGACCACCGAAGGGCTGGAACTGATAGAGATCGCGCCCGGCATTGACCTGGAACGTGATGTGCTGGCACACATGGGCTTCAAACCGATCATGCGCGATGTGAAGACCATGGACCCGGGCCTGTTCCGTGCCCAGTGGGGAGGCCTGGCACAAGCCATGGCGGCCAAACCGGCCCGCGTGACGCGCTGACACGCTCCGGGGCAGCCGCGAACCGCGCTGCGTCCCGCCCCCACAAGGGCGGCTACACCACCTGGGTGAAGCCGCCCACCCGCCGCGTTAGGACCCGCTCTGGGTATAGACCTTCTGCAGCAGCCGCATCAGCGTCTTGCGCTCGGCGGCGGTCAGCTGCGGGGTCGCTTCTTCTTCGAGCTGGGCCGCCGTCACCTCGGCCCGCGCTACCAGATCTTCTCCTGCGGGCGTAATGTGTACCCCCATGGCACGACCGTCGCTGGGGTGGCGCCGGCGCTCTATGAGCCCGCGGTTTTCCAGCGCTGCAATCAGGCCCACCAGATTGGGCGGCAGCACGTTGAGCGTGACGCACAGCTGGCGCGAAGTGATGCCAGGGTTGTGCGCGACCAGTGAGAGCACCGAAAAATCCACGACCTTCAGCTTGTAAGGCGCCATGTGGACCATGAAGGACTCAATGATCACCAACGAGGCCCGGCGCGCGTTATAGCCCACCAGTGTGCGCAGGAAACTGGTGTCCACCGGCCCCACCGGAGCTGCATCAGGATCGGCAACGCGTGCTCGCGCCGCTGTGGCAGGCGTCCGCTTTACCGAGGCTGCAGGCGTGCGCGTGCGCGCCGTCACCGGCTTGGATTTGACAACGGACGACTCGGTGGATGAAGTAGTTTTTTTCAAGGGATTGAGAGCCAAATCGAGGTCTAGTCAACGCAAACCATGCGCTGCAAGCTATCCATAAAGGAGCATTCAAGGGGGCAGAAAATGCCAAGCTTTTTCATAGCGCGTGCTGAATCCTAACCTGTGAACCCTGCCCCAAGATGCAAGACACCGGGTGGCATGGGCTTGCGGAAAGCTGAACCCCCAACAAGCCAGCGGCCTATGCCGGAGAGACAGTTCGGGCCCTGCATGGCAGATGCTTTTCGAATACTCCAATGCAGACATTTAGTTATATTATTTAATCATTTAAATCGTTTTCCGGCAGGGGTAAACCCTTTGCCCAAGGCCCCCTGGAAAAATCCATCCGCGATGGAAAACTTGCGTCAGGCCGCCACCAGACCGCGTGCCGGGTTAGCGGCCTGAACATTGCGCGGAATCACGGTCTGGCTTTGCCCTGCCTCTGAGCACACGGGCTCCATCCGTCCGGAATGGCGAAAGGCATCAGTGGCATCATCCCCGCCATGAGTGCCTCCCGCATCCCCCCGATTCAGTGCCTGTTGACCTTTGAAGCCTTGGCGCGCCTGCGCTCGGTCACCCTGGCGGCAGAAGAGCTCTTTGTCACGCCCAGCGCGGTGAGCCACCGGGTGCGGCAGCTGGAGCAGATCATCGGGACCAAGCTGTTCGGCCGGGCAGACTTTTCGCTGACCACCGAGGGCAGCGAATACCTGGCCCATGTGCGCGAGGGCCTGGCCATCTTGCAGAAATTTCCCAGCGCCGCTGCGGCACCGGGCAAGCGCAAGCTGCGCCTGGCCGTCACGCCCACGTTTTCGCGCTCCATCCTGATCCCGCGTCTGCGCCAGTTCACCGACGCTTACCCCGAAATCGACCTGACGCTGCAGGTATCCATTCCCCTGCTCGACGTGGTGGCCGAAGACGCCGACCTGATGGTGCGCTTCGGTGCCGGCCGCTATGCCGACATGGAGCATGTGTGCCTGATGAAAGACGAGGTGACACCCCTCGCCTCGCCGGCTTTTGTGCGGGAGCATGGCCCCTTCGAAACCCCACAAGACCTGGCCAACCTGCCGCTGTTGCGCAGCCCGCTGGAGCCTTGGCGCACCTGGTTTGCCGCGAACGGGCTGGACTGGCCGGAACCGGACGAGGGCTCGCAGTTCAACGACATCGGCCTCATGTGCGATGGCGCCGCCGCCGGCATGGGCGTGGGCCTGATCCGCCTGAAGCTGGGTGCCCCCTGGCTGGACAACGGCTCGCTGGTGCGCCTGTATGCCCACAATGCACCCAGCCCCCACGCGCACTACCTGTGCTGGCGCACCGGCGCCATGGACCGCTGGGAAGTGGCGGCCTTTGCCGAATGGCTCAAAAAGGCGGTGGGTTAGTCGCCTCAGAGGCCGTCACCGGGCCCTTTTTCACACAGCGCTGCAAGTTTCTTCACGCCACAGGGGGCCGCTTTCTTTTAGAGTGAGGTTCCACGCAACCGCCCTTTCAGCACCGGATAGCCCCCATGAACGCCCCACTTGATCCAACCGGCCGGGAAATGCTACAAAAAAGAGAGCTGCTCGCGCAGGTTCTGCCAGCGCTAGAGGCCTATTTGCCTAAGCATGCGCTGCTCTACCAGACCGAAGACACCACCCCCTATGAGTGCGATGGCCTGACCGCCTACCGCCAGCGCCCCTTGCTGGTGGCCCTGCCGGAGACCGAAGCGCAAGTGGCTGCGGTGCTGCGGGTATGCCATGGCTTGAACGTGCCGGTGGTGGCGCGCGGCGCGGGCACCGGCTTGTCCGGTGGTGCCATGCCCCACGCCATGGGTGTCACTCTCTCGCTGGCCAAGTTCAACAAGATTCTGACAGTGGACAAACGCAGTCGCACGGCGGTGGTGCAGTGCGGCGTGCGCAACCTGGCCATCAGTGAAGCCGCTGCTCTCTACGGGCTGTATTACGCGCCGGACCCCAGCAGCCAGATTGCCTGCACCATTGGCGGCAACGTGGCCGAAAACTCCGGCGGCGTGCACTGCCTGAAGTACGGCCTGACGCTGCACAACGTGCTCAAGGTGCGCGGCTTCACCATGGAAGGCGAACCCATTGAATTCGGCGGTGATGCGCTTGATGCGCCCGGCTACGACCTGATGAGCGTGGTGGTGGGCAGTGAGGGCATGCTGGCCGTGACCACGGAGGTCACCGTCAAGCTGGTGCCCAAACCGCAACTGGCCCGCTGCATCATGGCCAGCTTCAATGACCTGCGCAAAGCAGGCGATGCCGTGGCCGCCGTGATTGCCGCAGGCATCATCCCCGCCGGGCTGGAGATGATGGACAAGCCCATGACCGCCGCCGTGGAGGACTTTGTACACGCGGGCTACGACCTGAGCGCCGAAGCCATCCTGTTGTGCGAGAGCGACGGCACACCCGAAGAGGTGGAAGAAGAAGTGAGCCGCATGAGCGAGGTGCTGCGCGCTGCCGGTGCCACGGACATTGCGGTAAGCCACAGCGAGGCCGAGCGCCTGCGTTTCTGGAGCGGGCGCAAAAACGCCTTCCCCGCCAGCGGCCGCATCAGCCCGGACTACATGTGCATGGACAGCACCATCCCGCGCGCGCGGCTGGCGGACATCCTGCTGGCGATTGCGGAGATGGAGAAGAAGTACCAACTGCGCTGTGCCAACGTGTTCCACGCCGGCGACGGCAACCTGCACCCGCTGATCTTGTTTGATGCGAACGACCCCGACCAGCTACGCCGCTGCGAGCTGTTCGGCGCCGACATTCTGGAGACCAGCGTTGCCATGGGCGGCACCGTGACCGGAGAACACGGCGTGGGCGTGGAGAAGCTCAACAGCATGTGTGTGCAATTCAGCGCCCAGGAGAACGCCCAGATGTTCGCCCTGAAACAAGCGTTTGACCCCAAGGGCCTGCTCAACCCCGGCAAGGTCATTCCCACGCTGCACCGCTGCGCCGAGTACGGCAAGGAGCTGGTGCGCGGCGGCAAGATCAAACACCCGGACCTGCCACGGTTCTAGCCGCTGGCGGCCGGATGGAAGCGCCTCAGAACCGGGAGCTGAGAACGAAATTAACCTCGCCCGTCTCCCCCACATAGGCCTGGTACTGGAAGGCCTGGCCTGCGGCCGTGCGGTGCAGTGAGCGCCATTGGGCCATGAGGCTTTTGGCCGTCGGGTCATACACCAGCTCCACCGGGCTGCTTTTGAATGAGGTCAACGACAAACCGAGTCTCTTGTGCCCTCCACCCAGACGGGTGTCAAAAGCCACCAGGGTGTTCTGTAGTGTGAGTCCGGAGGCACTCCGCTCCGACTGGCCCAGCGACGGTGCGGCACCAGCTGGCAAGCGATTCAGCGCAATCACCTCTTGTCCGCACACGGGCCCTGCCAACAGGGCACTACTCCAGCACGCAAGGACAAGGGCTTTCATGGGGCACTCCTAACACATTCAGGACTCCACTGTGACATTCAGCCGCCGGCATGAAAAGCGAAATAAGCCGGTTTCTCACACCCAGTTGCCAAGACCAACCGCAACACCCGTCATTCAGCATGCGGACAAGCCGCCTTCTCCACAATCAAATCAGGAATCCGCGTACCGGATGTTCCCCGCCGCGTTGCAACCAGTTGGTGGCGGCGTACTCGGTGCTGGCATCCGTCACGTGCAAGGTGTAGGCGTGGCGCGAAACCGCAGAGCGATTGGGCGCGCTGTAGTGCGGCAACAAGCCATGGAACACCACCAGCGCACCGGCCTTCACCTCCAGCGGGATCGCGTTCACATTGCTGACCGGCCAAGGTGTGGCATCGAGTTTGTTCATGGTGATCACATCGCCTTGGCGCTCAAAGCGTTCGCGCAGCACGCCCCGAGGGCCACGGTGGCCGCCAGGCTCGGTCCAGAGGCAGCCGTTGGCCAAGGTGGCGTCTTCCAGCGCGAACCAGAAGGTGGTCACGCTGATGGGCGTGGTGTCAAAGAAAGTGGCATCCTGGTGCCAGCACACTTCACCGCCAATGCCGGGCTGCTTGAAGATGTACATGGACTGCCAGACCAGCGGATCACCCAAGCCCACATCGGCGGCAAGCTCCGCCAGCGCAGGGCCGTGTGAAAAAGCCTCGAACACCGGATCCCGGTCATGCAGGGCGTGGCCGATTTTGTTGATCGACAAGGCTTTGGCCTGACGCAGTGCCCCGTCCGGCCCAAACGCTTCTTCTTCAAAGAAACAACTGATGCGATCTGCGGAGTCCAGAAAGTAGCGATCCACTTGCCGCGTCTGCTCGTTGGTGGTGAAGATGGTACGGCTCTCTGCGGGGTCAAAGGCCTCAACGATGGCTTCGGCGCGCGCGCGCAAGGCGGCAATCTCGGCAGCAGACTTGAAATCAGGCAGGATGATGTAACCGTCCTGCGCGTAGCGGGTTTTCTGTTCGAGTGTCAACATAAAGTATGCAAAGTTGGGCTACAGCGATAGCGTTTCAGTATAGACAGGGTATGGGCCTGCTGAACCGAATTCGGCTACGCTTGTGCACAGAAGAGACGCGCCCTTGAACCACACACCCCGGATCCAACTCACCCGCGGCGGTACGCCCGAATGCCTGCATTTCGGCGCCGTCGCTGCGACGGACCGCACTGGCCGGCTCAAGACCTTTGCCGGCGACCCGCATCTGGTGATGCCCTCAAAATCATCGACGGCAACAAGCCCGCCCTGTTTGCCGCCAGCGTCGAAGTGCTGAAGCAACTGGGTTGGCTGGCTGATGCACTGCGCGCGGCACTGCAGCCCTGGCGTGCCGCTGAAATCCGTAATGCGCGCGGCCTGCTGGCCGGGCGATCATCTTCCTGTATTCCAACTGCAAACACCATGAACAAAAAAATCAGCCTGATAGGCGCACCCACCGACATCGGCGCAGGCAGCCGTGGCGCCAGCATGGGTCCGGAAGCGCTGCGCGTAGCCAACATCACCAGCGTGCTGCAAAGCCATGGCCTGGAAGTGCTGGACAAGGGCAACCTGAGCGGCCCTAGCAATCCGTGGCAAGCACCGGTAAACGGCTACCGCCACCTGCCCGAAGTGACCGCCTGGAACCGCAGCCTGCATGACGCGGTATACGCCGAGCTGCAGGATGGCCGCCTACCCATCGTGCTGGGCGGGGACCACTGCCTGGGCATAGGGTCCATCAGCGCCGTGGCACGCCACTGCCGCGACACCGGCAAGAAGCTGCGTGTGCTCTGGTTGGATGCCCATGCTGACTTCAACACCAACACGCTCACGCCGAGCGGCAATATCCACGGCATGCCGGTCGCCTGCCTGTGCGGGTTCGGGCCGCAAGAACTGATTGAAATTGGCGGGCAGGTACCGGCTATATCACCCCAATGGGTGCGCCAGATCGGCATCCGCAGCGTGGACGAGGGCGAAAAGCGCTTTGTGCATGAGCAGGACCTGGAGGTCTTTGACATGCGCTATATCGACGAGATGGGCATGCGCTCCGCAATGGAGTTGGCCTTGGCCCTGATCGACAGCAACACTTATTTGCATGTGAGCTTTGACGTGGACTTTCTGGACCCCGACATCGCCCCCGGCGTGGGCACCACCGTGCGCGGTGGCCCCACCTACCGCGAAGCGCAGCTGTGCATGGAGATGATTGCCGACACCGGCCGCATGGCCAGCCTCGATGTGTTCGAGCTCAACCCCGCGCTGGACGAACGCAACCGCACGGCGGAGGTGGCGGTAGACCTGATCGAGTCGCTATTCGGCAAAAGCACATTAATGCGAAAGTAAGCGCGGCGACGAGCTACCGTCCCCACTGCCGGTACGGAACACCGACACAGTGTTCACCAGCTCCCCGGCCTGGGTGCGCAAACTGCTGGCAGCAGCGGCCATTTCTTCCACCAGGGCCGCGTTTTGCTGGGTGGTCTGGTCCATCTGGTTGACCGCCTCACTGACCTGACTGACCCCGTTGCTCTGCTCTGAACTCGCAGACGTGATTTCGCCCATGATGTCGTTGACCCGGCGGATGGACGCCACCACTTCGGACATGGTCTCGCCTGCCTGATTGACCAGTTGCGTACCCTGCTCCACGCGGCCCACGCTGTCACTTATCAGGGCCTTGATTTCCTTGGCCGCTTCGGCGCTGCGGCCGGCCAGTGATCGCACTTCACTGGCCACTACGGCAAAGCCGCGGCCCTGCTCGCCAGCCCGGGCGGCCTCTACCGCCGCATTGAGCGCGAGGATGTTGGTCTGGAAGGCAATGCCATCGATCACGCCGATGATGTCAGCAATGCGGGCCGAGGACTGGTTGATGCCCTTCATGGTCTCCACCACCTGCTCCATCACCTCGCCACCGCGCATGGCGACATCCGATGCGCTGATGGCCAACTGGTTGGCCTGACGGGCGTTGTCCACGTTATGGCTCACCGTGCCGCTCAGCGTGGCCATGCTGCTGGCGGTTTGCTGCAGGGCGCTGGCCTGCTGTTCGGTGCGCATGGAGAGGTCTTGGTTGCCTTGGGCAATTTCTGAGCTGGCGTTGGCCACACTCTCCGAACCTTCCCGCACAGACTCGACCACGCTGGCCAGCCCTGAACCAATTTGGTTGATCGCATCCACCATCTGGCCGATTTCGTCACCGCTGCGTTTGCTTAGTTGCACCGTGAGGTCGCCACCTGCAATTCGGCTGGCAGCAAGTTGGACTTCTTTCAAAGGCTGGGTCACTGTGCGCTTAACCATATAGAAAAGCAACAGGGCCGTAAAAACAACCACCACCAGGCCGGACAGAGCAAACATGTTGCGCACCGAACTGACTTCGCTGGTGTATTCATCCACATACGTACCGCCCGCCACAACCCAGTTCAAAGACTTCAGGAAAGTGAAGGCCACCACTTTCTCACGCGCTTTGGTTTCACCCATGCTGGCATTGATCCACGGGTAGTAGATAGTGCCCGTCTTTTGTTCGAGGATGTCCTTGATGAACTCACGACCATTGGGGTCCTTGGAGTCCAGAATATTTTTGCCTTCTGAGGCGGGGTGCACGATGAGATTGCCGTAGTTGGCGCCAGCGCGGGCATCGAGTACATAGAAGTACCCGGTGTTTCCAATTTTCATGACGCGGATGGTGTCTTTGAGGAGCTTGTCAGAAATTTTGTGTGTGAGGCCTACCATGTCACCAAGGAACATGAATGCCAAGCAAGACACGCAAACCCAAAGCAGCACCGTTGCTGCCCACCATCCCCAAAGAACTCATTGACCAGTTTGTCAATGGCCCCA
>CAUOXL010000029.1:0-31430 GCA_963508575.1 uncultured Rhodoferax sp.
CCAGTTCTACTTCCGTACCACGGACGTGACTGGTGCTATCGAGTTGCCTGAAGGCAAGGAAATGGTGATGCCTGGCGACAACGTGTCCATCACTGTGAAATTGATCAACCCCATCGCCATGGAAGAAGGCCTGCGTTTCGCCATTCGCGAAGGCGGTCGTACCGTGGGTGCTGGCGTGGTTGCAAAAATCATCGCGTAATTCGCACATTAAGGAATTACCATGGCCGCCAAACAAAAAATCCGCATTCGCCTGAAGGCGTTTGATTACAAGCTGATCGATCAATCGGCAGCTGAAATTGTTGACACTGCTAAGCGCACCGGCGCGATTGTCAAGGGGCCCGTGCCTCTGCCAACACGCATGAAGCGCTTCGACATTCTGCGTTCGCCTCACGTGAACAAGGCAAGTCGTGACCAGTTTGAAATCCGCACCCACCAGCGTTTGATGGACATCGTGGATCCTACGGACAAAACCGTAGATGCATTGATGAAGCTCGACCTGCCTGCTGGCGTGGACGTGGAAATCAAGCTGCAATAAGCAGTCCGGCCTGGCATGAAATGCCAGGCTATTAACGTGAGTAGGTTGGGGCTTGCATAAAGAACGAGCGCCAGCTATACTCGCTGGCTCTGCTCCGAGGTCTATGGCTTTGGCGCGGAGTTTTATTAACAGTCTTCCATCATCAAAACACAGCAGCCAATTGAAGTTGCTGTGGGTGGAAGTTACGGAGAAAACAATGAGTCTTAGCAATCACTTAGGGTTGCTGGGTCGCAAAGTTGGCATGATGCGTCTATTCACGGACGACGGGGACGCAGTTCCCGTTACCGTGGTGGATGTGTCTAACAACCGAGTGACACAGGTGAAAACCCAAGAGAACGACGGCTATGTGGCCTTGCAGGTCACATTCGGTGCACGCAAAGCTTCGCGTATCACCAAGCCCGTTGCTGGCCACTTGGCCAAAGCTGGCGTTGAAGCCGGCGAAATCATCCAAGAATTCCGCGTGACAGCTGAATCCGCTGCGAAATACGCTGCTGGTGCGACTGTGCCTGTGACCGACGTGTTTTCCGTGGGGCAGAAGGTGGACGTGCAGGGCACTTCGATTGGTAAAGGCTACGCCGGCACCATCAAGCGCCACAATATGTCTTCCCAGCGCGCATCCCACGGTAACAGCCGTTCGCACAATGTGCCCGGTTCTATCGGTATGGCTCAGGACCCAGGTCGCGTTTTCCCTGGAAAGCGCATGACGGGTCACCTGGGTGATGCCACTGTGACGACTCAAAACTTGGACGTTATCCGTGTCGATGAAGCTCGCCAACTCCTGTTGATCAAGGGAGCTATCCCAGGATCCAAGGGTGGTTTCGTGACTGTTCGTCCCGCTGTCAAAGCCAAAGCCTCTAAAGGAGCGAACTGATGCAAGTCGAACTCCTGAATGAACAAGGTCAGGCAACTTCCAAGTACGACGCTCCTGAAGCCGTATTCGGTCGTGACTACAACGAAGATCTGGTGCACCAGGTGGTTGTGGCCTTCCAGGCCAACGCCCGCCAAGGTACACGTGCTCAAAAAGACCGTGAACAGGTCAAGCACAGCACCAAGAAGCCTTTCAAGCAAAAGGGAACCGGACGCGCGCGTGCTGGTATGACCTCCTCGCCACTGTGGCGCGGCGGCGGTCGTATTTTCCCGAACATGCCTGATGAAAACTTCGGCCAGAAGATCAACAAGAAGATGTACCGCGCAGGTATGGCATCCATCTTGTCTCAACTGGTGCGCGAAGGCCGTCTGGCCGTGGTGGATTCCCTGAAAGTGGAGTCTCCCAAGACCAAGGCTTTGGCTGCGAAGTTCAAGGCAATGAATCTGGAATCCGTGTTGGTGATCGCTGATGAGGTTGATGAAAACCTGTATCTGGCATCCCGTAACCTGGTGAATGTTCTGGTGGTTGAGCCCCGTTATGCTGACCCCCTGTCTTTGGTCCACTACCGCAAGGTGTTGGTGACTAAGGCTGCCATGGACACACTCAAGGAGATGTTTGCATGAGCCACGGTCCCAATCTGACCAAATTCGACGAAGGTCGTTTGATGCAAGTGCTCGTGGCTCCCATCGTGTCCGAAAAGGCCACCATGGTTGCTGAAAAGAGCAATGCTGTGACTTTCAAAGTGCTGCAAGACGCAACCAAGTATGAAATCAAGGCCGCAGTGGAATTGATGTTCAAGGTCGAGGTTAAAGGCGTCTCTGTGGTGAACACCAAGGGCAAGACCAAGCGTTTCGGCAAGTCTGTGGGTCGTCGCGACAATGTTCGCAAAGCCTACGTGACCCTGAAGCCCGGTCAAGAGCTGAACCTCGGCGGGGAGGCTGCGTAATCATGGCTGTCATTAAAATGAAACCAACTTCCCCAGGCCGTCGTGGCGTGGTGAAGATTTCGCGTGACCACCTGTACAAGGGTGCGCCTCATGCAGCTTTGTTGGAGCCCCAGTTCCAACAAGCCGGCCGTAACAACAACGGCCACATCACTACCCGTCACAAGGGTGGTGGTCACAAGCATCACTACCGCGTAGTGGACTTCGTCCGTAACAAGGATGGTATCCCCGCGAAAGTGGAACGCATTGAGTACGATCCAAACCGCTCTGCACACATCGCATTGGTGTGTTATGCAGACGGCGAACGCAAGTACATCATCGCCCCACGTGGCTTGGAAGTCGGTGCAACCATTCAAAACGGTTCCGAAGCTCCCATCCGTGTCGGCAACACATTGCCTATTCGCAACATTCCAGTGGGTTCCATCATCCATTGCGTAGAGTTGCAAGTGGGCAAGGGCGCTCAAATCATCCGCTCTGCTGGTACTTCCGCCACATTGTTGGCTCGTGAAGGCACATACGCCCAGGTGCGTGTGCGTTCCGGTGAAGTTCGCAAGATCCACATTGACTGCCGCGCGACCATCGGTCAAGTGGCCAACGAAGAGCACAGCCTGCGCCAGTTGGGCAAGGCCGGTGTGAAGCGTTGGATGGGTATCCGCCCAACCGTCCGTGGTGTGGTGATGAACCCTGTTGACCACCCGCACGGTGGTGGTGAAGGCAAGACCGGTGAAGGCCGTCATGCAGTCGATCCTTGGGGTAATCTGACCAAGGGCTACCGTACCCGTAACAACAAGCGCACGCAGGTCATGATCGTGTCGCGTCGCAAGAAGTAAGGGGTAGGTAAATGACTCGTTCACTGAAAAAAGGTCCTTTCGTCGACCATCACCTGATTGCCAAGACCGAAAAGGCCGTGGCAACCAAGGACAAGAAGCCGATTAAGACTTGGTCCCGTCGCTCCATGATCCTGCCCGAGTTCATCGGCTTGACCATCGCCGTTCACAACGGCAAGCAGCACGTGCCTGTCTATATCACCGATCAAATGGTGGGCCACAAGTTGGGTGAGTTCGCGCTCACACGTACTTTCAAGGGTCACCCTGCGGACAAAAAAGTCCAGAAGAAATAAGGAGGTGACCATGGAAACTCGTGCAACCCTTCGTGGCGTCCGTTTGTCTGTTGACAAGGGTCGTCTGGTCGCGGACTTGATCCGCGGCAAGAAAGTTGATCAAGCTCTGAACATCTTGCAATTCACACAGAAAAAAGCTGCTGTGATTATCAAGAAGGTTCTGGAGTCCGCTATTGCCAATGCTGAACACAACGACGGCGCTGACATCGACGAATTGAAGGTGAAAACCATCTACGTTGAGCAAGGTGCTTCTTTGCGTCGCTTCACAGCCCGTGCAAAGGGCCGTGGCAATCAAATCCGCAAGCCCACGTGCCATGTGTACGTGACGGTTGGAAACTGAAAGAGGCCAGGAAGATATGGGACAAAAAATCCACCCAACCGGCTTTCGTTTGGCGATCAGCCGTAACTGGTCTTCTCGCTGGTACGCAAGCAACCGTGATTTCGCCGGCATGCTGTCGGAAGACATCAAGGTTCGTGAATACCTGAAGGCCAAGCTCAAGAACGCCTCTGTGTCTCGCATTCTGATCGAGCGTCCTGCCAAGAACGCACGCATCACCATTTTCTCGGCTCGTCCGGGCGTGGTGATCGGCAAGAAGGGTGAAGACATCGAAAACTTGAAGCGTGACCTGGGCAAGCAATTGGGCGTGCCAGTGGCAGTGAACATCGAAGAAGTGCGTAAGCCTGAAATCGACGCGAAGCTGATTGCTGACAGCATCACCCAACAGCTCGAAAAGCGCATCATGTTCCGTCGCGCCATGAAGCGCGCCATGCAAAACGCTATGCGTTTGGGCGCTCTGGGCATCAAGATCATGTCGTCTGGCCGTTTGAACGGTATCGAAATTGCACGTACCGAGTGGTATCGTGAAGGCCGCGTGCCTTTGCACACACTGCGTGCTGATATCGACTACGGTACCTCTGAAGCCAAGACAACATACGGCATCATTGGCGTGAAGGTTTGGGTCTACAAGGGTGATACCTTGGGACGTAACGACCTGCCCGCTGCCGTTGAGCCTCGCGCTGAAGAAGAGCGTCGTCCACGCGGTCCCCGCCGTGATGATCGTGGTGCACGCCCAGGCGCTGCTCCTCGTGGTGCACGTCGTCCCGCAGGTGGCAACGCCGCTCCAGCTGATGGCAGCGACAAACCCGCAGAAGCACTCGGTGCAGACGCTAAAACCGCCGTTAAGCGCGTTCGCAAAGTCGCCGCGCCAGCTGCAGCAGCTGACGGTAAAGGAGAATAATCATGTTGCAACCCGCTCGCCGGAAATACCGCAAAGAGCAAAAGGGCCGTAACACCGGTATCGCAACCCGCGGAAGCTCGGTTGCCTTCGGTGACTTCGGTCTGAAATGTACTGACCGCGGCCGTCTGACGGCTCGCCAGATTGAAGCTGCACGTCGTGCAATTTCCCGTCACGTGAAGCGTGGCGGCCGTATCTGGATCCGCGTGTTCCCCGACAAGCCGATCTCCCAGAAGCCTGCTGAAGTGCGTATGGGTAACGGTAAGGGCAACCCAGAGTATTACGTGGCTGAAATTCAGCCCGGCAAGATTGTGTTCGAGATCGTCGGCGTGCCCGAAGAACTCGCTCGCGAAGCTTTCCGTTTGGCTGCTGCGAAGCTGCCATTGCGTACTACATTTGTTAGCCGCATGATCGGCCAGTAATTCAGGAGATATCGAAATGACGAAAGCTGCTGAACTGCGCCAAAAAGACGTTGCTGGCCTGCAAAACGAAGTCAAAGAGCTGCAAAAAGCCCACTTTGGCCTGCGTATGCAAAAAGCCACGCAACAAATCAACAACACCGCTTCGGTGCGCATTGCGCGCCGTGACATTGCTCGCGCCAAGACTATTCTTGTCGAAAAGCAAAGCGCTGAAAAGTCCGCCAAATAAGGAGCGATAAATGACGGAAGCTAAAAAATCCCTCAAGCGCACCTTGATCGGCAAGGTGGTCAGCGACAAGCGTGCTAAGACAGTGACTGTGCTGATTGAGCGCCGTGTGAAACACGAGCTCTACGGCAAGATCGTTGCAAAATCTAGCAAGTACCACGCCCATGACGAAAAGGGTGAGTACAAGTTGGGTGATGTGATTGAAATCACTGAGAGCAAGCCCATTTCTAAAACCAAGAACTGGGTTGCTACCCGTTTGGTGGAAAAGGCAGCTGCGGTTTAAGCCTTTACGACTTAGTCACTGCAGTTGAATACAAAACGGCCCACAATGTGGGCCGTTTTCATTGGTACTTACACATTGCACAAGGAGCTCACATGATTCAAGTTGGCGATACCCTTCCAGCGACTACATTGATGGAATACTCAGAAGTAGAAGGCGAAGGCTGCAGCATCGGTCCCAACCCCGTGGACGTTGTAAAAGCCACAGCGGGCAAGACGATTGCTCTATTCGCTTTGCCCGGTGCATTCACACCTACCTGCTCTGCGAAACACGTTCCCGGTTATGTGGAAAGCGCCGAAGCTTTCACGGCTGCGGGTGTGGATGAAATCTGGTGCGTCAGCGTGAACGATGCATTCGTCATGGGTGCATGGGCGCGTGACCAGAAGACTGGTACCAAAGTGCGCATGTTGGGTGATGGTGATGCAGCGTTTACCAAAGCCACTGGCCTTACGCTGGATCTGACAGGCAAGGGGCTCGGCCTGCGTAGCAACCGCTACTCGATGCTGGTCAAGGATGGCAAAGTTGTGACCTTGAATGTCGAGGCTGCAGGCAAATTTGAAGTGAGTGACGCCGGCACCTTGTTGGCTCAAGCCAAGGCTTGATAGCCTGAAATCGGGCTTAGAGCTCCACTTTCAAATAGTGCGCCCCCGCTATGGGATTGAAATAGTAGGGGGGCACTTCTTCGAAGCCCAATTCCGCATACAGGGCGCGTGCGGTCTCCATATCGTCAAGAGTATCTAACAGCACACAGTCATACCCTCGGGCACGAGCGGCATCCATGATCGCCTCGGCAAGAAGCCTCCCGACACCGAGCCGTCGATAGTCCGGTTTCACAAATAGTCGCTTCATCTCTGCGGCATTGGGGTAGTCTGCCGTGTCCAGTGGCCTGAGCGCACAACACCCGGCCCAAGCTCCATCTATCTTGGCCAATAGCAAGGCTCCTCTTGTTGATTCGTAGTCTCCGGGAAGCCCGCCTAACTCAGCCGAGAAATTTTGGAAACACAGATCTATGCCCAACTGGCTGGCGTACTCTTGGAATAGGGTGCGAACTGCATCCAATTCGGCAGTGGATTCGGCAGAAAGAATCTTGAGAACGGGTAAAGGCGCTGGCATGGACAATGAGCGATACGCAGAACAGTTGCGCGGCGTGTGACTTTATCACCTCCTCAAAACTACCGCCAAGACGCCCAAGGAGGAGCTACCGCTCCATGTACACGCCCTTCAGAAACGCGTCACGTCTCTTGAAGCAGCCTTTCGATCAAGCGATGCAATTCCGCAAAGTCGGGCTGACCGACATAACGCTTCACGACCTGGCCCTGTTTGTCCACCAGATAGCTGGTGGGCGTGAGAGTAACCTCACCCCAAGACTTAGCGATTGCGCCGGTATTGTCAATGGCCACACGAAACGGCAACTTGCGTGTTTGGGCGAAATTCACCACGTAACTGGGCGGGTCGTAAGCCATGGCAACCGCAACCATGTCGTAGCCCTTGTCTTTGTACGTTTCATAGGTTGCCACCATCTGCGGCATCTCGGCCACACAGGTGGTGCAACTGGTCGCCCAGAAATTGACCAGAGTGACACGCCCTTGCAAGTCTTTGGTCTGTAGCTGGCTACCATCAAGCAGAACGAAGGTGGACTCTGGTGCACCATGTCTGCTGCTCATCAAAAAAGCGGCAGCACCCAAAACGCAAGCCGCTACGATGCTGCCCATCACCCAATGTTTTTTCATACGCAGGAAGTTCCCATGGATCGTCGCCAGTTTAATTCTTTCTCACTCGGTGCTGTAGGCTTGTGGGCCACACTGGCTCACCAACACGCCTATGCATTGAGCTTGGCAGATCTAAGCAACACCGATGCCACCAAGGGCCTGAAGGTCGCACTCGACAAAGGAACCTTAGCAGCCATCTCTCGACTTGGAGTGGTGGATGGATTCCTCGGAAACGAAAAAGTTCGCATCGCCTTGCCCTCGTACCTGGAAGACGCCGCCAAACTCTTGCGAACATTCGGACAAGGCGCCCGTATTGATGAGCTGGTGACGTCCATGAACCGTGGCGCAGAAGCGGCGGTTCCAATGGCCAGAGATGTGCTGACCAAGGCTGTCCAAAGCATGACTGTTCAAGATGCCAAGGGTATCTTGGGTGGAGGAGAAACCGCAGTCAGTCAATTCTTCGCGGAAAGAACACGAGCACCCTTGGCCGTCAAATTCCTGCCCATCGTGACCCAGGCTACCGCCAAGGTGGGCATGGCAGAAAAATACAACCAACTCGCAGGCAAAGCGTCGGAATTAGGGTTGATGAAAAAGGAAGATGCCAACATCCAGCAATACGTGACGGGAAAAACGCTCGATGGACTGTATTTCATGATTTCCGAGGAAGAAAAAAAGATCCGACAGAACCCGGTCGCCTATGGCAGCAGCATATTGACCAAAGTATTCGGCGCCTTGAAGTGACAGGCTGGCCAATGCGAGGTGCGGGCATCTGTGGCTTGCTCAGCCTTGTGACATTGCAAGCGTGTACGCCCGACCTAAATTGGCGCCAAGTCCAATTGCAGAATTTGAAAGCGCACCTCCCCTGCAAGGCCGACACAGCGGCCCGAACCGTGTCACTGGGCCATACCCCACTTACTCTACAGATGATGGGTTGTGAAGCTGATGGCGCGCTATTTGCTATCGGACATATTCACACAGAGGGCGCTGACGCGGCAGCAAATGTGCTACAGCAGTGGCAGCTATTTGCATTGCAGGCACTGCGTGCCAATGTCAGTCAACCGGCGGCATGGCCCGGGCCGGCATGGGCGACACAGGTCATATCCCTGCATGCAGATGGCAGAAATCCGGAGGGACAGCCGTTACAGGCCCGCCTAACGTGGCTACGCCATGGCCCCGATGTCTATCACCTCGCTGTGTATGCGCAAACACTGAATGAGGACATGACCCAGCCCTTTCTGGAAAACCTGCAGGCCCCATAAGCGACAAGCAGACTGCTGTCCAGGTGGCAAGCGTCCCAGACTTGAATTCAGCCCTGCCAGACAGGACCCCCGCACGGCAGCGCTTGCGCCTTGGTCGGCATGTGTGCGGGAAGTATTCAAGGCAAGCGAGGAGCGTCTCCAGCAAAGGCGCCATAATTAAAGCTCACTCTGACTTAGTATGAACACCGGCATCCTCATCATCGCCCATGCACCCTTGGCCAGCGCGCTTCGGGACTGTGTTTTGCACGTCTATCCGGACGCTGCTGATGGAATTGCCGCCCTGGATGTGCTGCCCACCGAAGACCCGGAGCGTACTCGCGCGAATGCGAAAAGCATGCTTCTTGGTTTTGACGCCCGCCAGATCCTGGTCCTGACAGATGTGTTCGGCGCGACCCCATGCAACGTGGCCCAGAAGGTGGTGGATGGCCACATGTCCAAGCTGGTGGCCGGTGTAAATCTGCCCATGCTGCTGCGCACGGTGAATTACCGGAACGAGTCCCTGGACGTTTTGCTCACCCGTGCGCTTGCGGGAGGGGCCCAGAGCATCATGCAAGTCGCCGTCACGGCACCTCAGAACCAACATCGTAAAACCCATGATCAGCACCAACACGACCATAGTCAATAAACTGGGCCTGCACGCACGCGCTTCCGCCAAATTCACCAAACTGGCCGGAAGCTTTCCCTGTGAGGTATGGATGTCCCGCGGTGACCGCCGCGTCAATGCCAAAAGCATCATGGGGGTCATGATGCTGGCTGCAGGCATAGGGTCAGAAATCACCTTGGAGACCCATGGCGAGCGCGAGCAGGAAGCCATGGACGCTTTGCTGGCGCTCATCAACGACAAATTCGGCGAAGGGGAGTAAATGACACCCGAGATCCGCCGCTGCCAAAACGGACTCATCCCTCCCGCCAAGGTGCCCGCATGACATTTTCCATCCACGGTCTGGCCGTCTCGCGCGGCATCGCCATAGGTCGCGCCGTACTGGTAGCCTCCAGCCGAGTCGATGTCGCGCATTACTTTATCCGCCCGGAGGCCGTGGAGTCAGAAATAGCCCGTGTCCGTGCGGCACGCGATGCGGTCGTTGACGAGCTCATCCGCCTGCAGGCCAGTATCAGCCGCATGGGGCCTAAAGAGGCGCCCACCGAATTGGCCGCCTTGCTTGACGTGCACCTGATGCTGCTGCAGGATGAGGAGTTGGTCGGCGGCGTCAAACACTGGATCACCGAGCGCCTGTACAACGCCGAATGGGCGTTGACCACCCAGCTCGAGATCGTGGCCCGCCATTTCGATGAAATGGAAGACGCCTACCTGCGCGAGCGCAAGGCGGACATGGAACAAATCTGTGAACGCGTGCTCCGTGCGATGAAGGGCGCGCAGTCTCCGGTGGTGCAGCCCGCCAAACGCAGTGGCCGCAAAGGCTCGCAACAGGATCTGTTGCTGGACGACACCGTGGACGTGCCACTGGTGCTCATCGCGCACGACCTCTCGCCGGCTGACATGCTGCAATTCAAGCAAAGCGTGTTTGCCGGCTTCATTACGGATGTGGGCGGCAAAACCTCGCACACCGCAATCGTCGCGCGCAGCATGGACATCCCCGCCGTGGTGGGGGCCCGCACCTGCAGCCAGTTGGTGCGGCAGGATGATTGGGTGATCATCGACGGCGATGCCGGCGTGGTCATCGTCGACCCGTCGCCCATCATCCTGGCCGAATACGGATTCAAGCAGCGTCAAGGCGAGTTGGAGCGGGGGCGACTGCAGCGTTTGTTGCACACCCCGGCCGTCACCATGGACGATGAAAAAATCCAGCTGCTGGCCAACATCGAAATGCCGGAAGACGCGCAGCATGCGCTCAAAGCCGGCGCGCTGGGTGTGGGCCTTTTCCGCAGCGAATTCCTGTTCATGGGGCGCCACGGCAAATTGCCGGACGAGGAAGAGCAGTACCACGCCTACAGAAAAGCGGTCGAAGGCATGCAGGGACTGCCCGTCACCATCCGCACGGTGGACGTGGGCGCCGACAAGCCCCTGGATGAATCGGTGCGCGACGACGCCCACTTGAACCCCGCATTAGGCTTACGGGCCATCCGTTGGAGCTTGGCCGACCCGGCCATGTTTCTGACCCAACTGCGCGCGATACTGCGGGCGGCAGCCCATGGCAAAGTGCGCTTGCTCATTCCCATGCTGGCCCATGCCAGCGAAATCCGTCAGACCCTGGCACATGTGGCGCAGGCCAGGGCGCAGTTGGACCAGCGGGGGCTTGCGTATGGCCCGGTGCAGATCGGTGCCATGATCGAGATTCCAGCGGCGGCGCTGAGCCTGCAGCTGTTTTTGAAGTATTTCGACTTCCTCTCCATCGGCACCAACGACTTGATCCAGTACACGCTGGCGATTGACCGGGCTGACGAGTCGGTGGCCCATCTGTACGACCCCTTGCACCCGGCGGTGCTGCGACTGGTGGCCGACACCATTGCCGCATGCCGTGCCCAAGGGAAGGATGTGAGCGTGTGCGGTGAGATGGCCGGCGACGTGACCCTGACCCGTCTGCTGTTGGGCCTGGGGCTGCGCAGCTTCTCCATGCACCCCGCGCAAATTCTGGCTGTCAAGCAAGAGATCCTGCGCTCGGACACCAGCAAGCTGGCGGCCTGGGCCCAGCGGGTGCGTACGGCGGAAGACCCGGCCTTGGAGTTGGCGGGCACGTACGTTTGAGTGGAGTGCGCATTGCTATATTTTTGATAGCTATTTGCGCACGCCCCATATGCGCAAAAGGCGTTTTTTGCTTGAAAGGCTAAGCCTTGGCGCGTGAGCCCAGCACGGCGGCACCCACAATCATGGCGGCGGCCAATGCCACACTGGCGCTAGGCCATTCGCCCCGAACCCAAAGTAGCCCCAGGGTGGACAGCAGCGGCGTCAAAAAAGACAACACGCCGATGGTGCGCGCATCTCCGCGTTTGAGTGCGGCATCCCAGAGGTAAAACGCGCCGCCCAAAGGGCCCAAGCCCAATGCGGCCAACAGCTGCCAATCGTGTGCGCTCAGCGTGACAGAAGGCTCCAGGAGCACGTGGCACAGCAGTGAGAGCAGCCCGGACACCAGCCCGAACAAGCCGATGGCCGCATTCGGGAAAGACGGTACCCGCCGCGTCATCAGCGAATAGCTCGCCCAGACAAAGGCAGAGGTCATGGCCGGCAGGTAACCCCAGGCCCACCCGCCCATGTCGCTACCCGCAGTGCGGCCACCCAGAATGGCCAGCGCCGCACCGGCAAAACCCAGAAAGGCCGCTGCCACGTGCAGCGCACGCAGTCGCATGCCGGGCAGAAACAGCGGAGCCATCAACACAATGCCCAGCGGCCACAGGTAGTTCACCAGGTTGGCCTGTACCGGCGGTGCATGGCGCAGGGCGATAAAGAGCAGAAAGTGAAAACCGAACAGCCCGTACACGCCCAGTGCCAGGGTAGCGGCGGGCACCTTCCATTCGTTCACCCGCCCGCGTGACAGCACCAGCCCGATCACGCTGCCGATGACCAGGCTCACCCCCGTCAGCAAAAACGGCGGCACGTGGCCCAGAGAGACTCCCAAGGGGGCGAGGCTGCCCCAGAGGGCGATAGCGGCCAGCGCGAGAAAAGAGGCGTTCATCTGCTGAAGCTTAGCTGCACCATATTCGCTGTCTGGAGTAACCGGCTCAGGCCAGGCGCTGGTCGGTGGAAGGGCGCTTCCACAGGTTGATGCCGCCGTCCACCGCGTGGCCGTCGATCGCAGCTAACTCTTCTGTACTGAAGCTCAAATTGCTCATCGCGCCCACCAGCTCCACGATCTGCTCGGGCTTGCTGGCGCCTATCAGGGCGGAGGTGACACGTGCATCGCGCAGAACCCACGCCGTGGCCATCTGGGCCAGGCTCTGGCCGCGGGCCAGGGCAATCTCGTGGAGGGCGCGCACGTGCTGGAGGTTTTGCTCGCTCAAGTGGTCCTGCTTGAAAGAGCCTCCACCGGGGCGGTTGATGCGGGCGTCTGCGGGCACGCCGTTGAGGTACTTGTTGGTCAGCAGGCCCTGGGCCAGCGCGCTGAAGGCAATGCAGCCCATGCCGGTCTCTTCCAAGGCATCCAGCAGGTCTTCTTCGATCCAGCGGTTCATCAGGCTGTAGGAGGGCTGGTGGATCAACATGGGCACGCCCATGCGCTTCAAGATGGCCGCCGCCTCACGCGTTTTGGCGCCCGAATAGCTGCTGATGCCGGCGTAAAGCGCTTTTCCCTGCTGCACGGCGGTGGCAAGTGCCCCCATGGTTTCTTCCAGCGGGGTGTCGGGGTCAAAACGGTGGCTGTAGAAAATGTCCACGTAGTCCAAGCCCATGCGCTTCAAGCTCTGGTCCAGGCTGGCCAGTACGTACTTGCGCGAACCGCCGCCCTGGCCGTAGGGGCCGGGCCACATGTCGTAGCCGGCCTTGCTGGAGATGATCAGTTCATCGCGGTAGGGTTTGAAGTCGCGGCGCAGGTGTTCGCCGAAATTGGTTTCCGCGCTGCCGTAGGGCGGGCCGTAGTTGTTGGCCAGGTCAAAGTGGGTGATGCCCAAATCGAAGGCGGTACGCAGCATGTCGCGCTGAGTCTGGAATGGTGTGGCGTCCCCGAAGTTGTGCCACAGGCCCAGCGACACCGCTGGAAGTTTGAGGCCGCTTTTTCCGCAAGTGCGGTAGGGAACACGTCCGTCGTATCGGTCAGAGGCTGCGTGGTACATGGTGTGTGGGGGGGGCGTAAGAGTGACAACTGGAGCTCGCCATTGTTGTTCATTTCTTATGTGCTTGGATTCCGGCGAGGGTGGGCCCGCTTTCCGCCCGTGTGCGGGGTACAACAGGCTTGTCGCCCTGCATACTCCAGGCCATGAACTTGAACGAATTCGATACCAAAATCCAAGAGCCCCGCCTGTGGAGCAGCGATGGCTGGACGGCCCGCGTGGTGAAAAACGAAGAAGACGATGGCTGGGCCGTGGCGATGACGGCCGATGGCGCCTCGGAGCCCGCGCTGGTCGGCCCCTGGACCATGGGGCGGGACAAAAAGAACCCCAAGCCGCTGGACCAGAGTGCTTTTTTGACGCTCGTGAAAACGGCGCGTGAGTTTGTGCGCCGCAGCGAGCAGCAGTTGCACGCCAGCTTGCACCAGAGTCTGGAGGTGGCAGCCGGCGAGGGGCGTGTGCGCGTTTATCTGGACATCGAGCCCGATGACGAGAACCCTAGCGCCACGTTGACAGCCCGGGACGAGGGCGACGACGTCATTGCGCAGGTCAAGGTGTCACCGGCTTTCAAGCTCAGCCGTGCCAGCGCGCTGGCGTGGGTGGAAAGCGACTTTTCCCGGCCAGGCGCGTAAGCGGGGGATGCCCACCGCTCAGGCCACCCGCGCCGCCGCTTCACGTTGGGCTGCCGCCGCCGCAGCGGCTGGAATCAGGGTCGTTTTGCAGACGGCGCGCGCCAGTGCCCGGCCGTCCACAAACGCCTGTAACTCACCGCTTTCCATGGCGACCCAGGCCTCGTTGGTCGTGAGGGGTTCGGTCACCACAATCACCTGCCGGTCCTGCGGGCCATTCAGGTCAGAGAGGTCTACCGTCACATCCTCATCCTTGAGCTGCACTTCCGGGAAAGGGTGCTGACGCAGCACATAACAAAGCTTGGTGCTGGCGTGCGCCCAGAGTGCTTGTCCGTTGCTCAAGAGGAAGTTGAAGGTGCCGTGCTTGGAGATCTGGGGCACCAGCTCGGCCAGTGTGTGGGTGAGCTCTTCCACGGTAGGCACCGTGACATGTGATTTGTTCAGTTCTTGAAGTAACCAGCAGAAGGCCCATTCGCTATCGGTGGTGCCCACCGGCTTGAAGCTGCCGTGCAGTTTGGGGCTGAATTCCTTCAAGTCACCGTTGTGGGCAAACACCCAGTAGCGTCCCCACAGCTCGCGCGTGAATGGGTGGCAGTTCTCCAAGGCGACTGCGCCCACCGTGGCTTTGCGTACATGGGCCACCACATTGTGGCTTTTGATCGGATAGGACTTGAGCATCTTCGCAATCGGCGAAGTGGCCGCACTTTCCTTGTCCACAAAATGCCGCGCTGCCTTGCCAGGCTGCTCACCTTCAGCCTCGAAGAAGGCGATGCCCCAGCCGTCCGAATGGTGGTCCGTGCAGCCGCCCCGCTGCGAAAATCCGGTAAAGCTCAGCGTCAGGCTGGCCGGCAAGTGGCTGTTCATTCCAAGCAGTTGGCACATGGAAACAGTTCACTTCTGAGGGGCGTGCACGGGCAGCGTTGCGCAGACGAAATGTGTATTTGCTTATGAACGCGGCTCCGACCAGAGCTTGCCGCCAGTGGCCCAGTTCTCGCGCTTGACCTCGGTGATGATGATGTCCACCGCTTCCGGCGAGCAGCCCAGGGTCTCGACGGTGACGCGGGTCACTTCTTCGAGCAGTTTTTTCTTTTGCTCGGGGGAGCGGCCTTCAAACAGTTCAACATGGTAGGTGGGCATGGTCGTCCTTGTGGGGGGAAAGAGCGTGCAGATTAGACTGCGGGGATTGCTATTTTCCTCTGACTTGTCCCTTGGCTTTTTTGTTCCCTCCTGACCCGCACGCCAGCGCCCGCCGGGTGCTACTGCTGGTGTTTCTATTGCATGCCGTGCTGGGTGGCCTGCTGGGCTTGTCGGTGGACGAAGCGCACTACCTGCTCTACGCCGCCCATCCTGCTTTGAGCTATTTCGACCATCCGCCTCTGGTGGGGTGGGTGCAGATACCCTTGGTGGCGCTGGATGCTCCGGTCGCTGTACTCCGCCTGGTGCCCGGCGTGTGCTGGCTGCTCACCGTGTGGGGTGTGCACCGGCTGACCCTGCGGCTTTTCGCGGACCAGTCGATGGCGCCGCAGGCTGCCTTGGCCGCAGTGCTTGCGCTTGCGCTGGCGCCTTTGCTGCATGTGCTGGGCATAGGCCTGTTGCCCGACACCTTGCTGATGGCCCTCACCGTGGCCCTGATGCACCAGACTTGGACCCTGATGCAGCCCGCTGCCACCACCCGCGTTGCCCCTTGGCTGGTGATGGGCCTGTTGCTGGGCCTGTCGGGCTTGGCCAAGTACACGGCGGTTTTTGCCGCCTTTGCCATTGCGGTGTGTCTGGTGGGCGCCCAGGGGCTGCGGGTTGTGCGCCTGCCGGCGTTGTGGGCGGGCATGGCCATCGCCGCGCTGTTGATTGCGCCAGTGCTGGTGTGGAACGCCCAGAACCAGTGGATTTCTTTCACCTACCAGCTCGCCCACGGCAAAGGCAGTGTGTGGCGAATGTCCCATGTGTTGCGCTTTCTTCTGACGCAGCTGGTGGTTTTTGGCCCGCTGCTGCTGTTCGCTCTGCCGGGTTGGCGCAGTGCCCCGAGTGCGCTGCGGCCCTTGGCCTGGCTGTTTGTCATTCCCTTCGCCATCTTCACTTACATGTCCGGTGGGGGTACCGCCTTGCCGCATTGGACCGCCCCCTCCTGGGTGGCACTGGCACCCTTTGCCGGCTGGGGTCTGGTGCGTGCGTGGCGTAGCGGCGTGCGCTGGGTGCTGGCGGGCGTGGCCGCCTTGCAGCTTGTGGTCTGCGCGGGTTTATTGGGCTTAATGAGTAGCGCGGGCTGGCCGCTCATGGCAGGCAGTGATGCAGCCGTTGCGCCCCAACCCAACCCGTTTGCGGATTTGCATGGCTGGGACGTCGCCGGTTCCCGTGCCCAAACACTGGCCGCACAGCAGGGCCTGCCGCATGTCGCCGTGCAGAACTGGACGCTGGGTAGCCGCCTGGGCTGGTATGCCCGGCCCTTGCCGGTGTTTGTTTTGGAAGACGGCGACTCCCAATTCAAGCTCTGGGCGGGCGATTTACCCGCAGGCGAGGGGGCTTTGCTGGTCGATTGGTCCCACATGGCCTATGACCCGCCTGTGGGTGCGCACGGCTTTGCGTCCTGCACCCTGCTGGAGAGCCTGCCGGTGCCGCACTGGGGCCAGCCGCTGGCGAGCTTCCGTTTCTACGACTGCCGGGGGTGGTCCGGCGCCACACCGCAGCCCCGGCTTACACTCGCGCCCACCTCCTGAAACCCCTATGCCGATGCTGCCACCTGCCACCACACCCCACGCCCTTGCCAGCCCGGTAACTGCCCGTAGCTGGTGGTGGCCCTTGGTCATTTTTGTACTGGGCACACCTCTTTGGCTGCAGCTCTGGGAGCCGGCGCTTTTTATCACCATCAATCAATGGAGCGTGCCCTTGCCCGCCGAGTTCTGGACGGGCTTGTCCATCCTGGGCAATGGCTGGGGCTTGCTGGCGGTGACGGCACCTTTGCTGGTCCTGGCGCCCCGGCTGATGGTGGCATGGCTGTGTGCAGCGCCTTTTGCGGTGCTGTTTGCACGCACCGGCAAGTTCTTCATTGAGAGCCCGCGTCCGGCAGCAGTTGTTGATAACGCGCAGATCCGTGTAGTGGGTGAGCTGCTGCACAACGTGTCCATGCCCTCCGGCCACACCTTGACGGCGTTTGCGGTGGCCTCCGGCATCTACTTTGCCCTCACCGTGGCCCAACGCCGACGGCACCGGTGGTTGCTGGCGTTGGCCGCTGGCGCAGGCCTATCCCGCATTGCGGTGGGCGCGCACTGGCCAGGTGATGTGGTGGTGGGGGCCAGCCTCGGCTTGCTGGCGGGGTTGCTGGGGCATCAGGTCTGGATCCGATTGCCCGAAAAGCAGTTCACCCCTTCTGCGTGGGGCGTGCGTATCGCCGCCGTCTTGGTGGCTTTGTCCGTCTTCCACTTGCTCACTGAAGAGCTGGACTTTGCTGAAAACCATGCCGCGAAAACGGTGCTCGCCGTGGTGGCGGCAGGGAGTCTGCTGGTTTACCTCTGGCGACTGCTTGCGCCGAGGTTTCAAGCAAAATAGGCTGCTAGCCCTCATGGGGTAAGCGTGAGTAGCTATGAATAGCATAGCTAATGCCCCTTTGAAGTTTGAGATTACTGATGAAACCCCGTTTTTTTCTGTCATGATCCGCCCACCTTTAGGGGAGTAGCATTCCCGGCGCGCAGGTGCCGGGGTTGCATGTTTCGTCAGTACGTCGCGGGTGGTTTCATCGTCCCGGCCGGAACATGCAGAGGCGCCACATGGCGCTCTCCCGCAAGACCTATTGGGACTGTATTAACCCTTTCAAGGTCTTGCATATGCAAACAATCGCACCGCTGTGGCTATGGGCCACCTTCGTCGGCATCGTTCTGGTGTCGCTCTTCGTTGACTTCGTCGTCCTCAAAAAGCAGGGCGCGCATGACATCGGCGTCAAAGAGGCGCTCAACTGGTCCCTCGTCTGGATCGCTTTGAGCTTCTTGTTCAACGGCTTGTTCTGGTGGGCGGTCAAAGACACCACCGGCTCGACCGAAATCGCGAACACCAAGTCGCTGGAGTTCCTGACCGGCTACCTCATCGAGAAATCGCTGGCGGTGGACAACATCTTTGTGTTCCTGCTGATCTTCACCTACTTTGCAGTGCCCACGCACTACCAGAAGCGGGTGCTGATGATCGGCATCATCGGTGCGATCGTGTTGCGCACCATCATGATTCTGGTGGGTGGCTGGTTGCTGGCCGAGTTCCACTGGATTCTGTATGTGTTCGGCGCTTTCCTGATCCTCACCGGTGTGAAGATGTGGTGGGCTGCAGGCCAGGAACCCAGCCTGGATGACAACCCCGCTCTGAAGCTGCTGCGCAAGATTTTGCCCGTGAGCAAGAACTACGACGGCGAAAACTTCTGGACCGTGGAAAACGGCAAGAAGATTGCAACACCTTTGTTCATGGTGATCTGTTTGGTGGCTCTGACGGACGTGATCTTTGCGGTGGACTCCATCCCCGCGATCTTCGCGATCACCAGCGACCCCTTCATCGTGCTGACCAGTAACGTGTTTGCGATTCTGGGTCTGCGTGCCATGTACTTCCTGCTGGCGGCTGTGGCTAACAAGTTCCACCTGTTGAACTACGGTTTGGCGGTGATCCTGGTGTTCATCGGTACCAAGATGTGCCTGATGGACATCTACAAGATTCCGGTGGGGGTGTCCTTGGGTGTGGTGGTCGGCATCCTGGCTGCCACCATGTGGCTGAGCGTGCGTACCAGCAAGAACGAAGAGCACGCATGAGTGTTCACCACACGCAGGCCAGCCGCCTGCGGGCTGCAGCGGCAGCGCTGCAGGACCAGCCCCTGAGCCTGCAGCAACTGTTCCGGCTGCATGGCCGGGCCGGGCCGGGGGCCTTGCTGGTGGTGCTCGCAGTCCCTTGCCTCTTGCCCGTGCCCGGCGCGGGCATGTTGCTTTCCATGGGCATGGTGATGGTGGCCTGGATGATCTGGCGCTACTACCCGCGCCTGGTCATGCCGCGCAAGGTGGGGCGCTTTCAGCTCTCCCCTCCCATGGCGCGCCGGGCCCTGAACACCCTGGCCTGGTTGTACGAAAAGGCGTCCCTGGTCATGCGGACCCGGCAGCGCTGGTGGATGCAGCCCGGCCACCGCATCTGGCTCGCACCTTTCGTGGCTGTCATGGCGCTGATCATTTTTCTCCCCATTCCCTTCGGCAATGTGGTGCCGGCAGCGGCCTTGCTGTTCATTGGGCTGGGGCTGGTGTTTGAAGACGGCCTGGCCATGTTGACCGGCGTCGCGCTGGGCGTGGTGTTGGTAGCGGTATTGGCCGGACTGGCAGGCGGCGCTGCCCACTGGGCGCCGGAGCTCTGGGCCGCCTGGCCGTTGCGGCCGCAATGAGAATGTCGGTTTTTTCCTAGCCCTATTGGGGAGCAGGCGGGTTCAATCGGTGCTTCAACAACTTCATAGGGGTCTGTTGCAGCAGGCCGATGACACCGATGCCACTTCTTTCTTCTCCCCGTCTTTTGCGTGTTTTTTTCTGGGCGCTTGCCGCATTGGGCTTGGCCGTTCCCTGGTACTTCAATACGGTGTACTTTCTGGGCGGCGGCAGCGTCATGCCGGAGGTCTTCTGGCGTGATGCATTTGCCAACGCCCTGACGACCAGCATCACTTGCGATGTTTATCTTGCAGCGCTGGCGTTTTCGGTTTGGGTCGCTACGGACCGTAGTTTGGGTGCCTGGCGCTGGCTCTGCATTGCTGCCTGCTTTGGCATAGGCCTCGCGTTTGTGATGCCTCTGTACCTGGCCTATCGCTTGCGCGCGGGAGGCGGTTCAACAGCGTGAGATTGGGGGGATTGCAGGATATGCCGCCCCGCCTGCAAAGGCCAGTGTGTTGTGAGCGTGTTCTGTGTGCTCTGCTTCATGGCCGGCAGGGGGTGTCCCGCCAGTCGGCGTACATCACGCCCGAGGTGCGACTGGTCGAAATAGCCATGTTCCATCGCCAGATCTGCGACGGAGCTGTCTGGCTCAGCGAGTGCTTCGCCTAGCGCATTGTTCAGGCGCGCAATCAGCGCGAATTGCTTGGGCGACATCCCCCAGAGTTTGGCAAAGTGCCGTTCAAGCTGGCGCTGACTCCATGGCATGGATGGATCGCCGGGTGCTCCGGTCAGCGCTGCCGCTTGCAACAAGGCAAGCGCCTGCTGCCTGCGCGTCTCGCAAGAAGACGGTGGTGCGATTTCCTGCCGGACAAAGCGGAACAGCACCCCGAGTCGGGCCTGATCTTCTGTGGCAGTCAGCACGTCTTGTTCCACCTGAGACCATCGGGGCCCTACCAGACCGGATAGCGGGCACATCGTATTGATCCGTCCCCGTGCATTGGCAAAGAGCGCTCCCGACGCTTCAGGGCGCAACACAAGACCCACGGCATGTACCTCGCCACGGTGTTGGTAGTCTGCAGGCACAGTGCTGGCGCTGATCCAGGCGGATGGCGGCACCGTTTCGCCCCGACATAGCACCAGACCCTGCAAACGCACCACCAGCATGCTTGAGATCATGGCCGGAAAGTGTGACTGCGCCAGCGTTGCAGGGGCCTTCACGATGACCGCGGCTTCCAACCAGGGCTGCAGATCGTGCGGTACCGGCAGCAGTTGCGGGATGACGTCAGGCATGGCTCAACAGTGGGCTCAATGCCTGGCCAACCTCAGTGCCAAAGTGCTGAGGGCTTGGTAGGCATCGCCACTGGGTGCATCCCACGCGCTCACCACAGCGGCTTGCCGAGCAATGGCAGCCACATCGCCCCGCGCCGCAGGTCCGGTCAAGGCAGCGGCGGGTCCCAGGCGGGTGATGTTGTCCACCGCATTGCGCAGCAAGTTGGCGCGCAAGTGGGGAATCAGCTCGGGTGGCACGCCGCTGCGGGTCCATGCAGCTTCCGCCACGGACTGCAGCACCGGCAGAAAGTTGGTCGCAAACACCGCCGCTGCGTGGTACAGCATCTTGTCTTCTCCCGCCACCCGGAAACACTGGCCGCCAATGGTTTGAAAAGCAGGCTCCAACACCGCGCATGCCGTGGCCTCGCCCTCCAGGGCACACGCAGTGCCTGCGAATTGCTGCACCGCAGTCTCTACCTTGGCAAAACTCAGAATGCAATGTGCGCTGGCGGTGCGCCACCCCAGGTCTGCCAAGGGCTGCAAGCTGCCGGCATTCTGGGCGCCGCTGCAGTGAAAGATGACGGGGTGCCCGGCTCCTGGTGTTTGTGCGTCTGTCAGTGCACGGGCGACTTCTGCGATCCGGGCGTCCTGTACCGCCACCATCCACACATCGGCCGGGCGCATGGTCTGCAGGGCGGCCACCGCCGTGCCCGCGCCTAGGGCGGTGCAGGCCACCTGGGCACTCGCGAGGCTGCTGGTCAGCACATCTTGAATCTTGAACACTCCGTGTCGTGCCCACAAGGTGGCCAATGTACGGCCTACCCGGCCGGCACCAATCAGGTTCAGGGTTGTCACGCGCGCTTCACTCCGGGAACGGTGGGCGCCGCTACCATGGCGCCATGAAAAAAATTCTGGTCACAGGCGGCAGCGGGGCCGTCGGCACATACATTGTGGACGATCTGGTGCAGCATGGGTACGCCGTGGGCGTGCTGGATTTGGCGGTTCCCGCCCGCCGCGACGTGACGCACCACGCCGTAGACGTTCTGCAGCTCGATGCGGTGCTGCAGGCCATGGCCGGTTATGACGCGGTCATGCATGTGGCGGGCATTCCGCACCCGCTCGACGACCCGGCCAAGCGGGTGTTTGATGTGAACGTGAACGGCAGCTTCAACGTGCTGGAAGCCGCCGCCCAGCACGGCATTGGCAAAGTGGTGTTCACCTCCAGCGAGTCCACCATGGGCTTTGCCTTTGCCGCGCACCGGCTGGCGCCCCTGTACATCCCGGTGGACGAGGCCCATCCGGCCCGCCCGCAGGACCCCTACGGCCTGAGCAAGGTCGTGAGCGAACACATCTGCAAGACCTACACCGAGCGCTATGGCATGCGCACCGTGTGTTTGCGCATGCCCTGGGTCTGGCTGCCGGACGATGCGCAGCGGCCCTTCTACCGCTCGCTGGTGGCAGAGTACCCCCACTGGTACAAGAACATCTGGACCTTTGTGGACGCGCGGGATGTGGCCACGGCGCACCGCCTGGCGCTGGAAGTCGATCTGGAGCAGAAGCATGAAGCCTTTTTCATCACCGGACCGCACAACTGGACGGGCCGCGATGGCCGTGCGCTGATGGCCGAGTTCTGGCCGGAAGTCACGCAGTTCGCCCCGGACTTTGCAGGCACCGCCCCCCTGATTTCGCACGCCAAAGCGGCACGCCTCTTGGGCTACGCGCCGCGCTATGGCGTGCAGGAAGTTTTGGGAACCTTGGCGGACTAAGGCAGGGCCTTCATGGCAGGCGCCAGGGGCGCTTGGCGGGCATGCAAGTGCTGCCGCACAAAGGGCTTGCCTTGCCCCGACACCCAGAGCGCCAAGCGCACCTCGATCTCATGGGTGGGCAGCAGGGTGGCGCTGTTGCCATGGAAGGCCAGCAGCAGGATCAACGGGGCGAGCTTGCTGGCTCCGTGCGTCAGCGGCCGGGTGCCCAGCGCGCGCAAAGTGGGCCAGCTGACGGCGGCACCCAGCGCCCAGCCGGCCACGACTTCACTCATGCTGTGTGCATTCACCACCACGCGTGACACGCCCACCGCCAGGGCCAGCGCCCAGCCGAGCGCCTCTCCCCCGCCTCGGGCTTGCAATGCCGGCCAGGGAATGCCCCGCAGCAACAGCGGCAGGATGCTGGTGGCCAACAAGGTGTGGCCGCTGATGCCGGTGAAGTCCAGCGTCGCTACCCCTATGCCCCAGCCGAAAAACAGACATTTGCTGACTACCGTGATCGTGATGGCCAGGGCTATGCGCACAAGGTAGGCGCGTGCCACGGCATGGGCGCCGCATTTCCATAAGCCGCCCAGCACCATGAGCAAGGCCGGTAGCAGCAGGCTGGAGGAACCCATATGGGTGATGACCCACCAGGCTGGGGTGCTCAGGGGCAAGGCGTCGGACATGGGTAAATGCTGCGGTGCAAAAAGAGGTGCCAGTGTAGCCCCCGGCGCAGCGCGGTCAGACGATCAGCGGGTCCTGCTCCATGGCCTCGATCTGGTCTTCCAGCATCTGGATCTGGCCCTTCCAGTAGTCGCTGCTGCCGAACCACGGAAAGTTGGCCGGAAAGCTCGGGTCGCTCCAGCGGCGGGCCAGCCACGCGCTGTAGTGGATGAGCCGCAATGTGCGCAGCGGCTCGATCAGCGCCAGCTCCGCCCGGTCGAACTCGCGGAACTGCTCGTAGCCATCCACCAGCATGCCGAGCTGGCGGGTTTGCTGCTGCCGGTCGCCGCTGAGTAGCATCCAGAGGTCTTGCACCGCTGGGCCGGTGCGCGCGTCGTCCAGGTCCACAAAATGCGGGCCGGGGCCTGCGCTGGCCGCCACGTCGGTCGGCGTCCAGAGAATGTTGCCGGGGTGGCAGTCGCCGTGCAGGCGCAGTTGGCGGATACCGCTGGAATTGGTCTTGTTTTGGCCTGTAGCGCCCGCCATATCTGCGCGAGCAGCTATCAAATCAATAGCTTGCTGGCAGCGCTCGTTCCACAGGGTTTGCACATCCAGCGGCACCATGTTGTTGGTCAGCAGCCATTGCATGGGCTCGATGGCAAAGGTCTGCACATCCAAGGCCGGGCGGTGCACAAACGGGCGCTTTGCGCCCACGGCATGGATGCGCGCCAGAAAGCGGCCAATCCACTCCAGCACCTCGCCATCGTCCAGCTCGGGCGGGCGGCCACCACGGCGGGGGCTCACGCTGAAGGCAAAGCCGCCGAAGTGGTGAAGGGTCTGACCATGAAGCACCATCGGCCCGACTGCGGGGATTTCATCGGCCATCAACTCCGCAGCAAAGTCGTGCTCCTCTTGAATCTGCGCATCGCTCCAGCGCTCGGGGCGGTAGAACTTGGCGACCACCGGCGCGCCGTCTTCCAGCTGCACTTGGTACACGCGGTTCTCGTAGGACGAGAGGGCGGTCAGCCGGCCGTCGCCACGCAGGCCCACGCTGTCCAGCGCGTCGAGCACCAGGTCGGGGGTGAGGGATTCAAAAGGGTGGGGGGCGGAGCCCGCAGTGCTGTGCATGGGGCTATTGTCGTTCTCCTGCCGATTCGGCGCAGCGAAAGGGCTGCAGTGTGACAATGCCGCCATGCAATCACTGCCACCCCATGCGCCCAAGCGGGTCGATGTTTTGGTTTACCCCGGTTTCAAGGGCATCGAAGCCATAGGCGCCATGAGCGTTTTTGAGTACGCCAACATCCATTTGGTGCAACAAGGCCGCCCGGCCGGCTATGCGCTGCGCATTGTGTCCAGCGCAGCCGGGCCGGTGGCCTCGGACATGCACATGCAGCTGGACGCGCAGGCGCTGGGTGATGACGACCTACCACACACCGCCCTGATCGTCGGGGCACGCGGTATTGAGCAGGCGCTGGAAGCCAACCCGGCACTCGTGGCCTGGACGGCCGCCGTGGCGCCGCGTCTGCCACGCTTGGTGGCTTTGTGTTCGGGCTGCTTTTTTTTGGCCCAAGCGGGGGTGCTGGACGGCCTGCCGGCCACCACGCACTGGAGCGTGGCCGCATTGCTGCAAGAGCGCTTTCCGGCCGTGGATGTGCAGGCCGACGCGATCTACCTGCGCCAAGGCCGTATCTGGACGTCCGCGGGGGTGACTGCCGGCATTGACCTCGCGCTGGCCTTGGTGGAGGAAGACCATGGCCGCAGTCTGGCGCTGCAGGTGGCGCGCGACCTGGTGGTCTACCTCAAGCGGCCGGGTGGGCAGTCGCAGTTCAGCGTGCACCTCACCAGCCAGAGCACCGGCCATGCCGGCATTCGCGATGCGCAGGACTGGGTGCTCTCGCACCTTTCCCAGCCCTTGGATGTCGCAGCGCTGGCAGATCGCGCGGCCATGAGCGAGCGCAACTTCCGCCGGGTGTTTGCCAAAGAGGTGGGCAGCAGCCCGGTGCAGTTTATTGAGGCGGCCCGGCTGGAGGCTGCCAGGCGCATGCTGGAGGAGGGCGATTTGCCGCTCAAGACGATTGCCGCGCGCGTGGGCTTCGCCTCGGAACAGCCTTTGCGCAAGCTGTTCCTCAAACACCTGGGGGTGAGCCCCCAGGCCTACCGGGAGCGCTTTGCCAGCGCGCTCCCGGCATCTGCCTGAACGGGGGCTTAGTAAAGCACCACGCCGCGAATGGACTCGCCGCGCTTCATCAGGTCAAAGCCCTTGTTGATGTCTTCCAGCGGCATGGTGTGGGTGATCAGGCTGTCGATGTTGATCTTGCCTTCCATGTACCAGTCCACAATCTTGGGCACATCGGTGCGGCCGCGTGCGCCGCCGAAGGCAGAGCCTTTCCACTCCCGGCCGGTCACCAGCTGGAAGGGGCGGGTGGAGATTTCGGCACCGGCTTCCGCCACGCCGATGATGATGCTCTGGCCCCAGCCTTTGTGGGTGCACTCCAGCGCCTGGCGCATGACCTTGGTGTTGCCTATGCACTCGAAGCTGTAGTCCGCGCCGCCGTCGGTGAGCTGAACGATGGCGTCCACGATGTTGCCGCCAGCGGCTTCAATGTCCTTGGGGTTCAGGAAGTGGGTCATGCCAAAGCTGCGGGCCATGGCCTCGCGGGCGGGGTTCAGGTCCACGCCGATGATCTTGTCGGCGCCCACCATCTTCAGGCCCTGGATCACGTTCAGGCCGATGCCGCCCAGGCCGAACACGACCGCGTTGGCGCCCGCTTCTACCTTGGCGGTAAAGATCACGGCGCCTATGCCGGTGGTCACGCCGCAGCCGATGTAGCAGACCTTGTCAAAGGGCGCATCGTCACGGATTTTGGCCAGGCTGATTTCAGGCGCCACGGTGTAGTTGCTGAAGGTGCTGGTACCCATGTAATGAAAGATGGGGTCGCCATTCAGGCTGAAGCGGCTGGTGGCGTCCGGCATCAGGCCCTTGCCCTGGGTGCCACGGATCAGCTGGCACAAATTGGTTTTGCGCGACAGGCAGAACTTGCACTGGCGGCACTCGGGGGTGTAGAGCGGGATGACGTGGTCGCCTTTTTTGAGGCTGGTCACGCCGGGGCCCACGTCCACCACAATGCCGGCGCCTTCATGGCCCAGGATGGCGGGGAATATGCCTTCGGGGTCGGCACCGCTCAGGGTGTAGTAGTCGGTGTGGCAGATGCCGGTGGCCTTGATTTCGACGAGCACTTCGCCGAACTTGGGGCCTTGCAGGTCCACGGTTTCAATGGTGAGGGGCTGGCCTGCTTTCCAGGCGACGGCGGCACGTGTTTGCATAAGTGTCTCGGTGTGGGGGGGGGAATGCGGTGCGCGCAATGAGGCGCGCATCCGGGGTGGCGCTATGGTAGGGGTAATCAGGCCCCTGCGCCGCATGGGCGCGTCGTGGCCTTGCCGCTTGTCCGGCCCGGACAGCATCTTGGCCGCGCTGGCGCCCTAGCCCAGCGGGCCGGGGTCGTCCCCGTAGCCGGAGGGGGCGCCACCGGCGGCATCGGGATCCGAGTCCGAGTAGCCGCCTCCGTCTGCCGCAGTGCCAGCGGTGGTGCCCAATTGTTCAAAAGGCAGGGCTTGCTTGACCAGAATCAGGGTGCAAGGGGCTTGCATGGCCACCTTGATGGGCACCGTGGCCACAAAGCGCTGCGTCCTCAGGCCGTGGGTGGCCGCCCCCATCACGATCACGCTCACGTTGTTGCCTCGCGCATAGTCCAAGAGCGCCTGGGCCACATCACTGCTCTCCAGCACGTGGCACGAAGTCTGGTGGCCGGGGTAGTCCAGCGGCTGGGCCCATTGGCGCAAGGCACTCAGGTAGCGGCGGTGCACCTGCGTTTCGCTGCGGTCTTCGTCGGATGCGCTGGTCTGGCTGCCGGAGATGACCGTGACGCAGGCCAGCCGCGCACCCGGGCGGGTGCCTAGCGAGCGGGCCACTGCCTGCCGCAGGCTGTAGAGGGTGGCGTCGGTCACATCTTTGTGGGGCACCGCCACCATCACGATAGGCACCTCTTCTACCTGCTGGGCGGGCACCGGGCTGGGCTGGTAGTGCATGCCCGCAGCCTTGATCCAGCGCTTGAAGTGGGTGCTGAAGGGCGTACTTTCCACATTCGTACCCCGGTGGGTGACATGCACTTGCGTGGGGTGGGCCAGGTCAAAAGCCAGGTGTGCGGCCGACGGGTAGCGTTTGGCGGCTTCGGGCTCCAGGCAGCGCAGCACCACCTCCTGCAGCCAGGCGGGCAGGTCCGCGCGGCGCTTGCGCGGCGGCACCGGGTCCATCCACAGGCGCTGGCGCAGCCCTGCGTTGGTTTGCGGTTCGCCAAAGGGCAACTCTGCGGTGCAAAGCTGGTAGAGCATGACGCCGATGGCGAATACATCACTGCGCGGGTCGCCCCGCACGCCCACCACCTGCTCCGGGGCCATCCAGGCCGGCGAGCCCACGGCTTTGCGCAACTGCTCGGCCAACAGGTCCGGAAAATGGGCGTGGCAGGACAGGCCGAAGTCCAGCAGCACCGCACTGCCATCGTCGCGAATCAGCACGTTGGCGGGCTTGAGGTCCAGGTGCACCGTGTTCTGCTGGTGCAGGGCATGGGCCGCCCGTGCCACTGCGGCTCCGAGGCGGGTGATCTCGGCAATATCCAAGGGTTGTGGCGCGTCCAGCCAGTGCTGCAGCGTGCGCCCTGGCACATATTCCATCACCAGGTAGGGCACGTGTAGAAGGTCACCGGCAGCTACAAATCGCGGTGTGTGTGGCCCGCTCAGGGCCTGCATGATCTGGCATTCCACCTCGAAGCTGACGATGTTTTCGGCCCCGTCGCCCGCCGTCATGCGGGGCACTTTCATGGCCATGTCAAAGCCCGGGCCGGCGCGCCCGTCGGCATAGACCACCCGGTAAATGTGGGCCATGCCCCCGGAGTGGATGCAAGCCTCGATGAGGAAGCCATCCAGTACTTCGCCGGGCATCAGCAGTTTCATCGGCCTTCCTCCAGCCGCTGGGCGAAGAACTCGGGCAGCCCTGCGCGGCGGATGGCGGCGGCCGCTGCGTCATGGTCGTAGGGCACCCGGTGAAAGGTGAGTTGTTGGCGATCGGTGTCCAGCAGCGCGTACATGGCTTGGGGCTTGCCATCGCGCGGCTGACCGACTGAGCCCACGGTGCTCAACCACTGTCGGTGTCTGGGGACGGGTACGGCCACACCGGCTTGCGGGGTGAACTTCATCAACCCGTCGGTGCCCCGGTAATAAAGGGTTTGCACATGCACATGGCCGCCGAACACGTAACGCACATCCGGGAAGGCGCTGGCGGCGCTCAGGCTCGCAGAAGCACTGCGCACGTCGTACACATAGCGCCACAGCTCGGGCGCATCCACGCTGGCATGCACCAACAACACGGTATCCATGTGGTGGGTAAGGGGCAGCGCATCTATCCACTTCCGTTGCTGGTCGCTGAGTTGCCGGTGCGTCCAGCCGGCGGTGCTGTCGCCCATGGTTTTGGGAACTGCAGGTGGATGCACGGCCATCTCGTCATGGTTGCCCTTGAGCACAATGGCGCCTTCTTCGGTGAGCAGCATGATGCGCTCCAGCACCTCGGCCGGTTGCGCACCGTAGCCCACCATGTCCCCCAGAAAAGCAAAGCGCTGCGTCCTTTGCGCGCGAGCGTGGCTCAGGCAGGCATCCAGCGCTTGCAGGTTGCCGTGAATGTCGGACAGCAAAGCCAATCTCATCGCGTCTCCATCGCTGTTCTTGTCGTGAACTGTGCAATTGCATCATGCACTGCCGGGCTGACGGCAAGTTTTCAGACTCAGGGAATGGGTCGATTGATGCAAGTCAATATCTGCCCCGAAGGGCCGCCGTACAGTGGTTTCATGCGCAAAGTCAAACTGCACAAACTCGTGATCGGTCGGCGGGGGCTCATTTACTCATTGGGCCTGTGCATGCTGATTCTGGCAATGGGGGGACTGGGCTTCTGGGCGCTGGAGCCGCAGGCAGAGACGTTTTCGGATGGGCTGTGGTTGGCCTTCACCACTGCGGCCACCGTGGGGTATGGCGACATCGTGCCCAGTACCCATGCGTCGCGTTTCTTCTCCGTGGTGGTGGTGCTGATGGGGCTGGCCGTGTTGTCGCTGGTCACAGCCTCAGTGGCCGCCATGCTGGTGGAGGTGGAAGAGCGTGCGGTGGACAGTGAGCTGCTGCGCGAAATCCATGCCTTGCGCCTGGAGGTTCGGCACTTACGCGAAGAGGTGCATGCCCAAGGCGGCGAAAGCGCGCAAGAAAAAGCCGGCAGACCCTAAAGCGTGCCGGCTGGTGCGGGACTGGGCCACGGCGCCTTGGCGCCGCATGGCCTGTACCTTTACACCACAGTAAGGGTGACTTCGATGTTCCCGCGAGTCGCGTTGGAGTAGGGGCACACCTCGTGGGCCTTGGCGACCAGGGCTTCTGCGGCGGCTTTGTCCATGCCGGGAATGCTCACTTCCAGAGCCACTTCAATGCCAAAGCCTTGCGGAATGGCGCCGATGCCGACGGACGCATTGATGCTGGTGTCTGCAGGCAGGGCAATCTTCTGGGCACCGGCCACAAACTTCATCGCGCCGATAAAGCAAGCGCTGTAGCCGGAGGCAAACAGTTGCTCGGGGTTCACGCCGCCGCCGGCACCGCCCATTTCTTTGGGCACGGCCAATTTCAGGTCCAACAGACCGTCGGACGTGCGGGTCGTGCCGTCACGGCCGCCGGTGGACTTGGCGTGGGCGGTGTAAACAACTTTTTCGATCTTGTTGACCATGGTGCTTCCTTTTAAAAATGCTGCGGCTGCAGCGGGTGGGGTAACTGAAAATTAGTGCTGGACTGCGGTAATCTGGTCCCGCAGGGTTTGTATCTGGCCGGTCAGCGCCATCAACTCAGGCACCGGGCAGGCGCTGGCGGCAACCACACAAGCCGGAATGCCGATGGCCTTGGTTTTCAAGGCGCGACCTTGGGCGCTCAAAAACACCTCCACCTTGCGTTCATCCTCCGCGCTGCGCTGGCGGCTCAACAAGCCACTGGCTTCCATGCGTTTGAGCAGGGGTGTGAGCGTGCCGGAATCGAGAAACAAGCGCTCGCCCAGGGCAGAGACGCTCATGCCGTCGGTTTCCCACAGCACCAGCATGACCAGGTATTGGGGGTAGGTGAGTTGCAGCGCTTCCAGCAAAGGCTTGTACAGCTTGGTCATGGCCAGCGATGCCGAATACAGCGCAAAGCACAGCTGGTTGTCCAGCCGCAGAGCGGCGTCGTTGGCGGGGAGGGTGCGTTTGCTTGGCATGGGGTGAATTATAGTTGGCAATTAAATTGTGTGCAATTTAATTGCCAAAAACATTATGAAGTTGTGGCGATGGGTAGGGAGGGGCCTGTGGGGCGGACTAAAGGTGTATTTGCGCGTAGCAAAAATGCTATCTATTTGATAGCTGCTTGCGCACTATTGACAAGCGCTAGAGGGTGATCTGAATGAGAAATGTCCCCGCCTCATAACGAGGTGAGCATAGGGAGTAAAGACGGCTTTAGGCTGAAAGCAGTCGCTAACGCCAAGTTCAGCGGCGCCGGAGCGAAGCGCAGGGCACCAACAGCGAAGCTGTTGGCGTCAGCTGCAACGCAATGTTAGGCTGGTGACAGGTGCGCATATTCATGATGCATTAATTCCGCAGCTCGCATGACAGAAAGCAAGCCAAAACCCATCATTGTTCCGGCCAATAACTTCATTGTAAGAAGATACCCGCTGCTTTCAAGAGCAGGGAAGAGCCTGGACGCAATGATGGCCATTGCCAATTTCGCACCGATTAGTGTACCGATTGAGGTTGAGATGAAGACGAAAACTTCTTGAGACGTGCCCCGGATGATGTAGCTTCCACCAACGGTGAACCAAAATAGATATGGGCCCGGGTTCAAGAAGTTGAGCTTGACGGCCGTTGTAAAAGAGCGTTTTGATTGGAGGGGCGCCGACAACGCGACATCTTGGACACGGAACATCTTGAGCCCGATCCAAAGCAGATAGATGCCGCCAGCGAGGCTCATTGCGGCGGCGAAAAGTTGGATGCTCTTGAAATGAGAGAGAAACCAAAGCGCGGCAATAATGATTGGGCCGTCAGTAATGAGTGGAGCCAAGCTCGCTCGGACGCCTGCCAATAAACCTTTTGCCAGGGTCTGCTGAATCACGAAGACACCAAGCGGCCCAGGCTTTACCCCTGCGGCCAGACCAAACGATAGCGCTGATAGAAAATACTCGTTCATATGCGGTGGATTGGATGGCCTAACGTAATGTAGACCGCAAAACCCGGTTGATACATCCAGGCAATGACGATACATACTTTGTTGAAAAGGCTGGGAATCCGCTTGCTGCCTTGATTGAAGTAATTTCTTTGTGCATTTGTACAGGTATAAAAATTCCGACAA
>CAUOXL010000030.1:0-29100 GCA_963508575.1 uncultured Rhodoferax sp.
GAGTCCAGTTGGTTGGTGTTGGCCCCCAGTGCGAAGTTGGCCGTGGGCCGCAGCAGGGCGCGGGCCTGTTCGGCTTTGGCCAGGTTGGCCTCATATTGGCTTTTGGCGGACTGGTAGCTGGCGTCATAGCCTCGGGCTGCGGTGTACAGGTCTTGCAGGCTTTGGGCATGGAGCACGGGCACGCCGCCCCCCAGCGCCAGGGTGAGGCTCAGGGTCTTCCAGAAAGGGGACAAACGGGGGCGGTGCATATATTCACTCCAATGCAGGCTGCTAGCGCATGCGCGCGAGCATGGTTTCCAAGTCTTTGAACATGCCGTCCATCTCGTCCTTGCGGGACGCATCGGAGGGCATTCGGGTAGCAAGCTCCTGCTCCAGGAAGCAGAGGGTCATGCGCAAATAAGTACTGTCCAATGCCTTGCGCACGGCAGAGAACTGCTGGCCGATCTTCATGCAGTCTTCGCCTTCTTCCACCATGCGCTGAATGCCGCGCAACTGGCCTTCGGCACGGCGCAGGCGATTCAGCACATCGGTGCGGGCTGATGCATCTTTCAAGGTGCTCGTCATACAAACCTCCGGAATAGTCTGGGGGGTATTGTCCTCGGAGTGCACGGGACTTCGCCTTTAGCGGCTGCAAGCCACTTGTGTCTCGGGAACACCCAGCTTTTTGAGCACCCAACCCATGGGGCACATATCCGTGATGCCGAACTGGAACAGGTTGGCCCCCACAAATGCAGTGAAGGCCAGCCACCACTGCGACACAAACAAGGGGCTGCCTTGTACGCCCAAGGCGAGCGACAAGAGAATGAAGGTGCCTGCGAACAGGTGGATGTAGCGCGCTACGGTCATGGTGTGATCTCCGGGAAATAGGGTTTAGGTAGCTGACAGGGCCGCGCCTTCGCGCGACTCCATACGGCGCCGGTACAGCGCGTAATACAAGACCGGTATCACCACCAGCGTGAGCAGGGTGGACACCAGAATGCCGAAAATGAGGGAGACAGCCAGGCCATTGAAAATGGGGTCATCCAGGATGAAGAAGGCGCCGATCATGGCGGCCACACCGGTCAGCACAATGGGCTGCGCACGCACGGCAGCAGACTGCAACACGGCCGTGCGGAAGACCATGCCCTGGCTCACCTGCAGCTCAATAAAGTCCACCAGCAAGATGGAGTTGCGCACGATGATGCCGGCCAGCGCGATCATGCCGATCATGCTGGTGGCAGTGAACTGTGCGTTCAGCAGGGCGTGGCCCGGCATCACCCCGATGATGGTGAGCGGGATGGGCGCCATGATGACCAGCGGTGTGAGGTAGCTCTTGAACTGCGCCACCACCAACAGGTAGATGAGGATGAGGCCCACGCCATAGGCGGCGCCCATGTCACGGAAGGTGTCATAGGTGATTTGTGACTCACCATCCCACTTGAGTGCGTAGCCGCGGTAGGTGTCGGTAGGCTGGTGAATCCAGTACTCGCCCACCGTGGCATCGCCTTCTTTGGCGGTGCGTTCCATGGTGCTGCGGATGGCAAACAGGCCGTACAGGGGAGAGTCCAGCGTACCGGCCATGTCACCGAACACGTAGCTCACACCCTGGAGGTCTTTGGTGAACAAGGGCTTGTCAATGACGCCGCGCTCTACCGTCACCAGTTCAGACAACGGCACCAGTTGGCCGTTGGCAGCGCGCAGCGACAGATCCAGGATACGTTCGAGCCCGACCTGGCTTTCGAGTGGCAATTGCAGGCGCACCGGCACCGGGTACTTGCTCTGACCGTCATGCAGATAGGCTGCGTCGGCGCCACTGAGTGCGCCGGACACTGTTTGTGCTACCGCGGCAACCGGAATGCCCAGGGATTCGGCGCGTTGACGGCGCACCTGGAGGAAGACGCGGGGCGCATCTTCGCGCAAGCTGCTATCCACGCCGACAATGTCGTCCGTGGCGTCAAACGAGGCCGCAACCTTGCGGGCCAGCGCCTGGCGACCCGCCTCATCGGGGCCATAGATCTCCGCCACCAGGGGCGACATGACCGGCGGGCCGGGTGGAACTTCCACCACCTTGACGCGGGCACCATGTTTCGCTCCGATTTTTTCAAGCTCGGGACGCATGCGCTGGGCAATGACGTGGCTCTTTTCACTGCGGTGGTGCTTGTCCACCAGATTGACTTGCAGGTCGCCCTGCTCGGCGTCGGCGCGCAGGTAGTACTGCCGCACCAGACCGTTGAAGGTGATGGGGGATGCGGTACCGGCATAACCTTGGAGGTTCAACACTTCCGGCTGTTGTGCCAGGTAGGCGCTCAGATCTTGCAAGGCTGCCGCCGTGTTCTCCAGCGGCGTGCCGGCAGGCATGTCCACCACCACCTGAAACTCGCTCTTGTTGTCAAAGGGCAGCATCTTGAGCACCACGCCCACCATGGAGCCGGGCACCAGGGTCAGGCTGACGGAGAGCAGCAACGCGCCCACAATGCCACCCAGCAGGAACCAGCGCTTGCGCGCGCTCTGCAGGAAAGGCATGAGGAGGCGGTCAAAGATCCTTTGCACTTTGCCTGGTTGGGCGGGCGCTGCGGGGTGCCCCGCAGCTGCAGCATGGCTGCCATGCGAGCGCATGAACTTGAGTGCCAGCCAGGGCGTGACAGTGAATGCAATCGCCAGCGAAATGGCCATGCCCAGGCTGGAGTTGATCGGGATGGGGCTCATATAGGGCCCCATGAGGCCGGACACAAAAGCCATGGGCAAGAGCGCCGCAATCACGGTGAGCGTGGCCAGGATGGTGGGGCCGCCCACCTCATCCACCGCGCGGGGAATGATGTCTTTGAGCGAGTCTTCCGGTGTGAGCTGTTGATGACGGTGGATGTTCTCCACCACCACAATGGCGTCGTCCACCAGAATGCCGATGGAGAAAATCAGGGCAAACAGGGAGACGCGGTTGAGCGTGAAGCCCCAGGCCCAGCTCGCAAACAGGGTGGCCGTCAGCGTCAGAATGACTGCGGCCCCCACGATCACCGCTTCGCGGCGACCCAGCGCAAAGCCCACCAGCAGGATGACCGAGCCGGTGGCGAAGGCCAGCTTCTGAATCAGCTTGTTGGCTTTTTCGGCGGCAGTTTCGCCATAGTCGCGCGTCACGGTGGCTTTCATATCACCCGGGATCACGGTGTTCTGCAAGGCACTCAGACGCGCACCGACTGCGCGGGACACATCCACCGCGTTTTCGCCGGGCTTCTTGGTGACCTGAAGGGTGACTGCAGGCAATGCCTGGCCGCTGCGCCCCGATGCATCGGGTGCGTCCGCATTGTGTGCGGCACCTTGCATAAACCACACATAGCTGCCGGCTTGCTGTGCGCCTGCACTGACACGGGCCACCTCACGCAGAAAAACCGGCTTGCCCTTGCTGACGCCGACCACCATGTCGGCCACGTCATCGGCCGTGCGCAAAAACTCTCCGGCTTGCACGCTCAAGCGCTGTGCACCGGCCTTGCCCGCCTGAGGTTCCAGCACCGCGCCGGCAGGCATGCCGAAATTGGCTGCTGCAATGGTTTTTCTCAGACTCAACAGGTCCACGCCGCGCTCACGCATGCGAGTGGGATCTACATCAATCTGGATAGAGCGTCCGGGCGCACCGATGGTGCTGACCTCCCGCACACCAGCGACGGATTTGAGTTCCGCCTCCAGGGTATGGGCTACGGCTTCCAGTTCGCTGGCGGGAGTGCCGTTCGGACTCCACAGCGTGATGCCGACCACCGGCACATCATCAATGCCTTTGGGCTTGACGATGGGAGCCAGGGTGCCCAAGTCACGGGGCAGCCAGTCCTGATTGGCGTTGAGTACGTCATAAAGGCGAACCAGGGCTTCCGTGCGCGGTACACCGACCTTGAACTGCACCGTCAGCACCGCCACACCGGGGCGCGAGACAGAGTACGTGTGCTCAATACCGGCGATCTGGCCCAGGACCTGTTCGGCCGGCTTGGCCACCATGTTCTGCACATCGGCACTGCTGGCCCCCGGAAAGGGAATCAGCACGTTGGCCATGGTGACGTTGATCTGAGGCTCTTCTTCGCGAGGTGTGACCAGTACAGCGAATAAACCCAGCAAGAGGGCAACGAGTGCCAGTAGAGGAGTCAATGCGTTGGACTGGAACGCGGCGGCAATGCGCCCGGAAGCGCCCAATCGGGGGGGGGAAGTTGAGTTGTCGTGCATGACGGCCTTGAGCAAATGGCTGTTAGGTTCGGCTTATCGGGCGGGGGTCTGGGAGGCGCGCACAGGATCGAGTGCGACCACATCGCCGGGCTGGAGTCCGGCAAGTACTTCGGTGCCCTCTGCACCCAGCTTCTGTCCCAAACGGACAGCGCGCAAGGTGAACTGGGTACCACTTTGCACATAGACAGCGGTCAACTCACCCCGTCGCACAATGGCCTGCTCCGGCACCGCCAACATTTGACGTGCAGTGCTTTGGGCAGCACTGAACTTCACCCGCACTTGTTGACCGGGTACCAGTCCTGCGCTTTGCGCAGCGGGAATTTCCAGGCGCCATTCCGTGGTTTGGGATACCGGGTCGGACGATGGGATGAGGCTGCGTGCAGCTGGAGTGATCCAAGCTGCAGCGTCTGCGCCGCCGGCCTGAACCTGCACGTCGGCAGCCTGTCCGATCAGGCTAGCGCGGGATGCAGGCACTTGCACCACGGCGCGCACCGGCAGGGGGGCATAAATCACCAACAAGGGCTTTCCGGGTACCGCAAGATCGCCGGCCTGCGCATCGGTCTGCAAAACCCAACCTTCGAACGGCGCGGTTACTTTGGTAAAGCTCTGGGCAAGGCTGCTCTGACGGGTCGCGGCAGTGGCTTGGTCGCGTTGGGCTTGGGCACTTTTGAACTGTGCATCCGCCGTGTCCAATGCGGCGCGGCTGATGAAGCCTTTGGCCTGCAGGTCCTTGGTGCGCTCAAAGTGGGCTTTTGCATTGCGCAGATCCGCTTCAGCCTGATCCACTTGGGCCTGGCTGCGCTGCTGTCCCACAGAGGCTTCCCTGTCATCAATAGTGGCAAGAAGTTGGCCCGCCTTCACTTTGTCACCTGCCTTCACCAGAAAAGTAGCAATGCGTCCCGACGCTTGGGCAGACACCGTGCTTTGCTTGACAGGCTGGATCACGCCATCCAGGTAGCTGGTGCCGGCAACCTGCTTGGCCCCCACGGCAACCGTAGGCACAGGCGGGGTCTGCGCCTGTACGTTCTGTGCGGCGGACCAAACCAGAGCCATACCCAAGACAGCAGTCAGAGCAGACAAAGCGGGACGGAACGGGAAGCGTAGTGGTGATGCGGTGTGTGCCATGATGTTTCCTTTATACCCCTAAGAGTATATTTAATACTCCACAGAGTATGCAAGCACTTTGTGCTTTTCCTTCTGCACAAGGGGTTTATTCTGGAACGGTATGCCTCGGCTAAGCGCCGCGCGCTGGGAAACTGGCCTGATGGATGCTTTGCAACCACAACGTCACCGTCGTACCCACTCCGGGACTGCTTTGCAACTCCACCCAGCCCCCGTGCAACTCCACGATTTCCTTGACCAGCGACAAACCCAGCCCCGTTCCGGGAATGTTGCCCGAGGTGTCCGCCCGGAAGAAGCGCTCAAAGGCATGGCTGCATTGTTCCGGGGTCATCCCGATTCCTTGATCCTGCACTGCAATACCCAACTGATTCGCATGCTCCGGACTGGACGCATAGCGCATGTACACCTTTACCTCGCCGCCTTGCGGTGAGTATTTGAATGCGTTGGAGAGGACGTTACCCAAGGCCTGGCGCATTTTTGCGAGATCGAACTCAGCATGCAGGTCCGCAGGAGGCAACGCAATGTGAAGGGAATGCCTGCCTTCGGCGACTGATACAGCCGCGCAGGTGTCTTCAATCAGCGAAGCCACTGGCTGGATAGTCACGTCGAAATCCTTGCCAGCCCGCGCCTCTATGCGAGCCAGATCCAACAACTCATTCACCATACTAATCAACAACTTGGACTGGCGATGAATCACTTGCAACATACCGCGCTGGGCGTCTTCGGGGTACTTGCGGCTGAGCAACAACTCCACAAAACCGAACACGCTGACCATCGGGGTGCGTAACTCATGGGCGGCAGTTGTCAAAAACTCACTCTTCATGCGGGCCACCTCGGCTTCTGCCGTGATGTCGCGGAAGTAGAGCACCATCTGACCTCGCTCGTTGACCCGATGTTCACGCCTGAGCAAGCGCCGCACCGGACGAACCAGCACCAGCTCCGCCACGGTGTCGGTATTGCCGGAATGGGCTCGCCGGTAGTCTTCCGGCTTCTCGCTGTTTGCCGCCAGCGCGGCATCCAATGCAGCATGCGTCTGACCCGGATGCACGGCCACGCCCGCCATGGCTACAAACGCAGGGTTGGCATAAGCCAGCTCCCCATGGGCGGCAAAAACAACCAATCCATCACTGCTCAAGGAGAAGATGGCGTCCAGCCGCTCATTGCGTTCCACAATGTCGTGATACTGCTGTTGCAGTTGCTGCGAAGCGTAGTTCAGCGAGCTCTGGAGCAAAGCCACTTCGCGACTATGGGTGGGCACAGCCAGCGAGGCGCCAAAATTCTTGGCGATACCATCAGCGAAAGCTGCGCACTGCGCCACCGGGCGCAAGCGACTCCGCAGGAAGACAAACAAGGCAAGTACCGTCACGGCCGCCGTCAGCGCGGCCGACATCAGGGTCTGTTGCCGCACCAAGGCACGGGCGTCCGCTTCACCCTGACGATCGAGGGTAATGCGCGTCCATCCAAGCAAGCTTCCCACTTGAATCGGTGCCCATACCTCAATCCGCCCGCTGTCTTCATCACCGATCAGGCGTACCTCGACCCCAGCGACTGCCGGAGGCATTTGGGGCGGCAGGTCAAAATTGAGCCGCGGTTCTCGCGTCGCGGTCACATCAACCACGGCGCGAGGCTTGCCCTGCGGATCGAACACCGCCAGCTGCACCAGATGGGGCGAGTTGCGCATATTGACAAGCAGGGCCTCAAGCTCTCCGCTGTCGCCGGCAATGACTGCACGTTCCGCAGCGCTGGCCAGAGTGGTAACCAGGGTACGTGCCTGGGCTTCTGTGGCCATGCGATTAATCTGTGCAATGCGTGCCTCTTGCCACAGTCCGTAGGACAACATGGATACCAAGGTCACGGCGACCGTCAACCACGAAACCTGAGCCAGCAAAGACCATGGCGTACGTTCAACCTGCATCGTCATGGGGCCCCTTCGCAGCATGCAACAGGCCGGGGGCTTACTTGGGCTGCACTACAAATCGCTCTAAGCGAAGCCCTTCAAGTGGCGCGTAATCTTTGCCATAGTCGGCCTCGACCAGGCCGTGCAAAGAGACTGCGTCCAGCAACTTGCCTCCGGCCTCGGTTTTGGCGACTTTCATGAAAGCAGCACGCACCGCGTTACGGGTTGCCGTACTCATGCGCGGATGGGCCATCACGGGGTGTGAAGAGGTCGCTGGGGTTTCATACATCACACGCAACTTATCTCGCACCTCGGACGGTTCACGCTCGAGCGTGGAGCGGATGCCGCCCGCCGCCACATGATCCCCCCGGATCACAGCCCGATAGGCATTCACGTGCGTTTGCACATACACGGGCTCCGTGGCGATCTTGAAGCGCTCGCCCAACAAGGCACGCATATATAACGATGCCCCAAAGGCATTGGGGGAAGGGTAGGCGATGGTGCGGCCACGCAGCTCGGTAATGTCATGCATGGTGCTATCACTTCGCACCACCAGAATTCCGGACAAAGGCTCTTTGCTGCGCACCAACGGAACATAACCTGCGGCGCCGCGCGCCATCACAGCGTGATACGGATTCATGTAGACAAAATCCGGTTCGCCCCCCATGAACGACGCCTCAAACTTCGGAATGCTTTCGGACGTCTTTAGTTCGAACTTGTGGCCCGTCTCTGCCTCCAGCGCATCCAGCAGAGGACGCCAGGTACGAAAGACCTCCACCACCGGAAACTGTGGGACCACAGCAAAGCTGTAGGTTTCGGCATGGGCGCGGAACGCACTCCCGAGCCACGCCAGCAGCAAGAGGAAACTGAATAGACCTGCCCTGGGGCGAACGACATTCCGCATGTTGGATCCCCTTGTCAATAGACATCGCATACACACCGTGTTTGCGATCCTAGTATGGCACGACAGCCGCCTATATGGCGTTCAAAGGTATCTTCAAATATGCAACGCCATTGGACTCTGCCGGCGGCATCTCGCCCGCGCGGATGTTGATTTGCACGGAGGGCAGGATCAGGTTGGGCATAGCCAGTGTGGCATCCCGCGCCTGTCGCATGGCGACAAATGACTCTTCGTTGATACCGGCATGCACGTGAATGTTGGAGCTCCGTTGCTGCGCCACACTGGATTCCCATTCGGCATCGCGGCCAGCGGGCGGATAGTCGTGACACATGAATAGACGGGTTTCGTCCGGCAGCGCCAATAGACGCTGTACGCTCCGGTAGAGCTGGTGCGCATCCCCACCGGGAAAGTCACAGCGCGCAGTGCCGACATCCGGCATAAACAAGGTATCGCCTACAAAGACGGCATCGCCCACGTGATACGCCATGCACGCGGGAGTGTGGCCAGGCACAGACAATGCGCGCAGCTCCAGATCCCCCAGAGGCAAGGTCTGTCCGTCCTCCAGCAGCACATCGAACTGGCTACCATCCGGCCGGAACGCCTCTTCCAGATGGAAGATGCCCTTGAATACCTTTTGGACCTGGGTAATGCGAGCACCGACCGCCAATCGGCCGCCGAGTTCTCCCTTCAGGTAGTGAGCCGAGGACAGATGATCCGCATGGGCATGGGTTTCCAATATCCAGTCGACGGTGAAGCCTTGTTCGCGGACAAATGCAGCGAGTTTCTGGGCCGAGGCTGTGCTGGTGCGACCGGATTTGGAGTCGTAGTCCAAAACCGGGTCAATGATGGCGCAGTGCTTTGTGGCGGCATCACTGACCACATAGCTGACCGTCCAAGTGGCCGGATCAAAAAACGCGTGGACATGGGGTCGGTGCATGGATAACCCTTTGGTGAAATTCAGTTAGGTAGATTACAGTTTATTGATTTATATAATGTAGGTCAATAGAATGTCCTCCTCTCTCACCCCCGAGCATCTGCCCATGCCTGTAGTAACACCGTCTTCCACCGCACCCGGCTTGGCGCTGTTACGCGCCTCGGCCGACAGTGCTTGTCGCATGATGAAGGCACTCTCCAATCCCGACCGGCTCTTACTGCTTTGTCAACTGGCACAAGGCGAAATGCGGGTCGGAGAACTGGAAGAGCGCGTGGGGGTCGTACAGCCGACCTTGTCCCAGCAACTGGGGGTGTTGCGTGAAGAGGGCCTGGTCAGCACACGCCGGGACGGGAAATCCATCTATTACTGCATCGCCAACCCGCAAGTGCTCGCCTTGCTGGAGGTCTTGTATGCCCAGTTCTGTAAGCCGCTAGAGGTCAGAGTATGAATATCGACTGGTCCGCGTTCACGCCTTGGAGCGCGCTGGCCGGTGGCCTCCTTATCGGGATAGCCACCGCATTCTTCATCCTGCTTAACGGGCGCGTGCTGGGTATCAGCAGCATAGTCGGCGAGGCTATTCGCAGTCCCCGCAGCGACTGGATCTGGCGCATCACGTTTGTTCTCGGACTCCTGAGCGCACCCTGGGTTTACAGCCGGTTTGCCCCGCTGCCCCCTGTTCAGGTCGATGCCGGCTGGCCCACCTTGCTGGTCGCCGGCGTACTGGTGGGGGTCGGCACGCGGTATGGCGCAGGCTGCACCAGCGGGCATGGCGTGTGCGGGCTCTCGAGGCGTTCGCCGCGTTCCCTGGTCGCGACCCTGAGCTTCATGGTCGCGGGCTTCATCACGGTGTACCTGGTACGCCACGCCTTGGCTTAAAGCAAGCGAGTGACTATGTGGAAACAACGCGTGGCGGAATTCGCCGCTGGCCTGATATTCGGGCTGGGCCTGATACTCGCTGGCATGACCAACCCGGCCAAGGTGCTGGCATTTCTGGACCTCTCTGGCGCGTGGGACCCTTCACTGGCACTGGTCATGGGCGGCGCCATTGCGGTGGGGACTGTGGCGTTCGCGCTCGCCAAAGGCCGCAGACGCAGCCATCTGGACCTGCCCATGCAATGGCCTCAAGCCACCGCCATTGACAGGCGCTTGCTGCTGGGCAGCCTGCTCTTCGGCGCGGGTTGGGGCCTGGCGGGCTTTTGTCCCGGGCCAGCCGTCGTGTCGCTCGCTATCGGCGGCACTGGCGTGTATGTGTTTGTCGCTGCCATGCTGACCGGCATGGTGATTTTTGAATGCCTGGAGAGGTACTCCCGGCACCGTTTCACCTCAGGAGATTGATATGTCTATTCCCACCCGCGCTATCAGCGAAACTTTTGCTGTCGCCGCCCAGATCAACCCCGCCGATGTGGCGCTGGCCAAGGCGCAAGGCTTTAAGTCCATCATCAACAACCGGCCCGACATGGAAGGTGGCGCCGAACAACCTGCAAGCAGCAGCATTGCCGCAGCTGCCGAAGCCGCCGGCATGGCCTATGTCCATATTCCGGTCGTAAGTGGCGCCTATAGCCCTGAGGCTGTGGCCGCCATGCGCCATGCCCTGGATACCATGCCCAAACCTATTCTGGGATTCTGCCGCTCAGGCATGCGCGCAGGCCAGATGCACGATCTGGCCCAGTCGCAGAGCTGAATTGCTATCAAATAGATAGCTTTTAGCGCACATCCCTTGTGCGCTAAAAGCGTATTTGGCTTAACGCCCGCTGTTGAAAGACAGCGCCTGTCCCAAGGCAAATACCGAGTTCGGGGCGGTGGTGCGTACCGGCGCCAAAGGCTTGAGCTTCTGCAACACGCCTTTCTTGGCCACTTTACGCTCCTTGACGGCAAAGCCCTTGGCGCGCTGTTCCTCCGCCAGGCTGCGCAGGGTGATGGTGCGCATGTGCGCCACCACGGTGCTCTGCAACGCAGCCCACAGGTCGCGGGTCATGTCCTGCGCGCTCTGGGAAGTTTCGCGGCTGGACTCTTCCTTCTCTTCGATGGCACCGATGATGTCGGCCACGGTGATACTGTCGCCCCGGAAGCCCAGGGAATAACCGCCGCCGGGGCCGCGGGTGCTCTCTACCAGGCCGTGCTGGCGCAACTTGGCGAACACCTGCTCCAGGTACGACAGCGAAATGCGGTGCCGCAGTGCGATGTCCTGCAGGGGCACCGGCTGGCCGCTTTCGCGCAAAGCCAAATCAATCATGGCGGTGATGGCAAAACGTCCGCGAGTACTGAGTCGCATACAAGGTCTCCTTAGGTGAACGACTGATAGGCGTGAACTGTAGGCAAGGTTATGCTTCGCGTAAATTCGAATTTTGTAAATTTTTAATTCGATTTTTTCGTAGTATTCCCGTTTTCATCCGTCGGAGCTCCCATGAACTTCAAGCACCTTCACTACTTTTGGGTTACCGCCAAGGCGGGCGGCATCATGCGCGCCGGGGAGCAGCTGCACACGACGCCCCAGACGCTGTCGGGCCAAATCAAGCTGCTGGAAGACTGGCTGGGGCGCAAACTCTTCCAGAAAAGCGGCCGTAACCTGGAGCTCACCGAGGACGGCCGCTTGGCCCTGGGCTATGCCGACCAGATCTTTACCTTGGGCGCCGAGCTGGAGAACGCGGTGCGCCTGCCGCGCGGGACTAACCGGGTGCTGGACTTCAAGGTGGGCGTGGCGGACTCGGTCACCAAGTCCCTCGCCTACCGCCTGCTGGAGCCCGCCCTAACGCTGGACGAACCGGTGCGCATGATTTGCAGCGAGGGTAAATTCCCCGACCTGCTGGCCAAGCTGGCGCTCAACCAGCTGGACCTGGTGATTGCCGACGAGCCCATGTCCAAGCGCATGAGCGTCAAGGCCTTTAACCACGCGCTGGGCAGCACGCCCATGAGCTTTTTCTGTGCGCCGACCCTGCGCAAGACGCTGAAAGGTGATTTCCCCGAGTGTCTGAACGATGCGCCGGTGCTCATCCAGGGCGCCCAGGCCTCGGTGCGCCAGCAGTGGGAGGGCTGGCTCAGCCGCCACCAGCTGCACCCGCGCACCATCGGCGAGTTTGACGATGGCGCGCTCATGACCGCCTTTGGCCGCAAAGGCCGTGGCGTGTTCATGGCGCCCTCGGTGATGGAGGCGGACATCGTGGAGCAGTTCGGCGTGGAGGTGATAGGCCGCAGCGACGAGCTGGTGGAAGAGTTCTTTGCAGTTTCGGTGGAACGGCGCATCACCCACCCCTGCGTGGTGGCGATTACCAAAACCGCGCGGGGCCAATTGTTCAACTGAAGCTGTGCGGCCACCGCCGCATGGACAATGCAGCCACCCCTACCCATTTTGAAAGCCCCCCATGTACGACCTGCTCAAACTCCTGCACCTGATTGCCGCCATTGTCTGGATGGGCGGCATGACCTTCATGCTGATCGCCCTGCGGCCTGCCACCCTCGCGGTGATGGAGGCCCAACCCCGTGCAGTGCTGATGGCGGCCGTCTGGCAGCGCTTTTTTGTGGCGGTGCTGATCGCCATCGTGGTGTTGCTGGCCACCGGCGGCTACCTGTTCGGCGGCACCATGAAGGCCGCCCGCGAGGCCACCGGCCATGCTGTAGTGCCCCTGGGCTGGACCGTGATGACCGCGCTGGGCGGGTTGATGTTTTTGATCTTCGGGCACATCTACTTTGCAGGCTTTGCCAAGTTCCGCCGCGCGGTGGCCGCCGCCCAATGGCCGGTCGCTGCCAAGGCGGCGGGGCAGATTCACCTGCTGGTGGTGACCAACTTTGTGCTTGGCTGGAGCGCGATTGCTGCGGTCAAGCTGCTGGCAGCATGATCCCGATGCACATGCTGATGCCAGCACCAGCCCCTCTTTTGGCCACCCTTTTCAAACACCACTCGGCAGCGCAACGTGGCTTGACCGCTGTACTCCTGGCCTGCGCCACCGGGTTCAGCGCTCACGCACAATCCGAGGCCCAGGGCAAAAACCTGCCGCTTTGGGAGATAGGGGTGTTTGCAGGCGCCCTATCCACACCGGCCTACCCGGCATCCGTAGAGCGCAACGGCCGAGGTCTGGTGCTGCCGGTACTGGTGTATCGCGGCGAGATCTTCCGGGCCGAGCGCGGCAATGTGGGCGCACGCCTGGTCCACACGGAAGACACCGAATTCGACATCGGATTTGCCGCCTCGCTCCCGGCCAGCTCCAATGACATTGCCGCCCGGCGTGGCATGCCGGACCTCGGCACCTTGCTGGAATTCGGTCCCCGCCTGAAAACTGTACTCGCCCGTCCCGGCCAGCACAGCCAGGTACGCTTTGAATTGCCAGTGCGCAGCGTGATTGAGGTGCAAGGCGGCTTGCGAAGCCAGGGGCTGGCGGTGGAACCCGAATTGGTGTGGAGCACCCGGCCGCCGGGCTCGGCTTGGGCTTGGTCCACCAGCGCCAGCCTGATCTTCGGGGATGAGCGACTCAACCGCTACTTTTACGGGGTGCCTGCCGACCTGGCCACCAGCGAGCGTCAGGCCTATGAGGCCCGGGCCGGGCTGATCACTTCACGGCTGACGCTGAGCGCCTTCCGCAGTCTGAGTCCCGATGTGCGGGTCTTCGGCTTTGTGCGAGCGGAAAGCTACGCCGGCAGCGCCAACGCTGCCAGCCCCTTGTACCAGCGCAGCACCGGCACTTCCGCCGGCCTGGGCCTGAACTGGACGCTGGGCCGCTCGGAAGCCCGGGCTCCTTAATAACCAACTTAGGTGGCGGGTGTGCCACCTATAGATGGTTTATCGCATAAACAAACAACGAAGTATTCGTTGTGGTTTGCCCCCTGCATCCCCAAAATCGGGGCTCACCGACTCAACGGCCGCGACTGCCCGGCCATTTCAACCCTTGGAGCCGACATGAATTTCAAGCAAAAAACGACTCTGGCCCTTGCTGTACTTGCGCTGACAGCTAGCAATTTAGTAGCAGCCCAGACGACGCTGCTCAATGTGTCTTACGACGTGGCGCGCGAGTTCTACAAAGACATCAACACCGCCTTCGTCGCCAACTACAAAAAAACCAGCGGCAAGGACATCAAGATCGACCAGAGCCACGCAGGCTCCAGCGCCCAGGCCCGCGCCGTGAACGACGGCTTGGAAGCCGACGTGGTCACCATGAACACCACCACCGACGTGGACTTTCTGGCCGGCACCGGTGTCGTCGCCAAAGACTGGGCCAAGAAATTCCCGAACAACGCCGCCCCCACCAGCTCCACCATGCTGTTCCTGGTGCGCAATGGCAACCCCAAGGGCATCAAGGATTGGGACGACCTGATCAAGCCCGGCGTGCAGGTCGTGGTGGTGAACCCCAAAACCGGCGGTAACGGCCGCATGGCCTATCTGGCCGCATGGGGCCAAGTGCGCAAGAAAGGCGGCACCGACGCCCAAGCACAGGATTTTGTGAGCAAGCTCTACAAAAACGTGCCCATCCTGGCCAAGGGCGGCCGCGATGCGACCAGCGTCTTTTTGCAACGCAACATCGGCGATGTGCTGATCACCTTTGAATCCGAAGTCGTGTCGGTGGACAAAGAGTTCGGCGCCGGCAAGGTCGATGCGATTCACCCCGGCATTTCCATCGTGGCTGAGAACCCGGTCGCCGTGGTCGAACGCACGGTGGCCAAGAAAGGCACCGCCGAGCAGGCCCGCGCCTACCTGAACTTCCTGTACACCGATGAAGGCCAGGAAATTGCCGCCAAGCACGCCATCCGCCCCAGCAACCCGGCCATCCTGAAGAAGTACGCCAGCACCTTCAAGCCGATCACGCTGTTCCGTGCGGAAGAATTCTTTGGCTCGTTCGCTGAAGCGCAAAAAGTGCACTTCAATGACGGCGGCCAGTTCGACAAGCTTTACACCGTCAAGTAAATGACTGCTGCTGTTCTGCAGGCGCCGCTTCATAAGCGGGCGCCCAAACGGGTGCTGCCCGGTTTCCGGCTGACGCTGGGCTACACCCTGTTTTATCTGGCGCTGATCGTGCTGTTGCCGCTCTCTGCGCTGATTTTCAAAACCTTCACCCTCACGGCGGACCAGTTCTGGACCGCCGTGGCCAGCCCTCGGGTGGTAGCCTCGTACCAGCTCACCTTCGGCGCATCGTTTGTTGCGGCACTGGTGAATGCGGTGTTCGGCCTGCTGATCGCCTGGGTCCTGGTGCGCTACCAGTTCCCCGGCAAGAAAATCATTGATGCGTTGGTCGACCTGCCCTTTGCGCTGCCCACTGCGGTAGCGGGCATTTCGCTGACCGCGCTGCTGGCCGGCAACGGCTGGATCGGCAGCTTGCTGGAGCCCCATGGCATCCAGCTGGCCTTTAACCGCAATGGGGTGGTGATTGCCCTGATCTTCATCGGCCTCCCCTTTGTGGTGCGCACCGTGCAGCCCGTGCTGGAAGACGCAGAAAAAGAACTCGAAGAAGCCGCCACCTGCCTGGGTGCCACGCGCTGGCAGACCTTCCGCCACGTGATCTTCCCGACCATCGCCCCTGCCCTGCTCACCGGCTTTGCCATGGCCTTTGCCCGTGGCGTGGGGGAGTACGGCTCGGTCATCTTTATCGCCGGCAACATGCCCATGATTTCTGAAATCACCCCGCTCATCATCATCAGCAAGCTGGAGCAATATGACTACGCGGGCGCTACCGCCGTGGCCACCGTCATGCTGCTGGCCTCGTTTGTCATGCTGATGGTGATCAACAGCCTGCAAGCCTGGCAACGCAAGCGTGCAGGAGCCTGACCATGAGTAGCACACGCACTATCCGCAACGCCCGTGCCGGCACCACTGAACCCTTGTGGGTGAAGTTGTCGCTCATCGCCGTGGCGCTGGGTTTTATCTTCTTGTTTCTGGTCCTGCCACTGGCAGCGGTGTTTACCGAGGCCTTGCGCAAAGGCGGCGAAGAGTTTCTGCTGGCCCTGAAAGAGCCGGACGCCTGGAGCGCCATCCGACTGACGCTTCTGATTGCCGCCATTTCGGTGCCCATGAATCTGGTATTCGGTATTGCTGCTGCCTGGTGCATTGCCAAGTACGAGTTCAGGGGCAAAGCGTTCCTGACGACCTTGGTGGACCTGCCGTTTTCGGTGTCTCCCGTCGTGGCGGGCCTGATCTATGTGCTGATGTTCGGCGCACATGGCTGGTTCGGCCCCTGGCTCATGGCCCATGACATCAAAATCGTGTTTGCCGTGCCCGGCATTGTGCTGGCCACCATCTTTGTGACCGTACCCTTCATTGCCCGCGAGCTGATTCCGCTGATGCAGGCCCAGGGCACCGACGAAGAGCAGGCCGCCCAAGTGCTGGGCGCCAGCGGCTGGCAGACCTTCTGGCATGTGACGCTGCCCAACATCAAGTGGGGCCTGATTTACGGCGTCATCTTGTGCAACGCGCGCGCCATGGGCGAGTTCGGCGCGGTGTCAGTGGTGTCGGGACACATCCGTGGCCAGACCAACACCATGCCGCTGCACGTCGAGATTTTGTACAACGAATACCAGTCCGTGGCCGCCTTCGCGGTGGCCAGCCTCTTGGCTTTGCTGGCCCTGGTGACCCTGGTCATCAAATCCTTTGTGGAGTGGCAATTCGAGCGTGACCAGAAAGCAGCTGCCGAACTTCCACCCGAGCGCCCCACGGCCTGAATCCCGAATTGAGAAAACCATCATGAGCATTGCAATCCGCAACGTCAGCAAAGACTTTGGCACCTTCAAGGCGCTGCAGGACGTGAACCTGGACATCGAATCCGGTGAACTCGTCGCCCTGCTGGGCCCTTCCGGCTGCGGCAAAACCACGCTGCTGCGCATCATCGCCGGCCTGGAAACCGCCGACCACGGCAACATCCTGTTCAGCGGCGAAGACACTACCGATGTGCATGTGCGTGAGCGCAATGTGGGCTTTGTGTTCCAGCACTACGCCCTGTTCCGCCACATGACGGTGTTTGACAACGTGGCCTTCGGCCTACGCATGAAGCCCCGTTCCCAGCGCCCGTCGGAAGCTGTCATCAAGCAAAAAGTGCACGACCTGCTGGGCCTGGTGCAACTGGACTGGCTGGCCGACCGCTACCCTGCGCAACTCTCCGGCGGCCAACGCCAGCGCATCGCCTTGGCCCGCGCCTTGGCCGTAGAGCCCAAAGTGCTGCTGCTGGACGAACCCTTTGGCGCGCTGGATGCCAAGGTGCGCAAGGAACTGCGCCGCTGGCTGCGCCGCCTGCACGACGACCTGCATGTGACCAGCATCTTCGTCACCCACGACCAGGAAGAAGCCCTGGAAGTGGCCGACCGCGTGGTGCTGATGAACAGCGGCAAGGTCGAACAGATCGGCTCGCCCCAGCAGGTGTGGGACCACCCCGCCAGCCCCTTTGTGTACGGCTTTTTGGGTGATGTGAACCTGTTCCACGGCCGTGCCCACGAAGGCGAAATGCTGATCGGTGAAGACCACCACGGCGTGCGCCTGGCCAGCCCCGAGCACAGCGAAGCGCAAAACGCCAAAGCCTTTGCCTATGTGCGCCCTCACGACCTGGATGTGCAGCCCTACAAGGCAGGCCAGCCCGTAAGCGGCATCGTCGCCAAGCTGGTGCGCGCCATCGTGGTCGGCCCGATTGCCCGGCTGGAACTGCTGCCCGAAGACCGCAGCGCGGCAGGCAGCGGCGACATCATCGAAGCCCAGATCGGCGCGCAGGAATACAAAGCGCTGGAACTCAAAGACGGCGACACCGTGGTGTTGACACCTCGCAAGGCGCGGGTGTTTACGGCCTAAATTCCCATCTATTGGCCGCGTGGCTTCCTGATAGTCCACAAGGAAGCCCCCATCAAGGCAATGCCTGCAAATTGCACCATGCTCAGGCGGGTTCCATAGATGGCCCAGTCCAACACTACGGCGGCGAGTGGGTAGACGAATTGCAGCACGACTATCTTGCTGAAGGTAAGCCGAGCCATGCCCGCAAACAGAATCACATAAGCCAAACCGGTGTGCAGGACGCCAAGCCCTGCCAGCCATGCCCAGGCGCTGGCCTGTTGGGGCCACCCCAAGGCGAACGGCACCCACAGCAACACCACGGTGCCCACCCCACACTGCCAAAACGACAGCACGAAGGGGCTGCTGACCTGATTGGATTTACTCAACAGGGTGACGGCCGCGTAGCACAAAGAGGCACCCAAGCACAGCAACAGGCCAAGGAGGTACTCGCTGCTGACAGGCCGCGCAAATGTCATGTCATCCAGCAAGCCGGTGGTCAGTGCAAGTCCCCACAGGGCTAAGGGCGTAGCCATCCATTGGCTTGCAGACACGCTCTCCCGCAAAAAAATGGCGCTGAAAACGAGAACCCACAGGGGCTGAATATGAAACACCACAGTGGCCACTGCCATTGAGGTGAGTGACATCGCGGCGAAAAACAGGGTCCAGTTCAAAACCATCAAGCAACCGGTAGTACAAGCCACTGCCAGGCGCTTTCCACCCAATGGCAGGTCTTGCATCCTGCCTGTCGCTGCACACCACAGCAGCAGCGCCAACATGCCAAAGGCGCAACGAAACCAGACCGTCACCAGTGGATGCTGGCCCGCCTCTTCCACAAATACGCCAATAGTGCCTAGCAAAACGCCACCAGTGACCATCAGCCATAGGCCCTGTCGTTCGGTCGCTGCTTGCGTGGCAGCCGGGGAATGCGTAGTGCTGGTCTTGGTTTGCATGCTGCGAATGTTCGCAACCATTCAAATTTCTGTAAAGCGCATAGTTCTGGCAATTGCCATGCGATGATCGAATAGTAAAGGTGGTTGTCATGAAGTATCAGGACTTTCAGATCGATTGGTTGCGCGCCTTTGTGGCGGTGGTCGACGCCGGCTCCCTGTCAGGGGCGGCGCCCTCGCTCCACCGCTCGCAATCCGCCGTCAGCATGCAAATCAAAAAGCTGGAGGGCGTGCTGGGACAGCCCGTGCTTCTGCGCGGCCCGCGCCATATGGAGATGACACCTGCAGGCACCGAGCTGCTTTCCTACGCCCGCCGCATGCTGGAGTTGCAGGCCCAGGCCCAAGCGGCGCTGTTCGGCCCGCAACTGGAAGGTCGCATCCGCTTGGGGGTGCCAGACGACTATGCAACCACCTACCTAGCGCCCGTGCTACGCAGCTTTGCCAGCAGGTACCATGGGGTTGAGATTGAATTAACCTGCGAGCAATCGACCTCACTCATCCCCAAGGTGGTACGCGGCGATTTGGACTTGGCGCTGGTATCAAGGGACAAGCCCCAGCGCGGCAAATTGTTGTTTCAGGAGCCACTGGTTTGGGTGGGTGCCCCACAGTTTGAGGTGTGGCGAAAAACCCCGTTGCCCCTTGCGGTCTATGAATCAGGGAGCATGGCCAGAACGGCGACTATTGCAGCGCTGGCCGCCAAGCGGCGAACCTACCGCGTGGTGTATCACAGCTCCAGCTTGGCCGGCCAAGTGGCTGCTGTGGAAAGCGGGCTTGCCGTGGCCGTGCTGACCCGCTGCAGCGTTCCTGCCAGTTTGCAGCCGCTACAGAATCTGCCCAAAGACTATGAACTGCCTCCACTAGGCACCATCGACGTTGCCATATTTCGCAGCAAAGCTTCACAACGCTCACTGGCCGTGGACGCCATGTACGAACAATTTGTAAACACCTTGGGAGCCTAGGGTCGCTGGGCCATTCCGCTGGAGAGCAGTGATGCAAAATCGCTATAAAAACAGGAGCTGCTAGCGCATATTCCATGTGCGCCAGCAGCTCTTTTTCCTTGTAATGCCGGTTTGCACCGGCAATGACTCAGATCTTGATGAAGTTACTGGCCGCCAAAGCGCCAAATGGCAGTACTGACAAGCGCCCACCGTTAGCCAGCGTGCCATGAGGGGCGCAGGGGCTTATCGAGTGCTCAACAAATAGACAACCGCCAACACCAACATCGTGACTAGCCCCGCAGTGAGGTAAGACACCCGCGCCAGTTTGCGGCGATGGAGCTCCACGCGTTGCACCAAGACGGTGTTCTGGTCGGCCAGTTGTTTGATCAGACCCGTAGCCGAGAGCAACTCCTCCCGCAATTCTCCGACCGAAGCCTGCAGCACCTGGACATCCGCACGCAAGCGCTGGAGTGAATCGTCCGGCACATCGACCCCCGTAGCGCCGGCTCCGGCTTGGGGAGCCACCTCAGCGTCTTTCTTTTTTCTGCGGGTAACAGCGCCCCACAATTTGGTGGCGCCCTCTGCCACTTTGGGCGCCGCGTCGATCACTTGGCCCCAAGGTACGTTGGAAAGCACAGTGATGATGGTTCCTGCGGCCATGAAAATCTCCTCCTGGGGGTGAAAGGACCCTGCGTTTCCCCTTCATTTTGCGGGATGCCCCGTTTTCACCGAAAGCGGTAGGGACACCATGCCTTGGCAATCACTACCAAAACCATAGCAACTCACGCAGATGACGTCAGGGCTAGCATCAGATGTGGCTTGAAATTACAAGCCACAACCCCGCAAGATAAACGACACCAGGTGCGCCGTTGCGCGTTCAAAGTCTTTCTCGACCAACGCATCCTGATCCATCACCGCGCAGATCTGCACGTCGAAGTCGGCATAGGTTTGGGTGGCGGCCCAAATCGTGAAAAAGAGGTGCATGCCGTCCACCGGCGCGATACGCCCGGCGTCTGCCCAGGCTTTCACAACAGCCGCTTTTTCGAGGGTGAGTTGGCGCAGATCGGTCGCCAGCAGCTCTTTGACCACGAGCGCGCCGTGCAATAGTTCATTGGCCCACACTTTGGAGCCATCGGGCCGTTGAGCGGAGAGCTCCATCTTGGCGCGTATGTAGTGCTCCAGTGCGGTGCGCGGGTCGGCATCCACCGTGATGCCATGTGCGGGCACCAGCCAGTCGCTCAGAATTTGGGCCAGTACGGCGCGGTACAGCACTTCTTTGCTGCCGAAGTAGTAGTGCAGGTTGGCCTTGGGCAGGCCACTGGCTTCGGCGATGGCGGCCATGGTGGCGCCGCCGAAACCGGCACGGGCAAACACCTTTTCGGCGGCAGACAAGATAAGGGCCTCATTCGCCTGGCGAATGAGGCCCTTGGGAGCATCGGCGACGTGGTTCATGCCACCGATTATTCAGTTACTTCTGCGCAGCTTCATAGATGGCGTGCGAATACGCAGCCTTGCCCGGGTCTTTCTTGATCACCGGGTCGCTGCCGCCCGCCAACAACACTTTGACCGTGCGCTCGTACGCGGCGGGCTCCAGGTAACCGATCTTCTTGGTGCCTGCGTTGGTGATCAGCTTGGCCACGTTTTCCATCTGGCGCTTCTGCACTTTCAGGCTGGCGCTGCCGGAGGTGTCCGCAGCCACCACGGCTTTGGCCGCGCCTTCAGGGTCTTTGACCGCAGCATCCCAGCCCTTGAGCGTGGCTTTGAGGAACTTGCCCATCTTGGCGACGAAGGCAGGATCTTTCAGGTTGCCTTCGAGCACATACAAGCCGTCTTCCAGCGTGGCCACGCCTTCTTTTTCATAGAAGAAGGTGACCAGGTCTTTCTCTTTCACACCCGCGTCCACCACCTGCCAGTACTCGTTGTAAATCATGGTGGAGATGCAGGCAGCCTGGTTTTGCAGCAGCGGGTCCACGTTGAAACCTTGCTTCAGGATCTTGATGTCGGAGTCGGTCTTCAGGCCGAGCTTGCCCATCCAGTTGAGGAAGGGGTATTCGTTGCCGCCGTACCAGACGCCCAGGGTCTTGCCTTTGAAGTCTTTGGGGCTCGCCACGCCGCTGGACTTTTTGCAGGTCAGCATCAGGCCGGACTGGTTGAACACCTGGGCCACGTTGACCAGTGGCACGCCGGCTTCACGAGCGGCCAAGGCCGAGGGCATCCAGTCCACCACGATGTCGGCTTGCTTACCGGCAATCACTTGGGTGGGGGCGATGTCCGGGCCACCGGGTTTGATGGTCACGTCCAGGCCGGCGTCTTTGTAGAAGCCTTTGGCCGCAGCCATGTAGTAGCCGGCGAACTGGGCCTGGGGCACCCACTTGAGCTGCACAGTCACCTTGTCGGCAGCGTGCGCGGCAAAGCCGGCAGCAGCCAGCGCCAGCGCCAGCGCCAGCAGGCTCTTGGCACATTGGGAAGAACACATCATGGAAAGCTCCTTCTACGGGTTAATGAACAATCGCAACACAGACCAAGCGCGGGCTCACCCTTCGCGCACCGAGGGATGCCAGAACGCCGCCCGGCGCTCCAAGGCAACTAGCAAGGCGTAGGCCACCGACCCGGTGAGCGCCGCCACCACAATCGCGCCCCAGACCAGCGGCATGTTCATGCGCGCGGCCTCAGTGCTGATGCGAAAACCCAGGCCCGCCGTGGGCGAACCAAAAAACTCGGCCACGATGGCGCCAATGAGCGCCAGCGTTGCGTTGACCTTGAGCGCGCCGAATATGAACGGCAACGCGGCAGGCAAGCGCAGCGCCAACAAGGTGCGCGGGTAGCTGGCGGCATAGCTGTACATGAGCTCGCGCTCCAACTTGCCCGCCGCCTGCAAACCCGCCAAGGTGGACACCAGCATGGGGAAGAAGGTCATCAGCACCACCACCGCCGCTTTGGAGGGCCAGTCAAAACCGAACCACATGACCGCAATGGGCGCCACGCCCACCAAAGGGATGGCGCTGGTGAGGGACGCCACGGGAAGGAGGCCGCGCTGCAAAAACGGCATGCGGTCAATCGCCACGGCCACGACGAAGCCTGCGCCACAGCCCATGGCCCAACCGATCAGCACGGCCTTGCCCACGGTCTGCACAAAGTCGCCCCAGAGCTTGGGGGCGTGGTCCCCCAATGCGCCAATGATCAGGCTGGGGGCGGGCAATAGCACGCGCGGCACATCCAGGGCGCGCACCAGAACTTCCCAAAACAGCAGCACCCAGGCCCCAAACAGGGCGGCGGTGGCCATGCCTACCCAGCGGCTGCCATTGACCGCTGCCATGCGGTACACGCTGTAGCCTGCCAGCACGGCCAACGCCACGATGGCGGGCCAGAACCATGGGGCAAGGCCGGCAGCCCCCGCAGCGGTTTCGATAGCGGCTGTATCGCTCATTTCGCACCCCGGCTACGCAACACCATACGCTCCACACCGGCCACGATGCCGGTGAGTGCAAGACCCAATAAGGCGGACATCACCAAGGCAGACCAGATTTGAGTGGTCTGCCCGTAGTAAGAGCCCGTGAGCAGGCGTGCGCCCAAACCGGCTTGCGCACCGGTGGGCAGCTCCGCCACCATGGCGCCCACCAGGCCCGCTGCCACTCCCACTCGCAATGCGGGGAAGAGGAAGGGCAAAGCCGCCGGCAAACGCAGCCACCACAGCGACTGCCAACGGGACGCGGCATAGGTGTGCATCATTTCGGTTTCAATTTTTTGCGGTGAGCGCAGACCTTGCACCATGGCCACCGTGACTGGGAAAAAGCAAAGGTACATGGCAATAAAGGCTTTGGGCGCAGTGCCCGAAAAGCCCAAACTCCCCAGCACCACCAACACGATGGGCGCAATGGCCAGCACCGGCACGGTTTGCGATGCCACGATCCACGGCAACAAGGCTTTGTCGAGCGTGCGACTGTGGACGATGAGCACTGACAGCAACAAACCCAGCGCAGTCCCCATCACGAAACCCAGCAGCGTGGACTGGCCGGTGACGATCACGTGATAGATCAGGTTGCGAGGCGAATCGATGGGCCATTCGGTGAGGCTCTCGTAAAAGTCGGCGGCCACCTGGTGCGGCGCGGGCACAAGCGGGCGCTCCATGTTCATGGTCGCCTCGAACAGCTCCATCTGGGTGTAGCCGGCCTCTTCGTCCAGCACCCGCTCGATGGCGCCTTGCGCGTTCATGCCCCAGGCCGCTCCGTACCAAGCCAGCACCACGGCTAGCAACACCACCACGACCGGCAGCCAGTCGTGCGCGATGCGTTGGGTCAGGGTTCTAGTGGTGGCCATCGGCTAAGGCCTCGCGCACTTCATGGGCCAGCTCCATAAAAGCCGGCGTATCCCGCAAGCCCAGATGGCGCTCATCGGGCAGGGGCGAATCAATGACCTTGACGATGCGGCCGGGGCGCGGCGACATCACCACGATCTTGGTGGAGAGGTACACCGCCTCGGCAATGCTGTGCGTCACAAACACCACCGTGCGGCGCTCGCGCTGCCAGAGTTGTTGCAACTGCTCATTCAAGCGGTCGCGCGTGATTTCGTCCAGCGCGCCGAAGGGCTCATCCATCATCAGAATCTTGGGCTCAAACGAGAGCGCGCGTGCAATCGACACGCGCTGCTGCATGCCACCCGAGAGCTGCCAGGGGTACTTGCCCTCGAAGCCCTTGAGGCCCACGCGCTCCAGGTGTTCCATGGCGATGCGCTTGGCGTCAAGCCGGCCTTTGCCCTGGATTTGCAAAGGCAGGGTCACATTGGCCAACACGTTGCGCCACGGGAACAAGGCCGGAGCTTGGAATACGTAGCCGTAGGCACGGGCCAGGCGGGCATCATGCGGGCTCACGCCATTGACCAGTACCTCACCCGCGCTGATGTGTTCCAGGTCGGCGATCACCCGCATGAGCGTGGTCTTTCCGCAGCCGCTGGGGCCGATCAACGACACAAACTCGCCTTCACGGATGTCCAGGTCGATTTGGGAAAGGGCGTGGACCGGGGTATCCGCCGTCTGGTAGATCACACTGGCGTTGCGCACCGCAACCGCAGTGCGGCCGGCAGGGGGGGCGGCCGTTGGGCCTGATGTTTCAGAATGGTTCATAGACACACAGGTTCAGGATTCTTGACGCACCCATGCGGGGCGTTTGCGCCGATTTGGCACCCACAAACTAACCATATGGTCAAGTTATGCAGCCATGCTAGCCAGTTCCATGCCAATCTCACACCTGGGGTTTGTACGGGCTTGTGGCTCAGGCCTTGTCGGGCGAATTCCCCATGGGTTGCAGGCGGCCCAGTTTATGGGCCAGCTCAATGGCCGAACTCACCCCCATTTTCTCGAAAATGTTGGCCCGGTGAAACTCTACCGTACGCGGGGTAATGCCGAGGTGGTCAGCGATATTCTTGTTGTAGTGGCCCAGGATGAGCTGGTCCAGCACCTCGCGCTCGCGAGGGCTCAGCGAAGCCAGTGCGTAGCGCAGGCGGTGCGCCTCTTGGTTGGCGTTGCCGTGTGCCGCTGCTGCGGCCAGCGCTTGCTCGACCCGGTCCACCAGCACGTTGTCCTGAAACGGCTTTTCCAGAAAATCCCAGGCACCATTTTTCACAGCCGCCACCGCCGTGCCCACATCACCATTGCCGGTCAAGAACAACACCGGCCAGGGACAGGCCAGGGCCTTGAGCTGCTCGAACACCTGCAAACCGGTCATCATGGGCATGCGAATGTCCATCAGGACCACGGCGTGCTCCCAGACACCGGCACAGGCTTTGACCGACTCCAGGAAAGGTGGCCCGCTGTCCCAGGTGGTCACCTTGTGCCCCCGGGAGTCGAACAGCCACGCCAGTCCATCACGCATGTCTGCGTCGTCGTCAACGATGTAAATGGCGGCGGTACTCACAGGGCCTCTCTCATGGGGTGTCTATTGTGCCGTCCGGGGTGCATGGTTCACCAAGGGCATTCCCTGCCAGCGGCAGGCTCACCGTGAAGCGGGCACCGCCCAGCTCGGGCGAGCGATCCACCTGAATACGGCCATGGTGCGCTTCCACAATAGAGCGGCAGATCGCCAGCCCCATACCCATGCCACCCTCTTTGCTGCTGAAGAAGGCATCAAAAATGTGCACCTGGGTTTCGTCCGGCACGCCCGGGCCGTTGTCTGAAATGCAAATCTGGACCCAGGCCTCCTCCAGATCCATCCCCAAATGCACTTGGGGTGTCCCTGAATGGGCCTGTGCAGCCTCCTGGGCATTGGTCAGCAGGTTGTTCAGCAAGTGCTCGATCAACAGCTCGTCCGCATGCACCCAGACCGGCGCGGCATCCGGGACAGCATGGGGGGCCATGCGTTGCAACACCGGCATCAGGTCCAGACGCTGCAGAGAAATTTCACGGCGCCGGGCAATCGCATTCACCCGCTGGATGATGCGTCCCGCCCGCTCTGCCAGCCCGGCAATGCGTTGCACGACCGGCACCGTTTCTTCGGTGCTGATGCGGCCGGCATTCAGCTTATTGAGCAAGCCGGTGGCAAAACTGCTGAGCGCGCCCAGCGGCTGGTTGAGCTCATGGGCCAGGGTCGAAGCCACTTCCCCCACCGCAACCAGCCGGCCGGTCGCTTCCAGCCGCTCTTGCTGTTGTGCGGCAACCGCCTGTGCGCGCTTGCGTTCGCTGATGTCGAGCACCGAACTCATCCAGCCGATGTGCTCACCGCTGGCCGCGTGCAAGGGCGCTTCATGAATCAATACGTCCAGCAGCCGGCCATCCCGGTGCTGGAACTGCACCTCGACCCCGTCGGTGCTTGTGCCATGGGCTAATACGTCGCGGTGGACTTGCTCGATATGGCTGTCATCGCCCTGCGGCCAGTAGGGCATGGGCGCCGAGATGCCAAGCAACTGCTCCGCCGGATACCCGACCAACTCGCAGAAGGCCTCGTTGACATACATCACCCGCCCGGCCAAATCCCAGGTCCGCAAGCCGATGGTGACGGAGTTTTCCATGGCGGTGCGCAAAGCCACTTCGGCCTGCAAGCGGGCTTGCACCTGCTGTCGCTTTTGAATGTCCCGGCGTAAGGCCCACAGGCTCACCAACATGCCACCCAGAAACACCATGGCCACCAGCAAAAACATGCGCGGTACGGTCGCTGCCTGCTCCTGAACGGGCGAGACTTCCAGGTACACATCGGTACCTGCCAGATTCATGGCAGCCCGGAAGGGCTTGCGTTGGTCCGCCACATAGCTGACCTCCCCCCCGTCCAATACCAGGCGCACCGCATGGGAGCGGATGAACCACTCGGGCACCAGCGACTGAACAGCGCGCTCCAGCGACAAGGCGGCCACGTAGTTGCCCACGAAGTGGCCCCGCTCGAAATAGGGCACGGCGAGCCAGACCAGAGGCATCAGCCTGCCTTCTGCATCCCGCATGGGGCCCGCGTATGCGGAGCGGCGCAGACTACGGGCCGTGGCATGCATGGTGGCCAGGGCCTGCGCATTGAGCAGATGGCGCCCTTCATCAAGGTCCCATCGGGCAGGCGGCGCGCTTACCGCCGCCCCCACCCAGCCTTGTGCCAACAGCACGCCGGGCTCACGCCACAGCAGGCCGCCCTGCACATCTGCCGACTCCCGTGCAGCAACGCGCAAGTCTTCTTCCAGGCGCCGGAAATGGAACTGCACACTTTGCTCCAGCCACTGGGCATCGGCTGCCTGACGGCGGGTGTCTTCCTCTGCTTCAAAGTGCTGCAAATACAGGACCAGTGCGATCACCGAGCCCACCACCAGCGCCAGAAAACCCGACAACCAGATCCCCGGCCAGAAAGCACGCACACCCGCACCCACCGCGGTTTCCCGCAGGGAAGCAAAATCAAAAGCAGGAAGGGGCGCGCGCTCGGACATGGGCGGTTCTGGCAAGGTGCGCTCGCATAATAGCGACCATGCCCGCGCCGATCCGCCCTGCCCTGCCCCGCCGCCATTGCCTGCACACAGCAATTGCCGCCGGTGCAGCACTCTGGGCAGGGCCTACGTGGGCAGCACGTGAGAGAACCATCCGGCTGTCCCATGTGGTCGCGCAGGATACCCCCAAAGGCATGGCCCTGGAGCGCTTCCGTACCTTGGTGGAAGCGCACAGCCACGGTCGTATCCGGGTGCAGATTTACCCCCAGGGCCAGCTCTACGGGGACCACGATGAAATGCAGGCCCTGCAACTCGGTGCGGTGGACATGGTGGCGCCTTCGCTGTCCAAATTCGGGCCCATTGGCTTTCCCGAGTTCGAGCTGTTTGACCTGCCTTTTTTGTTTGACAGTGTGGAAGCCGTACGGCGCCTCACACGGGGCAAGGTCGGTCACACCCTGTTGCAGGGACTGAACCGCCAACGGCTGATGGGTCTGGGGTTTTTTGACAATGGCTTCAAGCACCTGAGTGCCAACAAACCTCTGCTGGAGCCGCCTGATTTTGCGGGTCAGCGCATGCGCATACAGGCGTCCCGGGTGATTGCGCAACAAATGCGGGCATGGGGAGCGGTCCCGGTCACCCTGCCCTTCAGCGAGACGCGCAGAGCACTGGAAGCCGGTGTGGTGGATGGCACAGAAAACCCTGTGTCCAACTTCTGGACACAGGGCATGCAGACCGTGCAAAGTGACCTGAGCCTGACTGCGCACGGCTACCTGGGCTATGCCGTGGTGACCCACCAACGCTTCTGGGACCATCTGCCGCCCGCCGACCAGCGCTTGGTGCAAGACGCGTTGGATGACGCCCTGGTGTTCGGCAATGCCATTGCGGACACCCAGAACCACAAAGCCCTGGAGTCGCTCCGCCGCACCGGCGAGGCACGCATCCATACCCCATCGGCAGCACAAACCCGACGCCTCAAAGCCGCCACCGCACAGGTGCACGCAGAGCTGGCAGCACGCATTGGCAACGATTGGCTCCGCACCGTGCGCAGCGCCCTTGAAAGGGCAACCTAGGGTTACCACCCAAGGGTTTTTACTAGCTGTTGAACGCCACAGTTACCGCGCGCCGAGCCTGCCGATAACCTTCGCCCCGCGGAGTCCGGATGCGGGGTTTCTATGCCCCTGCGGACGCCAAAAAGTCGTAACAAAAACGAGGGGCATTCACTTGAAAATTCAAAGTCAAAAAGACTTCTACTCCGGCCTGATGTTCACCATTGTGGGCGGCAGTTTTGCACTGGGCGCCAGCAACTACCAGCTAGGCACCGGCGCCCGCATGGGGCCAGGCTACTTCCCGCTCATTCTGGGCATCATGCTGGCCGTGCTGGGTTGTGCGATTGCGGTTAAAAGCATGATCACCCCCACCGAAGACGGCGACAAAGTCGGCAAATTCGCCTGGAAGCCACTCTTCTTCATCATCACGGCCAACCTGGTGTTTGGCGCCTGCATAGGCGGCCTGCCCGTCATTGGCCTGAAGCCTCTGGGCCTGATCGTGGGAATCTATCTGC
>CAUOXL010000031.1:0-26452 GCA_963508575.1 uncultured Rhodoferax sp.
CATACGCCGGGTGACCGACATCATGGGCGAGATCAGCGCGGCCAGCAGTGAGCAAAGCGCGGGGGTTTCCCAAGTCGGAGAGGCGGTCAGCTCCATGGACAACGCCACCCAGCAAAACGCCGCCCTGGTGGAAGAAATGGCGGCCGCTGCGAGCAGCTTGAAGAGCCAGGCGCAAGACCTGGTGCAGGTGGTGGCCGTGTTCAAGTTGGAAGCCCGCTAGTGCCACGTAGCCTTCGCCGAGTGCGCTCCGTGACTCTGTGACACCAGCGCGCCCAACGATAGGGGACGCGGATGCCTATGGCCTGGGGGTGAGCGCTTGAAGCAGGTGATGAATTTGGGTAGCTTATGGGTCTTAAATGGGGGTATCGGGCGGCTTGAGAACATGTGATACTGAAGGCGAACCGAACACCTTGCCTGATGCGGAAGTCCTGAACGCCGCTGAATGGAGCGGCTGATAGTGCATGGAATATCACACCGAGGAGAACTACATGAGCGTTGGCAACATCGGGTCCGGCATGACCTTGAGAAGCAAGTTGTCGCTGAGTTTTGGCGTGTTGGTGGTCTTGTTGGTGGCACTTGCCATCTCCGCCATTTACAGCTTGTCGGTTTCCAACCGGGAATACGAAACGTTTTCCAATGAAACCACCGCACGCAAAGACTTGGTCTGGGGGGCACGCGCGGCATCCGGTTTGCGGGCCGTGGCCGTGCGCAACATGGTGTTGTCTACCACGCCTGAAGCACTGGCTGCCGGTAAAAAGCTGGCGGAAGAACAGCACCAGCTCATGACGGAGCGCATGGCAAAACTCAAAGAGCGTGTGGCCCATCCCCATATTGATGCGCAAGAGCGGGCGCATTTCGACAAGCTGTATGCGGTGGAAACCAAATACGCCCCGGTGGCATTGGCCATCGTGCAGCTCGCAGCGTCGGGCAACAAAGAAGAAGCTACGGCAAAAATCGTCAACGACTGTGAGCCCCTGTTGGTGGCCCTGTCGAAGGCGGCGCGGGACTATGTGGATTACATGACCCAACATGCGGAAGAAGACGTACAGCGCGCCGACGAGCAATATGCCGCGAGCCGTTGGCTGCTGATGGGCATTTGCGTAGTTGGCCTGGTGGTGGCTGCAGCCCTTGCCTTGGTGGTGACCCGCCAGATCATTGCGGCACTGGGCGCGGAGCCTGCCGAGCTGGCGCAGATCGTGGGGCGCGTGGCGGAAGGGGATTTGAGTGCTGATCTGCGGGTTGCGGCGGGCGATACGAGCAGCGTGCTCTCGGCGGTCACACGCATGCAAGCGGGTCTGGTGGCCGTGGTGTCCAAGGTCCGCAGTGGTTCTGAATCGGTTTCCACCGCCAGCGCCGAAATCGCCCAAGGCAACAACGATCTGAGCGCCCGCACTGAACAACAAGCCAGCGCGCTGGAAGAAACCGCCGCCTCCATGGAAGAACTGGGCTCCACCGTCAAACAAAATGCCGACTCCGCCCGCCAGGCCAACCAACTGGCTATGAGTGCCTCCACCGTCGCCATTCAAGGCGGAGAAGTGGTGGGTCAGGTGGTGGAGACCATGAAAGGCATCAATGAGGCCAGCCGCAAGATCAGCGACATCATCAGCGTGATTGACGGCATCGCCTTCCAGACCAACATCCTGGCCCTGAACGCGGCGGTAGAAGCAGCCCGCGCGGGCGAACAAGGCCGGGGCTTTGCGGTGGTAGCCTCCGAAGTCCGCTCTCTGGCAGGACGTTCGGCAGACGCGGCCAAAGAAATCAAGGCCCTGATCAACGCCAGCGTGGAGCGGGTGGAACAGGGCAGTAGCCTGGTGGACAAAGCCGGCGAAACCATGACCGAAGTGGTCAGCAGCATACGCCGCGTGACCGACATCATGGGCGAGATCAGTGCGGCCAGTTCCGAACAAAGCTCCGGAGTCTCCCAGGTCGGAGAAGCCGTGAGCCAGATGGACCACGCCACGCAGCAAAACGCCGCCTTGGTGGAAGAAATGGCCGCCGCTGCGAGCAGCTTGAAGAGCCAGGCGCAAGACCTGGTGCAGGTGGTGGCCGTATTCAAGCTGGACAAGGACAGCGCCGGTGGCCATGCATCTGCAAGCCACGCCAGCTCCGCTGGCAGCGCCATGGCCACCCCCCTGCCCAAGGCGAATGTGCGCAGCAACCCGCCCCAGAAGCTGAACTTCACTGGCGCGGAGCGCCGGAGCGGAGCCGGCCCGGCACCCGCAGCGGCCCCCAAGCCCGCGGCCAAACCGGCCGCGACGTCTGCGCAAGCCGCATCACCCAAAGCCCCGGCACCCAAAGCACCGCCGGTGTTGAGCGCTCAAGCCATCTCGCCGCCCAAGACCAGCAGCCGCGTGACGCCGGCCGGCGGGGATGATGATTGGGAGACTTTTTAAGCCGGCTTCTTGAGCGGCGTGCGATGGTCGAGGTGCTCCAGGTAGTTCTGGATACCTTCGCCTTCGCGCTCCAGAAAGCGCTGCACCGCATCCGCAAACGCGGGGTGCTGCAGCCAGTGGGCGCTGCTGGTTTTGACGGGGAGTAAAGCGCGGGCCATTTTGTGCTCGCCCTGGGCGCCGCCCTCGAAGCGCCTGTAGCCGTTGGCGATGCACCATTGCAGGGGCTGGTAGTAGCAGGCCTCAAAGTGCAGGCAGTCCACCTGCTCAATGGCGCCCCAATAGCGGCCGTAAGCCAACCTGTCTTCAGTATCAAATAGGCCTGTGGCGCACGTGGGTCGTGCGCCTATAGCTATCAAACTGCTAGCAATCGGCTGGCCGTCGCGCTCCGCCACAAACAGCAGCCAATGCTCCGGCATGGTGGCCGCCATGCGCCGGAAGAAATCGGGCGTCAGGTAGGGCGGGTTGCCGTGCTCGCGGTAGGTTTGGGCGTAGCAGCGGTAGAAGAAATCCCAGTCCGCAGTGCTGATGTCTGCGCCCTGGCTATGGCGGAATGTCACGCCCGCCTCTGCCACCTTGCGACGCTCCTGCTTGATCTTCTTGCGCTTCTCCTGGTTCATGGACTGCAGGAAATGGTCAAAGTCCGCATAGCCCGGCGCCGTGTTGTGCCAGTGGAACTGCACCGTGTGCCGTGCCATCCATGCGGCATTCGTAGCGCTCTGCATGTCGGTATCAGCAGCAAACAGCATGTGGGCCGACGACACATTCACCGATTCGCACCACGCCTGCACCGCCTGCAGCAGCGCTGCGCGGGCTTGTTCATCTACGGCCAGCAAGCGGGTGCCGGGCACGGGTGTGAAAGGCACGGCAATCACCGCCTTGGGGTAGTACGCCAAGCCGTGTTGCTGGTAGGCGCTGGCCCAGGCCCAGTCGAACACGTATTCACCGTATGAGTGGTCTTTCAGGTAAACCACGCAGGCGGCGCACAGGGCATGGTCCCGGTGCAGGGTGATGAAGTGGGCGTTCCAGCCGGTGGCAGCCGTGGCGCTGCCACTCTCCGCCATGGCGGCCAGGTAAGCGTGGCGCATAAAGGGGGTGGGGTGGGCTTGCGTGGCCAGCAGCGCATCCCAGGCGTGGGAATCCACTTCAGAGGGTGCGTTTGACACCCGGATGACATAATCCGCGCTACCCATTTAGCGCCCCCGGCGCGACAGCCGGACGGGGCCTGTAAACGCCCCCGTGCTGTGAACTTTGATCTGCTGGTTCATGACTCTCAAACTGTGCGTTGCGCAACTCAATTTCATCGTCGGTGATCTGAACGGTAATGTGAAAAAAATTGTCGATGCGGCCACCCACGCCTATGCCCAGGGTGCGCGGCTGGTGTTGACGCCCGAATTGTCCATTTGCGGCTATGCCGCTGAGGACTTGTTCTTGCGCCCCGCCTTCATCCAAGCCTGTGATGATGCCGTGAAAACGGTGGCGCAGCAGCTCGCCGGGTTAAAGGGCCTGAGCGTAGTGGTAGGGCACCCCACCGGGGGGGACAGCCGCACCCGCTCGGTCGCTATCCAAAGCCGCTTTAACGCAGCCAGCGTGTTGCGCGAGGGGCAGGTGATTGCCCATTACGCCAAACGCGAGTTGCCGAACTACCAGGTGTTTGACGAGCGCCGCTATTTCAGCCCCGGTCAGGGAGTGTGCGTGTTTGAAGCAGGCGAGGGGGCAGACCGCGTGAAAGTGGGCCTGCTGATTTGCGAAGACGCCTGGTTTGAAGAGCCCGCTAGGCTGGCCCAAGAAGCCGGTGCCGAGCTGCTGGCGGTGATCAACGCCTCCCCCTTTCACGTCGGCAAAGGTTATGAACGCGAAGCGCGCATGGGTGAGCGCTGCCGCGCCACGGGTTTGCCACTGGTCTACGCGCATCTAGTGGGCGGACAAGACGAAGTGGTGTTTGAAGGCCACTCCTTCGCGCTGGATGCCCAAGGTGTCGTGACCGGGCGTGCCCCGAGTTTTAAGGAAAATGTGTTTGTAGCGCAGGTGGAACGTGCGCAAGCAGCTATCAAATTGGTAGCAAATGTCGAGCCTGAGCGATCTGCTGAGGCGGACTTGTGGGATGCGCTGGTGCTGGGTGTGCGGGATTACGTGGGCAAAAACGGCTTCCCCGGCGCGCTGCTGGGCCTGTCGGGCGGCATCGATTCCGCCTTGGTGCTGGCCATTGCTGTAGACGCGCTCGGGGCCGACAAGGTGCGCGCCATCATGATGCCTTCGCCCTATACCGCCGACATCAGCTGGATTGATGCCCGCGACATGGCGGCTCGCATGGGCGTGCGCTACGACGAGATTTCCATCGTGCCTGAGTTTGAAGCCTTCAAGGCCTCGCTGGCAGGTGAGTTTGCCGGCCGCGCGGAAGACACCACTGAAGAGAATATTCAGGCCCGTATACGCGGAACCTTGTTGATGGCCTTGTCCAACAAGTTCGGCAGCATCGTGCTGACCACCGGCAACAAGTCTGAAATGGCCACTGGCTATTGCACCTTGTATGGGGACATGGCCGGCGGCTTTGCAGTCATCAAAGACTTGGCCAAGACCACGGTGTTCAAGCTGGCGTGGTGGCGCAATGCCCACGACCCCTACGGTACCGGCGCATCCCCGATTCCTGAGCGCATCATCACGCGCCCGCCCAGTGCCGAGTTACGCCCCGACCAGAAGGACCAGGATAGCCTGCCACCTTACGAGGTGCTGGACGGCATTCTGGAGCGCTATATGGAAAACGACGAGAGCATGGAAACCATCATCGCCGTCGGTTACCGGGCGGAAGATGTCGAGCGCGTGACCCGACTCATCAAGATCAATGAGTACAAACGCCGGCAGGCGCCGGTAGGAATCCGTGTCACCCACCGCAGCTTCGGCAAAGATTGGCGTTATCCTATTACCAACCGTTTTCGGGCCTGATATTTACCATGGACACGCAGATGAAACAAATTACCGCCATTGTCAAACCCTTCAAGTTGGAAGAAGTCCGCGAAGCCCTCGCTGAATGTGGCGTGACCGGTCTGACCGTGACGGAAGTCAAAGGTTTCGGCCGCCAAAAAGGTCACACCGAGTTGTACCGCGGAGCTGAGTACGTGGTGGACTTTTTGCCCAAGATGAAGGTGGAAGTGGTTGTGAAAACCGATGACGTGGACCGCTGCGTGGATGCCATCGTCAAAGCAGCGCATACCGGAAAAATCGGCGACGGCAAGATTTTTGTGACCAGCGTGGAGCGCGTGGTGCGCATCCGCACCGGCGAGCAGGACGAATCGGCTGTTTAAGCCAAACGCTTAAACAGCAAAACGCTGCCAGAGCGCCGCGCACCAGATGGCGGCGCAGAGCAGCAGACTCAGCAGCACCGCCGCGCTGCCGATGTCTTTGGCCCGTTTGGACAGCTGGTGCCATTCGGGGCCTACCCGGTCGACCACCGATTCGACCGCAGTGTTAAGCAACTCCACCACCATCACTGCAATTACGCTGGCCGCCAGGACGGCGCTCTCTACCCAGCTTTGGCCCACAAAAAGGGATGCAGGTAGCAGCACCAGTGCCAGAACACATTCCTGCCGGAATGCGGGCTCATTCCAACCGGCTTGCAGGCCAGCCCACGAGTAACGGGTCGCATGCAGAATGCGACTCAGCCCGCGGCGTTGCTTTTGCGGGTTAACCGCGGGATCGGTGTGAGTGTCGGGCGAGGATTGCATGGTGCCTTGAAGTTGCCGCTCAGCGGCTGAGGGGGGCAGAGGTAACGAGGCGGGTGCCTGCCCAAGCATCGTGCCAGAACTGCTGTTGGGGGTGAAAGCGGCTCAGGATCGCCCAGACGGCAAACCAGCCCAGACAGATCACCCCAATCTCACCGCCGGACAAATGAAAGGGCGACACCGCCAGCAAGGGCGGGAGGAACCATACCCAACTCAACACATAGCGCACTAGGGCGCGGAGCTGTGTGATTTTTTTTCCATCACGGCCCACCACGCGGATGTTCCATGTCTTCATGGCCAGTGTCTGCCCGTGGGCCCAAAACCAGACGAAATAAATGCCCAGCACCACAAACAAGAAGGCTTGCAGGGCGTGCCGGTTGTCCAGTGCGTAACGCGTCTGGCTGAGGGTGCTGAAAAGGTATCCGGCCAGGAAAACAACCCCGAAAAGCAGAATGCCTTCGTAAACCCAGCACGCCATGCGGCGCCAGAGACCGGGTGTGTCCAACGAAATTGTCATTAAAGTACGGACCTTCGCAGAAATGAAGGCCAGATTGTAGGCACCCTCGTTTGCCCCGAGGATTGAACCCGGGCATAACCGGTATTCAATGGTTGCTGGCGGGCTTGGCTGCGGGAGGCAAGGGTAGCAAGGTGTTCCGGTCTACGGGCTGCTGTGCCGCCAACTTTTCCCGTTGTGTTTCGGGAGAGTTGCGAGTCAAAGGGACCGGTGTGAGCTTTTGGGGGGGAGGAGCTTTGGTGGCAATGGCTGCCCCAGTGGGCTTCGCGGCTGCTTTTTGGGCCAGTGCCTCTTTCTCTTCGAGGCTCAATGCTTGGTACGCTTCCCAATTGGCAGCACGTTCTGCGGGGGGGGTCTTTTTGGTTTCCGCAAAGTTCAGACGTGCTTGCTGGCGCTCTTTGGGTTTGAGTGCAGCCCATTCGCCCATGCGACTGTGCAGCTTTTCCTTATCACTCGCAGACATGTTGCTGAAGTTCTGCGACAGGGCAATCCATTTGCGCTGATGTCCGTCCGAGAGGGTCTCCCACGATGTCTGGAGCGGTGCGAGAGCCGTCTTTTGCGCGCTTGTTAGGCTTGCCCAGGTAATCGCAGGAATAGCCACGCCAGCTTGCTGGGCTGGCGCACTTTGAGCTAACGACATTTCAGGCGCGGCAAGCAGCGCCGTCGCACATACGGCGGTCAGCGCAGCGCTTCTGGCAGTGGCATGAAAAGGTAGGCGTTGCATGGCGATCAAAAAATAGGAAGGTACGCGGACTCGCGTTTACTTCTCCTGATTGTTGCGTAAAAATTGTGCAAATCCGGGGTCGGTATAGGCTGAAGGAGGCAGCGCATCGGTGAGCAATTCCGTGTCCACATCCGCAATTTCCTGAGCGGTCCATTCGTCTTGTGCAATACCAATGACCACCATGCCCGTGATCAGCGCCAACAAAGGAAGCCAAGACCCCAGTTGAGTCATCAAATTCCGGAATGATGAGCCCATGCCCAGGGTGGCTTGGCCGGCTTGTCCCAGCATCATGTCGGTAGGCGCAGTTTCTGCAATCAACTTGCGTTTGCCCAAGGCCTGCATCCGGGCCACTTTTAGGCGTTCAGAGATGTCGTGAGGCAAGCTGTTCGCACCTTCGTTCAGGCGTGAGCCAATCGCCCGCCCAACAGCATCTTGGATGTCAGCACCGGACTGGTGCATTCTTCTGCTTGTCATAGACGGATCCCCTTTCCTTTCAACGCATTTCCCAAAGCCTGCACTGCTCTGGAACAGTGTGTTTTGACGCTGCCTTGTGAGCAACCCATGGCAGCAGCAGTCTCCGCAACATCCATATCCTCCCAATAACGCATGAGGAAGGCTTCTCGTTGACGGGGCGGCAGCCGCAAAATCTCTTCTTCAATGGATAGCAAGGTTTGTGCACGCTCGGTTTGTGTTTCCGTGCTTTCCGATTGCTCTCCACCTTGGTGGGTTACCAAGGACTCCAGTAGATTGAAGTCTTCGTCCTCAGTTCCCGATTCGAAATCACTCAGAGTAGAAAAAAGGGCGCTGTAGGTCTTTTGCCGGCGAAACCAGTCCAAGGTGCTATTGGACAAAATCCGCTGAAAGAGCATGGGGAGTTCTTCGACCGGCTTGTGACCGTAGTGCTCGGCCAATTTCATCATGCTGTCCTGAACGATGTCCAAGGCGGACTCATCGTTGCGGACATGGTACGCAGCCCGCTTGAACGCCCGTCTTTCGACACTTTTCAGGAAATCAGAGAGTTCTTTTTCGGTTGCCAAGTGAGGGGGCCATGGAAGGCATGAATACAAGTCTGACGGATTGCTTCTAAGCAAATACTCGCGATGAGACCTTGGATTATTGCATCCCAATGAGGATCGCAAACCGGCGTAGGGAAGGACGGGTACAAACAAATGCCATAATACCGGTGCTATTAAAAGGCAAACGGGTCCTGGTCCGGCGCAATATTCAATGCGCCCATGGCTTCGGCCTTAAGTCCCGACGCGACTCCACAAGTGTTTGCGAAGGGGCACCCAAGGTTTTTCGTCAGAGAAATTCACAAAGGTTCATCATGGAAATTTCTAAAGCCGAAATCGCTTCGGCAGCATCCGCATCCAAATCCGCCACTGTTCCCGAATTGAGGGGGGCAGAGGTTCTGGTCAAAGCACTTCAAGCTGAAAACGTCAAGTACATCTGGGGCTACCCAGGCGGTGCAGTTCTGCATATTTACGACGCGTTTTACAAGCAAGACACGATTCAACACGTTCTCGTACGCCACGAGCAAGCGGCTGTGCACGCCGCTGACGGCTATGCGCGTGCGACTGGTGATGTGGGGGTGGCGCTGGTGACCTCCGGGCCCGGTTTGACCAATGCGGTGACCGGTATTGCGACGGCGTACATGGATAGTATTCCCATGGTGATCATTTCCGGTCAGGTGCCTACGCACGCGATCGGATTGGATGCATTCCAAGAGTGTGACACTGTCGGGATCACACGCCCCATCGTGAAGCATAACTTCCTAGTGAAGGATGCCAAAGACATGGCGGAAGTCATGAAGAAGGCATTCCACATCGCCCGCAGTGGCCGTCCCGGCCCCGTGGTGGTGGACATCCCCAAGGACGTTTCCTTCAAGAAAGTGCCTTACCACGGCTACCCCGAGAGCGTCGAAATGCGCTCTTACAACCCGGTGCGCAAGGGGCATGGCGGACAAATTCGCAAGGCCTTGCAACTGTTGTTGACTGCCAAGCGCCCCTACATTTACACCGGTGGCGGCGTATTGCTCAGCAACGCTTCCAACGAACTCCGTACCTTGGTGGACATGCTGGGCTACCCCTGCACCAACACCTTGATGGGTCTGGGCGCTTATCCCGCGAGTGACCGCAAGTTCCTCGGTATGCTAGGCATGCACGGTACCGTTGAAGCCAACAATGCGATGCAAAACTGTGACGTGCTCTTGGCAGTCGGTGCGCGCTTTGATGACCGCGTGATCGGCAACCCCAAGCACTTTGCGCAGAACGAACGCAAGATCATTCATATTGACATCGACCCATCCAGCATTTCCAAGCGGGTGAAGGTGGATATCCCTATCGTGGGCGACGTGAAAGACGTGCTGAACGAAATGATCGCCATGATTCGTGAGGGTTCTACCAAGCCTGATGCAAATGCATTGGGCGCTTGGTGGGACACGATTGAAGGCTGGCGCAAGCGCGATTGCATGAAGTACAACCCCGGCAATGGGGATGTGATCAAGCCGCAGTTTGTCGTGGAAACCCTTTGGAACATGACCAAGGACGTGGACACCTATATCACGTCCGATGTGGGGCAGCATCAGATGTGGGCTGCGCAGTACTACAAGTTTGATGAACCGCGCCGCTGGATTAACTCCGGTGGTTTGGGAACCATGGGTGTGGGCATTCCCTATGCCATGGGTATCAAGCTGGCCAAGCCGCAAAGCGAGGTGTTCTGTATTACCGGCGAAGGCTCGGTGCAGATGAACATTCAGGAGCTTTCTACCTGCCTGCAATACAACACACCGATCAAGATCTGCTCTTTGAACAACCGTTTCCTCGGTATGGTGCGTCAGTGGCAAGAGGTTGAATACGAGGGTCGCTACAGCCATAGCTACATGGACGCATTGCCAAACTTTGTGAAGCTGGCGGAAGCCTATGGTCATGTCGGCATGTTGATTGAGCGCCCCCAAGACGTGGAGCCCGCTTTGCGCGAGGCCCGCAAACTCAAGGACCGCACAGTGTTTATGGATTTTCGCACCGATCCAACAGAGAACGTGTTCCCCATGGTCCAGGCCGGCAAAGGCATCACTGAGATGCTGCTTGGTTCGGAGGATCTCTAAGCGGATTTGCGTCAAATAGTGCTCTAGCGCACATCCGGTGTGTGCGAGCTGCTATCATTTTTGAAGAATCTATTGTCTGCCGAGCTGTGCGGTTACCGCCGCACGGGGAGGGCAGCGAAAAGAGGAATCGGTACTTATGAAACACATCATTGCAGTTTTGCTGGAAAACGAACCCGGCGCCTTGTCGCGTGTCGTGGGCTTGTTTTCCGCGCGCGGGTACAACATTGAATCCCTGACCGTGGCTCCTACGGAAGATCCGAGCTTGTCGCGCATGACCATCCAAACCCATGGTTCGGATGACGTGATCGAACAAATCACCAAGCACCTGAATCGCCTGATTGAAGTGGTGAAGGTGGTAGACCTTACGGAAGGCGCCTACATCGAGCGTGAGCTCATGATGGTGAAGGTCCGTGCGGTGGGCAAGGAGCGCGAAGAGATGAAGCGCATGGCGGACATCTTCCGTGGTCGCATCATCGATGTGACCGAAAAGAGTTACACCATTGAACTCACAGGCGATCAGTCCAAGAACGATGCGTTCCTGGAAGCCATCGAGCGCACCGCCATCTTGGAAACGGTGCGAACCGGCTCCAGCGGCATTGGCCGTGGCGAGCGCATTTTGCGAGTTTGATGAAGGTTTTCCTGTGTGCGCTTCGGCTGGCTCAACACACAGGGATTGTTTGGCGACAGGGTTTACCGTTCGCCCCGAGCTTAGGTAGTTTTTGCAACAGGGCGCTTTTCGCCAATATTTATTTCGGAGAGAAAAATGAAAGTTTTTTACGACAAGGATTGTGACCTGAGCCTGATCAAGGGCAAGACAGTTGCCATCATCGGTTATGGCAGCCAAGGCCACGCACACGCGCAAAACCTGAACGACAGCGGCGTGAAGGTCGTGGTCGGTCTGCGCAAGGGCGGAGCTTCCTGGGATAAGGTCGGCAAAGCCGGCTTGACCGTGATGGAAGTGAACGATGCAGTGAAGGCTGCAGACGTCGTCATGATCCTGTTGCCCGACGAGCAAATCGCCGAGGTGTACACCAACAACGTGGCTCCCAACATCAAGCAAGGCGCATCCTTGGCTTTCGCCCACGGCTTCAACGTGCACTACAACCAAGTCGTGCCCCGCGCTGATCTAGATGTCTGGATGGTGGCTCCGAAGGCTCCAGGCCACACCGTGCGCAACACATACACCCAAGGTGGCGGCGTGCCTCACCTGGTGGCGGTGCACCAAGACAAGTCCGGCAAAGCCCGTGACTTGGCTCTGAGCTACGCCATGGCCAACGGTGGCGGCAAGGCCGGCATCATTGAAACCAACTTCAAGGAAGAAACTGAAACCGACTTGTTCGGTGAACAGGCCGTGTTGTGCGGTGGTGCTGTCGAGTTGATCAAAATGGGTTACGAGACGCTGGTGGAAGCCGGCTACGCCCCTGAGATGGCGTACTTCGAGTGCTTGCACGAACTGAAGCTGATCGTGGATCTGATCTACGAAGGCGGCATTGCCAACATGAACTACTCCATCTCCAACAATGCGGAGTTCGGTGAGTACGTGACCGGTCCTGAAGTCATCAACGAAGAGTCCCGCAAGGCCATGCGCAACGCTTTGAAGCGCATCCAGAACGGTGACTACGCCAAGATGTTCATCCAGGAAGGCCGTTTGAACTACCCGAGCATGACCGCACGCCGTCGCAACACCGCCGATCACCAGATCGAAGTGGTGGGTGCACAACTGCGCGCCATGATGCCTTGGATTGCCAAGAACAAGCTGGTCGACCAGACCCGCAACTAAGCTGTTGCAGGTATATCAAAAGGCCACTTCGGTGGCCTTTTGTATTGGTGCATGCCACTCAGCATTGGGACGGCCGCACTGCTTTACACTGCATGCCAATCGGGCCGGCGCGGAGTGTGCCAGTGTGGATCACTTGTTCGTGTGTGGCTGCTAAGGAGAATATATGCATGATGGTTCTGAATCGAAAATTGCAAGCGCTGACGCAGTGGCGATAGTGAAGCGGCGCAAGGGCATTTATGTCTTGCCCAATTTGTTTACCTTGGCAGCCCTGTTTGGGGGCTTCTACGGCATCGTAATGGCGATGAATGGCCGCTTTGACCTCGCCTGTGTCGGAATCTTTTTGGCCATGGTGTTGGATAGCCTGGATGGCCGGGTCGCACGCATGACCAATACCCAAAGTGCCTTTGGCGAGCAGATGGACTCTCTGTCTGACATGGTGTCCTTTGGTGCAGCCCCTGCCTTGATTTCCTATATCTGGGCGCTCAAAGAGCTGGGGCGTTGGGGCTGGATCGCCGCCTTCGTATATTGCGCCTGTGCTGCGCTTCGACTTGCCCGATTCAATGTGAATACCGCCGTCGTGGACAAACGCTATTTCCAAGGCTTGCCTTCACCGGCAGCTGCAGCTTTGGTCATTGGTTTTATTTGGTTGATGACTGAATTGGGCTTTAAGGGAACCGAGTCGGTCTGGGGCATTTCCATCGCTTGGGTCACCTTCTCTTTTGCTTTGTATGCCGGCCTGACCATGGTGACCAACGTGCCTTTCTACAGCTTCAAAGATGTCAGCATGAAGAAGAGCGTGCCGTTCGCCGTGATCGTGCTGATTGCTTTGGGTATCGCGGTTATCAATATTGATCCGCCCACCGTCATTTTTGGAGTTTTTGTGGTCTATGGTCTGAGCGGCTATGTGATCTATGCCGTCAGAAAAGCTCGCGGCGTACAGACCAGTGTGATCAGTACTTCGACCGATGAGCCGGATGAGCGCGGACTGCACATGTAATCCTCCCGTGGAGAAATAGCCATGACAGACAAGCTGATCATTTTTGACACCACTTTGCGCGATGGGGAGCAATCGCCCGGCGCCTCCATGACGCGCGACGAGAAGCTCCGTATTGCGCGCCAGCTGGAGCGCTTGCGGGTGGATGTGATTGAGGCTGGTTTTGCAGCGAGCTCTAACGGTGATTTCGACGCCGTGCAGCTGATTGCGAATTCCATCAAGGACTCGACGATATGTTCGCTGTCCCGCGCCAATGACCGAGATATTGCTCGCGCGGCCGAGGCACTCAAAGGGGCCAATAGTGCCCGTATTCACACCTTCATTGCAACATCTGTCTTGCATATGGAAAAAAAGCTGCGCATGACGCCTGAGCAGGTGTTAGAGCAGGCAAAGCAATCGGTACGTTTTGCGCGAAATCTGGTGGCAGATGTCGAGTTCAGCCCGGAAGACGGGTATCGCAGTGATCCTGATTTCTTGTGCCGGGTTCTGGAGGCGGTTATCGCGGAGGGCGCTGCCACCATCAACGTTCCCGATACTGTCGGCTATGCCGTGCCAGAGCTGTATGGCAACTTCATCAAGAATTTGCGTGAGCGCATTCCTAACTCGGACAAAGCGATCTGGTCGGTGCACTGCCATAACGATCTCGGACTGGCCGTCGCCAATTCCTTGGCGGGTGTCAAGATCGGTGGTGCCCGCCAGGTCGAATGCACCGTCAATGGTTTGGGCGAACGAGCCGGCAATTGCAGCTTGGAAGAAGTCGTCATGGCGGTGAAAACCCGCAAGGACTATTTTGGACTGGAGCTGGGTATCGATGCCAAGCACATCCTGGCTGCAAGTCGTATGGTCAGCCAGACTACCGGTTTCGTGGTCCAACCGAACAAGGCAGTCGTTGGAGCCAACGCATTTGCCCACGCGTCGGGCATTCACCAGGACGGCGTACTCAAAGCGCGCGATACCTACGAAATCATGCGTGCTGAAGATGTGGGGTGGACCACCAACAAAATAGTGTTGGGCAAGCTCAGTGGTCGCAATGCGTTCAAGCAGCGTTTGCAGGAGTTGGGTGTTCAGCTCGACAGCGAGTCGGAAATCAATGCCGCGTTTGCGCGATTCAAAGAGCTGGCTGACCGCAAGAGCGAGATTTTTGACGAAGATATTTTGGCTCTAGTCGGCGACGAAAGCGTGTCGTTGGAGAGTGAGCAATATGGCTTCGTGTCTCTGTCCCAGCACAGTGAAACCGGCGAACGTCCCCGAGCGGCCATTGTCTTTACTGCTGGTGGCAAGGAAATGAAGGGCGAGTCCGATGGAAATGGTCCTGTGGACGCCTCTCTTAAAGCCATTGAGTCGCTCGTCAAGAGTGGTGCTGAGATGGTCTTGTACTCTGTGAATGCCATCAGTGGTTCAACAGAAAGCCAAGGTGAAGTCACGGTGCGTTTGCAAAATAGCGGCCGTGTCGTTAACGGAGTCGGCGCCGATCCCGACATCGTGGTGGCCTCAGCGAAGGCTTACCTGAGTGCGTTGAACAAGCTGCAGAGCAAAGCCGATAGGGTCTCTGCTCAAGGTTGATTGCAGTCAATTTAAAAAATAGTTGAGGTTTAGCCCGCAAGTGGTTGATCTATTTAGACTTTTTTGATTAAACTGCCGGAAAATATCTCAAATAGCGTTTGCACCCAGTATGGAGATGCTTTTTTCAAAGGAAATACGTTGAAACGCATACTTTTTCAGCTGAGCGTCGCTGGCGTATTGGTGACCACGCTTCTGTTTTCCCAAGGGGCAATTGCGGCGACCAAATCGAACAAGACAGTAGTAAAAGCTACCACTTCTAAAGTCCAGGCCAAGGCCAAAGCGAAAGCTAGTCGCCAGAAAAAGCAGATTGCCAAGTCATCCCGGGTTGCCAAAGTGGTGGCCGTCGCACCTAAGCCGACCTATGGACAATTGGCAGGGTTACACGGCACACAAGACGCTTTGGACCTAAAGTCCAGTGTGGCTTTTGTAGTGGATCAGGATACCAAGGAAGTTTTGTTTAGCAAAAACGAAAACGCCGTATTGCCAATTGCTTCCATTACCAAGCTAATGACAGGTGTCTTGGTCAGTGAAGCACGCCTGTCGATGCAAGAAACCATTGAAATTACTCAAGCGGACGTAGACACCGAGAAAGGTAGTAGCTCACGCCTGCGCGTAGGAACTGTGCTGTCTCGTGGAGAATTGCTCCATCTGGCTTTAATGGCGAGCGAGAATCGTGCGGCCCATGCGTTGGGGCGGACATTCCCAGGCGGGCTGAAGCACTTCGTAGACTTGATGAATCAAAAGGCTCGCTTGCTTGGTATGTCGGATACCCAGTATGTAGAGCCGACGGGCTTGAGTAGCCGGAATCAATCAAGTGCTAAGGATTTGGCAACGTTGGTCAATTACGCCTACGGTGACCCTGTTTTGCGTGAACTGTCGACCTCTACAGGACATCAGGTGGAGGTGGGGAATCGCACTTTGCAATACAACAACACCAATCGTTTGGTAAAGAACCCAGCTTGGGAAATCGGCCTTCAGAAAACGGGGTATATCTCTGAAGCAGGCCAATGTCTCGTGATGCAAGCGAAAGTCGCGGGACGTAAGCTCATCATGGTCTTTCTTGATTCTGCTGGAAAGCTAACGCGAATTGCTGATGCTGAGCGTGTACGCAAGTGGGTTGAGACTGGGCACCCTAGTGCCGCCAAAGTGGCGCCTCTCGCAATGCGGGGGTTCGATAGCCGGATAGCGACGAACTGAACTGTGACCCGTCCTGCTATACGTTGACACCTGTAGTTGCAGGATGTTTAGGCTGAATGAATTCAGCCAGAGACGCCCGATGGACATCATCGGGCGTATTCAATTGTAGAGAGCAGTGAGGTCGCTCACAGTTGTAGATGGCTACAGACTCATCGACCATTCTTCTGGCCTGCGCAAGGTCAGCGGGGCGTTCCAGCAGAAACTCCCCCTTGAGAATCCCGTTGACACGTTCGGCTAACGCGTTCTGATAGCAGTCATAGCCATCGGTCATGGAGCACGTCAGTCCATGCCTTCTATGAATCGCTTGATATTCATCCGAACAGTACTGAATTCCCCGGTCCGAGTGGTGAACTAGCCGCTGCTGGCTTTGACGGTTCCTGAGAGCCCTCAGCAGTGCCTGGCTGACCTGCTCGGTGCGCAAGCTGTCATGCACGTAGTGGCCTACGATCTTTCGTGAGTACGCATCGGTGATCAAGCTCAGGTACACAAAGCCACTGTGCGTGGGTACGTAAGTGATATCGGCCACCCAGACTTGCTCTGCTGCATAGGGGAGAACCTGTGCGCTCCCCGCTTTGAGTAGATTAGGGTGGCGACGGAACCGATGATGACTGTCCGTGGTCTTGTGATACGCCCGCCTGGGAACTACAAGCATGTGTGACTGGCGCAGGATGTCAAACAGCGCATCACGCCCGACGTTCAGTCCTTCTGCTTCCATCAGGTCTGAGAGCAAATGGTGCAACTTGCGCGTTCCAAGCCGGGGCTGACGCAGCCGCTTGGACCTTACCAGTTCAAGCACTCGCTTGTTGCACTTGCGCGCCTCATCTTGGCGAGCAAGCCCTTGGTAAAACGCTTGTCGGCTTATGCCGATATGGTGGCAAGCCCTGCAAACGCTCAAGCCTTGGACGAGCTTTTGCGTGAGGACTTGCCCAAAGGCTTTTTTACGACGCTTACCCCGTAGTCATTCTTGAGCACGTCCAGCACTGCTTCAAACAGCTGCGCCTTCTGTTGCGCCTCTTTGAGTTGAACCTCCAACTCCTTGATTCGCTGCTCGGGTGTAGGTGGCTTGGGTGTATCGCAATGGGATAAATTGCTCATGCCTGTGGATGATGCCATCGCCCCCCAACGTTGTCGGCCATGCTTGCGTAGCCACACCAAAACAGTGGAGCGCCCCTGAATGCCGTAGCACCGCTGCGCCTCTTTGTAGGTCAGTTCGCCTTTTTCTACTTGATCAACCACACTGAGCTAAAAGCCAGCATGTAGTCGCGCTGCGTGCGCTTGATGCCTGATTCCATTTGTCTTGCCCTTTCTGTGAGGAAAAGGTGTCAACTCATTTCAGGACGGGTCACTGCCACAAAAAGGGCCTGCATAAGCAGGCCTTTTTTGTGGCTAGTAGTGGCTACCGCTGATGGGGGCGAAAGCCCAAGGTTTCAGAAATAAGGCGTGCGGTCTCTTTTAGCTTGGGCAGCCAATCATCCTCCAGACGGCCAGATGGTGCCGAGATGGACAGACCCGCGACCAGCTTTCCTTGATCGTCGTAAATGCCAGCGGCAAAGCACCTTACACCCAACTCCAGTTCTTCATTGTCACTGGCCTGGCCGTATTGCCGGACTTTTGCGAGCTCGCGCTCCAAAGCGTCCAGTTCCGTGATACTGTTTTTGGTGTGCCCTTGCAGGCCCGTTCTAGTCGCATAGGAACGGATGCGTAGCGGGTCGTCGGCCGCCAGAAAAAGTTTGCCAACGGATGTCAGATGGAGCGGGGCTCGCCCACCTATAGCGCGGACCACCTGCATGCCGCTGCGTTCACTGTAGGCTCGCTCTACATAAATGATTTCGTCGCCCTGACGCATGCTCAGATTGACGGGTTGTTGCGTTATCTTGTGGAGATCCCGCATGGGGACCAGTGCAGCGTCCCGCACGTTCAAGCGTGCTTTAACCAGATTGCCCAGTTCTAACAGGCGCATGCCCAAGCGGTAGCTGCCGGACTGCGGACGGTCCACAAAACGTCCGGATACCAGATCGTTGAGAATGCGGTGGGTCGTTGAGGGATGCAGGCCGGCCCGTTCACTGATTTCTTTCAGTGGAATGGCTTCTTCACGTGATGCCAACACATCGATCAATGTGAACATGCGTTCCAGTACCTGGACAGCTGGTGCGGATTGTGGGTCGTGTTCTTTTTTTGTCATGGTGGAGCTTTGCTGAATGTTAACCCGTCAAAGGTTCACTAAAGGTTCATTAGCCTAGGTGTGTGCCGTCCATTGACCATTCACTAGCAATTCATGTGGCTGGAACCGAGCTTTGTAGTCCATTTTCGGGCTCTTCGTGATCCAGTAGCCAAGGTAAACATACGGTAACCCCAATTGCCGCGCCTGTTCAATTTGCCAGAGTACGTTGAACGTGCCGTAGCTGGTGTGGGGTTCGGGGGCGAAAAAAGTGTAGACAGCCGAGATGCCGTTGTCCAGAACGTCGAGTATGGAAATCATCTTGAGTTCGCCGACGGCGTCCGGTTTTGCAGGTGCCTGTCTGAACTCAACCAAACGGGAATTCACCCGGCTGTGGAGTAGGAACTGCACGTACTGGTCGACGCTGTCTTCATCCATGCCTCCACCCGCATGGCGGGTCACCTGATATCTCAGGTAAAGATCGTAGTGTTCGCGCGAGAAGCCGAGATTCAAGACGCGTACCTGTAAGTCAGCATGTTGCTTCCATGCGCGCCGTTGGCTTTTGTCCGGCTTGAATTCACTCACGGGAATTCTCAGAGGGATGCAGGCCTGGCAGCCATCGCAATAGGGGCGGTAAGTAAACATGCCACTACGCCGGAACCCTTTGGCAACCAGGCTGGAATAGGTTGAAGTGTCAATGATATGGCTGGGCGTAGCCACTTGGGAGCGTGCCTGGCGATCGGAAAGATAGCTGCAGTCGTAAGGCGCCGTAGCGTAAAACTGCAGCGTTTGGAGGGGGAGGTCGGTCAGGTCCGTCATGTCGGTTTGGCGCAGGCTGACAACAGCTGATCCCAGTATAGGGGCTGAAACTTCCATTCGATTTCGGGGAGCGGCGTTGCATCCAACAAGTAGGTGGAGAAAATGGACCGATCAACCGGTCGGGCCCCCATGAAAGCCAAATGGGCAGTCACCTGCTGGCAGTCGATCCAATCCACTCCCTGTGCCATCGACATGCTGACCAATGCAGCCAATGCGATCTTGGACGCATTTGTTTGCCGCGCGAACATGGACTCGCCAAAAACCGCACGACCCACGGAAACGCAATAGAGGCCTCCCAGCAAGGCGCCGTCCTGCCATGTCTCCACACTGTGAGCGTGCCCGCGACTGTGCAGTTCTATGTAGGCTGCTTTCATTTCAGGAACGATCCACGTCCCGGGCTGGCCGGCGCGCTCACTGCCTGAGCATGCATCGATGACCGCGCTGAAGTCATGGTCCACCCGGATCTCCGCGCCGGGCGTGTTCCGGAATTTACTGATGACTTTCCGCAGCGATCGGTGTAGCCGGAATTCACAGGTGTGAAGCGTCATGCGCGGATGGGTGCTCCACCATAGGATCGGTTGCCCATCACTGAACCACGGGAATATTCCGTGCCTATAGGCGTCCAACAAGGTATCGGCATCCAGGGACCCTCCGGCGGCCAATAAGCCCGGCGCGGGCGTGTCGTCGCCCCACGCGTCGAAAATGGAGGGAAAAGGGTCGGCAGGCTGCAGCCATGGAAGGGAAGGGGAGGAAGCAGGCATTCAGGTCGTTTGCAAAAAATCAGCGTGATGTCCAAAACAGCTATCGAATCGGGTTAGAATACCAGCTGTCGGGGTGTAGCGCAGCCTGGTAGCGCATCTGCTTTGGGAGCAGAGGGTCGCGAGTTCGAATCCCGCCGCCCCGACCATTCTTTCAAAATCAAAGGCTCTGAAGTTGTACTGCTTTGGGGCCTTTGTTCTTTGTGCCCGTAGCTCAGTTGGATAGAGCAACAGCCTTCTAAGCTGAGAGGCGGGGTTACATGTTGCGCTAAAAATTCCAAAAATTCCTTTAAGATCAACATCTTACGATGCTTGGTGGATTTCTTTGGTTTTTTGTTTTGGCGTTGTTTTTGCCCCAAATTGTCCCAACAGTGTCCCAAGAATTACGCTGAATTATTTTCAGCAATTTCTTGCTGATTCTGGCGATTGGCCCATGTTTGCCCCATGCTGGAAACTCACTTTGTGGATGTATACATCCACAAATTACGTTTAAAATCAACAACTTAGGTTGCATTCTGGATTATTTTGGTGGTAGCATTTGACGCATGAGCAGCACTTTCAACCCACTCAAGCCACCAGCAGCAGTATTGCTGGTGGTGGGTTTGTTGATGGGAACAGTGCTTGCGCACGGGCTTGGTGAAGCTCTTGATGCATTCAAGGTTGCAGAGGTCGTCACTGTTGGCTTGCAGGTGATCACGGTTCTGCTCACTGTCGGCTTGCTTTTCTGTTTTGTTGGAGCATCAACCGACAAACTTGAATCGCTTTTAAATGGAGTCGATGTCGGATGCTTGGCAGCAGCCGATGCAACGTGCCTGGCACTGATCTGTGCCCACTGCAGTAGCCAATTCAGGCCCCCGCGCGACCCTTCCTAACCAACTTAGCGCCCACTCGTGGGCATGGTTTTGGTTAGTTCCGTCCGCCAATAGCGTGGATGGTTGGGGTAAAAAATGGAAATCAACTTAATGAACAAGCCAACCTGGTTTGTTGATGATCTGGCGTTTGTTTTGGGTCTTGAGGTAAGTACAGTTCGACGCAAAGTTTCTGACTCGCCAGAGGAACTCCCGCCGAGCGCCAAAGTTGGGCGTGGTCACATCTGGCTTCCGGGTGTTGTGCTGAGTTGGATAGAAGAGCGGACCAGCAAGGACCAAAAGCGCCAGCCGACTCAGGTGCAGCAGCCCGGCCATGGCTTGCCACAGGCCCCACGGGGGCGAGGAAGGCCCCGCAAGCAACCTATTGCTTCTGTGGGCCAAGGGGGTGCAGCATGAGCACCGTTGTATCAAATACAACTGCGATGCCATTGGGGCGTCTTTTGACCAAAGTCAATATCCACGGACTAACACAGGAGGGTATTCGTGCTGCACGGTATCGGGCACGAAAATCTGGCCGCGATGACCCTTATCCATGGGTATATCGAGCCCGTGGAGTTCAGTATCCGCTGGCACGTGTTGATGGATATAACGACTGGGCCGTCTCGCGCGCCTACCCACTGATTAAGTTTGACCAGGGAGGAAGCGCGCGCTGAGGGGTTCGGCCTCAGCGCGGTTCCAGTGTTGTCCTGGCCGGCAGCACTCGCACTGTAGCTCGCCAAAGAACCGCCGAATGTGACGCGACGTGACGCGGGTCACGCGTTGCACAGCGCGCCCAAAACTATGGGCACAAACTTTGAAATTCAGGTGCACCGGTCGAAGCCATGGGCAGCAGTCCCGGAGTCGCTGATTGTTGATCAGCGGCTTGGTCACGCAGCCGTAAGGCTAGGGTGCTGGCTTGCAGGGCGACCGGATGGATGGGTAGTCAGGAAACATCACGCCAAGATGGTTCTTGGCCTTGGTGAGGATGCTTGGGACCGGGCTTGTAGGGAGCTTAAGCATGCTGGCTATCTGCGCACGACCATGTTGCGGCAGGAGGGTCGGTTTGTTGGTTTGAGCTGGACGTTTGATCTGTATCCAGCGGCAGCGGACGGAACCACCGGAGGCGGGTTTTCCGCCCCCGGTTCAGCCGCCCCCGGATCAGCCGGGGGCGGTGAACCCGTCTACTTAGCAACAACAAATAAAACAAGAACAATTAAACAAAAACAACCACAACAGCCGCCAGCGGCGGCAGTGGTGGTGGCAGGGATTGAACAAAAACTAATAGACACCGCTTTGCCGCGTTTTGAGGGGCCGCAGAGCGATGATCTTGTCTACCCAGCCTGTTTGCCCGTTGATCAAAGGAATGCAGCCAGATTGCTTTTGGCTGGCCTTGGAGATACAGAGGCTCAGGTCGTGCTGGATGAAGTGGAGGGCGCCGCACAGCGGCAGCGTGAAATCAAAAATCCACTTGGCCTGATCAGGCACCTAGCCGGGCTTGCGGCAGCAGGGAATTTGGTTGCAGAGCTTGCGCCCGATGTGCGTACCACTCGACTAGCTCGCGCCGCGCATATTGCGCGCATGTCTGCAGAACAGCCGCAAGCCGTTCTACGCCAGGCCGGTGAACCTCAAACACAACTCGGGCCAGAGGCCGCTCTAGCCCGCCAGCGGGCACGGGCGCAAATTGAGGCAATGCGCAAGTCAAAAAATTAGTCAATCTTGAGGGGCACTTCTAGTGCCCTGACTGATTTTTAGGTACCTATTTCGCAGCAATTTCTTGCGTACTTGCTGCGGTTCTTCTTGGGCCATTCTTTGAACTGTGAGCCTGCAACGCGCGTGCAATATTTCTTGCCGACGTTTTGAGTCCGTGCGACATGCAAATTTGCACAAGACTTTCTAGATCGTGGCCACGAGCTTTTGCTGCTTGCAGGGCGGGTGAAAGCACTGACAGTGCAGCCGCAGGTCGCAAAGCTCTCACCGGTGGTGGCACTGATTTCAGCCCATTTTCAATTTCAGAAATGTCTACATGAGTAAACATTTTTTTGGCAAATCTTTGACTCTCTTTCGCGATTGCGATTGCATCTTTTTGTCCCTCGAATTCGCTATTCACGGTGACTACTCCTTGCGTTTTAACGTCATATCAACGGAATTTATTCTGGCATCGCGTTAGTTGCATTGAATGCGCGCGTCACGCCATGTCACGTCGCGTCACAGATTATTTGAAGTGGCAATTCCACAATCAGATCAACCCGCAAACGGGGACAGCAGGATATGCATGGCGACGGCTCCGCCGCCTCCATGCCACCTGCCAGGGCTAGCGCCCTGGACCCCCGCGCAGCCTGCGGCTGCGACGGTTAAGCGGAATGAATTTGATCGAGGGAAGTATTTGTGAGCGATGCCGGACGAGAGATTAAATTGACAGTGCGAGTGAGTCTGTCAGAGCGCGTAGAGCTGCGCCAGCGTGCTTTTTCCGCTGGCTTGCCGATGGCTGTCTACCTCCGCACCAGCGCGCTTGCAGGTGCCCCCGTTGGACATAAACCGCCCGCTGAAGCCGACCTCCCAGACCCTTGCAAGAAGCTGCTGGACGTGTGCAGGGCATCGATCAGCAATTGCACCCAGCTCAGTTCACACGCCAGTGCCTCTGGTGCTCCACTAGACCGAGTGTGTCCCTTGCTTTTGCAGATGCGGGAAAAGCTCCGTGAGCTTGGCCTGCGTGTTAAGTCTGGGTCGATTTCTGAGGCTTACGCCATTGAAATTCTTGATGGCGGACTCCTGTCAGCCAGCGACCAAATCAACGTCCTGGCCGAGTCATTGAACGAGGGGCAAACCGCTACAAACCAAACTTGGCACACCGTCTTATCCGCCCTGCGCGCATCGCTGGAGCAAGTCAAATGACTAACCCTTCAGCCTCAGCAGATCGGGCCCAACGGGACTACGAGCGCACCGCTCGCAAGCTGCGCAACAAAACCGCCGCCGACTCCAAGAGGCAGGCGGCTTCCTTGAAGCGCGCCACTTCGAAAATCAAAAAAGCACTGCGCGCGAGCCGAAACGCTGGCCGCTCAAACAAGGTTTGGAGTCTGCTTTCAAAGGCTCATCGCGGCGGGGAGCTCGCCGATGCTTACGCATCCAAAAAGGGAGAAATTATCTCGACAAACATGCTGTTGTCCAGCAGCCCAAAGGAACGGGCAGCCGAATGGGATTTGGAATGCAAAAAACACCCGCGCGTGCGTAAGGATCGTGTGGTGATGCACTTGACTTTGTCACGCCCAAATGGCGCTGACCTGACTTCCCAAAAATGGGGGGCAGTTGTCCAATGTTTCCTTCGGGAGGCTGGGTTGGAGGGGGCAGCATACGTCGCTTACTTGCATACGGACACCAAGTGCCAACACGTGCACATCGTCGTAAGCCGGTCCTTACCAACCGGAAAGCTCTGGTCCGATAGCCAAGATTTTTACAAATTCAGGGATGCATCAGAGCGGGCGGTTCAGGTTTTGAACATTGAAGTTGAAGGTACACCGTCCACTTCGCAAGCCCCTACAGATCGCGCCGTGAGCGCCGTGCGCCGTGCAAATCGCCGGGGTACTCCATCGGCATGGGTGGATCCTCAAGTTGTCGAGCGCGCACTTTCGCGCGCCAAGCGCTTGGAGGAGTTGCCTGCGTTGTTGCAAGCCGAAGGGGTCGAATTCAAGTTGGCCCAAAAAAGCCCAAACGACAAGGTCACAGGGGTGCTGATGCGGGCTAAGGGCTCGCAGGAATGGCTTGCTGGCAGCTCAATCAACCGCAATTTCTCTTTGCCTGCTCTGGAGAGGCAGCTGGCGTCGAACGCCTCAAAGGATGCCCCAATCCCACGCCCCCCGATACCGGGCCACATGCACGTGCAGGCAGCTCAAAACCCAAGCGCCCAATTTCCAAGACAACGATAGAGGCAGCCATGTCCACTGAATCAATTTCGTCTATTACTGCAGCCACGCAGCCGAATGACTGGTCCATAAAGATTTTGGCGAGTCTGTTGGGTCCTGATTTTGTCGGTTCTCCACTGAGTGTCCTCGGTGGGCCTACCACGCTCCTGGGACAGCTTTTTTTGGTGTTTAACACCTGCATTTTTGCCATCGGCTCCGCGTGGGCGGTCTACAAAGTAGTCGGCGGTATCGCTGCAACGGCCAATGAGGGCGAGGTGCTTGGCCGGAATATGAGCACCATTTGGTTTCCGATCCGCATGGTGGTCGGCATTACGGGAATGATTCCTGTGTTTGGCGGCTTCACATTGAACCAAGCCATAGCCCTCTTTTGGACCGTTGTGGGGGTGGGGGTTGCCAACACCATGCTCGTGTCAGTGGTCACCAGTTTGACCCACGGACAGTCCCTCTTGTCTTCACAACCCTTCACTCCCGCGCAAGTGCAGAGCGTTGAGGCTGCTGCCCATCAATTGTTTGCCTCGAATGTTTGCCTGATATTGGCCCAAAGTGAAGCGTTAAACGCTCCTAGCGGAGCGACCTACCCAGCGGATGAGCTGGTGCAATTCACCACGGTCGTTGATCACAAGAGAGGCACGGAGACATTTTCATTTGGCTCTCTAAACCGGCCCAACGCGTGCGGGTTTGTTACCTCGGCAGTGACTGCTCGCAAAAGCACGGATACTTTTGGATTCCGCACGAATGCCGTTGACTACATCGCTATCGCGCAGTCATCCAACTCAGCGTATCGCACTGGCCTCCTTCAACTCAATTCTGAGGCGGGAGCCTTGGCCAAAAAGTGGGTTGAAGCACGCGCTCAGGCGCTTGCTGCAGGGGGGAGTTTTCCAGAATATCCTGCTACTCAAATTACGGCAGCTGTGTCTGGTTTTCAGCGATCTACGCAGGCTGTGATTGGACGAAGTATTGAGCCAGGATCGCTAACAAAAGCAGCTGAAACCAATATTCAGGCCTTTGGCTGGATTGGTCTTGGTGCTTGGTACTCGACTATTGCCGAGGTCAATAACTCCATAGCTGACGCTTCGCGCGGTCCGTCGCTGACCTCCCGTGGCCCTGAAGCGGATGCGCCGCTTCCAGGCGCGGTACTGGATGCGCTGCGCGCTGTGGAGAAGGCATTCCAGAGGTCGAAAGATGCCCAGGGCAGGAGTGGTGGTGGCGACACATCCCGAGCACTTGTCGATACGGCGACCCAAGATAGCTGCGTCGGAGGAGGCAGCAATGGATCTTTGATTGGCACAGCCACAGGTAACTGTAGCTTGGGCCAAGGCATTGTTTCGGCGGCCATCAGAGGTACATCTATTGGATCTGGCGGCGGTGGCAATGCAACGCCGCTGACCATGGACTCCGCTGGGTGGGTGGACCCAGTAATCATGTTCAAGAACATTGGGGACTACTGCATGGCGATTGGTTCAACCCTGCTAGCGGGCGGCGGGATCGCCTCTTTAGCCCTTGCAAAGGTTGGTGTCGATTCAGCTGTCGCGACGTTCGCGACCTCGGCAGGTTTGGTGTTGCTGCTGATTGGCGCAGCTCTATCCATCTTTCTGCCAATGGTCCCATTCATCAATTGGATTGGGGCGGTTCTCGCTTATTTCGCCTCCGTGGTCGAGGCCTTTGCAGGTGCGACTTTGCACTCTATGGCGCACGTTGGGGGTGAAGGGGAGGGCCTAGGACAAGGCACCCACCATGGGTACCTGTCATGGGTCAATTTGCTCGTGAGACCGGCACTGATGATTATTGGTTTCTTCCTCGCGGCTGGGTTGCTGCGTGCTGTTGGCAGGGAGTGTCTGAATTTCTGTGTGTGAGGCGGAGATACTTGCCCACGGCAATGGGCAAGCGGATTTCATCTTAATTGAATTGCTTGGTAAATCGGTCGTCGTAGAGAATCGCGAACTGGTTCATGGCTTCCTTCCAATC
>CAUOXL010000032.1:0-25036 GCA_963508575.1 uncultured Rhodoferax sp.
TCCATGGCGCAGACCGCTGAAGGTGCATTGGGTTCGGCCGGCAACATTTTGCAGCGGGTCCGTGAACTCGCAGTGCAATCGGCCAACGCGACCAACTCCGCCAGTGACCGGGCCGCGCTGAATGCGGAAGTAAGTCAACTGACAGCGGAACTGGACCGCGTGGCGAGGACCACACAGTTCAACGGCCAGAATCTGCTGGATGGTTCCATAGGCTCCGCCAACTTCCAGGTGGGCGCCAACGCCAACCAAACGATCAATGTAGACACGGCAAACTTCAGCACCTCCAAATACGGCAACAACCGTATCGGATCGGTGGTAGCCGCCAATCCGGGAGCCACCGGCGACCTCGTCACAGGCTCCCTCGCGGGCGCCAATCCGTCAACCGCCATCGCAGGCGCCACCAGTGGCATCACTGCCAATGACATTCTCATCAACGGCGCCTTGGGTGCCGCCAACGTCGTGGTTGCGGCGGGTGATAGCGCAAAAACTGTCGCCCAGAACATCAACGCAAAGTCCGGCACCACCGGTGTCACAGCAACGGCCCGCACAGAAATCGGAGCAAGCTTCGCGGCGGGCAGCTACTCGATGGACATCCAGTCGGACAACCAAAGCGCGGTCACGGTATCGTTCACTGTATCGGCATCGACCGCGGATGGACTCGCATCCGCCATCACCGCATTCAACGACAAAGCTTCGCAGACCGGCATATCCGCCAAGCTCGACAGTGCGGGCACAGGAATCATCCTGGTAAACGCCAGTGGCAACGACATTGCCATCACCAACAACATCGGAAGTGCAACTGCAACCATAGGCGGCGTTTCGACAGCTGCGGGAGCTGCGGCCTACATCACAGGCGCCATCACGCTGGACTCCAACAAGACATTTGGCATCGCCAACACCGCCTCCGCTGCGGGGGCAGGCTACTTTACGGATGCAAACTCAGCCAGCCAATTGCAAGCGGCGAACACCTTAGATGTTTCCAGCGTGGAATCCGCCACCCGTACGCTGAGCACGGTGGACGGCGCACTGGCCGCCGTGAACAGCCAGCGCGCCGCTTTCGGTGCCTTGCAGTCACGCTTTGAGACCACCATTGCCAACCTGCAGGTGTCCTCGGAAAACCTGTCCGCATCCCGCTCTCGGATTCAAGATGCAGACTTCGCGGCCGAAACTGCAAATCTGTCCAGGACTCAGATCCTGCAGCAGGCAGGCACCGCCATGGTGGCGCAAGCCAACCAACTGCCACAAGGCGTTCTAGCGCTGTTGAAGGGCTAACAACCGGCCATGCCTCGATAGCAGCTTGCGCGCAAGGGTGCATGCGCAACATGCTTCATGGCAACTTGATTCACATGAGTGCATCCTGTAGGCATTATTCCTACACGGAACGCTCGCGTTTCTGACATTCGGATTAGACTTTTTCCGATTCAAGTCTCGAGGCCTGGCGCCCAGAATTCGCTCCATGGTGATTTAAACGAATCGCCCCCAACCAGGAGCTGAATCATGCGCAACGAACAAATCCTCGCCGAAATACGCGAAGCCAATATGACCTACCTCATGCTGGCGCAAACCCTCATCCGCCAAGACAAAGCGGAAGCCCTGTTCCGTCTGGGCATGTCGGAAGAAGCTGCCGACATGATCGGCGCGCTCTCCCCCGCACAAATCATGCGCATCGCCTCCGGCAACATGCTGCTGTGCCGCTTCCGGGTCGATGACGACATTGTCTGGAATCTGCTGACCAACCACTCGGTGAACAAAGTCGACAACGACGCCACCACCAAGCTGCACGCCAGCATCCTCATGGCTGGCCGCTTCGCCGAAGCCGTCTAAAGCCCCCAAGCCCCACCCGATTTAGTCCAGGAGCAGCACCATGGCAACCCAAAAAAGTGTTTTGAATGATTCCAAGCAAGTGGAACGCGCAGTGTCTTTGATTCAGCTGGGCGCGCGCCTGCAGGTGCTGGAGAGCGAAACCGAGTTGTCTTATGAGCGCTTGCTTCGTCTCTATAAAGAGGTGGCCGGCCGCTCCCCGAGCAAAGGCCAACTCCCCTTCTCGACCGAGTGGTTCCTGACCTGGCAGCCGAATATCCATGCGTCGCTGTTCCAGAACACCTACGAATACCTCACCAAAGTCAGCGCGATGGAGGACATTGACGCCATCATGGCCGCCTACCGTCTTTATACAGAACAGATTGCGGCCTGCGGCGTGGAGCCCCTGCTGTCCATCACCCGTGCATGGCGCCTGGTGAAGTTCATCGACAACAACATGCTCTCCATGACCAAGTGCTCCAAGTGTGGTGGTCATTTTGTGTCGGAAGCCTATGAAAATTCCCGCCACTTCGAGTGTGGCCTGTGCAGCCCGCCAGCTCGCGCCGGCAAGGGAGCGTCTGCCGGCGGGATTTTGCTACACTAAGCTACAAAATTGATAGCTACTTACGCATATTACACAGGCGCCAGAGGCTTATTTGATTAGAAACTTAAGCTCGCGTCCCGGTTGGACGATATGATAGACAAGGGGCCAAAAGCCCCCTTGTTCAACCCTTGAAGCCTCCGGCTTCCCTGTCACAATGAAGCTATGTTCGTAATCGTCGGTTGGCTTGTTTGTCTCGGCTGCGTGTTCGGCGTTTACGCCATGCACGGCGGGAATATGGGCGTGATTCTCAAGGCATTGCCTTTTGAGATGCTCACGATTGGCGGGGCGACCATTGGCGCCTTCATCGCCAACAACCAAATGAAGGTCATCAAGAAGACCATGGCCGGATTGGGCGCCTGCTTCAAGGGAAGCAAATACACCAAAGCCCGCTACATGGAGTTGCTTGCTCTACTCTTCGACATTCTCCAGAAGGCCCGCAAGGAGGGACTGATGGCGATTGAAAAAGACGTGGAAGAACCCGAGCAATCCGAAATATTCAAGAAGTACCCGACCGTTGGCGGTGATCACCATGTTGTCGAGTTCATAACTGACTACTTGCGCATGATGGTTTCAGGCAACTTGAACGCCCATGAGATCGAATCCATCATGGACAGCGAAATCGAAACACACCACCACGAAGAGCACTCTGCTGTTGCGGCAATCCAGCGCATTGCAGGTGGATTGCCTGCTTTCGGGATTGTGGCGGCCGTTCTGGGTGTGGTGAACACCATGGGCTCGGTAGGTCAACCACCTGCTGTGTTGGGCGGCATGATCGGCTCAGCGCTGGTCGGTACCTTCCTGGGGATTTTGCTGGCGTATGCATTTGCCGAACCCTTGGCTGGCTTGCTGGAGCAAAAAGTAGAAGAAGGCAGCAAGGAGTTCCAATGCATCAAAACGGTGCTGCTGGCCAGCATGCAGGGCTACAACCCGTCAACTGCCGTTGAGTTCGGCCGCAAGGTCCTCTACTCCACAGAACGCCCGACCTTTGGCGAACTGGAGGCGCATGTCAAAAAGAAGTAACGGCAGGGGCGCCTGAAGATGGCAGGAGACGCCAAGAAACTCCAGCCGATCATCATCAAGCGGGTCAAGAAGGGCGGCCACGCTGCGCATGGTGGTGCCTGGAAAATTGCTTACGCCGACTTTGTGACCGCCATGATGGCTTTCTTTCTGCTTATGTGGCTGCTGGGTAGCACCACCGAGGGCGACAAGAAAGGCATTTCAGATTATTTCCAATCCCCCCTTAAAGTTGCCTTGCAAGGTGGCGCAGGCGCCGGAGCCAGCAATAGCGTTATCACTGGTGGCGGCAACGACCTGACGCAGTCAGCGGGCCAATCCCGGCGTGGCGAAGGTACCGATGCCAAAGCGAAGAAGAGTGCAGGCGAACAACGCAAAATTGAACGCGCCAAGAAAGACGCCCAAACGCTGGCCGCCCTGGCAGCGAAGATCGCCACCACCATTTCGAATAACCCCAAAATGGCGGAGTTCAGCTCCCAGATCAAGCTGGAAATCACGCCAGACGGTCTGCAAATCCAGATCGTGGACGATCAACGACGACCCATGTTTGACATCGGTAGCTCAAGTGTCAAACCGTACATGCGTGAAATCCTGAAGGAAATCGGAATAACACTCGCCGATGTGGACAACAAAATCAGTCTCGACGGCCATACCGATCAAGCGGCGTATGGCAATGCGGCACGCGGATACAGCAACTGGGAACTCTCTGCCGACAGGGCCAACGCAAGTCGGCGGGAGCTGATTGCAGCCGGTATGCCAGAAGACAAACTGGCCCGGGTGGTGGGCATGGCGTCAAGTTTATTGGCAGACCCACAAAATCCCTTGAGCCCAGCAAACCGACGCATTAGTATTCTGGTCATGACCAAAGAGGCCGAAGAGAGGCTGCTGGCTGGCGCGGTGATTCCACTGGAAGCGGAAAGCGAAGGCGACCCGCCAGCAAAATCCAAAGCAAGCCCGTGAAATCACTAACATTCAGTCATACTCGTTAAAATTGAAAACCGTACGGCCAAAGGTTACCTATGTCTAAAGAATTGCGCTTTCTCATCGTCGACGACTTCTCCACCATGCGACGGATTGTGCGAAACCTCCTGAAGGAAAGCGGCTATTCGGACGCAGACGAAGCAGAGGATGGTGTAGCGGCCTTGCAAAAGCTGCGCAACAGCACTTTTGATTTTGTGGTGAGCGACATCAATATGCCCAACATGAATGGGTTTCAGTTGCTGGCGGAAATCAAAAAAGACGAGAAACTCAAGCACATTCCCGTCTTGATGGTGACGGCAGAAGCCCGCAAGGAAGATATCGTGTTGGCAGCTCAGCAAGGTGCCTCCGGGTATATCGTCAAGCCCTTTACCAAGGCCACACTCGAAGACAAGGTCAATCACATCTTGACGAAGATGGGACTGAAGTAAACATGTCACACCCAACACCCCCTGCGGTCCCGCCACTTAGCGCCGGGGACGTTCACCAGCAGTTGGGCGCATTGACGCGTCAACTGCATGACTCTCTGAATGGCCTCGGCCTGGCTGCCAAAGTCAAGGACTGGGCGGGCGAGTTGCCTGACGCAAAGAGTCGCTTGTCATACATCGCGCGATTGACAGGACAGGCCGCCGAAAAAGTCTTGAACCAAGTCGATCAGGCCAAGGAACAGCACGACTTCATCGCGTCGGAAACACAGCGCATTGGCGATCTGATTGTGAAAGACCCGGTCGCAGCCGTGGCCAAGGGCCATGTCATGAACTTCATCCACGATGTTGACCAGGCCAGCAGAAAAGTCGACGCGCACCTGACCGAAATCATGATGGCACAAGACTTTCACGACTTAACGGGCCAAGTCATTGCCAAGGTTGTCAACCTGGCTGCAACGATCGAAGAGCAACTGGTCTTGCTCTTGCTTCAGACTGCACCGCCGGAAGCGGCCGCCAAGGCGGTTGCAGCTTCCGCCGAATACGTACCAGCTTTAGCAGGTCCTGTGGTGGACGGTCAGGCCAATCAGGAAGTGGTAACCGACCAATCCCAGGTCGACGATCTGTTGGCCAGCCTGGGCTTTTAAGCCAACGGAAGGTAGGGGCGAAACGCCCCGCTTTTCCCCCTTTAGTTCCCTGGGGCGCTCGCGACAATGGTGAGAACACAAGACTCTCACCACCATGGAACAAGGCAGCCAAGACCGCAGTTTACCGGCCTCAGAGAGGAAGCTGAAGAAAGCACGTGACGACGGCCAGGTAAGCCGCTCACAAGATTTGCTGCATCTTGCTGTTCTGGGCGCGGGAGCGATTGCGGTTCTCTCGCTCTCCCCCATTCTGTTTGAGCACCTCAAGCGCAGCATGGTGCAGCAACTCAGCTTTAATGCAGACGTTGTGCGACGCACGGGAAGCATGGTGGAGCGATTGGGGGAGGCCAGCACCATCGGCACAGCCGCTTGTGTAGCCTTTGCGGCCATCATCATGACAGCTGCCATCCTGGCCGCCGTAGCTTCTGGCGGTTGGGTAAACAGCCTGACACCGCTGATGCCAGACTTCTCACGCCTGAACCCACTTTCCGGTTTCGCCAACCTCTTTTCCAAAAAGAAACTGCTGGACACCGCGAAAATGACTTTGTTGACCTGCATCCTGTTCGCAGTTGCCGCCGGCGTTCTTAAATCTGGCATGCAGGAAATAGCGGCACTGCTGATGCAGCCTTCAGCTGCAGCCATCAGCCACCTGACCCAATGGATGACAGGTGGCTTGGGGCTGATGTTACTGGTCATTCTTCTTGCCGCCTTGGTGGACGTACCTCTACAGATGTTTCTGCACAAGGATCAAATGAAGATGTCACACCAGGAAGTCAAGGAAGAAGGCAAGGAGTCTGATGGCAACCCTGAACTCAAGGGAAAGATACGTCAGAAGCAACGTGAACTCGCCCAAAAAACGAGCGTAGGCGCGGTTCCCAAAGCGGACTTCGTGGTGATGAATCCGACCCACTTTGCAGTAGCGATCCGCTATGACGAAGGCAGCATGCGGGCACCAAGAGTCGTCTCCAAAGGTACTGACTTACTGGCCATGAGAATCCGTGACCTGGCCAAGCAGCACGCTATTCCGGTGCTGCAGTCACCCATGCTCGCCCGTGCACTTTATGCCAACGCCGAGCTGGACCAGGACATACCGCCAACACTGTACACCGCGGTGGCTCAAGTGCTGGCCTATGTCTATCGCTTGCGCGCCGCCATGCGTGGCGAGGGCTTGATGCCCACCGACGTGCCGCAACCCTTTGTTTCGCCTGAACTGGACCCCCTGTCCAAGACCATGAAGGCAGCCACCGTATGAGCACTCCATTCCAACCCCTCCAGAAGTGGTTCACCAACAATGCGCGTGTGTTGCAGGGCGCCGCCGCGCCCATGCTTGTCGTAGCAATTCTGGCCATGATGGTGCTGCCGTTGCCGCCAGTTTTGCTGGACATGTTCTTCACCATCAACATCGCGGTGGCACTGATGGTCATGATGGTCGCGGCCTACATGATCCGCCCCTTGGACTTTGCAGCATTCCCCTCTGTCTTGCTTTTGACAACCTTAATGCGCCTGTCGCTCAACGTGGCATCCACCCGGGTTGTTTTGCTGGAGGGCCATACCGGACCGGGCGCCGCCGGCGCGGTGATTGAGGCATTCGGACACTTCCTGATCGGCGGCAACTTCGCGGTGGGCTTGATCGTGTTCTCCATTCTAGTGGTTATCAACTTTGTGGTGGTCACAAAGGGCGCGGAACGGATTGCAGAAGTCTCCGCCCGCTTTACCCTGGATGCCATGCCAGGCAAACAGATGGCGGTGGATGCTGACCTGAACGCGGGCCTGATTGATGAGAAAGAAGCGAAGCGCCGTCGCGCCGAGGTAGGTGAAGAAGCCGAGTTTTTCGGCTCGATGGATGGTGCTTCTAAGTTTGTGCGCGGTGACGCGGTGGCCGGAATATTGATTCTGCTGATTACGATTTTTGGCGGCTTTGCGATTGGCATGTTGCAGCACAACCTCAGCGCATCCCAGGCGGCAAACACCTACATCCTATTGGCGGTGGGTGATGCGTTGGTCGCCCAAATTCCGGGCCTGCTGATTTCGGTCGCTGCCGCGATGGTGGTCTCACGGGTCGGGAAAGACAAAGACATCGGCAAGCAGATTGTTGGACAGATGTTTATGTCCCCCAAGGTCCTGGGCATTACCGCTGTCATCATGCTGATTCTCGGCTTGATCCCCAATATGCCGCACTTCGTGTTCTTGAGTATCGGCGCCGTCTTGGCCTATGGAGCGTGGGCTTTGGCCAATCGACCCACACCCACTGAGGCAGACACCACACCAGTCGCGCCCACCGGCGATGGCGACGCGACCTGGGACGATTTACAGCCTGTAGACCAGTTAGGGCTGGAGCTTGGCTACCGCCTGATTGCACTGGTCGACAAAACCCGCCAGGGAGACTTGCTCAATCGCATCAAAGGTGTGCGCCGCAAGTTCGCGCAGGAAGTAGGTTTTCTTCCACCCTCTGTCCACGTCCGCGACAACCTGGAACTCAAACCCAGTGCCTACCGCATCACCTTGCGGGGCGTCATCGTTGGCGAGGGTGAGGCGTTCCCCGGCATGTATCTCGCCATCAATCCAGGCGGAATAAGCACTCCCCTGATTGGTACAGCAACGACAGACCCCGCATTTGGCCTGCCCGCCCACTGGATCGACGACCGACAGAAAGAAGCCGCGCAAATGGCCGGATTTACAGTCGTTGATTCAGAGACTGTCATGGCGACCCATTTGTCACACTTGATGCAAGTCCAGGCCTCCAGGTTATTGAGCCGGACAGAAACCCAACAACTTGTGGAACACGTGGCAAAGCTCGCACCCAAACTGATTGAAGAGGTCGTACCGAAGATGGTCTCTGTCGCAGTATTCCAAAAGGTCTTGCAGTTGCTGCTAGACGAGTCCGTTCACATCCGCGACATCCGCACCATTATCGAATCCATTGCCGAGCACGCCTCCACCACCAGCGACCCCGCGGAGCTTGCGAAGAAAGTGCGGATCGCACTTTCTCCGGCCATTGTCCAGCAAATCTATGGCCCCACACGGGAGCTTAATGTGATCGCGATTGACCCCGAGCTGGAGCGTTTGCTGGTACAGGCCCTTGGAAGTGCTTCCGGCTCCGCGCTTGATCCGAACGTTGCCGACATGCTAAGCCGCAATGCCGCAGCTACGGCCATGAAACAAGAAGAGGTTGGCGTTCCTGCCTGCCTGCTCGTTCCGGACCCTATCCGCAGTGCGATCTCGCGACTGGTGCGCCGGGTCGCCCCACGTCTACAGGTTCTTGCCCACAGTGAGATTCCAGAAACACACACCATCCGCATCGGTCCGATCTTGAGAGGCGCCACACCATGAACGTCCAACGCTTTACAGCCCCAACTTCGCGGGAAGCACTTGCCAAAGCCCGCATGGCCTTTGGCGAGGGAACACTCATTCTGTCCAACCGCCCCACCACCAACGGGGTAGAAGTCGTCGCCACTGCGGAAGAAACCCTGGCCACACTGGAGTCGGCCGTGGGTCGCAGCGAGCACTCAAACGGTGGCAATCCGCAACGGCAACCCACCCCCAGCTACCGGGAAGTCGCCAGCAAAGTGGAAGAAGATGCCGAGCAGTTGGCCATGAGCACCCTCTCGTTTCAGGACTACGTTCGCGAACGCATGATGCGACGCCGCGCAGAAACATCCCAGGCTCCGGGCTCCCCACCGAAAACGGCATCCCCCCCCCAGCGGCAGGCCCCCGTCCTGCCGGAACGACCTGGTCCCATCCTGACACAAAAAGTTGCACATGACATTGAGACGCCGTCGCCCGCCCCGCGTAAGCCGGTGCAACAGGTTCAATCGGTGAACAAGGTCGTCATGGACGAACTGCACGCCATGAAGGAACTGATCGAAGACAGGTTCAACACCTTGACATGGCTCGGACAGGCCAAACAAAACCCCATCCAGTCCAACATGATGCTGAAGATGATCCGGTCGGGCTATTCCCCCGCACTGGCGCGCGCCATACTTGAACGCCTTCCCGATGAAATGGATGCTGCGGAATCCGTGCGCTGGGTGATGGACGTCCTGGAACGGAACCTGCGCACGGATGCCGACCTACCGGGACTGCATGAAGAAGGCGGCGTTTTCGCATTGATCGGCGCCACGGGAGTTGGCAAGACAACCACTGCGGCCAAACTCGCAGGCCTGTGCGCACGCACGCATGGACCAGGCAGCGTCGGACTGATCACGCTGGACACCTATCGCGTCGGAGCTCACGAGCAGCTGCGCGCCTACGGAAAGATTCTGGGCGTGGTGGCGCACTTGGCCCATGACAAAGCTGCGTTGCAAGACCTGCTGGGATTGCTATCCAACAAGAAGATGGTGCTAGTGGATACCACCGGGATAGCCCCTCGCGATCCACGCAAGCGTGAATTACTTGAACTTCTTGACCTGCCGCAAATCAAGCGCCTCCTGGTTCTCAATGCAGGAGGCCATGGGGACACCCTGGACGAGGCAGTGAACTGTTTCAAAACTTCTGGCTATCAACAAACCATCCTGTCCAAAACAGACGAAGCGGTCAAGCTCGGACCTGCCATCGATGCCTGCATACGCCATCAGTTACTGCTCCGGGGCATCACCACAGGTCAACGTGTTCCGGAAGACTGGGAACCCGCCCTGGCAGCCAAACTGGTTCGTAGCTCCATGCGAAGCACAGGAGCATCTGCATATGACCCGAAGGCCACGGATCTGGGCTTTTTCTTTAGCCAGCCTCTAGGCGGAACAGCATACAAGGGGGGTATGGATGCATGAACGATCACCCACCCAGGCAGCAGGCCTGATCGATCTGGCGCGCCCGCCGACTCCAAAATTCCTGGCCATGGTCAGTCATGGGGACGAGCAAGCGGAGTTGCCTCTCTTGCTGCGCATCTGTGCAACATTGGCGGGCTTCGGGTACAACGTCACCGTACTGGACGGCTCCGTACTGGAAACTGAAGAGAACCCGGGCCTGGAGCAGTTGCTTAACTTTACGTTTGCTGCGCCCAGCCATGGCGACACTCCAGGCTGGTCTATCCTGCCCGCATGCCTTGGACTGCAAAGCCTGTGCGCAGCAAAGCGCCCTGGTGCTCCCGGAATCGCCGAATGCGGCACCTTCTTTCACCACGAAAGCATTGTGATCGCCTACGCCAACGCCCACAGCCTCACCCCCTTGGTCATGGGAAGTCAGGTGCGTCCTTTGCTCGCCATGTCGGCGGCCAAGGCCTCATTGCTCACCAGTTACCTGGCACTCAAACGTCTGTTGCTGAAAGCCAAGGTGGAGCCCACCATTGTGAATATTGTGGATCCATCCCACACTGCAAGGACGAGCACCCTCACCAGCTTGAGTGATTGCGCAAGGCATTTTTTGAACTACGAGGTTTCGCCCTTGAACATCGATGCCCCTGTCGGCGATGATCTCCCCTCGCCCAGTATCGAGCGGCTATCACTCGGTTTACTAGAGAGTGCCATGCCACTGGAAGCCGGATGGGCCCATACGCCTCAATACAGCCGGCAATCGTTCAGCGCACCTATACCAACGGGGAGACACTGATGTACACGGCCAAAGGGCAACTTGATCGCTCTGCACTGATCAAACAGTATCAGCCCCTGGTACGTCGATTGGCGCACCACATGATGGCAAAGCTTCCCCCCAGTGTGGAAGTAGATGACCTCATCCAAGTCGGACTGATCGGCCTTTCCGATGCACTTTCACGCTACGAAGCATCCCAGGGCGTCCAGTTCGAAACTTTTGCCACCCAACGCATCCGGGGAGCCATGCTGGATGAACTCCGGGAAAACGACTGGATGTCCCGGGGCTCGCGCAAAAGTCAAAAAGAGATCGAAAGCGCCTTGCGCAAGCTAGAACACAAGCTCGGTCGCAGCCCGGTGGAGTCAGAGATTGCAGCGGAATTAGGCATGTCGTTGCACGACTACCAGTCCCTGCTTGGCAAAGTGCGGGGCACACAATTGGTCTATCTGGAGGACATGGCCCGCCGTAGTGAAGACGACGACACTTATCTGGATCGCCATGTCGCCGATCAGGCTGCAGACCCGGTAAACATGCTGCGCGATCAGCGCTTGCGCCAGTCCCTGGTCGCGGCCATCAAGAGCCTGCCGGACCGGGAGCAGTACATCATGAGCATGTACTACGAGCAGGACATGAACCTCAAAGAAATTGCAGCCGTGCTGGACGTCACAGAGTCCAGGATTTGCCAACTGCACAGCCAGGCCATCGCCCGCTTGAGGGCCAAAATGCGATCCCATTGAAACGCAGCAAGCAAGAAAAAGGGCCCTGAACGGGCCCTTTTTGATAGTCGGAAAAGCGCCTGCTTCCAGACCTGACACTCATGCACTCACGGGGATCCAGCGACCCGATGCCTTCGGGCCGGAGCCATAAGTTGCACTGCCTGCATAAGTAGGCTCGACGGTCGCGGGCACCACCAGATTCAATGCTTGTTCGACCAGATGGGCCCGACGCAGCAAGCCGGTGCGCACGACCTGAAGCCCCTCCTGCAAAGCCCTCACACGCTGGCGTTGAGAGGCATAGGCTGCGTTTGGTTGCTGCCACTGTGCGGCCACTTCTGCAGCGAGGTGCTGAAGCTGCTCTGAGCACATTGCCAAAGACTCCGTCTCTCCAAGCGCCACCGCCATCGCCAGCTGATGAAACCGCTCGTCCATTTCGTCCAACAAGCTATCCGGACCTGTGGTGTTCATGCCTGTTCCTTTTTGTGGACAAGAGACGCCAGGAGGACATGCACTACTGCTGCTGATTCCGATCCAGCATCTCCTGCGCGTTGTAAAGAAGCTCGTCTGCAATCGCTTCTGCGTTCACGGTGTACGTGCCATCCTGAATGGCCGCCCGAATGGCTGCGACCTTCTCGGTGTCGACCTCCGCTTCCTCGTTGCGACCGGATCGCTCCAATGCGATGGCCGTCGTGGAGACCGTGACGGCCACTCCGACTGCACGCGTGCTCTGCGCCGCACCCGCATTCGCGCTGGCCACCGCATTGCTGTTCTGTGCCGCCTTTTGGGCAGCACCGGACACCGTAGACGGGGCGGAAGCAGACATTTCTGAGGGTTGACCAATTTTCATCGCGTTCTCCAAAACTACGGTAAGCGTAGCCTCGTACGTAGGTTTTCGGCTTGCTCATGGAAAAATTTAGGTCTTTTTGCATAAAAACCGCCACTACAGATCAATTTTGACTGTCCGGACATCCAGCACCGTACCCGATGCGACCCTGCCGTTTTCCATACGGACACGCGCCAGCTGCCCAACCACGCCCGCCGACAAAGCCATTGCCTCACTGGAAATCTGAAAACCCGGCCCTTGGGCAACGACCTTGACCGATGCTCCGGCCTGGAATACCTGTGCCGGGCGCACCATGCCTTGCCGCAGAACCTGCCCGGTACTCAGGGCCCGTGTCGCGGTGTGGCCCAACCAAGAGGCCTTGTCCGTAAGGACCGGAGCGGGATCCTCCGCCCAATCGACCTCCGCCCAGGTCACATTCGCCTCTGACACATTGAGACCAGAATTCACCTGGGATTTGAGCACCCAAGCTTCCCCCATGGCCTTGACGGTCACCGGTAGCGTGACATTCCATCGCGTCATGCCATCGACACACCGCATACCGACACGACTACGGCCCCACAAGCGGGCACCTGGCGGCACATACGGCTCAATATTGGCACAAGCAGCCAACTTGACCCGGCTGTCCAATGGTCCGACTACCGCCTCCATACGCAGATTCGAGCCTTCCGAGCGCTGGTGTCGCATCACCGCATCGGTGACCCAACTTTGCGCCATGGCCTGTAAGGCCGCAGCACCCTGCTCCTGCGCCCATGCGGAGGAAAGCCCCCACAAACCGACAACAAGCGTCGCGCGAGTTAACACATGCAGCATGGGCGATGGAGAGATAGTGGGCATGAACGGCTCCTGTGGAGGTACACACTATAGGAAACGTGCACGCAGGAAGAAGCCATTAAATGCACAGCTTTCAACACCCAATTCCAAAGCTAAAAAATTAAAGCTTTTTCCATAATTGCCGCACATCGCCAATCTTGGCCCGTGCCGGGAGCGACAGACATCCGTCGAGGTACACATGCTTTCCAATCTGACCAACGCTCTGGACTTCCAATCAAAAGGGTTGGTGCTGCGCGCAGAACGGCAGCGGGTGATTGCCAGCAACATTGCCAACGCAGACACGCCCGGCTACTCGGGCCGTGACTTCGACTTCAAGCAAGCCATGGCAGAGGCCACCTCAACCCCCACCATTGCGCTGGCGCCCGCCTCCAGTGGCGCCCCCGCAGACGGCACAACCCACCAACGCCATATCCCATTAACCCCCATTGAAGGCAGCTCCCTGGGCGAGCAGAAAAAACTGGGCTACACCCTGCAGACCCAACCTGCGATGGACGGGAACAGTGTGGACCTGGACCGTGAGCGTGCGAACTTCGTCGACAACTCGGTTCGTTATGAGGCAACCCTCCGGTTTATTAACGGCTCGTCCCGCACCATCTTGAGCGCTATTCAAGGTCAGTAAGCAAAAAGCCACGGAGACACAGCATGTCCATGTTTTCCATCTTCAACGTTAGCGGCAGCGCAGTGAGTGCGCAGTCACAACGCCTGAACGTCGTTGCCAGCAACCTGGCCAATGCGGATGCAGTGGCCGGCCCGGATGGCCAGGGTTACAAAAGTCGCCAGGTGGTGTTCGAAACGGTCCTCATGGGGACAGAGGCATCTTCGGGGGTCAAAGTCAGCGCCATCAAGGAGAGTAACGAGCCACTGCGCCGGGTTCACAACCCTCAGCACCCATCTGCGGATGCAGAAGGCTATGTCACCCAATCCAACGTGAATCCCGTGGAGGAAATGGTCAACATGATCTCCGCATCCAGGTCCTACCAGAACAACGTCGAAGTCATGAACACCGCAAAAACACTGATGCTGAAGACTCTGCAAATGGGCCAATAACCTGAAGGAAATCCCCCATGACGAACACCATTGCCAGCACGAGCCCCAGCGCCCCGGCGCCCTCAAAAACAGCACCGGGCACAGTGAATGCACAGGAGCAGTCAGACCGCTTCATGAAGCTGCTGGTTGCCCAGCTCAACAACCAGGACCCCATGAACCCCATGGACAACGCCCAGATGACCAGCCAGATCGCCCAGATCAACACCGTCTCCGGGATTCAGGAACTCAATGCCACCATGAAGAACATGGCCACACAGTTCACTTCCACGCAAATGTTGCAAAGCGCAAGTTTGGTGGGGCACGGTGTCACGCTGGAGTCCGACAACCTCAGCATTGACGCAGGCATCGCCAAAGGCGCCATCGATCTCTCCAGCCGAGCGGACAAAGTTACCGTGGACATCAAGACCGCAGGAGGGCAGTTGCTCGACACCATCGATCTGGGAGCCCTCCCCGCCGGACAAAGCACGTTCCAATGGGATGCATCCAAATACAGCGGCTTGAGCAACGCCACCTTCACAGTCAAAGCGACCCAAGGGGACCAAGCAGTGAAATCCCGCAGCCTGGCGCAGGACACGGTGACGGCCGTGGGCACCGACAACGGCGCCGTATCGCTGCACCTCAAAGGGCGGCCCGCTGTGGCCTATGGCGCTGTGAAATCCATTCTCTAAGCGAGTACTTTACGAGGAATCCATCATGAGCTTTCAAACAGGACTCTCCGGCCTCAATGCCTCCAGCAAAAGCCTGGACGTGATCGGCAACAACATCTCCAATGCCAACACGGTTGGCATGAAATCTTCCCGCACCGAGTTTTCCGCGCTTGTCGCCAACCAACTGGGGGCCGCCGGGGGCGGCTCCGGTCCGGGCATCGGGGTCGCTGTGGGAACGATTGCCCAACAATTCACGCAAGGCAATGTCAGCATCACCGGCAACAACCTGGACGTCGCCGTGAACGGCGGTGGCTTTTTCCAGCTCACCATGCCGGACAAGTCAACGGCCTATACCCGCGATGGCCAATTCAAGCTGGACTCTAGCGGGAACCTGATTACCAACGGGGGCGCGAATGTCATGGGTTACCCCACCGACCTGCAGGGCAATCGCACCAGCATCACTCCGCAAGCCATGAACGTGCCAACCAATGCCCCCATTCCGGCACGCGCAACCACGGCGATCACGGCAGAGTTCAACCTGGACTCACGCACCAAGCCGGCCATCCAGTCCTCCCCGCCCACCCCGATCTCCACCTACGGGACGACCATGAACGCGTTTGACTCACAAGGCAATGAGGTTCCCGTGAACCTGTACTTTGTGAAGACGGGCCCGGACACTACGGCCAACCCTGCTATCACCACCGACACCTGGGATGTGTTTGATGCCACCACGGTCGCCGCAGGCACGGCCGCCTTGAACACGAACGCTGCGACCTATGCAACGCATGTCGCCAACGTGGCCTACAACTCGACCACGCCCCCGCCAGTTGACAAGAAGCCCACCTTTGCCGCCGCCGGAACCGGCGCGTTCTCGGGACCGCAACTGACCACGGTCGCCAGCGGCGCCTTGTTCCAGCTGAAATACGATGCCAACGGCAAGCTGACAGGCCCGACCGGCCCGCAGAACCTGACACTGACATCTACCAATAGTGCGATAGGCACCTTCAACACGACCCTCGATATTTCCAAATCCACCCAATACGGAACCAGCTTTGCGGTGTCCAACCTCAAGCAAGACGGCTACACCGCCGGCGATCTGACCGGCGTCACCATCGACCCTAGCGGTGTGATCACGACGCGCTACTCCAACGGGGAAACCCAGGCGCGGGGGCAACTGCTGCTGGCAGACTTCCGCAACGTACAAGGCCTGACCCAAATTGGCGCCAGCAACTGGACCGAGTCCCAGGCATCAGGACAACCCGTACTCGGCAACCCGGGGCTGGGCAAGTTCGGCAGCCTCCGCTCCGGTGCGCTCGAAGACTCCAACGTGGACCTGACCGGCGAGCTGGTCAACATGATGACGGCGCAGCGCAACTACCAGGCCAACGCCCAGACCATCAAGACCCAGGACCAGGTCATGTCCACGCTGGTCAATTTGCGTTAACCCCGTCCCCACAGAGTTAGCCCACCATGGACCGCCTGATTTACACCGCGATGACCGGCGCCAACGCGGCAGCGAACCGACAGTCGGTGCAGGCCAACAACCTGGCCAACCTCTCGACCAACGGCTTCCGCGCCCAACTGGCCACCTACCGCGCCGTCCCCTTGCGCGGCGAAGGTGCGACCACCCGGGTATTTGCACTCGAGGCTACCGCCGGTCACCTCGACACCCCCGGTCCGGCCATGCGCACAGATCGCAGCCTGGACGTCATGGCCAATGGAAATGCCTGGTTCACGGTCCAGGGGTTGGACGGAAATGAGGCCTATACCCGCAACGGCCACCTTGAAGTGGCCACCGATGGCAGCCTGACCACTGGCAACGGATTGCAAGTGTTGTCCAGTGATGGCTTGCCCATGACCTCGCCGGCCGGCGCAGAGCTGACTATTCAACCGGACGGAACCGTGAGTGCCAAAGTGGGCAATCAACCGGCCAATGCCATCGGCAGACTCAAACTGGTGGTTCCCACCCCGGACGACCCCCTCAAACGCGGCGAGGACGGGCTGTTCCGCACCCTGTCCGGCGAGCCCCTAAACAACGAGGATGCCGCCCGCGTACAAGCCGGCATGCTAGAAGGCTCCAATGTCAATGCCATTGAGGCCATGGTGGGAATGATCCAGACTGCACGCCAATTCGAGGCGCAGACCCGGTTGATGCAAACCGCTGAATCCAATGACCGTGCTGCCGGCCAGCTTCTCAACCTGCAAGGATAAAACACCATGATTAACTCGCTCTGGATCTCCAAAACGGGGATGGAGGCCCAGCAAATGCAGTTGGATGTCATCTCCAACAACCTGGCCAACGTGTCCACCAATGGTTTCAAAAAATCGCATGCGGTGTTTGAGGACCTGATGTACCAGAACCTGCGGCAGGTCGGCTCCAACACCTCGGAACAGTCCACCCTTCCGACAGGGCTGCAAATCGGACTGGGCGTGCGCACCGTAGCCACCAGCCGGTCCTTTGCGCAGGGCAACCTGCAACAATCCAACAACAACCTGGACGTGGCCATTGAAGGCAACGGCTTCTTCCAGGTCACCATGCCGGACGGCACCACGGGATACACCCGGGACGGCGCACTGCAGATTGACAACGCCGGTCGCCTGGTGACATCCAATGGCATGCCCATCCTCAACGGCATCACGGTCCCGGCGAATGCCACCGCTGTCTCTATTGCACGGGATGGCACCGTCAGCGCCACCATCCCCGGCAACGTCGCGCCACAGGCCATAGGCAACATCACGCTGGCCAGCTTCGTCAATCCGGCCGGACTGGAGCCCAAAGGGCAAAACGTGTACGCAGAAACCGCAGCATCCGGCCAGCCGAATGCAGGTGCGCCGGGCGCCAACGGCTTGGGTACCGTGGCCCAGGGGTTTGTGGAAACCTCCAACGTCAATGTCGTGCAGGAACTGGTCACCATGATCCAGACACAGCGGGCCTATGAGATGAACTCCAAGGCAATCCAAACCTCCGACCAAATGCTGCAAAAGCTCGGTCAGCTGTAAGACGCGCGCACAACTCTTCGTCTAGGTGCTGCGCTTAAACGGGCGCGCATCCGACATCGCAGTACAGCCTCGTCCACAGGGCTCGTCTTCCTCTGAAATTCCAGCCACCGGAGTCACCACAGTTAGAGGGTGAACGCGGTTCTTTTCCGGTTTTTGGTCCGTATAAAGAAAACCAGAATAGTGCCGGGGGGTAACAGATCCCATCGGATCGCCCCAACCAACGGCTCGGCACATGACACACTGGAAACTGCTTGCAAACACCTCCCGCCTCCGGCGCTGGGTCAGCGTGTGCATGGCATGCACCCTGGTCGTATCCATGGCGGCCCAGAGTGCCACACGCATCAAAGAGATCGCCGCCATCGAAGGCGTCCGCAGCAACCAGTTGACCGGCTTCGGCCTGGTCATCGGACTGGATGGCACCGGTGACCAGACCACCCAGATGCCCTACACCACCCAGGGCCTCAAGAACTACATGGAGCAGCTGGGCATGAGCCTGTCGGCGACCTCGCTGACCCAGTTGCAGATGAAGAACGTCGCCTCCGTCCTGGTGACAGCCCAACTCCCCGCATTTGCACGCCCGGGCCAGCTGCTGGACATCAACGTCTCCTCCCTGGGCAATTCCAAATCCCTGAAAGGCGGAACCCTGATTGCCACCCCGCTGAAAGGGGCGGACGGCGAGGTCTACGCCATGGCCCAGGGAAACCTGATCGTGGCCGGCGCCGGCGCCTCCGCAGGCGGAAGCAAAGTTCAGGTCAACCACCTGAGTGCAGGCCGCATCCCCGATGGTGCCCAGGTGGAACGGGCCGTCCCCAGCAGCCTGCAGGACGGCCCCGGCATCAGCCTGAGCCTCAATGCTTCTGACTTCCAGACCGCGCGCAAGGTGGCCCGGGCGGTGAACATGCGTTTCGGCCCGGGCACCGCCCAAGCCCTGGATGGGCGCACCGTACAAGTCAAAGCCCCCACCGACCCCAATGACCGAGTCAGCTTCATTGCAGACCTGGAGGAGCTCCCCATCGACAGCTCCGTCGCAGCGGCCAAGATCATCATCAACTCCAGGACCGGCTCCATTGTCATGAACCAGGCCGTCACGCTGGGCCCGTGTGCCATTGCCCACGGCAACCTGTCGGTGAGTGTGTCCTCCAGCCCTGTCATCAGCCAGCCCAATGCCCTGTCCGGCGGGCAGACCGTGGTCGGCGAAAAAGCGAGCATTGAGATCAAGCAGGATGCCGGGAAGTTCATTCAACTCCCGCAGGCGGCCCAACTCACCGATGTGGTGAAAGCACTGAATTCACTAGGCGCAACGCCCCAGGATCTGTTGGCCATCCTGCAAGCCATCAAATCTGCCGGGGCGCTGAATGCGGAGCTGGAGGTAATTTGACATGAGCTACGGTTCTATCTACGGAAACTCCAGCATCTCCAGCGCGCAGGACCTGGCTGCCGATGCCCGCTCCTTGAACGCACTCAAAGCCGGCGCTGACAAAGCCAGCCCCGAGAGCATTCGCGAGACCGCCAAACAGTTCGAAGCCTTGTTCATGCGGGAGCTCATCAAAAGCATGCGCGAGGCCACCCCCAAGTCCGGCATGCTGGACAACCCCGGCTCCGACCTGGGAACCGACCTGCTGGACCAGCAACTCTCGGTCAGCATGTCGGGACAGGCCGGCGGGCTGTCCGAACTCATCTCGCAGCAGTTGGCCCGGCAGATGGGTGTTGACATGCCGGAGGGCGGACGCAGTGCAGGCACGCCGCTCACCGTCACGGCTCCGGACACCCTGAGCAGCAAAGCGGCCTCCGGCAAAGGCACGGGCTCAGACGCCCTATTGCCCCTGGTCAAAACCAAAAAAGCGCCGACCGCCAGCCAGGCGGAATTTGTGAGCCGGCACTCTGACGCGGCCAACAAAATTGAAAAAGCGACCGGCATTCCCGCCAGCTTTATGCTGGGCCAGGCAGGCCATGAAACCGGCTGGGGCCGCCACCAGATCAAAAACAAAGACGGCAGCAACTCCTTCAACCTGTTCGGCATCAAAGCCGGGGCCAGCTGGAAGGGCAAGGTCGCAGAAGTCACCACCACCGAATACGTGAACGGCGTCGCAGAAAAGAGGGTCGCCAAATTCCGCGCCTATGACTCTTTTGAAGACTCCTTCAAAGACTACGCCCGACTGATCTCCGAGAGCCCCCGCTACGCCAAGGCCAAGACCCAAACCCATTCAGCCACCGCCTATGCCAGTGGCCTGCAAAAGGCCGGCTACGCCACGGACCCGGAGTACGCCGCCAAACTGAGCCGCGCCATCAACACCACCTTGCAACTGCGCCGTGCGCAGGTGCAGGTGTAACCGCAACAGCAAGGGACCATGAGCGTTCTCAACATCGGAACCCGGGCACTGCAGGCCAACCAGACTGCACTGCAAACTGCAGGCAACAACATTGCCAACGTCAACACCCCCGGCTACTCACGCCAGAACGTGGTGCTCAATGCGGTGGAAGGCCAGTTCAGTGGCGGCGGCTATGTGGGCAAGGGCGTGGAGATCAGAACCATCCAGCGCAACTTCAGCGAATTTCTGACTCGCCAAGCCACCCTGGCCAGCGCCACCCAGAATGCCGATATCGCCCGGTCCGACAAACTCAAGCAACTGCAGGACATTTTTGCCGGCGGAAGTACCGGGCTGGGCGCCTCTGTCAGTGACATGATGAATGCCTTCTCGGACGTCGCCAGTGCCCCGACCGACCTGACCGCACGCACGGTGGTACTGACCCGGGTGGATGAAACCGCCGGCCGCTTCCGGGCCGCCTCCCAGGCCCTGGATGACCTGCAGACCGGTGTCAAACAAGCGCTGGGCCAAAAGGCCAATGCCATCAACACGCTGGCCCAGAACATCGCCGACGTCAATGACCGCATTGCCCGCGCCCAAGGATCGGGTCAGCCGCCCAACGACCTGCTGGACCGCCGCGACCAACTGGTGCGCGAACTCAACCAGTACGTTCAAACCACCTCCATCAAAGCCGATGACGGCACGGTAGGCGTCTTCCTGGCCAGCAGCCAACCGCTGGTGCTGGGAACCACCGTATCCCCGGTTTCCATCGTGAACGACGAGTTCGGCGATCCCCTCAAAAGCAAACTGGCCATGACCCGCAATGGTCAACCTGTCCTGCTCGACGAAAACATGCTCGGTGGCGGCGAGGTGTCCGGGCTGCTGCGCTTTCAGAACAGTGACATGAATGAAGCGCGCAACTTGCTGGGCCGCTTGACGATTGCCATCACCACCGAAGTGAATGCCCAGCACAAGCTCGGTCTGGACCTGGACGGCAATGCCGGCACCGATCTCTTCACCACCGCCACGCTGACGGCGGCCAATGGCAACATCCGCGCACCGGCCCCGCCCGCCACCCTCAACACCGGCAATGCCACGCTGGGCATGCGCATTGCCGACGCGACCAAGCTGTCCGCCTCGGACTACGAAATCAGCTTTATCTCCGCCAATGCCGGCAGCATCACCCGCAAATCGGACGGCGCGGTCACCTCCTTTCCGCAGGTGCCGGCACCTGCTGCGCCTGCACTGGTCGTCGTGGACGGCATCTCCATCGACCTCCAAGGGGGCAGCGCCCAACTCGGGGACCGCTTCCTCATCAAACCCTTTGCGACGTCCGCCAGCAACGTCGCACGGGTGTTCTCCACGCCCCGGCAACTGGCGGTTGCCAGCCCCATTGCCGGTGCGATGGGGACCACCAACACCGGCAGCCTGCAGCAGGTGTCCCTGACGGCACTCAGCAACAACCAAACAGGTACGCCGCAGACACCGGTCAAGCTCACCTTCACCAGTGCCAGCACCTACACCCGCAGTGATGAAGTGCCCACGCCCAATGCCACGAGCTACACGTTTCAGCCCGGCACGCCCATCACCGGCATCGACCCGCAGGCCAACTGGAGCCTCCAGCTCACCGGCACGCCCCAGGCCGGCGACACCTTCACGGTCGTGGACATCAAGGACCCGCAATACCAGCTGGACCTCAAGCTCAACGGCAGCAACGCCAGCGCCCTGATGGACCTGCGGGACAAAGCCATGTTCGACGGTGCGGTCATGACCGACGGCTACGCCGGTGCGATCTCCCAGATCGGTATCCGCACCCAGAGTGCAGGCTACGCCGCCTCGGTATCGACGTCCATTGCCGCCAACCTTGAGAAAGACCGTACCGCCCTCTCCGGGGTCAATCTGGACGAAGAGGCGGCCAAACTCATCCAGTTCCAGCAGGCCTACCAGGCCTCCGCCAAGATGATCCAGATCGCCCAGAACATTTTCGACAACCTGCTGCAAGGGCTTGGCCACTAAGGCCTGAGAAGGATTCGCCATGGCCGTCAACCTCACACGCCTCGCCTCCGCCAACACCTATGACAACGCCCTGAGCAACCTGTCCAAGCGGCAAACCGGGCTGTCCAACCTGCAAGAAAACCTCACCGCAGGCAAAAAAGTGGTCCGCGCCAGCGACGACCCCACCGGCGCCGCCCAGGCCGAACGCGCCTTGACCCGGCTCTCGCGCATTGCCACCGACCAGCGGGCGCTGGAATCCCAGCGCAACACCATCGCCAACGCAGAAAGCACCCTGGGGGATGTGGTCGATGCCTTGCAGCAGTTCCGCCAGCTGGTGGTCAGTGCCGGCAACGGCACCCATACCCCGGAAGAGCGCAAGACCATTGCCAACCAGCTGCAAGGCTTGCGCGAGCAGATCCTGAGCTACGCCAACCGCACCGATACCAATGGCCAGCCCTTGTTCGGTGCCCTGGCCAGCGCGGCCGTGCCCTTCAACGGGCCCAATGCCAACGCCCCCGACTACACCTACAGCGGCCTGCCCGGCCAGACGGCCACCAGCAACACCGCCATTGCCCATTCGCTGGATGGCGAAAGCACCTTCATGGCACAACCCGCCCGGGACGGCGTGTTCAATGTGACCCTCAACACCATTCCGGCGGGGCGCACCCTGCAAACCAGCGGAGTGAGTGTTGCCGATGCAGCTGCCGTGACCGGCTCTGCCTACACCCTGCAAGTCACGGCGGTGGACACCACCTCCGTGCCCGGCGTCACCAGCGTGACCTACTCGGTCACGGAAGACCCCAGCGTCAGCGGCGCCATTGCCGACCAGACGGCGAGCTTCCCCACCGGCCAGAAAACCGCAATCCCCCTCACCGGCGTACCAGGCCTCGCGCTCACCATGAGCGGGACCCCTGCCGTCGGCGATCAGGTCTCCATCACCCCCAACCCCAGCATCTTCAGCGTCATGGACGACGCCATCCGGGACATCCGCAGCGCCAGCAACGCCAATGCCGCCACTCAGGCCGTAGGCCAAGCGCTGCACAACCTCGATATCGGCATGAACCGCGTCTCGGCCATCCGGGGCCAGGCCGGCGACCTGCTCAACCGGGCCGACCGCATCACGGCCAACCAGGCCACCAAGAGCATCCAGCTGGAGGCCGACCGCTCCCGCGCGGAAGACCTGGACATGATCAAGGGCGTCGCCGACTTCCAGAACCAGCAGACCGGCTACCAGGCGGCCCTGCAGTCGTACGCACAGGTCCAGAAGCTGTCCCTCTTCAACTTCCTGAGCTAGCGCCATGAGCAACTCGGTACTCGGCAATGTGACCATGGGCTACGAGCCGGTGTGGGATCAATGGCGCAAGCGCATCGGCGTGCGCCTGTGGCTGGATCCGGAGAACCCCAGCGCGGTGGACGCCAGCCACCTCATCACCGCCATGCAAGAGCTGTGGCCGGCGCAGCATGAAATCTGCTTCTTGCACCCGCGCGCGCCCGGCCTGCTGGCCGATCTGCTGGACCACAGCCAGGCGCCCAACATCTGGATAGAGGTGCCCCAGGCCTGGCTGGGCGATGCCTTGCTGGCCGGACGGGTGCGCAAGGCCCAGCAACGGGGCCTCAAGCTGGTGTGGGCGGGTGAGCCCGGCGAACACCCGGATGCAACATCGGCCGGCTGGTTCCATACCTGCATGCTCTCACTCACCGCCGAGGAGGCGCTGGGCGCCCTGCGTGCGGCGCTGCGGCAAAGCCATCTGGGCAGCCACCCCGAAAGCCCCCCGCTCGCCAGCCCGGTGCAGGCCGCCCAGCTGTACGAATCCGTTGCCAGCCAAGCCCTGGTGGAGCATGCCCTGGATCAGCAGCATGTGCGGGGCGTGGCCGGCTGGCCCGCAGAAGAAGTGCTGTACGCCTATCGCTACCGCCAGATCCAGCCGGCCCGGCAGGCCCTGTTGGACTTGGTGCATGCCGTGGACAGCGATGAATCCCTGGACGCACTGGAACACACCATGGGCCGCGAGCCTTTGCTGTGCTACCGCTTTTTGCGCTACGCCAATTCGGCCGCGCTGAGTTTGCGCAGCGAAGTCCCCAGCGTGCGCCAGGGCCTGATGACCCTGGGTTTCAGCCACCTGCGGAGCTGGCTCATGGGGCAACTGCCCCACGCCAGCGCCGATACCAACCTGGACCCCATACGCCACAGCATGGTGCTGCGCGCCCGCATCATGGAACAACTGGCAGACGCCGGCGTGGAAGACGAGCTGCGGCGCGAAGTGTTTTTGTGCGGGGTGTTCTCGCAAATGGACCTGCTGCTCGGAGAAAACCTGGGCACTGCCCTGCACCGCCTGCCCCTGCCGGGACGGGTCGCATCCGCAGTGCTAGGCCGCACCGGGCCCTATGCGCCCTGGCTGGAAGCAGCCGCTGCGCTGGAAGGCCGCAACACCCAAGTCATCCGCGAAGTGTGCCGCGCCCACCAAATCCCCACCGACGAAATCAATCGCGCCCTGTTGCGCTCGCTGGCACAGCATTGAGCCACTACTGTCCGGTAAATTTCCCCAGTTTCAAAACAACTCGGTCTGAGCGTGGATGTGCTCGAAGTCACCGCCCCTGAGCGCGTTGTCCACCATTTGCTCCAGAGTGACCTTCTCGAACATATTGACCTCTGTTAAGTGCA
>CAUOXL010000033.1:0-19618 GCA_963508575.1 uncultured Rhodoferax sp.
ACAGGTCGATGAGGCCGTGTATCTGCTCAATCACAGACCACGAAAGTGCCTGGGCTATCGCACTCCACATGAGGTGTTTTACAACCTTCCTGTGAGACCTCTTACACTGCACTCCGTTGCGCTTTGTACTTGAATCCGCCGCATCAAAAAAAGCAAGCGGCACCTAAGGGTACCGCTTGCTTTTGAGGGCATTTAATCAGGTTTCAAAAGATATTGTCTGCGCGTCCGACCTAACGTACAGCGGGTGCTTAGGCATTTTTGCATTGGTAATCGCAAATGCTTCAAGTCGCCCTTTGTAATGCGTACTGACCACATTTGAGCGATCCAACAACACACCGCCATTACCCCATGCAGCGATCGCAATGTCTGCCGCAGACATTGCACGCTCAATCCAAAGATCATTTTCTGGCCCAATTGGGGCAGGATGCATACGTAAAGCAGAGGGATCGGTTGAGCGCAACGCAAACAGATTCACCATTAAAAGCATGCCTGCATCACGGCGCTTTGCAAACCCAATACATCTTCTTATGGTCGGATCATCTTGGGTTGCGTCAGCTATCGATGGGTTTAGCCCGATGAAGGTAACTACACGGTCTGAAAACCCAAGCCTACGCGACAAAAAATAACGATATTGACCGCAGTCCGAAATGACTGCTGCAGGCATTTCGGGATGCAAGTTCACGGTTTTTTACCCAGCGCACTCTCAGATGCTTTTTCACTTACCTTCGGTGAGACCTCCATTACAGCTGCTTTATCAACAGGCCGAATTGAATCTACTGCGGCAGGCGATCCAGCCTCAGGTTGCTTTTGCTTAATTTCATATCCAGCAGATTCCATCGTCTTTACAAGCGTGACCCCAAACCATCCCGGTGCAATGGTGGCAAGTATGGCGACAAATGCAAAAATCAGACCGAGGAGTGAACCCACAGTAATAGCGGCAATTTTTAAAATGGAAGTAGTACCATTGAGTTGCTTTATTTCTGCCTCTAAGTCTTTTTTGAGCGTACTCAACTGTGCTACGGATTGGCTCTGAAGATCCGTCAACTGCCGCTGAAGCATCAGCGGCGAAAAGACCTGCTCCGTCATGTTTTCCAACAACGATGCATCGATATCGACTTGTCCTTTAGATTTGCCGTTGTATGTTTTCGTGGATGTCTGGTCAAGATCAGCGTATACGATGAGAAACATCGGCTCACAACGTTTGAGAGTGACCACTGTCGGACCAGCGTTGTAAACACTGAACAACAGCTTTCCCTGCCAGCCAGGGTCAACATGAAAGCCTGAAACGTTAATCAGCCCCTTGAACTTATAACCAGCACGTATCGAGATAAGCGCTAGCGCGTTATCAGGAATGATCACACTCTCAAGAGTCATCAAAAAAGCAAACTGCCCAGGGCGAATTCGCAGGATGTTTTCTGGTGGATCCTTGAGAAGGCTGACTAGCGGAGCGGAGGGACCGCTCGCCGCGAACTGGTCAGAAGTAGCAAAAACTTGATCGCCAACTGAAAGGCGATAGGACGCACAGTCCAAGTTTTCTTCTTTAAAGCCAGTAATCAGCGTCGGCAATTCTTGAGCAAGTTTTTCGCCACTCCAGAAAGCCATTTAGCGCACCATAGCCGGATTAGGCCGAAGGAAAATAGATTTCAGTTCGACACCTTGCAAACGAGTTTGAACATCAGTTTTCAATGCACCACTCAGATGCCCAAGGATGCTCAAAACGGCGACTGTCAGTTGCACGATGAGGCCTTCCATGTCAGCCCGAGGGTCACCACGCTCCATATGGTCAGCAGATTCGATAGCTTTTGCCATTTGCCCACCAAGAATTACGAGTGCTCGCACAGATTCCCCAAAAAAGTCCGTACTTTGCAACTTCTCTCCCAGCTCACGAGCAAGCGCGTCGATGTCATTTGTTTCTGGGATTCCTGAAATCTTTCCACCAAGGGATAGGTTCATCGCATTGGCAGAAGCCATGCAAATGATGAACGTATCGATCAACGTGCTGCGTAGTTGCGACAAATCGCCTGTGCTGCGCGCAACTTCTATCCGGCCTGCGTACTTGTAGAAGTGCAAGACCATATGCTTGAGACGTTTGTACAAGTCAAAGCTCAAGATGTCGCGATGTGCCACTTCATCATGGGCTTGTTGCAACTTTTGTAATGGCAACAAGACACCTTCAGCTGAATAGTTCAGTATGGCGTTGCTCATGGTATTCGGGTGATTTGACGAATGATGGAAATACTCAATCCAAGGTAGTCGGTATTATCGTACTAACGTGCTCGAAAATTCTATGGGGATCAACGCCCAAGGCATTCTGGGCTACGTGGTGCGCTGGGTGGACCAGGGCGTGGGCTGCTCCAAGGTGCCCGACATCAACGACATCGGCCTGATGGAAGACCGCGCCACCCTCCGTATCAGCAGCCAGCATATGGCCAACTGGCTGCACCACGGTGTGGTCACCAAAGCCCAGGTGGAAGAAACCTTTGCCCGCATGGCCGCCAAGGTGGACAAGCAAAACGCAGGCGACAAGCTCTACACCCCCATGGTGGACAACTTCCAAGGTGCGGCGTATAAGGCGGCAACGGAGCTGGTGTTCAAGGGCCTGGCGCAGCCTAGCGGCTACACCGAGCCGCTGCTGCATGCCTGGCGGTTGAAGGTGAAGGCGGCGTAAGCAGGTAAGGGCGAGCGACTCACTATCAATTTAGGAGCTGCTCGCGCATATCCTATGGGCGCAAAGTGCCATTTCGGCTATGTAAAACCTTCCATGCCGGTCGCGATCATGGCTTGTCATCGACCCTGACGCAGTTACGGCCGCTGTTTTTGGCGAGGTAGAGGGCCTCGTCGGCTCTGCGCATCACACTACGGACACTGTCTACATCGCGGGTATGTGCCTGCGCCACCCCTATGCTGATGCTGACCCACTGGCGCCCCTCCCTTCCGTCATGAGGGATCATCGCGGACTGAACCGCCGTCCGCACCCGCTCTGCCACTTGAAGCGCCTCTTGCATGCTGGCTTCCAACAGCAGCACGGCGAACTCCTCGCCCCCGATGCGGGCAACCACGTCCTTGTCGTCACGCACTTGCTCATTGATCAGGTTAGCGACGGTCTGCAGACATTGATCGCCTGCCGGATGACCAAAGGTGTCGTTGTACGGTTTGAAGTGGTCGATGTCTACCATCAGGATCACCAATTTGTCCGGCCCGCCACTGCGCTGATTGGTAGCGGCCAGGAATGCTTCATCAAAACGGCGGCGGTTGGACAGGCCGGTGAGCGGGTCACAGTTGGATATCCGTTGCAAGGACAGATTTGCCTCCTGCATCTCCTGATTGCGCAAGGTCTCGCGCAGATAGTTCAAATAGCTTTTGCGTTCTGCCAACTCCAAACGGTACTTGGCCAGCAAGGTGAAGACGCCAGCAAAAACATACACCAAGAGGGACACGATTTGGGCTTGCGCAGGAATATAGGGATGCCACAGCACGCTTAGCATGACGATGATGGCACTCAACACAGAAGTAATGGTTGCGGTCGTGAACCGGATGGGCAACGCGATGTTGCTGGTGATCAACACCAACACAAAGGTAAAACAGTCATAACCGGCTATGTCGCTGCGGGTTTGCCAGTTGATCCATGAAGCAGCAGCGGTCACCATCAAGACACCACAGCCGGTCAGAATCTCACGCGCGCTGGGTGTCACCCCCCGACGAATCAACCACAAAATCCCAAAACAAGGGGCCGTGACCAACAGGAGCCGGACAAAGAGCACGTCATAGAAAATCGCGGACCTGACACGGAAGTCGTTCCATAAAAATGCATTGAACACCAACAGCGCCACCATGCCGGCCATATAGATTTGGTGATTGCGGACCTTGCCGGTCTCCGCCTCATACTGGGCCTCAATCTCTGGCGCAAAACGTAGCCGCCTGCTGGGGTGCAGTAGCTCCGCTTCCACGTGTTGAAGGAGCAGCGTTGACTTGGTAGGAGGGGCGATCAATGTCACTGGATAGGTGGGGCCATGAGTTGCTCATTCATTATTGCTCTGGCGGCCTACGCAGTCACTCCGAATAATCCCCCCACCCATGCGCTATCGTTCGCCAGACGCTCACCCTCACCATCACGCACATGCAAGCTGAAGACGACACCCCACCCCAACGGCCACGCTGGCTTGCAGCGGCACTCCTCCTGGCCGTGGTAGTGGTCGTTGCGGGCATGCTGATGGTGGGCTGGCGCACGCTGCAGGCTGGCAACAGAGAAAGCACAACGATTCAAAGTGCGGAAGTTACCAGGACAAGCACCAGCACCGCGGTGACACCGGCTTCCCCGACGGCCCCCGATGCTGCACTGGCAGCCGGAATGGCCGCAGCCAACGCCTCCAACTGCCTGCGCTGCCACGGGGTAGACAGGCGCTATGTCGGCCCCGCATTCAATCAGGTGGCTGCGCGTTACCAGGGCCGCCCCGATGCGGTGGACTACCTGGCTGGCAAGATACGCAACGGGGGCGCCGGTGAATGGGGCCGGGCCCTGATGCCCCGCCACCCGCACCTGAGCGAAGCGCAGGCGCGGCAGATGGCGCAGTGGGTGATGTTGCTGCCACCCGCAACCCCCTGAGCAACACCACCTCCAGACTCCTGGCGCCGACCGCCAGCACCCCCACGTCGCTCGTGCCCGGCAATCCGTGCTTTCCCGTATTGATACAATTGAGACTTATTCTTATTTATATCAAAGGTGCAGGTGCTTTTATGGCAGCGAAGCGGGTGGGGTAAACAATGGCCGGACTATCTCCGTCATTAGCGGTCGAGACTTTGTACGTCAACCATCACGGGTGGCTTCACCGGTGGTTGTGCGGCAAGCTGGGCTGCACACACAGGGCAGCGGACCTTGCACAGGATACGTACGTGCGCGTCCTGAGCTCCTGCCTGCCGGTGAACATGAACGAGCCGCGCGCCTATCTGACCACGATTGCCCGCAACCTGCTGATCGATCACTGGCGACGCCAGGAACTGGAACGTGCCTACGAACAGGCAATGCAACAGCTGCCTGAAGCATTGGCCCCCTCCCCTGAAGTGCGCCTGCAAATGCTGGAGACGCTGGTCGAGCTGGACCAACGTTTACAGGCTTTGCCAGAGCTGACACGCCAGGTTTTCTTTCACTCACAACTGGATGGGATGCGGTACGCGGACATTGCCACGGAGCTGCAAATGTCGCTTGCCACCGTCAAGCGGCACATGAGTCGCGCGTTTCTGGCCTGTATGGGTGTCGCTTGACGGGCGCTGTGCCTGAGCCGCGAAGTGATCGCGCTTCCCCGATAGACCCTCGCGCATTGAAGGAGGCCGCCGATTGGCTCGTGCTCCTGCATTCGGGAGAAAGTGGGCCTGCGGACGAACAAGCCCTTCAATCGTGGCTGGCAGCATCGCCCATGCACCGTGCGGCCTGGCAGCGTGCGCAGAATTTTTTGGATCACCTGCATGCGGTTCCACAGACGGTAGTGCGCACGACGCTGGCGCAAGTGCCAATACAACAATCCCGCCGCAACATGATGAAAAGGATGGCCTGGCTACCGCTCATTCCCCTCATCGTGTGGCTGGGTGGGGCTCAAGCCCCCCGGGAAGATGCCGCCAGCATGCTGAAAACACGCCCCGGCGAGCAGAAGCGTGTAGTGCTCGCAGACGGCAGCACCATCATTCTGAACACCGCCAGCACGCTGGAGGTGCTGTACTCGGACAAGCACCGCAAACTCCGGCTGCACGAGGGCGAAGTCGCCATCGAAACCGCCGCCGACCCCCTTGCCACGGGACTTCGGCCTTCGCGTCCGTTCAGCGTGGACACCCGCGATGGCTCTGTCACCGCACTGGGTACGGTGTTCACCGTGCGATCCGACGCCACCCCGGGCGGAGCACGCCTTGCCCTGCACAGCGAGGTAGCAGTGTTCGAAGGCGCCGTGGAAATCCGCGCTGCCGGCCGCACACACCGCCTGAACACCCATGAGAAGGCCGACTTCAGCCGCCAGGGGATCAGCACTCCCGTCGTCGCCGATGAAGCGGTGGATGGCGCTTGGCGCACGGGCATGCTGATCGCACACCGCATGCCCTTGGCGAGCTTTGCAAACGAGCTGGAGCGCTACCAGTCGCTAACCCTGGAAAGCAGCGCTGAAGTCGCGGACCTGCGTGTTTCCGGCGCATTCCCGGTGCTTGAGCTTGAGCGCAGCCTGCACCTGCTGTCGCAGTCCTTTCCGGTGCGCGTGACCTATCTCAGCCACGACCATCTGCGACTCGATCCCAAGTAGTCCCTGCAGATTTCTGACACTTTTTTCTTCTTCGTCCGTCATGAAAAGGAAACATGCATTTCCTTTTTTGTAGAACGGAGAAGAATCAGTGCCCCGCGTATCCCGACATGGCGTAGTCGAAAAACAATTCACCCCCCATCACCAAGGCCACTTCCTGCGCGTGTTGGCGTTTGCGGCACGAATGGCATGCTGGAGCATTGCTGCAGGCGCACTCGCCCAAGTGCATGCGGTGGAGACACCCGTCAAAAAGAACTTTGTCATCGCGCCGGGCCCCCTGGATCGCGTGCTGTCACGCTTTGCAGCGGAAGCCGGCGTGGCACTCTCCTTTGACCACACATGGCTTGCAGAGCGCCAAAGCGCTGGTCTGCAGGGCCGCTACACGGCCGAAGAAGGTCTGCGCCATCTCCTCAGAGGGTCCGGCCTGGCCCCCCAAGCGCAAGGTCCATCGACCTACACCTTGACCAGAGAGCGTGTTGATGCGCCGCCCAAGGCCTCGTCCGACGCCGCCCCGGCATTGAAGCCTGTCCACATCACCACCACCGCCAGCCTGGCGCCGCAAGACGCACTGACCGATGGGACAGGCTCCTACATCGTCAACGCCGTGACGATCACCAAGACCCCCCAGACCTTGCAGGAAATACCGCAATCGGTGTCCGTCATCACCCGGCAACAACTGGACGACCAGAACCTGGTCACCGTTGACCAGGCCTTGCGCCAGGTGACCGGGGTCACCACCAACCTGTATGGCGACACCACCGCTGGTTTCATGGCCCGTGGATACGGACTGGAGACCCAATACGATAGCGTGCCAACGTCAAATGCCTTGCAGATGGTCCCCCAGTTTGATCTGGCCATGTATGACCGCATTGAGGTAATGCGTGGCCCCAATGGGCTGCTGCAGGGTGCAGGCAACCCGAGTGGCTCGGTGAACTTCGTGCGCAAACGCCCACAACGGGCATTCGCCATGTCCTACAGCGTGTCTGCGGGCAGCAATGAAAACTACCATGCAGACTTTGACGTAGGCGGCCCCGTGAATGAAGCCGGCACTTTGCGCGCGCGGACCGTGGTGTCCCGGCAGGACAAGGGCTCCGCCAACGGGGTGCAAAGCAACCACCAGACCATGGGGTATGCCGCCGTAGAGGCGGATGTCAGCAGCGCCACCACCCTTTCGCTCTCCGCCAGTTGGCAGGACAAAAGCGTTCAGCGCTTCATGGGCATCCCCACCCGCTTGAGCACGGGGCAGTTGCTGGACTCCACGTCTTCCAGCTTCTACGGCATTCGCGGCGGACACTCCGATTACCCGATGCGTGAAGTACTCGCGGAAGCTACCCATCGCCTGGCTGACAGCGGCTGGACTGCACGCGCGGCGCTGCGCGAGAAGGTCGTCACCTCCGACCTTCTCTATGGATATGTCGGTAGCCGTGTCACCGACGCCGATTTGGCCACCGTCTACTTGCAGCGCAGCTACTACACGGAGCGCAACCTGGGCGCAGACTTCAGCGTCGAGGGCCCGTTCACGTGGGCAGGCCGTCAGCACAGTGCCGTCTTCGGCTACAGCGCAGACCAGTACAACTATGAGGGCGGCGGAAGACAAACCGAATTGACCAATCAGTCTGTCTATAACACCAGCTACGACCTGGAAAGCGCCTTACCTATCACCACCATCCGCGCACGCAGGCTGCACCAGTCGGGCTTGTACGGGGTTACGCGCCTACAACTGAGCGATGCGTTTACTTTGAGTGTGGGCGGGCGGGTGAGCGACTATTCGTATGAAACACGCACTTTGGCTGCCACCCCCACCGCATGGAGACGATGGGAGCGCGCAGAGGGGCAGTTCACGCCTTATGGCGGAGTGGTGTGGCGCATGTCCGACCAGCATTCTGTGTATGCCAGCTACACCGACACCTTTGCGCCCCAGGATGCCTATGACAAAAGTGGCCGACTCCCGGCCAAGGTCGGCTGGCAAGTCGAAACAGGCGTCAAAAGCACCTTTTTCAATGGCGACTTGAACACGACTGCCGCCGTGTACCGAATCCAGGAAAAGAACCGCGCCATTTCTGATACGACCAACACGAACTGTGATGGCACGGGCAATACCTGCTATACCGCAGCAGGCTTGGTGCAAAGCCAAGGGGTGGAGCTGGAAGCCATCGGGCGTTTGGCACCGGGCTGGGATCTCTCCGCAGGCTATACCTTCAATGACAACAAATACTTGCAGGACGCCACTGCCAGTAACGTCGGCAAGGCGTTCTCCACCACGACACCGAGGCATATGGTCAAGCTGTGGACGAACTACCGCCTGGGCGGCGATTGGAGTCGCTATAGCGTAGGCGGTGGGCTGCAGGCGCAAAGCGCCATCAGCCAACTGCTGAGCTCAGGCAGCACCCTCTACCAGAGCGACTATGCGGTGTGGAGCGCCCAAGTGGGCTACCGGATCAGCAAGAAGTCGCAACTCACGTTCACGGTCAACAACCTGACCGACACCCGCTACTACGAACGCTTGGGCAATACCTGGGGCTACACCTACCTGGGCGATCCACGCAACGCCGTGGTGACCTTCAAGTCCTCAATCTGATGCCGGGTGCGGCATCCACGCAGCCGGGTAGCACGCTGGGCGCCAGGCATGCCTGGCCCCTCATCCGGGCATACTGGGTATCGGACCAGCGCTGGAGGGCGTGGGGACTTGTCGCCGCGCTCATCGCATTGGATCTGGTCATCGTCTACCGTGCTGCGGAGGTATCGTTCTGGCAGAAGGGGTTTTACGACACCCTTTCCGCCCGGGAGATTGCCAGGTTCTGGCCCCTGCTGGCAGAACTGGCTTTGCTGGGCCTGGCCGCCGTCATACTGGAGACAGTCCGTACCCATGCCGCCCAGACCTTGGAAATGCGCTGGCGCTCATGGATGACCGGGGCAGCCCTGGAGCGCTGGTTGGACAACAGCGCTCTCTATCGCGCGCAACATGAGCCAGTGCTGGACAACCCCGACCAACGCATTGCAGAAGACTTGAAGCTGCTGGCCTCCATGCTGCCTTCGTTGGCGCTGGGGCTGTTGAGCAATCTGGTCTCGCTCATTACCTTCACCACGATTGTCTGGAACCTCTCGGGAATAGCCACGCTATCCTTGTGGGGTTACACACTGGAGGTGCCGGGCTACATGCTGTGGGCAGCGATTTTGTACGCCCTGGCCGGCTCCATCTTCATGGAGAAGTTCGCAGGCCAGCTGGTGCGTGTGGACTATGACCAGCAGAAGGCCGAAGCCGGTTTCCGGCACCGACTGATACGTCTGCGAGAGAGCGCAGAACAGGTCGCCTTGCATGGGGGTGGCGTCACAGAACGGGCCGTCGCGTCAGGCGCATTCCAAAGCGTCCGTGACAACTGGCGTCACCTGATGCACTACACCAAGCGGGTCACCGCCACCGACAGGCTGTATCTCGAAGGCGGCGCCCTGGCCGCCTACAGCCTGGCAGGGCCCAGGTACTTCAGCGGACAGATGTCACTGGGCGATCTGATGCAGCTCAGCCAATCGTTCATGAAGGTACGCGCCTCGCTCTCGTGGTTCATTTACCGCTTCAAAGACATCGCCTTGCTGCGATCTGCCTGCATCCGGCTCGCAGAGTTTCATGTTGTCATGCAGCCTGCAGAACACACCCGCATCCGCTGGCACTCGACACAAGGGGCGCTGGACATTCATGACCTCTGCGTACGCGCGCCCGACGGACGCCCCCTGCTCCAGGGACTCCAATGGCGTGTTGCACCCGGCGAACGCTGGCTTCTGCAGGGGCGCTCCGGCATCGGGAAAAGCACCTTGTTGCGCTCCATTGCCGGACTATGGGCGCATAGCGAAGGCTCAATAGCCAGGCCGCCCGGTGAGTACACCTTGTTTTTGCCGCAACGCAGTTACATGCCACAGGGTTCGTTGAAGCTGTGCATGAGCTATCCGCAGCTGCCGGACTGTTTTGCCACGGACGACTACCACCACATTCTGGATGCAATCGGTTTGTCCGATCTTCAGAATGAGCTTGACTTGGACACCGATTGGTCCAAGCGCCTCTCACCGGGTCAGCAACAGCAGCTCGCGCTGGGACGCGTGCTGCTGCACAAGCCCCGCATGTTGTTTGTGGATGAGGCCAGCTCCGCACTCGATGCCCGCACCGAAGCAAAGCTCTACACGCTGTTGCTGCAGGAACTCCCGCAACTGACGCTCATCAGCATTGGGCACCGCCCCTCCCTGCGGGAGTTCCATACCCATGTGCTGGATCTGGATGTCCTGCAGAAAGCCGAAACGGCCAGAGCGACGGTCGCCACGTCCGTCGTGCGGTGAAGTAAGATGGCGTTGCGGGGGGTGGCGTTCTTCCAACCTTAAGCGGGGGCCATGTGGCGCACTGCACGTATGTCGTCCGGGCCGGTGCGGCAGCAGCCGCCGATCATGCGCGCACCCTTGGATTGCCAGCGCGCGGCCATCTCTGCGTACGCAGTGGCCTGTTCGCAGGCACCGGTCCAGACCTTGCCTTGCGCGTCGTAGTGTTCGCCCGAGTTGGGGTAGACCAGCACCGGCTTGGTGGTGCGCGTCTTGGCCTGCTCGACCAGGCTGGCCACGTACTCAGGGGCCGTGCAGTTCACGCCGATGGCGACGATATAAGGGGAAGCCTCCAGCGCGGCCACGCAGTCGGCCAGGCGCTCGCCCTGCACGTTGTGCTCGCCGTCTTTGCAGGAGAAGCTGATCCACGCAGTGATGTTGTTTCGTTCTGCCAGCACATCGGCAATGGCCAAGGCTTCGTCCAGACAGGGAATGGTCTCGCAGGCCAGCAAGTCAGCGCCCGAAGTCGCCAGCACTTGCATGCGTTCGCGATGGAAGTCGGCCAGCGCAGCGCGGCCCAGGCCGTAGTGGCCACGGTATTCCGAGCCATCGGCCAGCATGGCGCCATACGGGCCTACCGATGCGGCCACCAGCGGGCGCAGGCGCCCCACGCGGTTCGCCGGCTCGGCCCAAAAGGCATCACGCGCCTCCATGGCCAGGGTGACTGAGAGGCGCATCAAATCAGCGGCCTCTGCGCGGCTCATGCCACGGCGGGTAAACGCTTCAAACGTAGCCTGGTAGCTGGCAGTGGTGGCCACATCGGCTCCGGCGGCAAAGTAGTCCGCATGCACCGCCCGAATGAGCTCAGGTTGCTCGATCAGCAGCTTGGCGGACCACAGCGCGTCATTCAGGTTGGCACCACGGCGCTCCAACTCGGTGGCCAGGGCGCCGTCCAGCACCATCAGGCGGTCGTGGGCGAGGAAACTCTCAAGGGGATTCAGCATCATGGGGATCATCCAAAAATTGGGGCTCAGGTTATCCAAACCCCGTGCGTTGCGGCGGCAAACCGCTGCGTCTTGATGCAGACATGCCGCTCAGGCAAGCTGGCTTTTGCGGCGCCGCTCCAAAAGATGCACGGACGCCGTAATGAGCAAGGTCAGCACGCCATAGACCACGCCGGCCAGCACCAGCGCATCCGTGGTGTAGGACTCGGTAGACAGGCGGCGGGCCACACCGGTCAGGTCAAACACGGTGATGGTGCTGACCAGCGCAGTAGCCTTGAGCAAAGACACCACTTCGTTGCCCAGCGCCGGAGTCGCAATGCGCAACGCCTGGGGCAGCACGATGCGGCGCAGCAAGATATGCGTGGGCATGCCGAAGGCGCGCGCTGCCTCCTGCTGCCCTGCCGGCACAGCCAGAATGCCGGCACGGATGTCTTCGGCCATGTAGGCGGCGATATTGAGGGTGAGCGCGATCAGCCCGCAGTAAAGCGCGTCCTGCAGCACCACCCACGCCACAGAGGCACGCACACCTTCAAACTGGCTGAGCCCGTAGTACAGCAGGAACATTTGCACCAGCAGCGGCGTGCCGCGCAAGGCCGCGCTGTAGAAGCGCACCACCCACCGCACCACCGGCCCGCCATGGGTGGCGCCCAGTGCCAAGCCGAGCGCCAGCACCAAACCGGCCACGCCCGAGGCCGCCCACAATTGCAGGGTGACAACCAGGCCCTCCCACAATTCGGCACGGTTGTCCTGCATCAGGACGAAGATGTCAGTGAACCAGGTGTCCATGGCTAGCTGCGGTGGGGCTGATATGGGCGCTGCGCCCGTCGCTCCATTGCGGAGATCAGCGGATCAGACAGCGCCAGCAAACAGAAATACATCACGGCAGCTGCCATCAAAAACAAAAAGGGCTGCTGCGAGGCCTGTGCCGCCATGTTGGACTTTTTCAGCAAATCTTCCAAGCCCACCACCGACACCAGCGAGGTGTCTTTGAGCAGGGATTGCCAGAGATTACCCAGACTCGGAATCGCAATGCGCCAAGCCTGCGGCAGGCGCACCAGAAAGAAAGTTTGCATCGGGCTCAAACCCAGCGAGCGGGCGGCTTCCAGCTGCCCGCGTTCCAAAGCCACGAAACTGCCACGAAACACCTCGGAGGCATAAGCCCCCAAGACCAGCGCCAGAGACATCACGCCCGCAAAGAACGGACTGATGTCGAACGCACTGTCCAAGTGGTTGTTGATCAGGTTGGACAGCCCGAAGTAGCACACCAACACCACCAGAAACTCGGGCACCCCGCGTAACACACCGGTGAACACTGCCACCGGACGGCGCAGCCAGGCGTGACGGCTGAGCTGGCAGGCCGCCAGCAACAGGCCCAAGGCCAGCCCGCACACCAGGGCGGTGCAGGCCAATTGCACGGTCATCAGCGCACCTTGCAGCAGCTGGCCCGTGTAGGCCTGCAAAACATCCATCTCAACTCCGGGGAAAGCGCGGCCACCGCCCGCACGGGGCGGTGGCGGCCTGTCAATTACTTGCTGGCAGGCGCAATGCTAAACGGGAACACCTTTTTGTTCTCAGCCGCAAAGGTGCCGTCGGCCAGCACCTTTTTGATGGCGGCGTTGAAGCGTGCCTTCAGAGGGCCCCCCTTGCGCACCGCAATGCCGGTGCCTTCACCGAAGATTTCCACGTCGTTCACCGGCTTGCCAGCGAAATCAAAGCCCTTGGCCTTGCCGGTTTTCTGCAACCACTCGTAGGCCACCGTGGTGTCTGTCAGCGTGCTGTTCAAGCGGCCGGCTTCGAGGTCCAACCAGATCGCGTCCTGGTTGGGGTAGGACTTGGTGGCGATGCCCGACTTTCCCTTGGGCAGGCGCTTCTTGAAGTAAGTCTCGCTGTTGGAGCCGCTGTACACGCCCACGGTCTTGCCGCGCAGGGTGGCCGGGTCTTCGTTGATGCCGGAGCCCACTTTGGCCACGTATTGCACCGGTGCCAGGGTGAACAGATCGGTGAAGTCCACCACTTTCTTGCGCTCGTCGGTGATGGACATCTGGGCCAGCACCGCATCGATCTTCTTGGCCTTGAGCGCGGGGATGAGCGCATCAAAGTCCATGGTGATGTATTCGCACTTGGCCTGCATGTGCTTGCACATCACGTTGCCCAGCTCGATTTCCATGCCCTTGAGTTGGCCGGACGCATCCTTGTATTCAAAAGGCGGGTAGTCGGACAGGGTGCCGATACGCACCACATCCTGGGCATGGGCCAAACCAGCCGCCAACAACACACCACCCAACAAGGCTTTCACAAACTGACGCTTCATTCTTTGTTACTCCATCCGGGCGCCCCACCACAAGGCGCCGCTTTGTTCAAGCACAACTGCGTTTTCAAGACGCAAAGGAAACTCAAGTTTCGCCCAAAGAAATAACGGCAGGCGGCGTATTCAGCACTTTTCGCGCGGCAAAACGGCACGCAAACACCCTTGTACGCCGACAGAGCCCGACACCCCCTTTTACCTACAATCCAGCCATGGAAACGCCTTTGGACCCTTTTGACCGCAAAATTCTGGAGTTCGTGCAACGCGATTGCCAGGTCAATGCAGAAGTGATTGCCGAGGCCGTCGGCCTGTCTGCATCTGCCGTGCAGCGCCGCTTACGCCGGCTGCGGGCCGAGAAGGTGATTACGGCCGAAGTGGCCATCGTGGACCCGCAGGTGGTGGGCCAGCGCATGCAGTTCATCGCCGGCATTGAGCTCAAAGACAACTACGAAGCCCTGCCGCGCATCCGCACCTGGGTGCAAAAAGAACCTGAGGTCCAGCAGCTCTTTTACGTGACCGGCGCGGTCGATCTGGTCATGGTCATCCTGAGCAAAAGCGTGAAAGAGTACGACGCCCTCTCCGCCCGGCTGATGGCCGAGGTGCCCCAGGTCATCCGCATGACCACCAACGTGGTGATCGACGCGATGAAGTCCGACCTGTACGTGCCGGTGGACGACTGAAGCCCACCCACATGCTATAAAAACAGGAGCTACTTACGCTTATCCCATAAGAGCAAGCAGCCAATTTCAACCAAATTCAGTTCGTGGGCTTGGACTTGGAAGCCGTGCCACTGGCCGCTCCCCGTGGTTCACCGGGACCGCCCGGACCGTTCTTGGGCCGGCAGGACAAGGGCTTGCCCTCGGGGGCGGAACAAGTGCCTGTTTCGGCACCGCGTGGCGTGGTGAAGCTGCACGCTGCGCCCGCAGCCAGTGACTTGCAGGCGGCCAACGCCTCAGGCGGAGGCCCTCCCGGTGGCCCGCCATGTCCCTCGGGGGGCTTGGGTGGAGGTTGCTGGCTGGAACTTTGCTGGGCGATCACCTGGCCGCCCCAGGCAAGGGCGACAAGGCAGGCTACGGTTAACAGTGGTTGACGCATGGAATTCCCGGTTTCAGGATGAATCAAACCGGCACGCTGGCCGGTACGGAGAATGTGCAATGCAACTGTAAAGAAAGCATGGCGACACCCGTGCTTTACCGGACTTTTACGTGCCCCAGGCGCAAAAAGGGTGTGTGGCCAAGTGGGAGTTGAAGTAGCGAACGTCCTGAGTGACTTCCGCCCCCAGCCAGGCCGGTGCCTCAAAGACCTCGTCTTCGGATGCCAGCTCCAGCTCTGCCACGACCAAACCGGCGTTGTCGCCGGCAAACTCGTCCACCTCCCAGCAGTGGCCGGCGTGAGGCACCAGGTAACGGGTTTTCTCAATAAGCGGGCCGTCGCACAGGGCCAATAAGGCCTGTGCATCGTTCAGGGGCACGGGGTATTCGAACTCGGCACGGGTTGCACCGGTGCTTGGGCCTTTGATCGTGAGAAAAGCCGCTTCGCCCGCGATACGGACCCGCACGGTGCGCGCCTTGTCGCGGTTCAGGTAGCCCTGCCGGTACAGCACGCCGCTGTCGTTGCGCCAGGCATCGCCCACGACCAGAAACTTACGCTCAATTTCCACTGCCAAGGTGTTCTCCTGTGATGTTCGGGTGGGGTCTGGCTACACTGCGGGCCACATGCCACAAACACCTGCTGCCAACGTCAACCCCGAAGTGTGCCCTGTGTGCGGCCAGGGAAACCGCTGCGCCATGGAAATCGAAAAGCTGACCGGCCAGCCGCAAGGCCCGTGTTGGTGCACTCAAGTGGATTTCAGTGCGGAACTGCTGAGCCGCATTCCGGCGCAGGCGCGAGGCAAAGCCTGCCTCTGTGAAGCCTGCGCTACTCAATCCGGTGCAACGCGGTCAGGTTGATCAGCGCCGAAATCACCTCGGATTTGAAGCCGACCCGCTGGGTGCTGCCGTCCGAATAACCACCATTAAGGATGAGGGTGCGGATGTATTCCACACAGTCCCGGTGGCCCCAGAACTTTTCGATCGCCAGGGCAATCCGGGCGTGATGCGCCGCAATGATGGCCATTTCATGGTCAATTTGCGCCTGCAAGGGGCGTTCATTGAGCGGCAGGGGGCGCGTGTCCAAATCCTCGTCCTCCCAATGCAATGAGGGGAAGCCGGTTTCGGAATAGCGGGAGTCTGTCGGATCGGTCACCTGCATTTATCCATTTGTTACGCTTCGCACTCTACCTGATGAGACACAGGCCCACTCGTCGGTCGACCAGCGGCACAATGGGGGCATGACCAGTCTGCCCCCCTTCATCGCCCCCACCCGTTTTACCGATCCGGCTGCTGCCCTCGCCCAGGTGCAAGCCATTTATGACCAGAGCATCAACCACTTGCGCCAGGCCATGCAGCGCTTTGTGGTCGGTGAAGAACTGGGCGGCCATGTGCGGGCCTGCTACCCGCTGGTGCGCATCCACACCGACACGGTGTCACGCCAAGCGGCTGCCGACATTGCTTGCCTGAGCTACGGTTTTGTGGCCGGCCCCGGCCGCTTCGAGACCACTCTGACGCGGCCCGACCTCTACCGTCGCTACTACCTGGAACAGTTCCGCCTGCTGCTGCAAAACCATGGCGGCGAGATTGAGGTCGCCACCAGCAACCAGCCCATTCCGGTGCATTTTTCGTTCGCCGAGCACGACCATGTGGAAGGCCAGATGAGCGCCGCGCGCCGCACCCTGATGCGCGACGTGTTCGACCTGCCTGACCTGGCCGCCATGGACGACGGCATAGCCAACGGCACCTTTCAACCCCGCCCCGGCGAGCCCCTGCCGCTCTCGCTGTTTACCGCGCCGCGCATGGACTACTCGCTGCATCGCCTGCGCCACTACACCGGCACCGGCCCGGAACATTTCCAGAACTTTGTGCTGTTCACCAACTACCAGTTCTACATTGACGAGTTCATCGCACTGGGCCGCAAAGCCATGCAAGACCCGGACAGCGAGTACATCGCCTTTGTAGAGCCCGGCAACATGGTGACGCGCCGGGTCGGCCTGCCGGCCCAGCCAGCAGACGCCTTGGGCAAAGAGCCGCCCCGCCTGCCCCAAATGCCCGGCTACCACTTGGTGCGGGCGGACAACGCCGGCATCACCATGGTGAACATCGGCGTGGGCCCGGCCAACGCCAAGAATATTACCGACCATATTGCCGTGCTGCGCCCGCATGCCTGGATCATGCTGGGCCACTGCGCCGGCCTGCGCAACAGCCAACAACTGGGCGACTATGTGCTGGCCCACGGCTATGTGCGGGAAGACCATGTGCTGGACGAAGAATTGCCCCTGTGGGTGCCGATTCCGGCCCTTGCGGAAATCCAGGTCGCGCTGGAGCAAGCCGTGGCCGATGTGACGCAGGTGAGCGGCAGCGCACTCAAAAGCATCATGCGCACCGGCACCGTGGCCAGCACCGACAACCGCAACTGGGAGCTGCTGCCCGACAACCAGCCCCAGCGCCGCTTCAGCCAGAGCCGCGCCGTGGCGCTGGACATGGAAAGCGCCACCATTGCCGCCAATGGCTTTCGCTTCCGGGTACCGTACGGCACCTTGCTGTGCGTGAGCGACAAGCCACTGCACGGCGAAATCAAACTGCCCGGCATGGCCAACCATTTCTATCGTGAACGCGTAGACCAGCACTTGCGCATCGGCATCCGCGCGCTGGAGCTGCTGCGTGCCCAGGGCATAGACCAGTTGCACAGCCGCAAGCTGCGCAGTTTTGCAGAAGTGGCCTTTCAATAATGACAAGTACCCAACCCACCTTTTTCCAGGTCGAGCACCTGCACAAGCGCTACGGCGATGCCGAGGTCGTCAAAGACCTGTCCTTTCACATCGCACCGGGCGAATGCCTGGGCGTGATCGGGCCGAACGGTGCGGGCAAGACCACCACCATTCGCATGTGCCTGGGCCACACCGTGCCCGATGGCGGCAACATCCACGCGATGGGGCTGGAAATGCCGCGCGATGTGCTGGCCATCAAAGCCGCCCTGGGCGTGGTAACCCAGTTTGACACCTTGGACCCCGATTTCACCTGCGCCGAAAACCTGCTGGTCTATGGCCGCTACTTCGGCATGAAGGCTGCCGCCATCAAGGCGCGCATTCCGCAGCTGCTGGAGTTCGCCGCGCTCACCCACAAAGCCAACGCCAAGCCCGGCGAGCTGTCCGGCGGTATGCGCCGGCGCCTGAGCCTGGCCCGTGCCTTGGTGAATGACCCCAAACTACTACTGCTGGACGAGCCCACCACCGGCCTGGACCCGCAAGCCCGCCACCTGATGTGGGAGCGCTTGCAGGTGCTGCTGCAACAAGGCAAATCCATCCTGCTCACCACCCACTTCATGGACGAGGCCGAGCGCCTGTGCAACCGGCTGCTGGTGCTGGACCATGGCCGGAAGATTGCCGAAGGCACGCCGCGCGACCTGATTGCCGCCCACCTGGAGCCTGATGTGGTGGAGGTGTATGGCGTCGGCGCACAAGCGCTGGTGGATAGCCCCTTGCGCGGCTTGGCCGCGCGGGTGGAGGTGAGCGGTGAGACTGTTTTCTTTTACACCCAGGATTCCACCCCGCTGCTGCAAGCACTCAGCGCTTACCCCCAGTTGCGCACCCTGCACCGCCCGGCCAACCTGGAAGACCTGTTTTTGAAACTGACCGGACGCCAGATCCGGGAGGACGCCTGATATGAGCACCCCTACTTCCGCCGCACGACTCAATACACAGAGCATTTGGCGTGCGCCCGAGCTGTCCATGCGCTTCTGGCCGGTGTTTTTGCGCAACCTGCTGGTCTGGCGCAAGCTGGCCATTCCCAGCCTGGTGGGCAATATTGCCGAGCCCTTGATGTGGCTGGTCGCCTTCGGCTACGGCATGGGCGCGCTGGTCGGGCAGATCACGGTGAACGGGCAGCAGGTGCCCTACATCCTGTTTCTGGCCAGTGGCTCCATTTGCATGAGTGCCATGCAGTCTGCGTCGTTTGAGGCGCTGTACTCCGCCTTCAGCCGCATGCATGTGCAAAAGACCTGGGACGGCATCATGAACGCGCCGGTGAGTCTGGACAACGTGGTGCTGGCCGAAATGCTGTGGGCGGCCTTCAAGTCGCTATTCACCGTCACCGCCATCTTGGGCGTGATGCTGGCTCTGAGCATCAGCCACAGCCCCAAGCTGCTGGTGGCCTGGCCTATTTTGCTGGGCGTGGGCATTACCTTTAGTTGCATCGCGCTAATCTTCAACGCGCTGGCCAAGGGCTACGACTTTTTCACCTACTACTTCACGCTGTTCCTCACGCCCATGATGTTTTTGAGCGGCGTGTTCTTCCCGCTGGAGCAGTTGCCGCTGGCCGTGCGGGTGGTGGCGGACTGGCTGCCCCTGTCCAACGCCGTGGCTTTGGTGCGGCCTTTGTTCATGGACCAGTGGCCCACGGATGCGGTGCGGCATCTGGCAGTGCTGGCGGTGTATGCAGTCGCTTCGTTTTGGGTGGCGCTGGCGTTGACGCGGAAGCGGTTTGCGAAGTAGGGGCGGGCTTTGCAGCGGAAGCCGACGTTCAAAAAACACCCGATTGGGGGATGTTCAAGCTCGTACCGAGGCGCAACAATCGTGAAATCAGTGGCTCACTCCGTTACTTACAAAGTGCGGGGTTTGTCGGAATTTTTATACCTGTACAAAT
>CAUOXL010000034.1:0-15672 GCA_963508575.1 uncultured Rhodoferax sp.
GGGCACCGGGCACGCCCACAGAGATCCAATTGGCGGCGATCTGGGCCGAGGTGCTGCAGCTGCCGCGTGTGGGCTTGGACGACCACTTCTTTGCGCTGGGCGGGCATTCCCTGCTGGCTACACAGGTCTGTGCCCGCGTGCAGCGCCATATGGGTTTGACCGTGCCCTTGAAGCTGCTGTTCCAGGCGCCGACACTCTGCGACTTCGCACAGCGCGTAGCCACCGAATGCCGCAGTGAGGTGCTGGCGCCGATTCCGCGCCGTATGGCCGGTGTGCCAGTGCCGCTGTCGCATGCGCAGCAAGGTCTGTGGTTTTTGTGGCGCAGCGATCCGAATGATGCTAGCTATAACATCCATAGCGCCTTGCGCTGTTACGGCTTGCTGCAGCGGTCTGTTTTGCATTCAAGCCTGAACGCGCTGGTGGCCCGGCATGCTGCGCTGCGCAGCTGCTTTCCGGCGGGCCGCGATGGCCTTCCTGTGCAGTGCATCGCCCCACCGGCAGCGGTGGCACTTGCCCAGGTGGATGTATCGCAGTGGCCGGCCGCTGAGCGCGAGGTACAGGCGCGGCACTTGGCCGAGGAGGAGGCCCTACAGCCTTTCGACCTGGAGCGGGGGCCGCTGCTGCGTGCGCGGCTGCTGCGTCTGGGCGAGGAAGACCATGTGCTGCTGCTGACCATCCACCACATCGTGGCCGATGGCTGGTCCATGGGCCTAGTGTTTGACACCTTGATGGCGCTGTACCGAGCCGAGCTAGGGGGCCATGCCGCCGCGCTGCCCGAGCCGACGTTGGACTATGCTGACTACTGCGCGTGGCAGCAGCAAGAGCATCGCGTGCCGGCGGCTGATCTGGCGTACTGGCGATCCCAGTTGGCGGCCTTGCCGGCGTTGGTGTTGCCCGCGCCGCCGGATGCATCAGCCCAGCCTGGCATGCGGGCTGAACAGCTCTTGTTTGCGCTGGATGCGGCCCTGGTACAAAAAGCGCGCAGCCTGGCGCAGCGCTGGGGCGCAAGCCTGTCCATGCTGCTGCAAGCGGCTTTCCATGCCTTGCTGTACCGGCATTCCGGGCAGGCCGACCACTGCATCGGCATTCTGGCGTCCAACCGCGACCGGGTGGAAACCGAGGCGCTGGTAGGCCTGTTTCTCAATGCCCAGCCGGTGCGTGCACGCATCGACCCCCAGCAGAGCTTTGGTTCACTGGTGCGGGCCGTGCAAGACAGCCTGCTAGGTGCGCAAGCCCATGCCGGTGTGCCATTCACACAGCTGGTGCAGGCCCTGCGGGCCGAGCGCGTGCCGGGGCGCAACCCGGTATTCCAGGTGCTTTACAACTATCTGCGGCCCCGTGTGGAAAGCCTCTCCACCCTGCCGGGTTTGCGGCTGGAGGACTTCCCCGTGCCCCGGCGCAATGTGGTGTTCGACCTGGAGCTGGATATTGCAGAAGACGCAGATGGCCAGGTGCGTGGCGCCTTTTCCTATGCGGTGGAGCGGGTGGACGCCCGCTTTGCGCACGCCCTCTGGAGCGACTACCCGCGCCTGCTCTCCACACTGGTGGCTGCACCGGACCAGGCATTGCATACCCGTCTGGGGGCGGTCCCACTAGCGTGTACCCGCCACGCACCCAAGGCTGCCGCCCACTTGCCACAGCAGCCGGTGCTGGAAGCCCGATTGACGCCCATCGTGGCAGCAGTGCTGGGCTTGCCCGCGCTGCAGCCGCAGGACAATTTCTTTGCCCAAGGGGCGAGCTCTTTGCGCTGCGTGCAACTGGTTGCGCAAGCCCGCCAGCAGGGCATAGCGCTGCGCCTAGCCGACATATTCCATCACCAAACCGTGGCCGAACTTGCCGCTGTGCTGGAGGCCCGCTGTGCCACCGCCAGCCTGGCATCGGCCTGACCACTACCAAGGAGAAACATGCAAGAAGCCCACTTACTTGAAAGCCATTTTGCGCTGGACGCAGGCACGCGCATCCGCACCCTGCTGCAAAGCTCTACGGTGCAGGTGCAAGTCGACGGGCAGACGGCCATGGTTCTGGCGCTGGGTGTGCGCGAAGGGGCCATCCGCCGCGCTGCCGTCATGGCCTGGCAGCCTGCCGATGCGGCACAGCGCCGGTGGGCTCTGCTGGCTGGGCTGCACGCCGTGTTTGCCACAGACGCAGCCGTATCGGCGCTGGAGCTGGATTTCACCGACTACGCTGAAGCGCTGCCCGTCCTGCTGCGCCAGGGCCTGGCCGTGGGCACCGCGAATGGGAGGGTGCATATGCCGCGCACCAGCCTGCTGCAGCAGCCCGAGCTGTGGCTGCACGGCAGCAGCAGTGCAGCCTATCCCTTGGACTATGTGGTGAGCCAGGGCAAACGCCATCCACGCCGCCCGCCGCAGATCAGCGGCACGGTGTACCAGCGCTTCATCCCCTGGCTGAACCAGTGGCTGAGCCTGCGCACGCTGGACGCACAAGCGGATCTGCAGCCCTTCCACCAATGGATGAACCACCCGCGTGTAGCGCATTTTTGGGAAGAGCAGGGCGACCTGGACAAGCACCGGGCCTTCATTGCCAATGCCCTGGCCGACCCGCATGTGCACCCGCTGGTGGCGTGTCTGGACGGTCGGCCTTTCGCCTACTACGAGGCCTATTGGGCCAAGGAGGACCGCATCGCCCCGTTCTACCCGGTGGGCGACCACGACCGTGGCATCCACATGCTGGTGGGCGAGGACTGGGCCCGTGGCCCTCAGTACGTGGCCGCCTGGCTGCCCTCGCTGGTGCACTACCTGATGCTGGACGACCCACGCACCCAGGTCGTGGTGTGCGAGCCGCGTGTGGACAACGTCCGCATGGTCGGCTATCTGCAGCAGTACGGCTTTGCCTACCTGCGGCAATTTGACTTCCCGCACAAGCGGGCCGCCCTGTTGGTGCTGGAGCGCGAGGTGCATGCCCAGGGGCTCTGGCTGCAGGGCCTGCACACGGCAGCAGGTTTGGCACAAAAATTCTAGAAAAAGCCGTACAGCGCACGTAGTACATGCGCAAGAAGCTATCTTTTGTATAGCAATGCGTGCCATGCCGAAAGCGGAATCGGGTAGTGATTTTTGCACCTGTTACGCATTACCGCTAAATATTTGCACCAGCCGTTCGTCATCTGCATGTACTTGCAAGCCGCAAGGCGTTCGCGCTCCAGCGTGCACTGCTTTCTCTTTGAAGCAAAAGGATGAACATGGGTATTTCTAGCGTCGAGCATGATTTCATTGGTATTGGTTTTGGGCCGTCCAACCTGGCCATCGCCCTGGCGATGGAAGAGCCGGCCCCTTCGCGCAAGAAGGCGCTGGACTGCTGCTTTATTGAAAAGAAGCCGGAGTTCGTCTGGCACGGCAGCATGCTGCTGGAGGGCAGCGACATGCAGGTGTCCTTCCTCAAAGACCTGGCCACGCTGCGCGATCCGACCAGCCATTTCACGTTCATCAATTACCTGCATAAGAAGGGGCGGCTCAAGGAGTTCATCAATCTCAAAAGCTTCTTCCCCTCCCGCATTGAGTACAACGACTATTTGCAGTGGGTGGCAGGGCACTTCGATCATCTCTGCCGCTACGGTGAAGAAGTGGTGGGCGTGGAGCCGGTGCGCGATGGTGAGCAGATCACCCGCTTGCGCGTGCATTCACGCGGCGTAGATGGCCGCAGCTATACGCGCACGGCCAGCAATATGGTGTTCGGCATTGGCGGCGTGCCGGCGATTCCTGCTGTCTTTGAAGCGATGCAAGACGCACGCGTATTCCATGCCGCCCACTATCTGGAGCGGCTGGATACCCTGGTGCACAGCCAGGGAACGCCCAAGCGCATTGCGGTGCTGGGCGGCGCGCAGAGCGCAGCCGAGGTGTACCTCGACTTGGTAGCGCGCTTTGGCGACGCACAGGTGACGCTCATCACACGGGGTGATGCGCTGATGCCTGCGGACGACAGCCCGTTCGTGAATGAGATCTTCCACCCGCAATTCACCGACGTCATCTACCACCAGCCGCAGGACGTGCGCCGCGCCACACTGGAGCGCTTTCGCAGCACCAATTACTCGGTGGTGGACCTGGACCTGATCCAGCACATTTACAAGCTGCTGTACGAGCAGCGGGTGCGGGGTGTGCAACGCTGCCAGCTGTGGTCAGGCAAAGAGGTGACGCAGGCGCGCGCTACCGGCACGGGTATCCAGCTGGATGTGCGCCACCAGGCCAGCGGAGCGACGGAGCACGCCGAGTTCGATGCCGTCGTGCTCGCCACCGGCTACCGGCGTGACGACCATAAACGGCTGCTGGGCGGCTTGGCCGAGTACATCGCCGAAGGCTTCTCCGTGGGGCGTGATTACCGGCTGCACACCGTGAAGAACTTCTTACCCAAGATTTACCTGCAAGGTTGCTGTGAAGACAGCCATGGTTTGAGCGACACCTTGTTATCGGTATTGGCGGTTCGCTCCATGGAGATCCTGGAGTCGATGCTGGCAGACCGCCCAGAGCGCAGCCGCATGTCCCAGAGCGCAATGGCGGCGCTACCGGTCGCCGTGTGACGCGCCGCTAGCGGCTTTTCTCTTTTGTCGAGAGCGCCTGTTTCAGGCGCTCACTTTTTGTTGTCTGTCAATTTGAATCGGGAGAAATGAAACTATGAAGCCTATGTTAGGTAACCGCCAAGCCGCTGGCCGGGCCTGTTTGACCCCCTTAGCCCTGGCTTTGCTGAGCTTGCCTGTGTCCTCGTACGCGCAGGTAGCTACCTTGCCCGAAGTGGTGGTCACGTCGGCGCCAGATGGTGAGACGGCTATTCCCAGCTACCGCGCTTCGGTCAGCGGTGCAGGGGCCTTGGGTACAAAGGAGCTGATGGACACCCCGTTCTCCACCAGTGTGGCCACCAAGGAATTCATCGCCAACCAGCAGGCCACCACGCTGGCGGAAGCGTTCAAGGCGGATGCCGCTGTCTCTGCGCTGAACAACAGCATTTCGGGCGAAAACTCGCAGATTGCCATACGCGGTCTGCCCTTGGATATGCTGAACGGGATCAAGATCAACGGCTTGAATACTGTGGTCTGGAATACGGATTTGCCACTGGAGCATTTTGAGCAAGTCAACCTGCTTAAAGGTCTGTCAGGTTTTATGTATGGCTACGGCTCTCCGGGCGGTATTGCCGATTACCAAACCAAGCGAGCGGGCAACAATCCGGTGTCGACGGCCAAGGTGGGCTACAGCACGGAGTCCCAGTATGTGTTGCATGCCGATATAGGGCGCCGGTTTGGCGAAGAGGAGCGCATGGGCTTGCGTGTCAACGCCGTGCATGAAGGTGGAGACACTTATCTGAGTTCTCCCATCAAGAGGGATTCGGTCTCCGCAGCCTTCGACGTCCGCCTGACGCCTACTTTGCAGTGGTCTATCGACGGCCTGTACCAAAAGCGCAAAGTGAATAGTTCCTTGTTTGCCATTTCTCTGTCCGACGGGGTTGCTACGCCTAAGCCGGTGAACGGCAGGCAGGCTTTGAGCCAGGATTTCACTTACCACCAGACCGAGATGGGCACCATCGGAAGTGAACTGCATTGGAACTTTGCCAAGGACTGGGATATGAACGTTGGCTACCGCAGTATGCGCCAGGCGCGCACCAACTACGACAGCTTCCTCACGGTGACCAACAATGCTGGCAACTACACTGACAGCCTGTACCGCTGGTACAGCCAGCAACATAGCGATGCAGCAAACCTGACCGTGAGTGGCAAAGTGCAAACCGGCTCCATTGGCCATGATTTGACCTTCGGCACCAGCTTTCAGCGCGGCAGGCGCATCAATGGCGTCAACTTTGGCGAGGACTCCCTGGGCACCAACAATCTGTACAACGTAGTCACCCTGGTCAACCGGGGTAAAGCGGTGGACCAGACTCTGGGCGAGGCCTCCAATACCCGTGAGGTGGGTGTCTTCGCCAGCGACACCATACAGTGGACGCCGCAGTGGAGCTCCATCATCGGTCTGCGCCACAGCGACTACGCTCAGAACACCTATAACTACCAAACCGATGGTTCCCTCGACAAGCAGTATTCCAAGTCTGCTTGGTCGCCTACGCTGGCCTTGATCTGGAAGCCGGTTGCCACTCTGGCTTATTACGGCAGCTACGTGGAATCGCTGGAGCAGGGGGGGACGGCGCCTACCACTGCCAAAAACGCGAATACCGTTTTCGGCCCGCTAAAGAGCAAGCAGTACGAGATCGGTGTGAAGAAAGAGGGCAAAGGCTGGTCTAGCGAAGCAGCTTTGTTCCGTATTGAACGCGGGCTGGAGTACACCAACAGCAGCAACATCTTTGTGCAAGAAGGTGGCCTGGTTTACCAGGGCCTGGATTTGTCTGCCCGTACTGAGTTGGCCCACAACTGGGCCTTGATGGGCAGCACAGTGCTGATGAATAGCCGCAATAGCAGCGACGATTCGACGGTGAATGGCAAGCGTGCCCGGAATGTGGCGGATGTCACAGCCAGTCTGCAAGTGGAATACAAGGTGCCTCTGATGCAGGGGATGGTGCTGTCCGGCGGTGTTCGTCACGTGGGCGAACAGGCACTGCAGAGCAGCAATGCCAATATGTTGGGCAGCTACACGTTGTACGACGCGGCCATGCGCTATGTGACCAAGATGAATGGCAAGAAAGTGACCTTCCGGGCCAACGTAGCCAACCTGACGAACACCAGCTATTGGATGGGTAGCTGGGGCTATGGCCTTATTCAGGGCGCGCCGCGCACCTTGAATGCCAGCGCGGAGTTCGACTTTTAATCGGAAGATTCAGCTCAGAAGTTCCGGGGTTCCCCAAGGAAACCTGGATCAGCTTTGGTTGCGCGTTGTATCCAGCAGTCGCGGGTCTTTTCAGTGCCATACTTTGCTCGATGCGGTTGACTTCGTCAGCCGCATCCGCCCGCCACGCAAGCGCCGCACAGACGGAGCAAGCGGTGGCGGAGTGACAGCCCATTCCTTGACTACTGGAGACAAACCACTATGTTGCGCAAACACGTTCTCGCCACGCTCGCCGGCCTCGCACTTATGCCCCTCACCATGCCTGTGCTCGCGCAGGACAACAGCAAACCCCTGGAATGGGTGGTCGGCTATGCGGCGGGTGGGGGCTCGGACATTGTGGCGCGCACCATTGCCGAGTCCATGGGGGCCAGCCTGGGCCGCGCCGTGATCATCAATAACAAGCCCGGCGCAGGTACCAATATCGCGGCCGACTATGCCGCACGCCACAAAGACTTTGGCAATCTGATTTTCTCGGCGGACTTCGCCACGCTGGCAGCCAACCCTTTTCTATTCAACAAGCTGAGCTACAGCGCGGAGAAGGACTTCCAGCCCGTGGGCCTGCTGGTGCGCTTCCCCATGTTTCTGGTGGTGTCGAACGATGTGCCCGCAAAGAACCTCAAGGAATTCATGGCCTGGGCCAAGAGCCGACCCGACGGCGTGAACTGGGCGTCGGCCGGCCCCGGCAGCCCGCACCACTTGGTGGGCGAGTTGTTCCGTGAGCAAAGTGGGCTCAAACTCACCCATGTGCCTTACCGTGGTGCGGCTCCGGCCATTCAGGATGTGATTGGTGGCCAGGTGCCAGCAATGTGGATCGACAGTGCCACGGTCTACCCCTTCCTTGCTGCGAACAAGGTCCGCGCTATCGGTGTGGCCAGCCCGCAGCGCGTGGCGACCATGCCGGAGGTTGCCACCATCCAGGAGCAGGGCCTGCAGGGATTCGAAGGCTACGCGTGGCAGGGGTTGGTAGTACCTGCGGGGACCTCGGCCGAGGCCGTGGCCCAGTTCAGCAAGGCACTGCAGGCCGCGCTGGCGGACACACGCACCCGTGCGCGCCTGCAGGCCTTGGGTGTGGAACCCCTGCCAGGCACACCGGCCCAGATGGGCAGCTACGCACGCGCCGAGCGCGAGAAGTGGGGCCGCGTGATCACCAAGGTGGGCATCAAGCTGGATTGATCCGCCGCCTGCTCGCTGGATGATGCTGGATTTGCTATAGATTCGATAGCGGGTTGCGCTCGTCTAGTAAGCGCTAGGCATACCTTTTCTACATATTTTCCTTTGGGGCGTCGGTATTGGGGGTCTTCAGTACGACGCCGTTCCTTCCTTTTTAAGCGCCTTTCCGGGTGTTGATTTCTGCTCTTTGATGTTGTTTTTTACCCGTCCGCGCCATGTGTTTTTGCTGGCAGGCTTGTGTTGCCTGCTGTGGGGCAGTGCCTACCCGGCGATCAAGCAGGGTTACGCCATGCTATCGATAGGCCGCAGTGATGTGGCTGCCCAGATCCTGTTTGCTGGGTATCGTTTTGTGGGCGCTGGGGCCCTGTTGCTGGTGTTTGCCGGCTTCACGGGGAAAGCTTTGCGCCTGCAGCGCGCGCAAGCCGGTGAGATGGCTTTGCTGGGAGTGTTGCAAACCACCTTGCAGTACATATTCTTCTATGTCGGGATCGCTCACACCACCGGCGTCAAGGCCTCCATCCTCAATACGTCGGGAGTTTTTTTCAGCGTGCTGTTGGCCCATTTCCTGTACCGCAATGACACGCTGACCTGGCGCAAGATTTCCGGTTGTGTGCTGGGACTGGCCGGGGTGCTGGCAGTCAATGCCGGAAGTTTGCTGGGGGATGCAGGCCCGGTGGGCGGGGGCTTTTCCTTGCTCGGCGAGGGCTTTGTGGTCTTGGCCGCATTGGTGTTGTCCTCTGCCTCCCTGTACGGCAAGCGTCTTTCTCAGGGCATGGATTCGGTGGTGATGACCGGGTACCAACTCGGTATCGGCGGCCTGGTACTGGTGGCCATCGGGTGGGGTACGGGCGGGCGGATCAGCGGGCTCTCGTGGGCCCCGGCGCTGTTGCTGGCGTACATGGCGATGCTGTCGGCGGTCGCGTTTGCGCTGTGGGGGGTGCTTCTCAAGTACAACCGCGTCAGCACCGTGGCGCTGTACAGCTTTCTGGTGCCGGTGTTCGGCGCCGGTTTGTCGGCCTTGTTTCTGGGGGAGTCACTGTGGGAGTGGAAATATCTCGTGGCACTGCTATTGGTCAGTTTGGGCATTTACCGGGTGACCCAGGAGCCGTAGCCCCCAGTCCCTGAATGCAGCGGAAGTACTTCTCATACGCTTTCCTGCCGGCCGGACACCGCATTGAGCTCACCTCGATGGATGGTGGACTTCTCCGCTTGCGTGGCACTGCTGGTACGCAGGTAGTAGGTGGTTTTTACCCCGCGAATCCATGCCAGCACATAGGTGTCATGTAATTTTTTCCCGGATGCTCCGGCCACATAGAGGTTGAGCGACTGCGACTGGTCAATCCATTTCTGGCGCCGTGCGGCGGCTTCAATCAACCAGCTGGGGCCAATCTCAAAGGCGGTGGCGTATAGCTCTTTCAAGGCCTGTGGAACCCGGTCAATGGATTGCAGCGAACCGTTGCTGTGTTTCAGATCCATGACCATGGCGGCGTCCCACAGGCCGAGTTGTTTCAGCTCGTTCACCATGAAGGTATTGACCACGGTGAACTCGCCCGACATGTTGGATTTGACCGCGAGGTTGCCAAAATTGGGCTCGATGGATGCACTGATGCCCACGATGTTGGAAATCGTGGCCGTAGGGGCAATGGCGGTGCAGTTGGAGTTGCGCATGCCATACGTTTGGATGCGAGCCCGCAAAGGCGTCCAGTCCAGTTGGTGGGAGCGGTCTACCTCCACCCAGCCGCCGCGTTCGGCCTCCAGCATGTCAAGGGTGTCGATAGGTAGCAGCCCTTGATCCCATAGAGAACCGGGGTAGCTTTCATACCGGCCGCGCTCCCGGGCCAGTTCGGTACTAGCCCAGTAGGCGTAATAGCACACGGCCTCGGTGGAGATGTCTGCAAACTCCACGGCTGCCAACGATGCATAGGGCAGACGCAGCATGTGCAGGGCATCTTGAAAGCCCATCATGCCGAGCCCTACCGGGCGGTGGCGCTGTGTGGTTTCGCGTGCACGGGGAACGATGTAGTCATTCAGATCAATCACGTTGTCCAGCATGCGCATGCCGGTGGCAATCGTTGCTTGCAGCTTGCTGTGATCCAGCACCCACTGCCCCCCGGGCCCGACCATCAGGTGCTGGGGCAGATTGACAGAGCCGAGATTGCATACTGCGACCTCCTCTTCAGAGGTGTTGAGTGTGATTTCCGAACACAGGTTGCTGGAGTGAATCACCCCTGCGTGTCGCTGCGGCGAGCGCACATTGCAAGCGTCTTTGAAGGTGATCCATGGGTGCCCTGTTTCAAACAGCATGGACAGCATCTTGCGCCACAGGTCTAGGGCAGCCACGGTTTTGAATTGGCGTATCTCACCCCGCGCCGCACACGCTTCGTACGCCACATATGCGCGCTCAAAATCCTGGCCCACACGGTCATGCAAGTCGGCGCAAGTGCTGGGGGAGAACAAGGTCCAGCGTCCTCGCTTAGGGTCGCTAGGGTCGGTGTAGCCGTCCAACACCCGCTTCATAAACAGGTCGGGAATCCAGTTGGCGGTGTTGAGGTCATGCGTTCGCCTGCGATCGTCACCGGTGTTCTTGCGCAACTCCAGGAACTCTTCGATGTCCAAATGCCAGGTTTCCAAGTAGGCGCAAAAAGCTCCTTTGCGTTTGCCGCCCTGGTCTACGGCCACCGCAATGTCGTTGGCCACTTTCAAGAAGGGCACCACCCCTTGGGTGACTCCATTATTTCCATTGATCCTGCTGCCCAACGCACGCACGCGGGTCCACGCGTTGCCCAGGCCTGCCGCATGCTTGGAAAGTAGGGCGTTGTCTTTGAATGATTCAAAAATTCCATCCAAATCATCGGGTACCGATGTGATGTAGCAGCTTGACAGTTGCGGACGGCGCGAGGCAGCGTTGAACAGTGCAGGCGTGGAGCACATGAAGTCAAAACGCGACAACACCTCGTAAAACTCCAGCGCGCGGGCGTTGCGGTCGGGTTCATTCAGTGCCAGACCCATGGCGACGCGCATGAAGAATATTTGTGGCAACTCAATACGGCGGCCTTCTATATGCAGAAAGTAGCGGTCGTATAAAGTTTGCAGGCCCAGGTAGTCAAATTGCAAATCCCGATCTGCCTGTAAAGCGCGGCCCAAGCGCTGCAAGTCAAATTGCAGGAGGCGCTCGTCCAGCAGCTTGGCTTGAACGCCCAGTGTCACAAAGTGCTGCAAGGACGAGGGGTACTGCACGTCCATGTCCTCGTGCTGGTAGTCCGTCTCCAAAACCTCATGACGCAATTTATGCAGCAGCAGCCGCGCTGCGGCGTAGGAATAAGCCGGTTCTTGCTCAATCAGGGTACGCGCTGCGAGCAGCGCACAGGCGTTCATTTCGCTAGCCGGCATGCCCTCATAAAAGTTGTGGCGGGCCTGGGCCAGAATGGGTTGCGGTCGTACCGCACCCCCCAAACCAAGACAGGCAGATTCCACTGCAAGGCTTAGCTGCTCCCATTGCAGAGAGTAATCAGTGGAGGCGGGAACACGCAACTGGCTCGCTGAATAGCGGGCGTGCGAAGTGAATGACGCCGACATAAGATCCCCTTTGAAGTACGCCGAATGCCATGCAAGGGCTCGGCATGGAAAAGCCTATCACTGAAAGTTTACGCGCTGAATTCATGCCTGAACGCGAGGCGAGCTAGGGGCGGGGCAATGAGCTCTTGCGAATCATTGCGTCCGCGACGGCGGTAGCTGACGGTTTCGAGTGGGCAAGCCTCAGCGCATACATATTGCCTGCGAAGTAGGGCTCCTGGGCGCAAGGCCCGGGCGAATTTGCTTGTGTCTGTGCACGCGCTTTGACCTAGGACTTTCCCTAGCAGCTTGTGCCTTTATCCCGCCTTTTATGGTCCGTTTCGTGCTGTCAGCCTCTCGTCAGACTGGTATGGGCACCGAGTGAGCAGAAGTTTATTGAGGTCGATTTTCGGCCCTTTTTTTGAGGGTGACCGCCGCATCGCCCCGTTCTATTCAGGGGTTTTGTGGCGATGTGCTTGCTCCATAGAATCCGCCGAATTGACTGGATCAAGGAATCGGAAGCCATGTTGTTGACCGTCGTCGTTGCAAAAAGTCTGGTGGAACTGTCGCTGATGTTCATTGTCGGCAGATTCGTTTTGGGGCTCTTGGCGGGCTCCCATCGGGACAACAATGTTTTCTGGCAGTTGCTGGATGTGGCATCTAAACCTGCCTTGTGGCTGACTCGGAAAATCAGTCCGAAACTGATCCTGGATCAACACATTCCCTTGGCAGCCGGCAGCTGGCTCTTGATTGCCTGGGTAGTGCTGGTGCAACTGAAGGTTGATATGTGCCTCTCGATGGGGGCCAACGTATGCCAATGAATCGCATCGCTCTCCCGTTCAAGCCACGCAGTGCTACGCGATGGTCGCTTTTGCTGTTGCGACTGAAAGCCAAAGCACTGTTGGTGCTGGGCTTGCGGGAATCCGCCCGGGCGGTGTTTGAAGAGACTCTTGCGCTCTTTCCGCAAGACGTTCTGGCCGTCAACAGCCTGGGGTATCACGCGCTGAATGCCGGGGACAAGCAGACAGCAATGGCTTTCTTTGAGAAAGCTGTTTTGCTGTCGCCCGAGAGTGCGACTGCCCATTTCAATCTTGGCTTTGTTCTGGAAGGTTTGGGCCGCAGTGAACTGGCGGAACAGGCCTTCCGTCGTTCCCTTGAACTCGATGAAAAGCTGGACCGGGCATGGTACGGACTGGGGCTTGCCCTGGTTCGGCAGCGGCGTTTTCCGGAGGCCATCGACGCTTTCAAGCGCAACACGACTTTGCAATCCATGAGCCCTTTTGCCTGGTACCAGATGGCACGGGTGTACATGGAAATGGATCAACCCGATGAAGCTTTGAAGGTGATGCGGCACCTGAACGGTTTTGAACCCAAGGTGGCGGCTCAGTTGGAAAGGGAAACCGGGTTGAGGTTGAACGCGGCGCTGTAGCTGGGCTTGTCAGCGAATGCTGCGGGAAACAAAGGAGAAAGAGAAGGTCATTCCAAGTTCAACTAGAAGGAGACAAGGATGCAACTCACTGAGAAGCACCGGGAATACTGGGGCAAAAACTTGAGGATCACAGGGCTGCTGCTGGCGGTGTGGTTCTTTGTTACGTTTGTATTGGGCTACTTTGCGAGGGATTTGACGTTCAGCTTTTTTGGCTGGCCGTTTTCTTTCTGGGTGGCCGCCCAAGGCGCACTGGTGGTGTATTGCCTGATTATCTGGTTCTACGCCCGCTACATGAACAACCTGGACAAAGAGTACGGGGTTGCCGAAGGAGAATCCACATGAGCATTTTTGCAGGTGCTGGCCAGACCCAAGGCCAATTCCAAAAGTCGCTGAATAAAGTGTTTCTCTGGTACGGCGGTGGCTTTGTCGCTTTTGTGCTGGCGTTGGCTTTTCTTGAGCAATTGGGCATGCCCAAGGAGTACATCGGCTACGCCTTCCTTGCTGCGACCGTGCTGCTGTATGGCGGTATTGGCGTCATGAGCAGGACGAATGATGCGGCGGAATACTACGTCGCGGGGCGTCGTGTGCCTGCCATGTACAACGGCATGGCCACGGGCTCCGACTGGATGTCTGCGGCCTCGTTCATCGGCATGGCCGGTACCTTGTATCTGACAGGTTATGGTGGCTTGGCCTTCATTCTTGGGTGGACGGGGGGCTACTGCCTGGTGGCCCTGTTTCTAGCGCCCTACCTGCGGAAGTTTGGTCAGTTCACCATCCCCGATTTCCTGGGGGCCCGCTATGGCGGCAACATGGCGCGCCTGATCGGCGTGTTCGCTGCCATCTTGGTGTCCTTCGTGTATGTGGTGGCCCAGATCTTTGGTGTGGGCCTGATCACGGCACGTTTGACCGGCCTGTCGTTCGATGTGGGGGTCTACGTGGGGCTGGCCGGGATCCTGGTGTGCTCTTTCCTGGGCGGAATGCGTGCAGTGACCTGGACGCAGGTGGCGCAATACCTGATCTTGATCGTGGCTTACTTGATCCCCGTGATCTGGCTGTCGGTGAAACACACCAACATGCCCGTGCCACAGGTGTCCTATGGCTACCTCTTGGAGAAAGTGTCAGCCAAAGAAGAATTGCTCTTGAAGGATCCCAAGGAGCTTGAAGTCCGTGGCATCTTCAAGGCCCGCTCCGACGAAGCGGTTGAAAAGTTGAAGGATGTTCCTGCGGCCATGGCTGCCGATAAAGCAGCTGCGACCAAGAAATTGGAAGATCTGAAAGCTGCCAACGCGCCTGCAGCGGACATCAAGGCGGCTGAAACTGCCTTGGCAGCACTGCCCAAAGATGAAGCGGCCGCCAAAGCTGCTTACACAGCAGCACGGACCTCCAATGCAGCCCGGGCTGCACCACCTTTGCGACATGCAGAACCTTTCCCCGGCAAGGATGATGCAGCGCGGGATGTAGCTCGAAAAAACTTCCTGGCCTTGGTGTTCTGCCTGATGATCGGTACCGCCGCATTGCCGCACATCCTGATGCGTTTCTACACCGTGCCTTCGGTGCGTGAAGCGCGTGAATCGGTGGCGTGGTCTTTGTTCTTCATCTCACTGCTGTACTTCACAGCGCCTGCATTGGCTGTGTTGGTGAAGTTTGACATTTACACCTTGTTGGTCGGCACGCCTATGGATCAGCTACCGGGATGGATCGCGCGCTGGAACGTGGTGGATCCGACGCTGATGGCGGTGTCTGACATCAATAAAGATGGCATCCTGCAACTAGCCGAGATCCGCTTGGGTGGCGACATTGTGGTGCTGGCGACGCCAGAAATCGGTGGCTTGCCATTTGTGATCTCCGGGCTGGTGGCCGCAGGTGGCTTGGCTGCAGCGCTGTCCACTGCGGATGGCTTGCTGCTGACCATCGCCAACGCCTTGTCCCACGACGTGTATTACAAGGTGGTGGATCCCAATGCTTCTGCCACTCGTCGTGTCGCCATTTCCAAGTCCATCTTGGTGGTCGTGGCTTTGGCTGCAGCCTATGTAGCGGCGTTGCGCATGGCGGATATTCTGTTCCTCGTGTCTGCAGCGTTCTCGTTTGCGGCTGCTGCCTTCTTCCCGGCACTGGTGCTGGGAATCTTCTGGAAGCGCGCCAATAAATGGGGAGCATCGCTGGGTATGCTGGCAGGACTGGGTATCTCGTTTTACTACATGGTTCAAACCCATCCTTGGATGTACGGCCTGTTCCATGACCACCCGTCTACACCCGAGATTCTCAAGGCCAACACCTGGTGGGACATTGCCCCCATCTCCGCTGGCATCTTTGGGGTACCGCTGGGCTTTGCGGTGATCATTGTGGTGTCGCTGCTGACAAAGGCACCCGAGAAAGAAGTGCAGGAGTTGGTGGAGCATGTGCGCTTCCCCAGTTTTGATGGCACCACTTCACAAGGCAGTGCTGCACACTAAGTAGTTAGTGCGCTATCGCGGGATGGCGGCCCTGTGCTGCGTCGTGCGAACTCATGCTGAAGCCCCGTAGTTCCTGGACTACGGGGCTTTTTAGCAAGGAGAGCTTTTTCGAGCGGTAGGCCTTGGGTGAACGCTTTGTGAAGCAACTAAGGTGTGTTGCACACGGGGAATGTCCCTATGGCGCAAGGGCTCAAGGCGATGAATCATGTCAGCATGACTGCTTGCGTGCAATTGGAAGACCCCCTTGCGGGACAGAGGCAGATGTGGGTAAGCGCGGGTACAGCGCCGCTACGCCCCC
>CAUOXL010000035.1:0-10406 GCA_963508575.1 uncultured Rhodoferax sp.
GAGCGTCCTGCCAGTGAACGGACTTCGGAGGCCACCACCGCAAAGCCCCGGCCTTGTTCGCCGGCGCGGGCGGCTTCTACCGCCGCGTTCAAGGCCAGGATGTTGGTCTGGAAGGCGATGCCGTCAATCACGCTGATGATGGCGCTGATCTTGCGGCTCGATTCGTTGATGCCTTTCATGGTCTCCACCACTTGGCCCACCACTTCTCCGCCTTGCACTGCGACGGTAGAGGCACTCATGGCCAATTGGTTGGCCTGGCGGGCGGAGTCGGCGTTTTGTTTGACGGCGGAGCCGAGCTCTTCCATGGAGGCTGAGGTTTCCTCCAGGGCACTGGCTTGTTGTTCGGTGCGGGCAGAAAGGTCATGGTTGCCTTGCGCGATTTCGGCGCTGGCATGAGAGACGCTTTCAGCGCCTCCCCGGACTTGGATGACCAGGCGGGAGAGGCTTTGCTGCATGGTGTGCAAGGCGCGCTGGAGTGTGGCGATTTCATCCTTGCCTGCGCTGTCCGGGATGGGCGTCAGATCGCCGAGAGCTACCCTTTCGGCGGCAAGCACGGCTTTGCTCAGTGGTCGGGTGATGCCCCTGCTGAGCCAGAGGCTGGCGGCGATGCCTATCAGGGTCACCAGGATCATGGCGCCATAGGCCATGATATTGGCGCGGTCTGCCATGGCATTGGCGGTTTTTGCCGCATCGGCTGCTTCCTGGGACAGCAGTTTGCGCAGCTCCTGCAGGAGTGCTATGGCTTCCCTGTCTTTGCCGCGCGCGGCCTGGTCACCAACGGTGGCGTCCATGTCGGCGGCTTTGTAGCTAGCAAATGCGCCTTCGTAACCTTGTGCGGCCGCCTGCATGGACGCACTCAGTCGGGTCGCCAGGTTCCGGGTGGACTCGTCGTGCAATTCGCGGGAGAGTTGGTCCACACCCTGGATGACGTTGCCCATTGCTTTGCGGTGGGCGGTCCAATAGGTATCCAGATCTTTGGGGTTCTTGCCCCTCAGCAGGACGTTCTTCCACTCCTGGATCGCGATAGCAAACTGGCCGGCAATGTCTGCGGCATGGCTGTTGTGGGCTGCGTGGTCCTGTACCTCCGTACGGTAAGTGTTCAGTGCGTGATTCAGCGTGCTGATGCCGAACACACCGCCTGCAAATAGCAGGATCAAGCCAAGAGCAAAAGTAAGTGGGATCTTGAGGCTTAGCCGCATGGGGACTCCTTCGGAGATTGAATAATTCGCCGCTATCGAATAATTCGATATTACTGATTAATTCGATACTACTGAATAATTTGCTGTTGCTGCGGCTAAATTTACAGGAAAGTAGGCTGTCTGTCTTGCCAGAATGCGCGGGAGTGGCGGAAATGAAAAAGCCGGCATGGGTTTCCTGCCGGCCTCTTCACAGGGCGCGTATGGCGGTTACTTTTGTCCCAACATGGCGTCCTTGAGTTTGAAGTCTGCAGGTGCAGGACCAAACCAGATGGACATGATGGCTTTGTAAAACTCCGGCTCCTTGAAGGGTTCGCCCTGCACCTTGCCCTTGGCGGTAATGACCATGCCGGTTCCGGGAATCCAGTCCAGATGGATGACATCGCCGGGGGCCAGCGCCTTGTTGACGGTAAAAATGTCTCCCATGCGGATCAGGCCGGGAACCAGTTTGGACATCTCGTTTTTGGGTACGTTGTCTTCCACGCCCCGGGTGAGCAACTTGCCGAATGGCCCAGCTTCAATGTCGCGCAAAAAGGTCATGCTCAGGCGTTTGGGCCCTGGTGCAGCGATCAACTCCTCCAGGGAGCTGACTTTGCGGGTCGTGTGCAGCTCGCCCACATAGACCCTGAAGATGGCTTTGTAGCGGACGCCGGCTCCGTTGAGTTGCAGTTTGGTACCTGCGACGGTGACGGCGTCCTCGACTTTGACCCCGTGGATGTCCGTGGCGGCCAGGGCGCCGAGGCTTGTGCAGAAAGTCAGCAAACCGGCCACAAGGGCGTGTGTGAAAGTCATGAGTTGCCTTGAATAAAACGATCGTTCTTTTTTGTGAGGGGCATTGTGCGAGCGCCACTGGAATTATCACATCAGGGTTTTTTCGGGTGCAGCGGGGAATACGCCGGCGTGGGGCGGTGTGTTTGCTACACTGTGCCCATGTTTATCCACCACATCAGCAGAACAGGTTTGAGCGACCGGGGAGCCTGGCCCTGGCGTAGCTTGTCTGTTGTGCCTGGGCTCTGATACCTGCCGGCCGCAGCTAGCGGCCAACGCGCACGGTTTGTGAGCTTTGCGCGGTCAAGTGGCACGGATTCCCCTCCGATCTATTGCGCGCACCTTTCTCTGGCTTGAGGCCTTGCCTGCAAGCCCCCGTGAATAGATTGTTTGAGAGGCGCTGCCCCCCGATGACTGAATCTGAATTTCTGGCCCTGCAAGCGCAAGGCTACAACCGTATCCCGCTGAGCACCCAGGCCTTTGCGGATCTGGAAACTCCACTTTCTGTGTACCTCAAGCTGGCCCGCAACGCCGGCGAAGCCGAACCCGCTGCCAATAGCTTTCTGTTGGAATCGGTGGTGGGCGGCGAGCGTTTCGGACGGTACAGCTTTATCGGCCTGCCTGCTCGCACCCTGGTGCGCGCCAGCGGATTCGGTGCAGAGGCCTGCACCGAAGTCGTGACCGATGGCGTTGTGGTGGAAACCTCCGCGCTCAACCCCTTGGACTTTATCGCCCAGTACCAGCAGCGCTTCAAGGTGGCCCTGCAGCCCGGCATGCCGCGCTTCTGCGGTGGCCTGGCGGGTTACTTTGGCTATGACGCCGTGCGCTACATCGAGAAAAAGCTGCAGGACAGCTGCCCGCCGGATGAGCTGGGTACGCCCGACATCCTGCTATTGCAATGTGAAGAGCTGGCAGTCATCGACAACCTCTCCGGCAAGCTGCACCTGATGGTGTACGTGAACCCGGACTTGCCCGGTGCCTATGCCGCCGGACAGGCGCGTTTGGCCGAGCTGCGTGCCAAGCTGGCCCAAGCCGTAAGCGCGCCGGATATCAAGCCCTCGCAAAGCTTTGAAGTCCAGCGCGACTTCGCAAAGGCCGATTACATCGCCGCCGTGGAGCGCGCCAAAGAGCTGATTGCCGGTGGCGACTTCATGCAGGTGCAGGTGGGCCAGCGCATCAAAAAGCGTTACACAGCTTCTCCCTTGAGTCTGTACCGCGCCCTGCGCACGCTGAACCCCAGCCCCTACATGTACTTCTATAACTTCGGGGACTTCCAGGTAGTGGGCGCGTCCCCCGAAATCCTGGTGCGCCAGGAGCAAGTCACTGCAGGCGACAAGCCCGGCACCAAAGTCACCATCCGCCCCCTGGCCGGCACCCGCCCGCGCGGCGCCACGCCCGAGCTGGACAAAGCCGCCGAAGTCGAGCTGATCAACGACCCCAAGGAGCGTGCAGAGCACGTGATGTTGATCGACCTGGCCCGCAACGACATCGGCCGGATTGCCGAAATCGGCTCGGTCAAGGTGACGGACGCATTCATCGTCGAGCGCTACAGCCATGTGATGCACATCGTGAGCAATGTGGAAGGCACTTTGAACGCCGGCATGACCAGCATGGACGTGCTCAAGGCCACCTTCCCGGCCGGCACGTTGACCGGCGCGCCCAAGGTGCACGCCATGGAGCTGATTGACCAGCTCGAACCCATCAAGCGCGGCATCTACGGCGGTGCTTGCGGCTACCTGAGCTACGCAGGCGATATGGATGTGGCCATTGCCATCCGCACCGGCATCATCAAAAACGAAACCCTCTATGTGCAAGCCGCCGCCGGCGTGGTGGCCGACAGCGTGCCCGAACTGGAGTGGAAAGAAACCGAAGTCAAGGCCCGTGCGCTGCTGCGTGCCGCCGAGCTGGTGGAAGAGGGGCTGCAATGATCACCGCCCACAAAGTCCAACATTGCGAGACCATGGCCGAAGTGCGCAGCCACATCGACGCGCATCACGCGGCTTACCGCGCCCTGATGGACGCAATGATTGCATTTGAACACCTGGAATTCGCCCGCTTGCGGGAAGGAGTAGCAGCATGAAACTCGTAATGATCGACAACTACGATTCGTTCACCTTCAACATCGTCCAGTACTTCGGCGAGTTGGGCGCAGAGGTCGAGGTATTCCGCAACGACGAAATCACGCTGGAAGGCATTGCCGCCCGCGGCGCCGACCGGCTGGTCATTTCCCCCGGCCCGTGCTCGCCCAATGAAGCCGGCATCTCCGTGCCTGCCATTCGCCACTTCATGGGCAAGTTGCCGATTCTGGGCGTCTGCCTGGGCCACCAGAGCATCGGCGCGGCCTTGGGGGGCAAGATCATCCGCGCGCAGGAGCTGATGCACGGCAAGACCAGTGTCATCACCACCACGCAAGATGGGGTGTTTGCCGGCTTGCCCGAGAAATTTACCGTCAACCGCTACCACTCCCTGGCCATTGAGCGCGCAAGCTGCCCGCAAGAGCTGGCGGTGACTGCGTGGACGGATGATGGTGAAATCATGGGCGTGCGCCACAAAAACTTGCCGCATGCCGTGCGCATGGAGGGCGTGCAGTTCCACCCGGAAAGCATACTCACCGAGCACGGCCACGCCATGCTGAAGAACTTTCTGCAATAAACCAGTAGGCGGGCAGCTATTGTTTTGATAGCTGCTCGCGCATATCCAACGGGCGGCAGAGGCCAAAATGACCACTATTGTTGATTTGCGCAGTGACACTGTCACCCGCCCCAGCGCCGCCATGCGGGAGGCCATGTTTGCCGCTCCGCTGGGCGACGATGTGTTCGGCGACGACCCCAGCGTCAACGCGCTACAGGACAAAATCGCGGCCCTCTTGGGTTTCGAGGCGGCCTTGTTCATGCCCACCGGCACCCAAAGCAATTTGTGCGCGCTGATGGCGCATTGCGGACGGGGGGATGAGTACATCGTCGGCCAGCTGGCGCACACCTACCGCTATGAAGGTGGTGGCGCGGCCGTGCTGGGCAGCATCCAGCCGCAGCCCCTGGCGCAGGACGCCGGCGGCCAGATGGCGCTGACTGACATCGCGGCCGCTATCAAACCCGACGACTGCCACTTCGCCCGCACCCGCTTGCTGTGCCTGGAGAACACCTGGAACGGCCACCCCATGCCGCAAAGCTATCTGGAGCAAGCGACCGGATTGGCGCGGGAGCGGGGGCTGGCGGTGCACCTGGACGGCGCACGCTTGTTCAACGCGGCTGTGGCAAGTCGCCGCGATGGGGAAAGTTCGTTTGAATCTGCGCGGCGCATCACAGCGTTGTTTGACAGCGTGTCGGTGTGCTTCAGCAAAGGGCTGGGCGCGCCGGTGGGCTCGGCCCTGTGCGGCAGCCGTGCGCTGATTGCCCGCGCCCACCGCATTCGCAAAATGGCCGGGGGCGGCATGCGCCAGGCCGGTTTGCTGGCGGCGGCTGCCAGCTATGCGCTGGATCACCACCTGGACCGCTTGGCCGATGACCATGCATTGGCGCAACGCCTGGCCACCGGCTTGCAGGGTATTGCCGGCTTGTACGTGCGCTCTGCCCAGACCAACATCGTGTTTGTGGATGTGGCGGAGGGGCGTGGGCCGGATTTGCTGGCTTTCCTCAAAGCACGCGGCGTGCTGGCTACCGGCCTGATCGGCCTGCGGTTTGTGACGCATCTGGATGTAGATGCTGCAGGCATTGACCGTGCAATTGCCAGCATCCGCGAGTTTTTTGTCCAAGTCACTCCGGTGGCTGGTGCTGCGGTCAGCCACGGCGCCGCGGTGTACTAAGGAGCGGTGTGCGATGTGGGCAGAACTGGGCATTGAACATTTGGGGCTCTTTGTGCTGTCTGGGTGGCTGCTCAACCTGACTCCCGGGCCGGATGTGCTGTACATCGTGAGTAACGCTTTGCGCAGCGGGGTGCGTGCGGGCGTTGTGGCAGCGTTTGGCATCACCGCAGGTTGTTTTGTGCACATTGTGGCGGCGGCTTTGGGCGTGAGTGCCTTGCTGGCCACCTCCGCGATGGCCTTTACCGTGCTCAAGTGGGTGGGGGCGGCCTATTTGGTGGTTATGGGCATCCGCATGCTCATGTCCAAAGCGCAGCCTGCTATTGATTTGGAAGCTGCTCACGCAGACTCCATGAGCGTTAGAGGCCTGGAAGGCATATTTTTGCGCGGCTTCCTGACCAATGTGCTCAATCCCAAGGTGGCCTTGTTTTTTCTGGCCTTTGTGCCGCAGTTCATCACTCCAGGCGCCAGCCACCCGACTTTGGCCTTTCTGGCGCTGGGTGTGCTGTTCAACATCAACGCCATTCCCATCAACATCGGCTACGCCGTGTTGGCAAGCTGGGCGGCGCAGCGAACTGCGCTGGTTCAACAAGGCATGCACTGGCTGGACCGCGTGGCCGGCGCCTTGTTTGTAGGATTCGGAATCAAATTGGCGCGCACCGCTGCGCCCGAGCTTTAAGGAGAGGCCATGCCCCACACCATCCAAATCACTCCCCAGGAGGCGCTGCAACGCACCATCGAACACCGTGAAATCTTTCACGACGAGATGCTGCACCTGATGCGTCAGATCATGTCGGGCGAAATGTCGCCCGTCATGATGGCAGCCATCATCACCGGCTTGCGGGTCAAAAAAGAAACCATTGGCGAAATCACAGCCGCCGCGCAGGTGATGCGCGAGTTTTCTACCAAGGTGGAGGTCGCGGACAAAACCAACTTGGTGGATATCGTAGGCACCGGCGGCGACGGCAGTCACACCTTCAACATCTCCACCTGCAGCATGTTCGTGGCGGCGGCGGCGGGCGCCAAAGTGAGCAAGCATGGCGGGCGCAGCGTGAGCAGCAAGAGCGGCAGCGCCGATGTGCTCGAGGCGCTGGGCCTGAACATCAACCTCCAACCCGCGCAGATCGCCCGGTGCATTGCCGAGCAGGGCATCGGCTTCATGTTTGCACCCAACCATCACCCTGCCATGAAAAACGTGGCCCCGGTGCGCAAGGAAATGGGCGTGCGCACCATCTTCAACATCCTGGGCCCGCTGACCAACCCGGCCGGCGCCCCCAACATCCTCATGGGCGTGTTCCACGCCGATTTGGTGGGTATTCAGGTGCGCGCTTTGCAGCGCCTGGGGGCGGAACACGCCATCGTGGTCTACGGCCGTGACGGCATGGACGAGGTGAGCCTGGGCGCCGGCACACTGGTCGGAGAACTCAAGAACGGCGAAATCCGGGAATACGAAATTCACCCCGAAGACTTCGGCATGGTCATGGCCAGCAACCGTGCCCTCAAGGTGGAAACGGCGGAAGACTCCAAAGCCATGTTGTTGGGCGTGCTCAATAATCAGCCCGGCCCGGCCAAAGACATCGTTGTTCTGAACGCCGGTGTCGCCCTCTATGCCGCCAATGTGGCAGATAGCATGGAAAGCGGCATAGCGCTTGCGCGAACAGCTATTGAATCAGGAGCGGCCAAGGCCAAGCTCGACGCGCTGGTGGCCCTCTCTGGCCGCTTGGCGAACTAACTATCAGGACACCCCATGAGCGACATTCTCGACAAAATCGTAGCCGTCAAGCACCAGGAAGTGGCAGCTGCCAAGAACCGCAAATCGCTGGAATTTGTGCGGGCGGACGCCGAGTCCCGCGTGTTGACGCGTGACTTTGTGGGCGCCCTGCGCGCCAAGATAGCCGCCGGCAAGCCGGCGGTGATCGCCGAGGTCAAGAAGGCCAGTCCGTCCAAAGGCGTGATCCGTGCCGACTTTATCCCCGCAGACATTGCGCAGAGCTATGCCGAGCATGGTGCAGCTTGCCTCTCGGTGTTGACGGATGTGCAGTTTTTCCAGGGCGAGGTGGATTACCTCAAGCAAGCCCGCGCCAGCTGCCAATTGCCGGTGCTGCGCAAGGACTTTATGGTGGATCCGTACCAGATTTACGAGTCCCGCTCCATGGGGGCCGATGCCATTCTGCTCATCGCAGCATGCCTGGATGACGCCCAGATGAAAGACCTTGAAGCGATTGCGCTGGGGCTGGACATGGCGGTGTTGGTGGAGGTGCATGACCAAGCGGAGCTGGAACGCGCTTTGAAGCTCAAGACGCCATTGCTGGGTATCAACAACCGCAATCTCAAGACATTTGATGTCACGCTGGACACCACGCTGACGCTGCGCTCCATGGTGCCGACCGACAAGCTGCTGGTGACCGAAAGCGGCATCCACACTCGCGAGGACGTCTTGCGCATGGGGGCGGCCGGGGTGAATGCCTTTTTGGTGGGCGAGGCCTTCATGCGCGCGCCTGAGCCGGGCGAAGCGCTCGCTGCCTTGTTCGGCTGAGGTATGCAGCTGTCCTTGCTGACGGGGGAGTCAGAGCCTACGCATAACGGACAGCGGGCTGAACAGTTGCGGATCGCCGACCCGAATCTGTGGCCGGTTGACCCCAGCTGGGAGGCCGTCAAGCGCGCATTTTTCCGCAGCGCGCAGGGCCAAGGCTTGTGTGCCCGACTACAGGGGCGGCTGGACGCCGGTGCGGTGATCTTTCCGCCGCAGCCTTTGCGGGCGCTGTCACTCACAGCATTGGCCGACGTCAGGGTCGTGATTTTGGGACAAGACCCCTACCACGGTCGCGGCCAAGCAGAAGGCTTGGCCTTTTCTGTTGCTGGGGGCATCGCCATACCTCCTTCTCTTCGCAATATCTTCAAAGAGCTGATGCGGGAGGGCGATGATGTCAAAAACCTATTCCCCGTGACGGCGGGGAGTCTGCAGTCTTGGGCCCAACGGGGCGTATTGCTTCTGAACACCTGCATGACGGTGGAGGAGGCGCAGCCCGCCAGTCATTCCAAATGGGGTTGGGAAGTGCTGACGGATATGGTGATCCGTGAAGTCGATGGCCTGGCGCGGGGTGTGGTCTTTATGCTGTGGGGCGCCCACGCACAGGGCAAACAGGCCTTGATTAACTCGGAAAAACACCTGGTTTTGTGTGCGAATCATCCGTCGCCGCTCTCTGCATCCCGTCCGCCGCTCCCATTTATAGGGTGTGGCCATTTCAGTCGGGCGACCCGCTGGCTGCAGGCGTGTGAGCGCGCGTGAAATCGGCCGTGTCACCCCAACAGATTTGCCTGTAATTGCAAAAAACTTTAGCACCAGGTGACAAGGAGCGCATAAAGCTGGCATAATCCGAGGCTCACCTAGGAGAGGTGGCCGAGTGGTTAATGGCAGCAGACTGTAAATCTGCCCTCTTACGAGTACGCTGGTTCGAATCCAGCCCTCTCCACCAGTGACATAAAAGACTGTTAGATTGGCGGCCCTGTGCGGGGTTCGTATAGTGGTAATACCTTAGCCTTCCAAGCTAAAGCGAGGAGTTCGATTCTCCTACCCCGCTCCATAGTCTTGATGTTGTTGTGTTTGGTAATGAATTTCAAGGTTTGCGAAAGCAATCCTTTGCCCTTTTGGCTCAGTGGTAGAGCACTCCCTTGGTAAGGGAGAGGTCGCGGGTCCGATTCCCGCAAAGGGCACCAATTTGGCGTTGCCGCTGGCATGCTTGTGATGGCGGTAGTACGGCGATAGATAGTTATTTGTTTGAACCTATTACTTTTCGGAGCTAAGCATGGCAAAAGAAAAATTCACCCGTACCAAGCCCCACGTGAACGTGGGCACGATTGGTCACGTGGACCACGGCAAGACAACCCTGACAGCTGCTATCACCACCGTGTTGGCTGCCAAGTTCGGTGGATCTGCCAAGGCCTACGACCAGATCGACGCTGCTCCTGAAGAAAAAGCACGCGGTATTACCATCAACACCGCACACGTCGAATACGAAACTGCTAACCGCCACTACGCACACGTGGACTGCCCCGGCCACGCTGACTATGTGAAGAACATGATCACTGGTGCCGCCCAAATGGACGGCGCTATTCTGGTTTGCTCCGCAGCTGACGGCCCGATGCCCCAGACCCGTGAGCACATTCTGTTGGCTCGCCAAGTGGGTGTTCCTTACATCATCGTGTTCCTGAACAAGTGCGACATGGTCGATGACGAAGAGCTGCTCGAACTGGTGGAAATGGAAGTTCGCGAACTCCTGTCCAAGTACGAATTCCCTGGTGACGATACTCCCATCGTGCGTGGTTCCGCCAAGTTGGCTATGGAAGGCGACAAGGGTGCTCTGGGCGAAGAAGCCATCATGAAGCTGGCTGACGCACTGGACACCTACATCCCCACCCCTGAGCGTGCAGTGGACGGCGCATTCCTGATGCCCGTGGAAGACGTGTTCTCCATCTCCGGTCGCGGTACCGTGGTGACAGGGCGCGTGGAGCGCGGTATCGTCAAAGTCGGCGAAGAAATCGAAATCGTCGGTATCAAAGACACCCAGAAGACCACCTGCACAGGCGTGGAAATGTTCCGCAAGCTGCTGGACCAAGGCCAAGCTGGCGACAACGTCGGTATC
>CAUOXL010000036.1:0-4691 GCA_963508575.1 uncultured Rhodoferax sp.
GACATGACTGCAGACTGGCTGCACCGCTATAACCACCATCGTCCACATGAAGCATTGGGCTCAATCCCTCCGGTTGAGTACCGTGTGAAACAATTCCCCAACCTCTACTTCTGACTGGTTCAGGAAGTCGAGGTGGCTTCAACTCAACTTAACTTCAAAATTTCCAGAAATTTTCATAATTCACTTTCTTTGGGCATAACGATCAGCGTTTATCAGCCGCGCTGCAATGCTCGTAGAAACCATGTACACCTCCCGCGGCTGATAAACCATGTTGGACTGAACTGCCTGCACAGGCAGTCACTATAGGGGTTTGTAAGCTTCACCCCATTGCTTGCATCGAATTATGACCAGGCTTTTACCAATGCCCGCCCGTCAAGATCAGGCCGACTGGGCGCTGCACCTGGCAATAGGGTGTCGTGCAAGCGTTTGCGGGCTGTGCGGGTGTGGTCGGTTCAGTTTTACGCACAGCATCACACCTGCGCCTCTCGCGCTGTGATAGCAAATCATCGCCCCCAACCCCGTTCCCGCCTCTCATAAATCCAACGCTTCGACAGGCTCAGCGCGAACGGGTTAGGTGATCCGCTCAGTGCCTGATCAAGTGGTCAAACGCGCTCAGCGCGGCCTTGGAGCCTTCGCTGGCGGCGATCACGATTTGCTTGTAAGGCACGGTGGTGCAGTCGCCTGCGGCAAACACACCGGGCACGTTGGTGTGGCCTTTGGCGTCCACCACGATTTCGCCGAACTTGCTCAGGTCCACCACACCCTTCAGGAACTCGGTGTTAGGCACCAGGCCGATTTGCACGAACACGCCTTCCAGCGCCACGTGGTGCTCCACGCCGGTGGCGCGGTCTTTGTACTTCAGGCCGTTGACCTTGCCGTCCGCGCCGGTGATCTCGGTGGTTTGTGCGTTGGTGTGCACGGTCACGTTGGGCAGGCTGTGCAGCTTTTTGACCAGCACGGCGTCGGCCTTCAGTTGGTCGGCAAACTCGATGACGGTGACGTGGGCCACGATGCCGGCCAGGTCAATCGCCGCTTCGATGCCGGAGTTGCCACCGCCAATGACGGCGGTGCGCTTGCCCTTGAACAAGGGGCCGTCGCAGTGCGGGCAGTAGGCCACGCCTTTGTTTTTGTACTCGGCTTCGCCGGGCACGTTCACATTGCGCCAGCGGGCGCCGGTGGACACGATCACGGTCTTGGCCTTGAGTGTGCCGCCGTTGGCCAGCACCACTTCGGTCAGGCCACCGGCTTCTGCGGCGGGCACGATTTTGTCGGCGCGCTGCAGGTTCATGATGTCCACGCCATACGAGCGGGTCTGGGCTTCCAGCGCAGCGGCGAACTTGGGGCCGTCGGTTTCTTGCACCGAGGGGTAGTTCTCAATGGCCATGGTGTCGTTGGTCTGGCCGCCAAAGCGCTCGGCCGCCACACCCACGCGGATGCCTTTGCGGGCGGCGTACACGGCCGCTGCCGCACCTGCGGGGCCACCGCCGACGATGAGCACGTCAAACGCGTCTTTGGCACTCAACTTGGCAGCGTCTTTGTCGGCGGCGCCGGTGTCGAGCTTGGCCACAATTTCTTCGACCAGCATGCGGCCGTTGCCGAAGATCGCGCCATTCAGGTAAACACTGGGCACGGCCATGATTTCGCGGGCGTTGATTTCGTCTTGGAAGGCGCCGCCTTCGATGACGGTGGTTTTGACCTTGGGGTTCAGGATGGCCATGAGGCTCAGGGCCTGCACCACGTCCGGGCAGTTGTGGCAGGTGAGGCTCATGTAGACCTCGAAGTTGAACTCACCGCCATCTGCAGGGGACAAGGCCTTGATCTGGTCGATCACATCTTGCTCGACTTTGGGCGGGTGGCCACCGGTCCACAGCAGGGCCAGCACCAGCGAGGTGAATTCGTGGCCCAGGGGCAGGCCGGCAAAGCGCAGGCTGGTGTCAGTGCCAGCGCGCTTCAGGCTGAAAGAGGGTTTGCGGGCGTCGTTGCCGTCATAGGCCACGGTAATTTTGTCGGCACGCAGGCTCTGGATGGTTTGCAGCAGGTCGCGCATTTCCACCGAGTTGTCGTCCTCACCGAGGGACGCCACGATCTCGATCGGCAGCGTCACGCGCTCCAAATAGGCGCCGAGTTGGGATTTGAGGGTGTCGTCGAGCATGGTGATTCCTTGTTTTTGCTATTAATTTAGTAGCTATTAGCGCACATTCCGTGTGGGCTAAAGCCATATTTTGGGTAAAAAAAGGCCGGACGGCTTGCTGCACATGCAGCAGGACGCCGTCCGGCCGGGGGAGCGCACCGGGCGCTCCACCTTGAGAGCCGTGGGCTTAGATCTTGCCGACCAGGTCCAGGGAAGGAGTGATGGTCTTGGCGCCTTCGTTCCACTTGGCGGGGCACACTTGGCCGGGGTTGGCGGCGGTGTACTGGGCAGCCTTGAGCTTGCGCAGGGTTTCCTTCACGTCACGGGCGATTTCGTTGGAGTGCACTTCGGCAGTCTTGATCTGACCTTCGGGGTTGATGATGAAGGTGCCGCGCAGTGCCAGGCCTTCTTCATCAATGTGCACGCCAAAAGCGCGTGTCAACACGTGGGTGGGGTCGCCGATCAGGGGGAACTTGGCCTTGCCCACTGCGGGGGAAGTTTCGTGCCACACCTTGTGGGCGAAGTGGGTGTCGGTAGTCACGATGAAAACTTCGGCACCGGCCTTTTGGAACTCAGCGTAGTTGTCGGCTGCGTCTTCCACTTCGGTGGGGCAGTTGAAGGTGAACGCAGCAGGCATGAAAATGAACACGTTCCACTTGCCCTTGATGGACTCGTTGGACACGGTGACGAACTTGCCGTTGTGGAACGCTTCGTTCTTGAAAGGAGCGATGGTGGTGTTGATCAAAGACATGGTGATTTCCTCTTGAAATAGTTTGTTCGATAAGTGAACGGGTTGAATCTTAGGGCCTGTTTGCGATGCTTAGGGTAGATTGATCTAATGAACTAGATTGACAAAACCTATAGCCCTACCCCACACCCCATAGGAATCTCCCATGGGCTTATGACACCGATGTGAACAAGCGGTGGTGCAAGCGCCGCAAGGACCACCACACACTGCCCGCCACCACCGGAATAGCAGCAGCAGCGGTGAGCTCAGGGCTCAGGGGCCAGCCGTGGTGAGAGGCTGCCTTGGCCATGTAGCTCACCAGCCCGACGATGTAATAGGTGATGGCCGCCACCGACAGCCCCTCCACGGTGGACTGCAGCTTCAACTGCAGCCCCTGGCGGGTATTCATGGTGGCGAGCAGCGCCTGGCTGCTTTGCTGTTGGTCGATTTCCACGCGCGTGCGCAGCAGATTGCTGATGCGGGATACGCGCTGCGACAACGCATCCTGTCGCCGGCTGGACCAGGCACAAGTGCTGCGCGCCGGGGTGAGTCGCCGGTCCATAAACTCGCGGATGGTTTGCATGCCCGCCAGGCGGGATTCGGCGATGTCTTCTATGCGCTTATCCACCAATTCGAAGTACGCCGCACTGGCCGAAAAGCGCGAGTGGGTTGCTGCGTGCTGGCTCTCCACCTGCCCGGCCAGGCGGGTCAGGCGGTCCAGCAACAGGGGTTCGTCATTGCGGGTGGCGGAGCGGATGGCTTGGGCCAATTCGGCGAGTTCGCGCTCGGCGCTGGCCAGCACATGCGAGGCTTCACGCGCTGCCGGCAGGCCCAACAAGGCGGCCATGCGGTAAGTCTCGATCTCCAGCAGCCCTTGCACCAGACGCCCCAGGCGGCGGGGCGTCATGCCACCGGCCAGCATCACCATGCGGGAAAAGCCATCGGCGTGCACCGAAAAGTCAGTGTACACCTCACCCAAACCATCGGCGACGGTGGAGGCTACCAAGGTGTCTTCGTGCAGCACATGGCGCAGCCATGGCATCACGCTGCCGTCGACTCTGGGCAGCACCCACAGGTGCAGACAGGTCAGGCATTCACCGGGCAGCGCGGCGAACCATTGTTGGGGCACAGCTTCTAGAGCCACCTCGGGGTCGCGCTCAGTGCCCCGCTGATCGGCAATATTGCGCATGAAGGTCCAGGTCACAAACTCGGTGTGCAGTTCCCAACGCACTTTGAAGGGCCCGAAATCCATGCGCATGTGGATGGACCCCTCTTCCGGCGCAGGCAGGTGGTGGTCGCGGGCGAGAGCGGCCATGTGCGCACGGCTGGCATCGCGCTGCTCGGCGTTGCAGGCCATGACCACATGCGAAAGCGCCATGGGCATGCCCATGGGTTCGGGCGGGCGGGCATGGACTTCGTTGTGCAGCGAAAGGCGCAGGCGGTGCTGCGGGGGTAAACGTGTCATGGCAATCCCGGAGGTCGTCGGTTCTTGGACAGGCTACATCCATCTTAGAGCCTTTGCATGGCAACAAAAAAGGCACCCGAAGGTGCCTTTGGAGGGAGTGGGTTTGCAGGGGCTGTCAATCGTCCACAAACGCCTCTTCCCGCTTGGCCTTGATGGAAGGCAGCATCACCACGACCAGCAGAGCCAGCGCCGCCACCAACAGGGACGCAGACAAAGGCCGTGTCACAAACACACTCCAGTCGCCACGCGCGAGCAAGAGTGCGCGGCGCAAATACTCCTCCATCATCGGCCCCAGAATAAAGCCCAGCAGCAAAGGTGCGGGCTCAGTCCCCAGCTTGATGAACAGATAGCCGATGATCCCGAAGATC